>NZ_CP031747.1:0-2044943 GCF_005311025.1 Alcaligenes faecalis | reverse complement strand
GGGGCAGGCTCCGGCGGGGCTGAGCGCTTGCTGGTGCTGCGCACCAGTTCCCTTGTCCTGAGATTGCTACGGGCGGGGCCTGAACTCGCCAGGTACTTGGTCCCCCGGACCAAGTACAAGCGCCTGGCTCAAACAGCAGGCCCCTTGCATCCCTACGCAATCTCAGGCCCGCGGCAAGCACTCTGATCCGCCCCGCCGGAGCCTGCCCCGACCCGAACAGCATGGTGGCAGTGCTCTTGAGTGGGCCTGCTTTCAACGGTTGTTGGCGGGGGCGGTTGGCACGCTGGAGCTGCTCGATCTAGTTCACAGACTCGACGGAATTAAGAGGTAGCTGATAGGAGGCTACCTGCACTGAGCAGGTCTAATCTGATGCTGACCTGACCTGACCTGACCTGACCTGATTCGATCCGATTTGACCTGACTGAGTCTGTCTTCATTGAGTCGCATTTACGATGTTTCGGTTCGTTCGTATTCTTCCTTGACTTGGCAATAGGTGGTCAGTCCTTATCGGCACTGTCACTAGTAGGGATGTTCGTATGCTTTTGTCCGGCCTCGTTCCGATGGGCAATAAAAAAGGGCGGAGATTCCGCCCTTTTTTGCGTCTGGCTGTTTAGCCTTGGTCCAGTGTGGCACCGCCGTCTACTCGCAGGTCGGACAGGGTGATGTGGCTGGCGCGGTCCGAGAGCAGGAACAGGACGGCTTCGGCGATTTCTTCGGGGTTGGCGATTTTTTGCAGGGGGATGCCCAGACGGTAGTTTTCGCCGGAACCCGCGATGACGGTTTCGCGCGAGCTGCCTTGTGCCCACATGGCTTGTTGCATGGGGGTGTCGGTGGAGCCGGGGGAGATGATGTTCACCCGGATGCCGTGTGGGGCCAGTTCTAGGCCCAGGCAGCGGCTCAGTTGGGTGACGGCGGCTTTGGAGGCGGCGTAGGCTCCCATGGCGATGCGTGGTGTGGCGGCGGAGTTGGAGCTGACGTTGACGATGGCGCCTTGCTTGCGCTCGATCATGCCTTTGGCCACGTTGCGGCAGACGTTGAAGACGCCGGTGGTGTTGATGGCAAAGGTGCGATCCCATTGTTCGTTGCTCAGCTCGGTGATGCGGCCCATTTGCAGGACGCCCGCGACACAGGCTAAACGATGAATGGGGCCCAGTTTTTCCTGCCCTTGGGCCAGCGCTGCATCAACGGCATCGGCTTGGCTGATGTCGACCAGGTGGCAGGAAACCCGATCACTGTATTCGGATTGACTCAGTTGGGTCAGTCCTTCTACGTCCAGGTCCAGAGCGATGACGCTGGCGCCTCGTTCCAGCAGTAGTTGGGTGACGGCAGCGCCAATGCCACGGGCCGCGCCCGTGACGGCTACGCATTCACCTGCAAATTCTTGTGTGCTCATGTGTGCTTCCTGTTTAGCTTTGCAGGCTGTCCTGGATTTCGGCGCAGGTCAGGCTGACGCCGCAGCGTTGCGAGACGTGGCGGATCGCCATGTGGTGTTCTTCCAGCGAGAAGTCGGCAACGCCGTCGATGGCCAGGAAGGGCTGCACGTCTTGCATGAAGGCTTCCAGGGCGGTGGTCATGCAGCCGATGTGGGCGTAAACGCCGGTGATGATCAGTTGATCGCGGCCCAGATTGCGCAGTTGCTCACGCAGGTCGGAGCGCTGGAAGGCGCTGTAGCGCCACTTGGTCAGCATGATGTCGTTTTCGGCCGGTGTCAGCTCGGGCACGACGGCTTGCTGGCTGTGAAATTCGCTGGCGGTCAGGCCGGGGCCCCAGAAGTCGTTCAGCAAGGCGCGGTCTTTTTCGGGCTGCTCGGTAGGCTGGGCGGTGTAGAACACGGGTATTCCCAGCTTGTGGCAAACCTCGCGCAGGGCGGCAATGCGTTCGATCAACATGGGGATAGGAGCCTGGCTCATATCGTATTTCTGCAGAAAGTAGGTCTGCATATCGTGAATGAGCAGGGCGGCACGATTGGCCTGTGGGCGCCAATTGACGCGGTTGGCTACGGGGGTTTGAGGCAGCTCGTAGCTGGGCAAGGCGTGAATGGTCATGAATCGTGTCTCCCTTAGATGGTTATGTTCTGGGCCAGACCCAATGAGTTGATCAGGGTCATGAGTTTATTGCCGGTTTCCTGACGTTCCAGGGCAGGGACGGAGCCGTCCACAATGCCGGCGCCAGCCGATAAGGTCAGCCCTTGCTGGGTGTAATGGCCGCAACGAATGGCGACTGCCCATTCGCCGTTGCCTTCGTGGTCGTTCCAGCCTATGGCGCCTGCAAAGTAGCCGCGATCAAAGGCTTCAGTGGCTTCGATGGCCTGCATGGCGGGCTGGGTAGGCAGGCCGCAAACGGCCGGCGTGGGGTGCATGGCCAGTGCCAGTTCCAAAGAGGTGACGGACGGGTCACGCAAACGGCCGCTGATACGGGTGGACAGGTGCCACAGGTTGGCGGTGCTGGTCAGGCTGGGGCCATCAGGCACGTCCAGGGAGTCGCAGAACTGGGACAGGATACGCACCACGTCTTCAATGACGTAGGCGTGCTCGCGCAGGTCTTTGCTGGAGGCCATCAAGCTGTCGGCGCTGGCCTGGTCGCGCTGTGGGTCGGCAAAGCGGGGGGCGGTGCCTGCCAGCGGGTTGACGGTAACCAGATCGCCCTGGCGACGCACCAGCAACTCGGGGCTGGCCCCAAAAAACAGATCCGGGTCTTGAGCCTTGCCGCCCGGCAAGGGCAGGGCGTAGGTGTAACCGGCAGGATTGCTGTGGAGCATATTGCTCAACACAGTCTGACGGTCCAGGGCTTCGTTCAGGGTGATGGTGACAGTGCGGGCCATCACGGTTTTGGCAATGTTCTGTTCGCGCATCGTGGCCAGGATGCGGCTGACGCTGTCTTCGTAGCCTTCGCCATCAGGCAGCAGGCTTTGGCTGGCAATGCTGTTGCTGGATTTGGCCAACGGCGGGCGCTGTACCGGGCGCAGCAGGACGGGATCGCGCTGATATTCTTTGGGAACGCGCAGGTAAGCCTGGCGAGTCGGGTTAAAGGGGATCACTCCCATCAACAGGGGGGCGTCCAGACCTTGCTGAGCGGCTTGCGCCAGCAAGGCTTGGGCATCAGAGAGCAGTTGCCCTTGGGCATTGTTGGTATGCCGCTCCAGTGCCGTGCCGTGTGCCATCAAACTGACGGTGGGAGAGGCAAATACGCTGCTGTCGGCCTGGTAATGACCTAACCATTCTTCAATGGTGGCATGGCGGACTTGGTCGGCTATACGGCTATTCATAGGAGTCCTTTTTGGGGCAAGGGTTTTGCCTTGGCGCCCCTTCTCATGGAAGGGGCGCATTCGGGCGGTTTACTTCAGGTGCAGGCGTGTGATGCGGTCAGCCGTCTGGTCATCCTTACCTTTGGATTTGTTGACCAGATAGGCATTGCCTTCGCCATCCAGGGAGACGTGGTTGGGGAAGCTGCCACCGTCCAGGTTGGCAACGATTTCACCCTTACCGTTCACGGCCGTCACGGTGCCCGCACCGCGGGAGGCCACGTAAGCCAGGGATGTCTTGGGATCGAAGACCACGTTCAGGGCACCGGCACCGATCTTGATGTCGTGCTGAACGGCACCGTCTTTGGCATTGATGATCAGCAGGTTGTCGCTGCCTTGGGCGGCGACGTAGACCTGGTCATTCTTGCTGTCTACCGACACACCAGCCAGACCACGTGCACCGGGCACGGGGAATACGGTTTGAGCATTGCCGTTTTTCAGGTCAATAATGATCAGCTCGTTGGTGCTGGCGCTGACGGTGTACAGACGGTCTTTTTCAGCGTCCAGAATCAGGCTCATGCTGCCGGGCTTGTTGCGGGTCTTCGATTGCAGCTCGATCGGGTCCAGCTGAGTCAGCTTCTTGGTGTCGAATACAGCTACGGTGTTGGCGCCGGGCGAGGACACGTAGGCACGGTCTGTTTTCTCGTCTACAACCACGTCGCGTGGGTGGCTGACGACGCCGTCTTCAAACTGTTTGACCAGTTTCAGGTCTTTCTGGCTGTAGACAGCAATGGAGCTGCTGCGGGTGTTGGTGACCCAGACATTGCCTTGCTTGTCGTCCACGTCCACACCGTAAACGGCTTGAACCTGACCATCGTCACGGCCTTTTTGGGCGGCAGGTGTCACGCTGGCTTCAACCGCCAGGGTCTTGGGGTTCACTTTGACCAATTGCGACTGCTTGACGGGTGGGCGGCCCACGGCGGAAGTCACGAACAGCACTTTGTTCTTGGGGCTGTAGGCGCTTTGGTACAAGCCGGGCACCAGGTGCTGGGATTGCAGTTCGAATTTGTCCTGACCGCTCAGCTCAACTTTTGGGGACACCTTCAGATTGAAGATGTCGGCCGTCGAGGGCTTGCTGACTTGCATGACCACAGGGTGCACGCCCACAGCGGCGTCAGCGGGGATGGCGATCTTGGTGCTCAGATTGCCTTCTTTGTCGGCAACCAGGGCTTGAGGGGTCAGAGTGTGACCGTTTTGCAGCAGGATCACTTCCTGGCCGGGGGTGAAACCACGGCCTGCCAGTTGGGCTTCGGAGCCTGCATAGACCACGCCAGCAGCATTCAGGGAACCGCGAAAGTCAGCATCAGGCTGGTCAAAAGCGGGGGCCGCAAAGGCATTGGCCAGGGACAGGGACAGGACGGCTGCGCTCAGGCCGGCCTTGCGCAGCAATGCGGCAGGGGTACGGCGAATGCAATTGACATTGATTAGCATCTTTTAATCCTAAATAAAGGTTCGGTCGACAAGACGGTCCATGTAGGAGATCTTTCTACAGGCGTGCAGCAGGCGTGGGTAGAACAAAATCGAGATGTCAGGCATTGGGTGGGCCATCCTGTTTGCTGGCCGAACGCAGGCCTTGGTTGAACACGCCGAAACCGCAAGCGACAGCGGCACAGGCCAAACCACCCACGGCCACGGCGACTGCCGGGCCCAGCAGACGGGACAGATAACCCATTTGCATATTGCCCAGGGCCTGGCCCAGGGAATATTGCGTCATCCACAAGCTGGAGACACGGCCCAACAGGTAATCGGGGGTGTGGTGCTGAACCAGCGCCATACGCATGATTTTGGAGATGGTGTCGGCAGCACCCATGATGGCCAGGCAAACCAGTGCCCACCACAGGGTCGCTTGCAGGGACAGGGCCGCTACCGCCAGGCCCCAGATCAGTACGGCAATCACAATGGCAGCACCTGGACGGGACACTTGGCGGCACCAGCCGCTGGATAAGGCAGCTAGCGTGGCACCGACGGCCGGAGCGGCGTAGAGATAGCCGGTGGCGGTGGCACCCATTTTCAGAATGGTGTCGCCCCACTCGGGCATCAGGGCCAAGGGAGTGGCCAGAATCAGGGCAGCCAGATCAATCAGCAACAGGGCGCGCAGCAAGGGGTGGCTGGCCACAAAACCAAGGCCATCACGCAGGGATTGGAAGGCGTTTTTCTGAGGCTGCTTGCCCGCTTGCGGAGGCAAGGGCGGCAGAGCACGCAAGAGCAAAGGGGTGATGATGACACCGCAGAGCACGATCACGTAGCAGAAAATCAGGCCGGGACCGGAGATCAACACGCCAGCCAGTGCGGGGCCGATAATACCGCCCAACTGCATGGCCAGACCGGACAGGGCGGCCGCAGCGGCCAGCTTGTCTCGACCGACCAGTGCCGGGGTAGCGGACATCATGGCCGGGACGCTGATCCCGCCTGCCGCACCACCAATGGCAGCGGCCACATAGATCAACCAGACCTGCGGGTTGGGCAGCAGCGTATTGAGCAGGAACAGCACCACGCTGATGATGTAGACACTGCGCGACCAGACCATCAGGCTGCGCCTGTCCATGCGGTCCGACAAGACACCGCCGGCAATCAGTGCCAGCACCATGGGGGTGGCCATGGATACATTCAGGAAAGCAACGGCCACACTGGATTTGGTCAGCTCATAAAGCTGCACGCTGGCAGCCACCATCAACATGCCGGTGACCAGCACCGTGGCGGCCCGAGCGAAGTAGGCAAAGCGGAATGCTCGACTTTCGATTAGTGGCGAGATATCCAGAAAGAAACGTCTTACAGACATGGCTTATACATCGAGTTCAGGTTGGGCTTGTGCCTGTTCGGCAAAAGCCATGGCCGAGTCCATCAGCGGGGCCATGATGGCCACGGCTTCAGTACCGGTCAAATGCGCGTGCAAGGAGGCAATGTCATGCACGTCCAGTTGCCCTGCATAGGGCTTCCACAAATCGGGATGCAATTGTGTGCCGGCGTGATCCAGCGCCGCGCGGAAATAAAGCATGGGGCCGTCATAGACGTGATGTTCGTACAGGCGCACCAGGCGGTTATTGTTCTCCACCACCTGAAATACGCTGTCCAGACGCGTGTCGGGCAGCTCGGCCAGCGGGTGACCGCTGCGCTTGAGGAAGTCCACCACACCCTGACGGGTCAGGGAAACGTCGGGCAAGCTATCTGGGTCGTGGCCCGCAATATGCAGCAGCGCCTTGTAGATGGCATTGGGCTCGGGGGCCGGTTCGTTGCGCCACGCGTCGCTGGGATAGGCGTCCAGCAAGGACAACATGCCTACCAGTTGACCGCGACGACGCAGCTCCACGGCCATGGCCTGAGCAATAATGCCGCCCACGGACCAGCCTGCCAGATGGTAGGGGCCTTGTGCTTGAACTTGCTCGATACGATCCACATACACCTTGGCCATGGCATCCAGGCTGCCATCCAGACCCAGCGAGGCGTCAGACAGCACACTGGCTTGCAAGCCATAAACAGCGCGGCCGGCAGGCAGGTGACGTGCCAGTGCCCCATAGCACCAGGACAAACCACCGGCCGGGTGAACCACAAACAGCGCGGGCTGATCGTTCAGCCCCGGACGCAAGGCGATGATGGGACCAAAACCATCGGCTGCTGCGCTGCCAGACTGATCCAGATGTTTGGCCAGACGGGCAATAGTGGGGTATTCAAAAATAGTGCCAATTGATACGGCCTGACCGCGTGCTTCGCGCAGTATCAAGGCCAGTTTGGCAGCTAGCAGCGAGTGTCCGCCCAGGGCGAAGAAGTCGTCGTCGGCGTAAAACGCTTCGCTGCTTTCCAGCACGGTGGCGAAAGCGGCGGCGATTTGGTGCTGAGTGGCACCGTCCAGCGGCAAGCCTGCCGAGCGGGCCTGCAAGGCAGGAACGGGCAGCGCCTTGCGGTCCAGCTTGCCGTTGGCTGTCACCGGCAGGGCATCCAGGCTGATCCAGGCGCTGGGCACCATGTAGGACGGCAAGTGCTCGCCTACATAAGCGGCCAGCGTGTTGTCCGTGCACTGGCTGCCTGCTTGCGGTACCCAGTAAGCCACAATCGCCATTTGACCGGGTATGTCTTCACGGGCAATCACGGCTACGTGGGCCACATCGGGGTGACGCGCCAGCAAGGCTTCAATTTCACCCAGCTCGATACGTTGACCGCGCAGTTTGATCTGGTGATCGGAGCGGCCCAGGAAAATAACCGCGCCATCTTCACGCCAGCGGGCCACATCGCCAGTGGCGTACATGCGGTGGCCATGCAGGGCGTAAGGGTCGGGCACAAAGCGTTCTTCAGTCAGGTCCGGGCGGCCCCAGTAGCCTTGCGCCAACTGTCGGCCAGCCAGGTAAAGATGACCGGCCACGCCGGGCGGTACAGGTTGCAACTGCTCGTCCAGAATGTACAGGGCGGTGTTCCATACGGGGAAACCGATGGGCACAGGCTGGGATTGGTCATCCCGCGACGCAGGCCAGTAGGACACGTCCACGGCGGCTTCGGTTGGGCCGTACAGATTGTGCAGCTCGGCGTTCAGCAGAGAATGGAAGCGGTCGCGGGTAGCGGCCGACAGTTCTTCACCACTGCAAAACACCAGACGCGGAGCCAGTCCACGAGCGGCAGGCTCATCCAGGAAGGCGCTGAGCATGGAGGGCACAAAGTGCAGCACTGTGATGCTTTGTTCGCGCATCAGGCGGGCAATATGAGCCGGATCGCGGTGTGCTTGTGGTGGGGCGACGACCAAGGTTGCACCTGACAGGAAGGGCAGGAAGAACTCCCACACCGACACGTCAAACGTGGCCGGGGTTTTCTGCAAAATTCGATCACCGGCACCAATGCTGTAGTGCGTCTGCATCCATACCAGACGATTGACGATGGCGTCGTGGTTAACCAGCACGCCTTTGGGTGTGCCGGTAGAGCCGGAGGTGTAGATCAGGTAGGAAGGATCGTGCGGACCGGCGGCGGCCCAGTCTGGGGCACTGCAGGTTTGTTCAGGCTGCGGGACCAGCAAAGAGGCATTGAGCGTGCAACCGGGCTGGCCGACCAGCAGTCGCGGTTGAGCGGCCTGCAAGATGGTGTTCAGGCGATCGGCAGGCTGGTCCAGATCCAGCGGCAAGTAGGCAGCACCAGCACGGTGAATAGCCAGCAAGGACAGCACCAGCTCCAGCGAACGAGGCAGGGCCACGGCGACAATATCGCCGGTCTGCACACCGGCCAGACGCAGTTGCGCGGCCAGATTGGCGGTTTGTTCGTTGATCTGGGCGTAGCTGAGCTTCTTGCCCTCAAATTCCAGGCCACTTTGTTCCGGGTGAGCCTGCAACTGGGCGTGGATCAGTGCCCATAGCGTTGTTTCAGGGACCGGGTGAGCAGTCTGGTTGACGGTCTCAATCCAGTGGTGGTGTTCGGCATCCGTCAAGGTCGGCACGGCAGACAGGGTTTCAGCCTGCAAAGCGCGCAGCAGGAACTGCTCCAGACGGACCAGATGGGTTTGAATCTGTGCGTCGGTGTACAGACGCGGGTTGGCTTCCACTTCCAGACGCAAGCCACTGGCATCGGGTTGGGCGCGGAAGGTGAAGTTCAAGTCTTCCACGGGGCCAGCGCACAGCACGGTCTGGCTGGCGGTCAGGCCCGCTTGTTCGTAGGGCGCATCGAACGGCAGCACGTTGATGATGGGGCCGTGCAGGCGGCGCATGCCACCCAGCAAACCCAGATCACGGCGCAGTTGTTCACTACGGTAGCGGCCATGACGACGTGCCTGACGCAGAGCCTTGGAAACTTGGATCAGGTACTGATTCAACGGCTGGGATTCGTCGATCTGCAAACGCAGCGGAGCCACGTTCATGACGGTGGAGACGATACGGGCACTGATATGGCCCAGACGGCCCATCCAGGGCACGCCCACCGTGCATTCGTCCTGGCGGGTGTGACGGCGCACATAGGCGGCGGTCAGGCCCGTCAGAATGTCTGGCCAGCTGATGTCGCTGCTTTGTGCCAATGCTTGCAGGCTGGCTGTCAGTTCGGGCTTGACGGCGCTGCGTGCCAGCAGGAAATGATGATCGCTCAAAGCCTGGGATTCGCTCAGGCTTTGGGCGGGTTCTGCATCGCTTAATGTGTCCAGCCAGAACTGTCTGTCCTTGCTGCGGCGCTCGCTATTCCGATAGCTTTGATCGTCATCCTGCAAAAGGGTGAACGATTCCAGCTTATGCCCATGATCTTCACGGCCACTGAGCAGCGCCTTGTAGAGCTTGACCACTCGCGTCTCGATCAGCGCCATGCCATAGCCGTCAGCGGCCAGGTGATGGATACGCTGATACCAAAGATGGTGCTTGGGCCCCAGTACAAACAGGATGTGTCGTGCCAGTGGCGCAACGGTTGGGTCCAGCGGTGTGCGCAGGTCTGCCATCAGCTGGGCTTGGGCTTGTTCGGCCCCGTCTGCGTGGGCAGACAGGTCCACAATTTCCAGTTGAATGGGCTCTTGCGGGCGCAGGTACTGGGCCGGGCCGTCTGGCGTGTCCACCATGCGCAAGGTCAAGGCATCGGCTTCGGTCAGCGTCAGATTGATGGCTTGCGCAAACAGCGCGGTGTCCAGCGCCGAATGGATATGCGTGCAGTGCCCGGTATTGAAAATCGGGTTGAGCGGGTCCAAACGCTGGGCGTACCACAGACCTTCTTGTGCTTCGGTCAGGGGGCGCAATGGCAGTTCGGAAGGGGAGCTAAACATAAGCGTGTTGCAGTAAGAAAATCAACGGCCGTTTTGTTGGGCGCGTTCGATCAGGGACCACCACTGGCCCAAGGTGACCACCGAGGCCATCTCGGAAAACTCGATAGGAGCGCCAGCTTCGCGCCAGCGGGTGGCCAGGGTCATGACGCGCATGGAGTCCAGACCCAGGTCGATCAGATTGTCATCATCCAGAATGTCCTGGGGGTCTTCATGCAACATGGCGGCAATATCTGCGCGCATGCGTTCCAGGGTAAGTGCAGTACTCATGATTATTCTTGCGTTGTGTTTTCGAGTTGTTCGCGCAGTTGGGCGCGCAATTCCTTGCGGCTGATCTTCAGGGCCGCAGTTTCCATGAAACGGTCCACAAACACGATTTGATCCGGCACTTTGAAGTCGGCCAAACCGCGGCTGCGTATCCATTTCTTCAGTTCAATCGCGCGGGGCTTGTCATCCTTGGGGATGATGAAAGCGCAGCTGCGCTCGCCCAGAAACTCGTCGGGCACCGATACCACGGCAGCATCAAAGACCTGCGGGTGAGCCAGCAGATGATCTTCAATTTCCTCGGCGGAGATTTTCTCGCCAGCGCGGTTGATGTGGTCAGTGGCACGGCCCTGAACCATCAAGTAGCCTTCGGGCGTCATGCGTACCACGTCGCCTGTGCGATAGAAGCCGTCCTCGGTAAAGGAGCGGGCATTGGCCGCGGGGTTGTTGTGGTAGGCACGGATCGTGTAAGGACCCCGTGTCAGCAGATAGCCGGTTTCCCCAGGGACGACCGGATTGCCGTTGTCGTCCACGATCAGGATTTCATCGTCCGGGCTGATGGGACGGCCCTGTGTGTTGATGATGGTGTCCTCGGGATCGTCCAGGCGGGTGTAGTTCACCAGACCTTCGGCCATGCCGAACACCTGCTGCAAGGTCACACCCAGAGTGGGACGCACACGCTTGGCCGCTTCGGCGTTCAATTTGGCACCACCCACCTGGATTACTTTCAACGAATCCAGCTTGGCATCGGTCTTGGTGGCTGCATCCATCCACAGCATCAGCAGCGGGGGGACCAGACTGGTGTCGGTTACGCCTTCGCGCTCGATCAGTTCAAAGCAAACGTCCGGGCTGGGGGCGGGGCTCAGCACCACTTTGGCTCCGGCGTACAGTGCACCCAGAAAACCGGGTGAACTCATGGGAAAGTTGTGGGCAATGGGCAAAGCGCCCAGAAACACACTGTTCTCGTCCAGTCCGGCAATCTTGGCGCTCTCGCGCAAGGTGTAGATGTAGTCGTCGTGCGTGCGGGGGATCAGCTTGGACAAGCCGGTGCTGCCCCCCGAGATTTGCAGGAACGCCACTTCGGAAGGCTGGGCCGCCGATACGGGTACGTCTACATTGGCAGCGCTGCTTTGCAACTGGGCCAGGGACGTAAATTCTTGTGCGTCGCCCACGATGTAAACCTGCTCGACCTGCGGGCAGCGTTCACGCAGTTCGCGCACCAAAGGCAGGTAGTCAAAACCGGCATGAGCGTCCACACCAATATAGGCGCGCGCTTGAGCAGTATTGGCAAAGTGTTCGACTTCGGTGATGCGGTGCGCAGGCAGGACGTACACGGGCAAAAGACCGGCACGGAACAGACCAAAGATCACACTGACAAACTCAGGGATGTTGGGCAGGTGCACCAGGACGCGGTCGCCCTTGCGCAGACCGGCTTGCAGCAGGCCCGCCGCGATCTGACTGGCGTACTGGTCCAGCGCGCCATAGGTCCAGCGCTGGGAGCCGCCAACAATGGCTTCGCGTTCCGGGTGGTTTTGCGCGCGCGTGCGCAGCAAAGCGCCAAAAGTTTCCCCTTGCCAGTGTCCAGCATCGCGGTATCGCTGGGCAAAAGCGTCAGGCCAAATTTGTTCAACAGGAATAGATTTCATCATGGTAATGAGAACTATTACATAAATAAGTAGGCTTGTCAGATTTACTCGTGCTCAGTCAGCTTGGTGTCAGGCAGTTGAGCGCTGTCCAAAAAGCTGACTGTCCACGGAGCAAAGGGGGTGTTCAGGCAGATGGCGGCGGCATAGTTTTCCACCGGCCGGTGACTGTGCACCACCAAACCTTGCAAGATGGGATGGGGGGATTGTACGGTGCATCCATGATCTGGGTGACCGTCCAAGGATAATTCTTGAGGCTGAATATGAAAACCCGTGCCTGCATGTTTCAGGGCGGCCTCTTTGCCACACCAAAGCGCGTAGAAGTCCAGATCGCTCTTTAGCCAGAAACGCTCGGACGGCACACTGCAATGTTCGACCAGCCCTGGTTTGACGGGCAGGCGCATGGCCTCGATGTCTACGCCTATAGTTCGGTTGGCAATTCCAATCAGCACACGCTCGCCGCTGTGTGACAGGCTAAAGTGCAGATCGGCATCGTCCAGATCCAGCACGGGCTTGCCATGCTCCAGATGGGTGATGGGAACGGCGCGCGGCGTGCAGCCCAGCAAGGGCGCCAGAAAATGGCGCAGCGCACCGTGGGCTAGCAGGCTTAAATGCTGGTCCGACTGCTGTCTGCGACGGGCAATCACCGCCAAGGTATGGTCGGGAACCTGGTTTCGTAACCAGGATTCCATACCAGCGGGCAAGGGAAGCGACAAACTGTATACAGACAGCATGTCAAAGTCCCAAATGGCGTTGCAAAAGGGCGGCGTCCTGGCGCAGTTGCTCGGCAGGGCCGTCATACACCAGTTGACCATTACCCAATAACAAAGCGCGTTCGGCCAACTGCAGAGCCAGACTTAAATTCTGTTCGGCGATCAGTACGGTAATACCTTGCTCGTTCAGCGTTTGCAGCTGCGGCAGCAAGGTGTCCTGAATCGTCATGGGAGCCAGGCCTTCGCTGGGTTCGTCCAGAACAATAATGGAGGACTGCGTCAGCAGCGCACGGGCCAGTGCCAGCAATTGTCGTTCGCCACCGCTCAAGGCGGAGCAGGAGGACTGGCGGCGTTCATACAGACGCGGCATGGCTTCGTAGATGCTGTTCAGCGTCCAACGATCATCCGAGCGCGGACGTCGTGCCAGCCCGGCCAAACGCAGGCTTTCCTGCACGGTCAGCGTTGGGAAACGGCCCCGGCCTTGTGGCACCAAAGCCATGCCCAGCAGGGCGATTTTGTGCGTGGGCCAACCTGCAATGTTTTTCCCGTGCACATTGATTTGTCCGCTCCACTGCGGGCCCATATTGAACAGGCAGTGCAGCAGGCTGGTTTTTCCGGCGCCGTTGCGGCCCAGCAGGGCCACACTTTGCCCGGCGGGGATATCCAGCGAAATTTCTTGCAGAATGTCGGCACGGTCGTAGCGTGCATGCAGGCCGGAGATGTTCAGCGCTGTGCTCATGCCGCCTCCAAAGCCAGTTCGCCCAGATAGGCCTGACGCGCGCCTTCGTGCTGGCGCACGGCGTCCGGGGTGTCGCAGGTCAACAAGGTGCCCGATGACAGCACGGCAATCCGGTCACATTCCTGGAAAACAATATCAATGTCATGGCTGATCAGCAGCACGGCACATTGGCTGCGCATGGCGTGGACTAATGCCATGACTTCACGCGATTCGGACTCGGACAGACCAGCGGTAGGCTCGTCCAGCAAGAGCACGCGGGGTTGCTGCGCCAGGGCGATAAGCAAATCCAGAATGCGTTGCTCGCCGTAGGACAGGGATCGACCCAGCACATGGCCGCGGCCGGCCAGGGCGCTATGTTCCAGCAATGCTTCAGCTGCTTTCTGGCTGGCGGCGCGGGCGGCCTTGCGCCCCCACCAGTGGTAGCCGCAATCTTTTTTGATGCGCACGGCCAGAGCCAGGTTTTGCAGCAGGGTCAGTTCAGGAAAAATACGGCTGGTCTGAAAGCTGCGCACCATGCCTTGTTTGGCGCGTTCAATCGGGCCCAGACTGCGCAGGTCCTTGCCTTCCAGGAAGACCTGACCGCTGGAAGGGGAGGCCAGACCACTGATGATGTTGAACAGCGTGGTTTTACCTGCGCCATTGGGGCCAATCAGCCCCAGGGTTTCGCCCGCACGCAGCTCCAGGCTGACGTCCGTCAGGATATCCAGACCGCCTATATGCAAGGCCAGTTCGCGAGTGCTTAATAAAACGCTCATGCAGACCTCTTGCGTCGTTCTGCCAGACCATTGGGCATGAACAGAACTGTCAGCACAAAGATCAAACCTACCAGTAACTGCCAACGATCCGTGTAGGAGCTCAGGTAGGTCTGGGCAAACAGATAGAAGGTGGCCCCAATAAATGCGCCGCGCCAGGTGCGTATGCCACCGATCACACCCATGATGATGAGCGTGGCCGAGAAGCTCCAATGCACTTGTTGCGGGCTGACGTACTGATTCGCAAAGGGATACAGGCCGCCAGCAGCACCTGCTACCGCACCTGCAATCATGAAGGTGTAAAGGCGGATACGCCATGCCTGATAACCCAGGGCGGCCATGCGCAAGGGCTGATCGCGCAGACCGGTCAAGGCCAGCCCGATTGGGGCGCGGCTGAAAGAACGCAGCAGCAACCAGCAGATGACCGCCAGCGCCAGGGCCAGAATCATCAGGGTGTAAGGGGCGCTCAAGGGCAGATCGCCCAGGCTCAGACGCGGGAAACCGCGCAGGCCATCGGCACCGCCCGTGACATCACGCCAGCGAAATGCAACTTCCCAGATCAATTGCCCGGCGACCAGCGTAGCCACCATGAAAAACAGCTCGGAACTGCGCAGGCTGATCAGCGCCATCAATATGGACAACAGGGTGCCCGCCCCAATGCCCACCAACAGCATCAGCGGCAGGGACGCGCCCCAATACTGGCTGCTGACGGCGGTGGCGTAGGCGGCAAAGCCGAAAACCGCACCGTGGCCCAGGGTGACCAGGCCGCCGTAACCAATCAGTAGGTTGATGCTAAGGACAGCGCAACCGATCAGTAGAGCTTCGGTGCCAAAGCGCCACAAGAAGGCGTCGCCCCAGAAATAGCTGCTAAGCAAGACCAGGCAGGCCAAAGCAGGCCAAAGTCCAGTGCGCAGCAGGCAGGTGTTGAGCTTGTTCATTTAAACCTGACGCGTAGCGGATTTGCTCAAGCCATTGGGCCAGCAAAGCAGAAGGCCCAGCATGACGGCCAGGGTGGCGGCATTGGCAAAGGCCGGGACCCAGACGCGGGCAAAGGTGGTGACGAAACCCAGAATCAGCGCGCACAACAAGGTGCCGCGTACCGAGTTCAAGCCGCCAATGACCACCACCAGCAAGGCCAGCAAGAGGATTTCTTCATCCAGACCGGGGTAAACCGACAGCATGCCTGCGCCTAAGGCTCCACCCAAACCGGCCAGGCCGGCGGCCAGCGCCATGCCGATGGCAAACAGGCGACGCGAGTTCAAGCCCAGGGTTTCGACAATCTGGGCGTCCTGCACGCAAGCGCGAATGGCCGCGCCCCACAGGGTGCGATCCAGCAGGAACCAGAACAGCAAGGCCAGCGTCAGGCCGGTGACGATCAGGAACAGACGATAGGTGGGGAAGGGCAGGCCCATGATCCACACCCCGCCACGCAGCACTTGCGGCAGCATGGGCGAAAGCGTGTCGGCGCTGAAGCCCCAGCGCATCAAATCCGCCAGAATGACGGACAGGCCGTAGGTCAGCAGCACCTGCATCAAGTGGGTGCGCTGGTAGAACTGGCGAAAGGGGAAACGGTCCAGCAACAGGCCCATCAGCCCGCACAGTGCGAAAGCGGCGGGAAAGGCCAGCCACCAGGGCGCGCCGGATGCCAGCCACTGGACGCTGATATAGCCGCCCAGCAGGAAAAAAGAGCCGTGTGTCAGGTTGATGAAGTTCATCAGGCTGAGCACTAAAGACAGCCCCAGCCCCGCCAACATCAGCAGTGCTGAGAAGGACAGGGCATTGAGGATTTGAAGCAGAAAATAAGACAAGGTGGAGCTCAAGAACGCGGGCCGGGGTCCTGGATACGCTGGTAAGTGTGGACCACCGTGTTAAAGGGGCGACCTTGCGCGTCTTTTTCCACCCGGTTGACGTAAATATCCAGAATGGACTGGTTATTGCGCGGGTCAAAAGCCATGGGGCCAAAGGCGGTGTTGATAGGCTTGTCCAGCAGGGCCTGTTTGAAGGCCGCCTTGTTGGACAGATCACCCTTGACCGCATCCAGACCGGCCTTGATGACCTGGCCGGTCACGTAACCGGAGGTGCTGGCTTCGCCGGGCAAACGGCCACGGCTGGCCTGGTAAGCAGCCACAAAGTCCTGGGCAGCCGGAGCGCCGGGCGATTGGTGGAAGGTACTGACGCCACCTAAAGCAGCTTCGCCCACAGCGGTAATCACGTCTTCCTGATCGAACAGGGCACCGGGGCCCACGATCTGGATCTTGCCGTGCAGTTGGTAGTCCTGCATTTGCTGGTGGAAACGCACAGCGTCGGCACCGGCCAGGAAGGTGTAGACAAACTTGGGGTTGCTGGCAGCCAGATTCATCAGGATGGGCGCGAAGTCGGGCGTACCCAGGGGTGTCCAGATGCGCTCGCCCAGCGTGCCGCCTTGTTCCTGATAAGTATTGGCGAAGTCTTCAATGTATTCGCGGCCAGCGGTGTAGTCCGAACCCAGCGTGATGCCGCCGGATTTTTCAATGTGCTCGAAGGCCCACAAGGCGCCGGTGTGGCCCAGCATCCAGCTGGTTTTGGTGGGGCGGAATACGTAGGGGCTGGCTGCTTCACGAGCCAGGCCATTGGCAGCGGCATTGGAAATGAAGGTAGGCAGTTGCGCATCGTGCACGATGTCACGAATGGCCAGTGCGATATTGGCGCTGATGACACCGCCCAGAACGTCGATCTTGTCGCGCTCGATCAGCTTGCGCACTTTACGGATGGCTTCGTCCGGTTTGCCGTGGTCGTCTTCTACCAGCAACTGCACCTTGCGCCCGCCCATCTCGTAATTGCACTGTTGCAGCATCAACTCCAGACCGGCGCGCATGCTTTCGCCCAGGGAGGCGAAGGGGCCGGACAAAGATGTCAGCAGGGCAATTTTCAGGGGACCGTCTTGGGCGCGAAGCAGGCGGGGAACGCCAAACAGCAAAGGGCTGGCTGCGGCAGCCAGCAAAAGCTGGCGACGTCCAGCACGGGTAGGGGAGAGAGTCACGAGATCTTATTTTCCGTAAGAAAGCCAAGCTTGCCTGGCAGGACATCTCAGGCAGGAGGCTGCGCTACTAAATGTTAATCATTATCATTTTATGGTCTTTCCTGACGTAAATAAAGGCTCACACCCTTGAATGTCCATTTCGTGCGTGGGTCTTTAAAAGCAACGCGCCCCGATTGGGGGCGGATTCAGGGTGACAACGGCATGAAAACGGCCACGCGGACGCTTTATAAAAACGCACAGGGGCGGGCTATTTAGCGCGCATCTCCATTGATATTGGCGCGAATGCGGTTCAGGAACTGGCGCAACTGGGTCAGTTCTTCCGCCGAAAAGCCCTGGATGGCGCGGTGATGAATGTCCAGAGCCGCGGGCAGAACACGCAGAAAGTGCTGGCGACCTTGCTCATGCAGATGGATCAGTACACGGCGCTGGTCCAGCGGGTCGGGCTGGCGGGACAGGTGGCCCGCGTTTTCCATTACCACCAGGGCGCGCGACAAGGTGGTTTGATCCACATCGGTATATTGCGCCAGGGTACTGACGCCCAGGCCATCGGTTTCGTTCAGAAAAGCCAGCACACGCCAGTGCAGCAGGGTCAGTTCATGGCTGCGCAGCAAGGTTTGAAAGTCAGCATTTAAGGCCGAGGTGCTGCGATTGAGCAGATAGGGGATAAACGTATCGTGCCCGGTATAGGCGTCAGTCAGAGTACGGCTGGCCATAGTGAAGCGGCTTCCTTGATGCAAAAAAAAGCAGGCTACTCGTTCAGAGTGATTGAGTGAGCCTGCGAAAGCCCGGCCAGCGCTGCCATTGGCCGGGCAAGTGGTTGGTTCAGTGTCAGTTCGTATGATCCACTTTGCGCTGCAAAGCGGCAATCGTCAGGTTCAGTGCGAAGCCCAGCACACAGATCCAGACCAAGGGTACAAACATATCAATCGTGCGGTAGCTGCGTGCGGCGGCGGTCAGCATATGGCCCAGACCGTCGGTGGAGGCAATCATCTCGGCCAGAAAGACCACCACGCAGGCAATGACGCCTGCCACCCGTACACCAGCCAGCACGGTCGGGCTGATGGCGGGCAAAATGATTTTCCACAGGCAGGCGCTGCGAGATGTCCCGGCGGCACGCGCCGACCAGATCAGCTTGCGGTCCACCGTTTGCGCAGCCACCCAACTGGCCATCAGCACAGGGAAAATCGCATCCGAGACCACCAGAGCGATTTTCGATGAGCTTTCAAACCCCATGATCAGGATTAGTGCCGGGTAAAGGGCGATCTTGGGGATAGGGGCCAGCAGACGGATCAGGGCATCCAGCAGAAACGAGCTCCAGCGCGTCAGCTGTGCAATCAGCGCCAGGGCCCCACCGGCCACACAGGCAATCAGCAAACCACTGATCAGGCGGTAGACGGTGATGCCCAGGTTCTGCCAGAAGTCCGCCTGACCGGCCAGTTCCAATACACGCATCAGAATGGAAGAGGGGGTAGGCAATAACTGCGGGCTGACCCAGCCCGAGCGGGTGCACAGCTCCCAGACAATCAGCATCAGGGCCGGACTGATGCATAAAGAAAGTCCCGACAAATCCCGGCGTTTGGCCGGGCGGGTTTGAGTAGAACGCATAGCTTGTCCCGGTGAGGCTAAGGTTTTGGTGGTCATAGCGTCATCCTTTGTCCATCAGGCTCTGGGTCGAGTCATGCCAGTGTGTGCAGCGTTTGCGGACAAACTCGAACAGCGCATCGCAGGCAATGCCCAGCACGGCCAGCAGCATGATGACGGCATACACCGTGGAGTACTGCGCCATATCCATGGAGGTGAACAGCAGATTGCCTATACCTTCCTGACGCGCAATCATCTCGGAGGACACCATCACGATCAGGGCCATGACCACCCCGACCCGGCAGCCAATCATGACTTCCGGCAAGGAGGCGGGCAGAACAATCTTGCCCAGACGGGCAATGGGCCCCATGCCCATGGACTGGGCGACCCAGATCAGCTTGGGCTCGATGCGGGTTGCGCCGTGATAGCTGTGATAGAGCAAAGGCAGGGACACGCCCAGCGCAATAACCAGGATCTTGGAGAAATCCCCCAGACCGAACCACAGCATCAAGATCGGCATCAAGGCCGCTTTGGGCATGGGATAGGCCAGGGCCACCAGAGGATAGAAAGCGGTATAGACCAGGCGGCTGCGGCCCATGGCCAAACCCAGGGGGACGGCCACGACCAGTGCCAGGGCATAACCGGCAAACATGCGGCCAACCGACTGCAGGATTGCCGACCAGGCCATCGGGTCGCTGATCAGGGCAGGCAGTTCGCCCAAGGCCGCCCAAGGGCTGGGGAAGGAATCCAGCCCTACCCAACGGGCCAGCCCTGCCCAGGCCAGCAGCACCAGAATGGCCGCCATGACCAAGGAGGCCCAGCGATGTTCATACCAGTGCTGTGGCGTCATGGGTGGGCCTCCGCCATCAAGGATTGCTCCAGACGAATAATGGTTTCCTGATAGACCGGATTGCGCAGCAGCTCGCTACGGACGCGGGGGCGGGGCAGATCAATCTCCACTACCTCCTTGATGCGGCCGGGCGAGCCAGTCATGACAATCACGGTATCGGACAGGAAGACGGCCTCGTCCACGCCGTGCGTCACAAAGACCACGGTGTTGCGTAACTGCTCCCACAAGCTGAGCAGTTCCGTTTGCAGGGTGACGCGCGTGTGGGCATCCAGCGCCCCGAAGGGCTCGTCCATCAGCAGGATGTCCGGCTCATAGGCCAGGGTGCGGGCGATGGCCGCACGCTGACGCATACCGCCGGACAGTTCACGTGGATAGAAGGAGGCGTAAGGCCCCAGCTTGACCTTGTCCAGCCATTCGCTGGCGCGCTGTTCGGCCTGGTCCTTGGGCATGCCTTGTTCGCGCATGCCGTAGGCCACGTTTCCCAGCACGGTTTTCCAGGGGAACAGGGCGTACTCCTGAAACACCGGGCCCCGGTCTGGACCTGGGCCGGTAATGGGCTTGCCCTTGACGCGGATCTGGCCGCTGGAGCAGGACTCAAAGCCCCCTAACATATAGAGCAGGGTGCTTTTGCCGCAACCGCTGGGTCCCAGAATAGACACGAATCGCCCTGCCGGAATGCTCAGGGCGATGTCTTGCAGGGCCGTATGGCTGCGGCCCTGCCGGGTGTTAAAGGTTTTACCGACACCATCCAGTTCAATCATGGTGTTGCCTCGCGTAAATCAGCCCGATAAAAGTCCTGCACGTTCAAGGCTTTCTTCAGGAAACCCGCCTTGTGATAGCGGTCGTAGGTGCCCTGGATGGATTCCAGATTGGGCTGCATGTCCGGGACGCGGGCAAAGTCCTTGTCGGTGAACAGGTACTGGGCCAGCAAGTCCTTGGGCGCACGGGTAATTTGTGCCGTGACTTCTACGGCCAGTGCAGGATCTTTGCTGAGCATGCCCATGGCTGTTTTCAAGTCCTGCACATAGGCGCGCACCACTTCGGGATTGGCGTCGCTATAGGATTTGCTGCAGGCTTCGAAAATCTGTACGGATGGGCTGGCCACTTCGGACAGGGAGAACAGTTTGCGCAAACCGCCTTTCTTCTCGTTCAGCAGGGCAAAGGGCTGGGCCATGGGACCGGCATCAATGCGGCCACTACGAATGGCGTCGGCCGCAGGGGGAAAGCCGGTTTCGACGATTTTCACGTCCTTGTCCGGGTCGATACCGTTTTGGCGCAGCCACAGCAGCATGTCGAAGTACACACCGGCTCCATAAGCATTGGTGCCAATGACCTTGCCTTTCAGGTCCGCCGCGGTCTTGATCGGGCTGTCTTCCTTCACGGCCCAATAGACGGAGAAGTGATCATCGTCCGAATGCACGTGCTGGGCCACGATATAGGCTTCCAGACCGCTTTCAATAGCGCCATTGGCCAGCGACATGGGGGCCATGGTGGAGCATTCCAGAACGCCAGCGCGCATGGCCTGCACCATGGGCGAGGTGCCCTGGAACTGAGTCCACTGGATTTGATATTTCTTGCCCAGTTGCGGGAACAGCTCGGGGCGCTTGGCCATCAGGTATTTGGCTTCCTCGCCCGGAATGGTCCAGCCTACCCGCAAGGTGGGGACTTCCTGAGCCTGGCTCAGACCGTGACAGCTCATCAGGGCAAACAGCAACGCAGCGGTTTTCTTCATCGCAGGGCCGTCCCAAGATGAAGAGCGCCCTCTTGGAGGGCAGCAAGACGAAGGCGCAGCGTGGGAGTCTTTTTTCATTCCTGTGTCTCCTTGGCAAGGTGTTCGGCGCGGGCAGGGGCCAGGCCGATGTGATCCAGCATTCCCAGTACGCGGGCCAGCACGTCGCGTCGATACGCTTGTTGCTGGTCCACCGGGTATTCGTGAAAGCCTTGTCCGCTGCGCAGACCGTTGCGTCCACTTTCCATATAACGGGTGATGATGTCGGGTACGGCGTAGCGTTCCGGGTCCAGGTTCTGCGACAGGTATTGCCCGGCGTGATACAGAATGTCGTTGCCGCCGTAGTCGATGAACTCCAGCACGCCGATGCTGGCAAAGCGGAAACCCAGGCCGTAGCGGGTGGCCTTATCAATATCGGCTGCGCTGGCTACGCCTTCCTCAACCATGCGAGCGGCCTCGTTCATGATCAGGGTTTGCAGGCGTGGAACGATGAAACCGGGGTGGCAACCACAGACCACAGGCACTTTGCCGATGGATTCCAGATTGCTTTGCAGACGGCTCAAGGTCTGCTCGCTGGTGCCGGGGTGGGCACTGATTTCGACCAGTGGAATCAGGAATGCCGGGTTAAGCCAATGTGCGTTCAGGAAACGCTCCGGATGGCTCAACATGGGGGCCAGATCCGAGGCCAGCATGGTGGAAGTGGTGGAGGCGATCAGCGCATCGGGCCGGGCCAGTTCGCCGATACGTCCCAGGGCGTCGGTCTTGGCTTCTTGTGTTTCGGGCACGCCTTCATAAATCAGATCGGCCTGGCCCAGCACTTGCGCCGCTGCGCTCAAGGGGGCGACGCTGATGCAGGCCAGATGGCCGTCGATCTGTTCGGTGGCGAACATGCCCAGGTCGGCCAGTTGTTCCAGCGTGGCACGCAATTCCTGGCGTATTTCGGCTTCCAGACGGGCACTATCAGCAGGCTGACGGGGTTTGAAATCCAGTAAGGTCACGGCTTGGCCGCGCAGCGCATAGGCCAGGGCGATGCCCCGCCCCATGCGACCTGCGCCCACCGCAACGATACGTTTGATCGGGGCGGGCGCGTTCATCAGGCTCTCCCGGCTTGCAACATCTCTTGCAGTTGCTCGCGGCTCATCGTGTCCAGACCCAGGCTGGCCAGTGTGCGTTGGCCTTGGCGCAAATCTTCACCCACGATGGCACCGGCAATCGCCAGCAAGCCTTTGGTGACGGGAGCATCTACACCGGCCCAGTCGGCTACCGAGGCAAAGAAGGCCAGCCCCAGCATGGTGTCTTCACGCATGTAGCGGTGTTCGTGCAGGTCGATCTTCTCGCGCCAGTCGCCGCTTTTCACCAGCTTGGAGTGCGAGGAACGGTCGCCATACATCCACTGATCGTTTTCATAATGGTCGGACAGCGGGAAGTGCGGGGCACCGTAGCCCAGCGCTTCACGAATGCGCATGCGCTCATTGTCCAGTTGCGTGGTCACGGCACGGACCGAAGGCTGAGTGCCTTCGTTATGAATGTCCCAGGCCGGGAAGTGCTCCAGCGGACCTGCGTTCATCATGATCAGCGGTGGGTGGATGATGGGGCCGGCGTTCATCAAGGCACCGGACAGGGCATCTTCGCAGCGCTCCACGCTGGGGAACACTTTGCCAATCACCTCCAGGGCGTGGTCGGTATTGCGCGCGGGGTACACGCCGGTAGGCAGGCGGGTGGCGCGGGTGGTGATGTTGATGACGGTATCGCCATGTTTGCGGGCCAGCCAGGGCAGGGTGCCGGTTTCGGCCCAGCTGACATCGGCCTTGTTGCCGGTGCCGCGCACGATCTCGCTCATGATGAAGGAGCCAAAGGTGCCTGGGGGCAGAAATACGACCTGGCCGTCTGTCAGGTGCGGAGCCATGACGCGGGCAATATCGGTTTGGGCAATGGCGGGCGAAGGAATCAGGACCAGATCGGCACCGGCGATGGCCTCGCCAATATCGGCGCAGACTTTGGCAATGGGGATTTCGCGCTCGCCTGCTTCGTCTTTCAAGGTCATGACTGGACGGTCCAGCAAGGGCTGCAACTGGGCCGTATCACGACGCCATAAACGGACCTCGTGGCCCTGTTCGCTCAAGTCTGCCGCTGCTGCGTAACAACCGTGCCCGCCACCTAATACCGCTACCTTCATGTTTGTCTCCAATCTCTTTTTTTGATTTCTATGCACTTGCATATAAATACAGACTAAAAGAAGTTGAGGCCTAAAACAAGAGGATGAATGGGGGGAGTTACCCTAGGGCGGGAAAACTTGGATATGAAATGAAAAGGCGCGTCATGCGCGCCGGGAGAACACGGCTAAGCCGCGCCACAAGCCAGTTCCAGGGCACGCAAGGTGGCTTGAGCCAGAACGTGGCCGTGGCCGGCTCCGGGCAGAACATGCAGATTCGCCTGCATGCCTTGGGCTTGCAAGTGCGCTTGGAGTTTTTGCATGGTGGGCAGGGTAGGCACACCATTTTTGCGTCCTTCCGGGCCCGCTGCCTGAGCGCTAAGCGGATACCAGGCCTCGGAGGCGCCGGCCAGAATATCTACCAGCACCGGCTTGTCTACCCGCTCCAGCAAGGTCCAGATCAGGGGATCACGCCACCACAAGGAAGGGCTGGCGCACAGGTAGTGCTGAATGGGCAGGCTTTGCCGGCTAAGGGCATACAGCACGAACAGGCCAGCGTAGGAGTGGCCGTACAGGCTGATGCGCGAACGGGTCAGCGCAGGCTCCATGCTTTGGGCCAAGACTAGTGCCATACGCACTTGTTCGATCATGGCAGGAGCGCCACCCGCCTGCCATTGGGGGACGCGTGGGTCTTCCCATAGAGTGCTGTCCGGGCTGGGCGGGGTGTAATCCAGGGCGCGATAACGTGTGATCTGATCGCGCTCGCCTTGGTAACCCAGCGACAGAATCGCGCAGTGCTGCAAGGCGGGGTGGCCGCTTTCTTCCAGCAAGGGCAAGGTCCACTGACCATCGAGCAGGCACAGCAAAGGCAGGGGGCCGTGTTCTGGCTTGCTGTCTGGCAGGCGTAGCAAGACGTGATGGGGATGGCCGCCCGCAGGCGGCAGTTCCAGTGGAATCAGGCGTGACATGAAGGCTTAGGGGGCGGGCTTCAAATCAATCATGTAGGTGCCTTCCATCGGCACGGTCAGGAAGCGCTGGTTCACTTCTTCCAATGTCTTCAAGGCCGATACGCCCTGAAAACGGTCGGGGTGAATCCAGGCCGCCAGAGCTTCGATAAAGATCATGTGCAAAGGTGAATCGTTGAAGGCATGCCAGATGCCGTGGCTATTGCCGCTGCGCACGGCTGGCAGGGCTTGCAGACGATTGCCGTCAATAATGGCTTGCAGGCTTTTACGAGCCTGGTCTTCGCTGACGCCTGTGCCAATAGCCAATCCACCGGAGGTGGTGCGCTTGCCTGCGCCTGTGCCCGTAGCCACATAGACCACAGGCGCGCGGGAATTGATGTATTCAAAATTCAGCTTGCCGGTGGAGCTTTTCAGGACATCCGCGCCAATATTGTGGCCGCCTGCATAGCTGATCATGTCGTTAAAGGTGCCTGCGCCGGGCGAGTTGCAGCAGTCCGTGCTGCCTGCATGGGCATGCACAAAAACGGGCGGATGATCCGCCTTGGGCAGATCGGCCAGTCGCTGGGCAACGCCCTGCATGTGTTCTTCGTAGAACTGGATGAACTCGTCGGTGCGTTCTTTCTCACCCACGGCGTAGCCCAATGCGCGCAGGCTGGGTACGGTGTTCTCCAGCGGGTTCACAAAGAAGTCGATCACAATGACGGGCACTTTGGCGGCAGTCAGGCGCTGGATCAGGGCCGAGTCGCGTGTGTCCTGACCGGGAGTCAGGCCCGCAAAGGCAGCCGTCAGCACGACCAGATCCGGACGTAGGGCCAGGGCCTGTTCGATCGAGAAGGTATCTGCCGTATGGCGACCCACAATAGGGATATTGGCCAGTTGCGGGTAGCGCTTCAGATAGGTCTCGTACTCGTTGGAGAAGGAGGTTTTGAACTCGTCCGACCAGCCTGCAATCAGGTTTGCAGGCTCGGGGTGGACCAAAGCCAGTACCGGGAAGTGACGTGCCTGAGTCAGCACAATGCGTTTGGCGGGGCCAGGCAGGGTAACGGTACGACCCATGGCATCAGTAACTTCGATGGGCTGGGCCTGCACGCCCAAAGGCAAGAGCAAGGTCAGCGACAGCAGCAGGTGGCGCAGGATGTTCATGGGTTCTCCGAAGGTCACAGCACAGGCTCTTGCAGCCCGTCGATAATGATTTGCAAGGTGCCTTGCGAGCAGCTCTCCACGCGGGCGCGTACGCCATAAGCCTGGGCCAGCGAGTTGGGAGTAATCACCTTGGCAGGCTCGCCTTGCGCCAGCAGACCACCGCCTTCAATCATCAGCGCATAGTCACTATGGCGCAGAGCTACGTTCAGGTCATGCAGCACGATCAGAGTGATCAGATTGTTGTCGTGGGTTTCCTGGGCCAGCAAGTCCATCACGTGGAATTGATAGTTCAGGTCCAGAGCCGACAAGGGTTCGTCCAGCAGCAGCAGGGTAGGCTTGCGTATCAGGGCTTGCGCCAGGCCCACCAGCTGTTTCTGACCGCCCGAAAGCTGGTCCAGATAGTGCATGGACAAGTGCGCAATGCCCAGGCGTTGCAGGATGTGCATGATGTGCTCATGATCCACATCGCGGGCGTGGCCACCAGGGGCCGAGGCATTGGCCGCCACCAGTACGGATTCAAACACACGCAGGTGGACCGAGGCGGGCAGGGATTGGGGCAGGTACACCACTTTTTGGGCGCGCTGCTCGAAGCTGACGCCGCTCAGCTCCTGACCGTCCAGCAGGATCTCGCCGGTGGTGGGCTTGAGCAGCCCCGCCAGGGACTTGAGCAGAGTGGATTTGCCGCTACCATTGGGGCCCAGCAAAGCCACCAGCTGACCGGGCTGCAAAGGCTCGATGGTCAACTTGGACAGAATTTCGCGTTTGCCGTAAGACAGGCTCAGATCGTGGACTTCAAGCATGGTTCACTTTATTTGGCGTCGCAGCACAACGCCCAGGAAGAAGGGCACACCCACCAGCGAGGTGACAATGCCGACCGGAATAATGATGCCGGGCACAATGTTTTTCGAGGCAATCGAGGCCAGCGACAGAATCACCCCACCGACCAGCGCACTGCCGGGCAGGTAGAAACGGTGATCTTCACCAAACAGGCGGCGGGCAATATGCGGCGCAATCAGGCCCACAAAGCCGATGGTGCCCACAAAGGATACGGCCAGTGCGGCCAGCAAGCTGATACGCAGCAAGGACACCAGGCGCAGGCGTGAGACATTGATACCAAAGCTGGTGGCGCGGTCTTCACCCAGACGCAGGGCGGTCAGTTTCCAGGTATCACGCAGCGACAGCGGCAGAATCAATGCAAACACCGCCAGCATGATGCCGACCTTGCCCCAGGAGGAGCGCGACAGACTGCCCATGGTCCAGAACACCAGCCCTTGCAGGGCTTCGGCGCTGGCCACAAATTGCACCAGCGAAACCAGTGCATTGAAGGAGAACACCAGCGCGATACCAAACAGCACCAGGTTGGCGGTACTCATGGCGCCCCAGCGGGCCACCGCGTCCAAAAGCATGGCGGATAGCAGGGCAAAAATAAAGGCATTGGCGGCAATGGTCCAGGCTTGCGGAATGCCGGGAATCGACAGGTCCAGCACAATGGCCAGGGAAGCGCCAAAGGCCGCCGCCGAGGAAATCCCCAAGGTAAAGGGGCTGGCCAGCGGGTTATTCAAAATGGTCTGCATTTCCGCACCGGACAGGCCGAGTGCCAAACCAATGGCCATGGCCATCAAGGCATAAGGCAGGCGGATTTCCCAGACGATGACGCGGGTGGTCGGGTCGGACTGTTCCGGGTTGAACAGCGCGTGGCTCAGTTCTCCCAGGCTAAGACCCGAGGGCCCCAACATGAAATCGGCCACAATCGAGGCCAGAATCACAAGAACCAGGGCCCCAACAAGGAGCCAGCGACGTCTGAGGATGTGTTGATAGTCGGCCAGCGCAGGGGCCGGAACAGCAGATGTGGACATTAAGTGTCTGAATGATAACCGTTTACATAGAAAGAAAGTATAGTTCATCAGCCGGGCTTTGGCGCCCTTACCGCGATTCTTTTATGCAGCTTGAACATTTGGATTTTCTTTCCCCATTGGGCCGACAGTATCGTCTGACTTTGGCCTGGCCGGACACGCCAGCGCCTGCGGATGGCTGGCCATTGCTGTGCGTGCTTGATCTACCGCAATTTGAAGCGGTGCTGGCCACCTGTGAGAAGCAGGCTACACAAGCCTGTGCCGTGCTGGGGATAGGTTATGGCGGGGAGGTCTGGCGCGATCAGGACTTCACGCCCGCGCTGAATGGAGAAGCAGGTCACGCGCCGGATTTTCTGGCCATGATGCAGGACGTTTTCTTGCCCTGGGCCTACGCACAGGCTCCTTTGAATGCGCAGCGGCGTCTGCTCTGCGGCCATTCCCTGGGTGGCCTGTTTGCCTTGCAACTGCTGTATCAACAGCCAGAATTATTCGATGCACTGGTGGTGTCCAGCCCCTCGGTCTGGTGGGGGGAGGGCTATCTGGCTCGACTGCTGGCCCAACCCTTGCCCAAAGCCGCTATGACGATGCCCGTACAGTTCTCCGTTGGCGAGTTCGAGCAAAGCCTGGGCCCGGCAGAGGAAGCCATGCCCGAGGACAAGCGCGAGCTGCGTCGTTTGCGTTTGCAGGAGCGCCGCATGGTGGACGGGACCCGGGAGTTGGCACAGGCTTTGGCGCAGCAACAAGGTGGCGAGCCGCGTTTTCGCATCGTGCCGGGCTGTAATCACAGTCAGTCCGGTTTGGCAGCCTTGCCGCAAGGCTGTCTGGAATGGCTGGCTGAGTAGCCCTGTATTTTCTTGCCCACAAAGACGTTCAGCACGGTGATTGCCTGTATCCTCTGAACGTCTCCGAGCAGACCCGTATAATGCTGCTCATGCTTGCTTGAACCGGCTTTTCTGCCCTTCTCGTTCTCTTCTTCCCGTATTTTCAGGTCCCCGCCCTATGGCTGCGCGTCGCGCTTCGTCTGTTTCCGATTCTCCCGTTCCCACTCAAGCGGGCTTGCTGCTCCATCCTCAATGGCTGGATTACCCTCGTCTGGAAGGTGTGGCTCGTCAGGTCGCCAAGAAAGCGCGTTTTCAGGACCGGGCAGGCATACGGCGCGTGTGGCTGAAAGCCTGGCGCTTGCCGCAGGACGCCGCCTTTTTCAATCAGATCATCGCTGCCGAACTGGGTTTGAAGGATGCGGACCAGCGTTTACAGTCCCAAGGTGTGCCCGAGGTCGTGATTCGTACCCTGCGCCTGCTGTATCAAATGAGCGTGGACAAGCTGGAGGCGGATGTTTATGAAGCCCTGCGTGAGCAACTGCTTGAACAGCGCGCTCAATTGGCCGGAGCGATAGCCTCCCAGTCTTTGCCTTTAAGCGAGAACTGGCCCGAAGCCGAGCGCGGCGCGCGCTTGCAGGCTTTGGTGCAGGCCTGGCAGTCCATGCCTTTGGCGCAGACCTATTTGTGGCAGTTACAGGCCGAACAGCGCGATCGCGAGCAACGCAGTCAGCGCTGGGAGCAGGCCCAAAAAGAACGTGAACAAGCGCGTCAAAAAGAACAAAACGACAAACAGCGCAAGTTCAATCAGGCCCAGGAGCGTTTGACAGCCTGGCTGAAAGAGCAAGGTTGCGAGCCGCAACGCATCACCCTGGAGGCCTTCGAGGGCCTGCAAGCCGGGGAACCTGCCCACTGGTTCATGACGGTGTATGGCCGCAATGCCAGTGCCGCTGTCCTGACCCAGGAGTTCAAGCTGGATGCCGAGCAGCAGGAGTTTCTGCTGCAGGCTCAAGCACAACGTCAGGAACGTCAGCGCGAGCAACGCCAGCAGCGTTGGGCCTGGGAGCAGGAGTGCATAGGCTCGGAAGAGACCATGGCCTTGCTGGGTATTACCCGGCAGGAGTACGAGCTGTGGCTGGCCGATCGCCGTTTGCCCAGTACCAAGCTGGAAGTGCGTGGCGGAGCCGCTGGCGGCCGTGACCGTGTTGCCCATCACCCGGATTTGCTGGTGGCCATTGACCAGAACCAGATTGAGCAATGGCGCGAGCAGCACGCCAGCACCCTGAGCAATCGTGAGCGTGCGCAGTACCAGCGAGCGGCTGACCGTGCGCGCACACAATGGCGTCAGCAACAAGTGCTGAACCAGATCAAGAAGCAAGAAGCGTGCGATTACGAAATTGACCCGGAAGATCCCTTGCGCCTGTGGTGGCATAAGGACTTGTGGCTGGCGGTGAATGTGCCCGTAGCGGGCGAGCGTCAGCACTGGCGCGCCAATGTTCGTATGCAGGCCGCCGTGCCTTTGCCACGTACCGGCTCGGAGCTGGATCGATTGCCCGCTCGTGTTTCGGTCTTGTTCAACACGGCAGCTCAAAACCGTCTGTCCCAGCGTCTGGAAGATTCGCTGGATGCGTTTTTGCAAACCCAGCGCCCCCTGATTGATGGCTCGTCCTTTCTGGAACTGGCCAAAGCCTTGCGCATGGCTCTGGAAGAGGGCATCGAGCAAAAGGAAATCGAGGCCGGGGATTTTGAAAAGCGTCTGCTCAATGGCCCGGTGCGCCGCATCCTGGAAAGTGTGGAGCAGCAGCGCGCTCAAGATTTGATGCGCCTGGGCGACTTCCCGGAAATGTTCAGCCTGGCCCGAGGCATCCGCCGCCATCTGGTGTTCCGCTTGGGCCCGACCAACTCGGGCAAGACGCATGAGGCCCTGGAAGCTTTGATGGAAGCCCGATCCGGCGTGTATCTGGCCCCGCTGCGACTGCTGGCCATGGAAGTGCGCGATCGCCTGATGAATGCTGGTATCCCCTGCAATCTGGTGACGGGCGAAGAGCGCGTGATGGTGCCCGGTGCCCAGCACACTGCCTGCACGGTCGAGATGATGGACCCCACGATGGAAGTGCGCGTGGCCGTCCTGGACGAGATTCAAATGTTGCAAGACGAGCAGCGCGGCTGGGCCTGGACGGCAGCCCTGGTCGGTGTTCCGGCCCGTACCCTGTTTGTCTGTGGTGATGCTTCCGTCCTGCGTCCGTGCGAGCGTCTGGTGCGTTCCATGGAAGAGACCATGGAGCTGGAATTTACCGAACGCAAAACCCCGCTGGAGGTCATGCCTTATCCGGTAGACCCGCCGCGAGCCACAGGCAAGCAAGGGCGTCAGGAAGCGCCGTGGCGGGGGCGCAAAGATCGTCAGCGTGAAGCTCAGGGCGTGTCCAAAGGTGATGCGGTGGTGGCCTTCACCCGTAAGGATGTCCTAACGCTAAGTGCTCGTTACCGCGCCCAAGGCTGGAAAGTCGCCACCATTTACGGCGCGCTGGCTCCGGAAGTGCGCCGCACCGAGTCCGAGCGCTTTTCCCAAGGCGAGGCCGATGTGCTGGTGGCCACCGATGCGATTGGTATGGGCCTGAACCTGCCGATTCGCCGCGTTTTGTTCTCTACGGTGCACAAGTTTGACGGCCGCTCCATGCGAGCCTTGAACGCAACCGAAGTGCGCCAGATTGCCGGACGGGCAGGCCGCTATGGCTTGTACCCCAAAGGCTATGTGGGGGCGATGGACAAGCAGGATCTGAACCATATTCGTACCCAATTGCAAAGCGACGCCCCCAGCGTGGATTTGCGCTTGCCCATTGCACCCAGCCCCGAGCACGTGCAGGCGCTGGCCTCTTTACTGGATAACAACAATATCGGCGCTGTGCTGCAGTACTTTGCGCAGAAAGTGGCTTCCGATAGCCCCTTGTTTCAGACAGCGGGTTTGAAAGACGCCATCGAGCTGGGCTTTTGTGTAGACCGCCTGGCTCCCAAGCTGGATTTGCGCGAGAAGTTCACCTTTGCCTGCGCGCCGGTGTCCGTGGATAAGGATACGGAGCTGGATTACTTCAAGCGTTGCCTGTCTGCCTATGTGGCACAACGCCCCATGGCCTTGCCACCGGCGCCGTCCTGGCTGAAATCCGCCAGCCCCTCCCGCCTGGAAGACGCCGAATTGCTCAGCAAGCAGATCAGCCTTTATGCCTGGTTCAGCATGAAGTTCCCGCAAGTGTTTGACCAAGGCCCGTGGTTGCCGGAAGTGCGCTCCCAGGTCAGCCGCTTTATTGAGCGCAGCCTGCTGCATCAAAGCGGTTTCGGACAGACTAGCCGCGAGGCTTTTGGTACGCCGTCGCCGGGCAGACGCTGATCTTTTTTTCAGACAAGTGGCTACCGGGCCAGCTAGCATCAAAGCGGCTTGGCTCGATCCGCTTTATATCGTTTGATACACTATGCCCCGTGCGGACGTGTCCGTACGGTCCGGTTAAGGGGTACCATGCCCCTATCCCTGCGCTGATTCTGGCGCCCTCCCTGTTTTCCAAAGCTATCTATGAATTACCGCAAGCTGACCTTGGTGTTGGCGGCGTTGGCGATGCTGGGGCCTTTTGCTACCGATGCCTATCTGCCGTCATTTCACCGTATCGGTGTTGAATTTTCCGTTGACCAGTCAATGGTTCAGCAGACCTTAAGTCTGTATCTGTTTGGTTTTGCCTTCATGAGCCTGTTCTGGGGTATGTTGTCCGACAGCTTCGGGCGGCGTCCCGTGATTCTGACCTCCCTGATCCTGTTCCTGATCGGGTCCGTGGGCTCGGCGCTGGCCCCCAGCTTTTCCTGGCTGTTGTTCTTCCGTTTGATCCAGGGCTGTTCGGCAGGTGCCGGACGTGTCGTCGGTCAGGCCCTGGCGCGCGACTGTGTACAAGGGGTGCAAGCCCAGCGCTTGTTTGCCCACATCACGATGGTCTTCAGTCTGGCCCCGGCGCTTGCACCGGTCATGGGCGGCTATTTAAGTAGTTATTCGGGCTGGCGCTCGGTGTTCTGGATGCTGACGGTGCTCAGTATTGCCCTGATTGCGCTGTGCTGGCGGCAACTGCCTGAAACCTTGCCCGTGGCCTCGCGCCAGCCCTTGAAGCTGTGGGTAATTCTGGCCAATTATGCACGCGCCCTGAGCAATGGCCGCTTCGTGCTGGCGATCTCCGCCATTGCCTGTGCGTTTGGCGGCTTTGCCTTGTACATTTCGTCGGCGGCCAGCTTTGTGATTGGTGTGCTGGGCCTGACAGAAACCGCCTTTGCCTGGCTGTTCCTGCCCTTTATTGGCGGTATGTTGGGTGGCTCTATTCTGAATGCCCGCTTTGCCGAGAAGCTGGCTCCGGCACGCATGATTCGTCTGGGCCTGTCCCTTATGCTGGCTGGCGCGGCGTTCAACACCGTGTACAACCTCCTGTTCCAGGCAGAAGTGCCGTGGGCCGTGATGCCGATTTTTGTGTACGCCTTTGGCATGTCCATGGCCTTGCCGGGCATGACGGTGGTGACCTTGGGCACCTTCCCCACCATGCGCGGCCTGGCTTCCTCGGTACAAAGTGCCTGGCAAATGCTTTTGTTCGCCACCGTTTCCGGTGTGGTGGCTCCGCTGCTGTTCGATAGCGGCTTGTTGTTGGCCTTGGGCATGTTGTCGGCGGCTGCCTTGTCGGCCGGATTCTGGTGGTGCAGCCAGTTCCGTTCCAAATCGACCGAGGCTTCCGCCTAAGCCCTATCAGGATCGGGTGCTGCTGTCAGCGCCAGCGCGTTGAGCCAGGCTTGGATTGTTTTCCTGAGCGCCACTGTGATCTGCAGTGGCGCTTTTGCTTTCAGCCGCCGCAGGCACGGAAGGCGTAAACCATTGCACCAAGCCCATACCAGCCAAAATCAGCAGCACGCCTAGAATGCGTCCCATATGTACCGGGCGTGGGGTCAGGCCCATCAAACCGTAGTGGTCGATCAGCATGGAGCTGAGCATTTGCCCGGCCACCACACAGACAATAAAGCTGGCGGCGCCCATGCGTGGCGTCAGAATCAGGGCGGCGCTGATGTAAATGACCCCGCCAACGCCACCCGTCCATACCCACCAGGGGGCATGCGCCAGTTGCGCGGTCAGGGGAGCGGGGGCGCGCATCAGCCAGATTGTGGGCAGCACCAGAGCCGCACTGATACAGAGCGACACCAGTGTGGCCCAGAGCGGATGCCCCAGGACCTTACCCAGAACGGCATTGCTGGCAGCTTGAAACGGCACGGCCGAACCGGCAAAGACAGCCACCAACATACTGAACAAAGCGGTACCGGGCATGAGCGTATCTCCATAAGAATCAAAGCTCTATCTTCCACTATTCGCGATTCTTATTGAAATTAATAGTGTGCACAGTCATTATTCGTTCTATGGATGAACTGCGCCGTATAGACCTGAATTTGATGCTGAGCCTGCATGCCTTGTTGACCGAGCAGCATGTGACGCGGGCTGCCCAGCGTCTGCATAAAAGCCAGCCTGCCGTAAGCCACGCCTTGGCGCATTTGCGCCAGGTGTTCAACGATCCCTTGCTGATACGCCGCGGTTCCCGCTTGGAGCTGACCGCGCTGGCCTTGCAGTTGCAGCGTCCTCTGGAGCAGGCTTTGCAGCAGCTCAATGGCCTGCTGGATGCGGGTGGCTTTGATCCAGCCAGTGAACAACGTGAATTTCGCTTGGCCATGTCGGATTACGGCGCGCAAATTGTCTTGCCACCGTTGATGCGCCGCCTGCGTCGTGACGCACCCGGTATTCGGTTGGCGGTCAGCCAGGCCAGCCGGGAAGCCATGCAGGGTCAGCTGCGGGATGGCGAGATTGATCTGGCCTTGAGCGTGTTCTCGGAAATTCCAGCCGGCTTGCAGGCGCAGACCTTGTTTGAGGAACACCTGATCTGCATTGCGGATCGGGCCAGTCTGAGCGGCGGGCAAGCCCCTGCTTTGGAAGAGTGGTTGCAGCGCCCGCATGTGTTGCTGGCCATGCGTCCGGGAGGGGAAAGTGAGGTCGACAACGTCCTGAATCGGCTCGGTCTTAAACGGCAGATTGCCTTGTCCTTGCCGCATTGGAGTGCGGCAGCCCAAGTCCTGGCGGGCACGGACCTGATTTTGACGGTGTCCAGCCGCAGTGCCGAGCACTTGCGCGAACAGGCTGAACTGGTGTTTTTCCAGCCTCCCCTGCCCATTCCCTCGGTCTTGTTTCAGCAAGTCTGGCATAGCCGTCGCCACGCGGACCCGGCTCATGCCTGGCTGCGCCAGCAGTTGATGCAGTGCTGTTAAAGCCAGTCTTTACTCTTTATGACGGGCTATGGCTTGACGATAGGGCCTGCAGTTTCCGACAATTTATGTTTACTTTTGAGTTCTCGTTTTTATCCGTTTAAACGGATGGATAAAACGTTTTGGATTGCGTTTGGCAGTCCCTGTGTAGTGCTTTTTGAATTGATTGTTGATGAACCCTGCTAATGCCTTGAATCTGGATGAAGACACCTTGCACAAGGAGGCACGAGCCTGGGTCAGCCGCCTGAAAACGTCCTCGCTGACCTCTCGTCAGGCTCGGGAGCTGCGCCGCTGGTGTGGGCGCAGTCCTTCTCATGCATCCGCTTTTGCGCACGCGCGCGAAATGTGGGATGCCATGCCCCAAGATCGTGAAGATTGGCTGCGCGAAGCCAAGTTGATGAAAAAACGTGGCCACCAGCCTTTGCGTCGCGCCCTGCTGGGCGGTTTGCTGCTGGGTGGTGGCCTGTATCTGGTCGCCAAGCCTCCTATGCAGTTGTGGCCTTCCTTGGCTGATTTGCGTGCTGACTATCGCACGGGTGCGGGCGAGCAGCGGCGCGTGCAGTTGCTGGACCATGTCTGGCTGGATATGAATACGCGCAGTCGCCTGAACGTCGGTGACGACCCGCATCTGGGTCGAATTGTGGCTTTGCTGGATGGGGAAGTGGAAGTGCGACAGTCCGAGCGCTCGGCCTCGGTGTGTACGGTGTTTGCGGGTGCTGGCTCCATTCAGACCTTTAATGGCCGTACCAATATCCGCTATCTGGATGGCAAAACCGAAGTCACCTGTTTGTCCGGCAGTGCGCAGGTGGATTTTGGTGGACAGGGATATCGGCTGGCTGCCGGTGAGCAACTTGTTTACGGTCGCCATGCGATCAGCTCGGTGCAGACAGTTGCGGCGGAGGATTTCCCGTCCTGGCGTCAGGGCCGTCTGACTTTTCATGAGCAGCCTTTGTCGCAGGTGCTGGCCGAGCTGAACCGCTATTGGTCAGGACATCTGATTTTGCGAGACGCCACGTTAGGCCCTGTCTTGGTCAGCTTTGCCGTCAGTCTGGATAACTTGCCTGAGGCGCTGGACATTTTGCAGCAGTTATATGGCGTGGCGGTGACGCGCTTGCCTGGCGGAATCGCGCTTTTGAGTCGTGCTTGATTGAAAAAAGCCCGCTTTGCAGCGGGCTTTTTCTTACTCCTGTGTCTGCTCGGGTTCCTGCAAGCGGCTGACGTGCACCGTTGCAATACGACGCTGGCTGACTTCGGTAATCTCGAAGCGCAAGCCGTCTGCTTCAACGACCGTCCCTACCGTGGGCAGGGAGTCCAGACGCTCCAGCAGGAAACCGGCCACGGAATTGAAGCTGCTGTCTTTCAAAAGCAGGTCGTCCGCTTCCACGGCTTGGGCCAGCAAGAGCAGGTCTATGCTGCCATCCACTTGCCACAGGTTGGGGCCAATCTGCTGAATGGCGGGTTGTTCGTCCTCGTCGGGGAACTCGCCGGCAATGGCCTCCAGAATGTCGATGGGGGTCAGCAGGCCTTCAATCGCGCCGTACTCGTCCGTTACCAGCACGAACTGGCCATTGGACTGCTTCAACATGGCAATTGCGCTGAGTACATCGGTGTGTTCGTGAACGATGATGGGTTCACGCAGATCCGGCCACAGTTTGACTTGCGGGTAGTCGTCCAGATCGGCCAGCAAATCCTTGGCGCGAGCCACACCCACCACCTGGTCCAGATCGCCCTGGCACACCGGCAAGAAGCTGTGTGGGGTGGAGCGCAGTTGCTGGCGCAAGGTATCGGCGGAGTCCTCGATATTGAGCCAGGTAATTTCCTGACGAGGCGTCATCAAGGAGCGAATCGGGCGTTCGGCCAGGCTGAGCACACCGCTGACCATATTGCGTTCTTCGGTGCGGAAAGCCTGCTTGTCCAGTTCCAGCTGACCATCGTTGCCGTTGTCGTCCTTGTCTTCATTCTTGCGGTTGCTCAGCATGCGCAGTACGGCTTCCGCGGTACGGTCACGCAAAGGACGGCGTGACTGCGAGCGCTGCAGGCTGCGGCGGGCAATCTGGTTGAAGAACTCGATCAGGATGGAGAAACCAATAGCCGCGTACAGATAGCCCTTGGGGATCTTGAAGCCCAGGCCTTCGGCGGTCAGCGTCAGACCAATCATCAGCAAGAAGCTCAAGCACAGCACCACCACGGTGGGGTGGTTGTTCACGAAAGTGGTCAGTGGCTTGGAAGCCCAGATCATCAGCGCAATCGAGATAATGACGGCTGCCATCATGACGGGCAGTTGATCCACCATCCCCACGGCAGTAATCACCGCGTCCAGCGAGAACACGGCATCCAGCACCACAATTTGGGCTACCACGACACCAAAGCTGGCATAGGCCTTGTTGGTGCTGGAGTGATGATCGCCACCTTCCAGACGCTCATGCAGTTCGCTGGTGGCCTTGAACAGCAGGAACAGACCGCCCAGCAGCAGGATCAGGTCGCGCCCGGAGAAGCTGAGCGGGCCAATGGAGAACAGTGGCGTGGTCAGGGTGACCAGCCAGGAGACGATAGTAAGCAGACCCAGGCGCATGATCAGCGCCAGCGACAGGCCGATCAGGCGAGCACGGTCGCGCTGATGCGGGGGCAGTTTATCGGCCAGAATCGCGATAAAGATCAGATTGTCGATGCCGAGAACAATCTCCAGCACCACCAGAGTTAATAAGCCGACCCAGATGCTGGGATCGAGTAGCCATTCCATGATGTTGTCCTGTTAGACAGATAAATAAGTGCAAAAAAGCAAAGAAGCAGGGCGCCGCGGCGCGTCAGGCGTCAGACGCGGGGCGGGCGGTGCTCCGGGGCAAATTCGCAGCAAATTGCTGGCAGGGAATAGGTCGGACAAGCCGATGGCCAGGCATGCAGCCAGAAAGACTGAACCGGGCAGGGCAAGGGGGTATCCGCGTGATCGGCGTACTGTTGCATGGGCGTGTGCGCCAAAATGGCGCTGAGCTGATGCAAAGGATGATTGGCGGATGAGACACGGCGTTCCGCAGACTCGGCTGCATCGGATTCGTGTTGAGCGAATAAAGCCGATTGACCACCTTGCACGGTTGCGTGGTAGTGGGAGCTGTAAGCCTGCAGGGGAAGAATAAGAAGCAAGACGACGACGAACCAGCGTCTCATAGTGTCTAAGGGAAGTCGATGACGGTTCAGTATATCGTATGCGGGCTGGCTCAATGCAAGTGTGCTGTGATGATGGTTGGTCAGGTTGGGGTGGCAGGGGCCGCCATCGGGGCGCGTGGCAGCTTGGAAATAGGAGAGGGAAAGCTCAGCCCAGGCAGCCAAACCGGCCCTGATCAAAGTCGGCAATTGCCTGGGTAATTTCCTGTTGTGTATTCATCACAAAAGAGCCGTAGGTCAAAACGGGCTCATCAATGGGCTCGCCGCCCAGCAACAGTAGCTGGGTGTCGCTTTGGGCGTTCAGCCGGACAGTCCGGCCTTCCAGGCTTAGCAGCACGACCTGAGCGGGGCGCACTCGCGTTTGCTGGTTCACTTGTACTTCGCCGTTTCGCACCAGCAAGCTGGTGTTCCAGCCCTCGGGCACCTGAAAACAGGCTTGATGCCCGGCCTTGATCTGTATGTCCCACAACAGGAGCGGGCTGTGATGCCGGGCCGCGCCGGGCTGCTCCCGGTATTGCCCGGCAATCACTCGTATCTGTCCGGCCTGATCGGGCAGGGCCAGAGCGGGAATGTCTGCGCTGGGCAGAGACTGCTGGCTGGGTGGCAGAGTTTTCGCACAAGCAGGCAGGTTGATCCATAGCTGCACCATTTCCCAGGTACCACCCTGACGGGCGAACGGCTCGGAGTGGCTGGCCTGATACAGCAGGCCGGAGGCCGCACTTAGCCATTGCACATCGCCCGGACCCAGAATGCCGCTATGACCGCTGGAGTCGCGATGCTCCAGCTCGCCCTGATACACCAGCGTGACGGTTTCAAAGCCGCGCTGCGGGGAGCCATGTACCTTGTGGCGACGGCTACGGGCCGGGTAGGGGGTGGGGACGGCGTAATTCAAGCGCAGAAAGGGGCTGTGCCGGTCCGCGTGGTCCTGATGGCTGAACAAGGTACGCGCCGCCAGGCCATCGTCACCCGCCAAAGAGGGGCATGGACTGAGGATGCTGGCGACCTTTTTCATGGCATGGGTTCCGATTGAAAGCGCATGCCTTCAAGGATAGGGGCGAAACCCCGCTATGATTAGCCCCCGCTATTGCAAAACTGTATTGCTTGGGCGGGCTGGACGAATGTGAGCAATTAGTAACCAAATTAACAAACGTAATCTTCCTGACCGCGCTAGCATTAGCGCACTTTGTTACGTAGAGAGTGGAATGGGGCAGGCTTTTCAGGCCTTGAGCGTCTGGCAGGTAATGGGCGTGGGCTTATTGTTCTTCGGCGGCATTTACGTGCTGTTTGCACTGGGCACCTTGGCGCTGACACATTGGCTTTTACCTGCCTTGGGTTGGGGACGCCCCCTGGACACGCGCCCTTTGCGTCCTGGCCAACTGCGCCGGGAACTGAAGCAATCCGGCACGGCCATTCTGATTTTTGGCACCGGCATGATTTTTCCCTGGGGCTTTTTGCAGCTGGACTGGGCGCATTTGACGCCTGATGCCAGCGCGACCCGCATTGTTCTGGAAATTCTGGCTCTGGTGATCTGGAACGACGTGCACTTCTGGATCAATCACCGTCTCTTGCATACCCGCTGGTTGCGCCGTTATCACGGCCCGCACCATTCTTCCGTTGTGGTGACGCCGTTCTCCACCTACAGTTTCCACCCGCTGGAGTCGATCATGCTGGGCAATGTGATTTTGCTGCCCATGGTCGTGCATGACTTCAGTTTCTGGTCGCTTTTGTCCGTGCCCTTGTTCAGCCTGTTTTTCAACAGTATCGGCCACTCCAATTACGACTTTTTCCCCAATGTTTCCAGCCGCCATTGGCTGGCGGCCAGCCGTCGTCACCAGCGCCATCACGCGCAGTACAACGGCAATTACGGTTTTCAATTCAGCTTTATGGATCGCCTGTTTGGCACACGCTTGCCCGATCGCCCCGAGGAGGCGCGGGGATGAGCGCTGCGTGGCGTTTGCGTCAGCCGCGCGATTGGCAAAGCCTGCTGTACCTGACGGCCTATCCTGTGCTGGTGGTCGTGCTGTGGCGGGGCGGCTTCTCCTGGATTCTGTACGGCTTGCTGCTGTTCCTGACGCTGGGCGTTGGCGTCATCAACCATAACCATCATCATCTGCGCATGTGGCGGGGGCGTATCCCCAACCGCTTGACGGATTTCTGGCTGACCTTGGTACAGGGCCACCCCGCTTGCGTGTTCTGGCCTGCGCATGGGCGCAATCATCACCGCTATAAACATGGTGAAAAAGATGTGGCCCGCACCTACCGTTTCTGGCGGGGCGATACCAACGACACGCTGGGCTGGCTGATGCACCCCTTTGAGGCCGTGCCTGCGCTGTACCCCACGATTTTTGGCTGGCTGGGCAGCTTGCGCCGTCATTGGCCGGGCGTCTGGGCCTATTGCATGGCGCAGTACGGCGTGTGGCTGGGAAGCTGGGCGCTGGCCCTGGCGCTGGACCCGGTAAAAGGCTTTTTGTACGTGATCCTGCCGCAGCTGCACGGTTTGCACTGGCTGCTGACCACGAATTATCTGCAACATGCCCATGCTGATGGCAGTCATGAGGGCCGTCATGGCGAGCAGCTAGCCTATGCCCGCAATTTCGAGGGCCTGGTCAATCCCTTGCTCTTTAATATCGGCCTGCATGTGGCCCACCATGAGCATTCTCGTGCGCACTGGTCCGAGCTGACCCGGCTGCACGACACCGAATACCGAGCCCGCACCCCGGACGCCTTGAACGAAGGGGGGCTGGTGCCTTATATGCTGCGTGTTTTTGTGCTGGGCCTGTTCATGCCCCGCTACCGCAGTCAATCCTTGAACGCCGTGGGCCAGACGGAGCGTCGGCGTGATTCCGTGTAATCAGGAGTATTTCTATGCCCGTGGCCTTTGAGCACGTTGTTATCCATCAGGCCCAGTGGTTTATGCCCGGAGAGCCGGTCGATAACACCGCAATGGATAACTTTATTGCCCCCTTGAATCGTATTTCGGGGCGCATCAAGCAGCGCATTCTGGCCGAGAACGGTATTCAGCAGCGCTACTACGCCATTGGTGAAGATGGCAGCACGCGCTGGAGCAATACGGCCATGGCCGCCAATGCCGTGCGTGCGTGCCTGGAGCAGGCGGGTTTGAGCATGGCGGATGTGAGCTTGCTGGCCAGCGGCTCCTCGGGCGGGGATTTGTTGATGCCCGGCTTTGCCAATGCCATTCAAGGTGAGTTGGCCGCTCCTCCCCTGGAGGTGCATTCGGTCCACGGAATTTGCGCCGCTGGCGTGACCGCCTTGCAGGCCGTTGCCCAGGGGATCGAGCTGGGGGCGCACCGTCACGGTATGGCCGTGGCCAGTGAAATGCCATCGCGCTTGTTCCGCCGATCGCGCTTTGCCTCGCAAGGCTATCAGGCGGACTTTGACTCACACTTCCTGCGCTGGATGTTGTCCGATGGTGCGGGCGCGGCCTTGTTAAGTCATCAAGATCAGGTTCTGCCCACAACGCAGCCCGGCGTCCGCCTGCGCCTGCGCTGGATTCATCAAAAATCCTTCTCGGGTGATTACCCGGTTTGCATGCAGCTGGGAGCAACGCGTGATTCCACCCGCAGCCATCTGGATTACGACTCCTGGGCCGAGGCCGAGCAAGACGGTGCCTTGTCCCTGCGCCAGGACATTCGCCTGCTGCCGCATCTGTTCGACATCGGCATACACGAATACGTAAAACTGGTGCGTGATGGCTGGGTAGACCCCGAGCGCATCAGCCATTTCCTGTGCCATTACTCCTCCGAAAAATTCATCCCCGTGGTGGCAGATTTGCTGGAACAGGCTGGCCTGGGCATTCCTGCCGAGCGCTGGTACAGCAATTTGCGCTGGCGCGGCAATACGGGCGCAGCGTCCATTCTGATCATGCTGGCCGAGTTCATGCGCGACCGGACCTTGACGCCCGGCGAGCAAATCCTGTGCTACGTGCCCGAGTCTGGCCGCTTCATGACGGCCTACATGCTGCTGGAAGTGGAAGCCTGCGATGCCCCCGCGGCGGCTGTGTCTTACCCGTCTGCCAAACAGTCGGCTCCGGCCTCGGTGGATCAGGTGGATATTGCCCCTCCGCATGACCCGGCCACAGCCCCGCAGGGTTTGCGCGATCTGCTGACGCAATTGGCGCCCATCTGGCACGACTATCGCTCCCAAGTGTGGCGTACGCCCTTGCTGCGCAGCCTGCACGACGGTTCGATCCGCATGCAAGATTATCAAAAGTGGATGGCAGACTGGATTCCCCAGGTACGTGAAGGCGCCAAGTGGATGCGCGAAGCGTGCGATTCCCTGTCGCCCACCTATGCCCCGCTGGCCGAGCTGATTCGCTTACACGCCGGCGAAGAGCAGGATGACTTCAAGATCCTGTTCGAGGACTATCAGCACGCTGGTGGCACCGCGACCGAGATCGAGCAACTGAGCCGTAACCCCGGCGGTCAGGCGCTGAACGCTTACTTGCATGCCCTGGCGGCCAGCCAGGACCCGATTGGTTTGCTGGGTGCGATTTACATTATTGAGGGCACCGGCCAGCGCATTGTTCCTGCCTTGTTACCGCTACTGAAATCCTCGCTGTCGCTCGAACCGAATATGTACCGTTTCCTGCACTACCATGGCATGAACGACGAGCATCATCTGGCCCGTTGGCTGGTGGCGGTGGAGCTGGCTCTGGATTGCGATGAAACAGGCCGCGCCGAGCAGATTATTATTGAAACCGCGCGTCGTACCGCCGCCCTGTACCTGATGCAGTTCCAATACGCGAAAGAGTTTTAAGTCATGGATCAAATCCCGGATTTTTTAAGCAAGCCGCATGACCCGCAGGACCCCAATCCTTGGCGGGCCTTGTATCTGGATCGCAGCACGCCCCTGCCTGATGAAGTGAAGCAGGCTTGGCTGGCCGACTCCAGCTCGTCGTCACGCCAGTACCTGCTGCCATTCCTGCGGCCATTGGCGCGCCTGATGATTATCGTGATTCAGGTCGTTAAAACCTTTTTGCCGCGTAAATGGTCGCATTCGGGGCTGTTGCATCGCATTCTGGTCTGGGGCTTGAAGCGCTTTGTCTCGCCACAGGCCAACTGGTTGATTCTGCGTCACTTCCATTTGGGATCACAGGTGCTGGCTTTTATCGCGGCCAATTCGCCCACCAAGGTGCCGACCACGCCGCTCACCCCCATGAACATCGACGAATTGCGCGATCACACCTTTGTGAAGCACGATTTGAATCTGTTCAATTTCGTGATCCGGCTCAATCAGACCTTGCGGGACAATAATCAGGAAATCGGCCCGCCGAAACGCGTGGATTTCTCCATGATCCAGCCCGTGCCTTTGGCGCTGGACGATATGCCGCAAGGCCCGCTGAACAAGATGGATCTGCAAAGCGCCATCGAACTGTTCACGCCCCTGTACCAGTTGCTGCTGACTGATAACGACTTCTGGCGTGCGGCCAATTCCCTGCAGCTGGACGAGACCATCGGGATTTACGCGGCCAAGATTTTGCAGGCACCCGAGCATTTGATTCTGGTGAACAATGGTCACCCCTTGGTGCCCATGTCGACCTTGCGGGCGGGTTACCGTTTGGTGCTGCACGGTCTGTCTACAGAGATGCTGCATAGCTTGCTCAATCAGATGAAGCAGGCGCAAGCGCAGGCAGAGAGAGCTCAAACACCGGATTTGGGGCAGGGCGATAGTTCGGTTTCTGCCGAGATGTAAAAACAAAAACGGCTCAATAGTGAGCCGTTTTTCTATTGGGCACATGGCCCATTTCCAACCATGCTGTTGGCTACTTTCTGAGACTTAGTTGCGCTTGGTATAGGCCATGTACAGCTCGTGAGCACGGGTTTCAATCGGGCCGCGGGCGTAGTGGCGATCGTCAATGCGATTGCAGTGCAGGACCTTGCCGTTATTGCCGGTGCTAAATACTTCATCGGCATCCAGTACGTCTTGTGGTGTCAGGCTGGCTTCACGTACCTCAATTCCGTCGTCGCGCAGCAGCTGCATGACACGCTGGCGGGTAATGCCGTTCAGGAAGGTGCCGTTCAGCGCCGGGGTCAGGGCGACGCCGTCACGCACAATCCATAGATTGGCAACAGCAAACTCGGCCACCTTGCCCTTGGAGTCCAGCACGATGGCGTTGTCAAAACCGCGTGCGCTGGCATCACGCAAAATACGCTGGGTGTTGGGATACAGGCAGGAGGCTTTGGCATCGGTAGGAGCCATGGACGGATCAGGGCGCAGGAATTCGCTGAAGGTCGCGCTAAAGCCGCTGTCAGCAGGCAGTGGGGATTCAAAAATATGAATGGCCAGTTGGGTGGTGGCCGGGTCGGGCAACAAGAAGCCGCCGGGTGCGAAATACAGTAGCTTGATGTAGTAGTCCGTAGTGTGAGACAGTTTTTTCAGGCCCTCGTGCACCAGGTCCACGGTTTGCTGCGGCGTTATCACGGGCTCCATGCCCAGGGTGAGGGCAGAACGGTTCAAGCGCTCGCAGTGCAGGTCCAGATCCGGAGTATGGCCTTGAATAGAACGGGCACCGTCAAAGACCGTGGTGGCCATCCAGAACGCATGGTCGGTCGCGCCAATCAAAGGTGCGCTGGTGCTATTCCATTGACCGTTGGACCACGTGATTTCATTTTTACTCATGGGGCTTTCCTCCTGGTTTTGTTGGGACGTAGTGGCAATTTATCTTGTCGTTGTACTATTTCCAACATACATAATAGAGAGCAAAAAACGACTTGAGGTGGTGTCAGCGTGCTATCTGATATTTACAAAACATATAATTGGACGCTGGCCGAGCTGCATGCTTTCTGCCTGATCTGTGAATGTCAGAACCTGAGTCAGGCCGCGCTGCGTATCGGGATCAGCCAGTCGGCTATTTCCCTGATGGTGCAACGTTGGCGACAGGCGCTGGGTGATCCTTTGTTTGTACGGGCGCGCTATGGTGTGGCACCCACGCAGATCGCCATTGCACTGCGCGAAAAACTGCAACCGTTGCTGGAAGAAGTGGGCATTGCCTTGACGCAAACCCAAGGCTTCAATCCTGCTCAGTCTACGCGTGTTTTCAAGGTCCATATGACGGATATTGGCCAGCTGGTTTTTTTGCCGGGGCTGAACAATTTTGTCGCCAAACACGCGCCAGGTATTCGCCTGGTCATCAAGAATCTGGGCTGGGAATCGCTGGAAAGTGGTTTGAGTTCGGGCGAGATTGATCTGGCGATTGGCTCTTTGCCCATGATTAAAGGGCGAGTGCATTCGCGCGTGTTCCGCCACGAGCGTTATGTGACGGCCATGCGCAAAGGCCATCCCCTGGCCAGAAATGAGCTGGATCTGGAAGCCTTTGTGGCGGCTGATCATCTGGCTATTGATGCCACCAGCAGCGGGCATTCTCTGGTGGAAAACGCCCTGCGCTCCCTGGACATGCGGCGCAATATCAGCCTGACGATTCCCCACTATCTGGCTGCGGAGCAGATTCTGGTCAACAGTAATTATTTGCTGACCGTGCCCAATGTGGCCGTCCTGTCTTTCCAGAACCCTGCCGCCTTGTGCATTGTGCCTACGCCGCTGGCTCTGCCCAGCTTTGATGTGCGCGTACATTGGCATGAGCGCAGTCGACAGGACGAAGGCGTGCGCTGGTTGCGCACGGCCATTTCGGATTTGTTCGGGCAGCGCTAAGCCTATTTGGTGATTAGGATGCGGTTTGCACAAGGGCTGCACACGGTTTGCGAAGGCCGTCGTTCAGCACCTTGCCCATTTGGCTATCAAGCAAATTTCAGCACGGCTTCCAGCTCGTGCTCCCCATAGGTGCCGCCTGTCAGCTCAAAGCCCAGTTTCGAGTAGAACGCTTCCGGGCTGCCTTCCCCCCGGCTATAGCCTAGCCTAATTTCCTTGTAGCCCTGGTACTTCAGATCATGGATCAGCAGTGCAATTGCTTTGCGCCCGAAACCCAGGTTTTGGAAGGGGGCTGCAATCATGAAACGCCATAAAAAGGCACCAGGATACAGAATGCCTTCGTCGTGGTCGGCACCGATATGCAGCATGATAAAGCCCACCAGGGTGTCATCGGCGTAGATGGCACGGAACCAGGCATTCTCGGAAAAGTGCGCCTCTGCAATGGAGGTGCCATTGTCGGCAATCATGCTTCGCTGTGCGGGAGACAGGGTCTCGCTTAGCTCACACACCTCGTAGACGGTTTGCGAGTTGATGCGACGAAAAGAGACGTTGGCGTCTTTGGAAACGGTTTGTTCACTCATATGAATTCAAGGTTTTATGTTCAGATAAAAGGCGGGCGGTTCAGGCGTGTTTGGACCCGTAGGTGATGCGTCGTAGCACCGCCTCCAAGGGGCCGCGCCCCCAGCGCTGGGCGATCAGACCTGTCAGGCTCATGGCCAGCAGAGCCAGGCCAATGGCGATCAATAACAGTGCGGCATTCCCAAAGGAATCAAACAGATCCAGGCCATAGCTGCTGAAAACAAGACCCGCCAAAATGCCTTGGCTGACATAGGCGCTCAGTGAATTGCGGCCCGCCTCAATCAGTACATTGGGCAGGCTGAGCCATTGTCCGCAACGCAGCAGCAGGTACAGATACACCGTGGCTAGCAAGGGCGCGCCGATGGCGATGCTGAACAGACCCGTCAGCCCCATCAAGTTTTCTTCGTTGGTCACGGAGGCGCTAAAGAAGTTGATCGCCAAAGCCAGTGGCAGGAGCCAGGGCAGGGCGCGCCCCAACTTTTGTTGGCCGGCGCTATGGGCTTCAAAGAAGTTGCTCTTGGCCGCGGCCAAGCCCATCAGCATGGCTCCAAAGGCCAATGGACCCTGGTACAGAAACAGGAAGGCAAAGGACTCCGGCCATTCGCTGATGCGTGCCAGCGTTGCCTCGGAGAAGGCACCGCCCAAGGAGTACACCGGGGCCATGTCTTCGCTACCGGCCAGCAGATAAGCGATCAGTGCCAGGCTGGCAATTTCTACCAGCACCATCAACAACGCCACCTTGATCAACCCGCGCGGGGAGAGCTTGCGTAGCGGCCAGATCAGCACACCCAGCACTGAGTAAAGCAGCAGGATATCGCCGGTAAAAACCAGCGTCGCGTGCAAGCAACCCAGCACGGCCAGGCCGAACATGCGGCGGAAGTAGCGGCTGCTGAGGGGGACGCCAGCACGTTCGGCAGAGCGTGCCTGGATTTCTATACCCCAGCCAAAAATCAGCGAGAACAGCAGGAAGAATTTGCCCTGAAACAGAAATTCGATCAGGAAGGCAGCCATGTGGTCATAGGAGGAGGATGTGGCTGTCGGGCCACTGTCGCTCAGTGCCAGATAGGGCAGGTTCACCACACAAATACCGATCAGGGCAGCGGTGCGAATCAGGTCGATGGAGGAGTTTCGAGAAGCCGTAGACATGGATGTTTATTGATTGAGCGCTTGTTCAATGCCATAATATTGAGCGCTTGCTCAATGTGTCAATAGGGAGGGAAGGTGATGAGTGAAAAAGAAGACAGTGCCACACGAATTCGACAGGCCGCGGTTGAGGTCCTGATGGAAGTTGGTGTTCGCGCCGCCACCACTCGCATGGTGACCGAACGGGCTGGAGTGGGCCGTGGACTGTTGAACCATTACTTTCGCTGGTCCGAATTGCGGGCCGAGGCTTGGGGCGAGATCTTCGATCAGCTCATGGAATGGGAGGCTGCGCAATCTGCAGACCCTCGGGTTCTGATGGAGGATTACCTGAAGACGGCCTTTGAAGAGCGCAATCGCATCTATTGGTTTTTGTGGATTGATGCCACTGATCTGGCCAAAACCGATGCAGCCCTGGCCGTGGTGACCACCCGCGTGCATAAAAGAATGCTGGAACAACTGGCCTCTTATCTGAGTCGGGGCACGGAGCAAGGTTTTTGGCAGGTACCCGATGCCCTGGGCACGGCACTGCGCTTATCTGCGATGTATGACGGCTTGGCCAATATGCTGTTGACCGATTTTACGGATCTGAGCCCTGCCCAGGCCGAACAGCATTTGCGACATTTATTTTTTCTGGAAACCCGGCCGACTTAGCCTGAATCCGTCGGCCTGCCTTAAGTAGTTTGATGATGGAAATCGATACTGATTACAAAACGCTATCCTCCCGCCATACCTCCGTGGGCCGGATTTTGGGTTTGTTCAAACCCTGGCGCATGCGCTTGTTTATGGTGGCCCTGCTGATTGCCTTTGGTGCAGTGATTGGCGTGGTGTCTCCTTTTTTGCTGCGCGAGATTATCGACACAGCTTTGCCGGACCAGGACTTTGGACTGCTGGTTTGGCTGGTGCTGGGCCTGCTGGGTATCAGTGCCTTGGGTGCCAGCATCAGTGTGTTGCAAACCATTTTGTCCACCAAGATCGGGCAGGCCATCATGCACGATTTGCGGGTCGGTTTGTATCGTCATCTGCAAAGCCTGTCGTTGGGCTTTTTCATTCGTACTCGTACAGGTGAAATTCAGTCCCGTATCGCCAATGATATTGGTGGCTTGCAGGCTGTGGTCAGCAACACAGCCACTGATTTGGCGCGTAACTTGAGCGTGGTGGTCACCACGGCCATTGCCATGTTGCTGTTGGACTGGCGCTTGGCTCTGTTCTCCTTTGCTGTCTTGCCGCCCTTGATCTGGCTGAGTAATAAGGTAGGGGAACTGCGCGAGCGTTTGACGCATGATCAGCAGGCTGGTCACGCGAATATGTCGGCGACAGTGCAAGAAACCTTGTCAGCTCCGGGCATCATTTTGTCCCGTACCTTGGCACAAGGCGGTTTTTTGACGCGGCGCTTTGCACAGGTCTCCTCGGAGGTAGCCCGACTGGAAGTGCGTGCGCACACGGCTGGTGAATGGCAATGGTCGCTGATCTATCTGTTTTTAAGTGCCTTGCCCGCTTTGACGCTGTTGCTGGGTGGCTGGCTGATCGGCCAGGGGATGGTGGTCACCATCGGAACCCTGGTTGCCCTGATTGCCTTGCAGGAGCAGTTGATGTGGCCGTTGGAAGAACTGCTGCAAAGCGGGGTGCGTCTGCGCACTACCCGAGCGCTGTTCACCCGGATTTTTGAGTACATGGATACGCCGCCCGAGTTGACAGAGCCTGCCCAGCCCCGTCCTTTCCCGGCTACGGGACCGCGAGGTCATGTGCGGCTCAAAGGAGTGAGCTACCGCTATCAATCCGAGACCGCTACCTTGTCCGACATCAATATGGATATTCCTGCGGGCAGTCATGTGGCGATTGTGGGACCGACAGGCGCTGGTAAAACTACCCTGGGTTACTTGTTGGCGCGTCTGGCCGACCCGAATCAAGGCAGCATCACGATTGATGGTATTGATCTGCGCCAGATGAGTTTCGAGCAGTTGGCCAGTGTGCTGGGCGTGGTGAATCAGGAGCCCTTTTTGTTGAATGCCAGCATTGCGGAGAATTTGCGTTTTGCACGGCCTGAGGCAAGTGATGAGGAGCTGCTGGCCGCAGCCAAAACCGCGCAGATTCATGACTTCATCATGTCCTTGCCGCAGGCGTATGAAACTACGGTGGGCGAGCGAGGGTATCGTTTTTCCGGGGGCGAAAAACAGCGCTTGGCTCTGGCTCGTACCATTCTGCGCAACCCGCCCGTTCTCTTGCTGGATGAGGCCACTAGTGCGCTGGATAACACCACGGAAAATGCCATGTCAGCCGCCTTGGCCAAAATGGCGGAAACTCGTACCGTTATTTCGATTGCGCACCGCCTGTCTACCGTCCGTCATGCCGACCGCATTTTTGTGCTCAAGGCGGGCAGGCTGGTTGAGCAGGGTAGCCATCAGGAACTGGCTGCGCTGGACGGTGTGTATGCCCAACTTTTGAAAGCCGGTCAGTCCATGTGAGGTGGACGTGGAAAAGTTGAAAGTCGTATCAAGGAGAATTTGTGTGAATCGCGAGAACAGGACCGTGTCTGCATCGGCACTAAGCAAAATCACCACCTTCGAGGATGGCGACCCCAATGAGAACCCCTGGGTGGCAGGCGAGCCTAAAGCAGAGCTGATCGAGGTTCAGGACTACGACGCGAACTGGCCGGTGCTGTATCAGCGCTTGAGTCAGGAAATTCAGGCGGCCCTGGGCAATAAGGCCCTGACTATTGCGCATGTGGGCTCGACCGCGGTGCTCGGCCTGCCTGCCAAGCCTGTGATTGATATTGATGTGCTGGTGGCCGACCCGGAGCAGGAAGAGGACTATGTTCCTGCGTTGAATGCCTTGGGTTATGAGTTGAGCATACGTGAGCGCTCCTGGTATCAGCACCGCATGCTGCGTCAGGAAGAGCCGCGTGTGAATCTGCATGTGTTCGGCCCGGATTGCCCTGAGCATATTCGCCATATCCTGTTTCGGGACTGGCTGGGTACGCATCCCGAGGATTTGCAGCGCTATGCCCAGGCCAAAATGCAGGCTAAAGAAGGGGCTGGCAGTGTGCGGGATTACAACCAGCGAAAGCAGGCAGTAGTGCGGAATATTTATCAAAAGATTTTTGCATCGCAGGGACTGTCGTCTTGAGCCTGGCCGGTGTTCTTGCCCCGGCTGCAGCCTTGACGTACCTACCGCTGACATCAGTGTCTTGCTTGCCAGCTAACACTTTACAAACAGGATGAGCCCCATGAGGATTCGTCATTCGCGCCCGGAGGACGGGCAACGTGCGGTTGAAATCTGGCGCAAGGCCGTGGATGCCACGCACGATTTTTTATCCGTTCAGGATCGTCAGGAAATTGATGTCATGGTCTGCGGGTTTCTGCCCCAGGTCAGTTTATGGCTGGCGGTGGATGAGACGGATTACCCGCTGGCCTTCATGCTGCTTGAGCAGGGCCATATGCAGGCCTTGTTTGTGGACCCGGACAGCCGGGGTATGGGTGTGGGCAAGGCCTTGGTGCTGCACGGCTTGAGCCTGCATCCCAGCATGACCACTGATGTGAATGAACAGAATGAGCAGGCTGTAGGCTTTTACGAAAAAATGGGCTTCAAGCGTATTGGACGCTCGCCCGTGGATGATCAGGGCAAGCCTTACCCGCTGATTCACCTGCAGTATCAGGTCTGATGGGCATCACGGTTTGATTCGTTTGGCTTGATCCCTCCCTCCGTTTTTATCGACTGTTTTCAGCAAGGTTTTTAAGTATGAGTTTTCCTCTTGCCTGGCAAACCCGACTGGCTGCCGCCAAGGTACAACGTCAAACCATTGGGGAGTCCGGGGCTGATGTCTGGCGTCTGGACTGGCCGGATGGCTCCTGCCAGTTTGTGAAGGCGGAGGACGATCTGCCTTTGGCCGAGCTGCCCGATGAAATTGAGCGCTTGCGCTGGATGCATACGCAAGGTCTGCCTTGCCCAGAGGTGCTGGATACCTTGTTGGCGCAAAGCCGCCATTGGCTGCTGATGAGTGCTGTTCCTGGGCGCGATCTGGCCTGCACTGAAGGCCTGTCTCCCCAGCAAACCGTGGAGTTACTGGCTTCGTCCTTGCAAAGCCTGCATCGCTTGCCACTGGAGTCCTGCCCCTTCGATCATCGCCTGGAGCATCGGTTGGCCGATGCACGTGCCAGGGCGGAAGCGGGCCTGATTGATGAAGAAGATTTTGACGATGAGCGTCAGGGCATGCCGGTTCAAAACCTATTGGACGAACTGTATGCCAGCCGCCCAGGACAAGAAGATCTAGTGGTCACCCATGGCGATGCCTGCTTGCCCAACTTCATGGTGCATCAAGGGCAGTTCAGCGGTTTTATCGACTGCGGACGTTTGGGCGTGGCGGATCGTTATCAGGATCTGGCGCTGACGGCGCGCAGCATAGAACGCAATTTGGGCAAGGAGTGGCTAGCGCCTTTCTTTGCCTTGTACGGCGTGGAAATGGATGCCGAGCGCATCGCTTTCTTCTGCCTGTTGGATGAGTTTTTTTGAACCCGACTGGTCGTTGTCTCCCAAGGTCAGCCACTATTGGCAAATCGGCTTTGCACGCTGCATTTCTTGGAGCAGCAGTGCAGAGCTTGTGCTGCCTGATGAGAAGTTCTGTCGGGCAAAACCAGCGCCGTTTCGGACGCTGGCAATGTGATCTTAGGCGCAGATAAAATTCAGCTCGCCGATCCCTTGAATGGCCGCCTGAATTCGGTCGCCGGGGGCGGCATACAGCATGGGTAAACAGGTGCCCGTAATGATGACCTGCCCTTTTTGCAGCCCGCCAAGGTGGTGGCTGCCCTGATTAGCCAGCCAGATGAGCAGTCGTGTCAGCTCACCCGCCGGATTCTGGTTCGGCCCTTGCAGCAAGGGTTGCTGCCCCACTTGCAGGCGTGCCCATGCAGGTTGTAGCAATGTCATATCCTGCGCGGCGACGCCTTGCGGCTGATAGACCAGCGCACCGTGGCTAGCCAGATCGGCCAGGGTGGATAGACGGCCTACGGTGTCACGCTGCGCAAAGCGGGATTCCACAATTTCGACGGCTACACAGATCTGGCTGACCGCCTGCCAGATTTGTTCCATGGAATACGGTGCCTGGCCGGGCGGTAAGTCCTGACCCAGAACCAGGCCGATTTCCACTTCTATGCCGCGCAAGGACAGCTCCTTGCTGGATGGTACATCCGGGCTGGCGTAACGAGAACGCTGGGGCAGGGGGGCGCAGGTGGGCGGGGCCACGCTATTGGCCGCGCCGACTTTCCAGCCTCCTATGGGGCCCAGGGTTTTCATTTGCACGGCCTGGACGCGATAGGCCTGATCAAAAGACACAGGTCGCAGCGCGTCGGGCCAGTCTTCGATGGGACGGTGTTCTTGGCGGGCCTGGAGCAGACGTTGTGCCGTCGCCAGGCAGTCGGTTTGCAGTGTGGTGCTCATCAAGGCTTACCAGCCTAATAAGCAACGGCCCAAGGCTACCGCAACGGTGGCCTGCGTGGGCTCCACGACGGCAATGCCCAAAGCCTGTTCCAGCGCCTCGCGCTGATTGGCCATGCCAGCACAACCCAGCACCACCACATCAGCACCGTGCTCATCGCGCAGGCGCTGGCCGACTTCTGTCAGACGTTGCAGGGCTTTTTTCTCGTCAGCCAGCTCCGACACGCCCATATTGATAGCCAGGTCGGCGGCCAGGCGATCAGTCACCCCCATTGCACCAAAGTAGCGCAGGTGACGCGGGATAGAGGCCTGCAAAATGGACAGCACCCCAAAACGCTGGCCCAGTGACAAGGCAGTCAGCACGCCGGTTTCGGCAATGCCCAATACAGGCACATCCACTGCTTCGCGCAAGGTGTACAGGCCGGGGTCGCTAAAGCAGGCCACCACATAAGCAGCGGCGTCTTCTTTGACGCTCAGGGCCTGGGCGCGCAAGTGAGGGATCAGGGTGTCAATATCGGTCTGGCTTTGTACACCCGCCGGGCCTTGGGGCAGGCGCAGGCAGGAGATGGCCGGGCCATCGGCCAGACGCAGAGGCTGGACAGCACGGTCCAGGCCATCCGTTACGATCTGGCTGGAATTGGGGTTCAGAACGTAGATATGAGGGCGACGGTTCATGATGTTTTTATGTTTGGGTGGGCGGTAGCCCGTTTTGGTGGCTTAGTTTTTCTGACTGAAAGCGGCCTTGCAGGCCGACATACCAGTCAGAACCGTGCATGCGCCCAATAGGGTCGTAAGCGTCTATATCAATGCGCCCTTCAGGCGTCAGGATGGCGTCGTCGCAGTGCAAATGCAGGATTTCGCCAATGACGATATGGCGTAGCGGGCCCAGGTCCAGCGCGGTGTGCAAGCGGCATTCAAACTGCACTGGGCATTGGGCGATACGGGGCGGCTGCACTTGCACGCTGGGGGCCAGATCCAGGCCCGCCTGCAGGTGCTCGGCCTGACCGGTCGGGTAAGCAATGCCGCAGATGTTCATGGCGCGTGCCATCTTGGCGCTGATCAGGTTCACCACAAACTGGCCGGTGGCCAGGATATTGCGGGTGGTGTCTTTCAGACCATCGGCAGAGTGCGCATCGTTTTCCAGGCCCAGTGCCAGTACGGCAGGCTCCGAGCCCATTACATTGAAAAAACTGAACGGGGCCGTGTTCACGCGCCCCTGCTGGTCACAGGTCGTGACCAGGGCGATGGGGCGCGGCAACACAGTGTTGACCAACAAGCGGTAGCGTTCGCGTTCGCCAAGCTGATCACAGGACCAGTCCATGTCAGCTCTCCAGGCTCTGGTCCAACATGACAACGGTCTGATACAGAACCCGCGTACCGTCCAGAAGCTGCTCGGACGTAATGGATTCTTCAGGGCAATGGCTGCGACCATTCAGGCAGGGAATGAAGATCATGCCCATGGGGCCGCTGGGTGCCATGTAAACCGCATCATGACCGGCGCCGCTAGGCATGACCATGCTCGGGTATCCCAAAGCGCTGGCAGCCTGCCCGATGATGCTCATCACCTCGGGCGTGCAGTCCGTGGGCTTGGCCAGGCTGACTTGCGCCGCGTCCAGACCCAGGCCCATGGCCTCGATTTCCGGGCGCAACTGGGCCAGCAGTTCCTCAGTGAAGTTCTGCATCAGCTCCTGACGGTCGCTGCGTACTTCCACCATCATTTCTACGCGTCCGGGAACGGCATTGGAGGCGTTGGGTGTCAGGTTCAGGTTGCCAATGGTGGCGACCAGATAGTCTGGTCCCCCCAGAGCCCGGCGGGCCTTGCGGTCCACTTCACTGATGATCAGGCTGGCACCGACCAGGGCATCACGACGTATGTCCATGGGTGTGGTGCCTGCATGGTCCGGGCGACCTGTGATGATGATGCGGTGGCGGCAAATACCCACGATATTGCTGACCACGCCGATAGGCAGATTGCGCGATTCCAGTACCGGGCCTTGTTCGATATGCAACTCGACAAAGGCGGCGGTATCACCGGGCGCACGACGGGCCTGGGCCAGCTCCTGGGGGCGGCCACCGATGCGAGCAATGCCTTGCGCCAGCGTTTCGCCCTGAGGATTGCGTTCGGCCAGCATGGCGTCGGACAAGACCCCGCCCATGGCGCGACTGCCTACGCAGGACACGCCATAGTCGCTGGGCTCCTCAGACAGAAAATCCACCACTTCAAAAGGATGGTCCAGCTGGATGTTCTGCTCGTTCAGGCAACGGGCCACTTCCAGCCCGGCCAGCACGCCGATGATGCCGTCGTAGCGTCCGCCATACATCACGGTGTCGCAGTGCGAGCCAGTCGTAATCGGTGCCAGGCCGGGCTTGCGCCCTTCGCGGCGTCCGATCAGATTGCCTGCGGCGTCCATGCGTACGGTCAGGCCCGCTTCCTCGAACTGTTGTAGCAACCACTGACGCGATTGCAGAAACAGATCGGAGAAGGCGCGGCGTGTCCAGGGCTGGTCAGGCAGCGTGAACGCGGCCAGCTCCTGGGTGCTGCGCCACAGGCGCTCCTGATTCAACAAGGGCATGGCCAGACTCATGACAGTTCGCCTGCTTTGTGCGGACGGATGAACTGACCGTCGCCCGCCGCGTTACGCACGGTTTTGCCGTCCCAGGCCAGTTGGCCGCGCACATAGGTGGCTTCCACGCGAACCTGGAATTCACGGTCCTCGAAGGAGCTCCAGGTCACGGCGGACAGGCTGTTGGACGGATCAAAGCGATAGGTTTCGGGTTTGACGATCACGATGTCGGCGTCTGCGCCCACATTCAGCGAACCCTTGCGGTGTTCCAGCAGGAAGTGTTGGGCAGGGCCCCAGCACAATTGCTTGACGACCATAGTGGGGGAAATGCCGTGTTCGGCGCAGCCTGTCCAGAAGGCGGGCAGCAGCGTTTCCAGACCAGGACCACCAGAGGAGTTCTGGAACACATTGTCAAACTGCTTGCGCTCCAGGCCCCAGCTGACGTGGTCGGAGGACACGAAGGTACATTCGTCGTTGGCGATGTGGGTCCAGAGCAGATCCATTTCCGCCTTGGGGCGAATGGGAGGGTAGTGCTTGGTCTTGGCACCGAAGCGGCGGGTGTGTTCTTCGTGGTTCAGCATCAGGTACTGCACGCAGGTCTCGATGGACGCCTTGTGGCCTGCCTGACGGTACATATTGCAGATCTCAAAACCGCGCGACAGGGACACGTGCACAGCGTGGGCACGGGCACCGGTCTGGGCACCGATTTCATAAATGGCGCTGGTGGCCAGGTTTTCGATCAGCGGAGTATGAGCGCGCAGGAACGCGTCCCAACCCGTATCACCGGCTTCGACCATGCGCTTGATGTTCTTGCGTGTCAGTTCCTGGTCCTGGTTGTGCACACCGCAGGCCAGGCCGGAGGGGGCAATCAGGCGGAAGGCTTCCATCAGGATGTCTTCTTCCACGCGCGGAAAGCGGTTGGGGCTGGCTTCAAAGGTAGAGAATTTGAAACCGCAAACGCCGCCTTCAATCAGGCCAGCGGCTGCTTCCAGACCGTGCTGGTCGTTCAATGTGCCGTAGCAGGCCACGTCCACGTGGCAATCGCTTTCAATGCGGGCAATCTTGTCTTCCAGCTGCGGGCGGGAGGCAACGGGTTCGGGATCGTCGTAGGGCATTTCCACCATGGTGGTCACGCCACCGGCGGCCGCCGCACGCGAGGCCCAGCCCAGACCTTCCTGATTGGCCTGGCTGCCGGAATGCACCTGACCGTCCAGCACGCCGGGCATGACCCACATGCCACGCGCATCCACATGTTCACGGGCCGAAGGAGCCGCGCCAACACCGCGGGCTGCTACTCGGCCTTCACGCACGGCCACCCAGCCGTCTGTGATGATGCGGTCGCGTTCAACAATATTTCCTCGTACTACCAGATCAAAGTCGCTCATTATCTTCCTCCTTGGATGGCTCGGACCCGCGCATCTCGCGTGCCCGCAATCGTGTTCGTTTCCATGATTGAAGCAAATCCAGTCATGAATGTCGTATGCCTATTTATCGGTAAAACATAACGTCATGTTAAGTCTTGCTTAGAGTGCGCCCAGCGCTGTACGTGATAGCGGTCGTGGCCCAGGCACAGGCAGAACGAACCTACGGCTTTGGCCAGTTTTTCCGTGATGTGGCGCTTGTCGTAGGTATTGCGTGTGATGCGTTCCTGGGCCTGCTCCACTTGTTGGCGCAGGCGAGGCATATTCACTTGTGTTAACTGTCGGTCGCGCACGGCAAACTGGCCGTCGACCATGACATGGCGCAGCGCCAGCCCGTCTTCCAGATGCACCAGCTGATTGACCGTGTTGTTATGCGGAATCCAGTTGATATGAGCCAGATCCAGAAACACGATGTCGGCCTTGCGACCCGGTTCCAGACGTCCCAACTGCTCGCCCATGCCCAGGCAGCGGGCGCTGCCTTCGGTGGCGGCGTACAGCGCTTGTGCGGTTGTGACCCAGCGTTCTGTATCCGGGCCGCGCACCTTGGACGAGAAGGAGGCCAGACGCATGGCCTCGTACATATTCTGGTTATCGCCACTATTGGAGCCGTCCGTGCCCAGGCCCACGGTAATGCCGCGTTCCAGCATGGAGTTCACATCGGCAATCCCATTACCTAAACGCATATTGCTGCCGGGGTTGTGGGCCACCATGGCACCGCGTTCGGCCAGAATGTCCAGGTCGCGCTCGTCCAGCCAGATGGCGTGCGCCAGGGTGAAACGGGGCGAGATCAGGCCCAGCTTGTCCAGATGCTGAACAATGGTGGTGCCATAGCGTTTCATGCCGGTCAGGGCTTGCACATAGGACTCGCCAACGTGGCTGTGCAGGCCGATATTGCGCTCCGCGCTGATTTCACCGCAGGTTTGCAGGAACTCGTCCGAGCACAGCATGGGAATGGTCGGGGCCAAGGCCACGCGAATGCGGTCGGGGTTGCGCTGCTGATCTAGAAAGTCCGTCAGGCCCGAGAGCGTAGCCCGGAACGACTGGGGGGCCAGTTGGGCCACAAACCGTTGCAGCTCTTCCGGTAGGGCTTCGATCAGGCCGGGGACGGACTGGTAAAAGGACAGGTCCGCCATCATGGGCGCTACCGTGGCTCGCATACCGGCATCCACATAGGCCTGGGCAACCGCGTTCATGCCTTCCGCCGTCGGAACCGGGACTTCGGAGTACAGGTCGTAGCTGGCGGTACAGCCTTTGAGCAGCATTTCTGCCGCGTTCAACTGAGTGCTCAGGTATTTGTCTTCCAGATGGCGGTCGCCATTGATCCAGGGGCCAGCTGTCAATAAAAGCTCCAGCGACCAGCGATCCCCCATGGCCTTGGCGTAGGTGCCGTGGCCGTGGGTGTGGGCGTTGATCAGGCCGGGGTGCAGCAGTTGGTCATCCGCTTGCACCACCGTGGCTTCAGACGGCGCGGGCAGGCCGGGCGGGCCCATGGCTTCGATCTCGCCGTTCTTGATCAGAATGTCCAGAGGTTCGGCCTTGGCTTGGGCGTGGGCCAGCACCAGGCCCCCACGGATGACGGTATAACTTGATGTCATGATCAGCTCCGATTGTCCTTGATTGCCCAAGGGAACAGGATGCGTTCGGCGGCAGAAATTACCTGAAAGAACACAATGCCCAGCACGGACAAGATCGCCATGGCGCCAAAGGCAACCGGTGTCTTGAAGAAGGCCGTAGAGGTGGTGATCAAGTAGCCCAGACCTTGGTCAGCGGCTACAAATTCACCGACTACTGCACCCACCACGGATAAGGTGATGGCCACTTTCAGACCCGAGAAAATAAAGGGCACGGCAAAGGGCAGGCGAATGCGGAAAAACTCTTGCAAGCGGGTGGCGCGGCAGGCACGGACCAGCTCGATCAGCTCGGGTGGGGCCGCCAGCAGGCCGGAGGTCATGGAGATCACCAGCGGGAAGAAGGCCACCAGAAAAGTCACCACGACGCGTGGCAGCTCAGTGGGTCCAAAGATAATGACCAGAATCGGAGCCAGGGCCACCTTGGGGATGGACTGGGTCAGGATCAGCAGCGGGTAGATGGCCTGCTCGAAAAAGCGCGAGTAGGTAATCAGCACGGCCAGCGGAAAGCTGATCACAATCGACAGCAAAAAGCCCAGCATGATGGTGCGCGTGGACACCAGCGTGTGCATCAGCATGGCCTCTTTCATTTGCATGGAATCGGCCCAGATGCGCGAGGGGGCAGGCACCAGATATTCAGGGATATCAAACAGGCGGCTGGCCAGCTCCCACAGGATGACCACGGCAATCAGGGTGATGGCCGGGACGGTAATTTCATTGAAATCGCGCAGGCGCAGTCGTCGCTTGCGCACGGGCGCGGCGCCCAGGGTTTGAGTTTGCTCGCTCATCAAGCCACCTCGTGTTGGAAAATGAGTTCACGGACGGCAGCGGCACAGCGCGTAAATTCGGGCGTGCCCACCAGGGAAAAGTCGCGTTCGCGGGGCAGGTTCACGTCCAGAATTTCGGTAATCTGGCCGGGGCGCGGCGACATGACCACGATGCGGTGGCCCAGCATGACGGCTTCGGAAATTGAGTGCGTCACAAAGACAATTGTTTTGGGGTCTTCGTACCAAAGGCGCAGCAGCTCCAGCGTCATGGTTTCACGTGTCAGCGCGTCCAGGGCGCCGAAGGGTTCATCCATCAGCACGACTTTGGGGTTGTGGACCAGGGCGCGGCAAATGGCTACGCGTTGTTGCATCCCACCGGACAATTGCTTGGGGTGGTGGTGCAGAAAATTGCCCAGCCCGGCGGTAGTGAGCAGGCGCGTGGCGCGGCTGCGGGCCTGATCGTCCAGACGACCCATGATGCTCGATGGCAAGAGGGTGTTGTCCAGAATATTGGCCCACGGCACCAGCGTCGGGGCCTGGAACACGATGCCGGTGTCCTGGCGGGGGTGGGCAACGATTTCATCATCAATGCTGACGGTGCCGGTGGTGGGCATCAGCAAGCCGGCGATCAGGCGTAGCAGCGTGGATTTCCCACAGCCCGAAGCGCCGACAATGGCAATGATTTCGTTGTCCTGGATGTCCAGATTGATTTGTTTCAGCGCCTGAGTCTCTCGCTCGGTATTACGACCGTAGATCAGGTTGACGTCTTGAATGCGTATCACAATGCGCTCCTAGGCGCGCGCCGGCCCGCCTGGGCCAAGCCGGAGCACGCGCGAAAATCAGTTCAGCTCAGGGCTTGGCCGTGCCGTTGGCCTTGACGATGAACTGGGTGTCGTAGGCTTGGTGATAGTCCCAGGCGGGATCCAGGCTTTGGGCTTCTGCAACGGCCTCGTAGGTGTTTTTCATGCGGCCTTCTTCCAGGCTGCCTACTCCGTGCTCGGCACTGAAATCGGTGTAGATGTAGCCCAGCACCGCGTTCAGGTTGCCCATGCAGTCATCAAGGTCGATTTCCGGATTGGCCTTTACGTGGGCCTGACAAGCCGTGTCCGGGTCCTTGCGGGCGGCTTCCCAGGCTTCGATGGTGGCGTCCAGGAAGTTCTGCACCATTTGTGGACGCTCGGTCAGTGTCTTGTCGGTGGCGAATACGGACAGGGCGTAGATGTTGAAACCCTGATCGCTAAAGGGCAGCACCACGATTTCCTTGCCAAAACGCTTGGCCTGCTTGTTCTGGTAGTAGTAGTTGGTGGCCAGGAAAGGAGCGGCGTCCACTTTGCCGTTGATCAGCAGCGGTGCCATGGAGGAGCCGTCAACGGTCACCCACTGAATCTTGTCGGGATCGGTGTTGGCCTTGCGCGCCACCATGGGGAAGTAAAGCTTGTGGCTGTTACCGGGCGAGACGGCAATTTTCTTGCCTTCCAGGCCGGAGAAATCGGTAATGCCCGAGTCTTTGCGCACAAACAGGGAATGGGCCGAGTGCGAGAAGGTGGAAGCAATGGCCTTGATGGGAGTCTGGCTGTTCTGACGCGAGGTCAGAATGGCGGAAATATCGGCCAAGCCAATATCGGCCGCGCCGCCAGCCACTTTCAGAACTGTGTCACCCGAACCGGTGCCACGGGTAATCTTCAGGTTAATGCCGTGTTTTTCGTAAATCCCGTTGGCAATGCCCGAGTAATACGGGGCATAGTCGCCGGTGGGGATGAAGTCCAGCATGAGATGAACGTTGTCAGCGGCGTGGGCGGCGGGCGCAGCGGCGGCCATTCCCAAGCCCAGCACCGCCAGGGTGCGAGCAAGCAGGGTTTGCATGATTTTGTCTCCGTGTCGTAGTTATGAAGCCGCTCTGTAAGCCCGTTGCGATCAAGGCGCGCCGGGATGGCAGCTTGAAAAAATTGAAACATAGGCAAATCAAAATGTCTTATGCTTATTTGTGCTCGAAACATAAGGCTACGTTAAGGGATGCTGCTCAATCTTCGTCAAATCGAGGTTTTTCGCGCGATCATGCTGACCGGTTCCATCAGCAAGGCGGCGCAATTGCTGAACGTGTCGCAACCGGCCATCAGCCGCCTGCTGTCCTATACCGAATCGCGTATTGGTCTGGTGCTGTTCGAGCGCATCAAGGGGCGTCTGTACCCCACGCCCGAGGCGCGTCGGCTCTATCAGGAGGTGGAGCAGGTTCATAACAGCGTGCAGCGGGTAAACGAGGTGGCCACCGACCTGATCGAAAAGCGCCACGGCAGCTTGCACATTGCCGTCAGCCCCAGTCTGGGCCAGACCTTGATCCCCATGGCGGTGACGCGTTTTCGCCAGGCCTTTCCAGATGTGAAGGTGTACGTACGCACGCTGATCTCCAGTGATCTGGTGCAGGCTTTGGTCACGCAACAGGCGGAAGTGGGTGTCGCGATTGTGCCGCTGACACATCCCAGCTTGCATGCCCAATCCATTTACGAAAACCATCTGGTGGCGGTGTTGCCAGCCAGCCATCCGCTGGCCGACAAGCAGGAGCTGGACGCCAGCGATCTGGAAGGGCTGGACCTGATTGGTTATGGCAATGACACTCCTTATGGCCAGATGGTGCAGCAGTTATTTGGTAACCGTCCGGGTGTGCCGCAACTGGCGGTAGAAGTGCGTTTGACGCATATTGCCTGTGCCATGGTGCAGGCTGGAGCCGGGATTGCAATTGTGGACGAGCTGGCCGTGGCAGGCCGGGTCTGGCCGGATGTGGTGGTACGCCCCATTAATCCGCGCACCACCATGCCTTTGCACATGCTGCATTCCAATGTGGTGCCGGTGTCGCAATTGGCGCACGACTTCATGGAAGTGGTGATTTCCACAGCCTCCCGAGGCATGCGGGCAGGCTGGGCCTGAGTGATTCATCCATAAATACATCGTCCCCCCACGCGCTTTTGCTTGGCGGCCTCTCCAGGGGGGGACTTACCCTTATCAAGGGCGACTGTCGGGAAATGTGCGTGTTCGCGTATTGCGCCGCGTATAAGGGGTACGGGTATTTGCTTAACCCTGTGTTATGAAGGGTTAATAAAAAAGCATATGACATCAAGGTTTTGCCAATCCTAGAATTAAAGCACTACAAACAGAAAATGGATGGCAAGGAGACCTTATGCAAGGCGTATACACAATCGCCCCGTTGGCTGCGGCTGTATCCCGCAAAAACACCCTGTCCCGCTGGGGACGTGTCAGCAGCAAAGCTGGCTTGATGCTGGCCACATTGGCTGCCGGCGTGGCCTTGAGCCTGCCCGCTCATGCGGTCAACCCCAATCAGGGCAAGATGTTCAAGGTGGCTGCAGACGTGGGCCTGGTTCCGTTTTTCATGCGCGGCACCGATGGCAAGCTGGATGGCTTTTCCAATGATCTGACCCAGGAAGTGGCCCGACGCATGGGTTACGAGGGGGCGGAGGTCATCGACACCCCGTTTTCCGCTATTTTTGCGGGCTTGTTTTCCAGTCGTTACGACATGGTGGCGGCTCCCACCAACACCACACGTGAACGTGCGGAGCAAATGCTGTTTGCCGAGCCGTATATGGCGGGCGGCCTGAGCTTTCTGGCTAAAAAGGGCGCGACCGTCAATGCGCTGGAAGACCTGAAAGGCAAGACCATTGCCGTCAATAACGGCAGCTTCTCGGACCGTTGGTTGCAGGACAACCAGGAAAAATACGGCTACAAGATCCAGCGCTTCAACAAGAACACGGATGCTGTGCAGGCCGTAGCTATTGGTCGCGCCTTTGCCAATATGTCCGAGACTCCTTTGGCACGCTATATCGCCACCCAGACCCCCGCACTGGCCCCGGTCTACGACATGACCACCGAGGCTAACTATGCCTTTGCCTTCCGCAAGGACGACACGGCCCTGCGTAATCGCGTGGATGAAGTGCTGGAATGCATGAAGCAGGACGGCTCCCTGTCCAAGCTGCATGTGAAGTGGTTCGGTACGGAACCCAATGCTGGTACGGCCATGACGGTGATTTTCCCCGGCTATGGCGTGCCCGACTTCCCTGGCTACGAGCCCACCGAGCACACCCCCGACTGCTCCCGTCCTTAAAAGCGCCTTCGCGCTGTTTCTCTAGCTATATGGCCCTGCAGGGGCCGGTCCCCGCCTGCCCGACTGGCAGGCGGTCAAGGAGCGACCATGAGTGAAATTGTCCGCATCCAGGGCTTGCGCAAATCGTTTGGGCAGGCCGAAATTCTTAAAGGCATAGACCTGAGCGTCAACACCGGCGAAGTTGTCGTGATGATTGGCGGCTCGGGCTCGGGCAAAAGTACCTGTCTGCGCTGCATCAACCGTCTGGAAACCCCGACCAGCGGCACGATTGTGGTGGCTGGCAGTGATGTGACCTGTCCGCGCACCGACCTGAACCAGGTGCGCCAGAACATAGGCATGGTGTTTCAGGGCATACACCTGTACCCGCATATGACGGCGCTAGGCAATGTGATGCTGGCGCTGCGCAAGGTGAAAAAAGTGCCCAAGGCGCAGGCCGAAGAGCAGGCCCGCCATCATCTGGAACAGGTGGGTCTGGCCCAGCGTATCGAACACTATCCCAGCCAGTTGTCCGGCGGCCAGCAGCAGCGGGTGGGCATTGCCCGCGCGCTGGCGCTGGAGCCCAAAGTCATGCTGTTTGACGAGCCTACCTCGGGTCTGGACCCGGAGCTGGTCGGTGAAGTGCTGAACGTGATGAAACGCACCCGCGATGCGGGCATGACCATGGTGATTGTTACGCACGAAATGCAGTTTGCCCGCGAAGTAGGGGACCGCATTGTGTTCATGGACCAGGGCGTGATTCTGGACCAGGGCAGTCCCGATGAAATTCTGTGTAAGCCGCGTCACAAGCGTATTCAGGATTTTCTGAGCCGCATGAACTGAGGCCGGCCATGGATCAGATAATTTATTACTTCTTTAACTGGACGCTGATCAGCCCCTATTTGCCCGAGATCATGCAGGGCTTTTGGGTCACGCTGCAAATGGCCGTGATGACCGTGGTTCTGGGCACTGTCCTGGGCCTGGGTCTGGCCGTGTTGCGTTGCTACGGCTGGCGTCCCGTCAATATCTTGATGACCTTGTATGTGGACGTGTTCCGTGCGATTCCGCAGCTGGTCATTATTGTGCTGGTGTTCTTCGCTTTGCCGTCTCTGGGGATTGTGATTGAACCCGTTCCCGCCACCGTTCTGGCCTTGAGCCTGGTGCTGTCTGCCTTTGCTGAAGAAATCTTCTGGTCTGGCATTGCTGCGGTGCCCACGGGTCAGTGGGAAGCGGGCCGCTCCACCGGCATGGGTTTCAGTCAGACGCTGTTTGCCATCATCCTGCCGCAAGCCGTGCGCCTGGCGATTCCACCACTGACCAATCGCGCTATCGGGATTACCAAAGGCACCACCTTGGGTTCGGTGATTGCCGTGCCTGAGCTGCTTAATGTGTCCAGCAATATCCAGTCCAACATTGCCAACCCCACCGCCTTTACGGCCGGGGCCATTTTGTTCTGCCTGATTTTCTTCCCCTTCGTTCATCTGACGAGGGTGCTGGAACGGCGCTATGCGATCAAGTCGTAGGAGTGACGCGCTATGGAACTGATCGATACTTTTCTGAACCCGAAGATTCTTGCCGCCAGTTGGCCCTTGCTGCTTCAGGGCTTGTGGCTGACCGTCAAGCTCTCGGTGATCATCGTGCCGCTGGCAGCCTTGCTGGGTCTGGTGATTGCCTGCCTGCATTATCAGCAGCATCGCTGGCTGAACAGGCTGATCCTGCTGTACGTGGATTTCTTCCGTGCCTTCCCACCTTTGGTGCTGCTGATCTTCATTTACTACGGTCTGCCGTTCCTGGGCCTGCCCTTGAATGAGTTTTCCGCCACGGTGCTGGCGCTGGTTTTGAACAGCAGTGGTTACTTCGCGGAGATTTTCCGTGCCGGGTTGGAGTCGGTGTCCCCCGGACAGAACGAGGCGGCGCGCTCCACGGGTTTGAACGCCCGTCAGGCCATGGCCTATGTGGTTGTGCCCCAAGGTGTGCGCAATGTAATTCCGGATCTGGCCAGTAACACGCTGGAAGCCATCAAGCAGACCTCGATTGCTTCGGCCGTGGCCTTGCCTGAACTGCTGCGTTCGGCCCAGATCGTGCAGGGCGAGACCTATAGCCAGACGCCTCTGGTGGCCGCTGCGCTGATTTACTTCATTCTTCTCTGGCCCTTGGTACGCATGATTTCGCGTATGCAAAAGCCATTTGTTATTCCACGTTGAGCCTAAGCGTAATTATGAAAAATAAAGGTGTCTTTTCCATTTGCCCCACTCCCTTCAAACCGGGTGGTGAGTTGGATTTGCAAAGCCTGGTCAGTCTGGTGAATTTCCAGCTGGAAGCCGGTATTCACGGCTTGGCGATTTTGGGAGTGATGGGTGAACTGCACAAGCTCAGTACCTTTGAGCGTCGGCGTGTCATTGAAACCGTCGTGGCGGCAGTGCGCGGTGCGGTGCCGGTCTGGGTGGGGGTGCGGGCCATGGGAACGGCAGCGGCGGTGGAGCAGGCTCGCAGCGCTGAAGATCTGGGGGCCGATGCGATTTTTGTCGCTCCCTTGGCGGGGGCGGATGACGATATGCAGGTGTCCTTTTACCGCCAGATTGTGCAGGCTATTCGTTTGCCGGTGGTCATTCACGACTTCCCGGAACTGTTCGCCGCCCGCATCAGTCCGGCCTTGGCTGTGCGTTTGAAGGCAGAGGCGGGTGTGTCCATTCTGAATTCCGAAGACCCTCCCGTCGGACAGAAGATTACCGCTGTGCGGGGTCTGTCGGGTGATGCCTTGCCGATCTTGAGTGGCTTGGGTGGCATGCATTTTCTGGAAGAGCTGCAACGGGGGGCCGATGGCGTGGTCACCGGCTTCTCCTTCCCGGAGATTCTGCTCAAGGTCTATGCCTTGCACCGTCAGGGCGAACAGGAGGAAGCCGCCCGTGTGTTTGACCGTTATTGCTCGCTGATCCGTTACGAGTTTCAGCCTTTGGTGGCGCTGGCCCTGCGCAAGTATTCCTATATGCGCCGTGGCATCATCGCCTGCGATGCGACGCGTGATCCGGCGACGGCTCTGGACCATATCAGCCGGGACGAGTTTGAGGCTGTGGTGCGCCGTGTGGGTCTGGACTTGTCTGCCAAGGGTGTGCAAACCGTTTAAACCTTGCTGTTCTTGAGTAACTGCTGCATTTGTTGGATTTGCCGGGTAAATAACGTCTGGGGGGGCCCCGGCGTTATTTACCCGGTTTTTTTGCTTGCGCTTCTTCTTCTTTTTTCTTTGGCCCTTGTAGAGCGGAGCTGTGTCCGAAGCAGGAGGCTGGCGAGATAAGGAAATAAGAAGCGTAAACGAGGCTGCATGTTTAGATCGTGTCTCGTGAAAACGCCGGTCTGGGCCGGGGGCCGTCCTCCGGGCTTGGCTCCTTGCCGGTGCTGCGCACCGGTGCCCTGGTCAGGCTTGCTATTCGGGCGCGCCCTGAACTCGCGAAAGTGCCTTGTCCCCCGGACAAGGCACAAGCATTTCGCTCAAACAGCAGGGCGCTTGTACCCCGAATAGCAAGCCTGCCTGCGGCAAGAAGCCTGAATCGCCCAGAGGACGGCCCCCGGCCCAGACCGGCTCACAATGACTATCAATATGAGCCCTTCCTCCTTTTGGAGTCTGGCGGTATGTGGCTCTTTGGGTTGCTGTCGCGGTGTGAGGGACTTGAGGAGGGAGAGGTTTGCGTGTGGATCGTCGCTCTCAATAGTTAGCGGTGGGTGTGGGGGGACGCAAAAATAGGAGCCAAGCACTAACTATTGAGTGCCAGGCACTTCATGGGAGCATGAACCTTGCTCAGGATATCCCGCTCAACACAATGTTGTGCGTAATCGGGAGCTTGTCATGCGTCTTTGACGCCAGAGCCAATGCGCTTGTCACGGTGATTGTTGTTGTCTCAGTCTCTTGTTCTTTTAGGTTTTCTTGCTCACTCAGGCGCTTTTATAGGCGCATAAGGAGTTGGTACAAGGACGAGAGGTGCTGCGGCCAGGCGGCTTTGGGTTGAAAAGCCTTTGACCAGGAGCTGGCCTCTAGCCTGCCTGGGTGTTGCCAGAGTTTTTGAAGTGGCTGGAGCCGCGCAGTATGATCAGACATTCTGCCCTTGGATCGGGATTGCCATGTTTGCCTATGTCGGGCTGCGTACTGCCTGCTTTGATACGCCTTTAGGGGCGATGCGTCTGCTGGTGGACGCTCAAGGAGCCTTGCTGCGTCTGGACTTCGAGGAAGAGACCGTACATGGTCTGACACCCGAGCAACTGGCCGGGCTGATCCCGGAATCTGCTTTGGCCGAGCCCGTGCAGACTCAACTGGACGCGTATTTTGCCGGCAAGCTGCAGCAGTTTGATCTGCCTTTCAGCCTGCAAGGGACAGAGTTTCAGCAACAGGTCTGGCAGGCCTTGCTGACTATTCCCTATGGTCAGACCTGGACCTATGGCCAGATGGCCGAACATCTGGGCCGTCCCAAGGCGGTCCGTGCTGTGGGCCAGGCCTGCGGCCTCAATCCCATCAGCATTATCGTGCCGTGTCACCGCGTGCAAGGCGCCAATGGCATGTTGACCGGCTTTAGCTCCGGCTTGCATCGCAAGGCCAGCCTGCTGGACTTTGAACGCCGTGTGCATTTGACGGGCACGGGCGACATCCAGGCCAGTATGCCCGCCCAGCTGGATTTGTTCTAAAGCAGGACAGGGCTCACTCCGTACCCAAATCAACAAGCCTCCGTGCACAGAATAACAAGTCCCGGCTTGTCCTCGTCCCTATACTGGATTCGTTAAGAATCAACTATTCCGTGTGGAGACAGACTATGGGGCAGGACGTACAAGCCGAGCGCAAGGCGATTCGCGAACACATGATTATTGACGGCAAACCCGTCACTGAATCTCAAGGGCCCACGATTCCCGTCTACGATCCCGCAACGGGACAAGTGATTGCGCACCAGCCCGAGGCCGGTGCTCAAGGCGTGGATCTGGCCGTGCGTGCTGCGCGCCAGGCTCTGGAGCAGGGCGAATGGGCTCAGATGTTGCCCGCTCAGCGCGAGCGCCTCTTGTTGCGTTTGGCTGATTTGATTGAATCCCACGCGGATGAGCTGGCTCGTCTGGAAACCCTGAACAACGGCAAGCTGCTGTTCTTCTCCTACGGCCTGGAAGTGGCGGCCAGCGCACAATGGCTGCGCTACATGGCTGGCTGGGCCACCAAGATGAATGGCGAATTGCTCTCGCCTTCCATCGGCTTTCCTCCCGGCGTGAAATACCACGCTTACACCCGCCAGGAACCGGTTGGTGTGGTGGGCGCTATCGTGCCCTGGAACTTCCCGTTGCTGATGGCGGTGTGGAAGATTGCGCCTGCCATGGCCGCCGGTTGTACCGTGGTTCTGAAGCCTGCTGAAGAGACACCGCTGACTGCCATTCGTCTGGCCGAGCTGGCTCTGGAAGCTGGTTTCCCCGCCGGTGTGATCAACGTGATCACGGGTCGTGGCGAAAGCACAGGTGCGGCTTTGACGGCTCACCCTGGCGTGAACAAGATCTCCTTTACCGGCTCCACGGAAGTGGGCAAGTTGATCGGTCATCAGGCCGTCAATGACATGAAGCGCATGTCTCTGGAGCTGGGCGGCAAATCCCCCGTGGTCATCATGGACGATTGCGATGTGGACATGGCCATTCAAGGTGCGGCCAACGCCATCTTCTTTAACCAGGGCCAGGTATGTACTGCCGGCTCGCGTCTGTTCGTGCAAAAAGGCATTTACGAGCGCGTGGTGCAGGGCGTAGCCGATCTGGCTTCTTCCATGACGCTGGGATCGGGCTTTGAGCAGTCCACCCAGATTGCTCCGCTGATTTCCGCCCGTCATCAGCAGCGCGTGCAGAACTATATCGATGTGGGTCGCCAGCAAGGCGGTCGCATGTTGGCAGGTGAGGGTGCTCGCCCCGAGCAGGGCTACTTTGTACGCCCCACCGTGTTTGCCGATGTGGCTCCTGATGCTCGCATCATGCGTGAAGAAATCTTTGGTCCCGTGGTGGTCGCGACCCCGTTTGATACCGAGGCGCAGGCACTGCAGTTGGCCAACGATACAGACTTTGGCCTGGGTGCCAGCGTCTGGAGTCAGGATCTGGCCCGCGTCCAGCGTTTGACTGCTGGCATCAAGGCCGGAACTGTGTGGGTCAACACCCACAACATGCTGGACCCCAGCATGCCCTTTGGTGGCTACAAGCAGTCCGGCCTGGGTCGGGAGCACGGGCGCGCTGCGGTAGAGGCTTACCTGGAGACCAAATCGGTCTGCATGGCTTACCCGGCAGCCTAGCTAGGGATAAAGGCGCGAACACAATAACGATACCGTTCGCGCCTCTTTGAGGAGACAACAATAATGTATGCAATTTTGCAGCGGACCGCTCTGGCCTTGGCCTTGAGCGGCGTCAGTGCCGGTGCCGCCCTTGCGGGCGACCCCAGTGCGCGGGACTGGATTCCTGCTCCGGTAGGGACCAACATCCTGGCGGTCTACATGATGGGCCTGAAGTCTCACGGTTTTTATGATCAGGGTTCACGAATTGGCGATAGCCCCAAGCTGAATGTGCAAGGCATGATTTACCGCCAGATGCACTTTCGCGAACTGGCCGGCAAGACGGTGCAGTACGAGCTGATCGTGCCCGGTTTTCGCAACACGCTGGATGTTCCAGGACAAGACCGCGATCGCATGACCGGTATTGGTGATGTGACCGCCGGTGCCGCCGTGTGGCTGCACAACGATCCGGAAAACCGTTTCTGGTTTGCGTGGGAGCCCTTCATTACCTTGCCCACTGGTCGTTACCACGGCTCGCAGGCTGATGTGTCCTCCGGCAAGAATCGCTGGAGCACGATCCAGGACTTTGCGATTGTGAAAGGCTTTGGGGAGTCCTCCTTTGTGGAAGGCGTGGCGGAGTTCGAGTTCTTTGGCAACAACAAGAACTACTACGGCCAGACCCTGAAAAAAGACACCGCTATCCGTCTGATGGCTCTGGTCTCGACCAACCTGACTGAAAAGACCTACGTGGGTATGCGTTACCGCTACGAGACGGGTGGGCGTGAACGGGTCAATGGACAAACTACGGTGACCCGTGCGCGCAACCATCAACTGGCCGCCGAGATCACCCACCAGTTGACTGACGCTCACCAGGTGCAATTGCAGTACATCCATGATTTGAAAGTCGAGAATGGCCCGCGCATGCGCGGCCTGCAATTCCGTTATGCCTATGCGTTCTGACAGCGTGGACGCCCATGAGGAGAGACATCCAATGAAGTCTAAATTTAAATTAACGACCGCCGCCGCCATGTTGGGGCTGATGGTACTGGCCGGTGGCGCGCAGGCCCAGGACAAGCCGCGCGAAGTCCTGACAGGTGGTCACAGTGTGTCTGCCCCGCAGGAAAACCGTATCTATGTCATGGACTCGGTGTTCATGCACCTGACCGAAAGCCGTGTGCATGTTTATGACTACACCAACGGCAAGTTCCTAGGCATGGTACCCACCGCCTTCAACGGCCACGTGCAGGTGTCCAACGACGGCAAGAAAATCTACACCATGACCACCTATCACGAGCGCATTACGCGTGGAAAGCGCTCGGATGTGGTGGAAGTGTGGGATGCCGACAAGCTGACCTTCGAGAAGGAAATTTCCCTGCCACCCAAGCGTGTGCAAGGTCTGAACTATGACGGTCTGTTCCGTCAGACGACGGACGGCAAGTTCATCGTGCTGCAAAACGCCTCGCCAGCGACCTCGATCGGGATCGTGGACGTGGCCAAGGGTGATTATGTGGAAGACGTCACAGCTGCCGCCGGTTGCTGGAGCGTAATCCCCCAGCCCAACCGCCCACGCAGCTTCATGACTATTTGTGGCGATGGTGGCCTGTTGACCATCAATCTGGGCGAGGATGGCAAAGTTGCCAGCCAGTCGCGCAGCAAGCAGATGTTCTCCGTGAAGGATGATCCGATCTTTATCGCTCCTGCCCTGGACAAGGACAAGGCTCACTTCGTGTCCTACTACGGCAATGTCTACAGTGCTGATTTCAGCGGTGACGAGGTCAAGGTAGATGGCCCCTGGTCCTTGCTGAACGACCAGGACAAGGCCAAGAACTGGGTGCCCGGTGGCTACAACCTGGTGGGTCTGCATCGCGCCAGCGGTCGCATGTATGTGTTCATGCATCCCGATGGCAAAGAGGGCACTCACAAGTTCCCCGCAGCCGAGATCTGGGTCATGGACACCAAGACCAAGCAGCGTGTAGCCCGCATTCCAGGGCGTGATGCCTTGTCCATGACCATTGATCAGCAACGCAATCTGATGCTGACCCTGGACGGTGGCAATGTGAACGTCTATGACATCAGCCAGCCTGAACCCAAGTTGCTGCGCACCATTGAAGGCGCCGCAGAAGCATCCTTGCAAGTTCAGTTCCACCCAGTTGGGGGTGTCTGATATGGACCCGGTCCTGACCTACGCCAGCCTGGCTTGCTTGGCCGTGCTGATGGGACTGGGGGCGCTGGATAAACTGCGTCACTTCAGCCTGTTCGAGGCAGCCGTTGGCGGTTATCGATTGTTGCCGGAAGTGTTGTTACGACCGTTCAGTGTGCTGTTTGTCGCTGCCGAGGCCTTGAGTGCGCCTTTGCTGCTGTGGCCAGCCAGCCGTTCGCTGGGGGCGGTTCTGGCCCTGTGCGTCCTGCTGGTCGCCACCAGTGGCATTGTGATGAACCTGCTGCGTGGCCGCCGCGATGTGGATTGCGGCTGCTCCGGGCTGGGGGAATCCTCCGGTGGTCTGTCCTGGTGGCTGGTGGCTCGCAATGCCTTGCTGGCTGCGCTGGCCGTGGCCAGCGGTGACTGGGCCATCAGCAGCGCCCGTGAACTGGTCTGGGTGGACGGTTTGACCTTCTTTGGTGCCACCTTGGCCTTGCTGGGCCTGTACTATGCGGCCAACCAACTGATCGAATCCCATCTGAAATTCCAGAAAATGCAGAATTCTTAGGAGACCTAAATGACCGCTTTAATGATTTCCAACGTCATTTTATGGGTAATCGTACTGGCCCTGGTGCTGGTTGTACTTGCCCTGTCGCGCCAGATTGGCGTGTTGTATGAACGGGTTGCCCCCATGGGCGCCCTGACTATGGATAAAGGCCCGCAGGTGGGTGATGCCGCTCCCGTCATGGAATTGCAGGACTTGCGCGGTCGTGCCGTTACCGTGGGCGTGGCTGGCCCGCGTAGCCAGTTGATTTTCTTCATGTCGCCTACCTGCCCGGTGTGCAAGAAGCTCTTGCCGATTCTGAAGTCCATTCAGGGCTCGGAAGGTCAGTGGGTAGATATTGTGCTGGCCAGTGATGGCGAGATGCCCGAGCATCTGGCTTTCTACCAGAAAGCACAACTGGACGCCTTCCCTTACGTCCTGTCCACACAGCTGGGCATGGGCTTTCAGATCAGCAAACTGCCTTACGCCGTCCTGATCGACGAGAACGGTGTGGTGCGCGGCAAGGGTCTGGTCAATTCGCGTGAACAGCTGGAAAGCCTGTTTACCGCCAAAGACCTGGGCGTGGCCTCGGCGCAAGAATACTTGGCCGGTGACTCGGGCATGAAGCAAGTGCAGGTATCACGAAAGGAGAACGTCAATGCGTTGGCTGGATAAATTTGGGGAGAACCTCTCCCGTTCTGTGGCCCACAAGACTTCGCGTCGCAGCGTGCTGCGCTCGGTGGGCAAATTAATGGTCGGTTCGGCCTTTGTGTTGCCTGTATTGCCGGTGGCTCGCGCCGCCGGTGGTGGTGGCAGCAGCAGTGGTGCCGATCACATCAGTCTGAATCCCGATCTGGCGAATGAAGACGAAGTGAACTCCTGCGACTACTGGCGTCATTGTGCGGTGGACGGGTTCCTGTGCTCTTGCTGCGGTGGCACGACCACCACCTGCCCTCCGGGCTCGACGCCTTCGCCCATCTCGTGGATTGGCACTTGCCACAACCCGCATGATGGCAAGGACTACCTGATCAGCTACCACGACTGCTGCGGCAAGACCGCTTGCGGCCGCTGCCAGTGCAACACGCAGACCCGTGAGCGTCCTGGTTACGAGTTCTTCCTGCACAATGACGTGAACTGGTGCATGGCGAACGAGAACAGCACCTTCCATTGCACGACATCGGTACTGGTTGGCTTGGCTAAAAACTAAAAAAGGGCCCGTCGGGCTGCCAGTCATGCGGGAAGAACGGTCCTTGGGACGCCAGTTCTTTCCTGCATAGGCAGCCCCAGGGTTTGAACAAGGTGCCGGGCGGCCAGGATGGCGTTCGGTCACTTAAGGAGGCATCACTGTGTGGACATCTTTGCGCCTGGCCTGTTTGGGCGCCGTACTCCTGGCGTTTACGCCTTGGGCCCATGCCCAAGAAGAGATGGCCGGAACGGGCGATTACCTGCAAAGTTCGCAGGCTTTCAAAGACTATATGCTGCAATGCGCAGGTTGCCATCGCTACGATGGCCAGGGCCTGACGCATCGGGGCATCCCCAATTTCAACCAGTCCATTGGCTTGTTTACACGCCTGCCAGCTGGACGGGACTATATGATTCGAGTGCCCGGTGCCTCGCAGTCGCAACTGGATAATGCCGATCTGGCTCGTGTGCTGAACTGGATTGTGGCCAAGTTCAGCCCGGAAGAAATGACACCCGATTACCGACCCTTTACCTCGGCCGAGGTAGGGGCATCGCGCCGGCATCGTTTTGATGATGTACTCAAGGCGCGTACGGAGCTAACCGTCAAGATGAACAGTATGGGTCTGGAGCCTGCGCCCTACCTGTACGGCTCCATGGATCGCTGATACAGCGGGTTAACGACCGTAGACGCTTGAATTTTTTAGGGCTATAAGAAAGGGGGCATATTCTGCCCCTTACCCCGATCAATTGCGTTGGCCGAAAGGGCACTCAGGCAATGTCTATGTTATTGCGCACTCCCTCTGCTTCTTTCAAGAGCCTGGCTGCTTGGCAGGAAGTGGTGTGCGCGTACTTTGTGCCCTTGGAAGTTCAGCCGGATTCTCGCCGTGGTTTCTCCAACCGGGCGGCAACCGATCGCATGGGTTCGGTCGATGTCATGGAACTGTGTACCAGCGCGCAGCGCGTGCGTCGTACCCAGGCCTTGGCCAGCCGATCCGAGCAGGCGCTGTACAAGGTCACCTTGCAGATCAGTGGCAGTAGTCAGATTCAGCAGGATAATCGCAGTGGCATCTTGCACGCCGGGGAGTGGGGCATTTATGACACCACCCGCCCTTACGAAGTGGCCGTGCAGGATCAATCCCATTTTCTGGTCTTGCAGTTCGAGGAAGAGCGTTTGCTGCCTTGGTTGCCCTGGCTAAGCGATGCGGTGGCCCGCTCGTTCTCCGCCACGACAGGTCCGGCCCGAATTGCCATGGATATGCTGCGTTTGGGTTTGCAGGAGCGCGGGCACTTGTCGCCCTCGGCCTTGAGCGAACTGTCCCAGACCGTGATTCGCATGATGGCTCTGAGCCTGGCCGATGGTCGCCCGGTGACGACCGAGTCCGCCCTGGACGAAGTGCGGCGCGGGCAGCTGCTGCAAATTCAGCAATACGTGCAGGATCATCTGGGTGATACCGGTTTGAATGCCCAGTCCCTGGCGCTGCAGTTTCGCATTTCACGCCGTTATCTCTACAAGCTGTTCGAGCTGTGCGGGCAAGCGCCTGCCGATTACATCATGGCCGCCCGCCTGGAGCGCGCCTGTCAATTGTTGGTGGACGGCAAACCCGGTCGGCAGATCAGTGAGCTGGCCTGGCAAATGGGCTTTTCCGACGCGGCCGTGTTCAGCCACGCCTTCCGGCGACGCTATGGCGTATCGCCCAGCGAATGGCGTCGCAGCCGTATTTGCGGCGATTAAGTACAGCTACGTAGACGCAACTCCGACTTATCGCAGACGGGTCGGATTTCTATCCTAGAGGCTCATGATTATGGGGCGGCCGGTGTGGTTCGCCCGGCTTCTCAAGGACAGTCTTATGCGTCTACACCTCGATTGTGCGTTGCTGCACACCCAGCCATCGTGGGCTCAGAATCTACTGGCCATCATCCCGCCTTGCGAGCGTTTGCAGCTGCATGTTCTGCAGGCGCCACCACCGCCCCATCCCGATCAGGAGTATTTGTTTTTGCGCAGCGCATCGGCCTTGCTGCTGCGTTTTGATGCCTGTCTGATTCCCATCGAAGCGGCCACCCTGATTCACGTGCGCCGAGCCTTGTCGGTGGCCCAAGGTCATTTGCCAGTGCCGGTCTTTGGTTTGCTGCGGGGTGCTATCAAGGCCGCGGCCCTGACAGACCTGCTGGAACTGGGTCTGGCAGACTACGTGCGCGAGCCTTTATGCCTGGACGATTTGCGCGCCCGCATCAATCGTCAGCGTTTACAGACCTCTTCCCACGCTTTGAATGAACCGGGGCTGTCGGGTCGGATACACTATAGGGTGCAGGAAAACCAGGATCTGGTCCTGCACCCCGGCCCAACGGAGCAGCGCCTGTCGCAAACGATCTTGCAACAGGAGGGGACAACGCTGGAAGCCTATGCCGCTGCGGTAGCCTCGCGCTATGCCAGCAGCCAGGAATCTTTCAAAGTTGCCAAGGGACGGATAGTGGCCCGCTTCGAGCAGGCTTATATCCACGCCGCCCTTGATCGCCATAGCGGCAATATCGCCATGGCGGCCCGCTCCGCGCAAAAGCACCGGCGTGCTTTCTGGGCACTGATGCGCAAACACCATATCGATGCAGCACGCTTTCGATCCGCGTCAAACCCAGACGACGAACACGATGGTTAAAATTAACAGGCATTTTTCAATAGGGATTGCCGTGTCTTTACCTCAATTAAAAAACGATGTTTTCCTGCGCTCGCTGTTGCGCGAACCTGTGCCTTACACCCCCATCTGGCTGATGCGTCAGGCCGGGCGTTATTTGCCTGAATACAATGCCACCCGTGCCCAGGCTGGCTCCTTCATGCAATTGGCTCAGAATCCCGAATTTGCGTGCGAAGTAACCTTGCAGCCCCTGCGTCGTTTCGATCTGGATGCCGCCATTCTGTTCTCGGACATCCTGACCGTGCCACACGCCATGGGCCTGGGTCTGGATTTCGTCGCTGGTGAAGGCCCGCGTTTTGCCCGTCCTGTACGCAACGAAGCCGACGTCATGGCGCTGGAAGCGCCGGACATGTCCAAGCTGCAATACGTGTTTGATGCCGTTTCGCTGATCCGCAAGGAACTGGACGGCAAAGTACCGCTGATCGGCTTTGCCGGCAGTCCCTGGACCATTGCCTGCTACATGGTGGAAGGCCAGGGCTCGGACGACTACCGTCTGGTGAAAAGCATGATGTATCAGCGTCCGGACCTGATGCACCGTATGCTGGAAATCAATGCTCAAACCACCTGCGAATACCTGAACAATCAAATCCGTGCTGGTGCACAGGCGGTGATGCTGTTCGACAGCTGGGGTGGTGTGTTGTCCGACTCCCTGTTCCAGGAATTCTCCCTGGCCTACACCCGTAAAGTGGTTGATGGCCTGATTCGCGAGCATGACGGCAAGCGCGTCCCTGTCATCGTCTTTACCAAGGGCGGCGGCATGTGGCTGGAAGATATTGCTGGCTGTGGCGCTGATGCCATGGGTGTGGACTGGACGGTGAACCTGTCCCGTGCGCGCGCTCGTATTGGTGACAAACTAGCCTTGCAAGGCAATCTGGACCCCATGACCATGTTCGGTGGCGAAGAAGCCATCCGCCGTGAAGCCCGTCGCGTTATTGACGACTTTGGCCCTGTGGGTCAGGGCGGTCACGTGTTCAACTTCGGTCACGGTATTTCGCGTTTCACAGACCCGGAAGCCGTGGGCATTCTGGTCGACGAAGTGCATTCCTACAGCCGTCGTCACCACAGCGTTTGATAGCCTTTGCGCACGAGCTGTCGCAGCTTGTGCGCAAAGTTATGCACACAGACAGAGCTGGGTTTGAGGTCTTTATATTTAAGGTTTAATTTCAATACCCAGTTTTAATTAGTTGATTTCTCTGTGTTTTATCCTTATTTCAGAGATATTGAAAATTAAATTGTATCTGTGCTTGCATCTTTGTATTTTTTGTTCATGTCATTTTCCCCAAAGTTATCCACAGGCCGCTAAGCTCTTGACTTATCAGGCTTTCAGCCAGGCCAGCCCTTTTTTGAACCACCATCCATGATCGCCACTCCTGACGCTATTTCTGCATCGGCAAGCACCGGACCTTTCTGGCTGCATGTGGCTTTGGACGTTCCTCTGGATGGGGTGTTTGATTATCAGCACCACGAGCCCGTCCTGATCGGACAGCGGGTCATTGTGCATTTTGGGCGGCGGCAGATGATAGGCGTGGTGGTGGCTTTGCCGGAGCAACCTTCCTACCCGCCCGAGCAGGTCAAAGCGATTGATCAACTGTTGGATGACTTGCCTCCTTTCCCGGAGGACTGGTTGCGGATGGCGCGCTTTGCGTCTACCTATTACCACCGTCCGCTGGGCGAGGTCATGATGCCGTCCTTGCCAGGGCCTTTGCGCAAACCCTCTGCCTATCTGGGCAAGCGTTCCGCTGGTGGTCCGGTATTGCGCATGGCCAAGCGCAAGGAAAAGAAGGTGGAGCCGGTGGACAGCGATGTCCTGCCCGTGCTCAATGCCGAACAGCAGGCTGCAGTAGATGGCATTGTGGCGGCTAAACCCGGTAGCTGCTTATTGCTGCATGGTGTAACGGGTAGCGGGAAAACCGAAGTCTATATGCGGGTGCTGGAGCAAGTGCTGGCTGCCGGTCGGCAAGTCTTGTTCATGGTGCCCGAAATCAACCTGACACCTCAGTTCGAGCAGGTCTTGCGTGCCCGTTTGGCGCGCGTCTTGCCCGGCGATGTGCTGGCTGTCTTGCATAGCGGTCTGTCCGAAGGTGAGCGGCTGCGCTCCTGGTTGCGCGTCAACAGTGGTCAGGCGCGCATTTTGTTGGGAACACGGCTGTCCATTTTCACGCCCATGCCCGAGCTGGGCCTGATTATTGTGGACGAGGAGCACGACGCTTCTTACAAGCAACAGGATGGCTTGCGCTACTCCGCTCGGGATCTGGCCGTGTGGCGTGGCTACGATCTGAAAGTGCCGGTGGTGCTGGGTTCAGCCACCCCTTCGCTGGAAAGCTGGAATCATGCCCGACAAGGGCGCTATAGCTTGTTGAGTCTGCCCAAGCGCGCACGAGAGGTTTCCTTACCGCGAGTGCGTCTGGTCGATACCCGCCATTTGCGCCTGGAGTCGGGCTTTTCTCCCCAACTGCTGGATGCGCTGGAAGCGTGTCTGGAGCGCGGCGAGCAGTCTCTGGTTTTCATTAACCGGCGTGGCTATGCACCTGTGCTGCATTGCGCCTCTTGCGGCTGGCTATCCCAATGCCCGCGTTGTACGGTTTACACCGTGCTGCACCGGCAAAATGGCTTCAAGCACAATTTGCAGTGCCACCATTGTGGTTACCAGGCTCCTGTCCCGCGTGCTTGCCCGGATTGCGGCGATCAGGACTTGCAGCCTATGGGTCGTGGCACCCAACGTATTGAAGAGTTTCTGGGCGAGCGGTTTCCGAATGCTCGACTGGTGCGTATCGACGCGGACAGCACCCGTTTGAAGGGCAGCGCGCAGCAATTGTTTGAGCAGGTGCATGCGGGCGAAGTGGACATCATGGTGGGGACGCAAATGGTCGCCAAGGGCCATGACTTCACTCGCCTGAGCGTGGTGGGCGTGCTCAATGCCGATGCCACCTTGTTCGCCCATGACTTCCGGGCGCCCGAGCGTCTGTTTGCCCAGTTGATGCAGGTGGCTGGTCGGGCTGGTCGCCATACCGAAGGGGCGGATGTCATCATCCAGACGGGCTACCCGGAGCAGGCGGTTTATCAAAGTCTGATCAAGCACGATTACATAGGCTTTGCTCAAAGTGCCTTGAACGAGCGCGAGTCCGTGGGCTTGCCGCCTTTTGCCTATCAGGTGCTCCTGTCTGCCGAAGCGCCGCAATTGGCAGATGCGATTCGATTGCTGACCCAGGCACGTCGTTTGCCTGAAGAATATCCGAATGAATTTCCCGGCGCGGATCAGGTTTTCCTGTACGATCCCGTGCCCTTACGTGTTTTGCGCGTTGCCAAAGTCGAGCGTGCCCAGTTGCTGTTGGAAAGCGCCCATCGCCCAGCCTTGCAAGCCTTCGTGCGCTATTGGGCGCCCCAGGTCGCCCAGTTGGCCAAGCAGCATAAAGTGCGTATTACGATTGAGGTCGATCCTCTCGAAATTTAAGATTCTCCAGGCTCATGTGCATGCAGGGGACGATAGGAGCATCTCGGGTACAGCAGAGTGTATCCTTGTGCGCTATTTAGTTTTGCACGCTGTTTGGCTTTGAACCTCGTTTTCTTGCCTCGTATTCACTGATTTCACCATGTCCACCTCCGTCACTACACCAGGCCATACCGTCCCCACCGACCTGAACGCCATGCAGCGTCAGGCCGTGTTGTATATGGATGGGCCTTGCCTGGTGCTGGCCGGAGCGGGCAGTGGCAAGACACGGGTGATCACACAGAAAATCGCTTATCTGCTGCGTGAGTGTGGGTACACGGGCCGGCAAGTGGTCGCGCTGACTTTTACCAATAAAGCGGCGCGTGAAATGAACGAGCGGATTCGCGCCTTGGTGGATCCCAAGCTGTTGCGAGGGCTGACTGTCAGCACCTTTCACTCTCTGGGCTTGCGCATGTTGCGTGAGGAAGCCCAGCACGTGGGTTTGAAGCCACGCTTCTCCATTCTGGATTCCAACGATGCGCTGGCAATTATTCAGGAGCTGCTGGCCACCACGGATAAAGGTCGCCTGAAGTCCGTTCAGCAGGAAATTTCCTTATGGAAAAACGCCTTGATGGGGCCGGACGATGCGGAGCGCGCTGCAAACTCGCCTAGCCAGATCGAGGCGGCTCGTATTTACCGCGACTACGCCGCCACCTTGATTGCCTATCAGTCGGTAGACTTTGATGATCTGATCCGCCTGCCTGCGCAGTTGATGGAAGAAAATCAGGAAGTGTGCGAGCGCTGGCAGCGTCGGGTGCAGTATCTGCTGGTGGACGAGTATCAGGACACTAACCTCTGTCAGTATCGGCTGGTGCGCTCTCTAACCGGTCAGCGCAATATGTTTACCGTGGTGGGGGACGACGATCAGGCCATTTACGCCTGGCGTGGCGCTACCGTGGAGAATCTGGCGCAGCTTCCCAAGGATTACCCGGACTTGAAAGTCGTGAAGCTGGAGCAGAACTATCGCTCGGTGCAGCGCATCTTGCAGGCCGCCAATAATGTCATTGGCAATAATCCTGTCGTGTTCGGTAAGAAGCTTTGGTCTGATCTGGGCTTTGGTGAGCCTATCCAGGTCCACGTGACAGACGACGAACAGAACGAGGCCGATTCAGTTGCCATGCGTATCTCGGCAGAGCGCTTCGAGCGTCAGGCCGAGTGGCGAGATTTTGCGGTGCTGTACCGTGGCAACCATCAAGCTCGGATCTTTGAGCAGGCGCTGCGTAATTTGCGCATTCCCTACACCATCTCGGGTGGGCAGAGTTTCTTTGACAAGGCCGAGATTCGCGACATCCTGTCTTACTTGCGAGTCGTTGCGAACGACGATGATGACCCGGCATTCATCCGCGCGGCGACGACACCCAGACGCGGGATTGGGCAGGCTACCTTGCAGGTGCTGGGTCAGTTTGCGGCGGAACAAAAGCTGTCTTTATATTCCGCCGTCTCGCAAATCGCTCTGACGGATCGCTTACCGGAAAGGCAGTTGGAGCCTTTAAGTGTCTTTGCGCAATTTATTGGCCGTATCCAGCAAAGAGCGGACCGGGTAGAGAGCGATCAGGAAGGACACGAGACGGCCGTCAGCGAATTGCTTGACGAGCTGCTGCGGGCGATTGATTACGAGCGCTATCTCTACGATATGTTCGACGAGCGCCCTGCGCAGACCCGTTGGGAAAACGTGTTGGAGTTGATTACCTGGCTAAAGTCCAAAGCGGCAGACGATCAGCTGAGCCTGAATGACTTGGTGCAGCGAGTTGCCCTGATCACCATGTTGGAACGAGGCGAGGACGAAGACCCGGATGCGGTTAAGTTGTCCACGCTCCATGCTTCCAAAGGTCTGGAGTATCCACATGTGTTCTTGGTGGGGGTGGAAGAGGGGCTGCTGCCGCACATCGGGCGCGATGATGAAGATATAGACCCGGATAAAGAAGCCGATATTCTGGCCCAGCGTATTCAGGAAGAACGGCGTTTGATGTACGTGGGTATTACGCGTGCGCAACGCAGCTTGCGCTTGAGCTGGTGCAAGAAGCGCAGACGCGCACGTGAGAATCTGGTGCGTGAGCGGTCGCGCTTTATTGATGAGATGAAGATTGAAGACCCTGGTGCCCAGGAAGATCCGGCGCAGGCGGCTTTAAGTCCCAAGCAGCGGCTGGATATGCTGAAGAACTTGTTGAGCAAGTCTTGAGTAGTTCTTCTTGATCAAGGGCGATTTCGTGTTGGGCCTATGTTTTGTGAGGCACCGTAGTTCTGCTGGCCAGCTTTTGCTGGCCTTTTTCATGTTTTGTGGCGCTGGAAGAAACGCTCTCCGTGCCAGGACTTGTCTTGAGCTTGGGGCAGGGGAGACGCGTTGTGAGGTGCTTGCGCCAAATGAGTCAAGATCCTGGGCGGTGCATGAAGGTGTGCCCTTGGAATGGCTGCATTGGCAAACGCAGAAAAAACAAAAGCCTGCTAAATCAGCAGGCTTTTCAACATCAAGCGGTGTTTTGCTTGAGCGTTACGACGGTGATGCGTGGCTTACCAGTAGCTGGCCGACATGCGGGAATCGCGGATGCGGGCTTCGTTCAAGGCACGGGTCAGTTCGACCATGTACTTGAACACCACGTTTGCGGCTTTGGAAACTTGTTTGGCCGCTGCTTTGGTCAGTGCAGTTAAAGACACGGATTCACCATTTTCCAGGGCATGCTGCATTACCCCACGCTCAACAGCATCACTCCAGTGAATGTAGTGCGAGTAAGTGGTCATGGTAGACATTTGCTTTCCCTTTAAGGTGAAGGTCTAAGTTACGAGTCCTCATTATAGGGTTTTCCCTAGTCTAAAAGCAAGGGTAAACCCTAGGGATTGGATTAGCCTGTGGTTTTTAGGGGAAAACCCTAGGGTTATTTGGAAAGGGAAATTAAATCAAAGGCTTATGGGGGGGTGTAGGGTTTTGCGGGTTTTAGGTGGGGAGTGGAGTCCTTGCGGCAGCCCTTGCTGGCTTGAGGTTGGGTCGGAGCGGAAGCTTGCCGGTGCTGCGCACCGGTGCCCTTGTCTGGGGCTGTTGTAGGGCGCACCTTGAACTCGTTCAGTGGTTTGTCCCCCGGACAAACCACAAGCGTTGAACTCAAACAGCAAGGTGCTTGCATCCCTACAACAGCCCCAGACGGCGGCAAGCCCCCTGAATGCTCCAACCCAGCCTCAAGCCAGCAAGGGCTTCAGAATGATGGCAACCAACAGCCAACAGCCAACAGCCAACAGCCAACAGCCAACAGCCAACAGCCAACAGCCAACAGCCGACAACCCACAACTAATCGCTCTGGCTGCTTCTTGCTGCAATCCGTTGCCAGGCAAATAAAGCTGGCAGATATGGATGACAGGCTCGTAGGCTAGTTGTAGGCAGCAGGCAGCAGGCAGCAGGCAGCAGGCAGCGAGCCGCAAACAACAAATAAGAACCCGCGAAGTCAGGGGGCCTGGAAGTGATCTCGTTCGCTTGAAGACAAACAGCCAGCCGTTTATCGCGGCTGGCTGTTTGTGTACTGGTACTACCAAGAAGGCTTAGCGGGGAAGTGTCGAACTCCCCATCAGGAACTCGTCTACGGAACGGGCACATTGGCGGCCTTCACGGATGGCCCAGACGATCAGGGACTGGCCGCGTCGCATGTCTCCGGCGGCGAAGACTTTGGCTCGGCTGGTTTGGTAGTCATCCGTGTTGGCGGCGACGTTGCCGCGCTGGTCGGCTTCTACGGCAAAGGCGTCCAGCACTTGGCGTACGGGGGCGGTGAAGCCCATGGCCAGCAGGACCAGGTCGGCGGGGAAGGTCATTTCGGAACCGGCAATGGGCGTCATGTTCATGCGGCCTGTCGCGGGATCGGTTTTCCATTCCACCCGCACGGCGCGCAGTTCTTTGACTTGGCCGTTCTTGCCTTCCAGCTCTACGGTGTTGATTGCCCAGTCACGCTCGCAGCCTTCTTCGTGCGAGGACGAGGTGCGCAGCTTCATGGGCCAGTAGGGCCAGGTCAGCTCTGTGTTTTCCTGCTCGGGCGGGCGGGGCATCAGTTCGAATTGGGTGACTGATTTTGCGCCTTGGCGTGTGCTGGTGCCCACGCAGTCCGAGCCGGTATCACCACCACCAATCACCACGACATGTTTGCCTTGGGCGCTGATGGCGGGGGTGCCACGTGAACCGGCAACTTGTTGGTTCTGGATACGCAGGAAGTCCATGGCGGGATGTACGCCTTGCAGCTGGCTACCGGGGGCGTCCAGCAGGCGTGGGGTTTCGGAGCCGCCGGCCAGGATGATGGCGTCGAACTGTTGCTCAAGATCGGTAGGGGACAGCACGGTCAGCCCCGGTTCCTGGGCGGCTTGATCTTGTGCCTGACCAATATAGGTAGAAGGGCAAAACTGCACGCCCTCGGCCTGCATTTGGGCGATGCGACGATCTAGCAAGTGTTTGTCCAGCTTGAAGTCGGGGATGCCGTAGCGCATCAGGCCACCAATGCGGTCGCTTTTCTCGTACACGGTGACGTCGTGGCCGACGCGTGCCAATTGCTGAGCACTGGCCAAGCCAGCAGGGCCGGAGCCGATGACGGCCACGCGTTTGCCGGTTTTGTGGGTAGGCACTTGTGGCACAACCCAGCCCTCTGCCCAGCCCTTGTCGATGATGGCGTGCTCGATGGATTTGATCCCCACGGGCGCACGGTCGATGTTCAAGGTACAGGCTGCCTCGCAAGGAGCGGGGCAGATGCGGCCGGTAATTTCCGGAAAGTTATTGGTGGAGTGCAGCACGTCCAGCGCTTCTTTCCACTGCTGGCGGTAAACCAGATCATTCCAGTCGGGGATGATGTTGTTGACCGGGCAGCCGTTGTGGCAGAAGGGGATGCCGCAATCCATGCAGCGGGCGGCCTGCTGGCCAGCCTGCTCGTCGTTCAATACCTGGACAAACTCTTTCCAGTGCTTGACCCGCTTTAAAGGAGCTTCTACGGCTTCTTGCAGACGTTGAAACTCAAGAAATCCAGTCGTCTTTCCCATGATGTGTCGTTTCCTGATGGTGATGGGAAGGGTTCAGGCCGAAGCCGAACGGCGGGTTTTACTGCTTTTGGGGGCGGCTTTGCTCGCTTGCGGGCCTTGCCACAATTCGCTCAATGCACGGCGGTACTCGCGTGGAATGACTTTGACGAATTGTGCGCGGGCGCTGTCCCAGTCTTTCAAGAGCTCGCGGGCCTGGAAGCTGCCCGTGGCCTTGAAATGTTCCTGAACCAGAGTTTGCAAGATGGCATCGTCGGTCTGACGTTCACCCTGGGCGTTACGGCTGTGCCATTGCGCCATGCTGCTGTTCATCTCTTGCTCGGCCTTGCTCAGGACAGGTTCCAGATCCACCATGCCGGGGTTGCAGCGCAGTTGCAGGCGACGTTGCGGGTCCCACACGTAGGCCACGCCACCGGACATGCCGGCTGCAAAGTTGCGGCCCACTTCGCCCAGGACAACCACGGTGCCGCCCGTCATGTATTCGCAACCATGATCGCCTACGCCTTCCACAACCGCGCTGGCACCGGAGTTACGCACGGCAAAGCGTTCACCGGCCACGCCGTTGAAGTAAGCCGCACCGGACAGGGCACCGTAAAGCACGGTATTGCCCACGATGATGTGGTCCGGGCCGTAGCCACGGAAGTCGTTGGGCGAGCGCACGATAATGCGTCCACCGGACAAGCCTTTACCCACGTAGTCATTGGCTTCACCCACTAGATCCAGGGTGATGCCCTGCGCCAGGAAAGCGCCAAAGCTCTGGCCCGCCGTGCCTTTGCATTGAATGTGCAGGCTGTCGTCAGGCAAACCTTGATGGCCGTATTTCTTGGTGAATACGCCCGAGAGCATGGCACCGACGCTGCGGTTGCGGTTACGTACGGGAGTGATGAAAGACAACGGCGTGCCCTGATTCAAGGTCACGGCGCTGCGCTCGATCAGTTGGCGATCCAGCGTGTGTTCCAGGTCATGATCCTGGGTCGCGATCTGGCGTGGCGACTCTTCGTTATCCACTTTGTGCAGCAGACGGGAGAAGTCCAGGCCCTGGGCTTTCCAGTGTTCGATACCGCTGCGCATATCCAGCCAGTCGCTGCGACCGATCAGATCGTCAAAGTGGCGTACACCCAGCTTGGCCATCAGTTCACGCACTTCTTCTGCAACGAAGAAGAAGTAGTTCACCACGTGCTCGGGCTTGCCCTTGAACTTGCGGCGCAGCACGGGGTCCTGGGTGGCGACACCAACGGGACAGGTGTTCAGATGGCATTTGCGCATCATGATGCAGCCTTCCACGACCAGCGGAGCGGTGGCAAAGCCAAATTCATCCGCACCCAGCAAGGCACCGATCACCACATCGCGGCCGGTTTTCATCTGACCGTCGGCCTGCACGCGGATGCGGCTGCGCAAGCGGTTCAGCAACAGGGTTTGCTGGGTTTCAGCCAGACCCAGTTCCCACGGGGTACCGGCATGCTTGATGGAGGACAGGGGCGAAGCACCCGTACCACCGTCGTGACCGGCAATCACGATGTGATCGGCCTTGGCTTTGGCAACACCAGCAGCCACGGTGCCCACACCGACCTTGGACACCAGCTTCACGGAGATATCTGCTTGTGGGTTCACGTTCTTCAAATCGTGAATCAGCTGGGCCAAATCTTCGATGGAGTAAATGTCGTGATGGGGGGGAGGAGAAATCAGGCCCACACCGGGAACGGAGTAACGCAGTTTGGCGATGTACTCGGACACTTTATGGCCGGGCAACTGGCCGCCTTCACCGGGTTTGGCTCCTTGTGCCATCTTGATCTGAATTTGATCGGCACTGCACAGGTATTGGGCGGATACGCCAAAGCGGCCGGACGCAACCTGCTTGATGCGCGAGCGCAGCGAATCGTTCTCTTGCAGCTCAATGTCGGCAAATACGCGATCCTGTCCCAGGACGCTGGCCAAGGTGTCACCCTGGCGAATGCCGCTTTTACCGTGCTGCATTTCGTGCTGGTAGCGCAACTCGTCCTCGCCACCTTCACCAGTATTGGACTTGCCGCCAATCCGGTTCATGGCCACGGCCAGTACGGCGTGGGCTTCGGTTGAAATCGAACCCAGCGACATGGCGCCGGTTGCAAAGCGTTTGACGATCTCGCTAGCCGGTTCCACCTCTTCCAAAGGAATCGCTTGAGCCGGGTCCAGACGTAGTTCGAACAAACCACGCAGTGTCATGTGACGGCGGCTTTGCTCGTTGATGAGCTGGGCGTATTCCTTGTAGGTGCTGTAGTTCTGGCTGCGGGTGGCGTGCTGCAGTTTGGCGATGGAGTCGGCGGTCCACATATGGGCTTCGCCGCGCACGCGTACTGCGTATTCGCCACCGGCTTCCAGATGGTTTTCCAGCACGGGGTCTTTGCTGTAGGCGGCGCGGTGCTGACGCAGCGCTTCTTCAGCCACGGTGAAGATATCAATCCCTTCTACCGGACAGGAGGTGCCCACAAAGTACTTGTCCACCAGCGAGCGCGACAGGCCGATGGTCTCGAAAATCTGCGCGCCGGTGTAGGACATGTAGGTGGAGATGCCCATTTTGGACATGACCTTGTACAAGCCCTTGTTGATGGCCTTGATGTAGTAGCCCTCGGCCTGGGAGGCGTCGATCTGGTTGATCGGGTCCTGGGCCAGATGTTGCAGGCTTTCAAAAGCCAGCCAGGGGTGCATGGCTTCGGCACCATACGCACCCAGCAGGGCGAAGTGATGCACTTCACGGGCCGAGCCGGTTTCCACAACCAGACCCGTGCGGGTACGCAGACCGATGCGGATCAGGTGCTGGTGAATGGCCGAGGTTGCCAGCAGGGCGGGGATGGCCACATGCTCGGCGTCACATCGGCGATCTGTCAGGATCAGGATGTTGTAGCCATCGCGCACGGCATCGGCCGCACGGGCGCACAGTGCGGCCACGCTGGCCTCAATGCCTTCCGGGCCCCAGGCGCTGGGGTAGATGATGTCCAGTTCCTGGCTGCGGAACTTGCCATTGCTGGCCGCTTCAATGCGTCGGATCTGGTTCATGTCAGCCGGGCTCAGCACGGGCTGGGACACTTCCAGGCGCAGCGGCGGGTTGACGTTGTTGATGTCCAGCAGATTGGGCTTGGGGCCAATAAAGGACACCAGCGACATCACCATCTGTTCGCGAATCGGGTCGATAGGCGGGTTGGTAACCTGAGCAAACAGCTGGCGGAAGTAGTTGTAGAAGGGCTTGGACTTGTCGGACAGCACGGCCAACGGCGCGTCGTTGCCCATGGAGCCGGTGGCCTCTTCGCCCTTGCTGGCCATGGGCTGCAGGACGACTTTGATGTCTTCCTGAGTCCAGCCAAAAGCTTGTTGCTGATCCAGCAGGTCGCGTGTGGCCAATTGGGGGCGCACGCTGGGCACGCTGGGCAGGGAGTCCAGGCGCAAGCGTAGGCGTTCAATCCACTGCTTGTAGGGGTGGGTGTTGGCCAGTTGGGACTTGATCTCGGCATCGTCAATGATGCGGCCCTGTTCCAGATCGATCAGCAGCATCTTGCCCGGTTGCAGACGCCATTTCTTGACGATGCGGTGCTCAGGAATAGGCAGGGTACCGGCTTCAGAGGCCAGCACAATCATGTCGTCGTCGGTAATGACGTAGCGGGCGGGACGCAGGCCGTTACGGTCCAGCAGCGCACCAATTTGCAGGCCATCAGTAAAGGCGATGGCAGCAGGGCCATCCCATGGTTCCATCTGGGCTGCGTAGTACTCGTAGAAAGCGCGACGGCTTTCGTCCATCTCGGCGTGTTGCTCCCAGGCCTCCGGCATCATGATCATCATGGCGTGCGGCAGCGAGTAGCCGGCCATCACCAGCAGTTCCAGACAGTTATCGAAAGTGGCCGTGTCGGACTGGCCTTCGTACACGATGGGGTAAAGCTTTTGCAGATCCGAACCCAGCACGGCCGATTCCATGGCGCCTTCACGGGCACGCAGCCAGTTGAAGTTGCCCTGTACCGTGTTGATCTCGCCATTGTGGGCGATCAGGCGGTAGGGGTGGGCCAGAGGCCAGGCGGGGAAGGTATTGGTGGAAAAGCGCTGGTGCACCAGGGCCAGGGCGGAACAGGCGCGAGGGTCGGCCAGATCGCGGTAGTAGCGGCCAACCTGGTCAGCCAGCAGCAGGCCTTTGTAGACGATGGTACGCACCGAGGCCGAGGTCACAAAGTATTCCTGGCCGTGGGCCAATGCCATGCGGTAGATGGCGTGGCTGGCGGTCTTGCGGATCACGTACAGCTTGCGCTCCAGCGCATCGGGCACCATCACATCCGGGCCGCGGCCAATGAACAGCTGGCGAATCACCGGTTCGTTGGCCTTGACGGTGGGCGACATGGGCATGGTGCTGTCCACCGGCACATCGCGCCAGCCCAGCATGTGCTGGCCTTCGGCACGTACCGCACGTTCCAGCTCCTGTTCACAGGCCAGGCGGGAAGCGGTTTCCTTGGGCAGGAACACCATGGCTACGCCGTACTCGCCGGGGGGCGGCAGGGTCACGCCCTGAGCGGCCATTTCTTCGCGGTAAAGCTGGTCGGGGATCTGGATCAGAATGCCTGCACCGTCGCCCATCAAGGGATCTGCGCCTACAGCGCCGCGGTGATCAAGGTTTTCCAGGATTTTAAGGCCTTGGGTGATGATGGCGTGGCTCGCCTGGCCTTTGATGTGTGCGATAAATCCGACGCCGCAGGCGTCGTGTTCGTTAGCGGGAAGGTACAAGCCTTGGGCTTGGGGGGGACAGGAGTGTGTCATGGGCGTATCCGCAAAGAACGTGTTAAAGCGGTGCATTTGTTGCAGCGCAAAAAATAAAATACAGCGATTTTTTTTTTGCACGCAAGATTTTTTTGCGAATACGGTAAAAAAAATTAGGGACCTGCTCTCACAGGCCCCTTATCACCCGTCTGAACCGGGTGCAGTGTGGCAAGATCGCTGCACATGCGGGTTTGCGCAGAAATCAGGTCCACACAAGCGCTATTTGCCGCTGCGGTTCTGGCTCATTTGCCCCAGAATTTGCAGAGCTTCTTCGCCTTCCAGCAGTTTGGAAAACAGCTTGCGCTCGCGTTCCAGAACCTCCAGCAAAACTTCGCGCTGGGGTTCTCGTAGCAGACGCTTGCTGGTGCGCAAGGCAATGGGAGGCTGCTCGGACAACGCGTGGGCGCAGGCACGGGCGGCTTCCAGGCTATTGCCGTGGTCGGTCAGTTCAGTGAGCAGGCCGTCTTCCATGGCTTGCTCGGCACTGAAGGCTTGTGACAGCAGCAGCCATTCGTTGGCACGGCGTGGCCCCACGTACTGCGCCAGCAGGTGGCTGGAGGCGCCTTCCGGGCACAGGCCCAGTGCGGTGAAGGGCATGCGCAAACGCGCGTCACGGGCCGCGTACACAAAGTCCGCATGCAGCAGCAAGGTTACGCCAATACCCACCGCGTGACCTTCTACGGCCACGATCAGTGGGATGTCGGCCTGGACCAGACTGCGCAGGAATTTGATCGGTGGCGGCATGTCGCTATTGCGCACATTGGACAGCTCCGAGATGTCGTTGCCGGCACAGAAATGCTCGCCCGCGCCGGTCAGAATCAGGGCACGATATTTCTGGTTCTGATTGGCCTGGTCGATGATGTCGGCCAGCTCTTCGTACATGGGGCCAGTCAAGGCATTGCGTCGTTCCGGGCGGTCCAGAATGACTTCCAGCCAATGGCCTGCGTCATGAGTCCGTATCATGGCGTGCTCCTGTTCAGGCGAAGGGGGAGGCCAGCAGTGCAGCCTTGGCTTCCTGGTATTCGCGATGCAAACGGGCCACGATGTCGGCAGTAGATTCCACCGAGTCAATGCCACCAATGCCTTGACCAGCGCCCCAGATGTCGCGCCAGGCTTTGCTCATGCCCGAACCGAAGGCGGTGTCGGCATTTTTTTCGCTGTCCAGCTTGTCCGGGTCCAGGCCTGCCGCGCGGATGCTGTCCTTCAGGTAGTTGCCGGGAATGCCGGTAAACAGTGGGGTGTAGACGATATCGGCGGCACGACCCTTGACGATCATATTTTTGTAATCGTCCGAGGCATTGGCTTCGGTACTGGCAATGAAGCGCGTGCCGATGTAGGCCATGTCGGCCCCCATGGCTTGGGCCGCCAGAATGTCGCGACCCCGGCTCATGGCGCCGGACAGGGCAATCGGGCCATCAAAAATCTGACGGATTTCGTTAACCAGCACAAAGGGGCTCAAGGTACCGGCGTGACCGCCTGCACCGGCAGCCACCACGATCAGCCCATCCACACCGGCTTCCAGGGCTTTTTCAGCATGACGCAAGGTGGTCACGTCGTGAAAGACTTTGCCACCCCAGGCGTGCACATGCGGCACGATGTCTTGCGGGGCGCGCAGGCTGGTAATCACCAGTGGCACCTTGTGGTCGGCGCACACACGTAAATCCTGCTCCAGGCGGTCGTTGGATTGGTGGATGATGTGGTTGATGGCGTAGGGGGCGATGCGGCGCTCGGGATGGCGCTCGCGTAGTTCGGCCAGGGTGTCGTCGATTTCGTCCAGCCAATCCTTGAGCTTTTCCTGGGGGCGGGCGTTCAAGGCGGGGACGGAACCGATGATGCCGCTGGCGCATTGTGCAATCACCAGAGCGGGGTTCGAAACAATGAACATGGGCGCTGCCATTACAGGCAGGGTCATAGATTGATAAAGCTGCTGCGTTAATGCCGATGGCATAAGGTCGGTCTCCTGTTATCGAAAGAAGTGCCCTGCCTCTTGAAGGGGCGGGGTCCTGCAAGGAAGATCTGCCGCTGATAATCTATCGTCACCTATTCTAGGACGGTTTATCGTCGCCCGGCTTGGTGCGCTGCACAAATTCCTCCGGCCTCGAAAATGACCATGGTTTGAGCACTTTTTTCTGTCCGTAGACCGGACTAAGAAGACGTAGTGCACAATAAGCGACTTGAAGGATTTTTGTTTGCTATGACCACGACTGAACGAAAAGCGCCCTTGGCGGGATTGCGTGTTCTGGACTTGACGCGCGTGCTGGCCGGGCCCTGGTGTACTCAAAACCTGGCTGATCTGGGTGCGGAAGTCATCAAGGTCGAACGTCCCGGTGCCGGGGACGACACCCGAGGCTGGGGGCCGCCGTATCTGCAGGATGGTCACAGGGCGGACACGGAAGATGCGGCCTATTTTGGGGCTGCCAACCGTAATAAAGAGTCCATCATCCTGGATATAGGCACTGCACAAGGTGCTGAGGTGGTGCGTCAGCTGGTCAGTCGCTGCGATATTCTGGTGGAAAACTTCAAGGTCGGTGGCCTGAAAAAGTACGGACTGGACTATGAAAGCCTGCAAGCCATCAACCCGGCCCTGATTTATTGTTCGATTACCGGATTTGGGCAGACTGGCCCCTATGCAAGTCGTCCAGGATATGACTTCATGATCCAGGGGCTGGGTGGTTTGATGTCCCTGACAGGTGAGCCAGGTGGTGAACCGCAAAAAGCGGGTGTGGCTGTGGCCGATGTCATGACAGGCATGTACGCCACCGTGGCTGTGCTGGCAGCCGTGGTGGAGCGCCACCGTAGTGGCCTGGGTCAGCATCTGGATATTGCTCTGCTGGATTGTCAGGTGGCCATGATGGCCAACCAGAACATGAATTACTTGTGTACCGGACAGGCGCCACAGCGCCCCGGCAATGCACATCAGAATTTGGTGCCCTATCAGGTCTTTGAGGCCAGTGACGGGCATTTGATTGTGGCGGTGGGCAACGATGCCCAGTTTCGCAGTTTTGCGCGGGAGCTGGGTCACCCCGAGTGGGCGGATGATCCCCGTTTTGCGCGCAATGCCGGACGAGTCATGCATAGGGACGAGTTGGTGCCCATGCTGGCGCAGATCATGCGAAGCCGCAGGCGCGATAGCTGGTTGCAGACGCTGGAAGCCGTGGGTATTCCAGCCGGGCCCATCAATACGATGGAACAGGTTTATCAGGACCCGCAGGTGCTGGCGCGCGGCTTGCGCCTGGACTTGCCGACCGGGCAGGGGGGGAGCGTGCCTTCGGTAGCCAGTCCTTTACGTTTGTCGGCCACGCCGGTGCAGTATCGCAGTGCGCCCCCGCGTCTGGGAGAACATACCCGCGAGGTCCTGGCACGAGTGCTGGAGCTGTCGCCCGACGAAGTCGAGGCCTTGGTGTCCGGCTCCGCAGCACAGGCTTAATTTTTATTGCTTTTCGATCAGGTTGTGAATCATGAAACAGATACAAACCATCGCTATTGTTGGCGCAGGTGCTATGGGAAGGGGCATTGCCCAGATCGCTGCCCAGGCTGGCAAGCAGGTCTTGCTGTATGACCTGAATGCGGACTCGGTCAAGGCTGCTTTGGCGGATGTACACGCCGTCTGGAGTCGTTTGCAAGAAAAAGGCCGCATGACCGCTGAACAGGTGGACGCGGCCAAAGCGTGTCTGCAAACCGCCAGCGATCTGCAAGCTCTTGCCCCTGCCGATCTGGTTGTGGAAGCCATTGTGGAGCGTCTGGACGTCAAGCAAGGCTTGCTGCAACAGCTGGAAGAGATTGTGTCGGCCGACTGTGTGCTGGCCTCCAATACCTCTTCGCTGTCCATTACCGCCATTGCCCAAGCTTGCCGCCACCCCGAACGCGTGGCTGGCTATCACTTCTTCAACCCCGTACCGCTGATGAAAGTGGTCGAGGTTATCGACGGCCTGCGCACCTCGCCGGAAGTGGGCGATGCCTTGATGCAAGTGTCGCGCGATATGGGCCACACGCCGGTGCGCGCCAAGGATATGCCCGGCTTTATCGTGAACCACGCCGGTCGTGGCATGAACATCGAGGGCCTGAAAATCGCCCAGGAATGCGTGGCGCCTTTCTACCAGATCGACGTCATCATGCGCGAGCAGGCCGGTTTCCGCATGGGGCCCTTTGAACTGCTGGATCTGACCGCGCTGGATGTGTCCCATCCGGTCATGGAGTCCATTTACCGTCAGTTCTACGACGAGCCGCGCTTCCGTCCTTCGCCCATTACCGCCGTGCGTCACGCCGGTAAATTGTTTGGTCGCAAGAACGGAGAAGGCTTCTACAAGTATGAAGATGGCAAGAAACAGGTTCCTCAAGAGCCTGCTGTTCCCGCTGTCACCTCCTTTGCTCCTGTGTGGGTCTCGCCTTACCATGAGCAAGGTCAGGCTCGCGCGCTGCAATTGCTGAGCGAACTGGGCGTGAAAGTGGTGGAAGGCGACCAGCCACCTGCTGATGCGCTGATTCTGTTGACGCCTTACGGTGAAGACGTGGCGACTTTGGTGTCCTTGCATGGCCTGGACCCAGCTCGCACCGTCGCGCTGGATACCTTGTTCGGCTTGGAAAAAGGCCGCCGCCGCGTGCTGATGTGCTCGGCTGCGACCACACCAGAATGGCGCGATCAAGCCTGGGCCATGCTGGCCAGCGATGGTACGGCGGTTAGCGTGATCGAAGACTCTGCCGGTTTTGTGGCCCAGCGTTTAGTGGCGACCATCGTGAACATCGCTAGCGATATCGCTCAGCAGCAGATTGCTACCCCATCAGATATCGACGCCGCTGTGCGTCTGGGCCTGGGTTATCCGCACAATGGCCCGCTGTCCATGGGTGATGCCGTCGGCTCGCGTGATTTGCTGGATGTATTGAACACCCTGCAAGCTGTCACGGGCGATATGCGCTACCGCGCCAGCCCCTGGCTGCAACGCCGTGTCCAACTGGGTATGTCCTTGACGGCATTGGCTCAGTGCAAGGCGCAGTAAGGCCTGAGATTGCTCTCTTGGGCGCTTTATAGCGTGTTTTAGAGGTAGATCAGCCTACAAGCTTATGAGTCGGCCTAAGTCCGGGATGACACCGGACTCAGGCTTTTTTATTGGCAGCCTGAACCAGGTGCTCAATAAACGGATGCTTAGGCCGGGCTCAGGGCTCCAGGAGAGCAGACTATTACTTCTGTGTTTTGGTCGCGGGTATTTTCACCGAAGCCAGATCGGGATACAGCTCGATCAGTTCGGGCAGCAGCGCATCCTCGCTGAGCGGGATGATGAAAATCGTCTTGCCATCTACGCTGGCTAAAGTGGGGTAACTAAGCTCAAAGGTCTTGCCGTCCTTTTTGAAAGTACGACTGTAGTTCAGTACGGCGTAGTCGCGTCCTGTGCTGGTTCTGCCGAACTGTGCAGTATCCACGTCGTAGTGGCCAGACAGAATCTGTACGGGTTGATGTTCATCCATAGAGCGGCCTACCCGGATCAGTTCGGCAATGGTCTCCGCATGGTCCTTGCCCATTGCTTTTGCAATTTTCTGAATTTTGCGCGGCGACTGAAATTGCAGAATTGTTTCCAGGTCTCTGGCCATGGTGGCTTGTAGCAGCGTGTGCATAGCCTGCTCCAGGCTATCTCGATTCAGGATGCTAGTAGCCTGCGCTGTGCTCGGTGTGGCTGCCGTTGTCGACGCATTGGCGAAGGCCTGAGCCGAAGGAAAAATTAAAGCGGCAAGGGCTGACAAGACGCCCGTCACGGCCAGACGGGCAGCGGAAGTAATACGTGTCATGGTAAGTATCCGCAGCTGTTTGATAGCTGCAGGGTGCAGTGATCCGAGGGCTAGATTGTAGGGGGCAGCTTCTGCATCAGTCACCTGCAAACCGTTTCAGGCAATAAAAAAGCCCGATGAATATTCATCGGGCTTTTTGTATTCGCAGGCTCTGTTCGGTGCCAGAACCTTGTCGCAGTCTTACTTGGCGGCGTTAACCATGTGCTGGATGGCAGCACGGATTTCGTCGTCGGAGGCTTGCGAGCCACCGCGTGGAGGCATGGCGCCTACACCGTGAATGGCTTTTTGAACCATAGTGTCCATACCGGATTCGATATATGGCTTCCAGGCCGCTTGATCGCCGAACTTGGGCGCGCCAGCAACACCGGCTGCGTGACAGGCAAAACAGATGGTGTCGTACAGCTTGATACCGGCCGGGTCGACCTTGTTGTCATCAGCAGCAGCGGTTTGAGTTGCTTTGGGGGCTTCTGCAGCAGGAGCTTCTTCAGCAGGCTTGGTATCGGCAGCTGCGGTAGCTTCAGGCTTGGCGTCAGCTTCTTCACCTTCTGGTGCGGGAGCGTCGGGTTCCTTGAAGTCAGCGCCAGCAGCGTTAGCCATGTAAGCAACGGCACGAGCCACTTCGATGTCGTCCAGCGAAGGGTTACCACCCTTGGCAGGCATGGCGCGGATACCGTGAATAGCGTTCTTGACCAGTTCGTCCTGACCCAGCTTGATCAGCTCGCCCCAGGCGCCCTTGTCGCCAAATTTAGGCGCACCGGCTACACCGGCGCCGTGACAGGCGGTACAGGTGGTTTCGTAGACTTGCTGACCAGTCTTCAGTTCTTTGACGGCATTGGCGTCAACCAGTTTGAAACCGGCAACAGGCTGAATGCGGGCTGCAATGGCTTCAGGGGAAAGGGCGGCGGAGCCAGCACCTGCACCCATGGTGGAGGTAACCAGGCTGACCAGCATGACAATAATCGCGATGGGCACCAAGAAAGCCAGAGCCACGGTCACAAGCAATTGTTTAGGGGTTTTGATCATGGCTGAGTGACCCTCGTTGTGTTCTTCGGGTTTTTGTTCCGTGTTGCTCATTATCGGATCCTGCGAGTTCGTACAAGAAATGACGGGAGGGCCTTTAAAGGCCACCAATAAAGGCTTGCGCCTACCTAATGGGTGTGCGCAAGGACGTGTCTACCAAGCCACCGACCCAGATCGCGCAACCATGGATTATAGCGGAGTGTGTCGCTCTTGTATCTGACTCTTGATTTAGCGCACTCATAATTGCCGGATAGATGCTGAAAAAAACTCCAAACTCGCGCTACAATAGCGAGCTTGGCGTCCGTAGTTCAATGGATAGAATTAGGGTTTCCGAAGCCCTCGATACAGGTTCGATTCCTGTCGGACGCGCCAGAACTTCTTGTTTATACGGCTCTTTAGGGCTGCTTTTCAAGATCTGGTTTGAATTTCCAGTTATAAAGTGTCGCGATGCAAGCAGCCAAAGGCTGCTTTTTTTGTGTCTGTTGTTTGTCAAAACACGGCCTCATGCGCGGCTCAGGTGAAGTGGGCTAATTATTGATCCTGATCATTTGGCCTGGGACGAAATTGCGTATTTGCCTGCGTTGACAGGCGAGCTTGCGCTTGGGAGTTTGGCCGGGACGACGATCAGGCGTATAGGCGATGTCTGGACAGGCAGTGCCTGGAGTCTTGAACTTGTGGCCGTCGCTACAACCAGATGTGCTGCCATCGCAGTCTATGCAAGACAAAAGGGGCCGAAGCCCCTTTTGCTTTTTCCTGAGCAGCTTTCTGGTTTTTAAATAGCTTCGGCACAAATCACATAGTCGTGGCCATGACGCAGACCACCCAAGGTCTGGCTCAAGGCCAGAGCTTGCTTGCGCAAGGCTTGGACATGCTCGGACAAGGCCATGGCCAGGTTGCGGTCCTTCAGACGGCGCAAGCGCCCGTCACACATATCCAGTTGACCGTGGATAAAGCTATCGCCGTAACGAATGCCAAAGCGCTGCGCATCCACACAGCGATAGCCGGACTGTCGCAGGTGGCGCAGGACCCAGTCCATCGGGTACTCGCGATACGGGCGCTCGCCTGCCAGTAGCAGGCAGGCATCACGCAAACGGCCTATTTCCACAATCAATTTGCCCGCCGGGTCCGTGCTGCTATAGGGCACGTAGGGCTCCAGACCAATAATGTAGAGACGCTGGCCGGTAAGCGGCCGCAGGCGGCTGAACAACTGGTCCTGGGTGTAGGGGGCAAAGCCGTCTATGGCACCCAGTAGATAATCGGCCAGAACCGTATCAAAGCGTTCGCCCTGCAAAAATTCAGGGTCACTCCAGTTGCCCACCAGCAGACGGTCCTCGGGGCGTTTTTGATCGCCCAGCTCACGGGTGACTTGTTCAGCCATGCTGGGAGAGGCGGTAATGGCCGTCCAGCGTTCTGTGTCCAGCGTCAGCAACCAGCGCAGCGAACCCTTGCCGGTGCCCGCATCCAGAAAGTTGCCCCAAGGGCGCTCGCCCTGCATGTCGGCCACGATCTGGTAGAGGCGGCTACCCGTGTGTATGGCGGTCTTGCTCAAAATTCCACCTGTATCCCGGCCAGGATGTTGCGTCCCATCAGCGGGGCCTGACGGGCAATAAAGGAGGTATGGCGGTAAGCCAACTTGTTCAGCAAGTTGTTTCCTCTCAGGTACAGGGTGTAGGTGTTCTGATCCATATGCAGGCGGTAGCTTAAACCCATGCTGAGCAAACCGTAAGACGGCGAACGCTCTTCATGTTCAGCCAGTCGGTCCTGGGCAAAGGTGTGGGTGTAGCCGACAAAGCCGGACCAGTTCTGCCAGTTCAGATCCGTGCGAATACCCAGGCGGGCAGCGGGCATGCGGGGCAGGTTGCGGCCAGGATCTTGCAGTTTACCGCGCACCAGATCGCCGTACACGCTGACCGAGGCCCAGGATGTGACGGGGTAAGAGGCTTCTGCTTCCAGGCCCCAGAATTGAGCCTTGTCCTGGCTGTATTGGATCAGCTGAAAGTCTTCGTGACGGTCCAGGCTGCGGCCATAAATGTAGTTCGAGCTACGGGTGTAGAAGGTACGTAGATCAAAGCGCAGATCGCCCAGGTGTTTTTGTAGCCCCAGGTCCACCGTATGGCTGGTCTCACGATCCAGGTTCGGATCGCCACGCTCATAGCTCAGCGTGGCAAAGTGCACGCCTTTGGCAAACAGTTCCTGAGCCGTGGGCAGACGCTGAGAGCGGGACACGGACAGGCTGGCGGCGTATTCGGGTGCGAAGTCCCAGACCGTACCTAAAGAGAAGGAGGTCGCCGTGCCTTTGCGGCGTTCCAGGGTTTGCGAGTCGGGCGTGACGGTTTGCCATTCCTGACGTGCGCCCAGTTCCAGACGCCAGTCGTCCCAGTTCACGCTTTCCAGAAGGAACAGGCCCTGGCTGCGAGTACGGGTGGGCGGAATGAAGTTTTCAGCACCGTCGCGGGACGCAAAATCAGACTGGCTGGTTTGCAGGCCGATGACCCCTTCAAACGGCCCCCAAGGGTTGTGTTCCAGCTCCAGGCGCGTGTCGTAACCGCGATTGGTGAAGCGGGTGCCATCAATATCGCCATCTTTTTCAACGTGCTGGTAGTTGGTCGCACCAGCGCGCAGGCGAGCCCGTTTGAAGCCGGGCAGAGGGTCTCGCAGTTCGCCACGGATATCGAAACGCTGAGTACGCAGGTGAGCGGTGGCCGAGTGTTCGTGCTCATGACCGTGGTCGTGGCTGTGCCCATGATCGTGGTCATGGCCGTGATCGTGACTGTGGCCGCCACAATGCAGAGTGGCACCGTGCGGGTGGCAGTCCTCGTATTCGTGGCTGTGACCGGGCAGACCGTAGCTGCCTTCACGGTAGGAGTAGGCCGCGCCTATATAGCCACGGTCCCCAATAAAGGAGAGGCCAACGCTGCCTGTGTCCGTGCTGGAGTCGGAGTCCTTGACGCGTCCATCGGTCCAATTGGGGACGCGATAGTCGCGGCTGCGGTGCGAGGCACCTTCTACGTGCAAGGCGATGTTGCCTTCACCGGCTGTCATTTCCACTGCACCGATCCTGCCACGATCAGCCGTGGAACCCTGGGCGCGTACCGAGCCTTCAAAACCCTTTTCGGGAATGGCCGTGGGGATTTTGCGATCCAGCACGTTGACCACGCCACCAATGGCGCCGCCCCCGTAAAGCAGGGCCGAGGGGCCGCGCAGCACTTCAATGCGATCCGCTTGCCAGGTGTCGACTGTGATGGTGTGGTCGGGCGAGATGGCCGACGCGTCCATGACCTCTGCGCCATCGCTCAGAACTTTGACGCGAGGTGCGGTTTGGCCGCGAATGACGGGGCGGCTGGCACCGCTACCAAAGCTGTCTACATGGATGCCGACTTCACCGTCCAGCAATTCACCCAAGGTGCTGCTGCGGCGCAAATCCAGTTTGGGGCCTTGCAGGACCGTGCTGGCGGTGGCCAGCTCGGTTTGTCGCAAGGCCAGGGGGCTGGCAGAGATTCGGATAGGGGCCAGTTCAGGGACAGCTTCTTCAATTTCATTGGCTTGGGCAGAGGCGCACAAAAGCAGAGCCAGGGCTAGTGGCAGGGGGCGGGGTTGGAAACGCATCTCATCTTCCGGTTCGTTAATTTTCGAGATGTTATAACATAACAATAATTTTCTGGTTTAGTAAAAAAACTATGTCAGCTCCAGGGGTCTTGACCACGCTGGCACAGCGGCCTGCCCATCAAAAAATTGAGAATCTTGAAATAGACGCCTGAAAATCGTCTGTCTGTTTTGGTGTTTCGGAGTAAAAATCCGACATGCTATTTGATCTTCCCGACTTCCAGACCCTGTACACAGCCTTGCTGACCCGAGATGAACGCTATGACGGTCAAGCCTTCGTCTGCGTGTCTTCCACGGGGGTGTTTTGTCGTCTGACTTGTCCGGCCAGAAAGCCCAAGGCCGAAAATTGCATCTTTCATGCCACTATTGGCGAATGCATCCAGGCCGGTTTTCGACCTTGCAAGCGATGCCATCCGCTGCAAGCTGCGGCTTTGGAAGACCCCACAATCACCGCTTTGCTGCGAGAGCTGGACGCCAAGCCGGGCCTGAGATGGTCGGAAGGACATCTGGAGCGTATGGGTTATGACCTGTCTACGGTGCGCCGCAGCTTCAAACGGCACTTTGGCATGACCTTTCTGGAAATGGCCAGGCAGCGTCGTCTGCGCGAGGGTTTCGAGACTTTGGCTATGGGTGGCAATGTGATTGCCGCGCAGCATCAAGCCAGCTTTGAGTCTGCCAGTGCGTTTCGGGCTGCCTTTGCCCGCTTGCTCGGCTGTGCGCCTGCTGCCTTGCGGACGGGTGGCTTGCTTCGGGCTAGCTGGATACCCACGCCTTTGGGAGATATGGTTGTGGTCAGTAGCCAAAGCCATTTGCATCTGCTGGAGTTCGTAGATCGAAAAGGCTTGCCCGTTGAACTCAAACGTTTGCAGGCTTCGATCAAGGATGGCATTGGTATTGGCGTGATGCCGCCTTCAGAGCAGGCGGCTGCCGAGTTGGCGGATTATTTTGCCGCACGATCGGATTGCTTTAAGACGCCCCTGGCTTTGACCAGTGGCAGTGCCTTTACGCAAGAGGTCTGGCGCATATTGCAAAGCATCCCGGCTGGAGAAACACGCAGCTATTCCGATATTGCTCGCCAGATAGGGCGGCCAAGTGCTGTGCGTGCGGTGGCGCGGGCGAATGGGGCGAATCAGATTGCCTTGATGATTCCGTGCCATCGTGTGATCGGCGCTGATGGTTCCTTGACCGGCTATGGGGGCGGACTGTGGCGTAAACAGCGTTTGATCGAGATTGAGCGGGAACTCAAGAGAGTAAAGCAGTAACAGCCCAACAGAGCAGAGGCAAAAATGGGGTGTTCAGATCAAACAGGCTGTTCTTGTGTGTTGGTACAGGATGCCAAGCCAGGATCCATAAATAACAAAGGCCCAATGAACAAGCCCCAAAAATCCGGATTTTATCCAGATGTTTGGGGAGGCTCAGAACAGCGGGTTGCTTAAGCTACGTTAGCTGTTTTCCACTTCAGGCGGAATCAGATTGCGTTCGTAGCGATGGACGTAGTCCTCAAAGGACTCCTGATCCTGCGCTTCGATATCAATCTGGGCTTGCAGAGAATCTTTGGCCTGTTGCTCGAAAGCGGCTTGCTTGTCGGCAGGTAATGGATGGGCCAGCAAGGTCTGGTGATGCTCGCGGCTGCGTTGCAAGGCGTAGTCGTGAAAGCTTAAACCGGTTTCGCGCAAACGGCTTAGCAGTTGAGCCGACGGTGTCAGTTCCGGGTTTTCCAGTTTGCGGATTTGGGCTTGCACAGCTTCTGTGTGACCTTGGGTATCCAGGGCCTGATCCAGCATTTGCGCGTAAGGCAGCAGCGATTCCAGAATTTCGTGGCCCCAGTCTTGCAGGCTGACGCTCTCTTTTTGCTGATTGGTCAGCATCAAGCCGGGGCGACGGCCTTCGCGCACGACGGTTGCAAAATTGTTCTTGCTGTCCTGACAGTAGCCGCCGTCCGGGAAGAAGGGGCTGTCTTGCACGGCACAGAACAGCAGGAACGTATCCAGGAAGCGGCAGGTTTGCTCGGAAATTCCAGTAGGCGATTCAGGGTCTATATCCAGACAACGAACTTCGATGTATTCCACACCGCGCTGGGCCAGGGCTGTAGCCGGGCGCTCGCTGCGCTGGGTGGTGCGCTTGGGACGAATGCTGGAGTAGTACTCGTTTTCAATCTGCAGGATATGGGTGTTGAGTTGAATCCACTCGCCATCGCGGTGGGTACCCAGTTTTTCGTAATCCGGCCAAGGAGTTACGGCAGCGTGATACATGCGCATCACAAAGGTGTCCAGGTCGTTGTAGCAAAGCTGGAGCTCGGCCTGGGCTTCCTTGTTGTGATAGCCCAGATCGCTCATGCGCAAGCTGGTTGCCCAGGGCATGGTCAAGGTGTTGTCGTCGATCTTGTCCAGATTGTTGCGGCGACCTTGCAGGAAGTTCGCATCCAGCACGGGCGAGGCACCAAACAAGTACATCAGCAGCCAGGAATAGCGCGTGAAGTTGCGGATCAGCGCCAAATACCCATTGGAGCGCTGATCTTGCAGATTGTCGCCACAGACATTCAACAAGGGCCAGATGCCATCAGGCAGGGAAAAGTTGTAATGCACGCCGGCTATGCATTGCATGGGCTTGCCATAACGTTCGGCCAGACCACGGCGGTATACATGCTTGAGCATGCCCGTGTTGGACTTGCCGTACCAGGCAATGGCAATGTCTTTTTCGGCGGGCAGCAATGCGGGCATGGACTGGTTCCAGATAATCTCCTGGTCCAGCTTGCCAGCCACAAAGGTGTGGATGTCGGTCAGCTCCTGCAGCACGTCCTCGACCCGGGCTTGCGGCTCGGTAATCAGCTCCAGCAGGGCCTCGGCGTAGTCGGTCGTGATATGGCCGTTGGTCAGGGCCGACCCAATGGCTTGCGGGTGGGGGGTGTTTGCCAATTGGCCCAGCGCATCGACGCGCAGTCCTTCTTTTTCGATGCCGCGCAAGATTCCCGTCAAAATCTCGGGATTCTGTTGCAGGGCAAGGCGGCGTTCGTGGCTGGTGTTCATGGTGGTGTTTCCCACTTTCGAAATCGGGTGCAAGATACGGGACTGTTCAAGGGGGCCTGGCCCCGTCTATAAATAGTAGTCCGACCAGACTTGCTTTGTTAAGTTGCGCCAAAAGGCGTATCGGGCAGGGCGAGTATAAGACGGCTGTTTAGCCAGCCGATGAAAAGCATGAAACGGGATATGGGATTAGCACCATGATGATCAGGCGCATTACCGCGGTACTGGCGGCTTTCTTGATGTTGGCAGCCTGCAGCCCAGAGTTTAACTGGCGCAAGGTTCAGCTTGAACAAACGGGCCTGTCGGCCATGCTGCCCGGCAAGCCCACGACCAGTCACCGATTGTTGGATTTCGAGCAGCATCAACTGGATTTTTACCTGACCACCGCCACGGCGGGCGGGCAAAGCTATACCGTGGGCCATGTGATTTTGCCCAAGGAACTGCAGCAGGACCAGGCCGCTCGCCAACGCTTGTACGAGGCACTGCACGATTCCCTGCGCGAGAAATTCATACCCGATGGGCAAGTCAGCGAGAAAAACCAGATACAGTTGCCACCACCCGGACAGATTTTCTTCATGACGCGCGATGTGGGCGGTGTGGCCTTGCGCCTGGAAGCGATGATACGCATGGAGCCGGGCTGGCTGGTGCAGGGCTTTGTTATGACGGATTCCGGGAAGGCCCCGGACGCGGCTCAGGCAAAGGTTTTCTTTGACGGCTTAGCTCGCTAGCCGGGTCGCCGCTGATCAGGTGCTGCTGCAAGGCCAGGGTAATGGCAGCTTGGCGGCTATAGACTCCAAGCTTGGCGTAGGCGTTCTGGAAGTGGAAGTTGATCGTGCGTTCAGTAATGCCCAGGATGATGCTGATTTCCCAGCTGGTCTTGCCATGGGCAGCCCAGTTCAGGCAGGACTGCTCGCGTGAAGTTAAGTGCGTCACGGTAAAGCCATTCCTCATGCATTCGTGGTAGACGTCGGGCCAATGTACTCAAATTTAGCTTAGCTGGCAGACAAATGTGCATGAAAATAATGATGTAAATCAAAGCATTGTCTTTTCTATGACGTTACCGTTGCCCAGAGTTCTGAATCGATCCTGGCTGGTCGATTTGGACGCCGCGCCGCAGCGATGCTAGAATTTTGTCTTATACGTTTTGCGCCGATTTGCCTGATCCGCTTGCGGGCGCTCCATAAATCCAGCTAAAGAGGTCCTGATGGCCACTGATTCCGTCCCTAGCGCCGACACTGGCGCCCTTAGCCCATCCTGCGGTTTGATCCCCGAAGGTTCTGTGGGCCCTGTACATGCCGAACTAATCGCCTTTGACGAACCCCTGCATCTGCGCAGCGGGCAAGTGCTGCCCAGCTACGAGCTGGCGGTCGAAACCTACGGCACCCTGAACGAAGAGCGCAACAATGCGGTATTGGTGTGTCATGCACTCAATGCCTCGCATCACGTTGCCGGTTATTACGACGACGATCCTAAAAGCACTGGCTGGTGGGACAATATGGTCGGCCCCGGCAAAGCCGTTGATACGGATCGTTTTTTTGTCATCGGGGTCAACAATATCGGCTCCTGCTTTGGTTCTACCGGCCCGTCCAGCATCAATCCGGCTACTGGCAAACCTTGGGGCTCCGAGTTTCCCGTTTTGACGGTAGAAGACTGGGTGCGTGCCCAAGCCCGTCTGGCCGACTACTTTGGCATTCGCAAGTTTGCGGCCGTTATGGGTGGCTCCCTGGGTGGCATGCAGGCCCTGAGCTGGGCCATCAGCTGCCCGGAGCGCGTGGAAAACTGCGTGGTCATTGCCAGTACCCCGCGCCTGTCGGCCCAGAACATCGCTTTTAACGAAGTGGCCCGCAGCGCCATTTTGTCCGACCCGCAGTTTCACGGTGGTAATTACTACGAACATGGGGTGGTGCCCAAGGCTGGCCTGGGTGTTGCTCGCATGGTAGGCCACATCACCTACCTGTCCGACACCGTCATGGCCGAGAAGTTTGGCCGCAACCAGCGTGCCCCGGCCCAAGGCGGTGAGTACCACTACAACTACGGCGTGGAATTCGAGGTCGAGTCCTATCTGCGTTATCAGGGCGAAAAGTTCTCGCGTTACTTTGACGCCAATACCTATCTGATCATCACCCGTGCGCTGGATTACTTTGATCCTTCGCGCCAGCACCAGGGGGACCTGGTCAAGGCGCTTGAAAAGGTGCAGGCCAAATTCCTGCTGGTGTCTTTCACCACGGATTGGCGTTTCTCGCCCGAGCGCTCGCGCGAAATCGTGCAGGCTTTGTTGCGCAACCAGCGCGAGGTCACTTACGCCGAAATTGATGCTCCACACGGGCACGACGCTTTCTTGTTGGAAGACCCCCGTTACCATGCCGTTGTGCAGGGATACTATGACCAGATTGCCGCTAATTTGGGCTTGCCTGCGCGCACCCGTACTACAGGGGTGTTGGCAGAATGACTAAGCCGCAAACTCAGGTGGATGCCGCCATGTTAAGACCGGACTTGCTGCGCATTGCGCAGTGGATTGAGCCAGGTTCGCGTGTGCTGGATCTGGGCTGTAACGATGGCACCTTGTTGGCGCATCTGCGTGACACGCGCCAGGTTGTCGGAACGGGGGTGGAGCTGAACGATCAGTTTGTGATTGCTTCGGTACGCCGTGGCGTCAATGTCATTCAGCAGGACTTGGAAAAAGGCCTGGCGCTGTTCAGCGACCAGCAGTTCGATACCGTTGTCCTGTCCAAGACACTGCAATCCATGCACCATACCGAGCACATCCTGCGCGAGATGGCGCGGGTGGCACGGTATGGTATCGTCTCGTTTCCTAACTTCGGTTATTGGCCGCATGGCTGGAGCATTTTGCGCGGGCGCATGCCAGTCACGGGCGAAATGCCTTACCAGTGGTACAACACGCCCAACATCCATTTGTGCACCATGAAAGACTTTCAGGATCTGGCCCAGGCGGTGGGCGTACGTATTCTTGATCGTGCTGCCTTCAATGGTCGCGACACGGTGCGTTTTTTGCCGGGCTGGCGCAGTACCCTGGCCATGTATCGTTTCGAGTCCCCCCATTTTCTTGCTGCTTAGCGCTAATAAGGCCTGACGTGTCACGTGTCTATACCAGTCCCCGAGTCTTGCCTTTGCTGATTCTGGGGTTCGCCAGCGGCCTGCCTCTGGCCCTGGTTTCAGGCACCTTGCAGGCCTGGGCAACCGTTGAAAATGTTTCACTGACCGAGATTGGTTTTCTGACCCTGGTCGGCTCGGCCTACACGCTGAAGTTTCTCTGGGCTCCCCTGATTGATCGCTACGCGCCGCCGTTCATGGGGCGCAGGCGCGGCTGGATCCTGGTCACTCAACTGCTGCTGGCCGCCTCCATTGCGGCCATGGGCCTGTTTTCTCCCTCGGTGAATTTGACCGCACTGGCCTTGCTGGCCGTGTGGGTGGCCTTCTTGTCGGCCACGCAGGACATAGCCTTCGATGCTTATTGCACGGACGTGCTGCAAGCACATGAGCGAGCGGCGGGGGCGGCGGTCAAAGTCATGGGCTATCGCATTGCCATGATTGTGTCCGGCGGCCTGGCCCTGATTCTGGCGGACCGCTGGCTGGGCTGGTCCAACACGTATTTTCTGATGGGTGCCTTCATGGCGCTGTGCGCGCTGGTGACCCTGATTTCACCCGACCCACAGGAACAAAGCCGTCCACCACGCAGTTTGTCAGAAGCCGTGATCGCGCCTTTGGCCGATTTTTTCTCGCGTCCAGGTGCCTGGAGTGTTCTGGCGCTGATTGTGCTCTACAAGCTGGGTGATGCTTTTGCAGGTGCCTTGTCCACCACTTTTCTGATTCGTGCAGCCGGCTTTACCTTGTCCGAGGTCGGCACTATCAATAAGGTGTTTGGTCTGGCTGCTACGGTCGTCGGAGCCTTGATGGGTGGGGCGATCATGGCCCGTCTGGGGCTATACCGGGCCTTGATGATTTTTGGTATTTTGCAGGCCGTCTCCAACCTGGGCTATTGGCTGATCGCGATTGAAACCGCGCCATCCATGTGGCTGATGGGGATTGTGGTCGGTCTGGAAAACCTGTGTGGTGGCCTGGGCACAGCGGCTTTTGTCGCTTTGCTGATGGCTTTGTGTAATCGGACCTATTCCGCCACTCAATTTGCGCTGCTGTCGGCCCTGTCGGCAGTGGGGCGTACCTATCTGGCCGGGCCTCTGACGCCTGTGCTGGTCGAATCCCTGGGTTGGCCAGGCTTTTTTATTTGTACCGTCTTTATTGCTGTGCCTGGCTTGCTGATGCTGCGTTGTTATCGGGGTCTTATTCAACAGCTTGATGCGTAAAAAATATCATGCTCTTACTTGTTCTCTACATTATCGCCATCACTGCAGAGGCCATGACCGCAGCGCTGGCCGCGGGCCGTCGTGACATGGATTGGGTGGGGGTCTGTACCATCGCCTGTGTCACCGCTCTGGGCGGTGGCTCGGTGCGGGATGTGCTTTTAGGGCATTACCCGCTGACTTGGGTACAGCATCCTGAATACCTCTGGATCACGGCAGGGGCGGCCATTCTTACGGCTTTGATCGCTCCGATCATGCGGCGTTTGCACAGCCTGTTCCTGCTGCTCGATGCCATGGGACTGGTGGTCTTTACCGTGATTGGCTGTCAGATCGCGCTGGAAATGAAGCTGCCCATTACGGTGGTGCTGCTAAGCGGCATGATTACCGGTTGTGCCGGTGGCGTCTTGCGCGACATCTTGTGTAATGACATCCCCTTGCTGCTACGCAAGGAGATGTATGCCAGCGTATCCATGCTGACCGGCGCTTTGTATCTGGGTGCCCAGCATCTGGACTGGCACCCGTATGTGACCCTGCTGGGTCCCATGATTATCGGCTTGAGTTTCCGTATGCTGGCTCTGCACCGCAATTGGCAGATGCCCCGCTTCGTCTATCGAGACGAGTGGCGCTAGAGCCAGCCTGTCTTGCCGGGTCAGGCCACGCCTAACCAGCGCAGGACTATAGGAACAAAAGGAACCAGCACGGCAGTCATGATCCCGTTCAGGCTCAGGCCAATGGCGGAAAATGCCCCAATCGTTTCGTGAACCTGCAAGGCACGTGCCGTACCAATGGCATGTGCCGTTACACCCACCGCAAAGCCCCGAGCCTCGGGGCGATCAATGCGCAGCAAGTTCAACAGCGGGCGCGCCATGATCGTGCCCGCAATCCCGGTAATGGCAACCGCTACAGCAGCCAAGGAAGGCTGACCGTCAAATTGTTCTGCCAAGGCCATGGCAATCGGCATGGTGGCCGAGCGTGGGGCAACCGACATGATGGTTTCAATTGATCCGCCCAAAGCCCAGGCAATCAGGACCGTGCTGAAAATAGCGGTAACCGAGCCAATGATCAGGGCAATGGTCAGCGGCTTCCAGATCTTGCGCAGCTGACGCAGTTGACTGTAGAGCGGTACAGCCAGGGCGACGGTTGCTGGTCCAATCAGGAAGTGAATGAACTTGGCCCCTTCAAAGTAAACGGGGTAAGGCGTGCGGGTCAGCAAGAGCAGGGCTACAATCACAACGACCGAGACCAGAATCGGCAACAAAAAGGGGCTACTTCCCGACTGGCGGTACATCCAGACCGAGCCTGCGTAGACCGAGCAGGTCAAGGTCAGCCACAGCAGGGGCGAGCTGGATAAAAAGACCCAGATTTGAAAAAGTCCGTCCGTCATTATTCTTCTTCCTGACGATTCTTAAGCAGACGATTGAGCACCAGGGCTGTGACCACCATGGTGATGACGGTGCCGCCCAGGGTGGCGATCAAAAAGGGCTGCCATTCCTCGGCTACCCGATCAAAATACAACATCACGCCCGTGACAGCGGGGATGAACAGCAGCATCAGGTTCTGCAGCATGACACTGGCCGTGCTCTCCAAAGAGCTGGGCACGCCGCCTCGAATCAGCAAGGCGGCAGTCAGAAGCAGCATGCCGGCCAAAGGGCCTGGCAATGGCAAGGACAAGGTCTGCACCAGGATCTCGCCTAATAGCTGAAAGGCGAATAGGGCAGTAATCGCGTAGATCATGAGAGTTTCCGTAAAGGCACGAAAACGCCAGGCGGCAAGCCTGGCGTGGGTAAAGGGTCTGGCTAAGGGTGTTAGTGTGCCATACAAGATAGCCAGGCTGTAAGCGGGCTGCTTATATCGAATTACCTATAGTAAGTGGCCTGCATCAATGCTTGGCGGGGCTGTTTTGCGCACCCATCCAGGCCTGAACCTCGATTTCCACATCTACACCACCCGCCAGTTTGGCTTGTACCAGAGAGCGGGCCGGGAAGTTGCTGCCCAGGCGTTCTTTATAGATTTTGTTGAATTGCTCGTACAAGGCAATATCGGATAAATAGACCGTGGCTTTGACGACATGGCTGAAGTCGGCACCTGCCAGCTTCAGGGTCTCTTCAATCCGGTCCAGCGTGGCATTGGTTTGATCTTCAATGCTGCCGCGTATGATTTCGCCTTTTTCATTCAGCGGGATTTGTCCCGACAGGAATAGAAAGTCCCCGGCCTGCACGGCGCGGGAAAAAGGCATGTCCGAGTCGCCCAGATAGCGTTTGATCGCAGTCGGTTCTGCGGTTTTGCCCGTGTTGGCGGCATAGGCGAGGTTGCTGGCGCCAAGACCTAAGGCAGAACAAGCCAGCAAAATGTGACGGGCCGAAGCAAAAAAACGCATCAGGATTCTCCTTGGACTAGGGGAATTCAGTGTGCCATAGCCAGGGCCAGGCAGCGTTAATTTGTGTGACGGCCCGTCGGCCTTAAGGCTGCTTAGGCGCGATCGCCCAGCCAGGCCTGCACTTCGATTTCTACGTCTACGTTTTTGGCCAGCTTGGCTTCAACCAGCGAGCGAGTAGGCAGGGTGTCGCCAAAGCGCTCGGCGTAGACTTTGTTGAAGTCGGCAAACAAGGCCATATCGGACAACCAGACAGTGGCTTTGACCACATCAGCCAAGGTGGCGTCAGCCAGAGCCAGGCCTTCGATCAGGCGATCAAATACGGCGTGGGTCTGGTCCTGGATGGAACCGCGCACCACTTCACCTTGGGCGTCGTAAGGAATCTGGCCGGACAAGAACAGAAAGCCGCCAGCCATGGTGGCACGCGAGAAGGGCAGTGGCAGTGGGCTGGCAATACGGCGGATACCGGACATGGAGTACTCCTGATAGGGATGGTGGAAAATTCGCACTAGGCTGCAATGCGCGTTTATTCGCGTCTCTTGCCTACAATAAGGCGTCACTATACAACTTCAGATGAGGAGCGAGACGACGTGAGCAAGGAAATTTTGCAACGCCTGGACCAACTAAGCCAGGCTGCGCTGGCCAGCGGTGATTTGTTGCCCGTGCAAGCTCAGGAAGAGCTGATGCACGATCAGGGGCTGACATTTTTTGTGCGTTGGGTATCCACTCTGGCGGCCAAGGATGCCGCCAGCGTCTCGATTCCAGGTGGGCCACGTGACCCCAACTTCAATCCCTTTTTGCCACCTGCCCCGGCACTGACAGTGGATGACGCCAGTAGTACGCACAATATCGTGCTGAACAAGTTTGCCGTCTGTGATCTGCATCTGGTGCTGGCCGACAAGGTGTTTTCCGAACAGCTCAGCCCGCTGCGCGAGATTGATTTCCGAATTCTGGCGGATTTCCTGGCCGTGCAAGGCGGTCTGGGCTTTTATAACGGCGGTGGCCCGGCTGGGGCCAGTCAGCGTCATAAACATACACAATGGATTCCACAGGCGGCTAGCAACGGCTCGCTGGCCCTGTATCTGGACAAGCTCCCCACCCAGGCTGCGGCAGGCAGTGCGCATCAACATCCCGCGCTGGCTTTTGAACACTGTTTTGTGCGTTTGCAGGATGCGCAGGAGCCGGAAGCCTTGGCAGCCAGTCTTTTGAGTTCGTACCGAACTGCCTGCAATGAGTTGGGATTGGAACCGGCAGAAGATGGCTTGCTGCCGCCACATAATATGTTGGCAGGCCAGGGGTGGATGCTGGTGGTGCCCCGCAGCGTGGAGTTAGTTGACGGTATTTCGGTCAATGCACTGTCGTATGCAGGCTGCATTTATGTGCGCACCCCCGAGCAAATAGATCTGGTCCGCCAAATTGGCCCACTGGGTGTGTTGGCTCGTGCAGGCTATGCCCGCCGTGCCTGACCCTTGAGTCTGCTGGACATGATGAACCCCGCTACGGCGGGGTTTTTATTTGTGTGTTTGTGTATTGTTTGGATGCTTCATTTACTAATCTGAAACAAAAGACAAATATTTGAATGTAATGAGTCCTCCTTTTTGCATTTTTTCGATTTGAGGCGGCGTTTAATGGGTTTAAAAAGAAATGAACTGAAATAATGTAACTTTTGTTGTGGGGCTAAATAGAAATATAGCGTGTTTGAGACGCAGAGTGTTAATGTATGCGCGGTTTTAATTATTAGAATTACATCAGCTTGAGTGAAAGTAAATTTTTGTGTCTCAAGAGGTGAATTGCTTAAGTATGTTTCGTCTGAAGCTCATGTTTTTCTTATTGCTCCAGAATTTGCTGGTTTTATTACGTATTGGTTTTGCCTTGGGCGCGCAGCAGGGGCTGGCACGGTGTTGGTCTTTGTAGCTGGGTTTTGTGCTGAGTGAATACTATCTGCCCTGCTTGTGGGGCGATACATTTATGCGCACGGTGGTGTGCCTGTTAGCTGTTTCGTTCGTTGATAGTGAAATGGTACTGAAATTTAAAACAAAATTAAAATAGGGAATTTATTTTATATTTTTTGTTTTGGAAGGGCGTAATGGGTCTCGATGGGAATAGAAAACATCAAATTATAGAATAATGGAGAGAATTTAATTGAGGTTTCCATGAATGGGGATTTAGGTTTGTCGTCAAGGTCTGTTGAGGAGGGGAAGTGGTCTTTGTGGTTGTCAAATCAATGATTTCACGGCTAAGGGCAGTTTGAGCCTATCAGCGCCAGTGTTTAGCGAACTTTCAAATTAATTTATTGGCCACGCATAGACTGGCTGACGTTGGCTTTGCTAATGTGGGAGCCTCGCGGATTTTAGGCATGGAAGATCGGATAGCCCAGGTTGCCCGAATTGATGAGTCCCTGAAACAGGGAATGCTTTACCTATCCATGCCTGATGCTGCTCAGCGTCTGTTAAGGCAGGTCCAAGGTTAGAAGAAATACAGGTGCCTTAGAGGGCCTGCAAGGATGAGGACTATGACGGTTGAACAGACTTTCCTGTTGCATGACGACAATGCCAGTTTGCGGCAGATCGTTTTGGAGTCGGAGCAGTGGGGGGTGAGAGTTCAGACAGTTGAAACCATGGAGAAATGCTTGTCGCTGGCGCACATCGCCGCAGGCGAAATGGTATTGGCCTTGCTGTGTCATGCTGACAACGTTTTCCTGCACATTAATCGCTTGCGTATGGATTTTCCGGCTGCGGGGGTGATTGTTGTGCGGCGCGACAAAATGGCTGGTCTGGAACGGGGTCATCTGCTGCTGGTGGGAGCTGATGCCTGCTTCGATCAAGATGCCTTGCCGGTAGAGGTGGTGGCCTGCGTACAAGCCTTGCGTCGTCGTGGTTTTGCCTTGCAACAGAGTCTGCGCGGTGCGCAAGACGGTTTGCCTCCAGCCATCACCTTCATGCGAAAACAGGATGTGAAACCGCAGTCCCAGTTATGGGATTTGACCGAAAACGGCTGGACCATGATGACGCCTAAAGGCCATTCTGTCATGTTGACCCGCGGTGAGCGTCGGATTGTTCAGGTTCTGTTTTCCGTCTGTCCAGAAACCGTAGAACGCGATCGCCTTTTTCCGCTGGAAGAGGGGCGGGAGGCAACTGCCCGTTCTGTGGACGTTTTGATCAGTCGCTTGAAACGTAAATTAACCGCGATGGGAGAGGAGCTGCCCATTCGTTCGGTGCGCGGGGAAGGCTACGCTTTTGTGGGCAAAGTACCCGCTGCATGTCAGGAGCTGACACGCGTGAGCCTTAGCAATGATGAGGTCTACGAATGATTAGTAAAGGGCTGGAACGCCCTTTCTCGATGCTGAAACAGCATGATATAGACCCTTAAATTTTAAATATGTATAATTGATCGCTCTGGTTCATTGAATCAGCTTCTCGAACAGGCCGTTCAGGTGCGACAAAATTGCATAACAAAATGGCGGCTCGTTCTTCAACAGGTTGTTGCACAACAACCCGGCTTTAGCCCGAAACACCTTGCCCGGCCCTTGGGTCGCGGAACAACCAGCCGACTGTCTCACACGACATCGGCCTGCAACAGAGCGGCTTGTCTCTGGCCCTATTTATTTGCTGTAAGGCCCGCAGACTCGCCGCAATGTGAGGCACTTTGCGCTGTGTCTTGCTTTTTTCTCGCTTTGGCTTGTGCCAAGGGCGGGGGCGTTTGTGCGCGCGTTCGGTTCAAGTGTTTCGGTTCTGGTCCTGGGATGGGTGTCGCCCAGCGCGTTAATGCGGAATCGGCATGCATGCGAGTGAGCCAGGTGGTGCAAGTGGCTCTCGCGCAGAAGAGAAAAGGAAAGACATGCAAGAGGCGGAGTTTTTTACGCTTTCAACCACGACGGCCATATTGTTATTGGTCGGCTTTTATGGCGCGACGTTCCTGATGTCGCTCATGATTGGTCAAAAGAAAGAAAACGTGGACGGATACATGGTATCCAACAGTGCGGTGGGGTTTGGCCTGTCGGCGGCCAGCATGATTGCCACCTGGGTATGGGCGGCGTCGTTTTATGCCAGCGCGACCTCGGGCTTCAAGTACGGGCTATCCGGCCCTCTGCATTACGGGCTATGGGGAGCCTTGATGATCTTGTTCATCTACCCCTTCGGGCGACGTTTTCGCCAGTTGGCCCCGCAGGCGCACACCCTGGCCGAGGTGCTGCATGCACGGCACGGCTCGTCCAGCCAGATGATTATGGCGATTTCCAACGTGGTAGGCAGTGGTATCAGCCTGATGGTGAACTTCACCGCGGCAGGTGCGTTGGTCTCGATCCTTAGCCCTCTGACATTTATTCAAGGTGTGCTGATTGCGGGTCTGGGCGTCTTGTCCTATACCCTGTGGTCGGGGTTCCGCGCCTCGGTGATGACGGACTTTGCCCAGCTGGTTGCCATGATTTTGTCGGCCGTGGTCATTATCCCGCTGATCTTCTTTAATGCCGGTGGCCCGGAGATGGTGCAGGCCAACTGGTGGCGTCTGGATTCCGAGCAAGCCAACTTCTATTCCACCAAGGCAATTCTGGAGCAGGGGGCGCCGTATTTTGTGGCGGTGCTGGCTTACGCGATTGGTAACCAAACCATTGCCCAGCGCCTGTTCGCCGTACGCGAGGACCTGATCAAACCCACTTTCCTGACGGCCACCATTGGTTATGGTGCCGTGGTGATTGGTCTGGGCATGTTGGGTTTGCTGGCTCTGTTCACCGGCTTGCAGCCTGTGGATGGAAACATGAACAACATCATCCCGCAGATGGCGTCCACCTACTTGCCGCCATTTGGCATTGCCTTGTTCTTCATCCTGGTGGTGGGCTCCTTGTCCTCCACGGCGGACTCGGACCTGGCTGCATTGTCGGCTATCGTGATGACCGACATCTACGCCAAAAACATTGCTCGTGGTCGTCCAAAACCAGCCCGCATGTTGTGGTGGGGCCGTATCACCATGGTGGTTGCCACGATGGTGGGTGTGATCTTCGCCAGCCTGAAGCTGGATATTCTGGTCATGCTGGTGTTTGTGGGTGCCTTGTGGGGCGCGATTGTGTTCCCGGTCATTGTCAGCTTTTACTGGGATCGTGTTACCAACAAAGCCTTTAGCTGGTCGGTTTTGTGTGCCGTCGTGCTGTTTACGATCGTGCGTTTTGAGTTGATTCCTATCGAAGGTGCGGTAGCCGTGTTCTATGAGATTACCGCTTCGATTGGTGGCGGTGTGGTTGCCGGTTTGATGGCTTTTGCCTTCTTCCGCAGCCGTATTGCGATTGCGGTGGGGGTGATTGCCACTGCGATTCTTTTGCCCAACTTCATTGGCTTTTTGCGTGAGTACCTTGTTTTGATGGGTTCCCTGACCGCCTACGGCGTTAGCGCTGTGGTGTGTGTGGCCATCAGCTTGCGTAGTCAGGAACGTTTTGATTTCTCTGTGCTTGCCGAGCGTGTGCAGTCGTTTCACTACGATGACACACCTGCACCGAGCAAGCAGAAAGTTCGGGAGTCGAAACAAGGTGAGCCAGCCTCGGCTCGTGCTTGAGGGTATGAGACAAGACGTTAAAAGGAGAACACTATGCTTATGACGATTTACTTTCTGGTCTGGCCAGTCATGTCAGCCATCATTCTGGTTCTGCTGGTCGGTAACCTGGTCCGTGACTGGCGCAACGCCCGCAAGACGGGTGAGTCCATGGTCTAAGGAGTAAAAATCCCCGCCCTGTGTTCAGGGCGGGGATTTTTTTATGGTGTGCAGAGCCCAAGCCAAGACCATAGCGCCGCATAGGTGCCAGACGGTGCTCAGGCCAAGATGGTGAGTACAGGCATGAAGTCAAACCTGTGTGCTGTTTAGCGTCTGATGGTTCTGCTGCGCAGACCTTATCACTCGTAGCCTTGGGCTCCATGGCTTGTCGGCGGGCTTAAAGCAGGATGCGCTGACCGGCATGGATCAGCAGGCGCAGCGAAAACCCCAGCAGTAGAACCCCTGTCACGCGCTCAAACCAGGTCCCCATACGCAGGAATCGCTGACGTACGCGAGGATTGGTAAAGATCAGGCTGACCACAATAAACCAGCCCGCATTAACCAGGCACATCCAGACGCCGTAGAGCATCTGGGTCGTCAAAGGCGTGCTGGCGCTGACCACGGTAGTAAACACGGCCAGAAAGAACAGCGTCGCCTTAGGGTTGGTGGCATTGGTCATGAAGCCCAGCGTCAAGGACTGGCGTACGCTGACAGCAGCGGGTTTGCCATTGTCGGACTCGGCCAGGCTCACTTCCATCGGTGTGCTGGCCTGGCGCAGGAATCCCCAGCCTATATAGAGAAGGTAAGCACCTCCCAATACCTCGGCCACACTCATCAGCCAGGGGGTGGAGTGCAGCAGGGCTCCCACGCCCATCAAGGTATAGATCACATGCACGGAGATTCCGGCGCCAATACCAATGGCAGTGGCAATACCGGCCTGGCGGCCTAGCCGCACACTTTGGCGGATGGTGACAGCAAAATCTGGTCCAGGGGCAATAACGGCCAAAAAATGAATCAAAGCCAGAGTAGCGAACTCTGGCCAATAGGTTTGCAACACATTAACTCCAGAAGGTCAGCGGCATGGCCGGGCCGCGATAGCCCACAAAGCAAGACAGGCTCAGGCGCAAATCGCCCTTGCCGGGGGTGACGGCATGCATTTTGCGAGAATTGAAAATAATCAGATCGCCCGGACCGGGGCGTATCTGTACTTCGGGGGTGCCCAACAAATCAGGATGGATGCCATAGCTGTCGCCACGCATTTCATCAAATTCATCCGGGCTCAGTTCGGTTTGCCAGATTTGCAGTTCACCTCCTTGTTCGGGCATTTTCAAATAGACATTGGCGGCCAACTGGCCTTGTAGACTGATGGCCTGGTAATTCCCGGGGGCGTCCTTGGCCAAAATGTCGTGATGCGCCAGAAAGCGCACATCGGGTTGCACCACGCGCGACAAGCCCACATACATTTTCTTTCCGTACAAGGTCTCCAGTGTGGCTCCGGCAGGCCAGACTTCATCCAGCGTGCAACGCAGCACGTCAATCGGGGACAGGTAGGGGGCGCAGCGGCGGCGCAGTTCGTCGATATTGTCAAAAACCCCCTCGAAATAGGAGGCCATGCGTTCGGGCTGGTTTTCGGCTTCGTAAAAAGCCATGCCAATGCGGCCGATGCTCGGAGCGTTCACATAGCGATCAAAGCCTTTGTCTATGATTTGCTCGCCCAGCTTTTGTGAGGTGGGCGCATCAATGAAGCCGGAGAGGCGGATAGCCAGGAGTTCGCCATTTAGCAGGGACTGCATATGCTCAGTCCGCAATCGTTCGGTCTCTAAATACATATCTCACTTCCCTTGGGGGTTCTAAAAGAATTGTTTTTCTTTTCCGATAATAGCCAGAGCTAATAAACTGCCATGATTTTTATTATTTATTAATTCTTCATTTCATAATGAATGCTCAATTCATCTTTTTTGTTTTTTATACGGATTATTTTCAGTCCATTTAATTCGGATGTGTTTCCAACATGTGTGCCGCCGCAGGGGTAGCACCCCAGGCTACCAATCGCAACCTCGCGGCGCCCTTCCTGAAAACTGATGGAAATTGGCTGAGCCAATTGAATCTGTTCAGCACAACGATTGGACAAATCATCCAGGAAGGGGGGCAGAGCATCCTTGGGGTTGCGAAAGACCACCCGTGACTCGCCCCGCCAGTGATGCGCCTTTACGGCCTGCCAGCCTATGCGTTCAACCAGATGGCCGATAAGGTGGCCGGCCGTATGCAGGCGGGCGTGCTCCAGTCGGTGAGCGCGATCAATATGTAGTTCTACGGGCCCCAGCGGCAGGCGCACATGCAGGTAGTGCAGTACGTGACCGTCGCGGTTTTGAGCTACATGCAGGACCTCGTGCCCATTTATCGTGCCTTTGTCGCAAGGCTGACCCCCGCCTTGGGGATGAAATAAGGTTTTATCCAGCCTGACAGCATAACGCTCATTTTCGGAGTGATAACACTCCAGGATTTCCGCTATGCAGGTAAGGCTATTGCTAGTCAAATATAATTTATCTTGCATTTTATTACCTGTAGGTTGGTTTTAAGGCATTGTAGGCATAGTGGGCAGTCCTGATAATTGCAATTCATTGAAATAATTTATTCCCTATGAGCACAAGTAATCTCACTTCCCTGATGAGCGATATGGTGGTTTTTGTCAAAGTGGTGGAGACAGGCAGCTTTTCCGAAGCCTCTCGCCAACTGGGCTATACCCCGTCGGCAGTCAGCCGTTCCATTGCGCGTCTGGAGAAAGGTTTGGGAACGCGGGTATTGCAGCGCACGACGCGTAAATTACGGCTAAGCGACAGTGGCCAGGCAATTTACGAGCATGCCCGTGACATGCTGTCCTGCGCCCAGGCCGCGATGGAGATCTCGGGGCAGTTCCAGACCGAGCCGGAGGGGCAGATACGCTTGAGTGTTCCCAAAGCCGTGGGGCATTTTCTGATTCATCCGCATATGCCGGATTTTCTGGCGGCGCACCCCAAAGTGAATGTGCTGATGAATCTGGATGATCGCTATGCAGACCTGATCGACGATCAGTTGGATCTGACGATACGCATCACGGATCAGCCGCCGCCCGGTTTGATGGGGCGTCATCTGACGGATATTCGGCATGGCTTGTACGCCAGTCCGGAGTATCTGGCCGAACACAGCCTGCCCGTACATCCCCAGCAGTTGCGCGAACATAGCTGCATCTACCTGGGCGAGGCACCCAGCGATTCACGTTGGCGTTTCAATAAAGGCGGGCGTGTGCTGAATGTGTCGGTCAGCGGGCGTTATGCGGCCAACCATACGGGTGTGCGTCTGGATGCGGTGGAGCGCGGCTTGGGGATAGGCAGTTTGCCCTGCTTTGTGGCCAAGGAGCCGGAGCAGGAAGGGCGTATTGTGCGGGTGCTGGCCGATTGGGAGTTCCGTACTCAGTATTGCGGGGCCTTGTGGGCCTTGTATCCTCCCACCCGCCATTTGCCTCCAAAACTGCGTTTGTTTGTGGAGTTTTTAGCGGGGCGCCTGGGAGGCGGCCGGACGGATGTGCTCAGGGTGCCGTTTTAACGCGAGTCGTCGGAATGAATATGCAGGGCTTCCAGAAAGCGCGACACCATATTGTAGGTAGCGATGGTGGCGGTCAGCTCAACCGTCAGTTTTTCATCAAAATACTGGCGTACCTCCTGAAAAACAGCGGACTCCACTTGCACATTCAGAGTCATGGCATCGGTGTAAGCCAGCACAGCGCGCTGAATGGGCGTGAAGGCCTCGGAGTCTTGCCAGTCGGGCAGAGCATCCAGTTGGGCTCGACTTAGCCCCTCTGCCAGCGCGATAGGGGCATGTTGATCGGCCTCGTAAGGGGCGCGGTTCAATAGGGCTACGCGCATGATGACCAGTTCGCGCAGATCGCCCGGCAGGCTGCTGTTGTGGCGTATGCCGGTCAGGTGATTCAGCCAGCCTTTGGCAATGGGTGGGCTGTGCAGCAGCATCTGGTACAGGTGCAAGACGCTGCCGCGCTCTGCAATGATCTGCTCTACCAGTGGGGCGGCGTCGGGGGCTTTCAGGTCAGCATAGGGTAGGCGGGCCATGGTTCTCCTTTATGTATAACTAGCGGTGCCTCTTGCGGCTGGCTTGCCGCAGCGCAGTCAGCAGAGCGTTCTGACTGTTTGTTCGACGCTCTGCTCGACGGGTTTATCGGGGCAGGATGTGTTCGATGGTTTGGGTCAGACGTGTCACGATTTCGTGAATGTCGGCCTCGGTGCAGATAAAGGGCGGTGCCAGCAAGATATGGTCGCCGTGAACTCCATCTATCGTGCCACCCATAGGGTAGAGCATTAAACCTTGGGAAAACGCATGCTGCTTGATCTTGGCGTGGGTTTTCAAGCCAGGGTCCAGCGCTTGCTTGCTGGCCTTGTCTTGTACCAGTTCGACTCCGACAAACAGGCCACGACCACGTATATCACCCACATTGGGGTGGCTGTCCAACGCCTGATGCAGCTCCCGGCGCAATTGTTCGCCGCGCTGACGGACGTTTTCCAGCAACTGGTCTTGCTCAATGACTTGTTGCACGGCTAAAGCACCAGCGCAGGCTGTGGCGTGACCCATATAAGTATGGCCGTGCTGAAAAAAGCCCGAGCCATTCAGGATGGCTTGGTAAATCCGGTCACTGGCCAGCATCGCACCAATAGGCTGATAGCCCGCACCCAGACCCTTGGCAATGGCCATGATGTCCGGCACGACTCCGTCCTCTTCGCAGGCGAACAGATAGCCGGTCCGCCCCATGCCCGACATGACTTCATCCAGAATCAGCAGCACGCCGTGCTTGTCGCAGACCCGACGGATCTTTTTCCAGTAATCGCCTACTGGCGCCAAGGCACCAGCGGTCGCGCCCACTACAGTCTCGCCGACAAAGGCCGCGACGTTCTGGGGACCCAGGCTTTGAATCATGTCGTCCAGTTCCTGAGCCAGACGGTCGGCATATTGCTCGGCACTTTCATCACTGCCTTGGTCGCGGTAGGGGTAGCAGGGCGAGACATGCTGGGCCGGAGCCAGTAGAGGCAGGAATGGCTTGCGACGCCATTCATTGCCGCCAATGGCCAAAGCCCCCAGCGTATTGCCGTGATAGCTCTGACGGCGTGCGATGAAAATATGACGCTCGGGCTGGTCAATCTCCACGAAATACTGCCGTGCCAGCTTCAGGCTGGCTTCTACGGCCTCCGAGCCTCCGGACAGAAAGTACACATGGTCCAGATCACCGGGGGATCGGCTGGTCAAAAAATCTGCCAGGTCCTCGGCGGCCTGGCTGCTGAAAAAGGAGGTGTGGGCGTAGGCAATCTGGTCCAGCTGTTGCTTGATGGCAGCGATCACAACAGGGTGGCTATGGCCCAGGCAGGATACGGCCGCGCCACCGCTGGCGTCTATATAAGTGTTGCCATTGCTGTCCACGATGCGGATACCATCGCCTTTGACGGCGCAGGGCAAGGTTTGTTTGGGGTTGCGATGAAAGACATGTGTCATGGCGCAGATCCAGAAAGTAGGCCCGGAAGGATTTTCAACGTATGTTGAATATATAATAATACTTTCAACAAATAAATCATCATTGATTTGTCGGGACAGGTGGATAAAGGCCTCACTGTTGCGCCCAGACTGCATTTGCGCCCGATATATACTTGATGTCCCCTTTTTAAGCGTGTTGGCCCATGAACTCCTTGAGCAATCTGACCGAGCGTATTCAGGCAGCGTTTGCCACCATGTCGCCGCAGTTCCAGCAAAGCGCGCGCTATGTGCTGGATCACGCCGAACAGGTGCCCTTGATGTCCATGCGTCAGTTGGCCGCGCAGGCACAGGTGCAGCCTGCTACCTTGCTGCGCTTTGCCCAGTCTTTGGGCTTTGGCGGTTGGGCAGAGTTCAAGGCTGTGTTCACCCAGGCGCTGCATGGACAGGGTGCAAGGCGCTATGCCGATCAGGCCCGGGCGGTGGTACGCAATCGAAATAAAGAAGATCGCCTGGCGCAGACGCTGACAGCACAAATGGATACTCTGGCGCTGCTGCGCGAGGTGAATGAAGCACGCTTGCCACAGGCTGTGGAATTGCTGAACAAGGCCAAGCGGGTTTTTGTGGCCGGGTTCAGAGCCTCTTTTGCACCCGCTTTTTCCTTCCATTATCAGTACCGTCTGTTCCGGCCCTCGATTGGCTTGTTGCGTGGCGAGTCCGGCACTCTGGATATGGATCTGCGGGCGCTGCAAAAAGGGGATGTGCTGGTCTTGTTCGGTTTTGCACCGTATTCCCAGGAAGCCGTGCTGGCCCATGCAGCGGCCCGACAGGCAGATGCACAAATTCTGGCGATTTGCGACAGCTTGCTTGCCCCTATTGCGCAGCAGGCAGATGCCACATTATTGTTTGGAACCGACAGTCCGTCTTTTTTTCCTTCTCTGGTTGCTGCACAGGCACTGGTGGAGGTCTTGCTGGAACAGGTTCTGGCCAAGGCGGGCAGTCGTGCTGTCAGCGGTATTGAGTTGGTTGAAAATCAATTGCACCAGTCCGGTGCTTACTGGAAATAGACGCAATGGCTAAGTTGTCCTATCTGGAGTTAAGTGGTGGTCCCAAAGAAATTGGCCATTCTTTGGGACGTTTCGGAGCCCCCGCCGTGCATGCCTACTTGCTGAACTCAGCAGCGTGGCAAGGCATCATGCAATCGAAGGGGACGGCTGTAGCCGGTCAGCTGGCTCAGTACACCGAGCGTTATTTCCCCCGAATATGGACCGAGCTCCAGGGCCTGGCATTGGGTCTGGAGCTCCCCTTTGAAGACGTTTTCTTGTGGAATTGCCGGGGCGACTTGTGGGCCATGGCTCCCGATGGTTGCACCACCGTGCAAATGCCCGCCCAGGGCGAGCCTCGTCTGGTGCATAACGAAGATGGTGATCCAGGTTTTGCCGGTTACTGCGGGGTGGCCAAATTCATCCCCGACAGCGGCATGTCCTTTGTCTCTTTTCTTTACCCTGCTTCCTTGCCGGGCCACAGCTTTGCAGTGACCCAGGCCGGTTTGGCCATGACGGTGAATAATGTGCGGGCTCGGCATGTGGCCCCAGGGGTGCCGCGCATGGTCCTGACCCGCGCCATGCTGGATCAGCCTGATCTGGATCAGGCAGTAGGGATCTTGCAGGATCACCCGCGTTCCGGCGCTTTCCATTTGAGTCTGGCGCAGCGTGGCGATCCACGCTTGCTGAGCGTGGAGTTCAGTGCCGAGGCCGTTTCTGTGCAGACCATTGAGCAAAACCATCTGCACGCCAACCATGCGGTACATCCGTCCATGAAAGGCTTTGAACAGCGTATTACCCGGTCGTCCGAACTGCGGCAGGAGCGTGGGGATCAATTGTTGGCACAAGCCGGTGCTGCGCTTGATCCTTTGATCGTCCTGGCGGATCAGCACCATGCGGAATTTCCGATCTGGCGCTGTGACCCGGCGGACAGTGACGCGGAAAACACCCTGGCTACCGTGGATATTCAGGTAGGCAGCCAGTCCTTGAAGTGGCAGGTCTACGAAGACCCCACGGACGAGCCTGTGCTGAAGTTTGCGGATACCACTCGCATTGATCTAGCCTGAAAAGGAATAGGGCCCTGCTAAAGCAGGGCCCTATTTTTATAGTTGCAGTCGCGATGGGGCGATCAGCCCTTGCCAGGCTCGTTGCGCTTGGGCTCCCACAGCACGTCGGAGCGGCCTGCATGGCGGTTCAAGGTACGCGCCAGCACAAACAACAAATCCGACAGGCGGTTCAGATACAGGCGCGGGCCTTCTTGTGGCAAGGATTCTGAGGGCACCGCCACGACGCTACGTTCTGCACGACGCGCCACACAACGCAGTACATGTGCTTGTGCGGCTGCCGGGCTGCCACCGGGCAAAATGAACTCTTTGAGTATGCCCAAGGGCTCGTTGTAGTGACGAATCGCTTGGTCCAGACGTTCCACATGGACGCTGCCTATGACCTGATGGCCAGGGATGCACAGCTCGGCCCCCATATCGAACAAGTCGTGCTGAATGTCGGACAGCAGGGCATCAACATCCTCGGGCAGTGCCATGCTGCGCAAGACGCCGATATGGCTGTTCAGTTCATCCACGTCACCCAGGGCATGAATCAGGGGGGCAGTCTTGGGCAGGCGGCTGCCATCGCCCAGGCCCGTTGTGCCATCGTCGCCGGTGCGGGTGCTGATAATGGAAAGTCGTGTGGACATGAAGAAGCCTTATGTTTCGGCAGGAGTAGGGGTGCCTTGAGCCAAATTGATCAGGGCATCGCCAGTGACGCGTACCACGCGCCAGTCTTCCAGCACTTGAGCGCCCTGATACTTGTAGAAGTCGATGGCGTTCTGGTTCCAGTCCAGTACTACCCACTCCAGGCGGCCACAGCCTTGGGCCACGGCCATTTGAGCCAGATGGCGCAGGGCCGCAGCGCCCAGACCGTGCTTGCGGTGGGCCGGGTCTATATACAAATCCTCCAGATAGATGCCGCGGCGATCCAGGAAACTGGAGTAGTTGTAAAACCACATAATGTAAGAAATTGGTGCGTCGGGCTGATCTTCGGGAGTAATGACCAGGCAGTAGGCACTGGGCTCGTCGGAGAAGAAACTGTTGCGCAGAGACTCAACGCTGGCCTTGAAAATATGCTCCAGTTTCTCAAAGGCGGCCATATCGCGCATCAGGCCCAAAATGGCCGGAAGGTCTGCGGGGGTGGCTGGACGCAGCACATACCCTTTAATAAATTCGCTCATGCTTTTGCAAAGGTTTAGCGTTATGCTTGATCGGAAACAGACGCATCAGGCGTCCGAAAGTAGGCATTATGAGCTAATTGTCTGGCTCTGCCCAATTTGCAGGAGTGAAAAATGACGTGGACGAAACGAAGCGCAGCCTTGGCGTTGGGAACTTTGGGTGTGGTAGCTGGCTCGGCATATGTCGTGGTCGCCCAGGCTCAGGAAGCCAGTGCCTCGGGTGAAGTGCGCCGACTGGATGCCGAGGCCGGCAAAATTACCATCAAGCATGGTGAGATCAGCGACCTGGAACTGCCCGCCATGACATTGGTGTACAAAATTGATCCCGCCTTGCTGGCCAACATCAAACCGGGTGACAAGGTAAAGTTCACTGCCAAACGTGACGGTGGTGATTACGTGGTCACCAAGATCAGCAAGTAAGCTTGCTTGAGTGGGTTGATAAAAGCCGGGTTCGCCCGGTTTTTTTCATCTCCGACGCAGGCGAAACACGGGCGTGGGCTCGTGGTCGAGATGACAAGGTAGAGTCTGTTGCCGTGCTGGCTAATCCGCCGCTTACCGCCGTGTTGGGTGTGGTCTGCAAGCGGAATGTGAAAAAAGGGGCAGAGAAATCTGCCCCTTTTTCATGTCCGACCGAAGTCAGGCTTACAGCACGTAGCGCGCCAGATCCTGGCTGGCTGCGGTTTCCTGCAGCTGCTTGTTCACGTAGTCTGCATCAATGACCACGTTTTGCTCACCGTGGCTGCCAGCGCTGTAGGACAGCTCTTCCAGCAGTTTTTCCATGACGGTGTACAGGCGACGGGCACCAATGTTTTCGGTACGCTCGTTGACCTCAAAGGCCAGCTCGGCCAGACGCTGGATACCGTCGGGACGGAAGTCCAGCTGTACGTCTTCGGTGCCCAGCAAGGCTGCGTATTGCTTGGTCAGCGAAGCGTCGGTCGTGGACAGAATCTGTACAAAATCCTGGGCGCTCAGCGATTCCAGTTCCACACGGATGGGGAAGCGGCCTTGCAGTTCAGGAATCAGATCCGATGGGCGGGACAGGTGGAATGCACCCGAGGCAATAAACAGGATGTGGTCGGTACGTACCACCCCGTATTTGGTGGTGACGGTGGTGCCTTCTACCAAAGGCAGCAGGTCGCGCTGCACACCTTGGCGGGACACATCGCCGCCGCTGCCCTGGCTCTCGCCTCGCGCCGTGATCTTGTCGATCTCGTCCAGGAACACGATGCCGTTCTGCTCGGCGTTGGCCACTGCAGCAGTGCGCAAATCGTCTTCATTGACGCGACGGGCTGCTTCTTCCTCGGTCAGTTGCTTGAAGGCTTCCTTGACCGTCAGCTTGCGAGCCTTGGTCTTTTCCTGACCCAGACCGGAGAACATGCCGCGCAACTGCTCGGTCATCTCTTCCATGCCGGGAGGGGCCATGATTTCCATGCGAGGCATGGCCTGGGCCATCTCGATTTCAATCTCGGTATCGTCCAGCTTGCCTTCACGCAGGCGCTTGCGGAACACCTGGCGTGCCGAGTTGTCCTCGCGTTGGGGTTGACCGTGGGCATCGCGCGAAGGGGGCACCAGCACGTCCAGAATACGGTCTTCAGCGGCTTCCTCGGCCTGGGTGCGGACACGGCGCATTTCGATTTCGCGGGTTTGCTTGACCGAAATATCCACCAGATCGCGAATGATGGTTTCAACGTCGCGGCCTACATAGCCCACTTCCGTGAACTTGGTGGCTTCGACCTTGATGAAAGGCGCGTTGGCCAGCTTGGCCAGACGACGGGCGATTTCGGTTTTACCCACGCCGGTGGGTCCGATCATCAGAATGTTCTTGGGGACGATCTCGCTACGCAGGGGCTCGGCAACCTGCTGGCGGCGCCAACGATTGCGCAGGGCCACGGCCACGGAGCGCTTGGCCTTGCCCTGGCCAACGATATGCTTGTCCAGTTCGGAGACGATCTCTCCGGGAGTCATATTAGGTGTAGACATGGTGGTGTATCCGGCTGTCAGAGTGTTTCGACGATATGGTTCTGGTTGGTGTAGATGCACAGATCACCTGCGATCTCCAACGATTTCTTGACGATGTCGGCAGGAGCCATATCGGTGTTTTGCAGCAAGGCCATGGCGGCAGATTGGGCATAGGAGCCGCCCGAGCCGATGGCGGCCAGGCCATGTTCGGGTTCGAGCACGTCGCCATTGCCGGTCAGCACCAGCGTGTGCTCCTTGTCCGCCACCAACAGCATGGCTTCCAGACGGCGCAGAACGCGGTCGGTGCGCCAGTCGCGCGTCAGTTCGACGGCGGCGCGCAGCAGGTTGCCCTGGTGCTTTTCCAGCTTGGCTTCAAAGCGCTCTTGCAAGGTGAAGGCGTCAGCCGTCGCACCGGCAAAACCGGCCAGGATGCTGTCGTTGTACAAACGGCGAATTTTGCGGGCCGTGCCCTTGATGACGATATTGCCCAGGGTGACCTGACCATCGCCGCCAATGGCGACCTGATCTCCGCGGCGTACACAGACAATAGTAGTGGCGTGAAATTGTTCCATGATTTCCTTCCTTTAAGGTTCCCATCTGGGGGCCGGGCAGGAAATTTCAAGCGCATGACAGCAGGAAGTTTTTGCCGACTGAGGGTCGTGCCTGGAAACCGGGCTGAAACAGGGTGGCTTCCCTTGGCAGGGGCTGCTGCAGGGGTTCTCGTATGTCGCCTGGCTTCTTGGCGTGCAAGCAGCCTGTTGGCCTGCTAGCGGTAGACGCAGCCGGCTTTTTTGAGCCTGCTTATTTTCAGCAGCGTACACAAGTGGGTTGGATCGAGTTGGGTGACCCACAAAAAAGCCCGCCAGAATGATCGGGCGGGCTTTTTATCAGGGTGATGGGCCTTGCCGCCTATCAATCCCCAAACATCTTTTGACGCTTCTCGCGACGCTCCTGGGCTTCCAGAGACAGGTTAGCCGTTGGGCGTGCCAGCAAACGTGGCAGGCCGATGGGCTCGCCAGTTTCCTCACACCAGCCGTATTCGCCCGAATCGATCAGGGCGATGGACTGTTGCACTTTCTTGAGCAGTTTGCGTTCGCGGTCGCGGGTACGCAGCTCCAGAGCGTGTTCTTCTTCGATCGTGGCACGGTCAGCCGGGTCAGGAACGAACTGGGTTTCACGCAGGTTTTCCGTTGTAGCACCCGCGTTGGCCAGAATGTCTTGCTCCAGCTGGCGCAAGCGATGCTTGAAAAACTCCAGCTGGGCGGCGTTCATGTAGTCTGACTCAGGCATCGCCAAAAGCTCCTGCTCGGTCAGCAGGGTTGTAGTACTGTCATGTGACTTAGTTGCCATGATGCTTACCTCTTGTTGACGTCTGGGAGCCTGTAACTGTCGTCACGCGCAATCGCTCCGCATTTACTGAATAATTATTAATTCAAACCAGGCAATTCTCCAGGCCCTGGGTGAATATGTCTTGTGGCAATTTGCGGCCAATAAAGACCAGCTTGGTGCCCTTTTTATCTTTGGCCAGCCAGGCATTGCCAGGCTCGGCGCTCATCATCATGTGTACGCCCTGAAACAGCATACGGCGATTGATGCCCTTCAGATACAGGATGCCCTTGTAGCGCATCAGATCTGGTCCAAATACCTGGACAATGCCCGACAGGAAATCTTCCAGACGCTCGGGGTCGAAAGGACGGTCCGAACGGAACACGAAAGCCCCGATCTCGTCATTGTGAGCTGCGTGCTCGTGGTGGTGATGATGGTGATCGTGTCCGCAGCCCGGACCGCACTCGCCTTCGTCGCCGTGGGCATGATCGTGGTGGTGATCATGGCCGTCCGCCGCATCGGGGTGTTGCTCTGCCAGGAATTGAGGATCAATGTCCAAAATGGAATTCAGGTTGAAACCGCTGACTTCCAGCAAATCCTTGATGTCGGTTTCACCGAAGTGAACCGGCGTAATCGTGGCTCGCGGGTTGATGCGGATCAGACGGGCACGCAGGGCCTCGTAATCCACATCGTTGACCAGATCTTTTTTGGAGATCAGCAGGCGGTCCGCAAAACCAACTTGTTTTTGAGCTTCTTCTTGCTGGTCCAGTGTGGCCATGCCGTGTTTGGCATCCACAACCGTGATGACCGCGTCCAGCCGATAGTAGTCGGCAATATCATCGTCCATGAAGAAGGTCTGGCAGACCGGGCCGGGGTTAGCCATGCCGGTGGTCTCGATGATGACGCGCTCGAACTTCAGTTCGCCTGCCTGGCGGCGAACGCGCAAATCATTCAGGGTGCGCATCAGGTCACCACGCACGGTGCAACATACGCAACCATTGCTCAGTTCAACGATTTCTTCTTCGGAGTCCTGCACCAACAGTTCGTTGTCGATACCTTCGGGCCCGAATTCGTTTTCGATGACGGCAATGCGTCGACCGTGATATTCGCTCAGGATGCGCTTGAGCAGCGTGGTTTTACCAGCGCCCAAAAAACCAGTCAGAACAGTGACTGGAACCATGTTGTTCAGATCTGATGCCGCGTTCATAAACATGCCTCGCAGTGGCGGGCGAAAGGTACAAGGCACGGCACCAACCGCGGCTTCCTGCACCCATCTGCTCCGCACGAAAACAACGTGCGATTACATCACAGCCTTGCCTGTTGGGCAAACGGTGATCTGTAAAAATTCACAGAGGTTTGCCAATAGATCGGGGAATATATACCGATTGGCGGCAAAATACCACGTTTTAGGGGGCAGATAAGGGTTTTCGCTCGTTTTTAGCTGCAACGCAACGTTGGCACAGGCCGCGCAGTTCAGTTTCGTGGCCGGACAGGGCAAAGCCCGCTCCGCGCACACAGTCGGCCAGCCTTTGACTCAGGTCCGGAGCGCACAGCTCCACCACGGTGCCGCACTGGGTGCAGACAATCAGCAAGTCGTGCGGGTGGCCGCCGGCATCCACACAGGCCGTCCAGGCATTGACGGCATCCAGGCGGTGGATCAGGCCTTCTTCAGTCAGAAAGTCCAGGGCGCGGTAAACGGTAGGGGGTTTGGCGCCGGGCTGGAACTCGCGAACCAGATCCAGCAGTTCGTAGGCGCGCAAACTGCGCTGGGCCTGAATCAGGATTTCCAGCACCTGGCGGCGAATTGAAGTCAGCCGTTTACCGCGTTCCAGACAAAGCTGTTCAGCGGTAGCGAGCTGATCTTCAATGGCGTTGGGCGTAAGAATATGTACAGGCATGGCGCTTGATGGGTTGTTTGTTATGTTATAACATCTTTGGAAAATTAAATTATTCCCAATCTAGCCGCATTATCCCTGTTTCATGTCCTGTCCTCAATTTCCCTCGACTTTCCGCAGTCCGGCACCTCGTCGTTCGCTCTTGCTGGCCTCGGCCGGACAGCGCGTACTGGGCGCTTTGTGCGTGGCAGGAGCCCTGTGGCTACTGACCGCCTGGGCATTGGGCGCGTGGTAAGGGCATGAGTTCACATCAAACCTTGATCGAACTCGAGCATGTCGCGCTGGGCTGGAAAGACAAAATCGCTCTGCGTGATATCAGCGGCTGTTTTAACCGAGGCTCTTTGACGGCTATCGTCGGGCCTAACGGTGCTGGTAAATCCACCTTGCTCAAAGGGCTGACCGGGCAGATCAATCCCCTGAAAGGGCGCATTGCTGTCGATAGCGGTTTTCTGAATCAGCTGGCCTTGTTGCCGCAGATGGGCGATCTGGACAAAAGTTTTCCGGTGACGGTGCATGATCTGGTGGCCATGGGAGCCTGGAAGCGTGTGGGCGCCTGGGGTGGTTTCCCCAAAGCCGAGCACGAACGCATTGGTCATGCGCTGGAGCAGGTGGGGCTGGCCGACTTTGCGCGTCGCTCCATTGGCACTTTGTCGGGTGGGCAATTACAGCGAGCCCTGTTTGCCCGCATGATCATGCAGGACGCCCAGATCTTGTTGCTGGACGAGCCGTTTGCTGCGGTGGACCGCGCAACCTCGGATGAATTGATGAACCTGATTCTGGACTGGCACAAACAGGGCCGTACCGTGATGGCCGTGCTGCATGATCTGGATATGGTGCGTAGCTGTTTTCCGCAAACCGTGCTGCTTGCCGGTCAGGTAGTGGGTTGGGGGGAAACTGAAGCGGTACTAACTCCCGAGAACCTGCATCTGGCTCGCCATTTGTGTGCGGGGGACTACCTATGATGGCGCTGATTGATGTGCTGTTTGGCCCCTTCATGGACTTTGGTTTCATGAAGCGCGCACTGGCTGGTTCTTTCGCCCTGGCTGCAGCGGCCGGACCTTTGGGGGTATTCCTGGTGTTGCGCCGCATGAGCCTGATGGGTGATGCCATGGCACATGCCATCCTGCCCGGTGTGGCGGTTGGATTTCTGACGGCGGGCCTGTCTTTAAGCGCGATGGCCATAGGCGGCATGATTACCGGCCTGGTTGTCGCCTTGCTGGCCGGACTGGTGGCCCGCCTGACACCACAACGGGAGGACGCCAGTTTTGCGGCCTTCTACCTGGTATCCCTGGGGCTGGGGGTGCTGCTGGTGTCCTTGCGCGGCTCCAATATGGATTTGATCCATGTGCTGTTTGGCACGGTGCTGGGCCTGGATGATGCCTCCTTGCTGCTGGTGACCAGCAGCACGACGGTTACGCTGATTATTCTGGCTTTGGTGTTCCGGCCTCTGGTGCTGGAGTGCATGGACCCGATCTTTTTGCGCACGCAAGGCGGGCGCGGTTCCGTCGTCCATATGTTGTTCTTGTTCATGCTGGTCATCACGCTGGTGGCTGGCTTCCAGGTGCTGGGAACCTTGATGGTGGTGGGGATCATGATGCTGCCCGCTGCCTCGGCCCGATTCTGGGTGTATTCCGTTGGTCGTCAGATGCTGGTGGCGGCCTTGCTGGGCATGATCAGCGCCTATCTGGGCCTGCTGTTCTCGTACTACTACAACGTGCCTGCTTCGCCCGCGATTATTTTGGCAGCCGGCGCCTTCTATTTTCTTTCTATCACCTTTGGCCCCCAAGGCGGTTTGCTGCGTGCTTATTCCCAATGGCGTGCACGGCGTCGGCGCATGGCCTCTCTCTTGGAGCACGATTGATGAAAATGCGAGACATTTACTCAGGCCGCACGGTGCTGGCCCTGGGCTTGCTGGCGGCCAGCCTGTCGGTGCAGGCGGAGCCTTTGCGTGTGGTCAGCAGCTTCTCGATTTTGAACGATATGGTCAAGGAGATAGGCGGCGACAAGGTCATGGCCAGCACGATTGTGCCCGCCAATGGGGATGCCCATTCGTTTGAGCCGCGTCCCAGTGATGCAAAGACCTTGGCTAACGCGCAACTGCTGGTGATCAATGGTCTGGAGTTCGAGACCTGGCTGCCACGCTTGCAGCAGGCAGCAGGCTATAAAGGGCCGCAAGTCGTGGCGACAGAAGGTATTACGCCTTTGGCATTTGAAGGTGGCGGACACGAGGATCATGCTGGTCATGACCATGACCATGACCACGGTCACGACTCCGAACCTGAGCATGCCCACGACCATGAGCAGACCCACGCCAAAGAGGATACACAGTCCCACGGCGGGCATGACCATAGTCATCAGCACGGCAGCCAGGACCCCCACGCCTGGCAAAGCCTGGGCCTGGCACAGATCTATGTTCGTAATATCAGCAAAGGTCTGGAGCAGGCTGATCCGGCCAATGCCGAGTACTACCAGCGTCGCGCCAAGGATTACGCACAGCGCATTCAGGAGCTGGACGATTCCATCAAAACCCGCCTGCAGGCGGTGCCGGTAGAAAAGCGCAAGGTCATTACCTCGCACGATGCTTTCTCTTATATGGGCAAGGCTTACAACATCCGTTTCATTCCCTTGGTGGGGGTATCCAGCCAGGCGGAGCCTTCAGCCCGTGATATTGCGCAGATCATCCAGCAAGCGCGTAGCGAGCAGATTCAGGCCATTTTTGTGGAAAACACGGTCAGCGCAAAACTGGTCGAGCAAGTGGCACGGGAGACTGGCGCCAAAGTCGGTGGCACCTTGTATTCCGATGCTTTGGGAGCCCCAGGCTCGGGCGTGGATACCTACCTGGGCATGATGCGCTCGAATACAGACCAGTTGGTCAAGGCCTTGCAGCCCTGATTCACTCCTCCGGCTTGTCACTGGCCCGGTTTTTGCGTTGTGCCCGAGGGTGGGCCTGATCGTAAGCCTGGGCCAGATGCTGGAAGTCCAGACGGGTATAAATCTGAGTCGTGGAAATATTGGTATGACCCAATAGTTCCTGCACCGCCCGCAAGTCTTGTGCTGATTGCAGCAAATGGCTGGCAAAGCTGTGACGCAAGCTGTGCGGGTGGACATGCACCGGCAGGCCGCTAGCGCGGGCATAGCTTTCCAGTTCTTGCTGCACCACGCGTGGGTGAATGCGGGCTCCACGGGCACCCAGAAACAGGGCCGCACTGGCATCTGCGCTGGTCGCCAGTGATGCCAAAGCCGGGCGCTTTCCCAGCCACTGCTGCAAGGCATGCAGCGCTTTTTCCCCGACAGGCAGGCGGCGCGTCTTGCCGCCTTTGCCACTGACCACCAGCTCACGATCATCCAGCAGTAACCAGCTCTTGGACTGGTAGTGCGCGTCCTGGTGATAGTGCGTGTCCAGGCTGACCAGCTCGGACAAACGTAGTCCGCTGGAATAAAACAATTCAAACATGGCCTGATTGCGCCAGCTGACCGGGTCGTCCTGAATGGGGGCGGTGGGGCGGTCCAATAGCTGCTGGGTCTGGTCTACGGACAAGGCCTTGGGCAGAGGGCGGCCTATCTTGGGTGCCTTCAGGCTGGCTGCAGGGTTCAAGGGCCAACCCAGTTCTTTAGTGCGCGCTTGATAGTAGCCACGCCAGGCTGCCAGAATGCGGGCCAGGCTGCGTGGTGCCAGGCCCTGCGCATGCAAGCGGGCGGCAGCCTGTCGCAACTGGCTTTGAGTCAGTGTGTCGGGGTCTGTACCTGGGTACTGCGCCAGCAAGTGGCGCAAATCATTACGGTACGCACTAAGGGTGTGTTCCGAATAGCGTTTTTCGTGGCTTAGTTGAAGCAGCCAGATTTGCATGGCCGGGCTGAGGGCCTGGGGGGCGGCTGGCTGCTTTCGAGGCGTGTCCCCGGGCGGGGAGTGATCTTGTTTTTTCAGGCCGGACATTCGCTTTGATCAACACTGCTGGGCTTGTACAAACGCTGCAGGGCGGCGCTGCACAATTCGCCAATGCCTTCCAGAAAGTCCGTACCCATATCGGCCGTAAAACGCGTGGCTTCAGGCGAGCCCAGAACCAGCAGACCAAACAGGGTGTTCGACTCCGGAAACGTCAAGGGCACAATGGCCACCGATTGCGCGTCTTGCTGCAAATCGGCCAGAAACTCCTGTTCGCGTCGAGCGCCGCAATAGGGGTTGATCAAGGTGTAGGCCCAGCTGACCAGGGCGTCGTCAGCCAGCACTTCGTCCGGATTCCAGCAGTGCAGACGGACAACGGGCATTTCAAAGATGCGCTCCAGACTGCTGCAGATCAGTGCGGGCAGGGCTGCCGGGTCGGACTCGGCCAGCATCTGGCAGTTCCATTGGTGCAGTTGGCGCGAAATTTTTTCATTGCCACGAGCATTAGCGACCAGTGTGGCCAGTTGGCGCTCGGTTTTCTTGCCGCGCTCGCGCAGTAGCATGATCTGGCGCTCGCCCAGTGAAATAGCGCGGCTTTGATGGGGGTGCGGCACCATCAGTTTGGAAAAAACATCGGCATGCGCGTCGAAGAAATCAGGGTTGGCTTTCAAAAACTGGGCCACTTCCACGGCGCTAAGGCTGTTGGGGGTATCCATGTCTAGAAGGTTTCCTTTCTGGCTAGGGATGCACACAGTGCATCTATATCGACTTGTCCGGTAAAGGCGGTTTGGGCCGGGCCGCTCATGCGTAGCGCCTGTCCGTCCCATTCAATGCGCAGACTGCCTCCACGAGTATCAACGACAACCGGGCTTTGGAGCAATCCCCGCCGTATGCCTGCCACCACAGCCGCACAAGCGCCTGTACCGCAGGCCAGGGTCTCACCGGCGCCGCGCTCGTAGACGCGCAGCTTGATGTGATGGGCGTCCAGAACCTGCATGAAACCGGCGTTGACCTTCTGAGCAAAACGCGGGTGAGATTCGATGAAGGGGCCGACGCTGGCAACCGGCGCCTGCAGCACATCGTCTACCACCTGCACGGCGTGCGGATTGGAGATGGACACCAGCGACAGGGCGACAGGTTCGGCTTGATCGGGTACGGGCAGAAGCCACAGCGTATCTTCGCCCTGAGTTTTCTGTTCCAGCCCGCTAGGGTCAAAAGCGACATCGGCCGGGGCAAATCGGGTGGTGCCCATCATGACATCCACGCCAAGCTCCGGATCGTCATTCAAACTGATGATGCCGGTACGAATTTGTGCTCGTAAAGGGTTGGCCGAGGACAGGCCTTGTTCGTGTACGAAGCGGACAAAGCAGCGAGCGCCGTTGCCGCAATGTTCGACCTCGCCACCGTCAGCGTTGAATATGCGGTATCGGAAATCCGCGCCGGGTTCGGTCGCGGCTTCAACCAGCAAGATCTGGTCCGCCCCAATGCCAAAGTGACGATCCGCCAGCGCGCGGGCGCGTTCGGGAGTCATTTCAATGCTTTGCCTGACACCATCCAGCATGACAAAGTCATTGCCCGCGCCGTGCATTTTGCTGAAACGCCAAAGCGAGGAGGCGGGCTGGAGTGTGGTGGGGCTGTGCATGATGGGGGCCTAGTAGATGCCGGGTTGACCTTCAGGACGGGTTTTGAAGCGTCGATGTACCCAATAATACTGCGGCGGGTCTTCGCGCACATATTTTTCGATCAGGGCATTCATGCGTTCCGTAGCTTCTTCCAGGCTGCCTTCACCCGGAAAGTCGGACATGGGTTCCAGCACCTGAATATGGTAGTGACCAGTCTCGGCGTCCACGCGGGAAATAACCGGAATCACCAGCGCGTCCTGGTTGCGTGCGATCTGGGCGGTGGACAAGAGCGTGGCCGCCGGGACATTGAAAAAGGGCACAAAGGCCGAGCCCTTGGTGCCGAAGTCCATATCAGGCAGGTAATAAATCGGCTGGCCCTTTTGCAGCGCACGCATCAGACCGCGAATGCCGTCTTTGCGAGAAATCAGCGGGACGGAGGAGAAGCGGCTACGGCCTTCGTACATCAGGCGATCCACATGGGGGTCGCGTTGGGGAGTGTAAAAGGCAACCAACGGCGAGATGGACATGGACAGGCGTGTGCCCGCCGCATCCATACCCAGAAAGTGAGGCACCAGCAGCATGACCTTGCGACCCTGTTCCAGAGCCTGGGTGATGTGTTCTTCGCCCGTCAGGTGCAGAGTGTTCAGAATAGTGCTCGGCAAACCAAACCAGAGCAGGCCCCGGTCCAGATAGGATTGGGCCAGCAGGCGAAAGTGCTGCTTTTCCCACTCGCGACGGGTGCTCTCGGGCGTGTCTGGAAAGCATAGATCCAGATTGGTACGCACGATATGACGGCGGCGGGAGGCAAAGCGATGCACCAGCCCGCCCAGCACAGCACCCCAACGCTGGCGCGTGCGTACCGAGGCACGGCCAAAGTAGGTGAAAACGGATTTGAGCAGCGGGTAAGAATTAAAACTCATGGGGTGGTATCGCCAGGCAAAGGGGGCGCATCGTGGGGAATCTTGTAGCGGTTATAGCCCCACAGATACTGGGTGGGGAAACGGCGTATCAAGCTTTCCATGGATTCGTTGATCAGGGTGGCCAGTTCCGTCGGGTCTTCGGGCAACGGCTCGGGCAGGCGCAAGGTGTGAATATGCCAGCCGCGCCCTTTAGGCAGGCGCTCGGCAGCGGTCACAATCACAGGCACATTGGACTGACGGGCAAGCTTGCCAGCCAGTGTCATGGTCAGGGCAGGGCGGCCAAAAAAGGGTGCCCATACGCCATCGCCACCGCTGGGAACCTGGTCGGGCAACATGCCTACCGATTCACCTTTGCGAAACGCGCGGACAAATTCGCGCACGCCTTTCATATTGGCGGGGACGGCATGCAGGCCGGGCAGTTCACGTGACTCCACCATCAGGGGTTCCAGTACGGCCTGGCGTGGTGGGCGAAACATCACGGTCAGTGGGCCTAAACCCACCAGATAACGTGCCGTAATCTCAAAGCAACCCAAGTGCGGGGTCAGATACAGCACGCCGCGTCCTTCGGCATGGGTGGCTTCCAGCAAGGCCACATCATCGACGGTGCAGCGGGCCAGACAGGCTTGCGGGTGCAGCCAGACGCGCGGTGTTTCCAGAATCATGGCGCCGGTTTGTCCGGCCGCTTGCCGGAAAAAGGCAGGGGAGTCGTAACCCGCTTGTCGGCAGTGGCTTTGCAGACGGCGGCGGTAGCGTCCGGGAAAAGCGTAAATCAGGCGTCCGATTCCTTTGCCCAGCCCATGAAGAACGGGTAAAGGCAGATGAGCCATCAGACGTAAAAGTGCCGCGAGCATGGGCCAGGCAATCCTTTAGTGTGAAGTTTTGCTGAAATAAATACGTATTTTCGCTTAAAATGGATTGTATCGCTGAGTTAAACGACAACTTGCGGAGCGATCGGGCAGCAAACTGCCCACTATAAACCGCTAAAGCGTCGCGCCCCGTCTATCGTATCCACATCGCTGGCTTCGAGGTGCAACGCAGTTTGTTCAACCTCGTGCTGATTATCAGCCCTTATTCAAGGAAGCTACGCTGTGAACAACAACGACTTTCTCTTTACATCCGAATCCGTTTCTGAAGGCCACCCCGACAAGGTAGCTGACCAGATCTCCGACGCTATCCTGGACGCTATTTTCGAGCAAGATCCTCAGGCACGTGTTGCTGCCGAGACCTTGTGCAATACCGGTCTGGTGGTGCTGGCTGGCGAGATCACCACGCACGCCAACGTGGATTACATCCAGGTTGCCCGTGACACCATCAAGCGCATTGGCTATGACAATGGCGATTACGGCATTGATTACAAGTCCTGCGCCGTTCTGGTGGCCTATGACAAGCAGTCGCCCGATATCGCCCAAGGTGTGGATCGCAGCCCAGAAGAGTTGCTGAACCAGGGCGCTGGCGACCAGGGGCTGATGTTTGGCTACGCGTGCGACGAAACCCCTGATCTGATGCCTGCTCCTATCTGGTACGCACACCGTCTGGTGCAGCGCCAGAGCGAGCTGCGCAAAGATGGCCGTCTGCCCTGGTTGCGCCCTGACGCCAAATCCCAGGTGACCTTCCGCTACGTGGATGGCCGTCCTACCGAAGTGGACACTGTGGTGCTGTCCACTCAGCACGCGCCTGAAATGTCCCAGAAAGACATTCACGAAGCTGTGATCGAACACATCATTCGTCCATGCTTCCCTTCGGACCTGCTGACCGAGAAAACCCGCTTCCTGGTGAACCCCACCGGCAAGTTCGTGATTGGTGGCCCTCAAGGCGATTGCGGTCTGACTGGTCGCAAGATCATTGTGGATACCTACGGTGGCGCATGCCCTCACGGCGGTGGTGCTTTCTCCGGCAAGGACCCCTCCAAAGTGGACCGTTCCGCTGCCTACGCCGCTCGTTACGTGGCCAAGAACATTGTGGCGGCCGGTCTGGCCCGCCAGTGTCAGGTGCAACTGAGCTACGCCATTGGTGTGGCCGAGCCTATCAATATCACCATCTACACCGAAGGCACAGGCGTGATCCCGGACACCGAGATCGCCAAGCTGGTTCGTCAACATTTCGACCTGCGCCCACGCGGCATCATCGAAATGCTGGATCTGCAGCGTCCCATCTACACCAAGACTGCTGCCTACGGTCACTTTGGCCGCAGCGAACCCGAGTTCAGCTGGGAAGCCACGGACAAGGCCCAGGCTTTGCGTCAGGCTATCTAAGCGATGTGCGGATAGGCAAAGGCCGCTTGCGGGCGGCGCTTTGCTGCAGTTTGACAGCGTTGTCGGGGCCGGGAAACCAGTCAGCCAGCAACGCTGGGTGGGACGGGCAAGTGCCAGTCTCATGAGAAGAAATTATGATTTTTACCCGTGGAGCTGTCTTCCCAAGACGATCCAAACGAGTACAATCACCCACATTCATTTGCCATCCTCGAGGGGCGTTGCGACAAGACTCACGGTCTTGCCAGGCTCGGGGCATGGATAGGTGGTATCCACCTTGGAGAACGACGCTCACCACGACCTGCATGGCGGGCTGCTGGTGAGAATTCATTTGCTCTCCCTGCAGTCTGCGTGCCGTATAACGGAGCCCGACTGTGACTTTTACCGATTACAAAATTGCCGATATTTCCTTGGCTGAATGGGGCCGCCGCGAGCTGACCATTGCCGAGACCGAAATGCCTGGCCTGATGGCCACCCGCGAGGAATTTGCTGCCTCCCAGCCCCTGAAGGGCGCGCGCATTGCCGGCAGTTTGCACATGACAATCCAAACTGGGGTTCTGATTGAAACCCTGACTGCCCTGGGCGCTGAAGTGCGCTGGGCATCGTGCAATATCTTCTCCACTCAAGATCACGCTGCCGCTGCCATTGCCGCATCTGGCGTGCCTGTGTTCGCCGTCAAGGGCGAAACCCTGGAAGAATACTGGCAATACGCCCACGACATTTTCGATTGGCCCGGTGAACAGGCCAACATGATTCTGGATGACGGTGGCGACGCTACCTTGTTGCTGCACCTGGGTGCCCGTGCAGAAAAAGACCTGTCCGTTCTGGACAAACCCGGCAGCGAAGAAGAGCGCGTCATGTTCGCCTCCATTCGTGCCCGTCTGCAAAACGACAAAACCTGGTACTCCACCCGTCTGGCCCAAATCAAGGGTGTGACCGAAGAGACCACCACAGGCGTGCACCGTCTGTACCAGATGGCCAAGAAAGGCGAACTGGCTTTCCCTGCCATCAACGTGAACGACTCGGTGACCAAGTCCAAGTTCGACAACCTGTACGGCTGCCGCGAGTCCCTGGTAGACGGTATCAAGCGTGCTACCGACGTGATGGTTGCCGGCAAGATCGCCGTGGTTTGCGGTTTTGGTGACGTGGGTAAAGGTTGTGCTCAAGCACTGGCCGCCTTGCGCGCTCAGGTTTGGGTTACCGAAATTGACCCTATTTGCGCCCTGCAAGCCTCGATGGAAGGCTACCGCGTTGTGACCATGGAAGAAGCCGCTGACAAGGCTGACATCTTCGTGACTGCCACCGGTAACTACCACGTGATCGACCGCTCGCACATGGAACGCATGAAAGATCAGGCCATCGTGTGCAATATCGGTCACTTCGACAATGAAATTGACGTGGCCTCGGTGGAAGATCTGGAGTGGGAAGAGATCAAGCCTCAGGTTGATCACATCATTTTCCCTGATGGCAAGCGCATCATTCTGCTGGCCAAGGGCCGTCTGGTGAACCTGGGTTGTGCTACTGGCCACCCCTCTTTTGTGATGTCGGCTTCGTTCACGAACCAGACCATTGCACAAATTGAACTGTTCACTCGTGGCGAGAACTACGAAACGGGTAAAGTATATGTACTGCCCAAGCATCTGGACGAAAAAGTCGCTCGTTTGCACTTGAAGAAATTGGGTGTGAACTTGTCGACCTTGTCTCAGGCGCAGGCGGATTACATCAACGTACCTGTGCAAGGGCCTTTCAAGGCTGAGCACTACCGCTACTAAAACGCACCGGCGTCTTCGGACGCCTATTCTTGGAGCCCTATCATGACTTTGCTACTTGTCTGGATCCTGAATGCTGTTGCCCTGCTGGTTGTCGCCTACATCCTGCCTGGTATTACGGTTGCCTCGTTTGGCTCGGCACTGATCGCTGCGCTGGTACTGGGCCTGCTCAATACCTTGGTCAAACCTTTGCTGATTGTGCTGACCTTGCCCATCACTATTGTGACTTTGGGCTTGTTCCTTCTGGTGCTCAACGCCTTGGTGTTCTGGTTTGCGGGCTCCATCCTCAAAGGCTTCCAGGTTGAAGGCTTCTGGTGGGCCGTGATTGGGGCGATCGTCTACAGTCTGGTTTCCGGGCTGCTGTCGGGATTGTTAATGAAATGAGCAACAAGCAAACCTTGAGCCTGGAGTTTTTCCCGCCGCGAGATATCGCGGCGCAGGAAAAACTGGTGCGCACCGCCAAGTCCTTGATGGGCTTGAACCCCGCCTATGTCAGCATGACGTTTGGAGCCGGTGGCTCCACCCGTGCTGGCACGGTCGATGCGGTGGCACTGCTGCAAAAACTGGGCTTTGATGTCGCACCGCACTTGTCGTGCATTGGTACGGCACCCGCGCAGCTTGGCGAGATGCTGGACAATTACCGCGATCAGGGCATACGACGTATCGTGGCCCTGCGCGGTGACTTGCCTTCGGGTATGGGTGGTGACGCGGGCGAACTGCGCTATGCCAGCGATCTGGTGTCATTCATTCGTGAAAACTATGGCGAACACTTTCATATCGAAGTGGCCGCTTATCCCGAGATGCACCCTCAGGCCACAGGCTTTAGCGACGACCTGGGTCACTTTGTGAACAAGGTCAAGGCTGGTGCGGACGGTGCGATCACGCAGTACTTCTTCAACCCGGACTCGTATTTCAGCTTTGTTGAGCGAGCCCAGGCGCAAGGAGTCACGATTCCGATCACACCGGGCATCATGCCCATTACCAACTCGTCCCAGTTGCTGCGGTTCTCGACCATGTGCGGTGCAGAAGTGCCGCGCTGGATTCGCCTGCGACTGGCCGATTTTGGTGATGATCGTGCATCGATTCGTGCTTTCGGTATCGATGTGGTGGCACGCTTGTGTCAGGACCTGCTCGATGGCGGCGCTCCTGGCATTCACATGTACACCCTGAACGGGGCAGATGCGAGCATGGCTATTTTGCCGAATCTGACCTGGCGCTAAGCACTTCGCGTCGCGATAAGAAACCCGCCACATTCATTTGGCGGGTTTTTTCATGGGGAACAGACTAGCCTGCATCTGCCCCGGTTTTATCAACTGCTTGGTAAACAGAGTTCTGGATTAAACAGTTTGTGGTAGCGGGTTACTTATAGTTCCGGAGCGGGCACAGCCCAGCCTTTATCAGTCAGAATACTGTCCAGGCGTTGGTCGTGCGGGGCGGGCTGGTAGGCCTGGCCGGATAAATCGCCCACTGCCCAGGCAATACCAATGCTGGTAAAAGCGTGGTTTTGTTCTTTCAGCGCCGCCAAGGTCCGGTCGTAGTAACCCTTGCCATACCCCAGACGATCACCCTGTCTGGTGTAGCCCAGGGTGGGGACCAGGACAATATCCGGTTGCATGGTTTTAGTGGAAATGGGGATTTCGATGCCGTAGCGACCCTTTTCCATTTCGGTCTCGGGTGTCCACTCGACAAAGCTCAAAGGGGCATCGGCCTCTTTGACAACGGGCAAACAGACATTGATGCCTTCCTCTTCCACCCATTGAAGCAGCAGTGGGCGCAAGTCCGGCTCCTGGGCCATAGGCCAGAAAGCGGCAATGGTGGTGGGTTCGGCACGGCCCTGTTCACGCAGGCGGCTGCGGTTGGTAGCCAGCCAGGTAAACAGACGGCCCCGGATCAGCAAAGCGCCCCGGTTGGTGTCGATGGAGGGCTGCCCGGCTCGCAGGTCTTTTAGTCGCGTGCGCAGCGCGGCTGCGTTATGCTCTACGTTCTGAATCATGGGTGATTTTCTAAAGGCCGTCACTATGGGTATCAACCAGCTAAAGTACCAGAAAACACCAGCTTGGGGCATGGCATCCATGCTTCCTCGCCCGCCCTTGAGCGCTTTGGTGGTGTTTGCTCTGGGTTTGGTCGGCTGTGCGGGGTCGCAGTCGCCGCAAGCCCAGACCCATTCCCCGGATCCTGCCGTTGCCAAGCAAGCTGTCGTGTTGCAGCCTGCCAAAGAAGCCGTGCGCCGCTGGGATCGAGTCCCGCCTGTGCCGCCAACGGCCCGTCAGGCTTTGATTGACGCCCGTGATGCCATGCAGGCCAAGCGCTGGACGGCGCTCGATGCTCTGGCTCCGGTTGCCGCGAATGATCCTGTTCTGGGTTCTTACGCCGAATACTGGCGCTTGCGTCGGATTTTGCAGGATACGACCACGCCCGTGCCCGATGAGCAAATTCGTTTGTTCCTGAGCGGCAATCAAGACGAATATCTGGAAAATCGCCTGAAGTCCGACTGGATTGTGGCGGCCGCGCGTACCGGCAACTATGCTTTGGTGCGTGAGCTGGCCCCCGTTCACGCCCCTACCTCGGCTGTGAAGTGTGCAGTAGCGTCGGCACAGAATGTGGCCGGTCAGCCTGTGGATGTGCAGGACTTGCTGGCGTCGTTCTCTCCAAGCCAGGCCTGCTGGTCGGCACTGGACCAGTTGTACGCCCGTAAAGTGATCAGCAAGAATCAGGTCCGTGATCTGATGCGTGATGCTCTGGAAAATAACCGCACATCCCAGGCCCGCCGCCTGGCTGCGATTATCTTCACTGCGCCGCAAATGAAGGATTACACCGCCTTGATGGCTTCGCCGCAGAAGTGGCTGGATCGTAATGTGAACAACAGTTCGGTCAATCCGGAGCTGGTGTCCTTGGCCTTGTCCCGTCTGGGTCGTGGTCAGCGTGATGCTGCAGCGGCCTATATCGACCGTACCTGGGCCGGCAAGATCCCCCAGGAAAACCTGAATTGGGTGTGGGGCCAGTTTGGTCTGATCAGTGCCTTGCGGGTAGAGGACGATGCGGCCAAATGGTATCGCCGCTCCGGTCGTACCCCCATGACGGATTACAACAATGCCTGGCAAGTGCGCGCCGAGTTGCGTCAGGGCACCATCGAGTGGAAGCATGTCTCTGCCGCCATCGACAAGATGAACGATGCGCAAAAGGCCGAGCCGGTTTGGGTGTACTGGTCGGGGCGTGCCCATGAAGCCTTGGGTCATAAAGATCAGGCTCGTGCCAAGTTCCAGTCCATTGTGGGTGATCTGAACTTCTACGGTCAGCTGGCCACAGAAGAGTTGGGTCTGACACCTTCCTTGCCTCCTCAGCCACAGCCTTTGACGCCGTTGGACATGCAGGATGCGCGTACCAATGCGGGCTTGCTGCGTGCGGTGGAGCTGTTCAAGCTGGGTTGGCGTCCGGAAGCGGTACCCGAGTGGAACTTTGCCTTGCGTGGCATGAACGACAGACAGTTGCGTGCCGCAGCCGAGTTCGCGCGCGAGCAGCATATCTATGATCGCGTGGTGAATACCTCCCTGTTGACCAAGAACGAGATCGACTTCAGCCAGCGCTTTATCGCGCCCTTTGAAGGCCGCGTAACCGAGCAGGCCAAGTCCATCAATCTGGACCCGGCCTGGGTGTATGGCCTGATCCGTCAGGAATCGCGCTTCATTACCGATGCACGCTCGGGAGTCGGGGCGTCGGGCTTGATGCAGCTGATGCCTGCCACCGCCAAATGGGTGGCCAACAAGATCGATATGCGCGACTTCTCTCCCTCCCGTGTGAACGAGTTCGAGGTGAACACGGTGCTGGGTACCAATTACCTGAACATGGTTCTGGGGCAGCTGGATGGCTCGCAGGTCTTGGCATCGGCAGGCTATAACGCAGGGCCAGGTCGTCCCCGCCAGTGGCGCTCGCGCTTGAACACTCCGGTAGAAGGGGCCATTTTTGCAGAAACCATTCCTTTTACTGAAACGCGCTTGTACGTGAAAAACGTGCTCTCCAACGCGACCTATTACGCCATGATGTTCAGCGGTCAGCCGCAGTCCCTCAAAGGGCGTTTGGGTACGATTTCGCCTTGATGAGCCCGTCCATGCTTGATGACAGACAGCAAGCAGCTCTGGCGGCCCTGATGGGGCCGCCAGATCCTGTTCTGGAAGGTTTGCAGGTCTATGTGGTGGGTGGCGCGGTTCGCGATGCCTTGCTGGGGCTGCCAGCGGGTGACAAGGATTGGGTCGTAGTCGGTGCCCGGCCCGAAGACCTGGCCGCGCGCGGCTTTGTTCCCGTAGGTGGCGACTTTCCCGTCTTTCTGAATCCCCATAGCAAAGAAGAGTTCGCGTTGGCCCGGACTGAGCGCAAGTCGGGCCGGGGCTACAAGGGCTTTACCTTTTACACCGGCACAGACGTGAGCCTGGCGGACGATTTGCGTCGCCGTGATCTGACCATCAATGCCATGGCCGTGGATGCGGCGGGGAATCTGCACGATCCCTTGAATGGTTTGGCGGATTTGCAGGCCCGTCTATTCCGGCATGTCGGCACCGCGTTTAGCGAAGACCCGGTACGCTTGCTGCGTCTGGCACGTTTTGCGGCCCGCTTTTCCGAGTTCACCGTGGCCGACGATACCTGGGCTCTGGCACGTGATCTGGTCGAGCAGGGTGAAGTGGACGAGCTGGTGCCTGAGCGCATCTATCTGGAAATAGTGAAAGGTTTATCTGCCCAGCAGCCCGCTCGCATGTTCGAGGTACTGCGGGAGGTCGGCGCGTTAGAGCGTGTCATGCCCGGCTTGAACTACAACGATCAGGTGGGTCAGCAGGTGCAGATCGCCAAAGACAGGCGTCTGGATCTGGCAAGCTGCTTTGCCGTTCTGTGCCATATTTCGGAAGCCCCAGGACAGGTGGCCGAGCAGATTCGTGCTCCTTCTGAATGGCGCGACCAGGCCCGTCTGTTGCCAGTGCTGTTAGCCAGCCCTGCCTTGTTGCAGCCTCGTGCAGACGTGGAGTCTGCCTTGCAAGTCATGGAGTCGTTGGATGCCTTGCGCAAACCAGAGCGCTTTACTCAGCTGATCAGTGCGGCGGCCTGTCTGCAAGACGTTCCAGAGCTGGAATGGGACTCTTTGCGAAAGGTGATGGCCAGTGTGGATGCCGGTGCAGTTGCTGCTCGATACAAGGCCGAGCCAGGCAAAATCCGTGAAGCGGTGCGCGCAGCTCGATTGGCAGCTTTGGAGCAGTCTGTTTAGTCTATGTGTGAGCAGCCTGGAGTGCACACTCAGAAAATAAGCGGCTAATAGGCCGCTTATTTTTTTCTGCTGAGTGCGTGTTCGTCTAGGGGGCGATGTCTCGGGGGAGTGTTCTGGCGCGGTTGCTTCACGTAAAAACGGCAAGGTATATACCCTGCCGTTTGCTGATCTCTGCTTATGACTCTTGAGGGAAATGTCCTCAGGAAGTTCCCCAAGGCCGCTTTACAGACGCTCGCGTCGATCTCCGCTCATTGTGCCCAGCACTGGGGCTGAAATATCGCGCCCAATAATCAGCACCTTGAATAGCTCCCCCATTTCCGCTTCAGACAGCAGTTTGTTGGCGGCACTCATGGTCTGTGCCCATTGCTGTTGCACGGCGGGCGATGGGTCTTCCGGCGGAGAAGCCAGGAAGTTGGTGATGCCGCAATTCATCAGGAAGCGCGCCTGGCTGGTATAGCCCAGCACATCCAAACCGGCCTCCAGGGCGGCATCCGCCATGGCGGTGAAGTCCACGTGGGCGGTAATGTCCTGCAAGCCAGCCAGCACCAGGGGCTCGGCATGAGCAAAGTGGCGGAAGTGGCACATCAAGGTGCCTTTGTCACGTTGCGGGTGATAGTACTCGCGCTGCGGAAAACCGTAGTCGATCAAAATGGCCGCGCCTTGCTTTAACCAAGTACCCATGCTGCGCACCCAGGCTTCGGCTTGCAGGTTGATCTCGGATAGGTAGAAGGGCTGCGCTTCCACGCGCTCGGCCACCAGCGAAGCCAGATGGTCGGGAGCCGGGCGGGTAGCCAGGTAGAAAGGCGCTGGCAGGCCTTGGGCCGTGCTGTCGTCTGCGGCAATGACACCTACTTCCAGCACCTTGCCAGCCACATCAAAGGTGAACAGGCTGGCAGGCATGGCATCCAGAACCTCATTAGCTACCACGCAACCCTTGAAGCTGTGCGGTGTGCTGTCCAGCCACTGCACTTGTGCTTGCAGGGGGGCCAGACGCTCTTGCTGACGCGCACGCAAATCAGGCGATACTTCCAGAATTGAATACTGCGGCTCGATACCTTGCTTGCGCAGCTCCGTAATCAGCGCTTGGGCCAACGCGCCGCTACCCGCGCCGAACTCCAGAACGGACAGGGATTGGCTGCCTTCCAGTACTTCCATGACCTGACGGCTCAAGGTCTGAGCAAACAGGGGAGAGAGTTCGGGAGCCGTCGTAAAGTCGCCTGTGGGCTGATTGCTGCCAAACTTGGTGCTGCCACCGGTGTAGTAGCCCAGATGGGGGGCGTACAGCGCATGGTGCATCCATTGGTCGAATGGCAGGAAACCGCCTTCATCGGCAATGCGGTCCAGCAAGTAATCGTTAACCTGTGCAACGTGTTTTTTCAGTTCCTCGGACAGGGGAGGCAAACCGTGTGGCAGGGCAGGGGCGGACAGTACGTTCATGGCGTCAGTTGGGCTTGTCGTTAGGTGTCTCGGAAGAAGCCGGGGCGGCGCTCTTGGCGCTGGCTTTCTTGGCCTGGGTCACTTGGTGCAGGGTGCGGATCATGCCCACCAGCATCCCGATCAGGATGGAGGTGGCAGCGGCCAGGATGAAGTTGCCGTAGACAAACCATAAAGGCAGGCACAGAACGGCCATCAGCAATATGGGTTTTTGCAGCAGAACTTTCATACACCCTCAAAAAATAGCGTGGAATCGGGGCCAATTGTAGCCCAGGCCAGTGCCATGCTTGAGCTTGCCCACTGCTGCGTTACCATGGGCGTTTTGTCTGCTTAGCAAAGGGGTAAGGATGAACGACAGGGGACAGGCCAGTGCCTGGTTACAGGCATGGGCCCATTTGATTCCGAATCCGGGCACAGTCCTGGATGTGGCCTGTGGTCGGGGGCGCAATGCCCGCTGGTTGGCCGAGCGTGGCAATACCGTGATCGGTGTAGACCGGGACCCGGAAGCGGTGGCAGCGACTTCGCCTTACGGGGAAATTATCCAGGCTGATATCGAAAACGGTCCCTGGCCTTTCGCGGGGCGCAAGTTCAATGCCCTGGTGGTGACCAAGTATCTGTGGCGTCCCTTGATGCCGACTTTGCTGGAGAGTCTGGAGCCAGGTGGGGTACTGGTTTACGAAACCTTTGGGGTGGGCAACGAGCAATACAACACGCCACGTAATCCGGATTTCCTGTTGCAGCCGGGGGAGCTGCTGCGCTGGTGCGCGGACCTGGATATCGTGGCGTATGAGCATGGTTTCCGGGCCGATCCGGACCATATTGTTCAGCGCATTGTCGCCGTGCGTCCGCGTGAGGGCGGCTCTTTCAGCGATTACCGTCTGAATCCGCAAGACGGTGGTGGCAGTATCTGCGAGTAAAGTATGTGCAGTTTTGAGCCAAGCGCAGCGCTTGGCTCAAAGCCATGTATCCGGTGTTGCTTGAGCGCGTGTACAGAATCGCGGCTTAAAACAGATAGGTACGTGCCAGCATGGACAGGGCCACAACAGCAGTCAGGATGCTGAATCCTTGCTGCAAGCGCACAGAAGGAATATGAGGGGCCAGTTGTCGGCCTATCACCATGCCACCCATGGCCGAGGCCACAAAAACCCAGCCGCTAAGGGGAATCTCCGCCCCGTGTGCCAGACTCATGGCCGACGCGCTCAGGGAGATCAGGGCGATCAGCATCAAGGATGTAGCCACAATGCTGTGCATGGACAGGTCGCTGAAACGTTTCAGGGCAGGCACGATCAGAAAGCCGCCGCCCACGCCCAACATGCCTGAAAACAAACCCGCTACCGCACCAATGGAAGCCAAGGTGGCCGTGCCTGCTGGTGTCCAGCGCAGGCGGCCGGTTTCCGGGTTCAGACAACAGGGTGTATGAGCATGGGCCGTTGCCGCCGGACGACGCAGCATTTTGGTGGCAATCCACAGCATGATGGCGACAAACAGCGTTACCAGCACTTTTTCCGGCAAGGCATGGCTGATGCGTACGCCCAAAGACGTGACCAAAGCGCCTGTAACGGCCATGAACATGGCAGCTCTATAGCGCACGATATGTTTGTACAAACCATCTAGTGCGCCGACCAGGGCGGCGGCGCCCACAGCCAGCAAGGCTACCGGTGTTGCCGCTGTCATGCTGTAGCCCATGCCCAGCACCAGAGCGGGCACGGCCAAAATACCGCCACCCGCGCCAGTCAGGCCCAGCGACAGGCCAGTCAGAATTCCCAGGATGATTGCAAGCGCCATAAGCCAGATGGCGTGACCCCGGTAGGGATCACGCCTTTTTCAGAAAGCGTAGTAATGGCTTATTGTACGCCTTAACTTCTTTTGGAAATTAGCTTATTTATAAAAGTAATTAATAGAGCCAATTTCCATGGTTTCGCTTTAGCCCGAGTTACGCAGGCCAGCCGCAATACCGTTGATCGTCAGGTGAATGACGTGTTGCTTGTTCACACCGCTGCGTGTGGGCTTGTTGGCCTTTTCACCTTGACGGCGATGGCGGCGCAGCAGTTCCACCTGCAAGTGGTTCAGTGGGTCAATGTAGGCGAAGCGTTCGGCCAGGGCATCTTGCAAAGCCTGATCGTGCGCCAGCAGTTCATGGCCGGTGATTTCACGGAACAGTCGGTGTGTCAGCTCGAACTCGTCACGGATTTGCGTGAAGATGGTCTCGCGCAGTTCCTCGTCCTCGACCAGACCGGCGTATTTCAGGCCGATATCCAGGTCAGTCTTGGCCAGCACCTGCTCCATATTGGACAGTAGCGTGCGGAAGAAGGCCCAGTCGCGCGCCATGGTTTGCAGTTGGGCCAAACGTTTGGCGCGGTTCAGGCCATCATTGGGCAGCCCCGATTCCAGATAGCGGTTCAAGGCTGTGCCCATGCCGTACCAGCCAGGAATAGGCAGACGGCATTGTGCCCAGGAGAAACTCCAGGGGATGGCGCGCAGGTCTTCAATGCTTTGCGTGGCCTTGCGCGAGGAAGGACGCGAGCCGATATTCAGGCCAGCAATTTCCTTGATAGGCGTGGACTGGAAGAAGTACTGATCAAAGTTCGGCGTGCCGTAGACCAGTTGGCGATAGCTTTGATGAGCCTGCTCGGACATCCAGGCCATGGCGTCACCATACGCAGCCAGATGTTCGTCGTCATTGGACGAGCCCTTGCGTGACCCCAGGCTGGCTTCCAGCGTGGCAGCGACAAACAGCTCCAGATGCCAGCGGCCCACGTCCGCATCCTTGTAGCGGCCTTGAATCATCTCGCCTTGCTCGGTCAGACGAATCTGACCATTCACGGTGCCTGGAGGTTGAGCCAAAATAGCGTCGAAACTGGAACCACCGCCTCGGCCTACCGAACCGCCACGACCGTGGAACAGGCGCAAACGCACTTTGCGGCGCGAGAAAACCTGCGCAAATTCACGTTCGGCACGGTATAGCGTCCAGTTGGAGGTCAGGTAGCCACCGTCTTTATTACTGTCCGAATAACCCAGCATCACTTCCTGCACGCTGTCCTGAGCGTGACGCACGCGCTGGCGGATTTCAGGCATATCCAGCCATTCCTGCATGATTTGCGGGCCACGCTCCAAGTCAGGAATGGTCTCGAACAGCGGTACAACCATCAGACCTTGATGCTCTGGCTCGTTGGAATTGGGCACGATCAGGCCAGTTTCCTGTTGCAGCACCAGCACTTCCAGCAAGTCGCTGAGGGTTTCGGTGTGCGACACAATGGTTTGTTCCAATGCGCGCGCTCCAAAGCGGCGGCGGCATTCGGCGGCTTTGCGCAGAATGGACAGTTCTTTCTCGGTTTCTTCCGAGTAGCGATACCAGGGCGAAACCAGGGGGCGATGGTGGCGCAACTCCGAGCGCAGCAAAGTGATGCGGTCTTCTTCGGACAGTTGGCGGTAATTGACGGGTTCGTCCTTGTACAGCGTGCCTGCCACGCGGAACAGTTCGTCCAGTACGCGCTCGTGCACGTCCGAGCTTTGGCGCAGGTCTAAAGTGGCCAGATGGAAGCCAAAAACCTCCACAGCTTGAATCAATTCGTTCAAACGCAGGCCGGCAATGGCGCCGCCTTTGTTTTCAGCCAGAGAGTCGGCAATGATTTGCAGATCAGCCTTGAATTCTTGCGGGTTTGCGTAGGGTGGGGCGGCGTAAGTGGGGCGATCGGCCAGGTCGCGGCCCAGCAGGTTCTGCGCTGTGGCCGCCATACGGGCGTACAGATGAATAAAGCTGCGGCGATAAGGTTCGTCTACACGGTGTGGCGACGGGTCCTGGCTGCTGGCCGACAAGGCCGCCAGGTCTTTGCTGACACGGTTCAGTGCGTCGGATACGGAGATTTCCGTACCCAGTAAACGAATCTGCTCCAGATAGTGTTGCAGCGCGCGTGTCGACTGGCGCAGCACCGCTTGTTCAACCGTTTCAGGGCCCACATTGGGGTTGCCGTCGCGATCGCCGCCAATCCAGCTGCCCATGCGCAAAAAGGCGGGCAGGGAACGGGTTTTCTGATCCAGCAGGCTTTTTTTGCCCGGTTCCAGCAAACGGTCCAGATCGTGGTACAGCTGCGGAATGGTGGGCAGGAAGGTGGAGCCGTAATAGGCCAGGGCGTTGTCGATCTCGTCCATCACCGTCAGTTTGTGGTCGCGCAGCATGCGGGTTTGCCACAGCAGGGACACCAGACCGGTCAGCTTCTCCTGGGTACGGGCCGATTGTGTGGCGCTGGCCTTGTGATCCAGGCCGTTCAATTCATCGGCAATGGCCATATGCACAGCGAGCGTACTTTGGCGCTGAACTTCGGTAGGGTGAGCCGTCAGCACCGGCATCACACAGGCTTCTTGCAGATAGCGGCGAATTTTCTTGGCGCTCAAACCCTGGTCCATCAAGGTTTGAATGGCATGTTGCAGGCTGCCCAGCAGCTTTTCGGGATCTTGCTCTTCGCGGCGACGGTTCTGGTCGCGGTCCTCGGCAATATTGGACAGGTGCAAAAAGTAGGCAAAGGCACGGGCCACGGAACGGGCCTGCGCGTCGTTCAGCTTGGGAATGTCTTTTTCCAGAATCCGTGCTTGCTGCGGATCGTGTTCACGTCTGAAACTGACAGCCGCCCGGCGCAGGGCTTCAATCAGCGTGAAGGTCGCCTTTCCTTCGCTATCACGAATCACCTCTCCCAGGGCCTTGCCCAGAAAGCGGATGTCCTGTCGAAGCAGGTTGGAAAGGTCAGGCACGGCCTGCGGCATAATATATCTCCTGTTAAATAAGGGGTTTTGCTGCAAAGGATTCTGGGTGCCAGATCGGTAGCCGCCCTACGGTAAGACGCCTTCCCGACCTTGACGCGCACAAAGCGCCTTGGGACGTTTATGATAGGTATCTTTACATAATTTTCCTGTTCAGAGAGTAGTCATGCCCCAATATCGCTCCCGTACCTCGACCCACGGTCGGAATATGGCCGGCGCGCGTGCCCTGTGGCGCGCCACCGGTATGAAAGACGAGGATTTCTCCAAACCGATCATTGCGGTGGTGAACTCCTTTACGCAATTCGTACCGGGTCACGTACACCTGAAAGACATGGGCCAGCTGGTTGCCCGTCAAATTGAAGCGGTCGGCGGTGTGGCAAAAGAGTTCAACACCATTGCGGTGGACGACGGTATTGCGATGGGCCACGGCGGCATGTTGTATTCCCTGCCTTCGCGCGAACTGATCGCCGACTCGGTGGAATACATGGTCAACGCCCACTGTGCTGACGCCATGGTGTGTATCTCCAACTGCGACAAGATCACCCCCGGCATGTTGATGGCCGCCATGCGCCTGAACATTCCTGTGGTTTTTGTGTCGGGCGGACCGATGGAAGCGGGCAAGGTCTACTCGCCAGATGGCAAGACCGTGGTACAGAAGCTGGATCTGGTGGACGCCATGATTCAAGCCGCTGACCCTAACGTGACTGATGAGCAGGCTGAAGCCGTTGAGCGCAGCGCTTGTCCGACCTGTGGTTCCTGTTCGGGCATGTTTACCGCCAACTCCATGAACTGTCTGACCGAGGCGCTGGGCCTGTCCTTGCCCGGTAACGGCACCATTGTTGCCACCCACGCTCGTCGCCAAGGTTTGTTCGAGCGCGCTGGCAGCCTGATCGTGGATCTGGCCAAGCGCTACTACGAGCAAGACGACGAATCCGTCCTGCCACGTAACATCGCCACCTATCAGGCTTTTGAAAACGCCATGACCCTGGACGTGGCCATGGGCGGCTCCACCAACACCGTGCTGCACTTGCTGGCCGCAGCCCAGGAAGCCGGTGTGGAATTTACGATGGCCGATATCGACAAGATCTCGCGTCGCGTCCCTTGCCTGTGTAAAGTGGCTCCCGCCACCCCCGAATTCCACATGGAAGACGTGCACCGCGCGGGCGGCATCATGGCTATTCTGGCCGAACTGGCCCGGGCCGACTTGCTGAACCTGGATGTGGGCAACGTACACAGTGGCACCTTGCGTGAAGCCATCAAGCGTTGGGACGTCAAGGGCGACAACGTCAAAGCCATCAGCGACTTCTTCCGTGCTTCCCCCGGCGGCATTCCGACCCAAGTGGCTTTCAGCCAGGATCGTTACTACCAGGAATTGGACACAGACCGCGTCAAGGGCTGTATCCGCGACAAGGCCAACGCTTATTCTCAAGACGGTGGCTTGGCTGTGCTGTACGGCAACCTGGCCATCAACGGTTGTATCGTCAAGACCGCTGGCGTGGATGACAGCATTCTGACCTTCACCGGCACGGCGCGTGTTTATGAAAGCCAGGATGATTCCGTTGCTGCCATTCTGGATGGCGTGGTCAAAGCAGGCGATGTGGTCATCATTCGCTACGAAGGCCCCAAAGGTGGCCCTGGTATGCAGGAAATGCTGTACCCCACCTCCTATCTGAAATCCATGGGCCTGGGCAAAAGCTCGGCCTTGTTCACCGATGGTCGCTTCTCCGGTGGCTCGTCCGGTCTGGTGATTGGTCATGCGTCGCCTGAAGCGGCTGAGGGTGGCAACATTGCCCTGGTGCAAGATGGCGACACCATCGAGATCGACATCCCCAACCGTCGTATTCACCTGGCTATCAGCGATGAAGAAATGGCCGCACGCCGTGCCGAAATGGAATCGCGTGGCTCCAAGGCCTGGAAGCCAGTGAACCGCGAGCGCGTTGTGTCGCAAGCACTGAAAGCCTATGCCGCGCTGGCAACATCGGCTGACCGTGGTGCCGTGCGTGATGTGTCGCAACTGGACCGCTAAGCACTAGTTCTGCTTGTAAAAACCCCACCTGCCTTGAAGCAGGTGGGGTTTTTTTATGCCTGGTAGAAACGTACCGGGTAAATACGAATATTCCAGTGCCATCGTCCTGATAGAATCCATTTCATTCAAAAAGGGATCCCATTTTGTTAATTTGGTTTTTAAGGAGGAAGTGATGAGTGAAATAGATCCAATTACCTTGGCTCCGATTCTGAATCCGGGTGGCATTGGTGGCCCGCTGACGGCAGCTCACCGGGAAATGGCGGTCAAGCATCGGGATGATCTGGAGTGGGACAACCTGCGCTACGAAGGGCAGTTCACCAAGATGATGTTCCACCCCACGCAAGACGACCCCACCATTCCTAATGCCGGGGTCGTGAAGTATCTGAAGGGCTCTGGCCATCCTTTGCACAGCCATTACTTTGCCCAGATCTGGTACATCCTGGCGGGCAAGTTCGAGATCAATGGTGTGGTGTACGGCGAAGGCACCATGGTGTTTCACCCGGACCCGCATTACGAGCACGCACTGACGACCCTGGAAGATGGCGAAATTCTGTACGTGCAGTACATGGGTCCGACCACCCGCCAGCCTGCGATTTATGAAGGCCGCTTCAATATGAAAACCCGCCGTTCCCTAGAGGAAGAGTCCAGAGCGGTGTAAGCAGTCCCGCTTTAACAGCGAGCTACAGGAAAGCTGCCCATGCCTTTGCGTATGGGCAGCATCAACAAGCAAAAAAAGCCCGATCAGGGCTGGCTTGAAACACAAATAAAACTGAACAGAAATTCAATACCACAGGATGCAGGGGGACGATCATGAAACGAATGACACGAGTGGGAATCGCGGTTCTGGCGATGCTGGGCGCACTGAGCGCATGTGGCAAGGGCGGTTCGGGCGATACGGCAAAGCATGAAAGCAAAGGCCCGCGAACATTACAGCTTGCCCACGTTTCGGTAGAGCAGAACGAAGATATGTACCACCACCTGGCAACGAATTTTGCCAAGCGAGTGGAGGATCAAACCAAGGGGGCAATCAAGGTCCAGGTGTTGGGCGGAGCTCAACTGGGTGGCGAGCGCGATGTGGCCGAAGGCATGCAGTTGGGCACGGTGGACATGAGCCTGCTGGCCAGCTTCACCTTGGGCACCTTCGAGAAAAAAGCGATGGTGTTTGACCTGCCTTACCTGTTCAAGGACTACCAGACCGCCTTCAAAACCCTGGACTCCAGTTTCACGGATCCGATTGAAGCAGATCTGGAAAAATCCGGCCTGAAAATTTTGGGCTGGGGGCATGGCGGTTTCCGGAATCTGTATAACTCCAAGCACGCAATCCGCAGTTTGTCGGACCTGAGCGGCATGAAAGTGCGTACGCCGGAAAGTCCTATTTATGTGGATACCTGGCAGGCGCTGGGCGTGAATGTCACCTCCATGGCGTATCCGGAACTGTTTACCGGCCTGCAGCAAAAAACCATTGATGGTGCAGAGAACCCCACGGCCTTGTTCTATACCAGTCGCTTTTACGAAGCGGCCCCTTATCTGTCCCGAACCGAGCACGTGTATGTGGCGATTCCTTTGGTGATTTCCGGGCGGGTCTGGGACACCTTATCGGCTGATGAAAAAGCCATCTTCCAGAAAGCGGCTAGTGAGGCGGTGCAGGAGCAACGTCAGTTCCTGATCCAGAGCGAAGCGCAGATCGAGAAGAAACTGATGGAGGCAGGCGTGTCCATTAATGCCGATGTGGATAAAGCGCAGTTCCGCAAAGCCGTCATTCCGATTTACGAAAAATACAAGACGGTGATTGATCCTGATCTGGTCACCCGTGCTGCGGCGCTTGCTCAATAATCCTGGCGGATAACCATTATGAAACACTCTTTGCTCGATTGGGCCGATAGAGTCAGTACCCGCCTGGATAGCTTATGCAGAACCTTGGGGGCGGCATTTCTGGGGCTGATTGTGCTGGCCGCATCAATACAGGTGGCCGGGCGCTATTTTATGGGTTACTCCCCACCGTGGATTGAGGAAATCACACGCTACAGCTTTATCTGGATGATCATGCTGGGCACGGCTGTGCTGGTTAAAAGCAATGGTCATGCCGTGATTGACCTGCTGGTGATGCGACTGAAAGGCAAAGCCCGCCAAGTGCATAGCGGCTTGGTTCAGATTGCGATTTTGACCTGCGCACTGGTCCTGCTGGTGCAGGGTTTGCAATTGATTGCCATCGTTTACCAACAGCTTAGTCCTGCCATGCGCATCTCCATGGCCTATGTGTACGCGGCCTTGCCGGTAGGCGGCGCCATCATCGCCGTGCAGTGTGTGAATGCCTTGCTGGACGGGTATCGGGATCAGCCCAGCCCAGCGGCGCAGGGGGTGTAAATGCAAGAAGCTCTCTTACTTTTTAGCTTGATGTTCACGCTGTTCATCGCGGGCATTCCTATCGCTTTTTCCTTATTGCTGTGCAGTGCGCTGTTTTTGCTGTTTACCGGCATGCGGCCACTGATTGTTGTGCCGCAGCGTGTGATGGCGGGGCTGGACTCCTTCCCCTTGCTGGCGGTGCCGCTGTTTATCCTGATGGGAAACCTGATGGAAAAGGCGGGCCTGTCCAGGCGCCTGATTGATCTGATCGACATGCTGGTTGGGCGCGTCCATGGCGCACTGGGCTATGTGACGGTGATTGCTTGTGCCATGTTTGGTGCCTTGACTGGCTCGGCTCCGGCAACGGTGGCGGCTATTGGTGCCATCATGATGCCCGCGATGATCGCGCAGAAATATCCGGCTTCTTTGGCGACAGGGATTACGGCTTCGTCCGGTGCCTTGGGCAATATCATTCCGCCCAGCATTGCCTTGATTCTGTATGGCGCAACCGTCAACGTTTCTATCCCCAAGCTGTTTGTAGCCAATATCCTGCCCGGTTTGTTGATGGCTCTGGCTTTCATGCTGACCCATATGCTGCTGACCAGAAAGCTGAAAGTGCCTAAAAGCGCAACGCGTTCCTATACCTCGCAAGAGATGGTCATGGTGGCTTTGAAGGCGATTCCGTCCTTGTTGATGCCTGTTGTGATTCTGGGCGGCATCTATGGTGGTGTGTTCACGCCTACCGAAGCCGCCGCCGTGGGTGTGGTATTCAGCCTGGTGTTGGGTGTGTGCTACCGCCAGTTCACCGTAGGTACCCTGTGGCAGGTCATGAAAAGCTCGGTAGAAACCTCTTCCATGGTGGGCATTATTCTGGGCGCAGCCGGTATTTTTGGCTGGATTCTGGCCTCGGCGCGTATCCCCATGCTGATGGTGACGGAACTGACGCCTTTGCTTGATACACAGTTCCTGTACCTGGCTTTGTTGGTGGTGTTTTTGCTGCTGGTTGGTTGCGTGATGGATGCTGCCGCCAGCATTGTGATCCTGGCACCGATTCTGGTTCCTATCGGCATTGCCTTGGGCGTGGATCCTATTCATTTGGGTGTGGTGTTCTGCGTCAATCTGGTGGTGGGCTTCTTTACCCCTCCCTTTGGCTTGAATCTGTTCACGACAGTTTCTGTTTCTGGACAGCCTTACGAGGTGGTGGTGAGAGGGGTCATGCCCTTTGTCATTGCAGCCATCATCGTTCTGTTCATCCTGGCTTATGTGCCTGAGATCTCCCTGGTGCTGGTTCGTTTGATGGAGGCGTCAGCATGATGCGTAGTTCCTACAAGGATGAGCCAATCGCCAAATCTGAGAGCGCCGTGGACATGAAGTCTCCCACTTCTATGGATCTGATTTATGCCAGTGCGGATGAACTGCAGCGCTTGTATCAAAGCAAAGCGGTGTCTCCTGTAGATGTGGCGCGGGCTACGCTGGATGCGGTAGATCGCTGGAACCCCATTGTGAATGCCTACTGTTATCTGGACCGTGCCTTGACCTTGCAAGAGGCTGCCGAATCAGAAGCACGCTGGATGGCAGGCGCTGAACGCGGCCCTTTGGATGGCATTCCGTACGGAGTTAAAGATTTGCTTCTGGTTCGTGGCTTACCGACTGGCTATGGTTCAAGTGCAGCAAAGATGGCGGACGCTGCCCAGGATGACGCGCCTGCGGTGGCGCGGATGCGTGAGGCCGGGGCGGTACTGATCGGCAAAACGACGACCTCGGAGTTTGGCTGGAAAGGCACGGCGGACAGTCCTTTAACGGGAGTCACACGCAATATCTGGGACTTCAGTCTGACCAGCGGGGGCAGCAGTGGCGGTGCGGCTACGGCGCTGGCAGCGGGCATGGGAACGCTGCAAATCGGTACGGATGGCGGTGGGTCCACCCGGATTCCCGCCAGCTTTTGCGGTGTCACCGGCATGAAAGCTAGCTTTGGGGGCGTACCGGCCTGGCCTGCTGGCCCGATGCTGACTTTATCCAATGTCGGTCCCATGGCCCGATCCGTGGCGGACCTGAAAGGCTTGCTGAACGTCATGATGCAGGCCGACCCACGTGACTGGAACTCGGTGCCCTTGCCGCGTCATGTGCGAGCTCCCGCTCGTGCCTTGCAGGGCCTGCGCATCGGTTTGCATCTGGATGAGCAGTGCAGCCCCGAGGTCAGGGGCATTATCCAGACGGCGGCGGACAAGTTGCAAGAGCAGGGTGCGCATATCATGCCTACCGAGCTACCCTTGGCTGGCGCAAAAGAGCTGATTACGGCGCATTGGGAAGCTGGTACGGCCTGGTTGGTAAGTCAGGTCTCTACTGGGCAACGTGCTTTAATTGACGAGGGCCTGCGCCGGGTTGCCAGCAAGGGCGAGCAAAACAGCTTGTCAGATTATTACCAAGCCCTGATTGGCCGCCAAAAGCTGGGTGAAGCCATGCTTAGACACTTTGCGCAGTTTGATCTGGTCCTGACGCCTACCGTTCCGATATTGCCGTTTGAGGCGGGCCGGGAAGCGCCGTCTGACGCCGCTTCGCAGAATTGGCTGGATTGGAATCCCTATACCTATCCCTTCAATTTGACGCGGCAGCCCGCCATTTCCTTGCCAGCCGGTATCAGCGCCTCCGGTTTGCCCGTGGGGCTGCAACTGGTGGCGGGTTTATATCAGGATGAATGGCTCGTGGATGTTGCCCAACTGGTAGAGGATTGCCTGCAGGTGCGCAGGCCGCGGTTTTAACAGTCGGGTGGTTTGTCCCGGGGATCGCAAACCACCTTGACTGTGCGGTGCCACCTCTCCTTGCGGGTGGCACTGTTTTTTTGCTTAGCGCTCTGGCAACCAGTCCAGGACCAGGTTCATGGTCTTGGCAACGTGCTCGGTCATGGCTTCGCGTGCTGCTGTCCCATTGCGTTCGGCCAGTGCAGAGATAATTGCTTCGTGCTCCAGAATATTTTCTTCCATCAAACGCGGCGGCATTTTGGAGGCAAAGCTCAAGGCGCTGGAGACACTGTCGTTCTGCAACTGCTGAATCAGCTCGTGCAGGCGCTCGTTGTGACTGGTGATCGTGATCAAGTCGTGGAAAGCGCGGTTGTGTTGCAACCATTCTGACCCCTCCTCGCTGCGCACACGCGTTCGCAAGGTGCGGGCATAGTCGGACTGATGCTGCATCAGGACCTCCAGATCTGAGTCCTTGATCCAGTCCACCGCCAGTTGCGCTGCCAAGCCTTCCAGTTCGGCCCGAATCTGAAATGCCTCGCGGATTGATTTGGCAGAAGGAATAGCCACAATCGTGCGCCCGGTCTTGGTCAACGAGGTCACGCGGCGTGCCTCCAGAAAACGCAGGGCTTCCCGAACAGGGGTGCGGCTGGTCTGAAACTCCTCCGCAAGCTCGTATTGACTTAGCGAGTCGCCGGGCCGGTAGTGGCCGGACTGAATACGTCTCAGGATTTCGTCTGCGATTTCAGTTGAGGATCTCATGGGATACGTCTGGTGAGCTTGCTGCCAGCCGGGCGCGTAGGCACGCTCAATGTCGCGCAAGACACCGGATGGCATGGGCTGGTTTTATTGTGCCCGAGCTATAGCAAAGGAGCTTGTCTCAGTAAGGGCGATTTGCTTTTCTTGACTGAAGATTATATACAGAATCCATTTTTAATGAATAAGGATCCCAATTTTTTAAAAGCCCTTGATAAGGCGGTATGGCACAGCTCTCCCAGTCCTTTACAATCGAACTATTGTTCACTTTGTGTAGAGAGCCTGCGCCATGACTGATGATCAACGCGCTTTGCAAGCCAGTATCCGTGCGGAATTGGGGATCACGGATCATTTCGATGCTCAGGAAGAAATCGAACGTCGCGTCCGCTTTCTAAGTGACTATCTGCTGCGTACCGGCTGCCGCAGCCTGGTCCTGGGGATCAGCGGGGGCGTGGACTCCCTGGCGGCTGGGTGTCTGTCTCAGCGAGCCGTAGAGCAGGCACGTCAGCAAGGCCATCAAGCGCAATTCATCGCCGTGCGTTTGCCTTACGGTGAGCAGGCTGACGAGAAAGACGCCCAAGGTGGTTTGAAGGTTATCAATCCCGATCAGACCTTGGTCGTGAACGTGAAGCCCGCATCGGATGCCATGCTGGAGCAATTGCTGGCCTCCGGCCTGAAGTTCCGCGATGCCGCTCAACAAGATTTTCTGATGGGCAACATCAAAGCCCGTCAGCGTATGGTGGCGCAGTACGCGATTGCTGGTGCGAACGGTGGCTTGGTGGTGGGTACAGACCACGCCGCTGAAGCCTTGATGGGTTTTTTCACTAAATTCGGTGACGGCGCTGCTGACATTACGCCTCTGGCAGGCTTGAACAAACGCCGTGTGCGCGCTTTGGCTAGTGCGATGGGCGCTGCTGATGCCTTGGTGTTCAAAGTTCCCACCGCCGATCTGGAAAGCCTTAGCCCCTTGAAACCGGACGAAGACGCCTTCGGTGTCAGCTATGACCAGATTGATGATTTTCTGGAAGGCAAGGTGATTGATGATGAAGCCACGCAGATCATCATCAAAACCTTCCGTGCTTCGGCGCATAAACGTGCATTGCCGGTGGCGCCCTGAGCATGACTTGAGGGGATAAAAACAGCCACAGCCGGCAGGGCTTTGTCTAAAGAAGCCCCCGAATATAGAGAAACGCCCTGAGGCATCCAGCCTAAGGGCGTTTTTTATTGCCCACAAAAAAAGAAGTCGGGAGCTCTGCAAGAGCAGACTGAAGGCACCAGCACCAGCACCAGCACCAGCACTCGCACGTGATGCCTGTTGCAGCTCTCAGGCGACTGAGGATCACAAGACTTGAACCTCTGTTGTAGATTTCAAGCTTTCGTGTGCAGCATTTAAGCTGCTTCACAGCAGCAGGAGTAGACTTGGCAAGACGCGGTGTGAGGTGCAGTTCATTAAGAGTCAGATTCGAGTCAGTCCAATCGAACCGACCGAGTCCTGATGCTGCTATCCAGCCCGCAATGATGAGTCTTGACCCTATGCAGATCGCGGGTGCCGCTTAGAGCCTGCTTCCACCTTAAAAAGTGTTATCAGCTTGTTGTAAGAAACGGGTATTCCTCGGGCTGTGATCATGCTATCGTCAAAAAACTTTCGGGCACCGACCCATGCCCAGACCAATAGACAAGAGGGTCTCCACCGTTTATGCAACCCGTCTTACCCGCATTCCTCATCGCTCGCTGGCTATTGCTGCTATTGCTGGCTGCAGGCGTCTACTTTTTAAAGGGATTTTTGGTCCCTGTTCTGGCCGCGCTGATCATAGGCCTGGCCGGTTGGCCCTTATATAAACGGCTGGTTGTACGCTGCAATGGCCGCACCGCACTGGCGGCCACACTGGCCTTGCTGGTCGTCATCGTGGTCCTGGTCGTGCCTTTGTCCTTGGCATTGTCCTTTGCGATCCAGGAAGCCAGCAGCTTTATCACTTGGGCGCTGGCCGCCAACCGCTACGGCACGCCGACCCCTGAATGGATCAAAGCCATGCCCCTGATGGGCGAGCGCTTGACCGAATACTGGCAAGTCTATTTAGGCGAACCCCACGCGTTGGGCGAGCTGGTCGAGATGGTCAGCGGCCAGCATCTGGGCAATATCTATCGCATGGTACTGTCCGCTACAGGCAACGTATTCCACCTGCTGCTGACCGTGCTGTTCATGCTGATCACGCTGTTCTTCATCTTTAAAGATGGTGACAGGCTGCTGGTGCAATTGGATATTGTTGGTGAGCGCATCCTGCCAGGCCGCTGGCAGCGCTTTTCTCGGGTTGTGCCTGCTACCGTTAACTCCACCGTCACTGGGATGGGCTTGATCGCCTTGGGTGAGGGTGTGGTTTTGGGTATTGCCTATTGGATTGCAGGGGTGCCTTCACCCGTGCTGCTGGGTGTTATCACCGGCTTTATGGCGTTGATCCCTGGCGGTGCCCCCCTGTCATTCACAATGGTGTCCTTGTATTTAATAGGCTCTGGTCACCTGGTAGCTGGTGTGAGCTTGTTCCTGTGGGGCGCGATCGAGCTGTTCATTGTTGATAAAACCCTCCGGCCACGTTTGGTCGGTGGCCCGGTGAAACTGCCGTTCTTGCCGACCTTCTTTGGCCTGGTTGGCGGTGTGCAAACAATGGGCATCGTGGGCTTGTTCATCGGCCCGGTCCTGATGGCTCTGTTGGTGGCGATCTGGAGAGAGTGGATTCGTAACGGACAGGCTGTGGCAGGGGACTAGGGAGCCCAAACTCAGAACAAAAAGATTGAGCAGGCCAGGACGGTGTATCTGGCCTGTTTTTTATTTGGAGTTCAGGTTTGAGTATGGCCAAAAGTGGTGCAGGTACCTGCCCGCTGAGAACCATCCGTTAAGGCTTAAGCAGTTGTGACAAAGCAGGCGGAAAACGGGGCTTCAGACGGACTTTAGGCGGGAATGTTTTCAGTGCCAGGCTAAATTTAAAAAAATTGCTGTAGCACTTGCCAAAACCCCGAGGAATCTGCGTATAATAACAATCTTTCCTTCCAAGCCTGGATTCCCAGGTTGCCATACCTAGCCCGGGTGGTGAAATTGGTAGACGCAGGGGACTCAAAATCCCCCGCCGCAAGGCGTGCCGGTTCGATTCCGGCCCCGGGCACCATCCCTAAATCTTCCGCTAATTCAAGTCATTAGAAGATTTCGCAGTACAAGCCCCGCACCGGGGGATTTTCCTAAAATTGTGGTCAGGTACAGTGATGCGGCGCTAGCCCCATACGGAGTACTCATGGCTACGATCGTTAAGACTTCCTCGGGCATTTGGAAAGCCCTCATTCGCAAGACAGGCTAGCCGGCCACGGCCAAGACATTCCGCACCAAACGGGCCTCGACCTAGTCCCCGGGTATTCGCTAGATGGGCGCAGTTATTGCCTTAGAGCGAAGATTGAAAACTGCGGTGATGCAGCCACACCGGCCAACAAGAGCGATCGGGTTTCGATCTATCGTTGCGCGAATGACCGCCGGTCGTCTGCACGGAACTGCCTCGGCTGCTCGCCGTTGTAGCGCTTGAACGCGATCGAGAACGCCGCTTCAGATTGGTAGCCTACCTGCCAGGCAATCCGGCCCACCGACATCGAAGTGTTCACAAGCAGGCGCGCGGCTTCCTGCATTCGGATGCGAGTCATGTAATTGAAAATGCCCGCGCCCAGCTCTCGCTGCGCCGCGGCGATTAGCCGCGAGCGCGAGGTTCCGGCAGCGCTGGCCAGCATTTCCAACGTCCAAGGTCGGGAAATGTCGCGGTGGAACTCGCGCAGCGCAAGCGCCACCTTTGAATCGTCGGGCAGCGCTATCCATGCCGGCAGTAGCGCCGTGTGTGCAGCGATGTAGTGCCGAATCAAGTGGATCACGACGAGCTCGGCCTGGCGCAACGCCACGGCGCGAAAACCCGGGCGTTGCGAAGTCAGTTCGTCACGGATGGATTCGGTCGCACGGCACAGCCACAGCGGCAGTTCGTCGAAGTCCAGTTGCAGCACGTCGGGTAACGCGTCGAACAGCGCCGTGCTCGTGCCCTTGGCTGGCGCCATGCCGGCGTAGAACGTCGATGTGACGCCTGTATCAGGCGACTCGCCGAACGTGAGCGTACGGAAGCGGTCGGCATTGGCGGGGTTGCGCAGATCAACGGGTTGGTTGGGGGAGGTGTGCAACGCATCTTGGACGATATGTTCCTGGGCGCGCAGGATTAGGCATACGGTCTTGTCGCGCACCGCATTCTTTTGCCCCGAACGAGTCATGAGCAGGTTGCAGCCCGCGCCGGTGAACACATATAGCGACATCGGCCAGACGCCGCCGGGCATGTGCACGGCCCATGGGCTGTTTGATTCCGCCTGGCCCGCTTCGATCTCGGCGAGGCGGCAAGCGTCAAGCGCGGCGCTTATCGGGTCCATCTGTGTCTTCCATCCCTTTCGACCCTCCGTGGAGGGGACATTTGGCACCAATTTTTACTCGAGGGGCTATGCCGGAAGGTAAACACTGTCGGACGGGCGCGCAATCCGTGAATCCCCGAGCATCCGGGCAGCCCTCCGCTGGTGGTGCTTTCGCAAAAGGAAACGGGTCCCTTGCACGGCGGTGCAAAACTATATTCCCACCAGACCAACGCGCAGACGTTCTGAGCACAGGAGACATTAGGCTGGACTCAAGACGCGCGGCGGATCGTTCACCTATTTTTAAGAAGAATGTGATGCGCTCTACCGACCTCCCCGATCTCAAGTCCGCGGCTTTCCTCGCCGACCGATATCCGACCTATCGCCGCCTGCAAAGCGATTTTCCTCATTTCGAGATGAACATCAATGGCGAAGAGTGCATCGTACTGACGCGCTACAGCGATGTGGATGAAGTGCTGCGCAATCCGCTGGCGACCGTGCAGCAGGCGCCCGGCGTGTTTCCCGAGCGCATAGGCCAGGGCGCGGGGGCACGCTTCTATCGCGAGTCGCTGCCGAACATTGACGCGCCCGATCATACCCGCATCCGCCGCATCGTCACCCCTGCGTTCAATCCCAAGACCGTCGCCAATATGCGCGGTTGGGTGGAAAAGGTAATTGTCGAGCATTTGGACAGGCTCGAAGGCCTGGACGAAATCGACTTCGTGTCTTCCTTCGCCGATCCGGTGCCCGCGGAAATTGCCTGTCGGTTGCTGCATGTGCCGGTGTCCGACGCCCCAGAGTTGTTCGCGCGCCAGCACGGCCTGAATGCGGTATTGAGCGTGTCGGATATCACGCCGGAACGGCTGGCCGAGGCTGATGCCTCGGCAGCCTTCTACTACGAGTACATGGATGACGTGTTGAACACGCTCAAGGGCAAACTGCCCGAGGACGACTTCGTCGGTGCGCTGATGGCTGCCGAGGCCAGGGACAGCGGCCTGACGCGCTCCGAGCTGGTGACTACGCTGATCGGTTTCCTGGTGGCCAGCTACCACACCACTAAGGTAGCAATGACTAACACGGTACTGGCCCTGCTGAACCACGACGGCGAACGGGCGCGGCTGGTGGCTCAGCCCGACCTAGCTCGCAACGCCTGGGAAGAGTCGCTGCGCTATGACTCGCCGGTGCATTTCGTGCACCGCTACGCGTCCGAGCCGCTCACGATTGGCGGTCAGCCCGTCGCGCAGGGCAAGCGGCTATTGCTGGGGTTGCATGCGGCGAGTCGGGACGAGAACCGCTTTGCGCAGGCCGATCACTACCTTATCGATCGTCCTGATAACCGCCATCTGGCGTTCGCGGGCGGCGGACATTTCTGCTTGGGGTCGCAGTTGTCCCGGCTGGAGGGCGACGTGCTGCTGCGCACGATCTTCCAGCGATTTCCCGCCATGCGGCTGACGGAAACACGCTTCGAGCGCGTGCCGGACCTGACCTTCCCGATGCTCCTGCGTATGACTGTCTCGCTCCGCGCCGAGCAAGGTTGAACGGCCATGAGTCAAATCACTGTTCAAATCCTGAACGGCATGTGTTGCGGCTTCGGCAATTGTGCGGCGCTGTGCCCCCAGGTCTTCGAGCTCGACTACGACACGAACCGGACGCGAATTCTGCCTGACGCGCAGCTGGCCAACTATGTGGCGGCGATCTCGAAGGCTGCCAGCGAGTGTCCGACACAGGCCATTCTCTTTTGCACATCCGGCGACCAAGCCCGGGCTTCGCATGGTTGAGCACGCTCCGAGCCGCGAGACGGCGGATTGGCGTCCGATGCAGCTGGCGCGGCGCCAGCAGATCGCTGACAACATCTATGCGATGACGCTGGTCTGCGAACAGGGCGCGCCGTTGCCCGACATCGCGCCGGGTGATCACATAGAAGTGCGGGTACCGGGCGGTACGCGTGCCTACTCGCTGTGCAATCCACCCGACGCAATGGATGGCTTCCACGTGGCCATCCATTGCGCGTCCGCGCACGGTGTAGCGCATTATCTGTGCGAGACGCACGCCATTGGCGCACCCTTGCTGGTGCGAGGGCCGCACAATCATTTCGCGCTGTCACCCCGGCATCGGCGGGTTGTGCTGATCGCGGGGGGCATCGGCATCACGCCCATCATCACCATGGCGGAATTCCTGGCGCGGCGCGGCATGGACTTCGCCATGCACTACTGCGCGCGCCGCCGCGCTGCCGCCGCGTTCCTGGATCGGCTCGATGCTGGCTCTTGCCGGCACCAGGTGCGATATCACTTCGATGACGACCTCAAGGAGGGCCGGTTGGATCTGGACAGGCTGTTTGCTGGCCTGGACGCGGACCAGCACGTGTATCTATGCGGTCCGAACGCGATGTTGGCCGACGCCGTGGCCTCGGCCGAACGGCATGGCCTGGCCGGCCACCTGCATTACGAGCGCTTCGGCGCGAGCCGACCGCCAGCGGCACAGGCGGCGGCAGAAGGAACGTTCGCGGTGGTGGCGGCGCGCAGTGGCCAGCGCGTCGATGTGCCGCCGGACTGCTCGATCGCCACCGCGTTGGCCCGCGCCGGCGTGGAGGTACCGCTGTCCTGCGAGCAGGGCGTGTGCGGTATGTGCATGACGCGGGTCCTCGACGGCATCCCCGACCATCGTGATGACGTGCTGTCGGTGGCCGAGCGCGCCTCGAACGACCTCATCCTGCCCTGTGTTTCGCGCGCAAAGTCGGCGTCGCTCACGCTGGACCTTTGAGGCGGTGCGCTGGGCAATCGAATATCACTTGCACCCGTCATCCAGTTCGCTGGCGGTCGGGCGCCACAACATGTCTAGGAGAGAAGATGAAACTTGCCATGTTCCACGAGGGCGGCCGAGACCGCTTGGGCGTCGTCGAGGCGGACGCGATCATCGACGTGACCGCGGACCTGCCGGCGCTGTCGCCCGATCTTGTCGACTGGCTGCCAGGGCAGGGCACATCGTGGCGGCTGCTTGCAATGCTGGCGCGCGAGTCAGCGGCACGCTTGCCGCTGTCCGCCGTGCGGCTGCTGCCGCCGCTGCGGCGGCCGTCAGCGTTCCTGGCCATTGGCGGCAACTATGCCTCGCATCTGCGGGAGATTGCCCGTCTGAACGTCAGCGTGGGAGAGCACCAGATCTGGTTTAACAAACAGGCCTCCTGCATCACCGGGCCGTTCGATGACCTGATTATTCCCCCGGGTATGTCGACGTTGGACTACGAAGTGGAACTGGCTGTGGTTATTGGCCGGCGTTGCCGCAACGTGCGAGCCCGAGACGCCATCCATTACATCGCCGGATATACCGTTTGCAACGATGCCAGCATCCGCGAGCGCCATCACCGTAGTCCGACAATCACGCTGGCCAAGTCATTTGATTCGCTGGGTCCGCTGGGTCCGTGGCTGGTCACAGCCGACGAGATCGCCGACCCGCACGCGCTCCAGGTTCGCACCTGGGTCAATGACGAACTGCGGCAAGACGGCAACACGGCGGAGATGCGTTTCAACATCTTCGATCAGATCGAGGAGCTGAGCAGCGCCATGACACTGGAGCCTGGTGATGTGCTGGCCACAGGCACGCCAGCTGGCATCGGCGCTGCGCGCCAACCACCGTTGTTCCTCGCGCCCGGCGACGTCGTGCGCATGCATATCCAAGGCATCGGCGACATCAGAAACCGCGTCGTGGCCGCGCCGCCCGCGCAGACCTGAACGGCGATGTCCTCACCTTCCAATAAGGACTTCCGATCATGCTATGTATCACGTTTGACAACTTCGGTAGCGCGGCCGGCGACGCGTTGCCCTGGCCTTGCCCCGCCAGCATCCCCGTTGCTGAATGGGCTGCCTACAACCAAATCGGGCTGGAGCTGGGCCACCCGCGCATCCTCCAATTGTTGGATGAATTGCAGATCCGCTGCACCTATTTCGCCGAGGGCTATGCGGCCCTGCGGTACCCGAATGAGCTGCTGGCTTGGCATGCGGCCGGGCATGAAATTGCCATGCACGGCTGGAAACATGAAATGTGGACGGGCATCGCCTCGCGCGAAGAAGAAGACCGCCTGATTCAGCTCGCCGTGTCGAGCATCCGCGGGTTGACGGGGCTGGCGCCGGTGGGCTTCCGGCCGCCGGGGCTGGCCATCAATCCCTGGACGGACGAGTTGCTGGCGACGCACGGCATCCGCTACGTATCGCTGTCACTGGTTGGCGGGTCCAACGCGGCGCGCACACCAGTACCCGGCGCTACGGCGACGATGCTGACGAGGGTGCTGCCTACCGATCCGGCGCTGATCGACGGCGCGGTCATCCATCCACGATTCGGCGGTATTTTCGGAACACTTGACGCAACGGCAGCCTATGAGCAGTTGTATTTGTCTGCACTTGCCCACGAGACGGCGCGTCCCGACGAACCTTGGGTGCTGGTCGTGCATCCGTTCACCTCCGGCAACCGGGCCTGGTTCGGCTTCGAGGACTTCATGCGGCGCCTGGCGTCGGTATTCGGACCTGCACGCTTTGCGCTGGCGAAGGACGCGGTGCTATCAACAAAGTACGCCCGCACGCCTCTGGATTGATATCAGATCGTTCGTCTGTGCATCGGCGCTGGGCGGCAAGCCGTGCGGGCCCACGCTATTTAAGCAGCAGTCACAAACTAAAGAACTATAAGGGGGACAAATCATGAGGTATTTCGTTTTCATCGGCATCCTGCTTTGGACCTGCTCTCGCGACGCACAGGCGGCGCAAGGCGTGACCTATGGTGGTCCGGTCGGAGGTACCGACATACAGAGCGCCTACCTGCCGCCGTATCCGGGCGTATATGGTTCGGCCATCGCCGTGGGCGCGTTGGCGGAAAAGCTCTATGACAACGTCGGGCAGAGTTCCACGACTTCTGGAAGGCTGCCAGGAGGAATTGCGCAGTTCGGTCTTCTTTATGTCTATCCGCATAAGCTGTTTGGCGGCACGCTGGGCAGTTCCGTCTCCACTGGCTACGGCTGGGGCAGTATCACCGTCAATGAACAGCATCAGAACTTCAAGGGTATGAACGACATCTACACCGACGTATTCATGTGGAGCAAGCATCTTGGCACTGTCGAAGAGGGCCGACAGCGCGGCCTGACGATGAAGCTGGGGTATTCGATGGTACTGCCCACTGGCAAGTATGACGAGAAAGAGCTGTACACGACGGGACGCAATACGCTTTATTACATTCCGAACGGTGCATTCACCTATCTGACCGGGCCGAACTTTTTGGGCGACGGCACCGAGTTCAGCATGAGCTATTTCCTGGACATAGCTCGCAAGAATTCTGCGACCGGCTACCGGAACGGGATGGTGGTAGATGTGGACATGGCGATCAGTGAGGTCATCGGTCGATGGCAGCTGGGTGTGGCGGGGTACTACGCGCGCCAGATCGCCGACGACAGGCTGAACGGGCAACGTGTTTCGGGTAAGCGCTTCGCCAGCGCGGCGGTCGGGCCGGTCATCGCGTACAACATGCCGGACTGTAAATGCAGCGTCAAGTTCAAGGCACAGTTCTCCGTGTTCACGCGAAATACACTGGCGCCTAACGCCGCCTATCTATTCTTCAACAAAGCATTCAACTAGAGCGAACTATGAGTATGGCGTGGTCTTTCGCCGATCCAGCGATCACTTGCTGCGTGGGGTCGGTGAGCTGTTTGTCTTAGGGGGACAGTGGACGAAGGTCTCTTAATGGCCGAGCTTGGCTATATGCCTTCCTGAGCGAGTCGTCCCCACCTACGCGGCGGCCGAGTGGCGCGCAAGATCATTAGATCCTCGCGCAGGGTATTGGCAACGTGGTGAACCCTAAGACGACTCGCCGCGATATGGAGAGTCCAGAGAGGTAAAGCCTCTTTGGAAACTACGGCTAGTACGCAGCCGATATTAGGGTCCATAGCAGGTAAAACAAGACAATTTCAGCGCACCACCTCTGTGGCTGCGCGTACCTAAACCAAATTACCCATACTTCTTGTAAGATCGAGTTACCTACGGCAAGGAGGCACCATGGCAGGCACGGGTAAATGCAGGCAACAGCCCCACAAAACCATATCGGATACCGAACGCAGCCGCCGGCAATCGGCAGTTAACTATGCTCTGGCCCCCGTCGGTCTAGAAGGTTTCTCGCTCAGTGAAGCAGATGAGGCCCACGCTCAGCGTTTCGTCGATGGTCAGATAAGCCTGCAAGAGTTTGTGCAGCCGCGCGCTGACGCATTAGCACTCCCAAAGTCTTCGTCATGACGAAGAAATCTAGGATTTGGGGACTAGTGCAGGATAGGCTATCGCCGGTATTTGCATTACAAAATTGATTCCGCAGATCGATCTAACAGCCTTCTCTTTGAAAAATTAAGTCTGCTCAGGGCTAGTTTCTTCACCGGCAACAAATCACTCAACAAAGGCTGAACCACGGACAGAGACGGAGGCATGTGTGGCGAAAGGAAATGGAGCAAAAAGAGTCGCAATTAACTTGTATCTGCTCAGGAAAAATCCAGACCCCACCTCAAAGGGGATCTGGTCACAAAAGGAGCTCTTAGCTAGCCCTGTAGGCCGCACTGGCAAACCTGTGCCAATAAAAGCTGACCGCTATCAGCTCGGCGACAATGGAGAGCTTGGAACTCTCTATATCAGGAAGCCTATTACAGAGACAGCGCCTGAGTGGCTTGATTTTGTTCAACAGGGTCTTGCAGACGCCTCCCCACTCGCCAAGCTAAAGAACAAGAGCATCTCGGCTCTCCTCGTGATTGGGCAGAAGGGGCGGCAGTTTGCTATTGCGTTCGGACATGGGCGATTCATGATAGAACCGAGATTGATCGAAGACCGCTTCGGCATCCGGGTAGTCTTGAATAGCATCATGCCCGATAAAGTTGCATCCATTGATCGCCAGACCTTTGACGCTTCGCCCAAAATAAGTAGGGTTCAAACGATCAAGGCGTCTTCCGTCTCTGACTTCATGATAAGCCCGGAACAAGACCTTCTGCGAGGACTTGTAGGCTTTACCAAGCCGGAATATAAAAAAGCACTTGGAGGCCTGATCGCCGGCATTGACTCGTTTAAAACTTCGGTACCTATCAAACTATCTGAGCTGTCGGAACTTCTCGAGGTCGCACTTGAGCGTTCCGACTCAAAAGATTATTTGGCTCGCGACTCCCAAGGCAACAACAGCCAATTTGCATGGGTTGAAAATCTTTTACCGGTTAAGGACGAAACACTCATCGCCGAACTGAATGGAGCGTTATGGGATCGCCTGAATTCGGACGATTTGCATAATATTTGGCTCGCGATCCCAGATATTATTGACTGGAGCCAAGTAACTGGCTTCAGTTACATCTCAACATCGACCACAGAGCAGCTAGACGAAAGTCTCGACTTAGCAAGATTTCTTGGAACGTTGCGTAAAGACGCCACGCTCGAAACAGTCAAGAGAAGGGAGATTTTTATGCATTTATCCACTGGAGTGCCAGCTCAGCGCTTTAATGCCTTCAAATGCATCTATGCGGAGATAAAGCGAAATTCAGATTTATTCATCTTGCACGTGGGAACATGGTTCAGAGTCGAAGGGACATTTCAGAGCATGGTAGAAACATATTTCTCCACCTTGCCACGCAAACCGTTTTCACCTCCCTTTATGGAATACGATCACGCCGGAGAGGGCTCATACAACGAGGCAGTGTGCACCGCAAGTCCCCGCACTCACGGAATGCTGGACCGCCGGCTAATCCAGTTTGGTGGCACCTATGACAAAATCGAAGTCTGTGACATCTTCAAAGACTCGACTGGAAACGCTTCAAGGAATAGGGAGTTCATACATGTAAAACGCGGCCGCAGTTCTGCAAATTTGAGTCACCTGTTCTCACAGGGCTTAGTGGCGGCGACCCTGCTTGTAAGGGAGCAAAGTTTCGTGAACGAAGTCAATAAACAACTAACAACGCAAGGGCTAAAGACCTTGCCGGATAAATTCACGGCGAGCGGAAACGAAGTTGTATACGCAATAGTTGACGGCCCCAGTGGTGCCTCCCTTGATATTCCATTTTTTAGCAAAGTTACGTTGCAAAATTGTGGAAAATCGATCGCAGCGTTTGGATATACGGTTAGCCTAATGCACATACCTGAATCCACTGCCTATCTAGCAAAATTAGAGGCAAAAAAATTAGAGAAAAAATCGAAGAAAAATGCTGACCAGCAGTCGGCTAAGTGACTTCATTCTCTGTAGAAACACTGCAAATCACCGACTCAAATAGCAGAGCCGAACAGCGCCCGACGCCGCTGAAGATATTGGGGTTGAGGGGCTCCCTTTTTGGGTAGCGCTAGCTTCTTTCCATCATACGGCTCTAACTGACTTCTAAGCATCACATCATCACCGATTTTGGCCCAATCAATTCGGATCGTGTAGTCGTCCTCGATCACCAGGTGCCCTTTTTCAAAAGCGCGGTCCATAAGTACTGATAGACAAATCCCGTTGCAAGGATCTAAACGAATGCTCTGATCTTCGCTCCAAGGCACTATATGCGAAGCGATAAGGAAGTCTTTTGTCTCAATCCCAGTAATTGCGCATCTGTAGTCATAATTGGATTTTACCCGCTTAGCGAACGCCTTCTGCGCGCTGCCGCGTGTTTTGCTCGTAACACTCGAATCGGGAACGCTATAGTCTCCTTCCTCAATTTTTTCACGAAAAGCTGCGACCTCGCTGGGATCTGGGTCAGCAGATTCCGCAGCGGCATCCCCTTGCTCCGTTGCGGGATACTGTATGTCCAGCACCTCTAGTAAGGCATGGGCTGAGCTTGCCAGTTTTTCCGATAGAGGTTCTGGCGACACCCAGGATCTATGATTCAGCGACGGATCAAAAAATAATCCGTATCCAGGACGACGTAAATAAGCCGCAAGTCCACGCCCCAAGTCTCCATCCAAGCCGTCAAGTTCATTAAGCGGAATATCGGAAATCTCTAGCTGGGATAAAACGTGTTTGACCTCAACAGTTGGCACAAACCCCCCGCTCGCGAAGGTTTGCCAAGCAAGAGCCGAATTCTGTGACGTCCTCCTTGCCAATTCCTGAATCGCGTCAGGCAGAATGCCCAGGTCTGCCCAAGCATATGCATCACTCGGCCCCGCCAGGTAAGCGCGCAAATGCAGCGTCGTAGGCTCGTTGTGCAGCTTGATTGCGATCAGGTAGGGCTGGCCAGCGCCTCGATCTGCAAGCATTGCCAATTCGTTCTCAGCGGCATCAAACTCAGTATGTGCTGGATCACCAGGAATTGTCTCTGCCGTGGCGTCACTTGGCGAAAGAGACATCTTCCACGCTGCTGGAGCACCTAAGCTAGTTTCCCATTTCAAGTGCGGGCGATCCGCAGAATTGAAAACCAAAGTGCCAGGCGTTGTTCCTTTTGGCCACTTGTATGTAAGTGGAACAGATCCCTCTTCACCCACCGTGACAGGAAAGAGACGAGTCACGGTTTCAAGGAAGCTAGCCTTCCTTGAAAGTTGAATGTAGTCCTTCGTGTATTTTGTGTTCCCCAATCGACCATAGGTCGCCCGATGCGCTGAGGGACCATAATAAATAACAAGCACCCATTCGACAGGCTGAACAGCCATTAGGCCCTCCCGATTATGATCGCTTCCGGTGACTGATGCGCCTCAACCTCTCGCCGACTCTGTGCCGCTAGCGCGCGGTGCGTCGTGAAACGGACGATGTCAGCGTCAGGAAAGAGAGAACGTACTGACGGCGTGTCCCGATTGGACATCACCCATTGAACCCCTCGCCGAGACAACGCAGCGCAAATATCTGCCAGCTCAATAAGATCTGTCATTTCAAACGTCTTAGCCGTGTATTTGTTGAACTTTGCAGTTGGCTCTTTTTCAATGTCTGGGCGGCTATATACAGGCAAATAAGGTGGATCTAGATAGACAAAATCTCCTTTTTTCGCATTATCAAGTACAGCTCGGAAATCCGCCGCAACTATTTCCGCGTTAATTAGCAGAGCGCCGACGGATCTCATAGTCTTGTCGTCGAGGCCTTTAAAACGCCGGTCGCCCCACGGCACATTCATAGCCCCAGTGCGAGAATTCTCCCGCCACAGATGATTCCAGGAGACACCATTTAAATAGAGAAAGCGCGCAGCCTTTTCTACGAGGTTAGACGGGGCAGGAGTTGAGCGCACTTCATAATAGAAATCTTTAGAGTCATTCTTCATGTACCAATCTAACAACGGCTGCAGTTCGGACTGCTGATCTCTCATAGCAATCCACGCCGCAACAAGGTGCTCGTTTAGGTCTGCGAGATAAGAACGTCCAGACACACGCGTAGCACATGCCAGAAAGACGGCCCCCCCCCCAAGGAACGGCTCGTAGTAGTTCTTGATCTTGAAGGGTACGTGGGGAAGTATGCGGGGAAGCAACCTAGTTTTGCCTCCAACCCACCGGATGAAGGGCTTGATAGGCTTCGGGTCCGCGCTAAACGCAAGCTGTTCGCCGGCAAGCGAATCCATAGCGGACAGCGTCATGATTTTTTACTCTTTCAGTCAACAGACAAGGGTGTATAATACAATGTTGTCCGCCATTTTCCCAGCCTAGGGGTTCATATGTCTAACATCCAACTCATCTGGCCGAACAAAGATCTGCTATTGAAGGCCTCGGGAGAGGAAGGCTACGAGTGGTTAAATTTGGATGACTCCCGCCTTTTGAAGCCGCTCAGATTCGAGCCGCTTACTGTAGCTCCGCTAACCCCCGTTACAAATGTTCTTGCGATCGGCGACGGCCTAGACGTGCTTGAGGCACTCACGATTCACACTACGGTGCTCAACGGTGGGATTCGTTTGGTATACATTGATCCGCCGTTTAACACTCAGGTTAACTTTCGTCAGTATAACGACACCATGCAGCGGTCAATGTGGCTAAGCATGTTGCGTGACCGCCTCGCGGCGATACGTCCTCTCCTCGCCGAGAATGCAAGCATTTGGGTACATCTTGACGACAGTGAAGTACACCGCGCTCGCGCCGTGATGGACGAGGTTTTCGGTGAGGCCGCATTTGTCGCTTCAGTTGTCTGGCAAAAAAAAATGACGCGCGATTCCCGTGCAGCCTTTTCGTCAAATCACGATACCATTCTGGTATATGCCCCGAGTGGCCCCAAGAGGTGGAAAACTTCGCGGAATCTGTTAGTCAAAGACGAAGCGCAATTACAAAATCGCGACGATGATCCTCGTGGCCCTTGGTCCGATGCACCCTTCACTGCACCTGGATATCGTAAAGCGCAGCAATACGACATCGTTACGCCGACAGGACAAGTGCTTCGGCCTCCGCGTGGCCGGTCTTGGTATGCCACAGAACAAACCTATTTCGACTTGCTCGCCGATGACCGAATCTGGTTCCCTAAAGGCGGCGATGGTTCGCCTCGTTTAAAGCTGTTCGCACACCAACTAAGAGGGCTCGTGCCGTTTACCGTATGGGGATCTGCGGATACCGGAACGAATGATGACGCAAAGCGGCACCTCATGGCACTGTTCCCCGACTCTGAAGTGTTTGACACACCAAAGCCTGAGTCACTTCTGGAACGGATTATTCACATTGCTACCAATCCTGGTGAACTGGTAGTCGATATATTTGGCGGAAGCGGTACCACAGCAGCGGTCGCACATAAGATGCGGCGCCGCTGGGTTGTTGCCGAGCGCAACACCCAGACAGTCCTCGATTTTTTATATCCGAGATTACAACGGGTGGTGGACGGAAAGGACCCGGATGGCGTCACAGATGCCATGAACTGGACCGGAGGAGGGCACTTTGAAGTTGTCCATGTGTCTCCACGCCTAGGAACGATAACGAAGAAATTTCGGCCTGATGGTGTAAGACAGCGCCTGACAACGCAGGAGGATATTCGCTATGGGTTACTGCCTAAAGGGAGGCGCTCGACCGCTGCTTGACTCATCAGAAAACAGACACGCAAGGTTAAAAACGCCGGCATTCTTCGTGGCGATAAACGGCAGCTTTCGCAAGAAAAGCAAACGGCATTCGTTTCTCCGCTTAGGAGGTTATCAGTCGTAATACTAAATCTGCTTGCGACTGGAACTGTGCCAAGATTTCGGTACAGTACGGGTACAGTGATCAGCTTTTATCAATTCAGCCAGAATACGCTAATCTACTGATTTGAAACTGGTTTTACCTATTTCAACCTACGCTCGATTTCCCTGTAGCAACACTGTAAATCACCGACTCAAAATCCCCTGCCTCAAGGCGTGCCGGTTCGATTCAGGCCTAGGTACTATCAACAGTCTTCTGCCAGCTCGATCACCTAGAAGCTGCCGTACAGCAAATCCCGTATCGGGAACCTCTACAAGACTCTATTCAAGCTTAGCCACGCTAGCGACTTGGCGTCTATTGTATTCACCGTCTCTACGACTGTGCTTATTTAGTGTCCTTAGCCCTTCTTGCAAGCCTTCATGTAAGAACTGCCGCTTACTTAAGCACACAACACCACAGAAGAAAAACCCAAGCCGTTCTTAAAGGCAACGAGCATACAAGCTTGAATAACCGTTATCACCCGCATCTTTCCAAACCACTTGTAAGTGACAGTAAAAATTAAAAGCCCCTAGAAAAATTGGGGTTGTTCGCTTTGCCTGTTTGTACTGCCGAAGTGGATGACACCCAGTCAGGGCTCCCCCTTAGAAAAAGGGAAGGGGGATCACCACAATACTGAAAACGATAACGGAGACACAATGGTTCTAAAGATGCCAATATTGGCAGGCGGGCTGCTGGCCGCTTTGCTGGGAATAGGGTCAACTGCCCACGCTCAATCCAATGTGCAGCTGTACGGTCTGGTTGATGCCTGGGCAGGTATACATAAGCCTGTAGGAGGCAACAAGCGGGAAGGGACGGTAGGCGGGGGAGGGATGACAACCTCTTACTGGGGCTTGAAAGGCCAGGAGGAGTTGTCCAACGGTGTTCGCGCCGTGTTTGCCATGGAAGGGTTCTTCCGGCCAGAGACAGGTCAGGCGGGGCGGTTCAATGGCGATCCCATGTTTTCGCGTAGTGCTTATGTGGGTTTGCAAAGTGATGATGCAGGCACTTTGACGCTGGGGCGGCTGACTACGCCTTATTTCGTCTCCACCATCTTGTTTAACCCGTTTGGCGATTCCTACACGTTCTCCCCGTCGGTGTTTCACACGTATCTGGGGATGGAGGGCCAAGGTGTGCTGGGCGATTCGGGCTGGAGCAATGCAGTTAAGTACACCACGCCAGACTTCAATGGACTGACGGCAAACTTGATTTACGGGTTCAGTAACGAGCCTAACAAGTCTGGCTCCAATAAATGGGGTGGCAATGCGCTGTATTTCAATGGTGCTTTCTCGGCGACCTTAGCCTATCAGCAGATCAAGTTCGACAATCAGGCGGATGATCTGGAAAACATTATTGTGGGCTTTCGTCACCAGCGAGCAAGCCAGTTAGGCATGGCTTATGACTTTGATTTCGCCAAGGTTTTTGCTCAGTTTCAGTACGTGAAGAACACCATCACTAGTGGTGACATCACGATGAAGGGCGGGCAGTTTGGTGTGTCTGTCCCTATGGGCGGCGGCAAGGTGCTGGCTTCGTATGGTCACACGCGTAGTAGTGGGGCCAGTGACGTCAAGCGCAACAGCTGGGCCTTGGGTTACGACTACGAGCTTTCCAAGCGCACGGATGTCTATGCTGCGTATTACAGCGACAAACTGACTGGTTTGTCGCGTGGCGATACGTTTGGTGTGGGTATACGCACACACTTCTAAACGGTTCACTGCAGTAGAAGGCAAGCAGACGACATGCCCGTAGACGTGTCGTCTGCTTTTAGGCTTATTGAATCCTTGGCCTCAATCCCAAACCGGCGCCAAACCCTCCGGATCAACCAAACGCTCCCCGCGATCCAACTCCGCAATCCTCTGTAAATCCTCCGCATCCAGCTTCAGCTCGCCAGCCTTCAGGTTGCTTTCCAGATTCGCCCGTTTGGTCGACGAAGGAATCACCGAAAACCCTTGATGCATCGCCCAGGCCAGTGCCACTTGGGCCGCAGTCGCTCCATGTTTAGCTGCGATCTCCTGCAACACTGTATCTTGCGTTGCTTTGCCGTAAGCCAAAGTCATGTAGGACGTCAGATGCACGCCCTTCTCCCGTGCAAAGGCAGCCAGCTTGGCGTTTTGCAGGTAGGGGCTGATTTCTACCTGGTTGGTGGCGATGTTTTCTGCGCCAATGGCGTTGATGGCTTCGTCCAGCAGGGCGATGGTGAAGTTGGACACGCCAATCTGGCGGGTCAGGCCTTGTTCGCGTGCTTGCTGTAAGGCTTGGAGCGACTCTTTTAAAGGCACAGCGCCTTGTGGCGACGGCCAGTGGATCAAGGTCAGGTCTACGTGGTCGGTGCGCAGTTTCTCCAGGCTGGCTTTCAGGCTAGGGATCAGTTTGTCGGCAGACAGCTCGTCGATCCAGATCTTGGTGGTGATGAACAGTTGGTCCCGAGGCACTCCGGATTCGGCAATGGCTTGGCCAACCTCAGCTTCGTTCTCGTAGATCTGGGCGGTATCGACGGCGCGGTAGCCAACGTCCAGGGCGGTGCGTACTGAGTCAATGGCAGCTTGTTCTTTCAGGCGGAAGGTGCCGACGCCGATTTGTGGGATAGACATAGTGGTAACTCCATTTGAGTAAATTTGTACGGGTAGCAAGAGCAGCCCGTTGATGCGTATGGGGGAACGCTTCCAGTGCTGATTGCGGGAGCGTTCTCGGTGCTTTGGTGCAGCAGTATTGCTGGGTTGTTGCGTTGTTGGGGCTTGATGCTTAGCAAACCGCCAGGGGTCTTGCCTTTACGTCCAGTTGATCTTCTTGATCTCGCTGATCCAGTTTGCCTGCCCAGACGGTCAGGCCCAGGGCCAGCAGGACGACGATGGCACCGATCCAGGCGGTATGAATCAGGCCGACGTTGGCGACGATCAGGCCACCACCCCAGGCTCCGATTGCAATTCCGATATTGAAGGCGGCGATGTTCAGGCCGGAGGCCACATCGACTGCTTCAGGGACAAAGCGTTGGGCCTGGTTAACAACATAGATCTGCAGTCCGGGTACGTTGCCAAATGCCACACCACCCCAGGCCAGTACGGTTGCCAGCATCAACCAAGGGTTGCCGGCGGTAAAGGTCAGGGCCAGCAGGACGATGGCCAGCAGCAGGAAAATCAGTTTCAGGGCGGGGATGGGGCCGCGTTGATCGGCCAGCTTGCCACCCCACAGATTACCGATGGCAACTGACACCCCGTAAGCCAGCATGACGCCGCCCACGGCGTGAATGGAAAAGCCCGTAATCTGTTCCAGCATGGGCGCCAGAAAGGTGAAGGCAATGAAAGAGCCGCCGTAGCCCACCGCTGTCATTGCGTACACCAGCAACAGTCGTGGTTGGGCGAAGACGCGGATTTGTTGACGCAGAGTGGCCGGTTTGCTGTGTACTACGTTCTTGGGCACAAAGAGCAGGCTACCCAGGAAGGCGATCACACCCAGGGCCGAGACAGCCAGGAAGGTGGTGCGCCAGCCGAACTGCTGGCCGATAAAGGTGCCCAGCGGTACGCCCGTCACCAGGGCAACGGTCAGGCCGGTGAACATGATGGCAATGGCGCTGGCGGCTTTTTCTTTGGGGACCAGGCTGGCCGCAATGGTGGAGCCAATGGAAAAGAACACGCCATGAGCCAGGCCGGTCAGAATACGGGCCACGATCAGGGATTCATAACCTGGTGCTTGCCAGGCCACCAGGTTGCCGAGGGTGAACAGGGCCATCAAGCCCAGCATCAAGGCTTTGCGGGGGACCTTGCCGGTCAGGGCGGTCAGGACGGGGGCACCTACGGCAACGCCCAGGGCGTACAAGCTGACCAGCAGCCCGGCGGAGGGCAGGCTCACGGCCAGGTCCGCCGCGATGGTAGGGAGAAGGCCAACGATCACGAACTCTGTCGTTCCGATGGCAAAGGCACTGATGGTCAGCGCCAGTAGAGCTATAGGCATGATGGCATCCTTGCGTGGAGCATTGCAGAAGATGCCATTGTGTTCTTGATGATTTAGTCGAAAAAGTCCATATTGGTCGAAATACATTTGATTTAAAGTCAACAATGAAAACAACTCTGGATGAAATGCAGGCATTTATAGCCGTGGTGGATGCCGGTGCCATCTCGCGGGCGGCCGAGCATCTGGGGCTGACGGTGTCGGCGGTCAGCCGCACATTGAACAGGCTGGAGGAGAAGCTCAACACCACCTTGCTACGGCGTACCACACGGCGCTTGGAACTGACGGAGGAGGGGGCGGTTTTTCTGGAGCGAGCCCGATCCATTGTGGCCCATGTGGAGGAGGCGGAGGAGGATCTGGCCATACGCCGGCAGCAGCCAGTAGGGCGCTTGCGGGTGGATGCTGCCTCGCCTTTTATTCTGCATTGCGTGGTGCCGATTGTGCGCGGCTATAAGGAGCGTTATCCGCAGGTCAGCCTGGAGCTGACCAGTAATGAAGGATGGATTGATCTGCTGGAGCATCGCACGGATGTGGCTATTCGGATTGGTCGGCTCAAGGACTCTACCTTGCATGCGCGACCTATTGGCAACACGCGTCTACGCGTGATGGCTTCACCTGCTTATCTGGAAAAGCACGGTCATCCGCGTGACGTGGCCGACCTGGATAATCATGTTTTGCTGGGCTTTACCCAGCCGCTATCCCTGAATGAATGGCCCTTGCCTGCGCAGGACGGAATGCCGGTGCATATCAAGCCAAGTATTGCCGCTTCCAGTGGGGAAACTTTGCGGCAATTGGCGCTGGATGGCGTGGGGATTGTGTCGTTGTCGGACTTCATGACGCACCGGGATCGCGAGGCAGGACGTTTGGTGCAGTTGTTCCCGAAACGCACGCTGGAGATGTGTCAGCCTATCAATGCGGTGTACTACCGCAATACGGCTTTATCGGCGCGGATTTCCACGTTTGTAAGCTATCTGAGCGAGTGCTGGGAGGCAGGGCTGGGTGGGTCGAAATAGCGCGTGATGAGGACAGTTCTGACGTTCTACATCACAGTATTCATATGTTGCCAGGCTAAGGTGTCTGTAGCTTGTCTATCGGCGGTAAGCAGAAAACTAATCAGCAGTAAAAACAGGTGGTGCAGATGACGTGTGCCGGATGTTGATCAAGGGGGGAACAGGCAGCAATGAATAATTCGAACGAACCTGTGCAGACACAGACACAGACACAGACACAGACACAGACACAGACACAGACACCTACATCAGTACCGGCAGAAGTGCAGAGGCAGGCGTCGGATAGGCCAGGCAGCCCGCTGGAGGTCTTCTGGGCCTTCCTGAAACTCGGGCTGACTTCGTTTGGCGGCCCGATCGCGCACCTGGGTTATTTCCGTACCGAGTTCGTAGAGCGCCGTCGCTGGCTGGATGATCGCAGCTACTCCGATCTGCTTGCCCTGTGTCAGTTCTTGCCGGGTCCGGCCAGCAGCCAGGTCGGGATGGCGCTGGGGCTGGGGCGTGCCGGGTGGATGGGTTTGCTGGCAGCCTGGACGGGTTTTACCTTGCCATCGGCCATTGCATTGATTTTGTTTGCCATGGGATTGGCGGGACAGCAGGGGATTGCAGAGTCTGCGTGGGTACATGGACTCAAGATTGTGGCGGTAGCAATTGTGGCCCAGGCGGTGTTGGGAATGGCCCGGTCTCTATGTCCTGATCGATCTCGTGCTGCATTGGCGATGGTGGCTGCTTTGTTAAGTCTGGCCTTGCCCTCGGCCTTTGGGCAGGTTCTGGCCATTGCGGTGACAGGTTTGATCGCATGGTGGAAATTGGACTTTGCTCAAGCAGGAGTGGCTCAGGCTCATTCGTATCCGGTGTCTCGCAGGGTAGGGATGGCTGCCCTAGTGGCTTTTGTCGGGCTCTTGCTTGCTTTGCCTGTGTGGGCTGCGGCAACAGGCTCATCGATTGTTCAGTTACTGGAGGGGGTGTACCGATCCGGGGCACTGGTCTTTGGTGGGGGGCATGTTGTGTTGCCGCTCTTGCAGGCCTCTGTCGTACCGACAGGAATGGTCAGCAATGCGGACTTGATGGTGGGTTATGGGGCGGCGCAAGCAGTGCCGGGCCCCCTGTTTACCTTCGCGGCTTATATCGGGGCGATGGCTCAATGGCCTTTGCAGGGATGGCTGGGCGGCTTGGCTCTGCTGGCGCTTATTTTTATCCCAGCGTTTTTGATTCTGATTGGCGTCTTGCCTTTCTGGGAAGGGCTGCGACATCGGGCTGGCGTGCGCACGGCGATGGCAGGGATTAATGCAGGGGTGGTCGGTATCCTGGGGGCCGCGCTGTATGACCCGGTATGGACCAGTGCCATTCATGACAAGGCGGATTTTGGCTTGGCCTTGCTCTTGTTTGGCTTGTTGACGGTGGGGCGTGTGCCGCCGGCGTTGGTTGTACTTTTGGCGGGGCTGGGCGCCTTTCTAATGTCGATTATTTAAGTGTTTTGCTTGCCGTGCGTGATTGCCTGGCTTCATTTTTTCGGTCCGGGATGTGTGGGGGCTGATTCAAGAGGAAGCAGGTAGCTGTTTGGTGTTTTTCAAGGTGTGCGCGGGGCGCTGGCACCTTGGGAACGCCATATGCTGGGTATCAGTTGCTTGTCGCAGTTGCGGCAAGGCAAACCGACAGGAGAATGTCATGGATACCAATAAATCACGCGCGGATAAACACTTGATGGACTGGCTTCGAGACGCACATGCAATGGAAGAACAGGCTGAGACGATGCTCAACAGCATGCTCTCGTGGGTGGAGAACTACCCGGAGTTGCATCAGCGTATTCAGCAACATATCAAGGAAACTCAGACACAGCAGGGGCTGGTGCGCGAATGCATAGAGCGGCGCGGTGGGGATACGTCCTTGCTCAAAGACCTGGGCGGGAAAGTTATGGCAGCGTTTCAAGGCTTTTCCGGGATCTTTGCCTCTGATGAAGTGGTGAAAGGCACGATGTTCAGCTTTGCCTTCGAAAACCTGGAAATTGCGGCTTACAGCCAGCTCAAGGAGGCCGCTGATTTTGTGGGCGATACGGAGACGGCGATGGTGTGCCATCAAATCCTGGAGCAAGAGCGCGCGATGGCTCGTTGGCTGGAAGAGCACTCACCGGAGTTGATACGGATTTTTCTGGCTCGTGCCAATGAAGGTCACAGTCAGGCCAAGCCTTAGTCCACATCCGTCCAAGGCTGTTGATTGACGGCCTTGCTTGGCAGGTTTTCAGCTTTGGGGCAGCCATGAAGGCTACCAGGCACACTGTTTGCTGGAGCCTGTCTGTGAAACCTGATCTTTGGAGAGTCCGCATGAGTCCCACACGCAAAGGCAACACCGAAGGCTCGAATCAAGCCAAAGCACCGGAGCCCAGCAGCGAATCCCAAGTGGATATTGCCGGGCGGGTGCAGGAAGACCTGAAGGAAGTAAATGAACGCGGCAAAGACAAGAAGCGAAGGCGGCCGGTAGACCATAAAGCCACGCAGTTTGATGGCTCTCCGAATCCGGAACCCGATAAGAGTCCGTATTTGTTCAAGCCACATGACGATACGCCCGCCATCTTGCCCAAGCGCCGCGGTCCGAAGAACCCGGACTAGGAAGGGGGCAAGCGCTTGATGCTACACGCTTGCCCTTTCTGCTCCTGGGCTTACCACTGCCCGAAAAATACCCCTGCTTTTTTATACGCATTGGTACCGCGCTCTACTTCTTCGTCCGTCACGGTCGTTCGGCGTTTCAGGCTTGTGAACCACTGCAGCAAGCGCTCCCGACATTCAACCCGTACGTCTTCGTGGTCTGGAGATTGGCCCAGGTCGTTGAACTGCTCAGGATCGGCATGCAGGTCATAGAGCTGCTCAGGCTCGTCCAGCCAATACACATAGCGCCAGCGGTCACTGCGCAGGGACCAGGCTCTGGCATTGGATGGTGATTTATCGCGTATCACGCGGGCCAGGCGATAGCTGTAATCCAGTTCGGAAAACACGCAGTCGCGCCAAGGTGGCTGGGTGCCATGTAGCAGGGGCAGCAAGTCTCGTCCCTCAAGGCGGTGGGAAGCCAGCGGCAGGCCCAGCCACGAGAGCATGGTGGGTAGCACATCCACGGCTTCGACCATTCTGTTATCGACTGTTCCCCGCGTAGCATTCGCCTCCGGTGACGGGTCGTAGACGATGAAAGGTACACGCTGCACGGTGTCGTAGAACAGCTCTTTCTCGCCCAGCCAATGATCGCCCAGGAAATCCCCATGGTCGGCCGTGAAGATGATCAGGGTGTTGTCCATCAGGCCATTGCGGGACATGAAGTCGAACAAGCGGCCCAGGTGGTCGTCCAATTGGGTAATAAGACCCTGGTAGGCGGGTCTGACCGTGTTGATGCAGGTTTCGCTGGCGAAACTGACGCATTCCTCTTGCTGGCGGTAGGCCTCTACGACCGGATGCGCATTGCTTAATTCGGCCTCATTGCGCACTACGGGCAGGCATTGCTCGGCGCTGTACATATCGTGGTAGGGCGCAGGAGCGATATAGGGCCAGTGTGGTTTGACGTAGCTCAGGTGCATCACCCAAGGTTCATCCCCCATGCGCTCCATGAAGGACAGGGCCTGGTCCGTCATATAGGCCGTTTCCGAGTGCTTTTCCTCTACCAGGGACGGGTAGCAAGCATTGCGCATGTGCCAGCCACTGACTGGCTGCCCATCGGGCCCGTGCGCAGAGATGACAAAGTCTGTCCATGGGTCGTCGGATTCATAACCATGACTTCGCAGGTAAGCCGGGTAGCCGCTTTCTTCTCCCGGTTCGTGGTGGCCGTCGTAACGGTCTATCTCTTCAAACCCCCCTGTTTTAAGCAGGCGGGCCAGTTCGCTGCCACCATCCAGTGCCAGCCGTTCCAGCCCTTTGTGGTCGACCATGATGTGGGTTTTGCCCGCCAGCACCAGTTTGTGTCCACCGGCGCGCAAATACTCGCCCATGGTGACTTCGCCTACCGACAAGGGCACGCGATTCCAGGTGGCTCCGTGCGTCGATGGGTAGCGGCCTGTGTAGTAGCTCATGCGGGACGGGCCGCAGACGCCGGAATTGACGAAAGCGCGATCAAAGCGCACCCCCTTGGCCGCCAAAGCATCCAGATGGGGGGTACGAATATGAGGGTGGCCGTAGCAGGCCAGGTGATCAGCCCGCAGCTGATCGGCCATGATGAACAGGACGTTCTTGCGTTGTGTCATGTTGTCTGTGTTGCTGGTTTATTGCGTGACTTTGAAGCCGGAAGCCTGAATAACCGGAGCCCATTGCTGGCGGAATTGTTCAATGCGGATGCGGGTTTCTTCTGCATCGGCAGATACGGGAATCAATTCATTTTTCAGCAGTGTTTCTTGCAGGGCCGGGTCGCTGGTGACTTCTTTAATGGCCGTGCCCAGGAAGGCGACTTTATCGGCTGGCATGGAGGCCGGGGCAAAGAAGGCGTTCCAGCCTGAGGCTTCCAGGTCCACACCGGACTGTTTCAAGGTAGGTACATCTGGCAGGGTGGTCTCTCGTTCGCTGCCCGAGGTGGCCAGAATGCGGATGCGCTTGCCCTGGTGCTGAGACGTCAGTACATCCAGCGTATCGATAGCCAAGGGCAGTACGCCGCCGATCAAGTCCGTAATGACCGGTGCCGATCCGCGATAGCCGATGATCTCGCCCTTGGAGCCAATTTGCTGGGATAGCATCAGGCCGAAAAAGTGCGGCAGGCTGCCAGTGGCCGGGACGCCAATATTGAAGGCACCGGGATGTTCTTTGGCCCAGGCAATCAGTTGGTCCATGGTTTGAATGTCGCTGTCTGCCGACACCGCTACCCCAAAACCGTATTCAGTCACCATGGAAACGGCCTGAAAGTCGGTGTCGGGTTTGTAGGGGATGTCATTGAAAACCAGGGGGGCGACGACCATGACGGCGGGGTTGGCCAGGATCAGCACATTTTTGTCTGCCGCCGTACTTTTGACATACTGGGCGGCAATCCGCCCCCCGGCGCCGGTCTTGTTCTCGACCACAATGGGAATACCCAGTTTCTTGTGCAGACCGTCCGACACAATGCGTGCGGCCCGGTCAGACGCGCCTCCGGGCGCATAGGGCACAACGACAGTCAGGGTTTCAACGGGGCTTGCTGCGTGGGATAAACCAGTGAACAGCAGTCCTGACAGCAGACAGCTTGTTACCGTGGCGCGAAGGCGGTTCAGGGCCATGATTTGTCTCCTTTTTTTTGATTTCCATCAGTTTTTACCGCAGCTTACCAAGGGGGCTGATAGTTGTTCTAATCAAGTATCTTCAAGGTTAAAGGTCATCCCATGGTCAGCTCCCCCAAGCCTTCCCCTGCCTTGGCAAGCACTGCAGGCAGTGCGACGCCCCTTACGCTGCCGGCCATGATGATGTTCCAGCTGTATCGAGCCTGGTCTGCCAGTAATCCGATTTTCATTCGCTTGTGCGAGGGGCGATTCAATATCACCCGTCGTGAGTGGCGTATCTTGGCTATCGCCTGTATGCATCCGGCCCTGACAGGGTCTGCACTGGCGCAGGCGGTTGCGCTGGATGGGGCTCGCTGTTCGCGAGCTGTCAGTTCTTTGTGTGAAAAAGGCTTGTTGAAGCGGACTCGAGACACGCTGGATACGCGCGTGGTTCATATTTCTGTCACCGAGTTGGGCCGGCAGCGCTACGGAGAAATGATGCCCATCATCGTGTCCTTGAATGCAGAGATTTTTCAGGATCTTAGCCAGGCAGAGATGGTGGCGCTAAGTAGCATGCTCGATAGAATTACAAGCCGGGCCGCTGCCATGCTGGAGAGCAATGTGGTGCAGGAGCGGGCCCGTCGTAATCGGTAATTCATCTGGGGTTGAGGACTTACGGTTGCGCTTGTATGGGGACAAGCGCAGTTCAACCCTCCACATACGGTGTTTCAGGCACCTGTGTATGAAAGCTGGCGTTGAGCATGTTCCAGGCGCGAATCGTTCCAACGACAAAGGTCAGCTCGACGATGGCTTCATCACTGAAATGCTGCCGAGCCAGTTCAAAGTCTTCGTCGCTGGGGCTGCGTTGGGGCAGCGCGTTGACGGCTTCTGCCCAGTTAAGCGCGGCGCGTTCGGGCTCGCTAAAGAAGCGGGTGGCTTCGCGCCATCCCGAAAGCGCATTAATGTGCCTTGGGTCTGCACCTTGCCTGATCAAGTCGGCCCAGTGCATGTCGATACAAAAGGCGCAGCCATTGATCTGGCTGATGCGCAGGTTCACCAACTCTTTCAAGCGTTTGTCCAGGGTGCAGCCTGCCGTAAATGAAGCTCGGCCCAGAGCCTTGGCCGATTGTGGGGCCAGTGTGTAGTAGTCAAGTCGGGGAGTCGACATCGTTATGTCCTTTCTGAAGAATGAGTGGGGCAATCGTGTAGTGCTTGTCGCGGAGAGATCAGGCTTGTTACGGGTGTTGTGACCGTCTGGCTAAGCCCTCAGCGCCAGGTGCTTGCTGTGCCATCCGACGATGAAGGCCATTGCTGTCGCCCAGGCGACAACCAGCACTGCGGCGGCGGGCCAGCCGTGCCCATCGACGGCGCGGCCCACCAGTAACGGTCCGAGCGCCACTCCCATATTGCTGCCTTGCATTAGCAGTCCCACTGCCAGGGCGGCCTGAGTTGGATTCCTTGTCACTAGTGGAACTGCAGACAGCAGGCTGGCTGGAATCAGGCCGCCCACTGCGGAGAACAGGAGGCATAGCGCCAGTGTTGGTATGGACCCGAACACGGGCAAGAATATGCCCGGGGCACACGCCCCCATCACGAGGGCGACCCATAGGCAAAGTACACGTCGGGACACTCGCCTTAGAATCCGATCGGCGCAGAGGTTTCCCAGCACATTGGCAAGACAGGCTAACGCCGCCAGCATGCCTGCGGTAGTAGGGCTTGCCTGCATGCGCTGTTGCAGTAGCACCGGCAAGAATGAAAAGAGCGCAAAGAACATCAAGCTATAGAGCAGGAAAGTGATAGCCAAAGGGGCTGAGCTAAGAACATGACCCAGACGGGCGCAAGGCGCTGGCGCCAGTTGGCGTGTTGGAAGCGCTGGGGTTAGCCGCATGACCAGCACGGTGATCATGGCCGTTAACACAGCCGTAAAGAGCCAAATATCGCGCCAGTTGCTAAACCAGGGCCCGGTAAGCAGGGCTAAAGCCATACCGCCTGGCATGAAACAACTCCACAGAGCAAGGGCTTTGCCTTGGTCCTGTTTATGTGTAATCCGCGCTATTAGCGTCGGTCCAGATACGGTGATGAGCAGGAAACCCAGGCCTTCCACTGTTCGCGCGACCATGAGCATAACGATGCTGTTCGTTGGCACGGCGGCAACTGCGCCTGTTGTCATGGTCAGAAGTCCTATGATCAACATGCGTCTATCCCCCGCTCGTGCCACTGCCGAACCGGCTGCTATGCTGCCCAATGCACCTAATACCGCGAAGGTGGCGCCCAGGCTTCCTACTTCCGCCAGGCTCAAACCCAGCTCAGACTGCAAGTGCGCTGCGGCAGTCGCCACCTTCCCGAGGTTGTAGGCGCAGGCTACCCCGGTTATGAAGACTACCCAGACCGCTCGCCAGTCAGTGTGTGTCTGGTGGGAAGGCATGTTATTTACGCCACTATCGCAGGTTTTATTGATGCCAGTGCCTGAGCCACTCGGCCTACATAAGCTCCCTGATAGCGTGCTGCCTCCAGCTCGTTAGAGGTGGGTTGCCGGTCACCTCCCTTGCCATCATCAGCCAGTGTTGAGGCACCATAAGGAGATCCCCCTGTGATTTCGTCCATGCGCAACTGCCCCTTGAAACTGTAGGGCAGACCTGTCACCACCATGCCCAGGTGCAGGAGAACGGTATGCGTAGAAAGAATGGTGGATTCTTGGCCACCGTGCTGGCTGCCAGTAGAGGTAAAAACACTGCCAACCTTGCCGACCAGGGCATCCCGTGCCCACAGGCTGCCGGCCTGGTCCAGGAAGTTCTTGAGCTGGGCAGCCATGTTTCCGAATCGGGTCGGCGTGCCCAGGATGATGCCATCGTAGTGCGCAAGTTCATCGACGGTTGCTACTGGAGCATTCTGAGGGAGTTTGTAGCCTGCCTTTCTGGCAATGGCATCAGGCACCAGCTCCGGCACACGTTTCAGCACGGCTTGGGCACCACTGCTGTGTACCCCTTCGGCGACCGCCTTGGCCATGGTTTCAATATGGCCGTAGGACGAGTAATAAAGAATAAGGATTTTAGTCATTTCGCACAGTCCTTTTGTGTTTAAGGGTTAACAGAACGCCTTAATGACAGTCAGTATCGGCGCGTTGAATGATCTACGGAAGACCTATAATATTGAACATCTTGATTCAAAAAATAGATCAATGCTGGACGCCCTTACCCTCGATCAGATCCGTATGTTTGTCACCGTCGCTGACGCAGGCAGTTTTCGTCAGGGTGCGGCGCGTCTGCGTCGTGCGCAGTCCGCGGTAAGCCACGCCATTGCTAATCTCGAACGCCATCTGGGAGTAAGTCTCTTTGATCGAAGTGCTCATCGGCCCAGGCTGACGCAAGCTGGTCAGGCCTTGCTCGAAGATGCCCGGGCGATATTGCTGAAAGTAGACTTCATGCGTGCCCACGCCAGCGGATTGGTCCAGGGGGTGGAGACCGAGCTGTCCTTGATGGTCGATACGCTTTATCCGCTGCCTGTTGTTGCGGCAGCGTTAAAAGCCTTGCGTCATGCTTTGCCATCTGTCCGTCTGCGCCTGGCTGTTGAGCCTCTGGGTGCGCCACTACAGGCGCTGCGGGACAAGCGCTGTGACCTTGCCATCATGGCGGGCGAGGATTTCATGGATCAGCGCATTCAGATCGAGGCTTTGCATTGGGTGCCGATTGTGGCTGTAGCTGAGGCGAGCCATCCTCTGGCTTTGGTCCGTCATGCGTTGACGAACACGGAATTGGCAGATCATACGCAGATCGTTCTGGAGGACCCTTCGGCCTTGTCCGAAGGGCGCGATTTTGGGGTGTTATCACCGCAGACGTTGCGAGTAGGGACTCAGGATGCAAAGCGCGCGCTGATTTTAGGCGGGGTGGGCTGGGGGCGTTTGCCCTTGTGGACGATTGAGCAGGAGTTGGAGCAGAAGCAACTTGTGCCCTTGGCGGCTGCGGCGCTCGGCCCCATGGGGGTGTCCTACACGCGCGCGTATCTGGCTCATCGCACCGATCACGCGCTTGGTGTCGCCGCTACAATGCTGCGGCAGCAGTTGCTTAAGTGTGCCGTTCCGTCTGAGGATGCTATGCAAGTCTGGCCAGGAACGGCGCCGTGAAGAGGTAACCGGGTACAGGCTTTAGGGTGGATAAAACCGTGCTTGTCCTTGCTGGGCACATTTCCTTGGCATGCTATATAACATTTGCAAGGCAGCCAGATCTGTACCGGTTCGGAAACACGGGTTTGATGCGTTGAAATCCTGGTAGGGCACCGGCTCGTACCTTAGGGGGAGGCTGACATGAGCAGCAAAACCATTTTTATCCGTCAGACAGGCAAACGGATAGCAGCTCAGAACGGGCAAACCATTCTGCAGGCCTCACTGGAGAACAGTATGGTCTACCCGCATGGTTGCCGTATGGGGCGCTGCGGTGGCTGTAAAACGAGATTGGTCGACGGGCAGGTGGAGATGATGGAGTATTCGCCTTTTGCCTTGACGGCCGCGCAACGGGCCCGAAACCTGATCCTGGCCTGTAGAGCCATTCCGACCGACGATGTCACGGTAGAGTGGCTGGGAACGGACGATATACGTGGGCGGCCTCCTTTATGCACTATGACGGGGACCGTATCTGCCATTGCGGATTTGACGCAGGATATACGCCTTGTCCGAATTCGTCTTGATGAAGCCGAGCCCCTGATGTTTTATGCCGGGCAATATGCGGATATCCGGTTCGGGCAAGCGCCGGTACGCAGCTACGCCATGGCCAATCCCCCCGGTGCGTCAGAGCTGGAGTTTTATATACGTCGTGTCCCGGGCGGGGTGACCTCAGGCTACGTGCACACGGTGCTGCAGCCGGGAGAGCAGGTAGTGCTGGAGGCACCGCGTGGCTCTTCTTATCTGCGTGATGCTCACGATGGCCCCATCTTGTGTATTGCTGACGGGGCAGGCCTGGCACCGATCAGGTCAATGATTGAATCGGCTTTGGCCTGCGGCATGACGCAAGCCATACATGTGTATTTCGGATTGCAGGAAATTCGGGACTTATATGCGCTTGATATTTTTCAGGCCTTGGAACGTCAATACGCTAATTTGAGCTTCAAGCCCGTCATTTCGGGCATACCGGTGATGCCCTATCGACGCGGTGCGCTGACAGAGGTGATTGCTCAGGAACAGGAAAACCTGAGTGGCTGGAAAGTGTATGCAGCGGGGTCTCCGAGCTTGGTGGATGCGGCCACCGGCCTGGTATTGAAGCGCGGTTTGAAAATTCAGGATCTGCATGCGCAGGTGTTTGTTACCCCGTAAGATTGCTGAGGCCTGCGGCTAGCTCGAGTGGCGTGCGCCTATAATCGGACGTATTCAGACAAGGGGTGAGACTGGCGTTCAGTAATGAGCCTACTGATCTTTTTGTTTGAGTGCCAAGCCTGGCTCAGCCCTCGTAACATGTCACAGTGAATTTGATGTCCTCTTTACCCTCTGGTTTGTCGTTACGCCCTCTACTGGAAACCGAACTGAATCTGCTGTGGTCTATAGACCGTAGCGAACGGATTGACGGCTTGTACGAGCTGCGCGATGGTGTGCTGCACAAGCAAGCGGCTGATATTGATTTGCGCGGTTGGCCGGAAGGGGACCCGGAGAAATATCACCCTGAACATGAAGACGCTTTTCATCGCGGTTCCTGGTTCATGGGCGTATTCCAGGGCGATCATTTGCTGGCCGCTGTGGGTTTGGACAGCTTGCCTTTGGGGCCACAAGGCGACTGGCGTCAGCTTTTCTTTTTGCACGTTAGCCAGTCCTTGCGCGGGCAGGGTATGGGCACATGGCTGCTGGATCAGGCCAAGAAGCAGGCTGTGGAGTGGGGCGCGAAGGCGGTCTATGCCTCGGCCACGCCTTCGGTGAATACGGTGGATTTTTATCTGGCGCATGGCTTTGAAATCGCGCCAGAGCCTGATGCTCGTTTATTTGCGCTGGACCCGGAAGATATCCATCTGCTGTGTTTATTGGATTAGGGGCTTAGTCTTTAACACGCTGGATCAGCCAGTTTCCTTTAGCGTTGTCATTCTTGTTATTGTTGCGGTGACCGTCGCTGCGTATGGTGTCGGGTACGACACCAAGGGTAGCTCTCCGTAAGCCCAAAAGCTTGGTTGCTTCTTGTGCCCGGTGCCAGGATGCCAAGTACTCTTGTGCCTGAAAATGTCGCCAAAGTATCAGGAAGGCTTGGCCTCTTCTTCTGGAAAGAATAAGGCCTTGCCTGCGCTTTTATCGCGCTACAAGGCCCTTTCATCAAATTCAGCTCTTCAGCTTAGAAATCCATCGTTGCTGACAACATGAAAGTCCGTGGTGCGCCCACACCCAGGCTGGTGAAGTGCGGCTTGGCCCAGTAAGCTTTGTTCGCTACGTTATTCACCGTCGCTCGCAAGGTCAGCGGACGGCCGGAGATCTTGGTGCGATAGCGTGCGCCCAGATCAAACACGGTATGGCCGGGGATGGACAGGGAGTTGTCCGCGCTCAGGTATTGCTTGGATGAGGTGGTGGCGTTGGCCATCACGGTCAGACCTTGCAAGTTGGGTACATCCCATTCCACGCCCAGCTTGGCTTGCCACTTGGGCAGGCCCGTGGCCTGGCGGCCCTCTTCAGCCGGGTTGGCGGCTTTGGTGATTTCCGGATCGGAGTAAGCCACGCCACCCATCAAGCGAACACCTTCCATGGGGGAGCCGAAAAAGCCCCATTCAATGCCCCGGTTGCGTTGCTCGCCACCAAAGGAGAACACGTTGGTAAATGGGTCGGTATAGCTGCTGGGGCGCTTGATTTCGTACAGGGCCAGGGTATGGGCAAAGTCACCCAGATCCAGCTTCAGGCCCACTTCCTTCTGCTTGGTTTTGAAGGGGGCAAAAACCTGACCTGCATTGGCGGCGGTGTTGGGAGCAATCGCGCCTTGGGACAAGCCTTCGATGTAGTTGGCGTAGACCGAGACTTGATCAGTGGCTTTCACCAGGAAAGCGACGGCGGGAGTGGTTGCGCTTTCCTTGTAGCGCTTGCCTGTACGCTGGCCGGTGGTGCCGTTAAAGCTCTCGTTGATCACTTGCTGACGGCGTGCGCCCAGTGTCACTTGTACGCGGTCCTCGGCAAAGGACAGGGTGTCAGCAAAACCGATGCTCTTCAAGCGAGTTTTAGTGGTGCTGATCAGCGGAATATTGTTCGGCAAGGAAGGCTCTGGACCCCAGACGGGATCGTAGATATTGGTTTCCCATGCGGTGGGCAGCAAGTTGCGAAAGCCGCTCAGGTCGTAGTCTTCGTTGTACTGCGTGGCGTTGATCGCGAATTGATGGCTGACCGGGCCGGTTTGCAGCTTACCCATCAGACCCACTTCAGCGGTTTTGCGCCGCATCTCGTCGGCCACGCCGCTGAAGTTGATCCTGAAATCGCCTGCGTTATTGATCACCTGACCAGCTCCCATATTGGATCTGAATTTGGTACGGCTGATACCGGCGGCAGCGTAAGCGGTGAATTGATCGTTCAGATCGAACTCGCCACGGATCATGGCGCCTTTATCGGTGGTGTCGTAAAAAGCCCAAGGCGGGTTCCACGACACATCGGGTTTGGGTGGTTTGGGCAGTTCTACGCCGGGATTCAAGGTCAGGCCGCGCGTCAGGCCGTAGGCGCGGTCTTTGCTGTGAAACAGGTCGGCAGACAAGCGGACACGCTCACCGCGCCAGTCCAGGCCCAAAGAGGTCTGGGTAATTTTCTTGTCCTGGTCTTTGACGGCAATTTCACCATCGCGGTAGGCTGTGTTCAGGCGTACACCAAACTGCTTGTCCTCGCCAAATCGACGGCCCAGATCCACGTGGCCACCAAAGTGCGAGTCGGACATATAGCTGCCTGTGACGCGAAACAGGGGATCGTCGCCTGCACGTTTGGTGACCAGGTTGACGGCGCCGCCTGCCGAGCCTTTGGGCGGCATGCCGTTAAGCAGGGCCGAGGGGCCTTTCAGGACCTCGACGCGCTCGTAGGCTTCGGGCGAGTTGCGGTAGTAGCCGCCCATCCCGGCCAGACCGTTGACGGTGACATCACCCACATCGGAACGGAAGCCGCGGATGGAGTAGCTTTCGTTGCTCTCGCCTGCGATGCCGCTCATGAATACGCTGGGGTCGGTTTTGGCGATCACTTCGCTGATGTCACGCGCCTGTTGATCGGCTATGTATTGCTCGGTATAGCTGATGGTGTTGAAGGGCGTTTCCATGAAGTCTTTGGTGCCCAGCAAACCGACACGTCCGCCGGTGGCAACTTGTCCACCGGCGTAGCTCTCGACGGTCTTGTCGCGCTGGCCTTTGACGGTAACGGATGGCAGGGTGACGACTTCATCAGCCTGGGCAGCCGTACTGTTTTGTGCCTGCGCAGGCGAGGCCATCAAGGCCAGCGCGCTGGCTCCCAAACCCAGTATTAATGCCATTTGCACGGCGCTGAACGTGCGGTCCAGGGCAAAGCCGGAGCGGCTGGAACTGCCGATTTTACGTATCGAGGGCACAAACGTCCCATTGTGGCGTGGTGTGTACATGCCAGTTTCCTTTATGTAGCGGGGTGTGTTTCTTTGCTTTGATTAAGGCAAATAGAAATTGGATTGAGTCGCGTTACTGTCTATTTGCCCGTGTAAAAACCGTTAGATCATGGTTGTTGGTAGGCTTTGATCACGTCATCAATAATCAATTTCAGCGAGGTGACACTGGCGGCAGTTACGTACCAAGCTTCGGCATTGGCAAATACCACACGGCCGTTTTGCCAGGCTTTGGTTTCACGCAGCAGCGGGTTGCTCAGGCTGTGGGCGTTCAGGGCAGGGCGACGTTCCATGACGGCGGTACGGTCGATGATGTAAATGATGTCCGGATTGGCTTGCTGGATGAACTCGCTGGAAACAGGCTGTCCGTGCAGGCCGGTTTCTACCGTCGGGCTGGCAGGCTGTACGCCCAGCGCATTGAATACAAAACCGTAGCGGGACTGCACCCCGAAGGAGCTGAACGAGCCGTTGTTATGCAGAACAATCAGGGCTTTTTCAGGACGATCCTGGGTGATTTCTTTGGCCTGGGCGACTTTGGCATCCAGCTCGGCCACTTTTTGTTGGGCCAACTCTTCTTTCTTGAAAATCGAGCCCAGAGTCAGCAGGTGATTCTTGATGACTTCAATGTGGTTGACCTGACTATCGCGGTAATCCACGTCAAAGTGAATGGTGGGGGCGATCTGGCTCAGTTCCTTGTAGTGATTGGCTTGCAAGGAGGTGATCAGAATCAGGTCCGGTTTGGCGGCGTACACCTGTTCCACATTGGGTTGCACAATTGCGCCGGTGTCCTGGATTTCAGGGGCGTTTTTATACTTGTGCAGGAATGCCGGGATGAAGTCTTTGGGCATGCCCACCACCGGGACATCCAAGGCATCCAGAAAATCCACTTCGTTCATGTCCAGTGCCACGATGCGTTGCGGCAATTTTTCGATGCGTGTCGAACCCAGCTTGTGTTCGACCACAATCGGTTCATAGCGGGCACTGGCCTGCGGGCTGACGGCGGCTTGCGGTGCCGGGGTTTCCGCCGCTGCCTGGGTCTTTTTCTCGCAGCCTTGCAAGGCAAAGCTGGCGGCCACAAACAGGGCTATCAGCCCGTATCTGTGTTTGGCGATCATGCTAGTTCTCCTGATGGGGTGAAGTAATTGCACAGGCGGCCACGCTCGCTGTGCGTAATCTCGAAATCCAGGCCATAAAGTTCGGTCAGCCGTGCTTGCGTGATGACCTCTGACACCGGTCCTGCGCAGTACAGCGCACCGTTTTTCATGGCCACAATGTGATCGGAATAGTTGGCGGCAAAGTTGATGTCATGCACCACCAGAATCACGGTGCGGCCGTACTCGTCACAGAGCCGTCGCAAGGCGCGCATGATCTGAACGGCGTGCTTGATGTCCAGATTGTTCAGCGGCTCATCCAGCAGCAAATAATCCGTTTGCTGGGCAATGGTCATGGCCAGAAAAGCCATCTGTCGCTGACCGCCGCTCAACTCGTCCAGATAGGACTGGCGCAAGGGTTCCAGCGATAGAAACTGAATAGCGTCGGAGATGGCTTGTTGATCTTCATCCGTCAGCACGCCGCGGCTATAGGGGAAGCGGCCAAAGGCGACCAGTTCTTCCACGGTCAGGCGCAGATTGAAATCAGGAGATTGGCGCAAGGTGGCCACCCGGCGCGCATAGTCGGCAATACGTATATCCGCAATGTTGCGGCCGTCCAGCTGGATCTGGCCTTCGTCGGCCTCCAGCAAGCGGGCAATGCTCATCAGCAAGGTGGTTTTACCGGCACCATTGGGGCCGATCAGGGAGCTGAGCTGTCCGGCGGGGAACTGTGTGCTGACCTTGGAAAGCACGGTCTTGTTCTTGTAGTGTTTGGAGAGCTGATTGATCGTAATCATGCTGTGCCTCGGGTACGAACCATCAGTCCCAGAAAGTACGCGCCACACACCAGGTTGACGAGTATCCCGACGGTCGTGCGGTAATTGAAAATGTGTTCCACCGCTATCTGTGCCAGCAAAAACATGACGATGGCGATGGCGCAGCCTAGCGGCAGCGTGATTCGGTGTCGGAAGCTGCGGGCCAGCGCATAGCTGGTGTTGGCTACAAAAATCCCCATGAAGGCAGTGGGCCCGAGCAGGCTGGTCGAAATAGCCACCAGGGCAGCAATCAGTGCCAGCTGGATGCGCACGGTACCGCGATAGTCGACACCTAAAGAAATGGCTTGCTCACGGCCCAAAGACAGCACGTCCAGCGTGGGCAAGCTGCGCAGGCTGCCCAGGCAAATGCCCCCCACCAGAAGGGCGGAAATCAGCAGTTGTAGGGGCTCGGCCCGGTTAAAGGACGCCTGGCTAAAACCCAGCAAAATGGAGAACTCGCCGGGGCTGATCTTTAGCTGCACAAACTGGGTGAAGGTGCTGATGATCATGGTCAACACCAGCCCCATCAGCAGCAGGAAATACACATTGTTCTTGCCCTGGCGAAACAGCCAGTGATGGATTGCCAGCGAGTAGGCCAGCATCAGCACAATGGACAGCACCACATTGCCATTGGCGCCCAGCATCACCAGGCTTTGTGTGCCCAGCAGCAAAATCAGCAGGGACTGGAATAGCAGGTAAACCGCTTCGTATCCCATGATGGCGGGCGTCAGAATCCGGTTGCCGGTAATGGTCTGAAAAATAATCGAGGACCAGGCAATGCAGATGCCGCCAATCACCATAGCCGCCAAGCGGTTCAGTCGTTTGGGGATGATGTAGTCGAAGTCCAGGCCGGAGCGATAGAACACAAAGCTCAGTGCCAGTACCAGCAACAGGATCCAGACCAGATGTTGCCGTTTCATCGGTTCCTCCAGAAGATCAGGAACAGAAACAGCAGGCCACCCACGCCGCCTGCGGTCAGGCCAATAGGGACTTCAAAAGGGTAGATGATGAGGCGGCCCAGAATGTCGCAAGCCAGCAGCAGGCTGGCACCACCCAGCGCCACAATGGGCAAGGTGCGAGCCAGATTGTCGCCATAGCGCAGCGCCACCAGATTGGGGATGACCAGGCCGATAAAGGGAATGGCCCCTACGGTAATAACAGTGGCCGAGACGGTAACCGCGACCAGTATCAAACCCAGGGCCACGGTGGCGGAATAGTTCAGGCCCAGGCTGGTGGCCATGCCTTCGCCCATGCCCAGCACTGTGAAGCGATGCGCATACAGATAGGTGAGCAACACAATGGGCAGGATCAAATAAATGATTTCGTAGTTGCCCTGCACGATCTTGGAAAAGTCGCCCAGCATCCAGCCCTGCATGCTTTGCAGAATTTGATGGTGGTAGGCATAGAACTCGGCAATGGCGCTAAGCACACCTCCATACATCAGCCCAATCACCGGCACCAGCACGGTGTTCTTGAAGCGGATGCGGCGTACCACAGCGATGAAGATCAGGCTGGAGGCAAAGCAGAACAAGAGGGCAAACAGCAGCTTGCCCAATGTGCCGCTGGTGGGGGCCAGAGTCAGGGCGATCAGAATACCCAGCTTGGCGGCATCCAGCCCACCCGAGGTGGCTGGCTCCACAAATTTATTGCGCACAATGTGCTGCAAGATCACCCCGCAGACAGACAGGCCTATGCCACTCAAGACCAGCGCCGCCAGACGGGGCAGGCGGCTGGCGCTCAGTGTCAGCCAGGCATCGCCTGAAAAACTCCATAATTGTGCCCAACTGATTTGCCGTGCACCTATCAGCAAAGACAGGCTGCAGAGCATCAGAAATAACAGCACAAAAGATCTAGCTCGCATCACACACCGTTATTCTGGGCTGTGGTGGCAATACGCCATCCTTTGGCGGCATGACGCTGGTTCAGGAAGTGGGTATAACGGCCTTGGGTTTCGCGCAGTTGGGCCGGCGGGCCTTGTTCGATAATTTGGCCGTTCTCCAGCACCACGATTTGATCGGCCATGGCTACCGTAGAGAGCTGGTGGGCAATCACGATCAGGGTGCGCTTGCCACGCAGACGGGCCAAGGCCTGGGCAATGGCTGCCTGGTTTTCGGCATCCAGTGCGGCAGTGGCTTCGTCCACCAGCAAAATGGGGGCGTTCTTGATCAGAGCGCGCGCAATGGCGATGCGTTGACGCTCGCCCCCGGACAGGCGGGCCCCGCCTTCGCCCACCGTTGTGTTCAGACCTTCTGGCAAGCGCGCGATGATTTCGCTGACACCGGCTTGTTCTACCGCTTCCATCAGTTCGGACTCGGTTGCATCCGGTTTTCCCAGGCGTATGTTCTCGGCAATGCTGCCTGCGAACAGATAGTCGTCCTGGAAAATCTGGCTGATTTGTGTGGCCAGTACGGGGCTGCCGATCTGGCGTACATCCACGCCTCCTATGGAGACACTGCCCTGGCTGACATCAAAGAAGCGGGCAATCAGACGAGCCAGTGTGGTTTTGCCCGAGCCGGATTCCCCGATCAAGGCCATCATGCTGCCAGGTGCAATGTTCAGGCTGACGTCATTCAGTACATCGGGCTTGTCGGCGGCATAGCGGAAATGCACATTGTTCAGCACAATCGAGCCGTCGCTTGGAGTTTGGGGTGAAGCGGGCTCGGGCAGGGGCTGAACGGCAAACAGTTCTTGAATCGCATCAAGTTGGCCGCGTGCACCGCGCAGCACTTCACCGTAGCTGGCCACTTCCAGCAAGGAGTCGATATAGCGTGCGCTCAGCAGCAAGGACACGATGACGGCGATGACTTCTGCACTGCTCAGGCCCAGACCCGTATGGCTGTTTAGAAAAAGCGTGGCGGCAATCAGCAAGGCCGCGAAGGCTGCTTGCACGGCCCAGGCATTGAGTACCGCCGAGGCCGTGGATTGCCAGATCAGTTTCTTGCCCGCCTGGTGTTGGCGTTCAATCGCGTCCTCCAGCAGACGGGTGCCACCGCCTTCGCCATTGAAGGCACGCAGCACGGATTGGGCTTGGGCAAACTCCACCACGCGCTCGCTGGCATGGGCGAAGTGGGCCTGGAAGGCATCATCAGCCTTGCGTCCCAAATGGGCGGTCAGTGCCAGAACACCCGCCAGCAAAGGCAACGCGATCAGGGCAATCAAACCCAGCGGCCAATGCAGGGTGAACAGCGCCACGACCAGCACAAGCGGCGTCACAACTCCGGCGATCAGCGGGGTGAAGACGTGTGCAGGCAATTGGGCCACCGACATCATGCCTTGAGTGACGATGTGCCCCAGCCGTGCGGTGTTTTGAGCGGAGAACCAGCCTACGGGCAGTTGGGCGATATGTTCGCCCAGACGATGCCGGCCACCTTGCAGGATGGCGGCCCCAACATTTACACCTGCTTGCTCCACATGGCGGCGCCAAGCCCAGCAGACAGCCACGCCTAGCAGCAGGACCAGCAACCAGCCGCCTGCTTGTTTGGGTTCGCCATTGAGCAGATGAGTGAAAACGGGGACCAAGGTAGTCATGGTCAGGCCGCACAGCAGGCCGTATAAGACAGCCATCCAGCTATAGCGGCGGAAAATGGGGGCATCCGTACCCAGCAACTGAATCAGGGTCTTTAGCATGATGTGTCCTTGGAACGGTTGTCGTAGCCACCCAGGGTCCAGAGTCGTGCGTAACGGCCTTGTTCAGCCAGCAGGCTGGTGTGATTGCCTTGCTCCACAATCGCGCCGTCTTCCAGCACCAGAATGTGATCCGCGTGCATGATGGTGTCCAGGCGGTGAGCAATGACCAGCAAGGTGCGACCTTGGGCAAAGCGTGACAGAGCATCTTGAATAGCCACTTCATTGCTGGCATCGGCAGCGGCGGTGGCTTCGTCCAGCACCAGAATGGGTGGGTCCAGCAGGACAGCGCGCGCAATGCTGACGCGCTGACGCTCGCCGCCCGAGAGTTGGGCGTCTTCACCCACGACAGAGTCGTAGCCACGAGGCAGGGTCAAGATACGGTCGTGAATATTGGCGGCGCGAGCGGCATCTTCAATCTCTTGCTGACTGGCCGAGGGGCGGCCCAGCGCAATGTTTTCGCGCACGCTGGCATTGATCAGGCGCACCTCTTGCAGCACAAAGCCAATGCGGCGGTAAAGTTCGGTGGATTCAATCAGGCGTAGATCGGCTCCGCCCAGGGTAATGCGGCCTTCGCTGGGGTCAAAAAAGCGCAGCAGCAGGCGGGCGATGGTGGATTTTCCAGAACCGGAAGAGCCCACAATCGCGGTGACTGTGCCCGGTTCCAGGGTGAAGCTGATATTGCTGAGTGCCTGATGGCCTTCGCCGTAGGCATAGCTGACGTTTTCGACCCGCACTTCGTGACTTGCCGGGATTTGTTGCTGATCAGTGCTCAGCGGTTCCAGTACGGGGGTTTGCATCAAAGCTTGTACGCGCTGTGCCGCACCCGTTGCGCCACCCAGATCGTGTAGCAGGGTATGCAGCAAAAGCAGGGGGGCGCAAATGCCGGGAGCCACCAGGGCGAAGGGCAGAATGTCTACCGGGGCAATCCAGTTCAAATAGCTGAAGAGGGCACCGAAGATCAGCACGACACCTAGAACCGTGACTGGAGCGATCATGGCATGGGCGTGAGCCATGCGGGCCACCAAAGGGCGGGCAAAGTTCAGAAAGGCGTTGGCAAAGCCATCCACGGCCTTGCTATAGCCGCCATGTGCCTGCCCATTGGAACCAAAGGCCTTGACCACGGGAATGCCGCTGACAAATTCCACGGTGGCACTATTCAAGCGGCCCAGCTTTTCGACAAAGCCCTGCATGTTCGCGCTGCTGGCTTTCATGGCGTGGCGCAGGAACAGGAAAAAACCGGGGAAAGGCAGCAAAGCCACGATGGCCATACGCCAGTCCATGACGAACAGGTACAGCACCGAGATCGCAATAGCACCGACGGCGCGGCCGACCGAGGTATAAAAGTGTGCGGTCAGGCTGTGCAGGGTGGCGATGTCATCCTGCATGGCTTGTTTCACTTCACCTGAAGCCTGACCGGTAAACCAGCCTAGCGGCACCTTGGCTAACCTCTGGGCGGCACTCAGACGCAGACCGCGTGTCAGCTGATTGTCGGCCAGGTGGGCTAGCAGCTCGCCTGCCGAGATCAGGGCCAGGCCTGCAAACATGCTGATGATGCTCAATAGCACCGCCCAGCCTATATCGCCTTGCAGCTCGCCAGACAGGGTATTGCCCAAAGCCAGCTTGGCGATATGGGCGATTCCGGCCAAAGGCACCAGGGTCAGCATTGAACCCAAGGCCGCCAGAACGGCGGCAACAATCAGACGTGAGCGTATGGAGCTGAGGATCTGGCTGATGGGGCCAGGCTCTTTACGCACGTCCGTAGCAGTTTCACGAGTGGTCATGAGCGGTGGTAAGTATCTAAAAAGCCGGAGAATTCGGCTCTTCAATATAAGGTATTGAGAATCATTATCGATAATGTAATCTAAATTTTGAATTAGTGGAACCTATTAAACTAAATAGGGAAGGCGGCAGAATATTTTTGTGTTCTGTTTGTCACAGTGCACAAAAAAACAGGCCCACCAAGTCGAGCTTGGGGGCCTGCTGGTTTGCATGAAGGACGGTTTATTGAAGGGGCGGACCGCGCTGCAAGCAAGGGAATGGCTTGCAGCCCGTGAGTACCTTCAAGAAAAGGGGGGCTAGTCGTGTTTGCCGCCGCAGCACACACTCCACCATTTGCGGCGCGAGGTGTGGCCGATGCCAGGGTTGAAGGTGTTGGTCGGGTCCAGCTCGCGGTAGAAGCCGGCCAGGGCAGGTTTGGCGATGTAGAGGTGGCCGACATTGTGCTCGGCCGGGTATTCGGCACGGCGTTCATCCAGCAACTTCCACATGCGGTGTTCCATATCCAGAGGAACCACGCCTTTTTTGACGATGTAGTCCTGGTGGAATACGTGGCACAGGAAGTGGCCGTAATAGAGCTTGTGGACGATGTCTTTTTCCATATCGTCCGGCAGTTGCTCCACCCATTCCTTGTCATTACGGCGCAAGGCAATGTCCAGCGCCACAATATCTTCCACGCTGTCGGGGTGCGCCTCGCGGTAGCGGATGGCAGCACCGGCAATGGCAAAACGGTGCAGAAAGGCTTTGCGACCTTCTTCGGCATCGCACTCGAAATAGGCACCTTGCTGACTGCCTTCAAATTGCTGGCTCAGAAATTCGCGCGTGGCCTGCGCGGTGTCGTTGGAGACGCGCAGCAACAGGTGATGCTCGAAACGGTCGCGCCATTCACGCATGCGCGGCGGCAGGTGGCTGGGCAGGCGGTTCATGATGGCCTGGATTACGCGATCAGTGACGCCGCGCCAGCCAAAGCGCTCAAAAAAGCCATCCACACGGCTTTTCATGGCAAAGGCGGATGGTACTTTGGCGGTACCAAAACGGTCGATCAGCAAGAAGGTGTCTTTGCCGTATTGCTCGCCAATATCGTAGGCGGTGCGATGGATGTACTCGCCCGCAATGGGCAGGCGGGGCAGTTCCGTCAGCAGGTGACGGCGCACGGCAGTGAGCTCGTCCGGGTCATTGGTGCCAATGTAGAAAACAGTACTGGCTTCTTTGGGAAAGGTATCCAGACGCACGGCAAAAATGCACAGCTTGCCGGCCGAGCCGGAGGCTTCATACAGGCGCGAAGGGTCGGCATTGAAACGAGCCGGGGTCTGGGCATCCACATCGCGCACATCGTCGGCGTAGCGTGGGTCGCTGGCCCTGCGTTCCGGGTCGTTGATGATATCCGCAACACTGTATTTGCCTTGCTCCAGGCGGCTCAGAATTTCTTCCGGGGTATCTCCCAGATTGATGCCCAGGTGATTGACCAGTTGCAGGGTGCCATCGTCCAGCACTTGCGCGTACAGCGTCAATTCCGTGTAGGCCGGGCCGCGTCGTACCAGCGCACCGCCGGAGTTATTGCAAACACCGCCCAGCACAGAGGCGCCGATACACGAGGAGCCAATTACCGAGTGGGGTTCACGCTCCAGCGGGGCCAGGGTCTGTTCCAGACGGTCCAGCGTGGCACCGGGCAGGCAGACAACTTGCTGGCCATCGTTGATGACTTGTATGCCTTGCAGACGCATGGTGTTCATCAGCACGATGTCGCGGTCGTAGTCGTCTCCGTCGGGGGTGGAGCCGCCTGTCAGGCCGGTGTTGGCCGCCTGCATGATCACGATGCAATCGGCAGCGACAGCGGCTTGCAGGCTGCGCCATTGTTCCAGCAGCGTTCCGGGCCGCACAACGGCCAATACCTTGCCTTCACCCGTGCGATGGCCCTTGCGGTAACGACGCGTGCTGCGGTCGTCCGTCAGGACGTGAGGGTTGCCGACAATAGAGCGCAGTTGCTGCAACAAATCCGCAGCGCTGGTGGAAACTGACATGGTCAAGACTCCTGTACAAGCAGGTCAGAGGTGATCTGGGAAATGCTGCTGACACTGGTCAGTGTCATGGCGACCCGAATTTCTTTTTCAATCAGGCCCAGCAGGTGGTCCACGCCGGATTGCCCGGCGGCGGCCAAGGCATAGATGTAGGCGCGGCCCAGCATGGCAGCGTCGGCACCCAGGGCAATCATGCGCACCACGTCCAGGCCACTGCGGATACCCGAATCTGCCAGAATCTTGATCTGGCCTTTGACGGCATCGGCAATGGCAGGCAGCGCGCGTGCCGAGGACAAGACGCCGTCAAGCTGACGGCCGCCGTGATTCGAGACGATGATGCCATCGGCACCAAAGCGCACGGCATCGCGGGCGTCATCGGGGTCCAGAATGCCTTTGATCAGCATGGGGCCTTTCCAGAATTCGCGTATCCACTCCAGATCCTTCCAGGAAATCGAGGGGTCAAAGTTCGCGCCCAGATAACCCATATAGTCTTCCAGACCCGTAGGCTTGCCCAGGTAGCGCGAGATATTGCCCAGATCGTGCGGGCGACCCAGCAGACCGACATCCCAGGCCCAGCGCGGGTGCATGACAGCCTGTGCATAGCGACGCAGAGCGGCATTCGGGCCGCTCATGCCCGAATGCGCATCGCGGTAACGAGCGCCGGGTACGGGCATGTCTACGGTAAAGACCAGGGTGCTGCAGCCTGCAGCTTGCGCGCGTTCCAGTGCATTGCGCATGAAGCCACGGTCCTTCAGCACATACAGCTGAAACCACATGGGCCGCTTCAGGCGCGGGGCAACTTCCTCGATCGGGCAGACTGACACGCTCGACATGGTGAAGGGAATGCCATGTGCATCGGCTGCCTGGGCAGCCTGGACTTCCCCTCGACGCGCGTACATGCCTGTCAGACCTACCGGGGACAGGGCCACCGGAATAGACAGTTTTTCACCAAACAGCTCAATGCTGGTATCGAGCTGGCTCATGTCCTTCAGGACACGCTGGCGCAGGGCGACATTGGCCAGATCGTCCACATTGCGGCGCAGCGTGTGCTCGGCGTAGGCACCGCCGTCAATGTAGTGGAACAGGAAAGGAGGCAGTCGTTTTTGGGCGGCACGCCGGTAGTCGGTCGAGGAGGAAATAATCATGGCAGAGTCGGGTCGGATAAGACGGAAGGAGGGGTTTGCAGGCGCGCGGCACGTTCGCGGCGTGCAAGGTCTTCGTCAGCCTGAAGAAGGGTGTTGCGTACGTAGCCCAGGTGTTCGTTCACAACGTGGCGTGCTTGAGCGGGATCGCCATCAACAATGGCTTTGACCAGGGCTTCGTGTTGCGCCGTCAGATTGACAATGGTCTCGGGGGAGTCATGCACGAACATGATGATGTCCCGGTTTTGCGTCACGCTGCTGAGCACCAGATCAAACAGGCCCCGCATGACCTGAACCAGCACCAGATTGTGCGAGGCTTCGGCCACGGCCAGGTGAAACTGGGCATCAGCGCGGGCGGACTGCACGGTATCGCCGCTTTGCTGGTAGCGAATCATTTGCTCGAAGCATTGCAGGATCTTGTCCTTGTCTTCGGGCGAGGCACGCAGGGCGGCGTGCCAGGTGGTACTGCTCTCCAGAGCAATGCGCGCTTCCAGCACGTCGTAACGGTACTGGGGATCGGACAGCATCAGGGCGGCCAGCGGGTCTACCGAGCGCTGGGTCCATTGGGGCGTTTGGGAGGCCAGGTAAGTGCCTGAACCTACCTGACTGCGCAAAATGCCCTGGCTGTTCAGTTGCTGAATAGCCTCGCGCAGCGATGCACGCGACACATTCAATTGAGCTGCCAACGTACGCTCGGCAGGCAGTCTTTGCCCGGCCTTGAAATCGCTGGATTGAATCAGCGCCAGCAATTGTTGGGCAACGTGATCAGAGAGGCGCATAGTTCTTGAGATACCGGAAAAATAAATCTGCAAGGCACGCGTATACGCGCCTTGCAGATGAAGGATGAGGGCGGGCCCTTAGGGAATCATCCAAGGTAACACATAGGCTTGCAGGGTAGTCAGCAGGCCAATCAGAACCGCAAAGATCAAGCTGTGTTTCACGGTAAAGCGGAACAGATCGGATTCTTTACCGGCCAGACCCACTGCCGCGCAGGCAATGGCGATCGACTGGGGCGAGATCATCTTGCCGGTCACACCACCTGTGGTGTTGGCGGCCACCATCAGCACTTCAGGCAGACCCAGCTGCTGTGCCGTGGTTGCCTGCAAGGCACCAAACAAGGCGTTGGCTGACGTGTCGGAACCAGTCAGGAACACACCGATCCAGCCCAGGAAGGGCGAGAAGAAGGTGAAGGCTTTGCCGGTGTGAGCCAGGGCCAGCGCCAAAGTTGCGGACAGGCCGGAGTAGTTGGCGATAAAGGCAAAGGCCAGCACCATGCCAATCGAGTAGATCGGTACAGCCAGTTCCTTGAAGGTTTCGCCCAAGGTTTCCACCGCTTTTGCCGGTTTCATGCGCAAAAAGAGGATAGTCAGCAAGGCGGCAATCAGAATGGCGGTGCCGGTGGCAGAGAGCCAGTTAAAGGAGTAGACCGCGCCATACGGAGTGGCCGAGGCCACGACGGGTGGAGCCTTGTCGACCAGATTGTGCAGGAAGGGCACAGGAATATTCACGATGGTCGACGCCAGCGGGCCATTGGCAGCAAACAAAGCTTTGAAGGGCTGCACACTCCAGATCGTGACCATGGCGGTCAGGATGATGAAGGGCGACCAGGCTTTGATAATGCGGCCAGTGCTCAGCACGGTAGGGGCTTGATCGGCCAGATTGTCCTGGGCAGGCGAGCCTTCTTGTGTTTCAAAACGGAAGATACGCTTGGGTTGCCACACTTTCAGGAACAGGGTCAGCACAACCAGGGAAACCAGAGCCGAGGTAATGTCCGGCAGCTCGGGGCCAATGTAGTTGGCGGTCAGGAACTGCACCAGTGCGAAGGAGCCGCCACCGACCAGCACGGCAGGCCAGGTTTCCTTGATACCGCGCCAGCCGTCCATGATGGCCATCAGCCAGAACAGCACGATCACCGTCATGAAAGGCAGTTGGCGACCAGCCATCTGGCCGATTTCAAAGGGATCAATACCCGATACCTGACCGGCCACGATGATAGGAATACCCATGGCACCGAACGCCACCGGGGCGGTATTGGCAATCAGGCACAGACCGGCCGCGTACAAGGGGCGGAAACCCAGGCCAGCCAGCAAGGCGGCAGTAATGGCAACGGGCGCACCAAAACCGGCTGCCCCTTCCAGGAAGGCGCCAAAGCAAAAGCCCACCAGAATCAGCTGCAGGCGCTGGTCAGGCGTGACGGACAGGATGGAGGCGCGAATGATGTCGAACTGACCGGTCTTGACCGAAATCTTGTACAGAAAAACGGCGGCCACAATGATCCAGGCGATCGGCCACAGCCCATAGAAAAAGCCATACACCACCGAGGCCAGCGCAGTGGAAACCGGCATGCGATAGAAAAACAGGGCAACGCCCAGGGCCAGCAAGACGGTAATCGTCCCTGCCAGATACCCCTTCATGCGCAACTTGGTCAGGGCCAGGAAAAAAAAGATGATCGGAATAAGGGCGATCAGTGCCGACAGCCAGATATTGCCGGTGGGATCGTATTGCTGCAGCCACGCTTGTTGCATGTTGTTCTATCTCCGCAGGAGCAAATGGGAGGCGCTTGTATCGCAAGCGAGCCTGAAGGTCGTTAAATTGGTCTGACCATTTCTTGAGATCGTCAAGAACAGAGCGCATTGTATAGAAAGGATTATTTTATTGAATCTAAGTGTTTACCCTAACAATTCAAGAATAAACAATTTTTTATTCAATTAATTGGTCTGACCAATTTAGGTGAAAAACCAGAAATGAGAGGTGGAACGGGCAGGGGCTGTCACACGGTTTTCAGGCGTGAAAAGTCTCTTTTCCTGACTATTTTTGCCAGGATAGGGCGGGAGGAATCGGGTTACGCTGTTGCTCGTTCAGGTCGATGTCTTGCGACTTCATCAGCAGGAACACTCGCTTTGCAAAAAATGATATTGAGAATCATTATCGTGGATGTAAACTAGGCTTCTAATTAGTAGAGTTTCATAAATTAAATAAGAGGCAGTGGCAGGTACTACCGCGCTGCTGTCATCAAAAGGGTCAACATAGATATGCCAACCCCTCAGGCGCCCGCGCCACGCGGACGTCCTCCCACCATCACCCGAGCACGGATTGCCGACGCTGGTATTCAGATTGGCCTGCCCAACATCACCTTTGTGGGGGTAGCGGCCGCTTTGGGTGTCAGCCAGATGGCGCTGTACAAGCATGTGGGCAATCTGGAAGGGCTTAAACAACTGGTGGCCGAAGAAATTTTCAGCCGCTGGCAAGTACCTCGGGCCACGATTCCGGTTCAAGGCAGCCTGGAAGACTATTTGCAGCTGTTCAGTGCGGCGACACAGGCTTTTGTGAAAGCCAATCCGGGCATCACGCCCTATGTGATACGCAGGCTGGTGGCGACTCCTTCCATGCTGGACAAGATCCGGGAGCATCAAGAGCACATTGCTCAGGCTTATGGCGTGTCCTTCGAGCGCTCGCGTTACTTGATGGGAACGGTGGCCTTTCATTGCCTGGCGGTTGCCGATACGGTCTATGCCGTGGCTGGTCGGGAGCCACGTGCAGCCGTGGAACGGGTCGTGGAGGAGGTCGAGATGGAGGGCATATTGCAATTGGGCATGACAGCCCTGATTCAAGGAGCTTTAGCAATGAGTGAGCAAGACATTTCTCCTGACTTTTCCACCCAGTTTCTGGATACATCCGCTTTGCCGATAGCAAGGGTGCGCGAGTTTCCCTTGACCCTGGAGCTGGCCACGCAATGGCTGGACGATATGGAAACCCTGATCAAGGCCGAAAAAGAGTTCGTTCTGGTCTACGAAAGCCTGCCCGATCCTTCCACTCCCGGCGACCCGGAAGGGCGCAAGAAAGCGGTGTTGTGGTTAAAGGCACATCGTGAAGGCTTCGGTCGTTATTGCCGCGGGATTGTGATGATGTGCGATGACCCTGCCAATCTGCCTGCCCTGCAGGAGATGGTGGGGCCTTTGGAAAAGGTCTATCGCGTACCCGGGGGTGTGGCCTCCAGCCCCGACGAGCTGCGCGCTTTCATCCAGCAGTGGGTGACAGCAAGTTAGGACATAACAGACAGTAGTCCATCGCCTGATAGCGCTTTGCTTCAGGTTTCAAAGCCGCTGCGTCTCCGGGTTGAGAGGCAGCGGCTTTGTTATGGACAATCTTTCGCTGAACTGTACGTGTTTTCCCGTCTAGTATCGGTTTTTCTTTGGTATGACAATAAAAACATTGTCATAACAATAAGTATTGGTCACAGGAGCAAGTACGTGAAAGATCCACATTGTCATTCCAGTAGCATCCTGGTGGAGCGCCCGGCTAAGGTCGCTTTTGAGATCATGTCCGATGGCATCTTGCAAGGTCAGTGGGCCTGGGGCAGTGCGAATCGCAGCGAAGTGGAACCGGGTCTGTTCATGGGGACCTCGGTCTTTAGCGGCCAGGAAACCTATGTGCGCCTGAATGTGGACGCAGACCGCTTTCAGGTGGATTACGAGGTGGGCGCCAGCAAGGAGGCGATGCAGTTTCGTAATATGTCGCGCGTTATCCCAGGTGAGGTGCTCAAGCTGGGCGCAGACAAATGTGTAGTGAGTTTGCTGACCTGGCGTTTGGCTACACAAAGCGATGCGGCATGGGAGCAAATTTCCTGTGTCCATGAGGCCGAGATGTTTCTGATCAAGGGCCTGCTGGAACGCGAATAAGAAGATGGCTTACTGGCAGGGGAACCAACGATTTTCTGTTGATACCGCAGGTGGAACACAGCACGTAGGGAGAGCCAGCAGCAGAGCGTCATCAACAGGGATGAGATAAAAAAGTGAGTACAAAACCACTATATGAGCAGCTTGCCGATAAGCTGACCCGCTATATCCAGGACGGTCGCTTGAAGCCCGGCGACCGCTTGCCTACGGAGGCCGAGCTAGGGGGGATGTTCGGCGTCAGCCGCATCACCGTGCGTCAGGGTCTGGCGATCTTGACGCGCAATGGCTTGATCGAGCGTTTTCCCAGCCGAGGCTCCTTTGTGCTGGAACGCAAGAACACCGGCTCCTGGGAGCTGAGCTCCATCAATGATCTGGTGCAGTTGGGCAAAGACACCACCACCCAGATTGCCAGCTGGGGGCTGGTCGCCCCGCCAGCAGACATTGCTGAGTTTTTCGCTTCCGATGAGCCGGTTTATAAGCTGCAAGCGGTGCGCTACAGGTCAGCGGTGCCCCTTTATTTTGCTGAGAACTACTTGCTACGCTCGATAGGAGAACGTATCGAGCAACAGGCTCTGGAAACACACACCATAGTAGAGATGCTGACTGGCATGCTGAACGTGCCCATCAAGCATGCGCAAGAAGAGATCAGCATGGCCAACGCGTCGGCAGACATGGCCAAGCAGCTCTGGATCAAGGAGAACCAGGCCGTGATTGTGCAGCGTATTGATCTGTTCAATACCGATAACAAACCGGTGCAAAGCGGCAAGGGCTGGTGGCGCAGCGAGCATTTCAAGCGACGCTTCAAACTGAACTACGACTAAGCCCGCGGCCTGGCACCTGGCCAGACCTTGCCGGCAGCCGGTTTACACAGGCAAGCGTTGCCCCTTGGCCTTGATGCAAGACAGCACGATCTGCGAATGGATCTTGGTGACGCCGCGCAGCGTGTTGAGCTTGTGAATGACAAAATTGGAAAAAGTCTCGAAGTTGCGCGTGCGTATGTGCAGCATGTAGTTCGCCTGCCCGGTCACGATGTAGGCATGGAGCACTTCATCCATGGTGGCCAGTGCCTTGCTCAGGTACTGATGCTCGCTCTCGTTGAGCTGCCCGATATTCACTTCCACAAAGGCTTCAATGGCAAAGCCCAGTTTGCCTGCGCTCAAGTTGGCGCTGTAGTTTTCGATGAAGCCTTCCTGCTCCAGAATCTTTACGCGCCGGTGGCAGGAGGAGGGCGAAAGGGCTACCAGGTCAGCTAGTTCCTGGTTGCTGAGCCTGCCGTTGTCCTGTAAAAGACGCAGGATTTTCAGGTCTGTCTCATCTAGTCTCATATTTTAGAATTTTCTATGAAAAAGGTTTTTAAAAACCGAATTTTCTTCCAGTATTAATCATAATCTTCATCGCTTTGGAATAATTTACCAGAGGCTCGGTGCTAGACTAAATAGCTTAAAAAGCAGAATCGAGGAGCATGAATATGATTACCTTGCAGCAATGCGAGCAGTGGGATCAGGCCGATGAACTGGCTGCCTTCAAAGCCAAGTTCGACCTGCCACCCAACACGATTTATCTGGACGGGAATTCGCTGGGCGCCATGCCCCGACACGCCATGGAGCGCGCCCAGGAAGTTATTGCTCAGGAATGGCGTACCGACCTGATCAATAGCTGGAACAAGGCAGGCTGGTGGACCTTGCCCGTGCGTCTGGGCGACCAGATGTCGCCCCTGATCGGTGCCGGTCAAGGTGAAACCATCGTCAGCGACAGCACCTCGGTCAATCTGTTCAAGGTGCTGGCTGCCGCCGTCAATTTGCAAAAAGAGCGCCATCCGGAAAAGAAAGTGATCCTGGCCGAGCGTGATTCCTTCCCTACGGATCTTTACATCATTGAAGGGTTTAACGCCTTCTTTGGCAAAGACTATAGGCTTGAATTGATTGATGACCCGGCAGACCTGCAAACAGCCGTCAATGATGAAACCGCTGTGGTGGTGCTGTCCCATGTGAATTACCGCACGGGTTACTTGCACGATATGCAGGCGACCAACCGCCTGGTGCATGAACACAATGGTCTGTTGATCTGGGATTTGTGCCACTCCGTGGGTGCCTTGCCTATCGAGCTGAAAGACAGCGAGTCCGACTTTGCCATTGGCTGCACCTACAAGTACCTGAACGCCGGTCCGGGTGCTCCGGCCCTGCTGTGGGTGAACCCCAAGCTGATGGGCCAGATCAGCCAGCCCTTGTCCGGCTGGTGGGGCCACAAGCACCCTTTTGCCATGAGCCCGTCATATGAAGCCGCCAACGGTATCGAGCGTTTCTTGTGCGGTACTCAGCCCATTGTTTCCTTGAGCCTGGTGGCTTGTGGTGTGGACGTGTTCCTGCAAACCGACCTGCAGGCGGTGCGCCGTAAATCCCTGGCGCTGACGGACTTGTTCATCGCTTTGGTGGAACAGGAATGTGCGGAATTTGGCCTGCGTCTGGTGACTCCACGCGATCACCACTACCGTGGCAGCCATGTCAGTTTTGCCCATGAGCAAGGCTATGCCGTGGTGCAGGCCCTGATCGCCCGTGGTGTGATTGGGGACTACCGCGAGCCTGAAGTGATGCGCTTTGGCGTTACGCCCTTGTATCTGTCTTTTGTGGATATTTGGCAGGCTGTGCAGCATATCAAGGCGGTACTGACCGATAAGGAATGGGACAAGCCCGCCTATAAAACACGCTCCAAGGTGACCTGATCAGGCTGATATAAAAAATAAGCATAAAGGAGGAGACATGAGCCGATTTGAGCAAATTCAATCGCGCGAAGCCGGGCTGCATAAAAAACTGAGCGCCCGCCAAATGAGCATGATTGCGATCGGGGGCGCCATCGGTACCGGCTTGTTCCTGGGCAGCAAATTTGCCATTGGCTTTGCTGGTCCCGGCGTTGTACTGAGTTATGTGATTGGCGGCTTCATTGCTCTGGTCCTGATGGGCTGCCTGGCCGAGATGACGGTGGAACACCCCACATCGGGCTCTTTTGGAGCCTATGCGGAGTTCTATATTCATCCGCTGGCCGGGTTCCTGGTGCGCTACAGCTATTGGGCCTGCATTGTTCTGGCCGTGGGCACCGAGGTGACGGCGGTGGCGGACTATATGAAGTTCTGGTTCCCGGACGTCTCACCCTGGATCTGGATCGCCTTTTTCTCGGCCGTGCTGATTGCCGTCAATGCCTACAGCGTCAAGGCTTTTGGCTCGGTGGAGTATTGGTTTGCCCTGATCAAGGTGTTTGCCATTATTGCGTTCATCGTGCTGGCCATTGGCATGTTGACGGGCTATTACAAGCCCGCACAGGTACAGGAAAACCTGTTTGGCCAGGGTGGCTTCATGCCCAATGGCTGGTATGGGGTGTGGGTAGGGGTGATCATTTCCATCTTCAGCTATCTGAGTATCGAGATGATTGCCGTGGCGGCGGGCGAGGCAGAAAACCCCGAGCAAGCCGTGCGCCAGGCCTTCAAGGCCACCATCTGGCGCTTGATCATTTTCTACCTGCTGTCCTTGTCGCTTATCGTGATGCTGGTGCCTTGGCAGGTGCTGGTAGCGGAAGGCACAACCAGTCCTTTCATTACAGTGATGCAGTCCGTCGGCATTCCCTATGCAGACAGCATCCTGAACTTCATTGTGATTATTGCGGCCTTGTCGGCCATGAACAGCATGCTCTATATCTCGACCCGCATGATGTTCAGCCTGTCGCGTGCCGGTGATGCGCCCGCTGCGCTGGGCAAGGTGGCGCGCAATGGTGTGCCCTTGAATGCCCTGGCTTTATCGGCCAGCGGTGTGGCCGTGGCCGCAGTGGTGTATGCCAACAATCCGGAAACCGCCTTTCCGGTGATGATCGCCCTGTCCATGTTTGGCGCCTTGTTCACATGGGGCATGATCTTCCTGACTCATTTGTTCTTCCGCCGCCGCGTGGCCCAGGACGGTGTGCAGCTACGTTTCCGTATGCCGGCCTATCCCATCGGCACCTTGCTGGGCTTGATTGGCATTGTGGCGATTTTGGTGACTACCTGGTTCATCAATATCTTTCACTACACCTTGCTGTTTGGTGTGCCGTTCCTGCTTGCCTTGGTCGTGATTTACTTTGTACGAGGCGCTCGTAAGGCTGCCTGAGTGATCTGACTTTCTGGCTCTGTTTGAACAAGCCCCTGCCTTGGCAGGGGCTTTTTTTTGCAGCGTGCGTTTCAAGAAGCTCGTCCTGTCGGATAACAGCGGGAGCGTAGTGATGTTGAGGCGTGTGTGTCTGAACAGGCAAGGATGCGGTGTGGGGCCGGTTTGATCTTTGTCAGCCTTGCGGATTGCGGAGAATCGATTCAATAAAAATGTGTATTATTTGAGACTATTATGTATCATTTGGTATTGTGATTGCTCAAGAAGGCCACTGTCAGTCGTTCTGGGCCGCTGTTCTTTGTTGGGGGCGGCCAGGGCTGCGAGTGCTTGGGAGGAAAACTGTGAACCGTCATGGAAAGCGCATGACTCAACCGCGTGAGTTGCGTCAATCGAATCGCAAAGCCTTGCTGGGCCCCGGCGCGGATGCCGCTTTTAGCAGCTTGGCGGCGCCCGAGATTCGGCAGCGCGTGCTGCTGGCCCATTGGGTGGCCCATAGCCGGGACAAGACCCAGCAGTACTTGGGCTTCCCCTTGGGCCGCATCATGCTGCAGCGCTGGATGCACAGCAAAGCCGGCAGCCGTCGGATCGAGGCGTTTGGCCTGCCGCGTCACATCGTCCATGAAACCTTGGGGGAGCAGGCTTTAACCCTGCATGTGAACCCGCGTGAGCTGATCCGCATGGCCATTCAGGCGCCTCGCAAGGAGGAAAAACGGCCGTCCTCCCTGGCCTTTATCTGGGAGGGAAGCTGGGACCAGCGGCGTGAGGATTTGCGCGTCGGAACGCGTTACTCCCTGATCAGCGATCTGGATGAAAACCGGCATCAGCTGGAACAAACGGCGCGTTTCAAAAAGCTGATGAAGCGTATTGAACAGGGCAATCCTTGGGAGTCGTATCAGCAAGGTGTATTTCTGGATACGCCGGAAAAGATTATTGAGTACCTGCGCATTTACCTGGGTTTTCTGGACGATATGGCTCGTGATGGCTTTGATCCCAGGCGCGGCAAAGATGCCTTGGGTGTGGTGATCTCCCGTGATGGCCGTATTCTGAAAATTAATCGTGGTCTGCACAGATTGGCCATGGCCCAGAGGCTGGGCCTGCCTAGCGTACCCGTGCAGGTACGCCATGTGCATCGCTTCTGGTGGGATCGGGTCACTGCCGGGGCCACGGGCGAGCTGGCCTTGCACCGGATGCAGCAAGCCTTGCGCCGCTGCGTGCCGGAAACCCGGCCCGGCCCTTTGGATCTGGATCCGGATACCTTGCTGACAGATGCTTTCTGGCCGGCTCCGCGTGCCGGTCTGAGCGTTTAAAAAAATCACCCGCATAGTCATTATTCCATGGGTGAAATACGGTTTCTCAATGAATGACGTTACACTAGCGCACGCTCCACCCAGGTAGCGTGCCTGTTCGTTTTCCTGATCTCCAGTGGTGCCAAACAAGAAGACCGATTCGCAGCGATCTGGCAATAGCCCGTGCCCGATCCAGTCCTGTATTACCTAGGGGAAGAATTATGACTGCAGCAAAGCCTCGGCCTCGCGAGGAATTGCTATTGCGCCTTGTAAGCGCTTTGGCTGACCAGCCGCGGGCGTCCATGGGGCAATTGGCCGGTCTGGTGGGCTTGAGTCGCGCAACCCTGTGCCGCTACTTCCCGTCTCGCGAAGCCATGATGATGGAGATCTTCCAGGAAGGGGTAAATAGTGCGGAGCAGGCTATTGAGCGCGCCCGTCTGTGCGACGGGAGGGCACAAGAAGCCATTCAACGACTAATCCAGGAACTGCTGCCTATTGTGGATCTGTACATGTACGTTGAGCTGCAGTTGCAGGTAGAGGAGTATTCCACGGCCCGCAGTGAAGCGGTACGAGAGGCGTTGATTGAGCAGTTTCAACAGTGGCAGGAAAGCGGGGACTTGCGGCGCGATCTGGCGGCCAGTTGGTTATGCGAGTCCTTGTTTGCCTTGCTGGGCAAGGCTGCCCGGCTGATTCGAGCTGGCCGTCTGGCCCGCCATGATGCACCCCATAATGTGTTTGTCCTGCTGTGGAGCGGCATCGTTCATCCCTGATCGGGACCGGAAAACCAGGCCTTGTGCTTTCATATCTGTGCGGATTACGCTGCTTGCTGGTGCAGCGCACACATACGGAGGCAATGGCATGAAACAGGCAATAGCAGCTTTCTCTTTGGGTTTGTCCCTGCTGGCGGGGGCAGGTGGCGCACAGGCCGCTTTGGACGTGGGCACACCCGCGCCGGACTTTACCGTGCAGGCCGCTCTAGCCGGCAAAACCTTTGAATTCAAGTTGGATGAGGCCTTAAAAAAAGGGCCAGTCGTCCTGTATTTTTATCCGGCAGCATTCACCCAGGGTTGTACTGTCGAAGCGCATACTTTTGCGCAAGCCATTGACGAATACAGCCACTTTGGCGCCACTGTAATTGGCTTGTCTTCGGACAATATCGATACCCTGAAGGATTTTTCCACCGGACCTTGCGGCAGCAAGTTCGCGGTGGGTGCGGACACCACAGGCCAGGTCATCAAGGCTTATGACGCGGGCCTGGGGACGCACACCGAGCGTGCTTCCCGCATTTCTTACGTCATTTCGCCTGAGCGAAAAATCATTTTTGAATATACGGCAATGGAGCCGGACGAACACGTGAACAAGACCCTGGGTGCCGTACGCGACTGGTCCGCACAACAGGGGGTCAAGTAAAAACCGGGATAGCAGCTTGTTGTTCCGCACAGCATGGCGAGGGGCACAGTAAACGAGTCGGCAACTTTTTTCTGAATAGAAAGGGGAGCATATGTCGTTCAAAAGCACACTGAAAGTGTTTGTGCTGGCTAGCAGCATGGTGATGGCTGGCTCTGCCTGGACGGCAGAAATAGCCGATCAGATCTGGATGGGAGGACCCGTGCTGACGATGAATGACAGCCAGCCTGCAGCCCAGGCGGTTGCGGTCAAGAATGGTCTGATTCTGGATGTGGGTACCCTGCAGGCGATGCAAGCCTACAAAGGTCAGGACGCTACCGTGATCGATTTGCAGGGCAAGGCCTTGCTGCCGGGTTTTGTGGACGCACACAGCCACGCTTTCATGATCGGTCTGCAGGCCATGTCCGCCAATCTGCTATCGCCTCCGGATGGCGCGGTGACAGATATCCACAGTCTGCAGGAGACGCTCAGGCAATGGCTGGGTGAGCAAAGTAAAACCAGGGAGGTGGGTCTGATCCTGGGGTTTGGTTATGACGATGCCCAGCTGGCGGAACAGCGACATCCCAATCGACATGAGCTGGATGCGGTGTCCGAGTCAGTGCCGATTATCATCATTCATCAGTCCAGCCACATTGGAGTGCTCAACAGCAAGGCGTTGGAGATGGCGGGCATTTCCGCCCAGACCCCAGATCCTGCAGGCGGTGTCATTCGGCGGGAAGAGGGCGGGACTCAACCTGATGGGGTGCTGGAGGAGATGGCTTTTTTCTCCAGCTTGACCAGTCAGATGGGCAAACTTACGTCCGAACAGGTTCAGGCTCTGTTTGTTGCCGGCACCGATCTGCTAAAGCGTTATGGCTACACGACCGGGCAGGAGGGGCGCGCGACGTCCGATACGGTGCCTTTAATGCAGGCAGCAGCGACGGCGGGCAAGATCGATATTGATGTCGCCGTCTACGTTGATGTGCTGCAGGACCGGGACTTTATCGCGCGTCATGTCTCGCGGCATTACACCGACGGTTTCCGGGTGGCCGGTGCCAAGCTTACGATTGACGGCTCTCCTCAGGGGTTTACGGCCTATCGCGACCGCCCCTATTACAGACCGCCAGAAGGCTACCGCGCCGATTACCGGGGTTATGCGGCGGTTACGCCAGATCAGGTGTTTGAGTCGGTGGACTGGGCCTTCAAGAACGATATACAGCTACTGACTCACGCTAATGGTGAGGCCGCCTCGGACCTTTTGCTGGCTGCGATTAAAACAGCCCGTGACAAGTATGGCCCCCGGGATCGGCGAGCCGTATTGATTCATGGGCAGTTTTTGCGCCGGGACCAGGTGGCGACCATAGCGGAGCTGGATGTTTTTCCTTCCCTGTTCCCCATGCACACCTTTTATTGGGGGGATTGGCACCGTGACCGCACAGTGGGGCCGGTCAATGCCGACAATATTTCTCCCACTGGCTGGGTGCGTGAACACGGTTTGATGTTTTCCACCCACCACGATGCGCCGGTTGCCTTTCCTGATTCCATGAGGGTGCTGTCGGCGACCGTGACTCGTCGCACTCGATCGGGCGATATTCTGGGGCCGGATCAGAGAGTGGATGTCATGACGGCCCTTAAGGCGATGACCATCTGGCCGGCTTTTCAGCATTTTGAGGAGAAGGAGAAAGGCTCGATTGAGCCGGGCAAGCTGGCGGACTTTGTCGTCCTGTCGCAAGACCCGACCTCGGTCGCCCCTGAGCAATTGACCAGCTTGCAAGTGGTTCAGACCATCAAGCGGGGTAAGCTGATTTATGAACAGGATGGGGCAGTGGAGACAAAGCAGCTTGTCCGTCATTAACACCAGACAGACCGTGCGAATGCTGTCTGAATTGAGCGCCCAAATGTTCATATGAACATTTATGCGTCATAAAACTTTCATCTGAGCGTCACCGACTCGTAACTTCGCGTTCCTACACTGCCGGGTATTCAAACGAAACCCATACGCCGTGTTATGAACCTATCTGTCAGGCAAAGCATTATTGTGGATCTGCTGGCCGCCCAAGGGGCGGTGTCAGTGGATGGCTTGGCCGCGCATTTCGGGGTGACGCCGCAGACTATCCGGCGCGACCTGAACCACTTGTATGAAGCCGATCTGGTGCGCCGCCGCCATGGTGGTGCCGAGCTGAACGTGGTCGAGCGCAATGTGCCTTTCCAAACGCGCCGCATTACCCATTTGCAAGCCAAGGCCCGTATCGGGCGAGCCGTTGCCACATTGATTCCTCCCGGTGCCAGCCTGCTGCTGGGTTTTGGCACCACCCCCGAGCAAGTGGCCCTGGCGCTGGCCGACCATCGCGATCTGACCGTGGTCACCAACAACATCAGTGCCGCTCTGGCCCTGTCCCACAATATGAGCCACCGCGTGGTACTGACGGGTGGTGAACTGCGTCAACCCAACCCCGAAATTCTGGGCCCCGGCGCCGAACGCCTGTTCAACAGCTTCAAGGCGGACTTTGGCGTGTCCGGGGTAGGGGGCTTTGACTCGGACGGTGCCTTGTTGGATTTTGATATGGCCGAGTCCGATTGCCACAAAGCCCTGCGCGGCAATTGCCGTGTGCGGATTCTGGTGCTGGATCACACCAAGTTTGGCCGTCGTGCTCCTGTGCGCAGTGGCTCTTTGGATGATGTGGATATTCTGGTCAGCGACCAGCCTATTCCCGAACCTTACCGCGAGCAAATTCCTGCGCGTGTTCAGATCGTGATCGCTGACGAGGTGCAGGCATGAATCGCGCCGCTATCGAGTTGCAAGGCATAGGCAAAGCCTGGGGCGAACAGGCCGTGCTCAAGCAAATGGACCTGTCCATTCAGGAAGGTAAATTTACGGCCTTGCTGGGGCCTTCGGGCTGCGGTAAGTCCACCTTGCTGCGCATTATTGCCGGGCTGGAAACCCCCGATCAGGGTCGTCTTTTTATTAATGGGCAGGACGCCACCTATCTGGAGCCCGCCAAGCGTGGTTTGAGCATGGTGTTCCAATCCTACGCCCTGTTCCCGCATCTGAATGTGGCCGACAACATCTTGTTCGGCCTGCAAGTACGCCGTGCCGATCGTCAGCAGCAAAAAGAGCGTTTGCGTGAAGCCCTGGCGCTGACCAATCTGGAAGGTCTGGAAGAGCGCAAGCCCGGCCAGTTGTCGGGCGGGCAGCGGCAGCGTGTAGCCCTGGCGCGCAGCATTGTGTCGGGCCATCGTATCTGCCTGATGGACGAGCCGCTGTCGAACCTGGATGCCAAGCTGCGTCACACCGTGCGCCATGAAATCCGTGCTCTACAGCAACGCCTGGGTTTGACCGTGGTGTACGTCACCCACGATCAGACCGAAGCCATGGGCATGGCCGATCACGTGGTGCTGCTTAATGCCGGACATATCGAACAGCAGGGCAGTGCCCAGGATTTGTACGGCCAGCCTAATAGCGTTTTTACTGCCGGTTTTATCGGCAGCCCTCCCATGATGATGATACACAGCGACCATGTCCCCGTGGAGCTGTGGCCGTCGCGCCGTCAGTACGACCAGCCGCATCGTGTGCTGGTGGGCGTGCGCCCGGAGAACCTGAACTTGCACGAAGCGGGCGAGCAGCATGTAGCCGCCACCGTGGTGCATCAGGAGTTTCAGGGGGCTGATGCCTATGTGTATGTGCAGCTTGATGATGGCCACACCCTGATCGTGCGCGCGCCGCACAGCCGCAGCGTCGAGGCGGGTGCTCGCTGTGGCTTGAGCTGGGACCCTGTTCACGCTTTTTACTTTAACCAGGACAGCGGGGCTCGCCTGCCGTCTGCGGATGCTCTGACTGCTGCTCCTTTCGCTGTTCCTCCTGCTGTTCTTCCCTAAACGTACTGCGAGTCTACCCATGTTGAAGAATTGTCTGCTTGCCACCTCCAGCGCCCTGTTGATGGGCCTGGGCGCCAATGCCCATAGCGCGGTGGAATTGACCATGTATTACCCCATTGCCGTAGGGGGTCCGCTGACCGATGTGGTCGATGGAATGATCAAGGACTATCAGGCCCAAAACCCGGAAGTCACCGTTAAAGCCGTCTACTCCGGTAACTACGATGAAACCCGTGTACGTGCCTTGTCGGCCCTGCGTGCGGGCGAGCCGGTGCAGCTTTCTGTGCTGGGCGCACTGGATACGCATGATCTGGTGGAACAAGGCCTGGTTGAAGCCTTTAGCGATGTGGCTCAGGACGCCACCAGCCAGGATTGGCTGAAAAGCTTTTATCCCGCCTTGATGGCTAACGGCACCTTGGAAGGTAAGGTCTGGGGCATTCCGTTCCAGCGCTCCACCATCGTCATGTTCTACAACAAGGACATGTTTCGCGCTGCAGGCCTGAATCCGGATCAAGCTCCCAAGACCTGGGACGAGTTGGTGCAAACCGCCCAGAAACTGACTAATGACCAGCATCACGGCTTGATGATTCCGTCGACGGGCTACCCCTACTGGATGTTCCAGGCCATGGCCTTGCAAAATGGCCGTCAGCTGATGAATGAAGAAGGCACGCAGGTTTACTTCAATGACCCCAAGTCGGTGGAGGCGCTGCAGTTCTTCCACGACCTGGCCTACAAGCACAAAGTCAGCCCCACTGGCACCATTGAATGGGGCACGCTGCGCCAGGCTTTTGTCCAAGGCAAGACCGCCATGATGTGGCACACCACGGGCAACCTGACTGCGGTGAAGAATGAAGCCAAGTTCGACTTTGGTGTTGCCATGCTGCCCGCCAAGGAAAAAGCGGCTTCGCCTACCGGCGGTGGCAACTTCTACCTGTTCAAGGGCGCGAACGAGGAACAGAAGAAAGCGGCTCTGGATTTTGTGCGCTGGATGACGGCCCCTGAGCGTGCCGCCAAGTGGTCCATGGCTACGGGCTATGTCGGTGTCAGCCCTGCCGCCTACGAAACGCCTGCTCTGGTCGAGTACGCCAAAACGTTCCCGCAAGCTGTGGTTGCCCGCGATCAGTTGGCCGTAGCTTCGCCCGAGTTTGCCACTTACGAGACAGCACGTGTACGCGAGCTGCTGTCCAACGCCGTGCAAGCCGTGCTGACCAATGCCAAGACGCCCAAGGCCGCTTTGGATGAAGCCCAGGCTGCTGCAGATCGTCTGCTGCGTCCTTTCAACTAAGCAGGTGCAGGAATGGCTGAACCATTGCGTGTGCTGCGTAAAGAGTGGGTATTTGCGTACCTCTTGTTGACGCCGCTGTTTGTGCTGCTAAGCGTGTTTGCCTTTATCCCGGCGCTGCACACGTTCTGGTCCAGCTTGTTGAGTAAAGGCACGGCGCGTCGTCCGGCCCAGTTTGTGGGCATGGACAACTACGATGCCATGCTGGCTGACCCGACGTTCTGGCTGGTTCTGAAGAACAATCTTTGGTATGCCGCCATTGTGATTCCGGTGTCCATGGCCCTGGCTTTGTTGATGGCTTTGTGGGCCAACCGGGCCATGAGTATGCGGGCCTGGGTGCGTTGTGCTTACTTCACGCCCACCATGCTGCCCATGATTGCCGCCGCCAATCTATGGCTGTTTTTCTACACACCGGATCTGGGTTTACTGGATCAGATTGCCAAGCTGTTTGGCGCCGGGGCCACCAACTGGCTGGGCCAGCCGCAAACCGCCCTGGGCGCGGTCATGGTGGTGACGATCTGGAAAGAAGCCGGTTTTTTCATGATCTTTTATCTGGCGGCCTTGCAAACCATTCCGCCCGAGCTGCGCGATGCCGCTCGTCTGGAAGGCGCGACCCGCTGGCAGTATGGCCGCCGTGTGCTCTTGCCCTTGCTGGCACCCACGACCCTGTTCATTTTGATCAACGCGCTGATCAACTCGGTCAAGCTGGTTGATCACCTGTTTATCTTGACCAAGGGCGGCCCCAATAATGCCTCCAAGCTGATGCTGTACTGGATCTGGGAAACCGCCTTTGCCTATATGGATACGCCTAGTGCCGCCGTGCTGACGGTTGTGCTCCTGTTGGGGCTGGGTGCTGTCGCCATCTTTCAATTTCGCTACGCTGAACGACGCGTGCACTACCAGTGATGAACATGGACACTGTTTTGACTGCTCCGGGCCGCAGCTTGCGTTTGCCATCCCTGGATACGGTGGGGGCACATGCGCTGGCCCTGCTGTGGATTGCCCCTTTGCTATACGCCTGCTGGGCTGCATTTCGCGACCCGTCCGCCGCCTTGAGTTTTGACTGGAGCGCAGGCTGGACCGTTAGCAATTTTGCAGCCGCCTGGGACCGTGCGCCCTGGTTGCGCTACATCTTCAACACCACCGTGCTGGTGCTGACCATTCTGCTCGGACAGTTTGTGCTGTGCACCCTGGCCGCTTATGCCTTTGCCCGCTTTCGTTTCTTTGGCAGCCAGTTTCTGTTCATGCTGCTGCTTTTGCAGTTGTTCATCCTGCCCGAAGTGCTGATTGTGGAGAACTACCGCATGGTGGCCTTGCTGGGCTGGACGGACACGGTCTGGGGCATGGGTGTGCCCTATATGGCCAGTGCCTTTGGTGTGTTCTTGTTGCGTCAGGCTTTCAAGCAAGTGCCGCGTGAACTGGAGGATGCGGCGCGACTGGAAGGATGCAGCCGCCTGGGTGTGCTCTGGCGTGTGTACGTGCCGTTGGTCAAGCCTGTGTATCTGGCTTATGCCCTGGTGTCGGTGTCGACGCACTGGAACAATTTTCTATGGCCCTTGGTGATCAGCAGCTCTGACCATACCCGTCCTTTGACCGTAGGTTTATCCCTGTTTGGCGCACCGGAAAGCGGGGTCAGTATCTCCCTGATCAGTGCCGCCACATTAATGACTATCTTGCCGCTTTTGTTGGGCTTTTTGCTGTTTCAAAAGCAGTTCATGCAGGCCTTTTTACGCGCCGGCATTCGTTAAGGAATTCTGATGAAGATCATCCAGTTTTCGGACCTGCACATTACCCCGCCCGATGGCCTGTTGTTTGGCTCGGACCCTCTGGATCGCTTGCGTAGCTGTGTACAGCACGTCAATCGTCATCATGCCGATGCAGACTTGTGCGTGCTGACGGGCGACCTGACCCATGCCGGTCATCCACGCGCATACGAGCGCCTGCGTGAAGGCTTGCAGGATTTGATTCCGCCTGTACGTTTGATGATGGGCAACCACGACAGCCGCAGCGCTTTTCACAGTGTATTTCCGCAGATCTCGACCGATTTACCCGGCTTTGTACAGCATGCCGAGACCCTGGGCGACTGGCGCCTGATCTACCTGGATACCTTGGAGGACGGCTATACCAACGGCTATTTGTGTACGCGGCGTCTGCAATGGTTGCAGCAGGAGCTGGCGGCGCATCGCGGGCCGGTGATGCTGTTTTCGCACCATCCTTTACCTGCCTTGCAGTATCCGTCCATGGATTGGCTGCGTATGAGTAATGCGTCGGATTTATTGCCTTTGCTCAAGGCTCATCCCGCGCCCGTGCATTTGTTCTCCGGCCACGTGCATCGCTGCGCCAGCGGCGTGTGGAACGGCCTGCATTTTGTGACGGTCAATGGCACCAACCATCAGCACGAACTGGATCTGGAGCGCGAGGGGGCCGCAACATCGACTTTCGAGCCTGCCAGTTACGCGCTTATCTTGCCCAACGCAGATGGTTTGACGGTGCATTTTCAGCCCTTTGGCTACGAGGAATTGCGCTTTCCGTATACGGGGGACTTGAGTGCCCTGAAGTGCGTGTAAGCCTTCCGGGTTCAGCAACGCTGGCACAAGGCGGTAGCGATCAGCAAACCCGCAGTGGCCCCCGCGGCCTGGATTATTTTCCAGGTTACGGGGGCTGTTTGCCTGCTAGCCGCTTTCACGTGATTAGAAGGAATAGCGCAGGTTCAGCATGGCATTACGCGGTGCGCCGTAATAGCCGGTGTAGAAGGTCTGATCCAGCGCGCTCAGGTACTTGCGGTTGAATAGATTGTTGACGTTCAAGGTGGCCGTCAATTGCTTGCTGAAGTCGTAGCGGCCCATCAGGTTGACGACGGCGTAGCTGCTTTGTTCTCCGGTGACAGTCTTGCCCAAATCCCACGGTGTGGCGGTGAAATGGATCTGGCTTTGCCAGTTCACACCACCCCCAATCGTCAGGCGATTCCAGCTGCCGGGCAGTCGATACGTGGTCCACAGCTTGGCCATATGGCGTGGCACCAGGGTTTTGATGCGCTCGCCCTGGGCGTCTTTGGTCTGGCTGTAGGTGTAGCTAAAGGCCATGTTCCAGCCATCGAGCAGCTCGCCCGTCACTTCCATATCCAGGCCCTGGGTCTTGGCGCCTTTGACCGCCGTGTAGGCCGCTTCGCGCTCGGTACCCGGCACGATAAAGCCACTGTCGGCCACGGCCAGATTGTCCTGGCGGATTTCGTACAGCGCAATGCTGCTGTTCACGCGGCCGTCCAGCATTTCGCTTTTCAGACCGATCTCATAGTTATTACCTTTGCGCGGGTCCAGAAAGTTGCCGCTACGGTCGCGATAGCTTTGTGGCTTGAAGATGCTGGTGTAGCTGGCGTAGATCGAATGCTCTTCATTCAGGTCGTACACAATGCCGGCATAGGGAGTGAAGACATTGTCTTCGTGCATGGTTTTCAGGCTGTTAAAGCGCTGCATACCAGGGTCAGGATAGCTTTGGGAAAGACTGTAGCGGTAGTTGCTAAGGCGACCACCCAAAATGACAGCCAGCTTGTCGCTGGGTTTCAGGCGTAGCGCCGAATACCCACCGTACTGTTTGACGGTCAGATCATAGTCAAACAGCTTTTCTCCAGTCGTATTGGGTAGGGCCGGGTTGTTGTTCCAGTTGTGGAGATTGATGGAGGCGCCTTCGATATCGTCGTCCATGGTGTCATGGCGATTCTTGTAGCGCGACGAATTAAAGCCGACGATCAGTTCGTGGTCCTGTCCAAATAGTTGAAAAGGGCCTTTTGCGTGAATATCAAAACTGGTTTGATACTGTGTGGCATCTGAAACACCTCCGTAAAGCTGCACGCCGTCGCCCGTTTCACGGTTGGGATAGCCCCAGGAAGCATCCGCGCTTTTCCCGCTTCGGCGGGCCTTCAGGTAATTCAGGGACATGGCCAGTGACCAGTCTGCCCCCAGTTGCTGGTCCAGTTTCACAAAGGTGTTGTGAGACTCCAGTGTATTGGTGTTCCAACGAGCCCCTGCATTGGTGGAAATATCAAAATCGGTCTGTTCGCCGGTGTCGTAGAACAAAGGAAAGCCGGAGCCAGAGGAGCCGCGCGGATCATTTTTTTGATAATCCATCCCCAAGGTGACAAGCGTGGTGTCCGTAATGTCGGCCTCAAGTATGCCGTAGACCACATCTTTTTTTGTTGTGAAGTAGTCCATATAGCTGTTGCCTTCCTGATGGGCTCCAACCAGACGGCCGCGCAGGCTGCCGTTCTCGTTAATCGGGCCGCCCAGGTCTACTTGAGCGCGCATCTGATCCCATGACCCGTAGCTCACTTCAGCATGGCCCTGAAAATCGGCTGTCGGACGTTTACGGACCATATTGACGACGCCAGATGGGTCGCCTGCACCAGCCAGCAAACCAGAGGCACCACGCAGCACTTCCACGCGGTCATAAATCGCCATATCCGCCAGCCCCTGTGGGATGTTCTGGCTGACGATATCGGACAGCGTGGACAGGCCGTCCAGCTGATAGTTGTCGATAGCATAGCCACGCGAGTAGATGGTGTAGCGGTCGCTGCCTATGTGCTGGATGGAAATACCGGGCGCTTGTTGCAGCACGCTGCCGATATTGTCCAGTGACTGGTCCTCAATACGCTGGCGCGTCATGACACTGACAGTTTGTGGTGTTTCGCGTAGCGTCATGTTCAGCCTGGTGGCCGTGGTGGTCGCGCCGTGGCTGGCATAGGTCTGGCTGCCTTCCGTCACGGGCAGGCGACGGCCCACGACGCGCACCGGGTCCAGCATCGTGGCGTCCGTATTGGGGCGTGAGAGAGTAATGGTGTTGTTCTCGCGCCGGTATTCCAGGCCAGAGCCTTGCAGCAGGCTGCGTAGCGCGTCTTCCGGGCGCATGCGGCCCTGAATCGGTGTCGTACTCAGACCTTGCACTAGCGAGGGAGAGAAAAACACCTGCAGCTGGGTCTGTTCGGCCAGTTTCAGCAGCGCTTCAGACAAGGGCTGGGCCGGAATGTGAATAGGGACAGGATTGTCTTGGGCCAGGGCAGGGGTGCTGGCACTGGCCAGCATCAAAGCGAGCAGGACGGGGCGCAGGCGGGGTAGGAAAGCGGTTCGGTTCACGGAGCAGATTCAGGGTAGGGGCGGGCAGGGCGACGCCCGGATTCAGAGATGTTCGTCAAACGCGATGTTGAGGAACGCTGAATCTAAATACGAGTCAGTCTTACTAAACCCCTCAGCTTGAATCGATTTATTTGAAACTAATTGTAATTACGAGACGCTGCTCAGCAAGACACTGCCATCGTCTTGTGTCTTGGCCTGCAGTGGCAGGATCTGTTGCAGGGCTTGAAGCACGGCATTTTGTTCGTCCAGCAGGAAGGACGCGGTGACACGCTGCTGGCCGATTCTGCCGTCAGCGATGCGGATGGGATGCTCGCGATAGCGGTTGATTTCAGCAACGACTTCGGACAAGGACAGGTCCCGCACAATCAGGCGTCCTTGCCGCCAGGCGGTGGCAGCGGCCACATCAACCTCGGGCTGAATACTGAGCCCATCCTGAACGGAAACGGTGGCGCCAGAGCCAGCGGCCAGATACCGGGTCTGGCGGTTCCACCAGCGACCGCTGGACACTTCCACACTACCGCTTTCGACCAGCACTTTGACTTGCTCGGCATCGCGGCGAACCGTAAAGCTGGTGCCGGTAACGCGCACCACCGTATTGCCTGCTTTGACGATGAAAGGGCGCTGCGGGCTGGAGGCTACCGCGCACATCACTTCGCCCTGAATCAGGTCCAGATGACGGCTGTCTTCATAAAATCGCAGCTCGGCTTGGGTGGCGGTATTCAGCTCCAGGCTGGAGCCGTCCGGCAGAGGAACCCAGCGGCGCTCGCCCACACGTGTTTTCAGGCTAGCGGCGTAAACAGCCTGGGGGCTGAGTAGTAGGCCTGCCACACCGGCAGAGCCCGCGACAGCGACCAGGGCGCCGGTATTACGGATCAGTTTGCGGCGGCGCAGATCGGGCCGCTGGGGCACTTTGCCGCCATACAGCAGCTTGACCAAATCCTTGTCCAGCGTGCTGGCCAGGGAGCTTAACTGCTCCACCGCCATAAATTCGCGCTCATTTTCCGGGTCAGCCTGCAACCACTCCTCCAGCGCTTGCTCGTCAGCCGGGCTGAAGCGGCCCGAATGCAGGCGGGCCGACCATTGGGCGGCGGCTTCGGCGGGGGAGGTGGCATCACTGGGGTAGAAAGGGGATTCAGAACTCATCGCGCAGGCGCTCGCGGATAAACTGGCTGGCCAGCGCAATATAACGCTCCACGCTGGCGATGGACAGTTTCAGATGACGGGCAATTTCAGGCTGGGTCCAGCCTTCGATGCGATTCAAGACAAAAGCCCGTCGGTGATTCAAAGGCAAGGCTTCCAGGGCCGCAACCAGGGCGTGGCGCACTTGCTCCGCACTGGCCTGGGCATCGGCACCGTCGGTGATGGGGTGAGCGTCTTCATGCAGCTCGTCCCAGGCCAGGTGCTGGAAGCGGCTGTTGCGACGCCACAGATCAATGGCCCGATGGCGCGCGGACTTGTACAGAAAGTTGCGTGCATGGACCGCTGTCAGTGTTTTCTGATCTTTTCGAAGCAGGGCCTCTACCGCATCATGGGCGACGTCTTCCGCGTCCGCGGCACCGCCAAAGCGGCGCAGGCAGGACTGCATGAACTCGCCATAATAGGCCAGCCAGCTTTTGCGGGAGAGGTCCGAATTGGACATGGGGGCAGGGAGCTTGAATGACAAAAAGCAAATTATTGCAAATAGTTCTCATTAACTCAATGGCGCTTTATTCAGGCCCTATCAGGGCGTGAGGCCAGCTTGCAACGTCGATCCGGAACTTGCACCGAAAAATCGCCATGTCCGGTGAAAAGCTTTGTTGTTTCATACAAGATCGTTATACTTGCGAACTATCAGGGGGAGTAGCTTACTTTCCGGCGCATCGTCATCACGGCAATCTGTGTTTTTTGCACATGTTCCCGGTGCCCGGGCAACCTTAGGGTTGCAAGCAAGACCTTGCCATTAAAGGGCAAGGTGTATCCTCTAAAAACGATATGGCCTGCGTCCTTAATGGATCAGGCCATTTTTGTTTTGTACACGAGTCGTCATTTTCTCGTTGTACAGTCATGCAAGATGGTCGTCAGCTTTCAATCAAACAATATGAAAAGGCGGTCTTACACATGATGGAGTTTTTGCAAACAATGAGTTGGGCGGCAGTATTTCAGATCATCTTGATCGATATATTGCTGGGGGGCGATAACGCCGTGGTTATCGCATTGGCTTGCCGTAACTTGCCTGCCAAACAACGTGTCAAAGGTATTTTGTGGGGTACGGCCGGTGCCATTGGCCTGCGCGTCGTCCTGATTGCCTTTGCCCTGACCTTGCTGGCCGTGCCTTACCTGAAAGTGGTCGGTGCCCTGTTGCTGGTCTGGATTGGTGTGAAACTGCTGATCCCTGAAGATGATGGCCACGGTAATGTGGAAGGCAGTGCCACCCTGTGGAAAGCCGTTAAAACCATCATCATTGCCGACTTTGTGATGAGCTTGGACAACGTGATCGCCATTGCCGGCGCGGCTCAAACCGCCGATCCGGATCATCAGATCGGTCTGGTTGTCTTTGGTCTGGTCGTAAGTGTGCCTATCATTATCTGGGGCAGCACCCTGGTTCTGAAGCTGATCGATCGCTTCCCTATCGTGGTGACCTTCGGCGCCGCGCTGCTGGGCTGGATTGCCGGTGGCATGATCGTGACCGACGTGAAGTTCATCGAGTTCTTTGGTGAAGCCTCCACCAGCACCAAGCTGATTGCTGAAGTGGTGGGTGCCTTGCTGATCGTTGCCCTGGGTCATGGCATTGCCGCGGCCAAGCGCAAGAAAGCTGCCCAGGCCTGAAATTGAAACAGCAGGTGTAGAACCGGCGCCGGGGGCTTCGCTTCCGGCATGGTTCTGGGTTAAGCTCAAACGATTTTCTAAAAAAAGGAGTACACCATGGCACAAGCCTCCGCACGCCACATTCTGGTCAGCACCGAAGAGAAAGCGAACGAACTGAAAGCCGCTATCGAAGGTGGTTCTGACTTTGCTCAGGTGGCCAAGGAAAATTCCAGCTGCCCATCGGCCCGCATGGGCGGTGAGCTGGGAACATTTGGCCGTGGCCAAATGGTGCCCGAGTTCGATCAGGTTGTGTTCAGCGCCCCCGTTGGCGTTGTGCAAGGCCCCGTCAAGACTCAGTTCGGCTACCACCTGGTAGAAGTGACTGCACGTCAGGACTGATACGATCAGGCCAATAAAAAACCCGCTACGGCGGGTTTTTTTGCGCATGCTGATCTGGTGACTGGTGGTTGGGTGTAGGGCCGGGCGGTGGCTGCTTACAGAAACTAAAGCTTTGATTATCAGGGCTTATACATAAAAAGCCTGGACATTTTCCTGCAAGCTGCGCAGTATGCCAGCCATACCGGCTAACGGCCTTGTCGCCGTGTTGTTCGCTTACCGTGAGCGAACCAGCCCATTCTTATAAAGAAATCCGATGAAACGCACCGATATGGAAAAACTCAGCGCCGTCAAACTGCTGAGCAATGTAAAAAAAGCGGGTACGCCACAACGCTTTGCAGGTGACTCCGCCGTGGCTGATCGGCGCGAACAACGTCGTCTGGATCAGGCTGCTGGCCTGGTGTCCTTTCCCGTCAAGCTGACCCAGCCCGTTATTGATGCCGTGCGCGCTCGTGCTACCGAGCAAGGCGTCTCGACCAATGAGGTCATTGATCGCCTGTTGGCTCAAGCTCTGGGCCTGTAACCCATGCAGATTTGGGTCGATGCGGACGCTTGTCCCGTAGTCATCAAAGAAATTCTGTACCGCGCCGGGCAGCGTTGGAGTCGCCATGTGATCCTGGTGGCGAATCAGATGCTGCGCACCCCGCCATCGCCCTGGTTGAGGGCGGTGCAGGTGGCGCGGGGCTTTGACGTGGCGGATGACTACATCGTCCAGCACGCCAGCGTGGGAGATCTGGTGATTACCGCCGATATCCCTCTGGCTGCCCAGGTGCTGGAGCGTAAAGCTCTGGTCCTGACCCCCAGGGGCGAACGCCTGGACGCCAACAGCATAGGCGAGCGCCTGGCCATGCGCGACATGATGGAAGAACTGCGTAGCACTGGCGTGGATATCGGAGGCCCAGCCCCCTTCAGCCAGGCCGACCGGCGTGAGTTTGCCAACGCACTGGACCGCCTGATGATGAGCCTGCAAACGGCTGCGAGATCGTAAACAGACTTGCCATCCCCCCGGTGCTTGTGTGAGTCTGTCGCTGGATTGAAATTTTTAGAGTGAAGTACGTAATGACAGACCCAAAACGCCCCTTGATGAATTTGACTGGCCTGAACGAGGCCGTCGCCCAGTTCGCCCGCGAGCGTGAGTGGGACCAGTTCCATAGCCCCAAAAATCTGGCCATGGCCCTGACCAACGAAGTGGGCGAGCTGATCGAAATCTTCCAATGGCTGACAGAAGACCAGTCCCGCGAAGCAGGCAAAGACCCGAAAACTGCTGAAGCCGTGCGCGATGAACTGGCTGACGTGCAAATCTACCTGAGCCGTCTGGCCTTCGTTCTGGGTGTGGATATGAATGAGGCTGTTACCAACAAGCTGGTAAAAAACGCCCGGAAATACCCCGCTGACAAAGTGCGGGGGACGAACAAGAAATATACGGAGTTGTAAAAGGGGCTAGGGATTACAGCTCCCCCAGCATTTCCTCTACAAACCGTTCCATCCGCGCGTGTCGCTCACGCGCGATTGCTTGCCCCCGTTCAGTCTGAAAACCCTCGGCCAATTTGAATAATTTGGCCGGGAAGTGATCCAGCGCGTAGCGCTTGTCATCCAGAGGACGAGTCTCTGCTTTTGGATCTTCCGGCTCATACAAGCTGGAGCCCATTCGCCCCGCTGTATAGAAGCAGCGAGCTATCCCTAAAGCGCCAATGGCATCCAGGCGGTCTGCATCCTGCAAGATGCGGGCCTCCAGACTGACGGGCGGGATGTTTGCTGAAAAGCTGTGGCTTTGAATTGCTTGGCCCACGGCTTCACAGTCCTGCTCTGACCATCCCAGCCTGGTCAGAATGTGTTGTGCCTGCTCCGCCGACAGGGTGGAAGCACGAGAGCGCAATGGCGAATTCTTCTCTACCGCCACGCAGTCGTGCAGCACCGTTGCTGCCAGCAAAATCCGCAGATCCCCACCTTCTTTTTCCTGAATCGCACAGACGTTCTTCCAGACGCGCTGCAAGTGCGATTGGTCGTGGGAGCCGTCGTTGTGACTGGTGCTGCTATGGGGCAGGAGTTGGGCGGCAAGCTTTTCAAAGGGGTGGAACAGGCTGGACATGGCTATGGTTTGCTGTAACGGGTGCCACAGCATAACGCGAAGCAGCAGGGGCAGGACAGGCTCAAGAAAAAGGGCTGCCAGTGGCAGCCCTGAAGGTGAATTGCAGTTTTTAAAGTTAGAAGTTGCTCAGCCCCAGATCACTGACCGAGTCGGCCCAATAGTTCAACTGCTGATCCACATAGACCGTGAACTCGGCTGGGCTGTTGGTGACCAGGGTCGCGCCGTTCCCTTCCCAGATTTCCTTGATCTTGTCGGTATTCAAGGCACGGTGAATGCTGTCTGCCACGCTTTGCACGGTGGCATCCGGTACATCGCCTTGCATGAAAATCCCGTACCAGGTCTGGGCACTGATCTCATCCATGCCCAGTTCTTTCAGCGTGGGAACATCCGGCAAGGCAGGAGCGCGTTCCGGGCTGGATACGGCCAGGGCGCGCAAGCGGCCATTGCGTATCTGCGCCACGGCCGACGGCATAGTCTCGAACATGAAGTCCACTTGATCGCCACTGATCAGCGCCATCACAGCCGGGCCGCTGCCTTTGTAGTGCACGGCGGTCATGGTGGTGCCGGATTTCTTTTCCAGCTTGCCGGCCATCAGATGCAGCATGGTAGCGACGCCACTGGTGCCATAGTTCACGCCAGCCCCTTGCTTGGCGGCGGCCAGCAGGTCGTCCACGCTGTGATAGGGCGAATTGGCATTCACCACCAGCACATTGGGCATGGCGGCAATCAGGGTGACGGCTTTCAGGTCCTTGCGTGTGTCGTAGGGGAAGTTCTTCAATACGGCAGGCGCAATCATGTGATGCACGGCACCAAACAAGAGCTGATTGTCTGCGGGGCTGGAGTTGGCCACCATGCTGGCACCCAGCACGCCGCCTACACCTCCTTTATTTTCTACAACAACGGTTTGACCTATTTCACTGCCCAGAGCTTCGGCCAGAGGACGAGCCAGGGTGTCGCCCGAACCACCCGCGGCAGAAGGGACGATCAGCCGCACCGGGCGTTCGGCCCAGGCGGGGGGAGCTGCCCAGCTTTGGGGTGCGGCAGCAAAGATAAAACTGAGGGCAAGTACAACACGGGACCAGGGTTTCATGTTTTTTTACCTCCTCGGTAGTCGTCGGTTTCAGCCTTTGCCGGAGCCCAGGCTGCCGGGGTTGCTGCGCAGCTTGTCGATTTGATCTTGTCGTGGTGTCAGCCCCAGGCCGGGGGCGTCGGGCATGCGCAGCCAGCCTTGTTCGGGCTGGGGCAGGCCGGTATAGATCTCGGCCATCATGGCGCTGGCGGCCAGGTGCCATTCCACATCGCCGCCATTTAACAAACCGCAGTGCAGGTGACCGTTGTGGGAGGGGAACGCCCCGCCATTGGCGACGGACGCGTTAAAGCTTTCCGCCAGAGCGAAGATCTTGCGGGACTGGGTGAAACCTCCAGAAATCAGCACGTTGGGCTGCAGAATGTCGACAGCCTGCTGCATCAACAGATCCCGAAAGCGGTAGGACTGGCCTTCGTTTTGACCAGCGGCAATGGTGATCCCAGTGCTTTGACGCAATTCGCGCAAGCGGCCCGTGTCGTTCTGGGTAATGGGTTCTTCAAAAAAGCCGACGTCCAGATCACGGGCGTGGCGGGCGATGGCTTTGGCGTGCACATAGTCCAGGCTGCAATTGCCGTCGATGTACAGTGGAATGTCGGCGGGGATGGCCTCGCGTACCAGGCTCATGCGGCGCATGTCCTGGCGGATCAGTTCGGACAGGGGGCGCGGTTCGTCGCGACGTTGCAAGCCATGATGGCCTACCACCATCTTCAAGCCCTTGAAGCCTTGATCCACGCAGTCGCGCGCAACTTTAACCAACTCTTCTTCGCCCAGGAAAGCAAAGCCGAAGGTCGCGTAGGCCGGTACTTTTTCACGAGCACCACCCAGCAGTTTCCATACGGGCAGACCCAGGGCTTTACCCTTGATGTCCCACAAGGCAATGTCCAACGCAGAGATGGCGTGCATGGCATAGCCCGTCTGACCACGAGGGCACACGTTCCAGTACATGCGATCCCACAGGCGCTCGGTGTTCAAGGGGTCTTGCCCGATCAGGTCGCTGGCCAGAATATCGTTGATGGTGCTGGCAACAGGGTGCTCTTCGGTAATGGCGCTAAGTCCATAGCCGGTGATGCCTTCATCGGTCTCGATTTCCACATGGCAGATGGCCAGGTTGGTGGGTTTTTGGATGCCCGCGCTATCGAATTGAAAAGGCACGTTCAAGGGAATCGCGCGTACTGCCGTGATTTTCATTTTCCTGTCTCCTTGCATTTTTTTGAATGCGTTTGCATGTAATTGTTTTAGGTTTATAGCGTTTTGTTGCAAGCGCGATCAATGGTGTAAACCCTTGATTTTATTGATATATAAAAGTGCAATCTGATATATCAAAAAGGGTTTGCAGCGTTGTTTTTAAGGTTTTTAGTTGAAGGTTTTCTGCATCGGCAGATGCTTTAGCGGACGGGAGTGCAGACGTTTTGTGGGGTGCTCAAAAGCAGTGCAGGGGCTTGCAGCATAAGCAGGTAGACCGGCGGGGAAGAGGCAAGCAGGAGCGGGTTGTTAGTCCCTGTGCAGATCGCCGTGAAACGCTGGCGATAGACTCATCGAAAGAACGAATCATAAAAAAAGCCCTGCCAGGCAGGGCAGCTTGGCAGGGCTTTTTCTATGTCGCGAAGTACGAGCAGGGAGCGGTCTATTTCCCCCGCAGCAACTGCATCTGACGACGATCTTTCTTGGTCGGACGTCCAGCATCAAAGTCCAGTGCAGGTTCAGGTGCCAGACGGCGTTGTTCGGCGGCCTGCGCGCGTCGTGTGCTGCTTTCTTCCGTCTCTTGATACAGCTGGCGAGCAACTGGCGCGGGACCACGTACGCCGCTTAAGGCGGTGACGTGAACCTCCATGGCAGGAGTCTCCTTGCGCAAGGTAATCACATCACCGATTGAGACTTCGCGGGCAGGCTTGGTGCTTTGCTGATTCAGCAAAACCCGCCCTTTGGTGATCTCCTCGGAAGCCAGGCTGCGTGTCTTGTAAAAGCGCGCTGCCCAGAGCCATTTATCCAGTCGTAATTTGTCCATGCGCTATTGTAAATCCAGTCTGCAAAAGCTGGGCTTAATGCAGTTCCACCGCAGCGGCAGGAGCAGCCTGTACACGAGGCAAACGCAGACGCAGCAGCAGAACCAGACTGAAGACGGCCAGCAATCCGGCCCAGAACATGACGCGGTGAAAGCCGTCTGCCCAGGCGTGCTGGATGGCTTGCATCCAGAACAAGGAATCTGCTGAGGCAGGCAGATTCACCTGACCGGAGCTGATAATTTGTTGTGCCTGTTCCAGCATGGGATTGACCGGATCAAGACGACTGGACAGGGAGCTGACTGCTCCTTGGCTCATCAAGGAAGCCAGCAGGGCAACACCCAAGGTCATTCCGGTTTGGCGGATGGCATTGGTGGTGGCTGATGCCATGCCGGAACGCTCACGCGGCACCAGATTCATGACCAAGGTACTGCACGCCGGCACCGACAAACCCATGCCAATGCCTAGTACGGCCAAGGCGAAACCAGCCATCCAGTAGGAAGCGCCGGGTTGCAGCAACATCATCAACCAGGAACCGGCTGCCATCAGGCCAAAGCCCACAGTCAGGATCAGCTTCAATCCAAAGCGCTGGCTCAAGGCCCCAAAACGGGAGGCCAGCACAGCCATGCCAATGAACTGGGGAGCCAGCCCCCAGCCGGTTTGGGTCGCACTCCAGCCCAGGGCGTTCTGGAAGAACAGGGACAGGAAAAACACATTGCTATAGGCGGCAAAGCCCAGCACAAAGGAGGCGATATTGGCAGTGCTGAAGCGGTAGTCCCGAAACAGACTCAGAGGCAGCAAGGGGCGGGCGACACGGGTTTGGGCATAGATAAACGCCACGAAGGTGAGCGCGGCCACGCCCAGGGAACGAATCGTCTCGGTAGCGTGCCAGCCTTGCTCACCCGCGCAGATCAGGCCATAGGTCAGGGAGCCAAGCCAGATAACGCTAAGCAACTGGCCGACAGGGTCGAAAGCTGCGTGTTCGGGATTGGCCGACTCCTGAATGCCCCACATGCCCAAGCCCAGGGTCAGCAGGCCCAGTGGCAGATTCAGGCTGAAGATCGAAGGCCAGTCGGCTACATCGACCAGCACCCCGCCCAGAATCGGGCCCAGTACCAGAGCCAGGGCGCTGAAGGAAGACCAGCCGCCAATGACGCGGGCACGCTGGGCCGGGTCTGGAAAGGCGTGGGTCAGGATCGACAGGGCTCCAGGAATAAGTAAAGCCCCGGCCATGCCTTGCACGACACGACCCCAGAGCAGGGCGCTCAGTGAGCCAGCCAAGGCGCACATCATGGAACCGACGGTGAAGGCCAGCACGCCCAGCAACCAGCTCTTCTTGCGTCCGTAGCGATCCCCCAGTAGCCCGGCAGACAACATGAAGGCGGACAGGCACAGCGCATAGGAATCCACGATCCATTGCAGCCCGGCCATATCGGTTTGCAAGGCTTGTTGCATGCGTGGCAAGGCAAGATTCACGATGCTGATGTCCAGGGTGACCATGAAAGTCCCCAGGTAAATGGCGATGGTTAGAGCAAGTCGGCGAGTCATGATATTTGATAAATGAGAATTATTATCGACGACTATAAAATATTGACTGACTGTCAGTCAATGAAAAATAAACAGGCTGGCTAAAATAGCGCGGTGACACCCGACGAGGCACTTTGTCGGGGTTTTTCTGATACTTTGACATCCATGACCGCTGCCAAAACACCTCGTACCCAACCCTCTGAAGTTCGTCGCCGAGACTTATTGGAGGCGGCTGCCACCTTGTTTTTGCAACAAGGGTTTGATGCCACGCCGGTGGATGAAATTGTGTTGCGGGCGGGCATGTCCAAGGGCTTGTTCTATCACTACTTCAGCTCCAAGCAGGAGATTCTGGCTGCCCTGCGCGAGCAGTTCATCCAGCAGTTTCATGATCGTGTGCAGGGGGCGCTGGAGCAGGCGCCGGCAGAGGATTGGGTGCAGCGTCTGGCTTGCTGGATTCGCGCTTCGGTACAGGCGTACAGAGACACCCTGGAGATGCATGATCTGGTGTTTTCAGACCATATGCGCAGCAATTACCAGGGTGAACGCAACACGGTAACCGAGCCCTTGCACCGGATCCTGAGTGAAGGGCAGAAAGCGGGGGCCTGGTCTGTGGCCGATGTGGATTTGACCGCCTGGGTGATCTACCAGGGCATGCATGGCGCGGTCGACAATATGGGGTTGGAAACTGCAGAGCAGTGGGCCGTCATGGAGAACAATCTGGTGACTCTTTTTGTGTCTATGCTCGGGGCGACGCCGCCTCACCAAAATATGTAGGCTGTTCCAGTCGCACTGGATTGCTGCACTCAGCATACGCAGAACTGGCCTTGTTCTGATTTCTAAACAAGGCCAGTTGCTGGATGAGCAAAGGCTTAGCGGAACTGGAAGTGTTCCTTGTGCAAGGTCCAGGATTTTGCAGGCAGTGTTTGCTTGAGCTCACGTCGCAACTGTCGGCCCATTGCAGCCGGTCCACAGAACCAGATATGCAGAGGTTTGTCGGCATGGTAATGCTGCAGCACCTCTTTGGGCGTCCAGCGACGGCCATCGGCATAAATTTCCAGATTCACGTCCGGGTGCTCTTTGGCAGCCTTGCTCAAGGCCTGAGCCAATGGGTCAGTACTATGCTGACAGGCATATTGCAGATAGGCGTAGGGAGCGTGACCGTCCTGATGTTCCTGGCTTAACCAGGATAGAAATGGCGTGGCCCCGACACCCGCACCCACCCAGATATAAATGCCCTTGTCATCGCGGTCCGGCTGAGTGAAGCGTCCATAAGGGCCGTCCAGCTCAATGTTCTGGCCAACATGCAAACGCTCGGGCAGGCTGCGGGTCCAGTCGCCCAGTTGCTTGATATGAAAGCGCACAATCTGGTTGTCCTGATCTGCATCGGACAAGGTAAAGGGATGGGACTCGGATTCACCCTTCAAACGTAAGAAAGCGAACTGCCCAGCCTGGTGACCTGGCCAGGATTGGTCCATGCGGCATTGCACTTCCAGCACATCACCTTGTGACGTACAGGAGATCACGGTGCCCGTGTGCGGGTAGGCCGAACTCAAATTGCGTAGCAGCTGGATGCCGGCTGCTGCTGTCCCGATCACCATGGTGATGGCCAGTGCCCAGCCGCCTATACCGCTCCAGTAAGCAGGGGGCGTCAGTACCACGCCATGAAAGATCAGGATCAAATAGGCCACCGGCATCAGGCGATGCAGGCTGTACCACTTTTTATAGGAAATCGTGCGGTGCGCCAGGGTAATGATCAGCATCAGAATCAGCGCGTAAAACGTCCATTCACCGAGTGATTTTGCATAGGGCTTGAACAGGCTGACCCATTCAGGAACCGGGGTTTTGGCCAGACGGCCGCCCGTGCCGATCGCTGCCGAGATCAGACCTTTGGATTCCTTGCTGAGCCAATGGGCCAGACTGAGCAAAATGGCGATGATACCCAGCCATTTATGCAGCCTGTAGGCTTTGTCCATGCCGCCTAACCAGGGTTCCAGACGGCGGGGACGCAGGGCCAGAATCATGATGGCCGTCATGGTGCCCAGTGCCAGAATTCCGGTTAACAGCATGCCTTCTTGTCGGACCACCCACAGCATATCGCCCGGTGGCGAGGGGGCCAGCCACAGGGCTTCAACAGCCCAGATCAGAAAGAAAGTGGAGAGCAGCAGTAAGAGAGGGCGACGCATGGTCTTTTCCGGATTATTTGAAAGAGCCGGGTGCTGCGTAGTCGCGATGTGATGAACGTACCGACGCAGCGCACCGGGAACACCTTATTGATGTTAGTACGCTGCCAAGCCGTTTGCGGAGCCAATATTCAAGAGTGTTTTGAGAAAACTCAAAGCACTCCTAAATATTTGTTATTTAAAGCATTTGTTAATGATTCTGGTTGCTGTTTACTCTATTTCAGCTTGTTGCAGAGTAGTTCTTTTGATTGCTTTTCAGGCCCATCAAGCCGGGCAGATAAGCGATGCCAGATCCAGTAAAGCCGCGTCCTGGTGAGGCTGTCCGATCAGTTGCAAACCCAAGGGCAGTGGGCTGTTTTGACCGGGCGCGGGCAGGCTCAAGGTAGGCCAGCCTAACAAGGACCAAGGACGATTCAGTATTGAAGAGCCCGTGCTATCCAGTCCATAGGGAGCCGGGCCGGGAGCCGCTGGAGTTAGCAATGCGTCGAAATGACCATAACGATCCTGCCATTCTGTTTGCAATTGGCGACGGCGCGCCTGCCAGGCGTGGTAATCCGCTGCAGGCAATTCCAGGCCTTGTTTGATGGCTTGCACGGTAATGGGGCGCAAGGCATCCGGGCTGGCTTGCCAGACGGGTAGCAGGCTGCGGGCCATTTCATAAGCCATGATCTGGCCTTGCAGGATCAGCAGCTCTTTCAGTTGTGGGTCCGCAGGCAGACGCTCCAGGTGGGCGCCTTGTTGCTCCAGATGCTCACAGCCTTGTTCCAACGCGGCCAGTGCTGCGGGTGTGATCGGGCCCAGATCTTTGCCATCCAGCACGCCAATGCGCGGCGCGGTGGGGACTCGACCATCAGGCAAGCCTTGCAGGACAGTGGCCACGCGGTGCAGCACGGACAAGTCCCGGCTGAAGTAGCCGATTGTGTCCAGGCTGTCGCACAACAGGAAAAGACCGCTGCGATGCACCGCGCCAAAGCTGGGTTTGAAACCCAGAATGCCGGTAAACGCAGCGGGGCGCATCATGGAGCCCCCCGTTTGGGTGCCCAATGCAAAATCAACCATGCCAGCTGCTACGGCCGCTGCCGAACCACTGGAAGAACCGCCGGGCGTGTGCTCCAGGTTCAGTGGATTACGGGTGGGGCCGGGGGCTGCGTAGGCAAATTCGGCGGTGACGGTTTTGCCCAGGGCAATGGCACCGGCCTGACGCAGCAGGGCGACACAGGCGGCGTCCCGCTCGGCCGGTAGCGCATTGGGGAAATGCGCGCCGTAGCACGTGGGCATGCCTTGAACATCCAGCACATCTTTCACACCAAAGCTCAAACCCGCCAAGGGGCCAGTGGGATTGGTGCTGATACAGGTGGCGGGATCAGCCAGCCAGGACCAGGCCTGGATAGCCTGGTCCTGCGTAGCGAGAGGGGAAGGGTTTGCAGTCATAAGCGAGAACTGGAACTACTGAATCGAGATGTTCTGTGCCTTGATCAGCGTGGTCCAGCGTTTGGTTTCTTCTTTCACAAAAGCGGTAAATTCTTCAGGTGTGCCACCTACAACTTCCGCGCCTTGGGATTCCACAATCTGACGGTAGTCGGGGTCTTTCAGGGCGTCGTTGACAGCCTTGTTCAGTTTTGCCAGTACATCAGCAGGCAAGCCGGCGGGGGCAATCACGCCAAACCAGTTCGATGCCACCAGATCCACGCCTTGTTCTTTGAAGGTGGGGGTGTCAGGCATGGCTTTCAGACGCTCTTCCGAGGTCACACCCAGTACGCGCAGGCGTGGGTTGTCGATTTGCATGTGGGGCAGGAACAGGCTGGCCAATTCCAGATAGAAGGAGATGTTGCCGGCCAGCAGGTCGTTCGATGCAGGAGCGCCACCACGGTAAGGCACGTGTACGGCGTCAAAGCCGGAGGTGGCCTTGAACTGTTCAGTCAGCAAGTGCGAGGCACCACCAGCGCCAGTCGAGGCGTAGTCGAGTTTTTCGGGGTTCTTCTTACCGTCGGCGACCAGATCAGCCAGAGACTGGTAGGGCGAGTTGCTGTTTACACCCAGTGCCATGGCACCGCGTTCGATCAGGGCGATGGGCTGCAAATCCTGTTCAGGATCAAAAGGCAGGTTGCTGCCGTACAGCGCCTTGTTCACCGACATGGGGCCAAAGTTGCCCAGGCCGATGGTGTAGCCGTTGGGCTTGGCGCGCGCAATCATGCTGGTGCCGATATTGCCGCTGGCACCGGGCTTGTTTTCCACCACGATTGTCACGCCCAGGCTGTCGCTCATTTTTTGAGCCAGCATGCGCGAGCGGGTATCCGAGCTGCCACCTGCAGCGTAGGGCACCACAAACGTAATGGGCTGCGAAGGGTAAGCCGCGTCGGCCATGGCCGAACCGGAACCCAACAAAGTCAGTGTGAGCAGGCCACTCAGTAAAGGGGCGCGATGCTTGAATACCGTCATGTCTATCTCCTGCGTTGGGCCAATATTCGCAGTGACGTGCAGTATGGCCCTGTTTTTGATAAGTGTCAGGACGGATGGTAGTAAGAGCTAATTATGTTGTCTAATATTAAAAATAATCGTTATTGATCTTTTTCCTAACCTAATTGGTGGGCATATGCTGGACTCCAAATTAAGTGAAATGTTCTTGGTGGTGGCTGAAGAGCTGCATTTTGGTCGAGCCGCCCAGCGTTTGTTCATGACCCAGCCGCCCTTGAGTCAGGCCATACGCAGGCTGGAAGAGCAGGTAGGGGCGACCTTGTTTATCCGCACCACACGCACGGTGCAATTGACGGCGGCGGGAGCGGAGTTGCAGCGCCGCCTGCGCTTGATCGGCAACGAACTGGAGCAGACCTTGCAAGCGGTACAGCAAGTGCACAGAGGCGAGACTGGCATGTTGCGCATAGCCCTGACCCCCAGCAGCGCCTATGCGGGGGTATCCAAGCATTTGTATCGCTTTCGACAGGACTTCCCGCAGGTGGATATTCAGATCTACGAGATGAACTCCAGCGATATGCCTGCGGCTCTTTATGAGCGCCGGGTGGATGTGGCCTTGATTCGGCCTTCCTTTGCCGTGCCCGATTTGAACCCGCAACTGGTGGAGTCCGAACCCATGATGTTTGTCGTCAGGCGGGATGATCCACGTGCTCAGGAGCATAGTCAGGGGCTGACCTTGCACCAGGCTTTCTCTTACGAAATGGTGGCGTATTCGCGGCAACAGTCGCGTTACTTTCATCTCTTGCAGCAGCGCATGCTGCAGCGCTCAGGCTGCCTGCCGCGCTTTGCACAGGAAAGCATGGTGCCCACGGTGCTGGTCATGGTTGAAGCGGGCATTGCTCCAGCTATTGTTCCCGCTTCCCTGGCGCGCTTGCGCACCGATACCTTGGAGTATCTGCCTTTGCTGGATGCAGACGATATTGCGGCAGAGCTGATGAGTGCTTATGTCTCGGACAATACCAACCCGGCCTTGGTGAATTTTCTGGCGGTGCTGGAACAGAATCGCTCAAGTTGATTGGCGGGCAGCCAACCATTCCCGCATGGATTGTCCCGTGCGCTGCCGAAACAGGCGGGACAGGGCAGAGGGGTTGGCGTAGCCCAGATCCAGAGCAATACGTTTGGCAGACTGGCCTTGTGCCAGCCGCTGGCAGGCCAGCGACAGGCGCCATTGGGCCAGATAGTCTGCCGGTGTGTCGCCCACCCAGTGCTTGAATTGCACGGCAAAGGCGCTGCGCGACATCTTGGCTTCCTGTGCCAGTGATTGCACGGTCCAGTCCCGACCGGGATCGGCCTGAATAGCCAGCAGTGCGCGCGCGATGGGTGGGTGTGACAAACCTCGGAACAGGCCTACGGGAATCTCGCAACGATCAGGATGGTCAAACAGCCAGCGTAGCAATTGCAGCAACACGATCTCGAACAGACGGTCTGCTAGTAGGCGATGGCCGCAGCGCACGGACTCCGTTTCTGCAAAGAGCAGGCCCAGTGCCTGTTCAAGGCCGGCCGCTTCTTCCAGCGGCACAATAATCAGATCGGGCAGGGAGCGGGCCAAGGGATGATGCTCACCCCCATCAAAATCCAGGGTGGCACAGGTGAAATCCGAGCCTTCATTGGGCAGATCGTAAAAAGCGTGCTCCAGCGGACGGGGGTAGAACAGCAGGCTGGGGCGGTCAATGGTCAGGACTTCCGGCACGGGATCGCGCGGATCGTGGCGCACGCTTAACTGGCCGCGTCGCAGAATGTGCAAGAAGGCCCGTCCGGGTTGGGCCGCAAAGCGGGTTACGCCACACAAAGAGCCGTTGTAGAACAAATGAGCCCGAACACGGAATTGTTCCAGCAGAAGGGAGAGGCGATCCAGGTTCATGAAAACATCCTCATCTGGATGAAAAGGTAAGTTGTCGGGACTAATCTTATCCAATGATCTTGATCTTGGCGAGACACTATCCCTGCAAGCTTTTTCCGGCCACCCCGGCCTACTTCACCAGGAGATCATCATGTCCCGTCTTACATTGCCTGACGTTGCTCAAGCTCCCGCCGCCAGCCAGCCTGCTTTGCAGGAAATTCAAAAAGCCTTTGGTGGGAGCGTGCCTGCCATGTTCCGTATGGTGTCCAATTCGCCCGCCGCCTTGCGCAGCATGTGGGGCTCTTTCGGTGCCTTTGCCGGTGGCAAGCTGGGTGCGAAACTGGGCGAGCAATTGGCGGTTGCCATTGCCGACCGTAATCGTTGCGAATACTGCCTGGCCGCCCACAACGTGCTGGGTGCCAATGCTGGCCTAAGCCCGGAGACACTGGCTCAGGCCCAGCGTGGTCAGTCGGATGACCCGCGTACCGCCGCCGCTTTGACATTTGTGCTCAAGCTGGTGGATCAGCGTGGGCAAGTTTCGGCTGCCGATGTGCAAGCCGTGCGCGATGCCGGCTTTTCCGAAGGTGAGGTGGTGGAACTGGTCGGTGTGACTGCCTTGAACCTGTTCACCAACTACATCAACAATGCGCTGGAGGTTCCGGTGGATTTCAAGGCCGTTGAGCTGACTGCCTAAGCATCGATATGGAAGCCCGCTTGCTGATATGCAGGCGGGTTTTCTTGCGTCTGTTGTCTGTGTTTTATTTGGCTGACAAGGGACCGGAATTGATAGCTGTCAGCGGCTGGTTCACATCAAAAAAGCGCGCATCAATGCCGGTGATGCCAAAGCTGTTGAGCCGTTTGCTGTGCATCTCCAGATACGCCTGCGCGCTGGCTTGATCGCTGAATAGATACACGCCACCTGCTTTGGACTGTTCTTTATTCTCGGTCCAGATTTTCCAGATCAAGCCAGGTTCCAGGCAGATGGATTGCGCCAGTTCTTGCATGGCTTCGCTCATCTCTGAACCCCAAGGGCCGGGGTAAGGAAAATCAACATACAGCAGGGTGCTCATGATCGGCTCCATATCAAAATACGTGTCGAACATCATACCTTGATGTTTGAATTGTCCAGTACTGTCTCTTATTTGTCATGGGACGTTGAAAGGCCCGTGATTGGCTGGCCTCCCCCTTGAAGGGGGCGTATAGTTTTTCTTTTGCTATTTGCTGGTGGAAGCCCTCATGTCCTGGACCGCTTTGTTGTTGGTGGTGTGTGCTGCGTTCATTCATGCGGGTTGGAACTTGCTCTCTAAACGGGCGGCGATGGCAGGGGCGCATTTTGTGTTCGCCTATTCCTTTTTTGCCATTCTGTTTTATTTCCCCATCACGCTGTGGGTGGTCTTTACGCAAGGCAATATGCCCTGGACCAGCGAGACCATTACCTGTTTGGTGCTTAGTGCCTTGCTGCACATGTGCTATAGCCTGAGTTTGCAAAAAGGCTATCAGGTTGCAGACCTGTCCGTGGTGTATCCCATTGCCCGTGGTACGGGCCCCATGCTCTCTTCCATTGGTGCTTTTATCCTGCTGGGCGAGCCTGTGCGTCCTTTGGGAGTGCTCGGCATCTTGCTGGTCGTGATGGGGATTTTGCTGATCGCCACGCAAGGTCGACTGCGCCGTTTTTTCAGCCCTGCAGCGCTGACGGGTGTGCGTTGGGGCATGCAGACCGGGATTCTGATTGCGGCCTATACCGTGGTCGATGCCTATGGCGTCAAGGTGCTGCTGATCTCGCCATTCCTGCTGGACTGGTTCAGCAATGTGTTGCGCCTGGGGATGCTGGCCCCTTTTATCGCCAAGCGGGGGCGGGCAGGCTTCGTCAAGTTCAAACCTTATTGGAAACTGGCGGCTGCAGTGGGTTTGTTATCGCCCATGTCCTACATCCTGGTCTTGCAGGCATTAAGCATGGGCGCACCCTTGTCCATGGTGGCGCCCGCCCGTGAAATGTCCATGATGGCCGGCACCATATTGGGTATGGTCGTCCTGCGCGAAAAGGCCAATGTCTGGAGTTTGCTCGGTTGCGCCATCATGATCAGCGGAGTCATTGCCCTGACATCCGGGCCGGCGGCCTGATCCGTCTCTTGAAATATGGTGGGTCGTCCCTATCTGTCTGCAATAGGGCGCGCTTTGGCGTGCGGCAATCAACCCATTTTTTTGCTTTTTCACCATGAGCCAGACTGACACTGCGAATACGTCCGAAACCTTGGGTTTTCAGGCTGAAGTCAAACAATTACTGCATTTGATGATTCACTCCTTGTACAGCAACAAGGAGATTTTCCTGCGTGAGCTGGTATCCAATGCGTCGGATGCCTGTGACAAACTGCGCTTTGAGGCTATCGACAATCCAGCTTTGCTGGAAGGCGACCCAGAGATGCGTATCCGCGTGGAGTTCGACAAGGACCAGCGCACGATCACCATTTCCGACAACGGCATTGGCATGTCCCGTGATGAAGCCATTGCCAACCTGGGCACCATCGCGCGCTCGGGCACCAAAGAGTTCTTCTCCCAACTGACGGGCGACAAGCAAAAAGACACCCAGCTGATTGGTCAGTTTGGCGTGGGCTTTTACTCCTCCTTTATCGTGGCCAATAAAGTGTCCGTGCTGACACGTCGTGCCGGTGGCGATCAGGAAGCCGTGCTGTGGGAGTCCGCCGGTGAAGGCGAGTTCACCATTGCCGCCGCTGAAAAAGCCGAGCGCGGAACCACCATCACCTTGCACCTGCGTGAAGGCGAGGACGATTTCCTGGACGGCTGGCGACTGCGCAACGTGCTGCGTCGCTACTCCGATCACATCTCCTTGCCCGTGCAAATGCGCAAGGAAGAGTGGGACGAAGAAAAGCAGCAACAAGTAAAGCAGGACGAGTGGGAAAGCGTGAACCAGGCCAGCGCCTTGTGGACACGCTCCAAGTCGGAAATCACCGACGAGCAGTACCAGGAGTTCTACAAGCATATCGCTCACGATTACGAGAACCCTCTGGCCTGGACACACAACCGGGTCGAAGGTCGTAGCGAATACACCCAGCTCTTGTTCGTCCCCAAGCAGGCCCCGTTTGACTTGTGGGACCGCGATGCTCGCCGTGGCGTGAAGCTGTACGTGAAACGCGTATTCATCATGGACGACGCCGAGCAGCTGCTGCCTGCTTACCTGCGCTTTGTGCGCGGTGTGATCGATTCGGCCGACCTGCCGCTGAACGTTTCGCGTGAAATCCTGCAAGAAAGCCGTGATGTGCGTGCCATCCGTGAGGGTAGTGCCAAGCGCATCCTGTCCTTGCTGGAAGATCTGGCCGAGAACCAAGCCGAGCAATATGCCGAGTTCTGGAACCAGTTCGGCCAGGTCCTGAAAGAAGGCACTGGCGAAGACATGGGCAATCAGGCCCGTATCGCTGCCTTGCTGCGCTTTGCCTCCACGAATCAGGAAGGTTCGGCGCAGGTCGTTTCCTTGAACGACTACATCGGTCGCATGAAAGAAGGTCAGGACAAGATCTACTACGTCACGGCTGACACTTTTGCCGCTGCATCTAACAGCCCGCATCTGGAAGTATTCCGCAAGAAAGGCATCGAAGTGCTGTTGATGTCCGACCGTGTGGACGAGTGGATGTTGTCTTACTTGCGCGAATTTGAAGGCAAGCAACTGGTATCCGTGGCCAAGGGTGGCCTGGACCTGGATTCGCTGGCGGACGAGGAAGAAAAGAAACATCAGGCAGAAGTGGCTGAAACCTTCAAACCTCTGGTCGAGCGTCTGCAAACCACACTGGGCGAGAAGGTCAAGGAAGTGCGCATTACTGCCCGTCTGGTCGATTCCCCTGCTTGCGTGGTGGTCGATGCCAACGAACTGAGCCCGCACCTGCTGCGTATGCTGCAAGCCGCTGGCCAGGAAGCTCCTGAGGTCAAGCCGATTCTGGAAATCAACCCTGAGCACGCCTTGATCGCCAAAGTCCAGGCCGCTGACGACGAGGCTTTTGGTGAGTGGGCACAGTTGCTGCTGGAACAAGCCATGCTGGCCGAAGGTGCCGCATTGCAAGATCCCGCCAGTTTTGTGAAGCGTGTGAACCGCTTGCTGTTGAATCTGTAAACCTGAATCTTGCTGGCTCTGCCTGTGGGTGGAGTCAGCAAGCGTTTATCCTCATAGCCTTGATCTTCATTTTTAAGATCAAGGCTTTTTTGCGTCCATTGGCAGAGGACTAAGGGGAGAAGCGGGGAGATAAGGGACTAAACAAACGTTTGTGGCTAAGCGATTTTTTATTTTTTGTCCATCTTAATGAGAATTGATCGTAATACGATGTATGGACGCCACAATGTAAGGACAAAAACGCGGTTTTTGAACCGAATTTCAGGAAATCGTAAGATTTGGATGGACTTCATAATAAGAATGATTGATATTACCGCTTCCTTTAAAAGCGCTTATCTGGCAGCGAAACATCGCTAATAGCGAGCGATCGGACTTGATTCGATGGCACTGCCCAAAAAAGAGCGATAACTACCACATGGAGCTGGTGATGTTGTTTGTTTCCACCCTGCCGCCTCGTCGGTTCGCCGAGACGGTTTTGTCCGCAGCATTGTTTGCTGCTCTGACAACTCCTGCAATTGCTCAAACCGCCAATCCAGGCGTGACCGAGCTGCAATCCATCAAAGTTCAAGGCACGACGGATGCTAATGGCATTGATGGTTTTCAAGCGCATAAAGCGCAATCGGTGAAGTTTTCCGAGACATTGCTTAACACCCCGCGTTCCATCACCGTGATCCCGGAGGAGGTGATCAGGGACCGTGGCGCAACGTCGCTGCAAGATGTGTTGCGTACGACTCCTGGCATTACCCTGGGATCGGGCGAAGGAGGCACGCCTATGGGTGACCGTCCCTTTATCCGGGGTTACGAAGCCAGTACCGATATTTTCATCGACGGTGTGCGCGACTACTCCCGTGGCTCGCACGAGACCTTCAACCTGGAATCGGTTGAAGTCTTGAAAGGTCCCAGCTCGGCTTATACCGGCCGTGGCGGTACCGGCGGCAGCCTGAATCTGGTGACCAAGTCTCCCAAGCTGAAAGACTTCTTCCAGGTGGAAGCGGGTTATGGCACGTCTGATCAATATCGTCTGACTGCTGACGGTAACTACGCTTTCTCGGATACCGGCGCCATCCGTCTGAATCTGATGCGTATGGGCGGCGAAGTGGCAGGGCGCGATGGTGTAAAGATTGATCGCTGGGGCATTGCTCCTTCCATCGCCTTTGGTTTGGGTACGCCAACGCGTGTGACCTTGTCTTACTCGCGTCTTGAGAACAAGGACATGCCGGACTTGGGCTTTCCTTTCAAGAATGCTGCCAATCCGGATCGCGTCACCCCACTGGAAGCGGACCGCGATAACTTTTACGGTCGCCGCAATGTGGACTTTCGCAAGTACATTGCCGATACCGCTTCGGCCAGCGTCGAACATGATCTGAATGATCGTTTCACGGTGCGTAACGTCACGCGTTACAGCAAGACTCTGAATCACTATCTGATGACGCGTCCGTCTTTTGATAACTGCGCCGCAGGTGCAGGTGGGGCTTGCGCGACGGAAGGTGCTGGCTTGCAGTTCCGTCGTGACGACCGTACGAACTACCGTGTTGCTGAGTCTCTGTTGAACCAGACAGATGTTTACGGCAGCTTTAATACTGGTTCGATCAAGCATGACATCGTTGCAGGTGTGGAAATCAGTAAGGAGGAAATCCACAACAAAGCGATGACGGGTGGCCCAGGCCGTGATACTGACTCGTTCTACGACCCGAACCCTAATCGACAGTACAACTATTCGCTGCAGTACGGTCCCAAGACCAAAACCGGCGATATCAAGACCCGTTCGGCCTACATCTTTGACACTGTGACCTTGAATGATCAGTGGATGATCAATGGTGGTCTGCGCTTTGATCGCTTTGAAGCCGACAACACCAAAGAGTCTCGCAAAGACGATATGTGGAACTACCAGTTGGGCGTGGTCTACAAACCCGCACAAAATGGTTCCATTTATCTGAGCTACGGTACATCTTCAAATCCTACGGGTGAAAACCTGGGTCAGGCCGGTGGTGCAGATGGCCCGGCAGGCGGAGCAGCAATTCGTGACTTGAAGCCAGAGCGCAGCTACAGCTGGGAACTGGGGACCAAGTGGGATGTGGCTGACGAGAAGTTGTCTTTGACAGCGGCCATTTTCCAGACCGACAAGAAAGATGCTCGCTCTACTGATCCGTTGACCGGTGACGTGTCCTTGAGTGGCAGCAATCGTGTGCGTGGTCTGGAGTTGGGCGCGGCTGGTGCGATTACTCCGAACTGGAATCTGTGGGCTGGTTACACCTATCTGGACCCCAAGATCAAGAAATATCGCAGCGGCAATAACGTCTTTGACGGCAACCAGATGAAGTTCATCTCCAAGCAGAGCTTCAATATCTGGACAACCTACAAAATCATGCCCGAGTTGACCTTGGGCGCAGGTGCCACATTTGTAGGCAAGCGCTTTGTGGATGACGCCAACCAATTGAAACTGCCTTCTTACTGGCGTTACGATGCGATGGCGCGCTACGACCTGAACAAGAACGTGTCCTTCCAGTTCAACGTCAACAACATCAGCAATGTGCGCATGTATGATGCCTCTCACGTTGGTATTTTTGCCAACGTCGGTCCAGGCCGGTCCTACATGTTTAATGCCTCTTACCGCTTCGAGTAAGTTGCACCTTGTAGTGTAAAGTCAGATGGGCCGCCCTCTTGAGGCGGCCTGTCTGCTTCTCGTACGACTTTGTGCTTTTTTTGTTCTTGCAGGTATCCCATGCTGATTACTATCCCGGACGTTCTTAACGCTGAGCAATTGCGAGACTGTCGCCAGGCCCTGGAGCAGGCGCAGTGGGAGGATGGGCGTGCGACGGCGGGTTATCTGGCCCAGCACAGCAAACGGAACCTGCAACTGCCTCTGGATGCAGCCGTGTCTCGCCAGATGGGCGAGTTTCTGATGCACGTACTGGGTCAGCACAGCGGCTTTATTGCCGCTGCCTTGCCTTTGCGTATGCTGCCGCCACGCTTTAATCGTTACGAGGGTGGCGGGGAGTACGGCACGCACATTGATAACGCGATTTTTACGGTTCCTGGCACGGCTCAGCGCTTGCGTACGGATGTGTCCACGACCTTGTTCTTTAGCGATCCGGATGAGTACGAGGGTGGGGAACTGGTTATTGAAGATGTGTACGGCACGCAGTCCATCAAGTTGCCTGCAGGACATATGGTGGTGTATCCCGGAACGAGTCTGCATCGCGTCCAGCCTGTCACTAAAGGAACGCGCTATGCCTCGTTTTTCTGGACGCAAAGCATGGTGCGCCATGCGCATCAACGCAAGTTGCTATGGGAGCTGGATCAGAGCATTCAACAACTGGCCAAGCAGAATGCGGATGCCCAGGAGCTGTCACGCTTGACGGGGATTTATCATAATTTGCTGCGTGAATGGAGCGATGTCTGATCGCCTGGAGCTTGATTGACCATGTCCCAAGAACGACTGCCCCCGCTCAGTAGCATCCCGGCTCAGATTGCCTGCTTGAGGGATTACGAATCGTATGCCCGTCAGCGTATGCGCGCGCAGGACTGGGCGTATTTCAGTGCAGGGGCGGCGGATGAGCTGACGCTGCAAGATAACCTGGCCAGCTTCGGGCGCTGGGGCTTATGGCCTGCTGCTTTAAGCACGTTTGATCAGCCTTCCACCTGTTTGACGCTGCAAGGGCAGTCCATGGACTACCCGATTCTTCTGGCTCCCGTGGCTTATCAGCGATTGGCTCACCCTGACGGTGAATTGGCCAGTGTGTTGGGCGCGGGGGCGATGGGGGCGACCAGCGTCATCAGCATGCAGTCCAGTCATTCCTTTGAAGAGATTGCTGCACAGGCGCATGCCCCCTTATGGGCGCAGTGGTATTGGCAAAGGGATCGCGCATTTACTCTGGATTTACTGGGGCGGCTTGAAGCGGCAGGGTATACCGCGCTGATGCTGACAGTGGATGCTGCGGTAAATGGTGTGCGTAATCAGGAACAGCGTGCGGGCTTTGCCTTGCCCGCAGGTGTGGATGCCGTGAATTTGCGGGGTGCCCCCACGCAGCAGGCGGTTTTAGGCGCAGCAGGCACCAGTCCTTTGTTTGGCAGTGGTTTGCTAGATACGGCCCCGACTTGGGATGATCTGGCCTGGCTGGTGCAGAACTGTCCTTTGCCTGTTTGGGTGAAGGGAATCATGCGACCCCGTGATGCTCAGCGAGCCCTGGAGATGGGGGTTGCCGGGATTGTTGTGTCCAATCACGGTGGGCGAACCTTGGATGGTGCCCCCGCTTCTGTGGACGTCTTGGTTCAGGTTTGTCAGGTCGTGCAGGGCAGGGTGCCGGTCCTGATGGATGGCGGTATTCGTCGCGGAACAGATGTGCTCAAGGCATTGGCGCTGGGAGCAACAGCTGTGATGATCGGCCGTCCCTATATTTATGGCCTGGCCGCTGCAGGAGCGGCTGGTGTTGCTCATATCCTGCATATTTTGCGGGCGGAGCTGGAAGTGGCGATGGCGCTGACCGGCTGCAATACCTTGGCCGATATTGGCCCTGAACTACTTTATCGGTCTTGATCTGGCACTTGTCTTGGCTTTGGTCCCAACTCTTGTTCCGGCAAGGTTTCTTTGGGCCAGCCATGTTCCCGCTTCACCCGTTCCCAATCAAAGAAAGGGCCCGGATCTGTCTTGCGCCCCGGAGCGATGTGCTCATGGCCACGTACGGCGCGCAAATTATGGCGCATACGTAAAGCGCGGCCCAGGCGGGACAGCTCCCGGTACTGCGCTTCTGTAAATGGCTCGAAATCGCTGCCTTCCAGTTCAATGCCAATAGAGAAATCATTGCAGCGCTCGCGGTCTTCAAAGCGCGACACACCCGCATGCCAGGCGCGGCGGGTAGTGGGAACAAACTGGATGATGTGGCCAGTGCGCTGGATCAGAAAGTGAGCCGAAACTTTCAGGTCCCGGATGTTCTCGAACCAGGGGTGGGCGCTGATATCCAGCTTGTTCTGAAAAAAATCCCGAATGTAGGGCCCGCCGAACTCTTGCGGTGGCAGGCTGATATTGTGCAGCACCAGCAAGGTCGGAGTGTCGCCCTCGGGGCGGTCATCCTGATTGGGTGACAGGGCGCGCAGGACATTGGCATGAGGTTTCAGCCAGCCCTGTCGGTCCAGGTCGTAGGCGTGGTGCATGCGAGCCATGGCGTTAGCTGCGTGGGCCGCGCTTGGCGTGTTCCAGGCTGCACCAGGTGTGATGATTGCTCATCAAGGCTTCGGAGCGTGGCAGATAAATCCCACAGTGTGCGCAACGGACCATTTCTTCAGCAGCACCTTGCTTGCGCGGGGGACGCATGGTGGGGTTGGGTGGATTGCGCTTGCGGGCCTTGTTTTGCGACACGATGCGGGCAATGATCATGGCCGCCAGGATGGCGACAACCCAAAATAAGACTTTACCCAATTTTCCCTCGTTGCAAGATGACGTCTAGTACAAAGTGGCTGCCTGTATAGGCCAGCAGCAGGAAGGCAAAACCGGCCAAGGTCCAGCGCAAGGCAACGCGACCACGCCATCCATACTGTTTCCGACCCCATAATAAGCCACCAAATGTAACCCAGGATAGCAAGGTAAAGACAGTTTTGTGGTCGGCGGGCAAAAATTTACCGTCTATCGCCATGGAGACGGCGGCACCGCTCAGAATCGTGAAGGTCAGAATTACGAAAGAGACACGGATCAGGCGAAACAGCAGCTCCTCTTGCACCAGCAGGGGCGGCATGGTGTCCAGAACCCGGCTGAACAAACCACGTTGCTCCTGATGAAGAATAGGGCGGTGCAACTGACGGTCCAGAGCCGTCATCAAGACAGCGTGCAAAGCCGCCACGGTGCTAAGCCCATAGGCGACCAGCGCAATCATCAAGTGAATCCGTAGCCATTCATTGCCGACATGGTTGACGATATGGCCTTCGGGAAAGGCCATGGCCAGCAGGCTGACGATTGTGGCTGCAGGCAGTAGAATGAGCAGCAGGCTGTCCAGACGCAGATACAGGCTTTGGAACCAGAACACCACCATGCCCAGCCAGATTGCCGCTGACAAGGCCAGTGCCCAGCTCAGATGCAGCCCCTGGGGCAGCACAATAGTCAGCAGCAGGCCCGCTCCGTGCACAATGATGGCGCAGAGCAAGGCCACCCGGCTGGGGGCGTTCAGTACGGTTCGGGTGCTGCCGCGAGTCAACGGACGCCAGAGCGAGATCGACAGCACGATGTACGCCAGTGCGGCGAGCAAGTGAAATACAATACTTGCAGACATAAGTCCCGGATTTCCTGAAAAACGGTACGGGGCGTACCTCAAGTGGCCATTTTATTCTTATTCGTAGACCACACGATAACCTAGTTTAAGCGAACCCAGTCCTATGTTTGAAAATCTGACCCAGCGTATGTCGCGTGTGGTGAAAACCATGCGCGGACAGGCTCGTCTGACCGAATCCAATACTCAGGATATGTTGAGGGAAGTGCGTCTGGCTTTGCTGGAAGCGGACGTGGCCTTGCCCGTCGTGCGCGAGTTTGTCGCACGGGTCAAAGAAAAGGCGCTTGGTGTTGAAGTTGCCGACAGCTTGAATCCTGGCCAGGCACTGGTGGGTGTTGTTCACCAGGAGCTGACCAATCTGATGGGCGCAGACCTGGGTGACAACGCCAGCGAGCTGTCCCTGGCGGCTCAGCCACCCGCGATTATTCTGATGGCCGGTCTGCAAGGTGCGGGTAAAACCACCACCACCGGTAAGCTCGCCAAATGGCTGAGCGAAGGCGGCCACGTTCAGCATGGCCGCAAGACAGGCAAGAAGAAAGTTCTGGTGGTCAGTGCCGACGTGTATCGACCAGCCGCTATCGAGCAGCTGAAAACTGTTGCCGCCCAGGTGGGCGTCGAGTTCCTGCCCTCCGATCCCAGCCAGAAACCGGCCGACATTGCCCGCAATGCCCTGGATCACGCCAAGCGTCATCACTTTGATGTGCTGATTGTCGACACGGCCGGTCGCCTGGGTATTGACGAAGAAATGATGCGCGAAATTCGCGCTCTGTACGATCTGCTGAACCCGATTGAAACCTTGTTCGTGGTCGATGCCATGCAGGGGCAGGACGCGGTCAATGTGGCCAAGGCCTTTGCTGATGCCTTGCCGCTGACGGGTGTGGTGCTGACCAAGCTGGATGGTGATGCACGTGGTGGTGCGGCCTTGTCCGTACGTCATGTCACCGGCAAGCCGCTGAAGTTTGTGGGTGTTTCCGAAAAGCTGGATGGTCTGGAGCCATTCCACCCCGAGCGTATGGCTCAGCGCGTGCTGGGCATGGGCGATATTGTTTCGCTGGTCGAACAGGCCCAGCGCAATATCGACATCGCCGAAGCGCAGAAGATTACCGACAAGATCAAATCGGGCGACAAGTTCGACCTGAATGACTTCCGTGACCAGCTGCAGCAAGTCAAGAAGCTGGGTGATATGGGCTCCTTGCTGGAAAAACTGCCTGCCCAGTTCTCGCAAGCCGCGTCCCAGTTGCAAGGTGGTCAGGCTGAACAGCAATTGCGTCGTACGGAAGGGATATTGAACTCCATGACCCCGGCCGAGCGTGCCAAGCCCGAACTGCTCAAAGCCTCGCGCAAGCGTCGTATCGCTGCCGGTTCTGGCGTGCCAGTGCAAGAGGTCAACCGCTTGCTCAATCAGTTCGAGCAAATGCAAGGCATGATGAAGCAGATGAAAAAAGGCGGCATGGCCAAGATGATGCGCGGCCTGGGCGGTATGGGTGCCTTGAAAGGTCTGGCTGGCAAGGGCTTCAAGGGCTTTCGCTAAGAAGCGCTTGGAGCTTGCCGCAAGGGCGTGAATCGCTCTGGCAGGACCACCAAGAGAAAAGCCCGCGTATGCGGGCTTTTTTTCGTCCTGAGCTGTTGTTGTTACAGCGCAGGAATACGCAGTACCTGACCGGGATAGATCTTGTCAGGATGGCTGAGCATAGGCTTGTTGGCTTCAAAAATAACCGTGTATTTTGCGCCGTTTGCCTTGCCGTAGTTGGTTTCAGCAATTTTCCACAGGGTGTCGCCTTTCTGTACGGTATACATGGTGGCTTCTGCGGAAGGCTGAGCAACGCTGAGCTGGTTGTCGACTTGAGAGACACCCAGGGTGTTACCCAGAGCCAGTACAATTTTCTCGGCTTGTTCGGTGGAGGCGGCTTGGCCGCTAACCGTAACTTTGTCGCCATCAACCGTCAGATTCAGACCGTCGGCGGAAAGTTGGTGTTTGGCCAGTTCTTTCTGGAGTTCGTCAGCTGTTGCTGCTTTGGCTTCGTTGGCACCAAAGAGTTTTTCGCCGACATCTTTAAGAAAACTGAATACGCCCATCGCTTTGCTCCTGAAGTTAGGGTTCTACGGCTGCCTGCTTGATGGCAGGCGAGACGGCCCATTATGACCTCATTTTTATCCCCGAAGCCGTACCGGAATGTCAGCAATTGTGCATTTTAAAGGGCGAGTATCAGCCGCCACCGACGGCAACCACGATTTCAATGGTGTCGCCTTCTTTGATCGGGGTGCTGGCGTGCTGGCTTTTGGGCACGATATCGCCGTTCAGTTCCACGGCAATGCGCTTGTTCTCGTAGCCCAGCTCGATAATCAGCGTGCCAACCGTGTCGGAGTTTGCCAGAGTCTTGCTCTGGCCGTTCAGGGTAATGTTCATTCTTGTCTCTGGATATGGTCCGGCCCGGACCGGACGAGTGATTCAGATGGCAAATTTCTGGGTGGCGGCCAGCAGCCGGGCCAAAATGCCGGGTTCGTCGTAGGCGTGGCCTGCGTCCGCAACCATATGAAATTCTGCTTGGGGCCAGGCGCGATGCAGTTGCCAGGCTGTATGCGCCGGAGTGCACACATCATAGCGTCCCTGCACGATGACACCGGGAATGCCATGCAAGCGGTGGGCGTTTTTCAGCAACTGATCCGGCTCCAGAAAACCCCGGTTCATGAAATAGTGGTTTTCAATACGCGCAAAGGCCAAAGCGGCTTTATCACTGGACTTGGCATCCAGGTGATTCTGGCTGGGCAAGAGCGTGATGGTATTGCTTTCCCATTGCGACCAGGCGTGTGCGGCCCGTAACTGCACAGCGGGGTCATCGCCTGTCAGACGCTTGTGATAGGCGGTAATCAGGTCCCCGTGCTCTTCCTTGGGAATGGGGGCCAGATACTGTTCCCAGATATCGGGAAACAGGCGCGAGGCACCTTCCTGATAAAACCAATGCAGCTCTTCAGGACGGGCCATGAAGATACCGCGCACAATCAGTTCGCTGACGTGCTCGGGGTGAGTCTGGGCGTAGGCCAGCGCCAGAGTCGAGCCCCAGGAGCCGCCAAACACCAGCATCTTGTCGGCCTTGAGCTTTTCCTTGCGCAGCTGCTCCATGTCCTGAACCAGATGCCAAGTGGTGTTGTTTTCCAGGCTGGCATGAGGGTAGGAACGCCCGCAACCGCGCTGATCAAACAGCAGCACATTGTATTTTTGCGGGTCGAACAGGCGGCGGTGATCGGCAGAACATCCTGATCCCGGCCCACCGTGCAAGAAAATGGCCGGTTTACCTGCCGGGTTGCCGCAGCATTCCCAGTAGATATGGTGCCCATCATCGGTGTGCAAAGTGCCTTGGGCGTAAGGCTCTATAGGCGGGAACAGGGTAGCGCTCATTGTTCTTTCTTGGGCCAGTTCAGTTCAGGGGTAGGGGTGTCATTGCGGGTGAAGATCAGATCCCACACGCCATGACCCAGACGCAGCCCACGGTTCTCGAACTTGGTCAGTGGACGGAAGTCGGGGCGGGGTGCGTAGCCTTCGTGCGTGTTGCTGAGCATGGGCTCGGCGGACAGCACTTCCAGCATTTGTTCGGCGTAGTTTTCCCAGTCGGTGGCGCAATGGATGTAGCCACCGGGTTTCAGACGGCTGGTCAGCAACTGAATAAAGGGCGATTGCACCAGACGACGCTTGTGATGGCGCTTCTTGGGCCAGGGGTCGGGGAAGTAGATATGAATACCGGCCAGCGAGCCGGGAGCGATCATGTCGCGCACCACTTCCACGGCATCATGCTGGATGATGCGGATGTTGCTGATCTGGTTGTCATCAATGCGCTTGAGCAAGGCGCCGACACCGGCATTAAAGACTTCCACGCCCAGGAAATTGTCGTCCGGGCGGGCCTGGGCAATTTTCTGGGTGGTTTCACCCATGCCAAACCCGATTTCCAGAATCAGGGGATTGTCATTGCCAAACACCGTTTCCGGTTTCAGGATGTTGTCGCGGTAGCTGATCGACCACAGGGGCAAGAGGCGCGCCAGGGCTTGCTCCTGGCTGGGCGTAATGTGCGCGCGCCGATGAACAAAGCTACGGATATGGGTCTCGCCGGAATTGCTGTTCGCGACATTGGGCGACAGCAGGGATTGTTTTTCGTTGCTGGAGGTCATGGTTGTGGCGCGGGCATCAGGGATGGCTCGCGTATCAGCTAAAAGCGGGAAAACTCTATTGTAGTGAGTCTTGCCGCCGAATTCATGTGGTGGCGCGCGAAAAAGATAGGGCCGGGGCGACGCATGAAGAAAAGATCGCGCTATAATTTTCGCTTCCCCATTCGCGGGATCGTCTGCTTTTGAGGCAGACCTCTCCATCAGGGCGGGTGTAGTTTAATGGTAAAACTGATGCTTCCCAAGCATCCGTCGTGGGTTCGATTCCCATCACCCGCTCCACGCATCACCTAGCTCCTTGATTTCAATGGACTAAGTGCATGTTTCATGAGCGTGGCTGCACCACTACTACAGTGGTCTTCTACGGTGGCCCAAACCTCCTGCCTTTATCGTCCCCTAGCGGCTCTACGTTGTCCGTCTCATCGTTCCCAAACGCTTGCGCGCAGCGATTAGCAAGAACGAAATTTACGCGTCCACCCGACTCCGGGACCGTGAAGCCGCTAAACTCGTCGCCCATCAGATTTAGGCGCATTGGCGCGGACACTTCATGACGTAGGACATCGAGAAACTGAGGGCGGAAAACCCATTGCTCGATGGCGAGGGCATGATTCCCATCGTCGAGGCTGCCCGGACCATCGGTATGCAGCCGGAACTGCTGGCAAATGAACTGCTCAACGATGGTGCGCACGTCTTCACGCACAATCCTGCTGGCGGGGGCCAGTCCTCAATGACCAGACCGGGACGGGACTTCGACGGCGAATTCATCTGGAACGAAACAGAGGCCACGGGCTAGCGAACCATACACACCGGGACCGTGCGATTTCTCAATCCTCGGGCCATGCTGCAACAGGTTGTCACCGCCGGGAAGTCTCAAGAGGAGGTGTTCCGTGACGGCAATTTAGTGGGCGTATTTCTTGAGGACCCGGTAGCCGTAGACCTCGTCCGATGTATCGCGCACAAAACAGCCGTGACGAAGGTTCGCGCCAGGCTCGTTGCGTCGCTCAGCCCGCCCCCCATGATTGACCTCCCAGCGCCGTCGATCGCTTCGGCTGCTCCAACGACATTGATCACTCCCAGCCCAACTGAGACGCTTGACACTCCGCCAGCAGCGACCGGCGCAGCCCCGGTCGTATTCGATCCAATAACGGTCAGGCACGGCAAGAAGCAGTTTTCGGCGTTATTCGAGTCTTACAAGGGGAATCGCAATTGGGGAGAGGCGCAAACTCAGTGTATGACCATAGAAGCGAAGCTGTTTAGTGATGTGATGGGAGACCCTGAGCTCGGGGAAATCGAGTGTGAAACAGTCGAGGAGTACGTGCGCCGCTTGGCGCAACTTCCGAACGATCTCTGCCAGTCAAGGCGACGATTCAAAACCGACGATATTGACGAGAAAGACAAATCTCTCAAAACAATCAATTCTTTAGGGGTCTTTTCGTTACCCCACAGGCTCGTCCAGTTGGGTTACCAGAATATATTCAAGGGCTTTGGAAGGCTGGTCACAAGCGGCTATTCCCGGAGCTCAGACGTGATCCGGTCAAAGGTTACGGCAGGCCAGCCAGTTCTTGGTTCAATAAACGGTTCTTGGGTTGAACGCTGAGCATTGAACGAGTGGAATGAATACATTCCACTCGTTTAGGCACACGTTCCTGACCGCAACCGAATGCCTAGGCACACCCGAACGGGTGATGGCGCAAATAGCAGGACACCAGCTCGGAGACACTGAAAGCTGGAATCGCTACGCGAAGGACCGGGACGCTAACCAGTTGGCTCCGGTAGTCAACGGGCTGACCTTGCCCGAAGTAGACGGCATCACGCCATTCATTGCGTCCGACGGTATCTGGGCCATTCGATGCGCCGAACGTCAAAAGGATAGCGTTCGTCGCAAATCGAGCGGCGCGAAGGCTGGCTAGTCCCCGCTCTAGCCCTCAACCGACGGTGCTCGTTCGGCACCGTCTTCCTCAAATAGTGTCTTGACCGGCACTCCAAGGGCATCGGCGATTGTCTGAATCGAGTCCAAGGATGGATTCGCCTTCCCGGTCTCGATCTTCCCCATATAGCCACGAACGAAGCCGCACTTGTAGGCGAATGCCTCTTGGCTCAACTTGGTGGTAGCTTTCCGCAGTTCTCGAACCCTCGCCCCGAAGCGATTCCTGGATGATGTGTGTGCCGTCATGCACGGCATTGTTGGCAGGCAACTACAATCGCGACACATCCTAAAAATGACCACCCTAATGGTGGCCACCCTATAAATGATGAAACCGCATGCGAACCACCGGTCCGCGAGACGTATCACCGCGTCACTGCTACTGACTCTGACGTATGGACAAGTAGCGACCGGCTTCGTCTAGGCTGCCAGCGAGGGCATTTTTTTCAGATCAGCCGCATGACGCTGGAGATACCCGGCTTGCGTTCGCTCGATTAGTAGATCGAGATCCATCTCCGCAACTGACGCCAGCATCGTGAGCAGCAGTTTCCAGGTAGGCGATGTTAGGTCGGTCTGCCCCAGCTGCGTGAGTATGACCTTGATCGACCGACGTTCGAGCGCCCGAATGGTTTGCAGCACGTCCAGCACGTCGCGGCCCAGCCGATCAAGCTTTGGGACGACGAGGGTTTCGCCATTATGACTCTTTTCCTCCAACCGCCCGAACTCCGGGCACTCACTAGCACCGGTCTTTCCGCTTATCCCGTGGTCTGTGAACCAGTAGTTAATATCGAACCCGGCTCCGTCAAAATCAAGCCGTTGATTCTCGGTTGTTTGCTTCCCCGTTTAGCCTCGTCCGTATCCGAAGATTGCCATGTGCATTGCCCCCGTCAGAAAACACTCCCAGGCTAGGCCGCCCCGTTGGAAAAGCCAAGGACTATATTTCTAACCCAATGGTAACCGCTAGCGGAGTGGTGTCGGAAACCGGTCGTTTGTTGGCACGACGAGACTCCAATTCTGTAGTCTCAGTTTTCAGGTGTGCAACTCTCAGAACAAGAGACGATCTAAAAATGACTTAAATGACATGCCGCGCCTCCGATCTCTGCCTTCGCGAACCGGTCGACCGTTAATTCAATTCCAGAAACTAACCACCCCAAGTAAAAAATCACTTTACATCGAGTTACTTTGACGGCCCAAAGTCCTTCTGATCGCGCCAATTTATAGTGATGTCATAGTATTCGCCATTTGAATAGAAAAGATCAGTAGTATCCATTCGAGTGATGCGATAGACTGCGCTTTTAATTTGCAGCGAAAGTGTAGGATGCCCAGTCGGAATAAGATACACCTTAGCCCAAGCCTTACACATCAATTTATTTTTCAGCCTTTCGATAATCTCAACGTATTGCCTTTCAATTGCAGACAAAGATGAAAAGTCAATATTACCTTTGCTTGCAATATAGACCTCCCCTCGAAGATATTTCGCCGGAATATGGTGCGCATTTTGATTCGCTATAATGGTAAGCGTTTTATCATCAGGAGTATGAGCAGCCTCCCTCAATAGATTCTTTGCTCGTTCCAGTCCAATATTTTTTATTGCGGCTTCCAACAAGTTTGTAGCCTGATCATCAATGTTCATAGCGTTACTCCAAGTCCTCGGATATCCTCAAGGAAGAAATTGAAAAGAGGAGTTCCAGCGTGAACTTTAAGGGCCGGAACTTGCGGAACATAGGTAGAAGAGTTCGTCATAAATATGATCCAAATAAATTTCTCACAATAGACGAATGAATACCTCAAAACCCTATCATGAGCAATCAGCTGCAGATTTGGGTCAGCACTAAACTTAGAGTTCATCACTTGCTTAAACTGATTAATCTTTACCTGAAGATCAACCGGAGTAGAAAGCGAATTTTCGAGGAAATGCTTCGCTTTAGTCTCTGTTGGTTCAGAATGAAGAATCTGGGTCAGTTTCTTTTTCTCTAACCGCGACCTTATAACATTCTCAAAGCGAACAATGGTTCCATCGGAATAGTGAACCCCGATCACCACTCTTTCCGCGCCCTTCAAGTCACTCACATCTTGATCATCAGCACCGATTTCTTTTGAGTTTTTTAGACCGCGATCGACACCTAATGTTCTGAGTCGTTCACGTTGATCCAGGCGCTCATTTATCTGATCCATCAATCCTTGACGCGAATTTTCATCAAAAAACCATTGTAAGGTTCCAATGATCAAAAAAAGAGCGCCGAGATTGGAGCAGACGTCCTGTATCTTTATGTTCAGTATTTTTTTATCAATAGCCATGCCGGCAATAATTAATACCAACCCGACAACACAAAGCAACAACGTTGTTCGCACACTGGAATTACCGGATTCTTTTTTCATGGTCTAATTTTTTAATAAGGGTTGTCGATAAACACGGCTTTACCGTTCAGCCGATTAAGCCAATGTAGCGCAATTGTGAGAACGTCATCGCAAAGTTCCGGAGCAAGTACGCCGACAATGTCTAGCCATCAGTAATTTTCCGATGCAGAGACTTGACGGCACTAAGTATCTACCCGAAAGTAATGTGCAATAACACATCATTGTAATTTGGAAGCAGCTACTAGTTGTTACTCACGGTCGGCATGTCGTTGACGCTCTACCCAAGCCTCGACTGCCAGGTGTTTGTATTGTCCAGCTATGGCGCGATCACCATCCGCCGCCGCCAAGCAAAAGCACAATAAAATTTACTCAAGAGCCTACGCGCGATCGTTCAACACCAAATATTCCCCTATGTCGGTCTCTGTGCGAAATTGCTCGGTGCGCGCCCGAGAGACTGGGTATGCGCTTCCTTGCTTCTCGGCGAAAGAGCGGTTGGGCGAGGTCGTAAAGCTGCTCGACGGGTGGGCGGCGGAGCATGGATGGGATCGTCATGGTGCTCTCCGTTAGAGTTGCCTCGCAAGAGGAAGACGCAGCCGGGACGATGGGAGAGGTCCGATTGGCTCAGTTTTGGATCCAGCTTCTCTCCTGACACAAAGCGTCACGACCAAAGTGAGGGACTGCCCATAGGAAAGAATATTGGAGCGCCAATGCCTCCAACTAGGTTTCTTCTGTGCGAGAAGCCTAGGGATAGTATTGGCTCTCCCATGGGAAGAAGCTAAACAACGAGCATCAAACAAAGGGAATAACTATAGACAAGTTATGTCTCTTATTAATTCCACTCCCGTTGCTTTAGTGGTCAACACACGAACTTGTGTCAACCCTCCCCGCCTGCGGAACGTCAACAAGCCAAGCGCCCGAGCCAATCTCAAACAATAGTAGGGGGTCCTAGGGCCGCTGCGACCGGTCCAAGGTATTGCGTCCTTCAATCGAGCCCACGGAGAGTCAATCTTTATACGAGTTTGCGCATAAGTATTTCGCGCTTACTTCTTCCGAGCACCGGCCCCTGACGTCCCCACATGCCGAAAGTCCGTTGAGCAAGAGTGCTCTGGTAAACTGCTACAGAAGTATCCGACATAGAGTAGCGTTACCCGCTCCATGTTCCTTTTAAATCAAAGTGTTGCGGAAGCTGGTGTAGGAACCTTCGATTCCCATCACCCGCTCCAGTTCTGCTTTGTTTCCCAAGACTGTTGCTCCTAAGCTAACTCTGATCTATTTCGGCGCGGCCTGCGGTTTTTATTTTTCGAATGCCGAGCGAACAGCCTCTACAACACGTTCTGCCAGTTCCTGCTTTTCCAGTTTTGGATACGCCTGTTTCCACTTCCCGGAAAAGTGCCAGCCGTTTTCTTTAAAAGGGCGAATGACCCGAGTGCTGTCTTGTTCAGGCATTCCCAGCACTTCTTTCAGCCTTTCCTGGGCTCGTTGGAAGGTCATCAGAATGCGGACTTCTCCGACCATTTCACTATGGATGTTTTGTGTCACGTCTTGCGCGGTGTGCCTTCTTCATAGGTCGTCGGCTTACCAACGTGATAAGAGCTTGCGTAATGTCCCATAAACGGGCGTGAAAACAGTAATTTCGTACGTTTTAGAATTCTAAAAAGAACGTGAATATAGTAATAAAACTAGGATTTTGTTGAAAATGATAAAAACCAAGTTTGGCTTGGGTCTTACCCAGTTTGCTTGAGCTCTCTCCCATGGCACTATACCCAGCATGCAAGAAGATCTTTTCGGCGATGCCATTCCCCAGCCACCCGCCTCAAAGCCCGCTGCTCCTTCCCGACGCAAAATCACCAAAGTCAGCCTTGCTGCTTCCGCGCTGGAGCTAAGCGATCTGGCCGCTCAGCTTCCTGAAACCTTGCGTTTCGGTGTCTCCACCTGGTCCTACCCCGGTTGGGAAGGCTTGATCTGGGATGGCGAGTACGAGTCGAGCATCTTGTCCAAACACGGCCTGGAGGCCTATCACCAGCATCCCTTGATGCGCACCGTCTGTGTGGATCGCACCTTCTGGCGTCCTTTGACGGTCACGCAGTATTCCGCCTATGCCGCTCAGGTTGATGAAGATTTCCGCTTCGTTGTGAAATGTCCTTCCATGATTACGGACGCTCAAGTTCGTGATGAGCAGGGCAAGGTACGCAAATCTAATCCGGACTTTTTGGATATTCGTCTGGCTGTAGAGCAGTTCGTGCAGCCTGCAGTCGAGGGCTTGCGTGCCAAGTTGGGCGTCTTGGTCTTCCAGTTAAGCCCTCTGTCCTGGGGCTGGTTGAGTCGTCCGGCAGAGTTGTTCGACAAGTTGGGGCTGATGCTGGCAGCGGCGCGTGAGGCTTTGCCGCAAGGCTCACAGGTGGTGCTTGCGGTAGAGGTAAGAGATCCAGAGCTGTTGACTCAACATCTTGTCGATACACTCAAGGCCAATGGCGCGACATTTTGTCTGGGGCTGCATGGCAAGATGCCGCCGATTGAAGAGCAACTGCCCGTCTTGCGCGCCTTGTGGCCGGGACCCTTGGTGTGTCGCTGGAACTTGAACCGGGAGTTTGGTGCTTATGGCTATGCCGATGCTCAAAAAAAGCATACCCCCTTCGATGCCATTGTCAGCGAGGACGTGCATACTCGCACGGTGCTGGCCCGCACGATTCGCGGGATCACGGGGGCGGGGCAGGCGGCATATGTGACGATCAGCAATGATGCGGAAGGCTGTGCGCCGCTCTCCATTCAGCGGCTGGCGCAACTTGTTGTGGCACAAGAAAAATAACCTCAGGTCTTGGGAAGCGATCCTTAAAAGTGGGGCAGTTCACAAGACCTGTGGTGCTGCCTGATGAGCTGGAGGCTCAATGCATGCAGGTTCTGGTCCGGTTCGTGATTATTGTCTGGATTTGTGAATCAGCTCATCCGTCGTCATGACATGCGCGGTGGATACCGCCAGCACCCCCAAGGTGACGCGGTGTACTTCTTCAGCCGGAATCGCCCCAAAGCCCATATCCGGGTAGTTGTAGGTGCCTGTGGCATCAGAGATAAAGGCCACTTTGTAGCCATGGAACATGGCATCGCGAGCCGTAGCGTGGCAGCAGTTTTCAGTGGTCACGCCGGTGATGACAACGGTGTCGATCTTGCGAGTACGCAAGATGATGTCCAGGTCGGTGCCAAAGAACGCGCTGTACCGGTGCTTCTTGATGACGACTTCATCCCCCTGTGGGGCTACTTCGGGGTAGATATCAACGCCCGCTGTCTCATCTACCAGCCCCACCTGGTTTTGAATCGGAGGGTAAATCTCTCCGAACAGGCCCATATCGCAGCCGTTGCGGCGGTGGGCGTGGGCGGTGAAGATCACTTCCATGCCAGTTTGGCGAGCGTGGCCCAGCAGTTTTTGCAGGCGGGGCATCAACTCCATGCCCATGGGTGTTTCCAGTGGGGCGCCGGGTGCGATGAAGTCGTTCTGCATGTCGATCACAATGACCGCCGTGCTGCTGGGGTTGATTTGATCAATCTGAATAGCCATTTCATTCTCCTTTGGTTTGCTCACGGCCGGGCGACTGTGTATTTGGTATTGCCGCTGCCGGTGTCATAGACGCTTGTAGAGTAGGAGGGTGGCGCAGTTCTGGCTTGGCTGCCACTGCCAGTTTTACGTTTTTTTTGACTGTGCCTGCCATCCTGGACAGTACACGGGCAGGGAGCTGAGGCTTGGTATTTTCAAGGCTTGTCTGTCTTTGGGTAATGGACGTAATCTTGTTGAAAAACGATTAATCCATCGGTGCAGATAGCCCCGATTATGGAGACTGAACCTATGACAGCGATCATAGCGGTCAAGCCCGGAGACAGCTTTGAGCACTGGCACGAGGTCACTTGCAGGCAGTTTTCACAGACCGAGTGCAGCCAGATTGCCCGGCCCCAGTTTCAGGCGCGGGTCACCCTCACTAGTTTTGGTGGTTTGGGCCTGAGCAGCATCTGGTCTGCCACCCCTCAGGGGGAGGCGATACGGGTGAACAGACGGCAGGCCGATATCCGTAAAGATCAGCGCGATTGTTTCATGCTGTGGCTCATGCTGGATGGTCATATTCAACTGAGCCAGGACGGACGCTACGTCAGCCTGGGAACAGGGGATCTGGTACTTCAGGATCAATCTCGGCCTTTTGATCTGGAGCTGGGCTCTTTGGCTCACGCGGCCATGGTCATGATTCCCCGCCCCTTATTGGCATCGCGCTTGCCCTCGGTGAGCAATCTGGCAGCGCGTCGTATTGCAGCCAACTCGCGTCTGGGGCCGATGGCTGGCGCCTTGGTCAAGCAACTGCTTGGTATGGGGGAGGCGGCAGCGGACGGTATGGATCAGCGTGTGACGGCTTCTGTGCTGGATATCTTCTCCGCGGTATTCGAGTCTGACGCTCCTGCGCTTTCTCGGGGCACTCGTCAGGAGCGGCGGCTGGAGCAGGTTCAGGCTTATATGCGTGCACATTTGCATGAGGATGGGCTGGATGTGGACCAGATTGCCCGTGCTTCGTCCATGGCGACTCGCACTCTGTATCGGCTCTTTGCGCTTGAAGCGACCACACCCATGCAATGGCTGTGGGAGCAGCGTTTGATCCAGAGCTATCGTTTGTTGGAGGGCGGGAAACCTAAACGGGTGACCGAAGTGGCCATGGCCTGTGGCTTCAAGGACCTCTCTCATTTCAGCCGTCTATTTCAGGCGCGGTTTGGGCAATCTCCCTCGACCCTAGGCTACACGGGCAGGTCTTGAACTTTGCCTGTTCAAGTGGCTTTATATCCAGGCTGCGTGTTGGGGGGTAGCAACGCGCGCAGGTGCCAGCTGCAAATCTCGTTTTTATGGTCAGAACGTGTAGGCCCAGATAGACCAGCCAGCCAATCGGAATGCTTGCTGGTTGACTGGCTCTATATTCAAAAATGTAAAGTAAACCTTACTTATTGACAAGTAGTTTTGACTTCTATAAAGTCAGGTTTACTTTACATTCAGGTGCTTAACCATGCTTGCCAACCGTAACTCTTCCTCTGCGCCGTCACCAGGTCGCAGCTATCTGATTCGCACTTTGCTCTTTATGGGCGTGTACATCCTGGTCAATGCCTTGACCATTCTGGGCCTGTTTGACAGCCTGCTCGGTCGGCCTGTTGGTTGGCTGATTGCCATAGCCGTCGCCTTGCCTGTGGCCGGACAAGTCTGGGCCACCTTGCGCTTGATGGCGCAAAGCGATGAGTTCGTGCGGGTGATCGTGGCTAAGTGCTTTGTGCTGGCCTCAGGCGCAACCTTGACCTTGTGGACAGCCTGGGGCTTTGGGGAAACCTACGCCGCTGCGCCCCATATTCCTGCCTGGCTGATTTACCCCTTCTTTTGGGCTGTGTTCGCTCTGGTTTCACCCTTTGTCCGGACTAGCGATTAAATGAAAAATCGATTGCGTGTATTGCGGGCCGAGGCGAACTGGACGCAGGCAGATTTGGCAGAGCGTTTGGGTGTGTCCCGGCAGGCGGTGAATGCGCTGGAAACGGGCAAACATGCACCGTCCCTGGATTTGGCATTCAAGATTAGTGCCTTGTTCGAGCAGACCGTAGAAGATATTTTCGAGAACCCGTATCAGGAATCTCGGGCTTGAACGCGGTTACGTTCTGGCTGGCATTCCCACTTGTGGATGCCTTTTGGAAATCCATGCGCAGGTATTGAGAAAAGCCAGTGCTCAAGCCCGAAGCAGTGATCTTGCAGGCTCAGACACTGGCTTGCCTTCTTACTTGGTGGTGTAACCACCGTTGATCAGAATGGTCTGGCCGGTAATCCACCAGCCGTCACTGACCAGATGACGGATAAAGGGCACGACATCTTCAATGTCCGTCAGCCCGGTCTTGGAGTAGGGGGACAGGGCGGCCGCGGTCCTGTGATAGGCCACGGCATCCTCCCCCTCGGCTGGATAGAAGAAGGGCGTATCCATAGGACCAGGGCCCACCGCCGTGACGGAAATACCGCGTGCGCCATATTCTTTGGCGGCGGCGCGGGTGTAGTGTTCTACCGGCGCTTTGGTGCCGGCATACGCGGCGTAAAAGGGGGTGAAGGCACCCAGCAGGGATGTGACCAGGGTGCAGACTTTACCATTGTCCTGTACGTGTTTGCCGGCTTCTTTCAGGAAGAAAAAAGCAGTTTTGGAGTTGATGTCGCTCATCTCCTCGTACTCGGCTTCACTCACTTCGGTCAGTGGCTTTTTCAGTACTTTGCCCACCGTGTTGATGGCGATATCAGGGCGGCCAATTGCGGCGACGGTATCGCTAAACAGTTTTTCCATGGCACTAGCCGAACGCAAGTCGGCCTGGAAGGCGACGGCTTGTGCACCAGTTGCCTGGATGGCTTTGACGGTGGCTTCGGCATCCGCTTTGGAGCTGTCGCTGTTGTAGTGAATGGCAATGGCGCGCGCTCCTTGCTCTGCCAGGTCGCGGGCGATCAGGCCGCCCAGATTCTTTGCCCCGCCTGCAATCAGAACGGTTTTACCTTTGATGCTGTGCTTTGCCATGATGACTCCTTGCTAGTGTGGGCTGCGGGCTGCAAGCCTTTTCGTTTTTTCATGATATAAGTCGATGGAATTGTTTAAATCATCTAGTTCTGACATCATTTGTCTGAAAAAACGAACAATACGCACCGCCGCTTGAGTCAACCGGGTCTAGCCATTCTGCCCGTGTTTTGCCGCTGCTTATCTGGAGAAAGTTATGGACCGCATTGACCTGTTTCGCATCTTTACGCGGGTCGTGGAGTGTGCCAATTTCACCCGCGCGGCGGATACCTTGGGTATGCCGCGCTCTTCGGTGTCGGCCGCCATTCAGGAGCTGGAAGGGCGAGTGGGCGCTCGCCTGTTGAATCGCACCACCCGCAAAGTGACAGTCACGCAAGATGGTGCGGCGTTTTACGAGCGCTGTCTGCGCGTGATTGCCGATGTGCAGGAAACCGAAAACCTGTTTCGCCAAGCCAGTGTGGGGCCTAGTGGCACGATCAAGGTGGATGTGCCGGGGCGGGTAGGCCGCCTGATTGTGGCACCTGCGCTGCCGGAGTTTCTGGAGCGCTATCCGCATGTCCATGTGCATCTGGGCGTGACGGACCGCGAGGTGAATCTGATCGAGGAGCAGGTGGATTGTGTGCTGCGAGTGGGACCCCTAAGTGATTCGGGCCTGATCGCTAGAAAAATGGGCAGCTTGCCCTTGATCAATGTAGCCAGCCCCGCTTATCTTGCCAGTTATGGCATGCCCCAGACGCCAACGGATCTGGAAAACCATCAAGTGGTGCGTTATGCCTCGCCCACCAGCGAGCGTGTGGCTCCTTGGGAGTGGATGGAGCAGGACAAGCGTCAGGTGCTGGATCTGCCAGGTCGTGTGACGGTGAATAATGCCGAGGCCTATATTGCCTGCTGTCTGTCCGGCTTGGGGCTAATTCAGATCCCTGCTTACGATGTGCAGGCGCATTTGCAATCAGGTGAATTGGTGGAGGTGCTACCGGATCACCGTGCCGCTCCCATGCCCATGTCCTTGCTGTATTTGCATCGCCAACACTTGTCGCGTCGTTTTCAGGTGTTTGCGGATTGGCTGGAAAATTTGTTGCGTCATTCCGCCTTGGAATGAGGCTGGTCTCGAACGTTTTTGTCTGGGGCTGCTCCAAGCTGCAGCGGACAACTCAAAACGGGGTAGCGATGGAAATCAGAAGAATTCGTGCGACGGACTGGGACTGGATACAGCAATGGTTCCAGGACGAGGACTTGAACCGCGAGTTGGGGCCACTGGATCAGGAGTGGCTGGAGCACGTGTTGAACCAAAGCGATGGCGCCCAGCTGGTTGCCGAGCAGAACGGTCAGCCCATTGGTTTGATTGGGTGTGCCTGGGGAGATGGGCGAAATCTGCCACATGCAATTACCGATATTGCTGTTGCGCCGCCATTACGCGGCAATGGTCAGGCCGGAGCCATGCTGGAAGCGGTATTGGCTTGGCCAGGCCATCCCCCATGTCGTAAATGGGTGGCTTTTGTGTTCCCGGAAAACCAGCGTGCCTGCCGCTTTTTTACGCGCTTGGGGTGGGAGCACGTGGACTTTGCCGATGGTATGAACGAGTTCGAGTACAAGTGTGTTCGTTCGGAACCGGATCGATCCTGAGCAGCTCGGTTTCTGTCAGTAAATCATAGACCTTGAGTGACAGGCGCTTGGGCCACGAAGGCCCGCTATGCTTGTCTGTCCCGTTGGATAGGTGCAAACAAAGCCGGTTTGGCTCTGTTTGCCTTGTTCTTCTCAGGGATAAAACAGCAGCAGCCCGAACACGGCGAAAACCATCAGATGCATATAGCCTTGAATGGGTGAGGTTCGCTTGCTGCTAAAGCTCAAGATACTGAGCAGTGCCGTGATCAGAAACAACACGATTTCCATATTGCTGATGCCCATGATCACTTGCTTGCCGGTGATCAGACCAATCATCAGCACTACCGGCACAGTCAGCCCCACGGTAGAGACGAAGGCACCCAGACACAGATTGATGGCGCGCTGCATTTCATTATTCATGGCCGCCTTGATCGCAGTGATGGACTCCGGGGTGAATACGATAATTGCGATCAGTACACCGCCGACGGCAACGGGGGCGCCCGAGGCGGCGATACCGTAGTCCGTCACAATGGCCAGATCGTGTGCCAACAGGACGATAGGCAGGATCAGGGCGATCAGCACCAGACTGCGTATCAGCATCGCGCGAGTCGCCTGGGGATCACGCGGTGTGGGTGTCGTATCTTCAGTGCTTTGAATCGCCTGATTGGGCTGCACATAGTCATGGCGGTGACTGCCCATTTGCAGATACAGAAAGATGGCATAGACCAGGCCCGTCAGAACCGAAATGCCAATGGCCTGGGTGGTGCTGAACTCACCCGCATTGCTGGTGTAGTTGGGCAAGATCAGGCCCATACTGGTCAGCAAGACGATCATGGACAAGTAAGTATTGGTGCCTTGGCGGTTGAACGCCTGATCGCCATTGCGCGCTGCGCCGGCAATCAGACACAGGCCGGTGATCAGGTTCAGGATGATCATCATCACGGCGTAGATCGAGTCCCGACCTATGGTGGGAAAGTCGCCCGGCCCCAGCAGTACCGAGGCAATCAGGATAACTTCGATCAGCACAATGGACAGGGTCAGGATCAGGGTGCCGTAGGGCTCGCCCAGTTGGTGGGCCAGGTGGTCGGCTTCACGGACCACACCAAACGAGGCCGCCAGGATGGTCACGAACAGCACCAGAAAGACGATGGCCGCCGTGGTGCCGTTCAGGGAGTCTCCCAGCCATTGCCCGCCGAAAATCATGAACAGGACAACAATGGACCAGGAACCGAGCAGACGCAGCCAGGTGATGGGAGTAATGAGTTGAGTTGAGGGTGATGCAGGGTGGGCCATCGTGGATGCTCCGCCAAAGAGGTAGGGCCGTCCCTGTACTGAAAAGGCAGATCCAGGTCGTCCCGGATCTGTTTTGAATTGAACTATTCAAGTAGCCACGATTTTATCACCTTGCCCCTTGGCGGCAAGTGCGGACCCTCTGAAACCGGATTTGTGTGGCGTGCAGCCATCTTTTTCTGTATCTGGCCACGGTGGAGGCGTGAAGGGCGGGTTCCTTTATCACCTTCCTGGCATTGTTTCGTTCGGCTGTTTTATTTTTGTGTGAGTCTGGCGCGAGTCTCCTGTGGACCTTGTTCTTTTCCTGTTGCCATTTACGGCGGACACCATCCAGATGAGAAAACAGGTGGGCCCATGGAGCGAATACATGGTGTGTTTTCTGTATAGGGTTTGTTCTTCTCCATAGCCTGGCGGAATTTTCCGGGAGACACTCCCGCATACGTTTTGAATGCGGTAGAGAAATTGGCCGGGCTGGAAAATCCTAAATCGGTTGCAATCACATCAATTTTCAAGGCCGTAGTCTTCAGCAAATACTCGGCCCGATACATACGCTGCAATCGGATATAACTGCTCACACTTAGGCCAAAATTACGCTGAAATATATTCATGATTTTTCGACGTGAAATCTTGAACATATCGCACAGTTCTTTTTGACTGGGCGGTGCACCCAGATTGGCATCAATGGTTTTCTGAATGGCATGGATCAGCATGCTGGTTTCGGCTGTCGTGCTGGGCCGCTGGCTTGGCATCTTGCCCGGTACAAGTGCAGGCGCCATCTGCTTGGGGCAGCGCAAGGGCACGTTGATACGTTCTTTGACTTCATCGACCGCATACGGATTGCCAATGTAATCAACCGCACCAGCCTTTAGAAAAGTGACGCATTCATCGCTGCTGCCATCCATGCGTGAATCCAGAATGATGATGGGGATTTGAGCCGTGGCTTTTAATCCTTGCAACATATGGGTCAAGGACAAAGCGTCTATCCCCGTCAATTGCTTATCCATCAGGATAAGCTCGGGTAGCGTTAATTGGGCCTTGGTATATCCTTGCACTCCGTCAGCAGCAACAGAAACCCGAAAAGCACCAGCCAGCAGGGCTTGAAGAAGTTGTTCGTGCTGTCGAGTGTTATTGGAGATCAGCAGAATCCTGATTTTTTGATCTGGCTGATACTTTATAGTGGCGTATTTGTTCAATATAAAGCCCCGCGCCCTTCTTCTGACGAAGACGGCTACCTTTACTGGCATTGCTCAAGTAGCCAATTTCCTCAGAATACAGACTCAATGAATAGATAAAATCTATCGATATGATTCGTACGGCAGACATAACATTCTGTATCAATGGAAAAAGTAAATTTTCAAAATTGCTCATTGCATTTCATTTTTGGCAGGCGGCATGCCGAAAGCCCGAAACTCGGGCCTTAAGGCGGACCCAAAAGTCCAATTTCAGGAATGCTACGCTGGCGTATCGGTGAATTTTCCTGGCAGGAAAAGGCGTGATTCTACGGCTTTTACCTCTGAATAAAGGACTATGTCCAGGCAGGCCAGCCGCGGTTTTGCCCGCACTAGTGTGCATCTGGATGAGGCCGTCCGGGGAAGATTGTGAGGCTCTTTGGGTGACGATTTGTTCAAGCAGCAAGCGCAGCCCGTAGCGAGGCGTTTATTTGCCGCTTTTTTGTTGGATTTTGACCAAGCACGGATGCTCGCCGTTGATGACTGTTATGGCTATTAGAGCGATTTCGGGATAGACCGTTTGAATCATTTTGATGGCTTGGGGGCAGGGCTTGAGCCTGCGAACCAAGCTGTAAACAAGTAGAGCGGGGCAAGGTGGATAAACCTTGCCCCGCCCTTGTTTTAAAAACAGTCAGGCTTGGTGTCGGGGTTGTGCTTCAAGCTGGCGCAGGATGCAGGGCGATGGCTTCGTCCAGCATGTCCAGCCTGTCCTGACCCCAGAACAGTTCGCCCTGATACACATAGGAGGGCGAACCGAAGACACCGGCTTTAATGGCCTCTTCGGTGTGGGCTTGATACTGCGCCTGCATCAGCGGTGCCTGTTTCAGCCAGTAGTCTGCATCCAGCTGCTGTGCTTGCAGGATTCGAGCCAGTTGTGTGGGGTCAGCAATGTTCTGCTCCTCGCACCATTGCGCCCGCAAAATGGCTTTGTACAGATCCAGTACCGGCAGACCAGCCTGATTGATAGCAATCACCAGGGTGGAGGCCAGCGTGGCGTCTGGGCACATGAAGCGCGGTGTGGGATTGACGTGTATGCCCAATTTGCGACACCAGCGTTTAAGCTCTGCAATGCGATAAGCCTGACGTTCTGGTGAGCGCTGTCCCAGCAGGACACCGCCTGTACGTGCATAGACTTGCGGCAAGTCCACGGGTTTGTAGTGGATAGGGATGCCATGCTTGCGAGCAATCGCTTCCAGTCTGTCGGCTCCCAGGTAGGCCCAGTCCGAATTCATCCAGAAGTAGTAGTGAATACCGGCTGCGTTCATGTGCGTACCTTTCGGCTGGATAGGGCGGGAAGGGAGAAGTGCGTCGGCCCATGCATGAACCAGGTACTGGCAAAAGCAATCAGACCCAGCGCGCTCAGGTACCAGACGATGTAGTCGGGTTGACCGTCGCCATAGGCCAGCAGGGAGGTCGCCACCAAGGGAGCCAGGCCGCCACCGATGGCACCGGATACCTGCACGGCAATGGAGATGCCGCTGTACCGCACTTCAGGTGGAAATTGCGTGGAAAACAGGCCACCTTGCGGGCCATACAGCGCGGCATACACCAGCCCAATCGCAATCACCAAAGCCAGGGTGATGGTCCTGGAATCCAGGCTGCCCAGCATGGAAAAGAAGGTGGAGGAGAATGCCAGCATGCAGATCGTGCCTGCCATAAAGACCCATTTGAAGCCGATTCGGTCGCCCAATACGCCAAACAGGGGCATGGTGAACAAGGCCGCAAAGGCGCCCCAGACGGTAGCATCCAGCATGACGCTGCGCTCTACTCCCAAGGTGGTGGTGGCGTAAGCCAGGGCAAAGGTCACCACGGTGTAGAACCAGGTCACTTCTGCCAGACGGCCTCCCACGACCAGCAGGACTTCGCGTGGGTAATGACGCAGAACTTCCAGAGCAGGAATTGGAACCTGTTTGCCCTTTTTGCTCATTTGCTCGAAGTCGGGGGATTCGGCCACTTTGGCACGTATCCACCAACCCACCAGCAGCAGGGCGACGCTGGCTAGAAAGGGCAGGCGCCAACCCCAGGACAGCATGTCTTCCTCAGGCAAGCTGGCGACGGCTCCCATAGCCAGGGAAGACAGGATCAGGCCGGGGGCTACCCCTGTTTGCGGCAAGCTGCCAAAAAAGCCCTTTTTGCCTTCCGGGGCATGTTCAACCGCCATCAACACGGCTCCGCCCCATTCTCCGCCTACTGCGATACCTTGCAGAAAGCGCATCAGCACCAGCAGCACAGCGGCCCAGTAGCCAATGCTTTCATAAGAGGGAATCAGGCCGATCAGGATGGTGGGGATTCCCATTAGAAAGAGCGTGATCAGTAGCATGGATTTGCGGCCCAGCTTGTCGCCAAAATGGCCGAAAACAAATCCTCCTAAAGGACGGGCGAAAAAGCCCACAGAGTAGGTGGCAAAGGCCGCCAGCGTGCCCGTAATCGGGTCAAAGGCGGGGAAAAAGATCTTGTTGAAAATCAGTGCGGCAGCGGTGCCGTACAGGAAAAAGTCATACCACTCTATGGTGGTTCCCATCATGCTGGCCAAGCCAGCGGTAACGTACTGGCGCGACGAACGCGCCTGTCCATTGTTAGGCATCGTCATGGCGACCTCCTGGTGGAAGCGGGGTATTGGTTGCGGGCGTCAGCGAGTTTTAGTTAAGGGCGCAATGCCTTGGGTCTGACGGGACCAGTAGTCAAAGGTAGCGTTAACAATGGAGGGCTTGAGCAGATAGTCGTGCGCTTCGGCCGCCAAGGTATCGTCCACAGGGGTAAGTGGGCCAAAGGCCGCTTGTGCACGCACTTGCAGACGTGCGGCGCGTTCCAGATACACCGACAGGTAAGTGGCTTCCTGGCAGCTTTTACCTGCGGTCAGATAACCGTGGTGGGCCAGAATAATGGCACGCTTGTCACCCAGGGCTTTGGAGATGATGACACCTTCCTGATCGGCAATGGGCACGCCAGGCCATTCGCCCAAAAATGCACAGTCATTGTGCAGAGGCGTCATATCCATTTGCGAAATCACCAAGGGCTGGCGGGCGGTGGCCAATACCGTGGCCCAGGGCGAGTGTGTATGGATGATGGAATTGACGTCGGGGCGAGCTTCGTAGACCCACAGGTGAAAGCGTGTGGCCGGGTTGGCCATGCCTTCGCCGCTAAGGGTATTCAAGTCGCGGTCAACTTCAATGAAGTCTTCGGGGGTGGCTTCGTCAAAACCCAGACCAAAGCGCAAGGTCCAATACGCACCGGGGCGCTCGGAACGGACGCTGATCTGGCCGGCCAAACCAGCTTCCTGCTCGGTCATGGCCAGGATGCGGCAGGCAAATGCCATGGTTTCGCGGGTGTCGCGTTGCACTTGCTGTAGATGAGTGGCCATCTCTTTGGTGGCGCGTTCATCAAAATAGGATTTGTCTCTGAGTGGGGTATCCATGTGCTTGTCTCCTTTGGTAGGCCTCGTCGATCCTTGTGCCGACGATGGGATTCATTGTCTTGATTTACATCAAGAGGAGCTATGCGCGCTGGCTCATAGCTCCTATTCCATTTGCTTGGAGCCTTATCAAGGAGACGAGCCCGGCAGTGGTGCCGGGCCGTTAGACAAGCGCTGGGGCTGCTTAACCCTGGCGCCAGCGGGAGCGCTCGCGGCGTCGCGAGCGGGACCAGGGATGTTGCACCTTATGCGGCTGTGGCCGGGGGTCGGGTGGATGTCGCGTGTCATTGCTTTCCACGGGATTGGAGTCCGGTTTAGGCGAGTCCAGAAAGACATTGATGGAACAATCGCAATCGAGGTACATGGACAGTCCTTTGTCAACGTGAAGAAAGGGGAGGCGGTACGCAGGCTCCGTTCCGGACCTGGGAGGCTCCCGAAAAAAACGTGTCGTAGCTTTCTTGCAGGGCATGCAGGATCATTTCGGGGTAATGGTCATGCTCGGTGGGCAGACGCAATTGCAGCTGTGCCAGATGCTCGTTGTCCTGCTGCCCGCCCCACTGCTTGTGATAGTGGCCGTGCTGATAGCCGCGCAGTTGGCGCAAGCGGTTCAGGGCATTCTTGCCCGCGTAGGAGTGGTAGAGCGTGTCCAGTGTCAGACCACAAAGAGCAGCCAGTTGGGTAAAGCCGCTGAAATCGAACTGGCGTGTCTCCAGAACGCGCAAGGTAAAGTGTTCCAGAGCCGTCATGATGGCCGTAGAGTCGCTGGCGGTGGCTGATGCGTGCTGGAGCTGATCCAGTGCGGTGGCGGCTTCTTGCTCGCGCAGCGCATCGTTGGCACGCAGTACATCGCACAGACCAAAATGCAGGATGTCGATCAGCTCCAGTTGGAGTTGCGGCAGATTGCGCTCGCTATGCTGCCACCACTTCCAGTCCAGGTAATCGGCCAGCTCCGCACATTCCACCCAGATCGCCCGGTAGTAGTCCTGCTTGGCCACTCGCCAGTTCGGATCAATCAGCTGATTCAGCTCGGTTTGCAGGGCCAGCATTTGCTTTAAGCGGCGGGCCCCGGGACCGGCTGGAGCGACAGTTATTTGCTGCCCCAAACGATGTTTCTGACGACCTTGATCGTCAAAGTTTTCAGGTGCCAGCCAGGCCTGGAAATTCGCTTTCAGGGCTGGCCAGTCCTGGTCGGTAATGGAGAACCAGGCTGTATCGCGCGAGCGGCCCTTGTACACAATCGCCTGACGGAAGATACCTTCATAACGAAAGCCCAATCGTCGTGCAGCGGCTTGGGAGGGGGCATTGTGTGTGTCGCACTTCCATTCGTAGCGACGGTAGCCCAGTCCATCAATTGCATAAGCCATCAACAGGTAGTGGGCTTCGGTGGCCATACGGGTTTGTTTCAGAGCGGGCGACCAGGCTACAAAGCCCACTTCAATGCAGCCGTTTTGTGGTTCGATCCGCATCAGGGACAAGGTGCCCAATGCGCGACCCGTGGTTTGTTCGACGACGGCGTAATGCACGGCATTGCTGGCCTGGCTGATGGTTTGCAGGTGCTGGTCGAACTGTGCGCGGTTGTTAAAGGGGCCTACAGACAAATAGGTCCAGTCGCGGCCATCGCTGGCGTTGCTGTAGGCCTCGTACAGGCTGTCGCCATGTTGTTCCGGGTTCACGGCTTCCAGACGGCAGTATTTGCCGTGCAGAACGCAGCGTGCTGGCTGCGGGCGGGCCTGCCAATGAGGGAGCGAGGGGCCAATAGGCTGGTGATACGCGTTCAGCTGAACCATGACTTGTCTTCAATAGAAAACGCTCCAGAAATGCCAATCTGTGGCACAGCTGGAGGCGGGAAAGGGAGTGTGGGGCCGGGAGACAAGAGGCGTCTTGCTAGGCCACTAATTGATTCTATTGAGCAAGTGGCCGGTTGCAGCAATCCGCTTTGCTGCTTGTTTCCAGACCGCATTGCTAAAACAGCGTTGAAACGCCCAAGAGCCAGCGATGGCGGGCCTTGGCTTAGGGCTTGAACAGCGGACAAAACTATCCTGCGGCCAAGGCACAGATGAGGGGCAGGCCGCCTGGCAGACCAAAGTGGCAGGTACAAAAAAAGCCGAGCTGCCTTGTGGGCAGTCTCGGCTTGGGACCAGGCTTTAAGCCAGGGGCTTAGAGCTGATTCAGGTTCAGACGCAGAACGCTGTCCTTGGCACCTTTCAGGTAGTGCGGGCTCTTGTCGCCATGAGGGATTTTGATAGTGACAAAAGCGGTCTGGCCGTCAGCGCTCAGCGTGACGCTGTTGGGGTGCACAGGGGCGCTGATACGGTGTTTAACAGCCAAGGTGTTGGCATCCAGAATGGTGACCGAACCTGTACCGGCTGGTGTTTCACGATCCACGCCACGGTTGGTAGCGATCAGCTCTTTGCGAGCGTCGTTGTACACGATATCCAGCAGCCCCAGACCCACTTCAGCCGTGTTTTCCACTTTGCCGGAGCTGGTGTCGAATTGGTAGATCTTGCCGGTATTGGCGTCAGCGCCAAATAGTTTCTTGCCATCCGCGCTCAGGGCGATGTTCACGAAGAAGTGGCGGGAATCTTCACGTTTATCGCTTTTTGCATCGCCAGTGGTGAAGCGCTGTTCGATAGCGCCGGTGGCCGGGTTGATGACGGCAATTTCATCCTTGCCGCCGTGGCCCACGAACAGACGCTTGGTGTTGGCATCGTAGGCAGCGCCAGCAGGCCACAAGCCCACGTTATCGATATTGTGCAGGATACGACCGTCGGCGCCATCCACAATCCATACGCGGCCTCCTTCGGAGGGATTGGTCACGAAGATGCGGTTGTCTTGCTCGTCAATAACGACTTTACGGGTGTGTTCCCAGCCGCCCTTGTCTTCTTTTTGACCCAGTTGGATCAGTTGCTTGACGGTGCCATTCAGGCTGTTGATTGCCAGCAGCGAGCCGTCCAGGGTGTTGCCCACGTACAGAGTGTGAGTTTTCTGGTTCAGGCCCAGTGCAAAGGCACGGCGCGGCAATTGGATCAGCTGCGATTCACGCAGCGTGTCCTGGTCCAGAACGTGCAGGAAGCCAGCAGCACGGTCTTCAAACAAAGGAGTAGCAGCAACAAACAACTGCTTGCTGTCCTTGGCGGCCAGAATTTCGTAGGCACCATCAATGGTGTCCTGACGGAAAGTGACCTGTGCCTGAGGCGCAGTCGCATTAAAGGACGATGTTTGGCCCGCCTGTTGCGATTGCGGTGCAGTCTGGCATGCACTGAGCAGCAAAGCGCCCATTACGGAGGCAACAATCATTTTTAAAGAGGCTGGGCGGGACGCAATCATGTATTTCCTTTGGGATTCAATAAATGAGAATCGTTACTATAACTGCTCTGTTTTATAAACTTTTCTGACTTGTCTGTCTATGTAAATACGCAAAACCCTGCTTGATGGCAGGGTTTTGAATGGTCTTTGTTTTAGTCCTGCTTGGAGCCGTTTCCAAATCGGGCTTGCCAGGCTTCATACACTTTGCGTTTTTCAGGCAAGGGCAGGTGTTCCATTTTTACGCCCTGTTTGCCAAAGTCCTGCTGCATTTTTTTGTAGAAGGATTCGGTGGACCAGCCAAAGGGTTCGCCTTCCTCATCGTCGGCGCAATACACCACGCGCTCCACGCCCGAGGCGATCATGGCGGCCATGCACATGGGGCAGGGGATGCCGCTGGCATACATGGTGCTGCCTGCATGGCTGCTGCTTTTCACGTTCTGGCTGGCAGTACGCAGCGCCTGGATCTCAGCGTGCGCGGTGGGGTCATGGGCAATGTAGGTCTCATTAACCCCTTCGGCCAGAACTTGACCATCGCGGACCAGCACTGCGCCAAAGGGCTGACCGCCGCGGGCGACATTCTCTTCGGCGATCTGGATGGAGCGCAGCAGATAGTGTTTATCGTTCATGTTTTTCTCCTGTAGAGAAGCAAGGTTGGAATGAGCCTTGGAACCAGAGTCCCTATTTGCGCCTTGTGGGACCCCTGCGGGCACAGGCGGCATCAGGGGGACGCGTTCCGGTTTGGCGTGTTTGTAATGCAAAACAGCCGCTGACGGGCAGCGGCTGTTCTGTTTCAGACCATATTAGCGGGTGCCGCCAAGTGTCAGATTGGCATGACGGTTTACGTCTTTGTACAGCAAGTAGCGGAAACGGCCTGGTCCGCCTGCGTAGCAAGCCTGCGGGCAGAAAGCGCGCAGCCACATGAAGTCACCGGCTTCCACTTCAACCCAGTCCTGGTTCAGACGGTACACCGCCTTACCTTCCAGAACGTACAGACCGTGTTCCATCACGTGCGTTTCAGCGAAGGGGATCACGCCACCGGGTTCAAAGTTCACGATGTTCACGTGCATGTCGTGACGCAGGTCGGACATGTCGGTGAAACGGGTGGTGCTCCAACGGCCTTCGGTGTCAGGCATGACGCCAGGTTTCACGTCTTTTTCGTTGGTCACAAAGGCTTCAGGGGCATCCAGGCCTTCCACACGCTGGTAGCGCTTGCGAATCCAGTGGAAGTTGGCCAGCTCGCCCGTGCGGTTGTGCAAGGTCCAGTTGGTGGAAGGAGGAATAAAGGCATAGCCGCCTTCTTCCATGATGTGCTTGGTGCCTTCCAGAACCAGTTCCAGCTGGCCCTTGACGACAAAAATCACGCCTTCGGCTTCGGGGTCGGACTCAGGGTTGTTGCTGCCACCCTGTGGGCCTACTTCCATGATGTATTGGGAGAAGGTCTCGGCAAAGCCGGACAGAGGACGTGCCAATACCCACAGACGGGTATTTTCCCAACCGGGCAGGTAGCTGGTCACGATGTCTTGCAGCACGCCTTTGGGCAGCACGGCATAGGCCTCGGTGAACATGGCGCGGTCCGTCAGCAACTGAGTCTGAGGAGGATGGCCACCTGGAGGGGCGTAGTAATTGACTTTGGACATGTTGATTCCCATTGAAATTCAGTAAGGAAAAATCTGTCGAACGGCACGGCGCAATCCCGGCGGCTGGCAAAAGGCACAGGCGGGATGTCGTTGTAATGCGCGGGACCAATACACCTTAACGACTGCTGGTGATATTTACAAATTAAATGTATAAATCTCTAGTATTTGTTTTTTGAATAAAAGGGCGGTGGGGTGGATTGCCCTGGCGGATTTCAGAAAGGGTTTGAACATATGGATCATCAACTATCAAGCAGTCCCAGCCTGAATCGGCCTTTGTACGACCTGGACCTGCTGCTGGCCTTGTTGACGGTAGTCGATTGCGGCAGCTTCACGGCGGCCGCAACGCGTTTGCATTCCACGCAGTCCACGATCAGCCAGAAAGTGCGGCGCCTGGAGGAACTGGCCGGGCTGCGTCTGCTGGACCGGGCTAGCCGGGGCGTCAGCACGACTGAAGCGGGGCAGACCCTGTTGGGGTACGCCCGCCAGATGCTGGCTTTGAATCATCAGCTGTCTGAAGCCCTGTCCGGTTCTCTGGTGACTATTTCCGTGCGTCTTGGCGTGCCTGAGGACTTTACCAATGGACAGACCATGCGGGCCTTGGCGGGCTTCAACCGTCGCTTCCCGCAGGTGCGTCTGGAAGTCAGTAGCGGCTTGAGCAGCGACCTGCTGGCCGCGTACGATCAGGGTGAGCTGGATCTGGTGCTGGTCAAGCAGCGTCACAATGCCCGTGAAGCGGTGGCGTGTCTGCCCGAGCAGACGGCCTGGGTGGATAGCGCGACTGATCCGGTCTTTCATCTGGACCCCATCCCCTTGGTGACCTTCCCGCGTAGGGGTGTGTATCGAGAGGAAATCATCAGTGCTGTCGAGTCCTTGGGACGTCGTTGGCGTATCAGCTTTACCAGTTCCAGCTTGAGCGGTATTCAGGGGGCGGTGGCAGACGGGATGGGGATCAGCTTGCTGCCGCGGCGTGCGGTGCGCGATGACCATATTGAATTGGGCCAAGCACAAGGTCTGCCCCGTATCGATGCTTTTGAACTGGCAATTTTGCATCGACCTCATGCCAATGAGATGGTGACGGCCTTGTCCCGTGTGCTGGTGGAGATGCTGGCGCCCGAGAGCGCCCGCCGTCCTGGATAGCCTGCTGTTGGGCTGGCGAGGCTCGTAGAGCTTAGACAGGGTTTAGCGCTGGGGTGTGACCGGATCAAAGTGTGTCATGACATCCAGCACGGGCTCTTCGGCCATCACACGGTCCCGTGCGGCCACGGCAATGGCATGACCTTGAGCAATAGTCAGGGTGCTGTCCATTTCCAGATCCACTTCTACCCAGATCATGTCACCCAGTTTGCGGGTCCGTAGCTGGTGTATGCCTTCCACACCGGGGGTCTCGCGCAAGAGCTTGGCAATGCGCTCTTCCGTTTCCTGATCGACCGCTTTATCGGTCAGGTCGTGAAATGCGCCAATAGAAAACTTCCAGCCCATGCGCAGAATCATCAAACCCACAATACTGGCGGCCAAGGGGTCGCCCAAAGGCAGACCTGCCAGGTTGGCCATCACCCCGACGCTAACGACCAGCGAGGAGGCTGCGTCGGAGCGCGCGTGCCAGGCATTGGCAACCAGCATGGTCGAGCGCAAACGCTTCGCGACACGCAACATGTAGCGAAACAGAAGTTCTTTACTACAGAGTGCGATGAAGGCAATGGCCAGGGCAATCGGGTGTACTGCTTCGATGCTGCTGGGGTCGCGCAAGGAAGACACAGCATTCCATAACATGCCCAGTCCTACGGCCAGCAAGAGGCCGCCAATGGCCAGGGTGGCCGCCGTTTCGTACCGCAAATGTCCGTAAGGGTGATCTGCGTCCGGACCTCGACGGCTATGGCGGTTGGCGATCAGCACTACAAAGTCTGACAGCAGGTCGGACAGGGAGTGGATGGCGTCAGCAATCAGGGCCTGCGAATGAGCAAACAGACCCACCACAATTTGCAGCACGCTCAAACTGATATTGACGATGACACTGACCCAGGTGGAGCGCTGTGCACCAAGGTGCCGATCCAGTTCAGAAGGGGGGATGTTTTCCATGCCAAGAGGTCCTTGCATTCAAAGCAGCAGACTGTGCATCAATACAGCAGTTTCAAGATAAAGAGTGTATCGGCTTTCCTGGGTTACGGGTCGCTGAAAGGGGCTTGGCAGGCTGTTTTGAGCCTGTTCTTTGGTATATGTAGACAAAAAAGCCTCGCTTTTTCGGCGAGGCTCTTTTGCGTATCAGGAATGCGTCTTAATTGATGCGCATACCGGGCTGGGCACCGGGGAATGGTTCCAGAATATAGATGCCTTGATCCACGGCATCATCCGCATGGCTGGCCGCCAGAACCATGCCCTCGGATACGCCGAAACGCATCTTGCGAGGAGCCAGGTTAGCGACCAGTACCGTCAGCTTGCCGATCAGATCTTCGGGCTGGTAAGCCGACTTGATGCCGGAGAACACTTGGCGCAAGCGGCCTTCGCCAGCGTCCAGGCTCAGACGCAGCAGCTTGTCCGAGCCTTCCACGGCTTCGCAACTGACGATTTTGGCAATGCGCAGGTCCACCTTGATGAAGTCTTTGATGTCGATGGTTTCGGCAATGGCTTCACCACCGGGCAGCACGACGGGAGCGGGTGGCGGAGCCAGCAGCTCGTCCACCATGGCGCTGTCTACACGCTGCATCAGATGCTTGAAGGGAGCGATGTGATCAGGCAAGGCAGCCACGTCGTCCCAGACAAAGTCGCGGTCCAGACCAAACAGTTCGTGGGCCACGCGATGGGTCAGGGTGGGCAAGATGGCGGTCAGCATGACGGACAAGCCCTTGAAGCCAGCCAGGGTGCGCGAGCAAATATCTTGCAGCGCATCTTTCTGAGCTTGCTCGGCGGTCGCAATGCCTTTGGCCATGACCCAGGGCTGGGCGGTATCAAAAGCCTGGTTGATGATGTCGGCCTGAGCCATGATCTGGCGCACGGCACGACCATACTCGCGGCTTTCCAAGTCGGCGCGGACTTTCTCGGCGACTTCCTTGAGCTGGTTTTGCAGTTCGGAGGTGTCGCCTTGGTAAGCCAGCTTGCCATCAAAATGCTTGCTGATGAAGTTGGCGGCACGGCTGGCGATGTTCACGTACTTGCCAATCAGGTCGCTGTTGACGCGGGCAATGAAGTCGTCAGGATTGAAATCCATGTCTTCGACGTGCGAGTTCAGCTTGGCGGCCATGTAATAGCGCATCCACTCTGCATCCATGCCCAGCTCCAAGTAGCGCAGGGGCGAAATGCCGGTGCCGCGACTCTTGGACATTTTCTCGCCGCTAACTGTGATGAAACCGTGCACGTTCAAGGCGTCAGGCACTTTACGGCCGGAGAACTTCAGCATGGCAGGCCAGAACAGGGCGTGGAAGTACACGATGTCCTTGCCGATGAAGTGGACCTGCTCGGTGCTGCCTTCCGGATCCAGCAAGGCATCAAAGTCCAGACCGGCCTTGGCGCAGTAGGCTTTCAAGGAGGCCAGATAGCCAACAGGCGCATCCAGCCAGACGTAGAAATATTTGCCGGGAGCGTCCGGAATCGGGATGCCGTAGTAGGGTTCGTCGCGGGAAATGTCCCAGTCGTTCAGAGAGGCCTCTGCGCCTTCGCCTGTACCCAGCCATTCGCGGGTCTTGCCCAGCACTTCCGATTGCAGACGCGGCTTGCCCTGGGCGTTCTTGCCCGTGGTCCACTCTTGCAGGAAGGCTACGCAGCGCGGGTCGGACAAGCGGAAGAAAAAGTGTTCCGAGGTCTTTAACACCGGACGCGCATTGGTCAGGGTGGAGTAGGGTTCGATCAGTTCGGTAGGAGCGTAAACCGCACTACAGACTTCGCAGCTGTCGCCGTACTGGTCCTTGGCGTGACACTTGGGGCACTCGCCCTTGATGTAACGATCGGGCAGGAACATGCCTTTGACCGGATCGTAGAACTGTTCGATGGTGCGGGTGTCAATAAAGCCGGCGCTTTTCAGCGTGCGGTAGATATCCTGGGCCAGTTCGACGTTGTCTGGCGAGTCCGTACGGTGCCAGTGGTCGAATTTGACGTTAAAGCCGTTCAGGTAGGTGGGGCGCTCGGCCGCGATCTTGTCTACCAACTGAGCGGGGGTAATGCCAGCGCTTTCTGCTTTGAGCATGATGGGCGCGCCATGGGCGTCGTCCGCACACACAAAATGCACAGTATGTCCCGACATTCGCATGGACCGAACCCAGATGTCGGCCTGGATATATTCCATGATGTGGCCGATGTGAAACGAGCCGTTGGCATACGGCAGGGCGGTCGTAACAAATATCGTTCGTGACATGACTTAACAAAATAAAAGAGAAAGGGAACAAGGATTCTACGGTCTATTGCACACTTGTGCTGCGCCAGACCGAGGAATGTCCACGGGCAAAGTGCTGATGGGCAATTGCGAATGATACAAATGCACACACCCTGAGCCTTTGACGACTCAGGGTGTTCGGGGGCAGTGCCTAATCAGCGTTGCTGCTCGCCAAAGGCTTGGCGAACAGTCAAGAACTGTTAAGGAATCTCGCGCATCTCGATGTCGGTGACATCACGCGAACGTGGTGTGGTCGACTGTTTGCTGGCAGCGGCAGGGCGGCGGCGCTGGTCCCAGTAGGCTTTAACGCCGAAAGGACGGCCACTAATACGCGCCACAATGTATAAAATGCCGATCGCAATAGCGGTAGAAACCATGAAGATAAACGCCATGATTGCACCGAAAATTGTCAGCAAGACAAAGAGGGCTGTGCGGATAATCTGGTTAAATGTGTTCATAGGGTTAGTATGACATCATAAGTGTAAAAAAATTCCTCTTGAACCGCTAATTTTCTGGTTTAAAGGTATGGTGATGTTTCTTTATATCAAGGTTTTGGATAAATGACAGTGAGTTCCGAGCGCGTGTTGCAAGCCCTGGCGAGTGTGACCGATCCCAACACGTTAAAGAAGTTATCGGTCGATGCGGGTCGATGCGAACTGAGCATTGACCAGAACCAGGTTGAGCTGACTTTGCACCTGCCCTATACGGCTTATGACATTCAGGGACAGCTGCGCGAACGTATCGAGCAAGCCTTGGCAGGCGTGGGTGCCACCCTGTCCAAGCTGCATTTGAATCCCCGCATTGGCGTGCATGCTGTGCAGGAAGGGTTGCGACCCATGCCCAATATCCGCAACATTATTGCGGTGTCCTCGGGCAAGGGCGGTGTGGGTAAAAGTACAACGTCGGTGAACCTGGCTTTGGCCTTGCATATGCAAGGTGCGCGTGTTGGTTTGCTGGATGCGGATATTTATGGCCCTAGCGTGCCCACCATGCTGGGCCTGCACGAGCGCCCGCGCAGTGCAGACGGCAAGATGATGGAGCCGCTGATCGGTCACGGTCTGCAAGCCAACTCGATTGGTTTCCTGCTGGACGAAGACGCTCCCGCAATCTGGCGCGGCCCGATGGCAACCCAGGCGTTGACACAGCTGCTTACACAAACGCGTTGGGATGATCTGGACTACCTGATTATCGATATGCCTCCCGGCACTGGCGATATCGCCTTGACCTTGTCGCAAAAAGTGCCTTTGACGGGTGCGGTGATTGTGACCACCCCTCAGGATCTGGCGCTGATCGACGCCAAGCGTGGCTTGAACATGTTCCAGAAGGTGAATGTGCCTGTTCTGGGTATTGTGGAAAACATGTCGGTCCATATCTGCTCGAACTGTGGTCATGCTGACCCGGTCTTCGGTCAGCATGGTGGTCGCGATATGGCCAGCCAGTTCAACGTGCCTTGGCTGGGTGCCTTGCCGTTGGCAATGAGCATTCGGGCTCAGACCGACTCCGGTACCCCGACGGTGATTGCCAGCGCAGACAGTCCCGAGGCCCGCCTGTATCACGAGATTGCCAATCGCGTTTCGGCTAACTTGTCGCAACTTCCTCCAGACACGTCGGGGCAGCGCCCCAAGGTTGTTCCTCGTCCTCTTTGAGTACGTATGCGCAAATCCGGCTTTTGCCTGTTGTTTTCGATAGTCCTGAGCCCTGCAGTATGGGCTCAGTCTTCCGTTCCCGATGTCATTATTGATCCGGGGGGCGTGCCCCCCCAGGCGCTGAAAGAAATTCAGCGCGCGGTCAGTGCCATTACACGTTTGGCGGAAGACCAGGACTTGGGAGAGGTCTCGCGTCTGCGGCGCCGGGCTCACGATGCGACCGTCTCCGCCTTGCAGACTCAGGGTTATTTTGATTCTGTAGTCACGCTGGAGGTGGGCGAGGATTCCAGCGGTGAATATTGGGATATCATTATTCAGCCGGGCGAAATCACGCGTGTACGAGACATTGCCCTGGACTTCAAAGGCAAGATTCAGGAGCCGGAATACCAGGTGCGTCTGGAAGGGATCAAAGCCAGCTTTCCTTTGAAAGTGGACGATCCCTTTTTGAATTCGGTCTGGTCCTCCGCCAAATCGGATCTGCTGGAAAGCGTACAGCGCCAGGACTTTTACTACGCTCGTTACATAGACACGCGGGCGACCGTATTGGCCGATGAAGGCGTGGCCGACCTTTCCCTGAAAGTGGATAGCGGGCCGAGGGTTCGCATGGGGCCGCTGGAAACCACTGGCCTGAAGCGAGTTCCCCAGTCTCTGGTAGACCGCTATGTGCGCTATACCCCCGGTGATCCTTACGATCAGGACAAGCTGGACGAGTGGCAGCAATCTTTGGCTGCCACCACTTTTTTCCGGGGTGCCTTTGTCACTCTGGATGAAGAAGCCGGCAAAAAGAAAGAGCTTCCAGATGGTGATGTAGAACTGCCTGTACGTGTACGGGTTACAGAAGCGCCATCCAGGCAGTTCACCGGCTCCTTGGGTTTTGACAGCGACCACGGTGCGCGTGTTGAGGCCTTGTATCGAAAGAATATTGTGTTTGGCCTGCCGATCTGGACCGAGGCCGGTATTGGCGTGGATAAAAAACGTCAGCGGGCCTTTTATGACATTCACTTGCCGCCCACCATTAGCGGCTACAAGAACAGTTTTGGTGTCTTGTACGATCGTTCCGACATTGAAGGTTTGGACACGGAGCGGGCGGCCCTGGGCTGGAAGCTGCGCCAGGAACGACAGGCAGCGGGCAATAGCCGCGTGGAATATGAAACCGAATGGGGCTTACTGGGCGCCTGGGACAAGACCAAGATTTCCGGTCTGCCCACCCGTGAAACACCTTCTGCCATTGCAACCTGGCAATGGCTGCGTCGAGACGTAGACAAGAAGTACGATCCGCGCGAAGGCAATCTGATTGATTTCGGCGTAGGTGCCGGTGTCACGCTGGACAAGGGCGAGACCTTTTACCGCAGTAATTTGCGATTGCAGCAGTGGTGGCCAGTTGGGGAGCGGGATATTTTGTCCCTGCGGGGTGAAATCGGTAAGGTTTGGCGCATGACGGACCGCACACCGCCTGACTTCGGTTATCGCACCGGGGGCGCTCGCAGTGTCCGTGGTTACAAATATCAAAGCATTGGCCTTCGACAAGGCGACGCCGTGGTGGGTGCGCCAGCCATGGCCGTAGCTAGTGTGGAATACACGCACTTTTTCACCAGCATGTATGGCATGCGAGCTTTTGTTGACGTGGGTGATGCTGCGCCCAGCTTTGGTGATATGGATTTAGCCTGGGGCTACGGTTTGGGTGCGGTGGTGCGCACCCCTGCTGGCCCTTTCAATCTTGATCTGGCCTATGGTCAGCGAGACAAACGCGTACGTTTGAGCTTTTCTTTGGGAATCGCATTTTAATGGCTTGGGTTCGGCGCTGGTTCCGATATTTCGCTTTGTGGGGCATTCCCTTTGTGGTGATTGCCCTGCTGCTTGTTTGCGGCTTTGTGTATTGGGTGCTGGCCAGTCAGGCCGGTACAAGCTGGGCCTTGCGCACGGCTTTGCCCTATGCGCAGGGCAGCGCCCAAGGCGTGCGCGGAACCATTTGGGATGGCTTGAGTATCGACCACCTGGTGCTGGGCTTGCCGGACACCCATGTGGATATCGAGCGTTTGCGCTTGCAGGCCAACTGGAAAGAACTGTGGGAACGCCGCCTGCACGTGGTAGAGCTTAGTGCTCAGAAAGTGGATGTGGCCTTGACCTCCTCGGACGAGCCCAAGTCCGATGAGCCCTTCACAATGCCCGAGCTGCCTATCAGTATTGCCGTGGACAAGCTGGCTTTGGGGCAGTTCTTGTTAACGCAGGATGGCACGCCCTTGCCGGTCGCGATTGCGGATTTGTCTTCGGCACTGGCGTTGGATTCCGACAGCGCGCAGCTTCGACTGTACGATTTGATGGTGGCTAATGAGTCCATCCGCGCTGGTTTTCAGGGTGAGGTGGAATTGGCGGGACTGCAAGCGCCTTACCCGGCACGAGCCGATATTCAAATCATTGCTCGCGGTTTGACGGCCGATTCGCCTATTTGTGCGAAACAGTATTTGCCTGCTTATGCAGAGCCGTCGAAATCCGGCAAACCTGCCGAGAAGGCAGTAGTCGATCGGTCCAAACAAACAGCCACTGTTGAAACGGCCAAGACCAGTGCCAAGGCTGCAATAACACAGCAAGGTCAAGCTGAGGCCAGCGCCCCGAGTCATGCAACTCCTGCCAGCCCGCCAGTCGATCAGCCCGTAGACGCCCATGGTGTCGCCGGAGTCATCAGCTCCGAGCCCGAGGGTAGTACGGGTCTTGGCGATGAAGAACGTATCCAGGAACCAGTTGCTGTTCCTGAGCCCGAGCCTTTGCCCGATTGTGTGGTCAACGCTCAAATCACCTTGAATGGCTCTCTGGAACAAGCCACCTTGCTGCTTAACGGTCAGGGCCAGGGCTATAGCCTGGACGCCAGCGCAGAATTGAGCCCGCTGGATTCCGTGCCAGTGCGTCAGGCCAAGGTGGCGGTGAAACTGCCGGACGAGTCCTCGCTGGATGCAGACTTCGCCTGGGATGCCACGCAGGAAGGTGTGCACGTTCAGGATCATTTCAAAGGTCAGTTCCGCAGCGACAAGCTGGATCTGCATGCCTTGTTGGGCGATGTGCTGCCCGACGCTCTGATCAATACCCAAGGCCAGTTCGATGTGGTCTTGGCGGATAAAGAACAATTGCTCTCCGCGGATGTGGATGTGCAGCTTTTGCAGGGCAGTCGCTGGAACAAGCAGGCCGCTATCGGGCAGATCAAGGCAAAAGCGTCGGCTCCGGCTCAGCCGGGCCAAGCGGATTGGTGGCGTTTGCTGTCGGTTTCGGATGTGCTCACCGATATGAAGATCGGGGATAACCAGGTTCAGTTGAAAGGTGGTTTTGGCATGTCTGGCAAGGCCGAGCTGGATTTGCTGGCGAAGATGCCTCGTGCCGAGCAACTGTGGCCTGGCCTGGAGCTGGGCAAGGCGTCGGCAGAAGGGCAGTTGCGTGGCGATATTGCTCATCACACCCTGCAGTTGAAGGGCCAGTACGACTTGGGCGGCAAGGCCAAGGGGCAGTTGGGCCAAGGCATGGCCGAGGCCGATCTGGCGCTGGAAGGTGGCTGGCATTTTGCCGATCAGGGCAAGGCCGCGTATTGGGATGGCAAGGTAAACCGTTTGGTGGCCGACCATGCCGGTTTGATCGTGCGTTTGCAGTCGGCACTGCCTGTGCGTTTTACCGATGCTCTGCGGGCGCCGGAGCCTCCTGTTCAAGTTGCCACAGCAGAGGCCAAGGACCAATCCAAGGTTGAAGGTGATGTAGCAGGCCAGGTGGCCGCCAAGGAAGAAGGAGCGGCTCAGGCCGGTATAAATCCTGAAACTAAGGGCAGCCCCGATACTAAGCCTGCTGCTGCGGCCAATGCTGCTCCGTCTGCTTCATTGGCAGCAGAGCAAGCGAAGGCACAGGCTGGCGTTCCCGAAAACGCAGCCGATAAAACAGCAAACGCTCCCAAGGCACCCGAGCCTTTGGCTCCCTGGTCAGTGCGAGTTGGTGCCGGTACGTTGAGCACCACAGTTGATGGCGAACCCTGGATCAATCTGCGTCATCAGGAATCCACTTACCAGCCTGGACAATGGGCCAGCCGTGGTGAGTTGTTGGATCTGGTGCTGTCCGAGCCTCGCATCGCGCGCTTGCTGCGTAAAGTCGGCGTAGAAGAAAACGCTGACAAGGCCAAGGGTGGCGTCAAGATTGCCAAGAACAAGAAAACCCAGCCGCCCGAAATTGATATCAAAGCGCGCTGGGACCTGAAATTTAATGGCGCCTTGTCCGGCCAGGTGCGCGTCGACCGCGTGGCGGGGGATGTACAGGTTTTTGCTGAGCCGCCCATGTCCCTGGGGCTGGAAGATCTGAGTATCGTCATCAATGCGAAACCTACCTCGGCCACGACCAGCCGTCTGGATGCTCAGATGGATGTGCGTACCAAGGAAATGGGTTACGTCACAGCCAAGGCCCAGACTCCCCTTCACGGGCTGGCCTTGAATGAGAACGATCGCAAAACGGTCAGCATACAAGCCAATATTGATGACTTGAGCTGGACGCGCCTGTTCCTGGGCGATGCCATGGAGCTGGGCGGTCGCTTGAATGCAGACGTGAATATTGATGTGGGTGCGAAATGGGCCTGGACCAGTCGTGGCACGGTAAGGGGCCGCGAGTTGCGTTTCACACGTCTGGATGACGGCATCCGTCTAATTGACGGTCAGTTGGATGCCCGTTTCGATGGTGACATTTTCCGCCTGGAGTCCTTGACGTTCCCGGCTCGCCCACGAGTAGAGCCGCAGGAATGGCGTACCGCAACCTGGCTGAAAGAGAGCCCGGACGCCAAGGATGGCAAGCTGACTGTGTCGGGGCAGTGGAACCTGAGCACTCAGCAAGGGGCCTTTGACGTGGATATTTTCCGCTTCCCGATTCTGCAGCGCTCCGATCGTTACGCCATGATGTCCGGCAATATCAATCTGGACATGGAACTGCCGCGTATTGCCATTACCGGCAAGGTTGTTGCTGATGCGGGCTGGTTCAACCTGGACATGTTGGGTGGTATTCCCACTGTTGATAGCGATGTGGTGATTGTGCGGGCAGGCGACGAACCGGCTTCCGAGCCTTCCCAGGCTGCAACCGACATGAGCATGGAAATTGATGTGGATCTGGGGCCGCGTTTTTACCTGACGGGTTACGGCGTGAACTCCGGTCTGGTTGGCAGCCTGAGGGTCACCATGATCGGCGGCAAGTTGACCGGCATGGGTGCCTTGCGCACTCGTGGCGGGCGAATTGAGCTCTATGGTCAGAAGTTGCTGCTCAAGCGCGGAACCGTGACCTTCCAGGGTGACATTACCTCGCCTATTCTGGACATCGAAGCCTTGCGTACCGGTCAGGCAGTAGAGGCAGGTGTTAAGGTAGCCGGTACGGCTCGCAAGCCCAGAATTGATTTGGTGTCCTACCCGGAAGTCAGCGAAGTTGAAAAACTGTCCTGGCTCCTGCTGGGCCACGGGCCGGATGATTCTGGTGGTGACATGGCCTTGCTGCTCAGTGTCGGGACGTCCTTCCTGGGCGATGGCGAGCCCTTCTACCGCAAGTTCGGGATTGATGAAGTGGCCATGCGCTCGGGCGACCTGGGCAGTGCCGGTAGCATTTTGCCGGTGGAAAGTGTGGTCAAATCCCTGAACAGCGGCACCAGCAACGAAGAGCGCAAGTTTATTGCGATCACCAAGGCACTGACGGCGGATATTTCCGTTAGCCTGGAGCAGGCCATGGCCGATACCGGAACGGTGGGTCGAGCCAGCTACCGCCTGGCACGAGGCCTGACGGCTGAGGTCAGCGCCGGTACGGTAAACGGTCTGGCCCTGATTTACCGCTGGTTCTCGAAGGATTGATGCGGGCTTGCCCGGCGCAAAGCGGGCAGAGAATTGTGGCGCAAATGACATATTTGCGCCGCAATTGGCTTGTGTGTGTATCTAAACGATAAAATAACCGGTTACTGATTTAAGGCGGCTAATTTCTTATGAGTATCAAAAGCGACCGTTGGATTCGGCGGGCTGCTGCCCAGGGCATGATCGAGCCTTTCGAACCAGGCCAAGTGCGCAATGTAGACGGACAACGTATCGTCAGCTACGGCACCAGCAGCTATGGCTACGATGTGCGTTGTGCCAACGAATTCAAAATTTTCACCAACATCAACTCGACCATCGTGGACCCCAAGGCTTTCGATGAAAAATCCTTTGTGGATTTTGTCGGTGATGTGTGCATTATTCCGCCCAATTCTTTCGCGCTGGCCCGCACGGTTGAGTACTTCCGTATTCCTCGCAGTGTGTTGACCATGTGTCTGGGCAAGAGCACCTATGCCCGTTGCGGCATCATCGTGAACGTGACTCCGCTGGAACCCGAGTGGGAAGGCCACGTCACCCTGGAGTTTTCCAACACCACCCCGCTGCCAGCCAAGATTTACGCCGGTGAAGGGTGTGCACAGATGTTGTTCTTTGAAAGCGATGAAGTGTGCGAAGTGTCGTACCGCGACCGCGGCGGCAAATATCAAGGTCAGCTAGGCGTTACCCTGCCTCGTACCTAGGAGTTCTGGATGAAGTTTCGTTTTCCCATCGTCATCATCGACGAAGACTACCGTTCCGAAAATACGTCGGGCCTGGGCATTCGAGCCCTGGCCTCGGCGATAGAGGCCGAAGGCGTAGAGGTTCTCGGGGTCACCAGCTATGGTGACCTTAGTTCTTTTGCGCAACAGCAAAGCCGCGCGAGCGCCTTCATTTTGTCGATTGATGATGAGGAATTCGATGTGGATTCCCCGGAGGATGTCGCCAATGCGATCAAGAACCTGCGCTCCTTTATTGGCGAGCTGCGGTTCCGCAACGAGGACATCCCCATCTATCTGTACGGCGAGACACGCACCTCGCAGCATATCCCCAACGATATTTTACGCGAGCTGCACGGCTTCATTCACATGTTTGAGGACACGCCCGAGTTCGTGGCGCGTCACATCATCCGCGAAGCCCGCTCCTACCTGGAAAGCCTGGCGCCGCCGTTTTTCCGCGAGCTGGTCAAGTACGCTTCTGACGGTTCCTATTCCTGGCACTGCCCAGGGCATTCGGGAGGCGTAGCCTTTCTGAAAAGCCCGGTTGGCCAGATGTTTCACCAGTTTTTTGGTGAAAACATGTTGCGTGCCGACGTCTGTAATGCGGTCGATGAATTGGGCCAACTGCTGGACCACACCGGCCCGGTGGCCGAGGCCGAGCGCAATGCTGCCCGTATCTTCCATGCCGACCACTGCTTTTTCGTGACGAACGGAACGTCCACGTCCAACAAGATCGTCTGGCACGCCAATGTGGCCAATAACGACGTGGTGGTAGTGGACCGTAACTGCCACAAGTCGATCCTGCACGCCATTACCATGACGGGCGCTATCCCAGTGTTCCTGCGCCCCACGCGCAACCACCTGGGCATTATTGGTCCCATTCCACAAGACGAATTCCTGCCGGAAAACATTGCGCGCAAGATCGAGGCCAATCCCTTTGCCAGCAAGGCCAAGAACAAGAAGCCCCGTATTCTGACGCTGACGCAAAGTACTTACGATGGCGTGATCTACAACGTGGAAATGATCAAGGAGACTCTGGATTCCAAGATCCCCACGCTGCATTTTGATGAGGCCTGGTTGCCGCATGCGGCGTTCCACGATTTCTATCACGACATGCACGCCATTGGTGCGGACCGTCCGCGCACCAAAGACACCATGATCTACGCCACGCACTCCACGCATAAAATGCTGGCTGGCCTGTCGCAGGCGTCCCAGATTACGGTGCAGGATGCCGAGAACCGCCCCTTGGACCGCAACGTGTTCAATGAAGCCTACCTGATGCACACCAGCACCAGCCCGCAGTACGCGATTATTGCGTCCTGTGATGTGGCGGCGGCCATGATGGAGCCGCCTGGCGGCACCGCATTGGTCGAGGAAAGCATTTGCGAGGCCATGGACTTTCGTCGCGCCATGCGCAAGGTGTCCAAGGAATACGGCGAGAACGACTGGTGGTTCAAGGTTTGGGGACCGGACAATCTGCCTGAAGAAGGCATAGGCGAGCGTGACGACTGGATTCTGCGCTCCGATGCGGAGTGGCACGGCTTTGGCAAGTTGTCGACCAACTTCAACATGCTGGACCCGGTCAAAGCCACGGTAGTGACTCCTGGCCTGGATATTTCCGGCACCTTTGCTGAACAGGGTATTCCTGCCGCTCTGGTCTCCAAGTATCTGGCCGAGCACGGCGTGGTAGTCGAGAAAACCGGCCTGTACTCCTTCTTTATTCTGTTCACTATTGGCATCACCAAGGGCCGCTGGAATACCTTGTTGACCGCCTTGCAGCAGTTCAAGGACGATTACGACCGCAATCAGCCCATGTGGCGCATTTTGCCGGACTTCTGCAAGACTCAGCCTACCTACGAGCGCATGGGTTTGCGTGACCTGTGTCAGCAGATTCACCAGGCCTATCGCAAGTATGATCTGGCCCGTCTGACGACCGAGGTGTACCTGAGCGACATGGTTCCCGCTCTGAAGCCTTCGGATGCCTATGCCAAGATGGCGCACGGCGATATCGAGCGCGTTGGCATTGACGAACTGGAAGGCCGTGTGACGGGTGTCTTGCTGACGCCTTACCCCCCAGGCATTCCTTTGCTGATTCCTGGCGAACGCTTTAACTCGCGCATTGTGGAGTACCTGCAATTTGCGCGCGAGTTCAATGCCCGCTTCCCTGGCTTTGAGACCTATGTGCATGGACTGGCGCAGGATATCGGCCCTGATGGACTGCCACGCTACTACGTAGATTGTGTGCTTGAGTCTGAAACCAACGAGTAAATCCGCGTGATCCCTTTTTTTGATGTTGCCGTCATCGGCGCAGGTGCGGCCGGAATGATGGCTGCCAGTATCGCAGGCCAGCGTGGCCTGCGAGTGGTACTGATTGATCACGCTGAAAAGCTGGCCGAGAAAATCCGTATTTCCGGTGGAGGGCGCTGCAACTTCACCAATACGGGCACCTCGCCCGAGAATTTTCTGTCCAAGAACCCGCATTTTTGCCGTTCGGCCTTGGCGGGCTATACCCCCCAGGATTTTCTGGAGCTGGTGCGGGAGTACCGCATCGGCTTTCATGAAAAGCACAAAGGCCAGTTGTTCTGTGATGACTCCAGCGAGTCCATCATCCAGATGCTGCGTCAGGAGTGTTTGAAAGGGCAGGTGTCCTGGCGCATGCCCTGTTCGGTGCAGTCCATCGGCCGTACCGAGGATGGCTTTGTGCTGCGCACCGGTCAGGGGGATTTGAATGCCTTGCAAGTGGTGATTGCCACGGGCGGCATGGCGATTCCGCAGCTGGGTTCCACGGACTATGCCTTGCGCGTGGCGCGTCACTTCGGCTTGAAAGTGATTGAGCCACACCCCGCTCTAGTCCCTTTGACCTTTGACGGTCGGGATTGGAAGCCATTTTCTGCCTTGAGCGGCATGGCTTTGGAGGTGGAAGTCAGCACAGGGCAGGGCAAGCAACGCCAGGCCTTTCTGGAAGATCTGCTGTTTACGCACCGTGGCTTGTCCGGGCCGGGTATCTTGCAGATCTCCAGCTACTGGCAGTCGGGCGAGAGCATTAGTGTGGACCTGGCTCCCGGTCAGGACATCGCGCAACAATTATTGGATCTGAAGGCGGGTAACCGTCAGCAACTGGTCACTGTCTTGTCGACCTTGTGGCCGCGCCGTCTGGTCGAACAATGGCTGGATACCTCGGACTTGTTGCCCAAAGGCGTGGGACAGCAACGTCTGGCTGATCTGCCGGATCGCGTGTTGCGCACGGTGGGACAGGTGATTAATGGCTGGGAGTTGAAACCTAGTGGCACCGCAGGCTATAAAAAGGCGGAAGTGATGAGCGGTGGCGTGGATACACGCGAGCTAAATCAGAAGAGCATGGAAGCGCGTAAAGTACCTGGTCTGTACTTCATCGGTGAAGCGGTCGATGTCACCGGCTGGCTGGGCGGGTATAACTTCCAATGGGCCTGGGCGTCGGCAGCAGCGTGTGCACGTGCTTTGAAGGCACAGGCAGAGCAGGGTTAAGTATGCGAGCAGGAAGGGCAGTGGGCATGGTCTGCTGCCGTTTCTGAAATCATCGGAATTGTTGGCTGGTCAGTCAGGGAGGCGATATGCAGCTGCCAGGAGATAGAAAGTACGTGGTAAGCCACGAGTGGGCCAAAGATGAAGACGGTGTTGTGCTGGTTGGCATTACCGACTTTGCTCAAGATCAGTTGGGCGACCTGGTGTTTGTGGGTGACTTCACCCCAGGGACGCGTCTGGCTGCGGGTGCTACAGCGGGTGTGGTGGAGTCGGTGAAGGCCGCCTCCGACATTTACGCGCCTGTGGCGGGCGAGCTGGTGGAGTTCAACCAGGCCTTGTCCGATGCACCGCATCTGATCAATGAAGCTCCATTTGATACCTGGATTTTCAAGCTCAAGGCTGACAATCCTGCTGATCTGCAAGGTTTGCTGGATGGCCCTGCTTATGCCGCGGTGGCTGAGTAAGTTCAGATATTGAGTTAGCAGGAATACGCCTTGGTCTTGCCTGATTTCGGCGGACTGATCGCAAAAAAGGCCTGAATCCGTGTCATCGGATTCAGGCCTTTTATTTGGTTTCGAGCCTACGCGGTTAAGCGTGCAGTGAGATGGATAGCTTGGGCCAAGTAGCCGGTTTTTTTAACTACGGCGGCGGTACGTCACGTAGTCGTAAGTGAAACCGTTTTCCTCAGGCTGAGGCAGGCGCTCCACTTCTTGCCACTCTCCGGTAGGCAGTTCGGGAAAGAACGTATCGCCATCCACATCAGCCTTGATCTCGGTTGCGATCAGTTCCTGCGCCACAGGCAGGGCCAGACGGAAAAGCTGTTCGCCACCAATCACACAAGCGGTTTCAAAGCCGGGGCAGGCTGCCAGGGCTTCGTCCAGATTGCTGAATACCTGCGCACCTTTTGCCTGGTAATCCGCATTGCGGCTGATCACCAGATTCGGGCGGCCGGGCAAGGGGCGGCCCAGAGACTCCCAGGTTTTACGGCCCATGATGATGGGCAAACCCATGGTTACGCGTTTGAAGTGCTGCAAATCGGAAGGCAGGCGCCAGGGCAGGTCATTGTCCTTGCCAATGCAGCGATTGGCCGCATAGGCAACGACCAGGCGAATGAAAGGAGTGGAACTCATACGGCAACCGGCGCCTTGATGTGGGGATGAGGATCGTAGTCGGTGATTTCGAAGTCTTCGTACTCGTAATCAAACAGACTGGCAGGTTTGCGCTTGATCGTCAGCTTGGGGTAGGGGCGAGGTTCGCGCGAGAGCTGTAGCTCTGCTTGTTCGAAGTGGTTGGAGTACAGGTGGCAGTCACCACCGGTCCAGATGAAATCACCTACTTCCAGATCACATTGCTGCGCCATCATGTGAGTCAGCAAGGCGTAGCTGGCGATATTGAAGGGCACGCCCAGGAAAATATCGGCACTGCGCTGGTAGAGCTGGCAAGACAGCTTGCCGTCTGCCACATAAAACTGGAACAGGGCATGGCATGGGGGCAGGGCCATCTGGCCCACATCCGCTACGTTCCAGGCCGAAACAATCAGGCGACGTGAGTCGGGATTCTTGCGGATCTGTTCCACCAACTGACTGATCTGGTCGATATGACGGCCATCGGGAGTGGGCCAGGAACGCCATTGCACACCATAGACCGGGCCCAGATTGCCGTCCTTGTCGGCCCATTCGTCCCAGATGGAGACGCCGCGCTCTTGCAGCCAGCGCACATTGGACTCACCACGCAAAAACCACAGCAACTCAATAAAGATGCTGCGGGTATGCAGTTTCTTGGTGGTGATCAGCGGGAAACCCTGCGACAGATCGAAGCGCATTTGGTGGCCAAATACCGAGTTCGTGCCGGTGCCGGTGCGGTCCCCTTTGGGAGTGCCTTGGGTGTAGACCAGGCGCAGCAGGTCTTCGTAGGGATACAGGGACATGGTGGCCTCAGGCTTGCTGAATGTCGACGGAATAGGTGATCTCGGCTGTTTTGCCCAGCATGGCCGAAGCGGAGCAGTACTTGTCGTGCGACAGTTGTACGGCACGCTCAACGGCGGCCTGGGGCAGGTCCTTGCCAGTGACCACAAAAGTGAAGTGAATCTTGATAAAGACTTTGGGGTCGGTGTCGGCGCGTTCGGCCGTCAGCTTTACCTGGCAGCCGGTAATGGCGTGACGACCACGCTTGAGGATCAGCACCACGTCGTAGGCTGCGCAGCCACCGGCGCCGGTCAGCAGCATTTCCATGGGGCGTGGAGCCAGGTTATTGCCGCCACCTTCGGGTGCACCGTCCATGGCCGTCACATGACCACTGCCTGTACGGGCAACGAACAACATTCCGTCTTTGCCGCCCCAGTCGATTGTGCATTCCATATGAATTCCTTTGTTTGCAGTGCGAGCCAAGACTCGTCAGTAGATTGATAGCGGTGATTGTACTTTTTGATGAGGGCTGTGTCGCGCCTGGATGGAAACCAGGTTTAGCGTGATTTGATGCGGATTCTTGCAGCTTTATTGCTAATTGAAATGTGAAGCCCGGATGTGGGCCTGGTTACTTCTCAGGGCATCTGATGGTGGCGGATGTGGCACCCGTATAAGAAATTCCATATGGACAAATCAGAGCAGAACCATGCTCTTTGTAAGATTTAGACTGGTTTTGTTGTTTGTCCTAGGATAAACTGCTGTGCGGTACACGGCATTTTGAAACAGATATGTCACAGGGGTTTACCCTCGCCTATAATGGCTGTCGCCCGTATACCAAAAAATGTCGTGCTCGTATTTGTTCTGTCTCAATAAACCTTGCTTTCAATGGGGGCTTTATTCGGACGTCACAAGCGGGTGTTTTAACATGACGGCTCTCGCGACCTAGGCAGTCGCAGATTTTTTGCGTCCATGCTCTTTTGATCTGCGACGCGTCAAGGTGCCGCCGAGCTGCTTGGCAGCTTCACATTAACCAGGCCTGGATCATTGTGAATACCGTTTCAATACTGCTACTAGCTTTCATATTGTCCGTTACAGGACTCTTTGTTTTCATCTGGTCGTTACGCCGTAACTTCTTTGACCACAGTCCCGCTGCTTCGCGAGAGATCTTCTCCAAAGGCGAAATCGGGCAGGTAGATGACCCCTCCGCCACCCCTGAGCAACGTCAGGCACTTCAAGAAGAAATGGGCCGCAAGGCAATTTCGGCTGAAGATCGTCAGGCGCTGAGCCTTGAATTGGCAGAACGCGTGGAAGCCGACCGCTCCTCCGCCAAGGTCACGTTCATTTTGCTGGCCTGTTCGGTCTTCTGGCTGATCTTTGCCTCGACGGCAGGCTTGATCAGCTCGATCAAGCTGCACGATCCCGAATTTCTGACGCAACACGCCTGGATGACCTTTGGTCGCATGCGTACGCTGCACCTGAACGGTGTGGCTTACGGCTGGGCTCCAATGGCCGCGTTCGGCGTTGCCATGTGGATGCTGCCTCGTTTGCTCAAGACTCCCCTGATCGGTGCGCGTTATGCCATCACGGGCGGGATCTTGTGGAACATTGGCCTGGCTATCGGCCTGACATGTATCGCGATGGGTATCACCGACGGTATGGAATGGCTGGAAATGCCTTGGCAGGTTGATATCCTGATGGTTATCGGTGGTGCTCTGGCTGCCTTGCCTTTGGTCTTCACCTTGCAAAACCGTCGTGCTCACCACCTGTATGTGTCGGTGTGGTACATGGGCGCAGCCCTGTTCTGGTTCCCTATCCTGTTCCTGGTCGGTAACCTGCCTGCCGTGCACGTGGGTGTTGAACAAGCAACCATGAACTGGTGGTTTGGCCACAACGTGCTGGGTCTGTTCTACACCCCGATGGCTCTGGCTTCGGTGTATTACTTCCTGCCCAAGATCATCGGTCAGCCTATCAGCTCCTACAACCTGTCTCTGGTGGGTTTCTGGGGTCTGGCATTTTTCTACGGTCAGGTTGGTGGTCACCACCTGGTTGGCGGTCCTGTGCCCCAGTGGATGGTTACCCTGTCCATCGTGCAAAGCATGATGATGATCATCCCTGTGCTGGCTTTCTCGATCAACCAGCACTACACCATGAAGGGTCACTTCCGTACCCTGATTCACTCGCCCACCCTGCGCTTTATCGTGCTGGGCGGCATGATGTACACCGTCAGCTCCATTCAAGGTTCTTTTGAAGCGCTGCGCAGCATCAACACGATTACCCACTTCACGCACTTCACGGTTGCCCACGCCCACATCGGCTTGTACGGCTTCTTTACCATCGTGATGTTCGGTGCCATCTACTACGTGATGCCGCGCGTGCTGTCCTGGGAGTGGCCTTACCCCAAACTGATCTCCCTGCACTTCTGGCTGGTTGTGATTGGTTTCTCCATCTACGCTATTGGTCTGAGCATTGGCGGTTGGCTGCAAGGTCTGGCCATGCTTGATCCTGCCAAAGCCTTCATGGAATCGGTGTTTGTCACGATGCCTTACCTGAAGTCGCGCTCGATTGGTGGTGGTTTGATGACTCTGGGTCACCTTGTGTTTGCCTTCCACTTTGTGGCAATGGCTTTGCGCTATGGCAGCCGTCGTATTGGTCCAGCCCTGTTTCACCAGCGCTCGGCAACTCGCAATGTAGTGGAGGCATGATTTAGTCATGGAAAGCGAATACAAACTATTGGGCGGCGCCATGGTGACGCTCGCCCTGGCCACATCGGCTCTGGTCGTTGTCCCTTACCTGCAAGTTAAAAAGGTGGAGCCTTCTCCAGGCCTGAAGCCTTACACGGAAGTGCAACTGCGCGGCCGTCAGCAATACATTGATATGGGCTGTGTCTACTGTCACTCGCAGCAGCCACGCAGCCAGAACCAGGCTCCTGACTTCCAGCGTGGCTGGGGTCGTGCCTCGGTAGCAGGCGACTACTTCTACGACACACCTCACCTGCTCGGCACCATGCGTACTGGTCCAGACTTGCTCAATATTGGTGCTCGTCAGCCTAGCGTGGACTGGCACCTGGGTCACTTGTATCAGCCTCGTGCTTATACTCCTGGCAGCAATATGCCTTCTTACCCCTTCATGTTCGAGCTCAAGGACAAGGCAGAGGAAGGCGACAAGGTTGTCAACTTGCCAGGTGATTTCGCACCAGAAGGCAAGGTGGTTGTGGCCAAGCAAGAGGCCCTGGACCTGGTTGAATACCTGTTGGCGCTGGATCGTACGTATCCCGTAGCGCCAGCCAGCGTTATCAAATAAACAGGCATTGCTGAGCTAGCGCGCCCCGCAAGGCGGGGCGCCTCGGAGAATTAGAATGAGCGACAATCGTAAATATGAAGCACAGCTGCGTGAGCATTCCGATCCGGAAGAAAACGCAGCACCGATCCCTTGGGTGGTTCTGCTGATCATTGCAGGTCTGTTCCTGTGGGGCATCTACTATATTTTCAGCAGTGACCTGAGCCATGACGCAACCGTGGGCGACAACCGTATCGTTGCCGACTTCGAATTGCCAGAAGGCGCGGTAGATGGTCAGCAGCTGTTCGTAGCCCAATGTGCCGCCTGTCACCAGGCAACGGGCGCCGGTGTTCCAGGCGTGTTCCCTCCGCTGGTGGGTTCCGAATGGGTACTGCGCAAGCCTGAAGTTTTGGTCCAGATCATGCTGCACGGTATTACGGGTGAGATCACGGTCAAGGGGAATAAGTACAATGGTGCGATGCCCGAGTTCCGCGAGAAGTTCAATGACGAGGAAATGACGGCCGTTGTTAATTACCTGCGTACAGAATTGGGTGGCAATAGCGCCGATCCTGTGGACGTGGCCTTTGTCAAAGCCGAACGTGAAAAAACAGCTGATAAAACCGATCATTGGAATGGGGACGCTGATCTGGCTCCCATGGAAGAGTAAGACTGAAATGATGGGCCAGCGATGAGACTATTTATAAGTATTCTCCTGGTCTTCGCCCTGGGTATTGGGGCACTGGCCCATTTGACGCAAGGGTTCTCCGCCCTGACAGCCGAGACGGCCCGTCGCAATGATGTTGCCGCTTCGCCGCGTCTGATCTCCGATGTCGAAGTACTGCTCCCTGCCGGGGGCAGTACCCAGCTAAGCTCTCTGCTGCAAAACGATGGCCGTATCACCATCGTCAATTTCATCTATACCCGCTGTGTCACGCTATGTCTGGCGATGGGCTCGGAGTATCAGCAACTGCAAAAAGCGATTGTGGACGAAGGCTTGCAGGACCGTATCCGCCTGCTGAGCATCAGTTTTGATCCCACCGATTCGCCTGATCACCTGCGCCGCTATAGCAAAACCATGAAGGCCAACCCGGATGTCTGGCAATTTGTCACCATGATGCCCGGCGAACAGCGTCAACGTGTGCTGGATGATTTTGGTATCGTCGTTATTCCCGCCCCTTTTGATGAGTACGAGCACAACGCGGCCTATCACGTTGTCAGTGCCGAACCGCGCCTGGGTCGTATCGTGGATTACGGTGAACCTATGTTGGCCCTGGCGTATGCCAAGCGTGCCCTCGAGGATCTGGATAAGAAGGGAGCGATGTAATGTCTTTAAAACGTGTCGTCGAATCCCCTAAAGTACGTCCTTATTTTGGTAGTGCCCTGGCATTGGTGGCAGCTTTGCTGTTTGCTGCCGCAGCCTTCTGGGATCGCCCGCTGACCGCCTCCATGAGTCTGCACATGCTGGTGCATATTCCCTTGTTGGTCCTGTCGGGCATTACCTTGCAACTGGCCTTGCGCTACCAGGGAGTTGGACGTTCGGCTGCCATGCAGTCTTTACTACGCCCGTATTACGCCTTGAATGAATATGGTTTGCCTGGCCTGATCATGGTCAGCTTTGCGGCGGCTTACTGGATGGTTCCCAAAGCACTGGACGATGTGCTGGTATCGCCTCCCATGGCCACTGCCAAATATATCGGTCTGGTCTTGATGGGCATGTTGTTCATGGAGTCCTGGCGCCGCGCCCATCTGGTGTTTCGTCTGTTCTTCTTTGGTAACTTCAGTTGGATGATGGCCATTGTTGGTCTGCTGTATTACGACAATCCGGTTCGGCTCTGTAATTTCTATCTGCAGTCTGACCAAGAGATTGCCGGCATAGGCCTGGTTATCATGGCTTGTGTGCTGCCATTGCTTTGGCTCTTGTCTGAGAGCAAGGCAGTGATCGCCTTTTTGCGGCAATAATACCCATCCATTTTGTTTTGCAGGTGTCCTCATGAGCCATACCGTTTCCAACAGCGATACCCGTCTGTACCGACGCAACAGCTTTTTTGACCAGATTCTGAGCGAGACGAATCGGGCCCTGGAAGTATTGGGACGTTCGGCACGCGCGTCGCGCCCGAATCCCGCTGGCAAGGAAGTGTCCGAGATTACGGCTGACGAAGCCCGCCATGCTGCCGGCTTGATGCGTGTGAACCATGTAGGCGAGATTTGCGCCCAAGCCTTGTACCGTAGCCAGGCCATGTTGTGCAAAGATCCCCAGGCAACCGAAGTGCTGCTGCAAGCTGCGCAGGAAGAGGTGGATCACCTGTCCTGGTGCGATGACCGTTTGCGCGAGCTCGATAGCCGCCCCAGCGTGTTCAACCCCTTGTGGTATGCCGGTTCTTTCGCGTTAGGCTTGCTCGCCAGCCGGGCAGGGGTGCCTTATAACCTGGGCTTTATGGCCGAGACCGAGCGCCAGGTTGAAGAGCATCTGGAAAGCCATCTGGAGTCCTTGCCTGCTACAGACAATCGCTCGCGCCGGATCGTAGAAAAAATGCGCGATGACGAGATTGAGCATCGTCGTACCGCCGAGAATCACGGGGCTGTGGGTTTGCCTCCACCCGTTAAAACCTTGATGCGCATGATGTCCAAAGTCATGACGACGACGGCTTATCGCCTGTAAAACGGGGTTCTGGGCCAAATCACTTATTGATGAGTGCCGAGCCTTCATGGATGCAAGTAGCAAAACGGGTCAGTAATTGACCCGTTTTGCTTTGTAGGTTTGGAGCTTGTTTGGCGGCTTAGGGTTAACGACTAGATACCTGGAATGAGATTTGCGCTAGGGAATTGATGCATTAAAGCGACAAGATGGGCATCTAAGGGTTTTCCACAGCATTTATCTTGCATTGCACCATTTTTGTGGGTAGACTTTAGTTATTGGATGTTGAAAAGAAAGCGGGAAAAAAGCACAAGCGTAATAACCCTTAGCTTTCTGGCTCGATACTTTATCTGGTAGCCCAACTTGCCACGATTGTCTCCTCCACCCTCCTCCTTTGGTGGATTTGCCCGAGATCTCTAGATCTCGGGTTTTTTTTTGCCCGTATCTTTTGTTTGTGAGTGTCCTGTCTTGAAGGGCCAGCATTTACGGGGCTTCTGGCCTTGTTGATGCCCGTGCGGCTCGCCGTCGCTGTTTTGGCTTCACGTGAAAAAAATACTGCACAGTCTGAATAGGAAAAGCCTTGCCCATCATTGTGGATGGACAAGGCTTTTTTTATCGCCAAGGTTGAGCGAACTTACTTCTGTGGAACCGTGGCCACATGCAGCAGGTTGGTGCGACCGCTGGTGCCAAAAGGAACACCGGCAATCATCACGATGGTGTCGCCCGCCTGAGCGAACTCATGCTGCGCTGCCATATCGGTAGCGTGGTCGATCATCTCGCCCAGATCGCTGACGTCCTCGCAAGGCACGGCATGGACACCCCAGGCCAAGCTCAGACGGCGTGCGGTTTCCACACGGGGTGTCAGTGCCAGGATAGGGGCGATGGGCCGTTCACGGCTGGCACGCAAGGCGCTAAAGCCAGTCGTGGTGTAGGCCACGTTCGTTGCCGGTTCCAGAATGCTGGCCACGCGACGCAGGGCGCAGCAGATCGCGTCTGCGGTGCTGGCTTCAGCGGTGCTGTGGTTGGCTTCCAGAATGGTGCGCCAGCTAGGATCGTTTTCGATCTCCTTGATGATGCTGTCCATGATGGACACCGCTTCCAGTGGAAACTGGCCGGAGGCCGATTCGGCGGACAGCATGACGGCATCGGCACCCGAATAGATGGCGGTAGCCACGTCGGAAGCTTCAGCACGTGTAGGCACCGGCGAGGTAATCATGGATTCCAGCATCTGTGTAGCGACAACCACCGGACGGCCTGCCGCACGGGCAGTACGCACGATTTGACGCTGCAACACAGGCACGCGTTGGGGTGGGACTTCCACGCCCAGGTCGCCACGTGCCACCATCACGCCATCACACAGCTGGACAATTTCTTCCAGGTGTTCCAGCGCTTGTGGTTTTTCCAGCTTGGCCATGATCCAGGCCTTGTCGCCGATCAGCTCGCGGGCTTCACGGATGTCGCCAGGACGTTGCACAAAGGACAGCGCAACCCAATCCACGCCCAATTCCAGTCCAAACTTCAGATCGATCAGGTCTTTTTCGGTCAAGGGCGAGATAGGCAGTACCACGCCGGGTACGTTCACGCCCTTGCGGTCGGACAGCGGGCCGCCGACCATGACCGTGGTTTCTGCAAAATCCGGACCAAAGCTGTCCACACGCAGACGCAGCTTGCCGTCATCGAGCAGCAGGTCTGTCCCATCTTCCAGTGCAGCGAAGATTTCGGGGTGGGGCAGGTAGGCACGCTGGCTGGTCCCTTCGGCGGGGTCCAGATCCAGGCGGAATTTCTGGCCGGTTTCCAATGTCACGCGGCCATCTTGCATTTTGCCAACGCGCAGCTTGGGCCCTTGCAGGTCCATCAGAATACCGATACTGCGACCGGTTTCCTTTTCAATCTGACGAATGGTGTGATAGCGCGCGGCATGGTCTTCATGTGTGCCGTGGCTGAAGTTCAGGCGGAACACATCAGCGCCGGCCTCGAACAGTTCACGAATGCGTTCTGGCGTAGAACTGGCAGGACCCAGGGTAGCCAGAATGCGGGAATGACGTTGACGTTTCATGGGTTGTTGTCCTTAGGGGGATCGATAGCTCAAAGAGCAGCGATACCGGCGCGGGCGATCTGAGCGTCTTCAGGTGCCTTTACGCCGGACACGCCGACTGCACCAATGACTTGACCGTCCACCACAATCGGCTCGCCGCCTTCCAGTGGCGTGATGGGCATGGACAGAGCGGCAAAGCGACCATTGTTGACCATGTCTTCAAAAACCTTGCTGGGCTTGCCACCGCCCAGCACGCATGTGTGTGCCTTGGCGGGAGCAACCTGCGCGCTCATCAAGGGAGCGCCGTCCATACGTTGCATCCAGAGCGCGTGACCGCCTGCATCGCAAATGGCGATGCTGACAGCCCAGTTGTTCTTCAGCGCTTCTTGCTCGGCAGCAGCAGCAATTTTTTTAACATCGGCCAGGGTCAGTACTTTCGTGTCTCTCATGTCCAGTCCTTTAAGAAAAGCGTTAATCGCTAGGGGGTAAAACCAGAATTGCACGGAAATCGTTGACGTTGGTTAGGGTAGGGCCCGTAACCAATGCGTCATCCAAGGCTTCAAAGAAGCCATGACCATCATTATTGTCCAGACTGGCCCTTGGGCGTATACCTTGTTGCCAAGCACGCTCCAAAGTGTCCGGACCGCAGAAGGCTCCGGCAATTTCTTCCTGGCCATCCACACCGTCGGTATCGCCTGCCAAACCGTAGATACCGGGTGCCCCGTTCAAGGCAATGGCGGTGGACAACAGAAACTCCACATTGCGACCGCCACGGCCCTGGCCGCGCAAGGTCACGGTGGTTTCTCCGCCCGAGAGCAGCACGCAGGGGGCCTGGGCAGGCTGGCCATGCTGGGAAACGCTCAGGGCAATACCAGCCATGACTTTGCCTACATCGCGCGCTTCGCCTTCAATGCTGTCGCCCAGCAAGACGGGACGCACGCCACGGGCTTCAGCGACACGAGCTGCAGCCAGCAGGGCCAATTGGGGTGTAGCAACCAGATGGGTGGTGACATGAGCCAGGCGTGGATCGTCGGGTTTGATGGTTTCGCCATCGCCGCTCTCCAGCAGGGCACGGGCTGCGGCTGGAATCTCGATGCCGTAGCGGGTAATGATTTCCAGCGCTTGCTCGCACGTGGTGGGATCTGCCACCGTGGGGCCAGAAGCGATGTCCATGGGCTTGTCGCCGGGAACATCGGAAATCAGCAGGTTCAGGACGCGGGCGGGGGCACAAGCCGCTGCCAGACGGCCACCTTTGATGGCAGACAGGTGGCGGCGTACCGTGTTCATCTCACCAATTGAAGCGCCCGATTTGAGCAGCGCTTTGTTGATGGCTTGCTTGTCCGCCAGCGTGATGCCTTCTCCGGCCAAGGGCAGCAGAGACGAGCCGCCACCGGAAATCAGGCAAATAACCAGATCGTCTTCGTTCAGATCGCTGACCGTGCGCAAAATTTCGCGGGCCGCGTCTTCACCGGCCTGGTCCGGCACGGGGTGAGAGGCCTCCAGAATCTTGATGTGATCACAAGGCACGCCGTAGCCATAGCGGGTGACGACAACACCGCTGATGGGGCCTTTGTCCCAGTGACGCTCCAGTGCCTGGGCCATCGCTGCCGATGCTTTGCCAGCACCGATCACAATGGTGCGGCCTTTGGGAGCATCGGGCAGATAAGGCGGGATGCAATGTTCAGGCTGAGCCGCGTTGACGGCAGCTTGAAACATTTTGCTGAGTAAGTCTTGTGGCTCGATCTTCATGGGTCAATCCTAATGCAGAGTGACGGCAACAAACCATCTTACTGCGCTACAACACGCCTTCACCTCCCTGCTTTGACTTGCAGCCTTCTAGAAAGGGTGTGCTGTCTGGGGGGCTTGGCGGTAAAAAAAAGCGGGCCGCAGCCCGCTTGCTGGATGTCCCGGTCGTACTGGCTTGATATCTGGAAAAAACCAGTCCGGACGGGAGCATCCTTGAACCGATCTTATTGACCAATCTCGTAGTTGGCCATGATTTCCAGAGCGCGGACCATGGCGGAGTGGTCTTGTGCGGCGCCACCGTGGGCGGCGCAGGTATTGAACAGCTCCTGGGCCGTTGCGGTGTTGGGCAGTGCTACACCCAGCTGGCGCGCCGTGGTCAGGGCCAGGTTCAAGTCTTTCTGGTGCAGTTCGATGCGGAAGCCTGGATCAAACGTGCGCTTGACCATGCGCTCACCGTGAACTTCCAGAATACGGGAGTTTGCGAAACCGCCCATCAGCGCTTCACGAACCTTGCCCGCATCGGCACCGGCTTTGGAGGCCAGCAGCAGGGCTTCGCCCACGGCTTCAATGGTCAAGGCCACGATGATCTGGTTGGCCACTTTGGTGATCTGGCCGTCGCCGTAGCCGCCGACCAGGGTGATGTTCTTGCCCATCAGTTCAAACAGGGGCTTGACCTTGTCGAAGGCTTCCTGCTTGCCGCCGACCATGATGGTCAGCGAGCCAGCCTTGGCACCGACTTCGCCACCGGACACAGGAGCGTCCAGGTATTCGCAGCCCAGCTTGACGATGCGCTCGGCAAAGTCTTTCGTGGCCACGGGGGAGATGGAGCTCATGTCCACCACGATCTTGCCAGCGCTCAGACCGGCGGCAATGCCGTCTTCGCCAAACAGCGCATCTTCCACGTGCGGGGTGTCGGGCACCATCGTGATGATGATGTCAGCCTGACGGGTTACTTCGGTGCCGTTGGCGCAAACGGTGGCGCCAGCTTCTTTCACGCTTTTGGGGAAGTCGCCACGGGTGTAGGCAAAAAGCTCATGACCACCTTTGATCAGGTTGACGGCCATGGGTGCGCCCATGATGCCCAAACCAATAAAACCGATTTTAGCCATTGTGTAATCTCCTAATAATTATCTGCAGGTATTCGACGATCAGGCAGTGACTTCAGTCAGTTCAGTCATCCAGCCCAGGCCATCCTTGGTCACGCCGGCGGGCTTGTACTCGCCGCCGATCCAGCCCTGGTAGCCAATGCTGTCGATGTACTTGAACAGCCAGGCGTAGTTGATCTCGCCTGTGCCCGGTTCGTTGCGGCCTGGGTTATCCGCGATCTGGATGTGTGCAATCTTGTCCAGGTGCTTTTTCATGGTGGCAGCCAGCTCGCCTTCCATGCGCTGGGCGTGGTAGACGTCGTACTGGATGAACAGATTGTCCGAACCCACGTCCTGCAACAGCGCCGCGGCCTGTTCGGTACGGTTCAGGTAGAAACCTGGAATGTCGAAGGTATTGATGGGTTCGACCAGCAGGCGCAGGCCGGCGTCTTTCAACTTGGCGGCAGCAAACTGCAGATTGCAGACCAAGGTCTTGTGAGCCAGTTCGCGGTCGGCACCTTCGGCCAGCTTGCCAGCCAGGCAGTTGACTTGCTTGCAGCCCAGTGCGGTGGCGTATTCAATGGCACGGCCTACGCCGTCCTGGAATTCACCCACGCGCTCGGGCAGGATTGCAATGCCGCGCTCGCCGCCGTCCCAGTCGCCCGCAGGCAGGTTGTGCAACACTTGGGTCAAACCGTGTTGTTGCAGTTTGTCAGCCAGCTGCTGTTTGTCGTAGGCGTAGGGGAACAGGTACTCCACTCCCTTGAAACCAGCTTCGGCCGCTGCCTGGAAGCGATCCAGGAAGTCGTGCTCGTTAAACAGCATGGTCAGGTTGGCGGCAAATTTTGGCATAGTGCTACTCCGTTTTTTAAATCAGCAATCAGTCCATCAGCGAGATGGCGGTGGGGGCGTCAATACCCGCTTCGGCCAGGGACTCGAATTCCGTCACATTGTGCAGTTCGGTACCCATGGCAATGTTGGTGACGCGCTCCAGGATCAGTTCGATCACAACCGGCACGCTGAACTCTTTCATCCATGCGCGAGCCTGTTCAATGGCGGGCTGGATGTCTTCGGGTTTGTGTACGCGGATGGCCTTGCAACCCAGACCTTCCACCACGGTGATGTGATCCACACCATAACCTTCGGTTTCAGGGGCGTTGATGTTGTCAAAGGCCAGCTGTACACAATAGTCCATCTCAAAGCCGCGCTGTGCCTGACGGATCAGACCCAGGTAGGCGTTGTTGACCAGAATGTGCAGGTAAGGCAGCTTGAATTGTGCGCCTACGGCCAGCTCTTCAATCATGAACTGGAAGTCGTAGTCGCCCGAAATGGCTACCACTTCGCGACCGGGGTCAGCCGCAACCACACCCAGTGCAGCAGGAATCGTCCAGCCCAATGGGCCTGCCTGACCGCAGTTGATCCAGTGACGTGGTTTGTACACGTGCAGGAACTGGGCGGCAGCAATCTGCGACAGACCAATGGTGCTGACGTAGGTGGTCGAAGGGCCAAAGGCGCGGTTCATTTCTTCGTAAACGCGCTGAGGCTTCAGGGGCACGTTGTCGAAATTGGTCTTGCGCTGCAAGGTGGCCTTGCGTTTCTGGCAGTCGGCTACCCAGGCGGCGCGGTCGCGCAGCTTGCCGGCAGCCTTGTACTCCTTGGCCACTTCAATGAACAGCTTCAGTGCAGCGCCAGCGTCCGAGGCAATACCCAGATCAGGGCCAAATACACGGCCGATCTGTGTAGGCTCAATGTCCACGTGCACGAACTTGCGGCCTTCGGTGTAGACGTCTACGGAACCGGTGTGGCGGTTGGCCCAGCGGTTACCGATACCGAATACAAAGTCCGATGCCAGCAAGGTCTGGTTGCCGTAGCGGTGCGAGGTTTGCAGGCCAACCATGCCAGCCATCAATGGGTGATCGTCGGCCACAGTACCCCAGCCCATCAGAGTCGGGATAACGGGTACGTTGACCAGCTCGGCAAATTCCTGCAGCAGCTCGGATGCGTTGGCGTTGATGACGCCGCCACCGGATACGATCAGCGGACGCTCGGAAGCGTTCAGCAGTTCGATGGCTTTTTCAGCCTGGGCACGGGTGGCAGCAGGCTTGTAGGCTTCCAGCGGGGAGTAGGTATCCAGATCAAATTCGATCTCGGCCATTTGCACGTCGATAGGCATATCGATCAGCACAGGACCAGGACGGCCAGAGCGCATGATGTGGAAAGCCTGCTGGAACACGCGCGGGATCAGATCGGGTTCGCGCACGGTGACGGCCCACTTGGTCACGGGCTTGGCAATGGATTCAATGTCCACGGCCTGGAAGTCTTCCTTGTACAGGCGGGCACGAGGGGCCTGGCCGGTAATGCACAGAATTGGGATCGAGTCAGCCGATGCGGAGTACAGGCCGGTGATCATGTCTGTGCCAGCGGGGCCGGAAGTACCGATACATACGCCGATATTGCCGGGATTGGCACGGGTAAAACCTTCGGCCATGTGGGAAGCTCCTTCCACGTGGCGGGCGAGAATGTGATCAAAGCCACCTTCCTTGCGCAGTGCGGAGTAGAAGGGGTTGATTGCGGCGCCAGGCACGCCAAATACGGTGCTCACGCCTTCTTTACGTAAAATCGCGGCGGCGGCGTCCACTGCTCTCATTCGAGCCATTGATATCTCCTAGATCATCGTTTGACGAAATTCACAACTCGATAATAAGGAGTGATAGCCCTGCCTAGAAATGGTGGTACGATTGTTTCTATCGATACTTGGAGTATTGAATGAGCCGTTATACCGAAATTCGAAGTTTTGCGCTGGTCGCTGAAAAAGGCAGTTTTGCGGCTGCGTCCGTGATCGAAGGCGTTACCCCGGTGGTGATGGGTAGGCGCCTGGATGCCTTGGAGCAGAGACTGGGAGTGCGTTTGATGCACCGGTCCACGCGCGGGCTGACGTTGACTGATCTGGGCGAGCAGTTTCTGGAGCAGTGCAAACAAATTCTGAAGGACTTTGAAGAGGCCGAAGCCAGCATCAGCGCCCAGCGTAAAGTGGTGCGCGGGCACCTGGTGGTATCGGCTCCGGCTGCCTTTGGGCGCCGTCATGTGGCACCGCATGCCTTATCCTTCAAGAAGCGTTACCCCGAGCTGAAGCTGTCTTTCAACTTCACCGACAGTGTGGTGGACCTGGTGCGCGAAGGTTATGACATGGCCTTGCGTATTGGCGAGGTCACTGACCCCAACTATGTGGCGGTACGTCTGTATCCGAACCGGCGTGTGGTGTGTGGTACGCCCGAGTATTTCGAGCGTCACGGGGTGCCGCGCGTACCGGAAGATCTGGCTCGTCATAACTGCCTGGCGTTCAATTTGCAGGGTGGGCAGCAACGCGGTTGGACCTTCTTGCGGGATGGTCGTCCTTTGGCGGTACGGGTTGATGGTGATCTGGACTGCAATGACGGTGAATTGCTCTTTAATTGGGTCAAGCAAGGTTGGGGGATTGGCTGGCGCTCCACCTGGGAAATTCAGCCAGAACTCAAGCGAGGCGAGCTGGTGACGGTGCTGAATGAGTTCGAGATTCCCAGCTACGACATCCAGGCGGTGTATCAGCAACAGCGTTATCTGCCAGCCAAAGTGCGACGTTTTATCGACTATTTGCGAGCCATCTACAACACCCCGGGTTATTGGGACGGCGAGGTGCAGTTCTAACTGCTTTGGTCTTCTGAATAAAAAAAACCGCTTCGAAAAGCGGTTTTTTTTATGCTGCATGGCGCTTAGAAGTGCCATTCCACTTGTACGGTGGGGGCGCTGGTTTTGATGCCAGGCTTCAGGTTGCCGTTCGCCATATAGCGATTACCGAACTTGTTGTACCAGTACTCGTAGCCAATACCCACCCACAGGGTGTTCTTCTTGTCGAAGGCCACTTTACCCACGTCAGCCATCAGGGAGGTACGGACCAGCACTTCAGACTTGGTGCTGATGCCCGCGTAGTCGTCACCCTTGGGGCCTGCGTAGTTGGCAAAGCCCTGGAACTTCAAAGGCACTGAACCCACATCAAAGGGCAGATTCCAGTTCAGGCTGGCCAAAAACTGGGTGTGGAAGGAGCTGCGGCTGTCGGGGCAGGCGGGAGCACCCAGACCGCAGTGGTTCCATTCCTTACCCACCATCAGGCTCAGGTCCACAAAACCTCGGGGGACATCGAATTTGAAGGTCGGGCCCAGCACCAGCAGGCGTTTGCGCGGTGCAAAGGCAGTGTTCTTGGTGTTCAGGTCAAAGCCTGCAGTAATGGCCACATCTTTCACGGGACCAAAGCTCAGATCCTTGTCGAATACCTTGCCCATGGAGAGCTGGTGACGGTAGGTGGCGTAGAACTCGGTGGCGCCATTGCTGCCATTGCCGCTGGACGGGTCGTAGCGATCCGACTGCAGAATATCCAGGTTAAAGAAGTTCTGGCCCAGGCTGTAGCCGTTAACGTGTGTCAGGCTCAGGATGTGCTTCTGAATAGTCCGATCGTTCATCGGCTCGGTGTATTGCGTGCTGAAGCGGTAGCCTAAAAAGGTGTCGCTCCAGTCGGCTGCCAAGGCGGGGCTGGACAGCAGTGGGGCGGCCAGCAGGGCGCATGCCCAGCGAGCAGGGTGTAGCTTTTTCATGGTGTCTCCTCTTTGTTTGAGCGCAAGCAGGTCCTTGGGATCTGATGTCCCTTACGGCCTGCGGCCTTAGTTTTCTTTGAGTGGGTGTTACTGACCTTGCTTAGATTAATTATGGACAGTCGATACTTTTATGAAGGTACTGCGGAAATTTGAACAGCCGCCCATTCCAGGCAGGGCGGCTGATCAAAAAGGGGCTTAGCCGTTTTGCGAGGCCAGGTGATTGCCGCTGTCTTCAGTCGCTTTTTGAGCGGCGGCCTGTTTGCGGGCCTGGGTAGCAGCGGTGGATTCAACGGTGTGACCTTGGTCGGCGTATTTTTCCATGCCGTTGAAAAACAGGTTCAACAAGATGGCAGATACGGCAGCCAGCAAGATTCCGCTATGCAGCAAGGGAGCCAGAGCAGGGGGCATCTTGTCCAGCAGGTGCTCGGCAACCAGGGGAATCATGCCAAAGCCCAGGCTGATGGCCACGATATAGGGGTTGTAAGGGTTGCGGTTCAGGTTGGCCGACATCAGGATCTTGATGCCGGTAGCGGCCACCATGCCGAACATCACAATGCCAGCACCGCCCAGAACGTAGTTGGGGATGGAGGCCACAATGAAAGCCATTTTGGGGAACAGGCCCAGCATGATCAGGAAGGCACCCCCCATGACACATACCCAGCGGCTGCGCACGCCGGTCACGCTGACCAGGCCCACGTTTTGCGAGAACGAGCTGTGCGGGAAGGTGTTCATGATGCCGCCCACCAGGGTACCCAGACCGTCGGTACGCAGACCGCGCACCAGCGCTTCTCGGTCGGTAGGACGGCCGCAGATGGAACCCAATGCCAGGAACATGCCCAGAGACTCAACCATGATCACCACCATGATCAGGGACAGGACTGCCGCTGCGCCCAGCAGGGCCCAGCTGAAAGTAGGCACGCCAAAGTGGAATGGAGTCACCACCGCAAACCAGCTGGTCTGATCCAGACCTTCAAAGGTGATGCGACCCATGGCCAAAGAGACAAAGAAACCGACCAGCAGACCAATCAGCACTGCCACGTTTGCCAGGAAACCGCGTGCAAACTTGGTGATCAGCAGGATCACAGTCAGCACCATCAGGGCAATGCCCAGGTTTTCCAGCGAGCCGTATTCGGGGTTGGGGATGGACAGGCCGGTGGCGGCGTCAGTAATAGTAGGGGAGCCGCCGCCGATCCAGTTCAGACCCACGCGCATCAGCGTCACGCCAATCACGGTAATGATGATGCCGGTCACGACCGGGGGGAACAGGCCCATCAGACGGCTAAATACCGGAGCAATCAGAATACTGAAGATACCGGCCAGAATGGTGGCGCCGAAAATACCGGGCAGGCCCAGTTGCGGATCCAGGCCAATGGCGATCATGGGGCTGACCGCTGCAAAGGACACGCCCATCATGACGGGCAGTTTGATACCGAACATACCCAGGCCACGAGCCTGGATGATGGTGATCAGGCCACAGCACAGCAGGTCGGCATTAATCAGAAATGCGATCTGTTCCTTGGACAGGCCCAAGGCCGCACCAATGATCAGGGGGACAGCAACTGCGCCCGCGTACATCACCATGACGTGTTGCAAACCAAGGGTTGCCAGGCGCCCCGTTGGTAGGCGTTCGTCTACACCGTCACAAGCAGCAGGTGTGGACACTTCTGGGTTGGCGGACATCCGGGTCTCCTTATTAATACGTTATGCGCAGCCGATGCCTGGGCCGCGTAAGCATAAAGTTATCGGATGGGCCGTATCACTGGAAGGCAGTACGGCTTGATAAGTAGAATACGTAAAAGCGTATGGCAGGCTGATGCTGACAGGGGGGAAAGGATATAAGCCCTGTAGATGGGGCCTGTGTTCAGGCCACGCCCTAGCAGATTCCTGCTTTTTTCATGCATTTTTCAGTGCTAGGGGTATTGCCCACCTAGTCCGTCCTGAAAATCTATGTTAGCAGCCTCCAAACTACTGTTTGATTTACGTTTGAAGAGCCGTTAAGGTGCTGAAAGATATAAAAAAAGCGGCCTTGAGGCCGCTTTTTCATGGGTCTGAGTTATTTGTCCGACCACAGGACGCCGGCCGTGGCCCAGTCCTCGCGTTTGACGTCGGTAAAGACCACATCGACGGCCTCCGGGGTACAGCCAAGCACGCGACAGGCTTCTTTAGTCAGGGCCTGGGCGAGCTCACGCTTGATTTCCACGGGACGGCCGTCGAATAGTTGTACGTTAATAGAAGGCATAAAAGCTCCGTAGGGGTGGAAAGGGTCTTAGCGGCAAAAATCCGGCTCGCTCTGATAGAGCTTGCGCAGCAAGGCTGGCCATTCTAACAAGCCCTCTGGCTCATCCCCGGGTAAAAGCTGGCGATGTGTCAAATCCAGCACATCCGTTGGGGGCAGGTGCAGTTGCGGGCTGGCAGCCATGGACGAGAGCTGAATGCGACAGGCGCGCTCCAAGGCATCCATCAGGACATAAGCTTCGGCAACAGTACGGCCACAGGTCAGGGCGCCGTGATTGCGCAAGAGCAGGGCGGGATAGGAGCCTAATTGCTTGAGCAGGGCCTCTTGCTCCTGGGGCGGGAAGGCCAGACCGGCATAGTCGTGATAGCCAATATCCTGCCAGAACCGCATGGCGTGTTGCGATAGAGGCAGCAGTCCACAGGACAGAGCCGAGACGGCAATCGAGGCATCTGTATGTAAGTGGATGACACAGTGTGCATCCGCTCGGGCGCGGTGAACGGCGCCGTGAATGGCAAAACCGCTGGGGTTGGCACGACGGCCTGTGCCGTCCACAACCTGGCCCTGGGTATCAATCAAGAGCAGATTGGAAGCGCAGATTTCATCAAAGCGCAAACCGAAGGGATTGATCAGGAAAGTGTCGTCGTGGCCGGGCAGGCGCAGGGAAATATGGGTGTAGATGATATCGTCCCAGCCCTGGCGGGCCGCCAGCCGGTAGGCGGCGGCCAGATTGACACGGGCGCGCCAGTGCTCAGGATCAATATCGGCCGGACGATGGGCGTAAATGGCCGCTATGTCCGGCGTGATGGGACAGGACTGGCTCACGCTGCTGTGGTTTCCAGTTCAGCAATGATGGCTTTTTCTTCCAGCTGAATCACATCGCAGTTGTCGCCGGGACCTTTGCGATCAATCACGATGAAGTCGGCCACTTGATTCAGTGCCATCAAGGGGTGGTGCCAAACGCCAGTTGCGTAGTTCACGCCCTGGTCGCCACGGGCCAGGAACAGGCGTAGATCGCTTGCCTTGGGAGTCGGGCCAGCAGGGGCCACAATCACCAGATACGGTTGGCCGGACTGCGGAATGAAGGCCTGGCTACCTTTGGGGTGGCGTTCCATCATTTCCACGGTAAAGGGCAGGGTGCGTGGCTGACCACGGAAAATGGACACAATCGCGTGGCCGTCTGCACCCGGCTCGATCTTGGCCAGGTCGTGGTAGCGCTCGGTATTGCCTTCATTGATGGTGAAGTGCTGAACCGTGTCGGAGGCCTCGATGACATCACCAAAGGGGGCGAAGGCTTCGGCTGTCAGGGTTTCCAACTTCAATGTGATTGTCATGGCAGAGGTCCTTGATAAGGCAGACCCGCGTGGGGCTGAAAGCAGCCGCGCCACGAAGGGTCAGAGGAAACAAAGGGCAGCGTGCCCGCAGGCTGGCGCTACCCCGTGAACTGGATGGGTCAACAAGACCCGGCAGGCAGCAAAATTAGCCCAGCAGCGCATCCAGACGGAAACGGGCAATCTTGCCGATTTCAGTCAGACAAGCTTGAAACTCGGTTTCAGCACTGTTGTTCAGACGAGCTTCTACTGTATCCATGATTTGGTAACGGCTCAAACCCTTGACGGCAATCACGAAGGGAAAACCGAAGCGCTCACGGTATTGGGCGTTCAGGCCACGCAGACGGGCCAGCTCTTCGGCCGAGCACTGATCCAGGCCGGCGCCACGTTGTTCGCCTGTCGATGCGGTGGTCAGTGTCCCTTGCTCGGCTTCTTTACCAGCCAGCTCGGGGTGAGCACAGATCAGGTTCTTCTGTTCTTCGTGTGATGCTTCTTGGACCACTTGCACCATGCAGGCGTGCAACTGATCCACGCTTTCAAAGGGACGCTGGTTCCAGCTACGCTCAGGGACCCAGGGGGAATGTTCAAAAATACCTTCGAGCTTGTCCACAAATTGGCTCTGATCCAGGCTGGAGAGTTCGGTGAGCGCCTGTGTGGTGGTAAGGGTTTGAGTAGTCATGTGTCAGTCCGATTATCTAAGCGTAAATAGTGCGAGCCGAGGCGGCTCCAGGACCAGGCCTGGAGGCCGTTTTATCAAGGGTAGTGGGTGGGCGTTTACACGGTATGTTTGATTTATTCAAACCCTTATAAACCACCGCCTGTGGGCTATGATTTTCTTATATGGGACCAGTTTAAGTTTTCTGTTTATAAATAAAATAGAATTAGGCGTATAAATGATATATGCCATCTCGTATTGTGCATGTATGTCATTATCATGCTGGAAAAAAGCGTAAGAAGGAGAGAATAAGATGGCCGCCCGACGTGGGGATAACCCGCTTGATACCTATCTCTTGAGGGTATTTTGCTTACTCGTTACCGAGCGCAGCGTCTCGCGTACCGCGTTCAAAATGAACCAGTCGCAGCCTGCTATCAGTGCGGCCTTACGACGCTTGCGTGACATTATTGGCGATCCTTTGCTGGTGCGCGAAAAAGGGGGCATGGTGCCTACCGAGCGCGCCATTGGCCTGCTGGCCCACGCTAAAGGAGCCCTGGCCGAGATCGACTGTATGGTTAATGCGCCCGACAGTTTCGACCCTCAGGTAAGTCGCAGTGAGTTTCATATCGGAGCGCCAGATTATCTGGCGCCTGTCTTTATTGGCGGAGTGGTCGAGCGCATGCGTCGCGAGGCACCGGGGGCGCGTTTGAATCTGCATTCTCTGGATGCCAGCTTTGATTTTGAGCGTTCTTTGGCGGAAGGCGACCTGGATATGGTTATTGGGAACTGGCCCGAACCGCCCGATCGCATGCACCTGTCCGTGCTGCTGGAAGATCAGATTGTCTGCCTGGTAGCGGCAACGCACCCCTTGGCTCGCAAGGGGTTGACCATGGATGATTACGTGCGGGCGCGCCATGTGGTGCCCATGCCGTATTCCATCAACCAGCGCGGTGTCATCGATACGACCTTGGCGACCCTGCGTATTCAGCGTGATGAAAGCGTGGCGGTGCAGTCCTTTTCGGCAGCACCGTATTTGCTACAGAATACAGACCTGATTTTTACGACTTCGCGTCATTTCGCCGAGTTTTATTGTCGACTATTGCCCCTGGCGATTCTGGAGGCCCCGCTGGAGTTTCCGCCCATGCGCTTTTATCAGCTCTGGCATGAACGTAACCGGCATTCGCCCAGCCATCGCTGGTTACGGCGACTCCTGACCGAGTGCGGTAATCAACTGGCCTCGACAGAACCGTTGCCGCAACCCGATTCCTGAGCCCCAATCCCGCAAAATACTTGCTTTCGGGCTCGCGCTCGGGCAAATTAGCGAGCTACTCCTGCCTACACGAAAGTGATACGGGACTTGACGGAAATTGTTGCATTTAATGCGACTGGTCACGGACACAAGCCGGAAGGCAGGTTGATAATGTGTAGTTCCTAACCTAGCAGGTGTTTTGCGGTGTCTTTACCTCAGATGGGGGAGTCTCTTACCTGGTTGTATATCTGTGTCGTGGCTTTTATGGTCGGCGGGCTGATCGTGGCCTCCGAACGTTGGCATGGCCGTCTGACCGGGGACAGCGACCTTAGTAAACCCCAAGCGTCCCATTCTCGTCCTACCCCGCGTGTGGGTGGTCTGGCCGTGGTGGCAGGCAGTTTGGCTGGCTTGCTGGTCCTTGGGCCCAGCAATATGACACTGACCTGGCTGTGGCCGGTCTTGTTTCTGGCTGCCATGCCGGTATTTGTGGCGGGCCTGGTCGAGGACATCACCAAGGACGTAGGTTCCCTGAAACGCTTGCTGGCCGCTTTCCTGTCGGCCGCGATTGCCTGGTGGTTGCTGGGCGGTGTGTCGCGTGTTGGGGTGAGCTGGGCTGATTGGGTTCTGGGTTTCTGGCCCATTTCGCTGCTCTTTACCATGATTGCGGTAGGCGGCTGTACCCATGCCCTGAATATTATTGACGGTATGAATGGCCTGGCCGGCATGATCGCCACCTTGATGGCGCTGTCCCTGGCTCTGGTGGCCTTGCAGGTGCAGGACATTCCGATTTTCCTGATTGCCGCCTCGCTGGCGTCGGCCACCCTGGGCTTTCTGGTATGGAACTTTCCTTTTGGACGGGTCTTTCTGGGGGATGGGGGCGCATATTTCCTGGGCTTCATGCTGGCTGAACTGGCGGTGCAACTGGTGGTGCGAAACCCCAGTGTGTCGCCGTTTTACGCCTTGGCCGTGCTGTTTTACCCTGTTTTTGAAACCATGTTTTCGATCTGGCGTCGCCGTTTCAAACGCGGTGTGCCTGTGGATCAGCCGGACGCGCTGCACCTGCATCAACTGGTGTTCCGTCGTCTGGTGCGTTCCACGTTCAGTCGTGACAGTGGCGGAGCCTTGCCCGCGTTTTGTAATGCCATGACCTCGCCTTACCTGTGGGTACTGGCCCTGATCGGTTTGGTGCCAGCCACGATCTGGTGGGACAATACTTGGGCTTTGTGTGCCAGCATGCTGGCCTTCTCACTGGTTTATATCTGGCTCTATTCCCGTCTGGTTTCGTGGCGTCGCCCTTCCTGGCTGCTGCTACCCTCGGTACGGCGGCGGATAGATCGGGACTGATACTGTCAGGCGTTCAAGATTATTCCTTGCGCATAGCGCTAACTGGAGAATGAAGTTGCAACTTGAGAATGTGAAACTGGCCGTCATCGGCTTGGGATATGTCGGTTTGCCTTTGGCTGTAGAGTTTGGCAAAAAGCGTTCCGTTATTGGTTTTGACATTAACGCGCGTCGTGTCGCCGAACTCAAGGAAGGGGTAGACCGCACGTTGGAGGTCGAGAGCGAAGAACTGGCCCAGGCCAGTGGCTTGAGCTACTCCTGCGAGGCCGATGAACTGGCCCAGGCCAATGTGTTCATTGTGACTGTGCCCACGCCTATCGATGAATTCAAGCAGCCTGATCTGACTCCTCTGGTCCGCGCTTCCGAGACCATCGGTAAAGTGCTCAAGCGTGGTGACATCGTGGTTTACGAGTCCACGGTTTACCCCGGTGCGACCGAAGAAGTGTGTGTGCCTGTGCTGGAGCAAGTGTCGGGCCTGCGCTTTAACGAAGATTTCTACGCGGGGTACAGCCCGGAGCGTATCAATCCAGGCGACAAGGAACACCGCGTCTCCACAATCAAGAAAGTCACTTCCGGCTCGACCCCTGAAGTCGCTGAATTGGTCGACGCCTTGTACCGCGAGATCATTGTGGTGGGTACCTTCAAGGCTAGCTCCATTCGTGTGGCAGAAGCGGCCAAGGTGATCGAGAACACCCAGCGCGACGTGAATATCGCCCTGATCAACGAACTGGCCCTGATTTTCAACCGTCTGGGGATTGATACCCTGGACGTGCTGGAAGCGGCGGGCACCAAGTGGAACTTCCTGCCTTTCCGTCCCGGTCTGGTTGGTGGTCATTGCATTGGTGTGGACCCCTACTACCTGACCCACAAGGCGCAAGCCATTGGCTACCACCCCGAGATCATTCTGGCTGGCCGCCGTCTGAACGACTCCATGGGCGGCTATGTGGCCTCCCAACTGGTTAAAGCCATGACCAAGCGCCGCATTCAGGTGCAAGGTTCGCGCGTCTTGTTGCTGGGTCTGGCCTTTAAAGAAAACTGCCCGGACCTGCGTAACACCCGTATTGTCGATATCGTGCATGAACTCAAGCAATACGATGTTCACGTAGATGTATACGATCCATGGGTTGACCCTAAAGAAGCGCAACATGAATACGGTATTACTCCGGTCGAGACTCCTAAAGCGGGTGAGTACGACGGGGTGATCGTGGCTGTGGCCCACAAGCAGTTCAAGGAACTGGGTGTGGAAGGTGTGCGCCAATGGGGCAAGCCCGAGCATGTGCTCTACGACTTGAAGTATGTGTTTGATCGCGAACAATCCGATCTGCGTCTTTAATTTTGGAAAGCATTATGAGCGCTGCATTTGAACAGGCGAGCCAGCAACTGCGTAATCAGCCTAAAACCTGGCTGGTTACGGGTTGTGCCGGCTTTATCGGTTCCAACCTGCTGGAAGCCCTGCTGAAAATGGATCAGCAGGTGGTAGGTCTGGATAACTTTGCAACCGGCCATCAATACAATCTGGACGAAGTGCGTGATCAGGTTGGTGCCGAGCGCTGGGCTCGTTTTCGCTTTATTGAAGGCGATATCCGCAATCTGGATACCTGTCGCGAAGCTGTTAAAGGCGTGGACTATGTGCTGCACCAGGCCGCTTTGGGGTCGGTGCCTCGTTCCTTGAACGATCCGCTGACTTCCAATGAGGTCAACGTGAACGGCGCCTTGAACGTGATGGTGGCTGCGCGTGACGAACAGGTTAAAGCCTTTGTTTATGCGGCTTCCAGTTCCACCTATGGCGACCATCCCGGTTTGCCCAAGGTGGAGGATACGATTGGTCGTCCACTGTCCCCCTACGCCGTCACCAAGTTCGTGAACGAGCTGTATGCGGACGTGTTTGCCCGTGCCTATGGCTTTTCCAGCGTGGGCCTGCGTTACTTCAATGTATTTGGCAAACGTCAGGACCCTAACGGTGCTTACGCTGCGGTGATCCCCAAATGGGTATCGGCCATGATCCAGAACCAGGATGTGCAAATCAATGGGGATGGCCAGACCAGCCGCGATTTCTGCTTTATCGACAACGTTATTCAGATGAATATCTTGGCCGCCGTGCAGCAAAAACCTGCTGTGGCCGAAGTCTATAACGTGGCCGTCAATGCTCGCACCAGTTTGAACGAGCTGTTCGAGCACTTGAAGCAGGCCTTGAGTGCAAATGGTGTGAACTACACCAAACAGCCCATCTATGCGGACTTCCGCGCGGGCGATGTGCTGCACTCTCAAGCCGATATCACTAAGGCTCGCACCCAATTGGGTTACGAGCCGACTCACACGATTTTGCAGGGCCTGAACACAGCCATGCCCTGGTACGTGGCGTTTCTGAGTTGATTTGGGCCAGCCTGAAAGCACGTCTGTCTAGTTTGCATGACGACCACCGTCGCATCGCCCTGGGGGCGATGCGGGTGGCGTTTTTTCTGTTGCTGGGCAAGGCAGCGGGCGCTTTCAAAGAAATGGCGGTGGCTTATCGCTACGGTGTGAGCGATGTAGTCGATGCCTATCAGTTCACGATGGTCATGGCCAATTGGCTGCCAGTGACAATCGTTGGCTCCATGTCCGTTGTGCTGATTCCCGTTCTGGTGCGCTTGCATCGTCTGGAACCGGCTGCGCGCAGCCGTTTTCTGGGTGAACTCAAGGCCTGGTGCATTGTGCTGGGCTGCGTGCTGGGTGCATTGATCTGGATTAGCTGGCCCTGGGTGCTGCAATGGACGGGACAGGGTTTAAGTCCTGCAGTCCATGAAATGAGCCAGGAACTGCTGTTTGCCTTTGCGCCAGCGGCGGTTCTGACCCTGATGATTGGCCTGAGTGCCGCCCGTTTGCGGGCGCATGAGCGTCACATCAACACCTTGCTGGAAAGTGTTCCTGCCTTTGTCATCCTGATCTGGGTGCTGGCCGCAGGCGCCAATGCTGGCATTGGCCCCTTGTTGTGGGGCACCTTGCTGGGCATGACTATCCAGGCCGTGTGGCTGATGATTCTGGCTTCTCGGGCTGATCAGATCTGGGCTCGTCCCACGATCAGCTTGCGTGCCGAACAGTGGCCGGATTTGCTCAAGGCCGCCACCATCATGCTGGTGGGGCAGGTTGCCATGAGCTTTGTCGGCCCTATCGACCAATATACGGCGGCCAATCTGGGCGCGAATGCCAACGCGACCTTGGGTTATGCCACGCGCTTGCTGGCCCTGGTTCTAGGTGTGGGGGCGGCCTCTGTAGGCCGTGCTGCCTTGCCTGTGCTGGCTGATATTCAAAGCCGGGGCGATAACGCCCGTGCTCGTTCCATGGCCTTGAAATGGTCGGTCATGATGTTGGCGGCTGGTGGAGTAGCGGCGGCCATCGGCGTCCTGCTGGCTCCTTGGGGCGTGGCACTGCTGTTTGAGCGTGGCGCGTTTACCGCGCAGGATACGGCCACCGTCGCCCAGGTTTTTAGCTGGGGACTGGTGCAACTGCCTTTTTATTTTGGGGTGCTGATTCTGGTGCAGCTACTGGCCAGTCAGAACCGTTATAAATCCATGGCAATTATTGCCGTGATCAATTTTTTGGTGAAAGCGGCCCTGAACCCGATTCTGGCGGCGCGCATGGGTCCGTCGGGCATCATGCTGGCGACCAGCCTGATGTATGCGGCTTCTTTCACTTGTTATTTCATCTTGGCCTTGAAGCCAGCCAGTGCCTTTGCGCCTGGTTCGCAGGAATAGGAAAACGTGCACAGTCATTCGGTAGTTCGCCCTCATATCATGCTGCTTATCCACTCTTTGGGTGGGGGCGGGGCAGAACGTGTCGCCGTCGATTTAAGCGCAGCCTGGGTGGCGCGCGGCTATCGAGTGTCTCTGGTGACGCAGGCCGGCCGTGACAAAGACGCGTATACCGTAGCAGAGGGCGTAGAGCGCCACGTGCTGGGAACGGCAGGCAGCAGTCGTGGCCGCCTGGATGCCTTGTGGAAGAACTGGCGGCGCGTGAGCCGGGTGCGATCCCTGATACGCAAGACCAAACCCGATGTGGTTCTGGGCATGATGACCACTTCTTCGGTACTGGCCATTTCTGCCGCCAAAGGCTTGCCCTGCAAGGTGATTGCTACCGAGCATACGCATCCGCCCTCCCAGTCCTTGTCCTCTTTTTGGCAAAAAGCCCGTTTGCGTACCTATCCGCAAGCTCATGCCGTGATCGCGCTGACTGCTGGTACTGCAGACTGGTTGCGCGAGCATGTGCCCGGCAGCCAGGTTCAGGTAATTCCTAATGCCGTACGCTGGCCTATGGATAGTGCCGAGCCTGTCGTGCCGGTGCCCGAACTGCCAGAAGGCCGCAAACGTTTGCTGGCTGTGGGGCGACTGCACCCGGTTAAAGGGTTTGACACCCTGATCGAATCCTTTGCCATGTTGTCCAACTATTTCCCGGATTGGGACTTGGTGATTCTGGGCGAAGGCGAGCAGCGTGCTCCTCTGGAAGCACGAATTGAAGAGTTGGAGCTGCAAGAGCGGATTCAGCTTCCCGGCCGCGTCGGCAATATGGCGGACTGGTACGAGCAGTCAGATCTGTATGTACTCAGCTCCCGCATGGAAGGCTTGTCCAACAGCCTGCTGGAAGCCATGGCCAGCGGTTTGACCGCGGTTGCCTTTGATTGCGATACCGGCCCGCGCGAGATTATCCGCGCCAATATTGACGGCGTCTTGGTACGCCCGATTGAAGACGTGGAAGCCCTGGCAGCCCATTTATCCGACCTGATGTCCAACGACGACAAGCGTCAGCGATTGGCACGCCGCGCCACGGATGTGCGCGATCGTTTTTCCTCGGCCCGAGTTCTGGCGCTATGGCAGCAAGTGTTGGAACAGTGCTTGCGTCGGCCTTAAAATGGCGCTTTGCCTAGTGCCAGCAGGCCCAAGCTACCCGGTCGATGAGCCCACGGAGGCCCAGTGAATATTCTGTTTTTCGTCAGCTCCCTGAACGCAGGCGGCGCCGAGCGCGTCGCTTCCACCCTGGCCAATGCCTGGGGTTTGCGGGGCGATCAGGTCACCCTGGTGCCTACTTATAGTGGAGGAGGCAGCGCCTTTTACCCTATTGACTCCAAGGTGGAACTGGTGTGGCTGGCCCATCGCATGCGCGGTAGCTGGTTGCCCAAACCCTTGGCCAAGCTGCGCGCCATGCGCAAGCTGGTGCATGAAAAACAGCCTGATGTCATCGTGTCTTTTCTGACCAATGTGAATATCAATGTGTTGCTGGGGCTGGGCGGCATGGGCGTCCCTATTGTGGTGGGTGAACGCACCAACCCGGCCTTTAGCAGCAGCGCAGGCAAGCTGCTGCAAAGCCTGCGCCGCCGTCTGTACCCCAAGGCGCAGGTAGTGACTGTGCAAACCCGAGCCAGTGTGGCGGCGTTCCAGGCCATGGTGCCGGGCATGAAGCAGGTCATGGTGGTTCCCAACCCCTTGCCGCAGGCCTTGAATGCCGTGCAGCGCGAGGTGCGGGTGGAGGAGAACCGTCACTGCACCTTGATGGCCATGGGGCGTCTGGTGCCCTCCAAACGTTTTGATGTCTTGATCCGCGTATTTGCAGGCCTGGCCGCCGAGCATCCGGAATGGAAATTGAAAATCTGGGGCGATGGCCCGCAGCGAGCCCAATTGGTGCAGCAGATTGCCATGTCCGGCGCGGGCGATCGTATCGAACTGGCCGGCAAGACCGCTGAGCCCTGGCAGGAAATGGCGCGCTCCCATGCCTTTGTCATGACTTCGGAAGTAGAGGGTTTTCCGAACGTGTTGCTGGAAGCCATGGCCATGGGCCTGCCCGCCGTGACGGTTGATTGCCCCAGCGGCCCGCGCGAAATCAGTTCCGATGGCAAGGATGCCCTGCTGGTGCCGGTAGGGGATGAAGGTGCCCTGACTGCCGCCCTGGCCGAGCTGATGGGGGATGGCGTCTTTCGGGGCGTCTTGGGCCGTCGTGCCGCTGCAGCGGTGCGTCAGCGTTATGAACTAGAGCAGGTTTTGCTTAACTGGGACCAGGTCTTTCAGGCCGCCCGTGGCGGTATCGAAGAGGGAGCCAAAGCATGAGTGCAATGCAGCCAAGGTCGTTCAATCAGGACACAGACGCCGTGGATGACAAGCTGGAGAAAGTAACGCCGCCCTTGCGAGTCGTGCATATTATTGCGGGACTGGGGCAGGGTGGGGCAGAAACCGTCTTGTTCCGCTTGGTGACAGCACCCGGTCAAGATACCGAACATATTGTGATTTCTCTGGGCGAGGAAGATGTTTTCGGGCCGCAACTACGGGCTGCAGACATTCCTTTGTACTGCCTGCACATGCACTCGCCGCTGGGCTTTTTGAAAGGTCTGCGATCGCTGACGCGCTTGCTGCGCGATTTGCAGCCCGATGTGGTGCAGACCTGGATGTATCACTCCGATCTGATCGGTGGTGCCGCAGCGCGACTGGTCGGCATTCCGGCTGTGTCCTGGGGTATTCGTAATTCCGGCGCGAATCTGTATCAAGGCAGCCCGAAAGCTCGTATGGTGGCCTGGCTGTGCGCCCGCCTGTCACGCTTTATTCCCAATTTGATTGTGTCCTGCGCAGAAAATGCCGCCCGACGTCACAAGCAGTGGGGCTATCGCGCCGACATCATGAAAGTGATTCCCAATGGCTACGATCTAAGCCGTTGGCATCCTGACCCGCAGGCACGTGAAGAAGTGCGCGAAGAATTGGGCCTGTCACTGGATACGCCTGTCATTGGCAGTGTGGCCCGCTGGAATCCGCTTAAAGATCATCCCAATCTGCTGGCCGCCTTAGCTCGCAGCCTGCACCGTCATCCGGGCTTGCGTTGCCTTTTGATTGGCGATGGCATGGACAGCAATAACGAAACCTTGATGCGCTTGCTGGATCAGCATCAGTTGCGCGAGAGCGTCATCCTGATGGGACGACGCAGCGATGTCCCTCGCCTGATGAATGCGCTGGACGTGCATGTCTTGTCCAGCTCGGCAGAAGGTTTTCCCAACGTGGTCTGCGAAGCAATGGCTGCGGGGGTGTCCAATGTGGTCACCGATGTGGGTGATGCTGCCTTGATCGTTGGTAATGAGGGCTGGATTGTTCCCCCCAGCAATGCTGAAGCTTTGGCAGGCGCGATCAATAGCGCGGTGGATGAACTGGGTGCGCCTTCCTGGCAGGCTCGTCATGAGCATGCGCGTGAACGGGTTGCCCGCCTGTTCTCCCTGGAAGGCATGGTCAAGAATTACACGCAGGCCTGGAAGACCTTGACGGCGCAGTATCCCCCCAAGCGCAAGCGCAGCCGTCAGGCCTTGAGTGCCTTGACGGACGATACCAGCAAGAAAACGCGCATGCTGATGTTCGTGGTCAATAACCCCGCTTTTTTCCTGTCGCATCGTTTGCCTTTGGCGCAAGCCGCTCAACGTGAGGGTTATGACGTGCATGTCGCCACCATGGACGGCCCGGCGGTTGCCGAGATCGAGCGTCACGGCCTGCATCACCATGCTTTGCCCATGACACGCAGCGGGACCAACCCCTTGCAAGAGCTGCAAACTATTTGGGCCCTGTGGCGTTTGTTTCGCCGTGAGCGTCCGGAGCTGGTGCATGCGGTCACCATCAAGCCGGTTCTGTATGGAGGGATTGCAGCGCGACTGGCCGGCGTGCCTGGTTTTCTGGCCGCTGTATCCGGGCTGGGCTATGTATTTACCAAGCGCGACAAGTCCTTTGATCCGGTGCGCTGGATTGCCCTGCAGCTTTACCGCATTGCCTTGGGACATCCGAATAGCCGCGTGATTTTCCAGAACAGCAATGACCGTGATGTCTTGCTGGAAGACCGTGTTGTCAAACGCGATCAGTGCGTCCTGATTCGTGGCTCAGGCGTGGACTTGAATCAGTTTCAGGCTTTGCCAGAGCCCGAAGGCCCGCCCGTTGCCCTGATGGTATCGCGCCTGCTGGTAGATAAAGGTGTGCGTGAGTTTGTTGAAGCTGCACGCATCAGCGCTGCTCAAGGTAGCCCGGTTAAATGGGTACTGGCTGGCAGTCCCGACCCCGGTAATCCGGCCAGTATCAGCGATCAGGAGTGGCAGAGCTGGCAAAAGCAGGGCGTGGTGGAGTGTCTGGGCGAACGTAGCGATATTGCGCAGCTTTACGCTCAATCACACATTGCCGTGCTGCCGTCCTACCGTGAGGGCCTGCCTAAGTCCTTGGTAGAAGCCGCAGCCTGCGGGCGCGCGGTGGTTACAACGGATGTACCCGGTTGCCGTGATGCCATCGAACCTGGCGTGACCGGTGTACTGGTGCCAGTGCGTAATGCGCAGGCATTGGCGGCGGCTGTGATGGACTTGGGTGAAGATACGGCCAAGCGGCAAGCCATGGGGGCGGAAAGCCGCCGTCTGGCTGAAGAGGCTTTTGATATAGGCCGTATCAGCGAGGCTCATCTGGATCTGTATCAGTATTTGAGCCGTTAAGGCTTTGGCTGCCTGGGGCTTGGGCCAAGGCATAAAAAACGGGCTGAACTGCTTGCTGTGACTTGGGGTTGAATCCAAGGTTTCAGAGGCAGTGCAGCTCTTTTTTTATCGCTGTGCTGCCCCAGGGCTAGTCGTCCCGGTAAAAAGTGCCCCCTTTGGGGACAGCAAGCCAAAGTTGCCGCGTGGAGGCATTTTTATACTGCGCTGGAGACTAGAGACTAGAGACTAGAGACTAGAGACTAGAGACTAGAGACTAGAGACTAGAGACTAGAGACCAGCGAGCAGGGATCTGGGTATGAGTGAACTTCCACGGCCTTAGAAAGGCAATGCTGCATCCGGCTTCAAAGCCAGCAGTGCCGCCCGGAATTCTCCCTGGATCCGATCCAGCGCCTCTTGGGACTGGGCCTCAAAACGCAGCACAATCACTGGAGTGGTATTGGAGGCGCGAGCCAGACCGAAGCCGTCCGGGTACTCGGCACGTACACCATCAATCGTGTTGAGCTGATTGGAACTGGGGAAACGGCCTTCTTTTTGCAGGCGGGCAATCAAGGCATGAGGCTCGCCTTCGGCCAGCGGCAGTTTCAGTTCCGGTGTGGACAGGTCTTGCGGCAAGGCTTCCAACTCTGCCGTCGGGTTGTCACCGCGCGAGAGAATCGCCAGCAGACGTGCGCCTGTGTACAAGCCATCATCAAAGCCGTACCAGCCTTCCTTGAAGAACACGTGGCCGCTCATTTCGCCCGCTAAAGGGGCACCCGTTTCGGCCAGTTTGGCCTTGATCAGCGAATGGCCGGTTTGCCACATCAAGGGCTCACCCCCGGCCTTGGCAATTTCCAGAGCGACGTGGCGGCTGCATTTCACGTCAAAAATAATCGTGGAGCCAGGTTCGCGCTGCAAAATATCGCGCGCGTACAGAATCAACTGACGATCAGGCCAGATGATCTGACCCGTTCGAGTCACCACACCCAGGCGGTCGGCATCGCCGTCAAAGGCCAGACCCACTTCGCAGTCCGTGTTTTGAACATGGGAGATCAGGTCTTGCAGGTTGTGCGGCTCGGCCGGGTCCGGGTGGTGATTGGGGAAGCTGCCGTCTACATCCTCAAACAGCATGTCCACTTCGCAACCCAGGGCCTTGAACAGGCGAGCAGCCACGACGCCACCCACGCCGTTGCCGCAGTCCAGGGCAATTTTCATGGGACGGGCCAGTTTGACACGTTCGGCGATGGTGCTGACGTACTGGTCCAGCAAGTCCTTTTTCTCGCCGGTGCCTGCTTGAGCCGCAGGCTCAATACCGGCTTGCATGCGTATCATCAGGCCCTGGATATCCTGGCCGTGCAAGGTCTTGCCGGCCATCATCATCTTGAAGCCGTTGTAGTTGGACGGATTATGGCTACCTGTGATGGCTACGCCCGAGCCGGTTTCCAGTACATTGGCCGCAAAATAGACGACGGGAGTAGGAACCATACCCAGATCGACTGTGTCGATTCCGCCTGCCTGGATCCCTTGTTGCAGGGCACGAGACAGAGCAGGGCTGCTGTGGCGGCCGTCGTAACCCACTACCAGGGTTTGCACGCTTTGTTCACGGGCCAAGGCCGCCAGGGCCAGACCTAATTGGTAGGCGAAGTCGGGATTCAGTTGCTCGGGAACGGTGCCCCGAATATCGTAGGCTTTGAATACAGCGGTCGGTAGAGCGGGAATGTGGGTCACTGTCGCGTCCTGAACGAATACACAAAGAAAGAAGTTTAGCGCGAATGCCACCGGCTTTCGTGAGTTACCATTAAGAGCTGTAGCGCGACAGCAAGAGCGCCTGATTGTTTTTCTTGAGTGGCTTGGGTCATGACTTTTCTGAACGAACTTGAACAGCGTATTGGTCAGCAACATGTGCTGACAGGACAATCCATGCAGCAGTACCTGGAGGATTGGCGTGGACGCTATACCGGTACTGCCTTGGCGGTGGCCCGGCCTGCAACGACGGAAGAAGTGGCCCAGGTTGTGCGTCTATGCGCGCAGCACCGCGTGCCCATCGTCCCTCAAGGCGGCAATACCGGTTTGTGCGGGGGCGCAACGCCGGACAACAGCGCCACTGCGCTGGTGCTGTCTTTGGAGCGCCTGAACAAGATTCGCAGCGTGGATACCGACAACGACACCATGGTGGTGGAAGCAGGCTGCATTTTGCAAAATGTGCAGCAGGCCGCCCGCGATCATCAGCGTCTGTTCCCCTTGAGTCTGGCCGCAGAAGGCAGCTGCACGATTGGCGGCAATCTGGCCACCAATGCAGGCGGTACGCAGGTTTTGCGTTACGGCAATGCTCGCGACCTGACCCTGGGACTGGAAGTGGTGACTGCCCAAGGTGAAATTCTGCATGGGCTGCTTGGGCTGCGCAAAGACAATACCGGTTACGACCTGCGCAACCTGTTTATTGGTAGCGAAGGCACCCTGGGTATCATCACCGCCGCGACCATCAAGCTCTATCCCCAGCCCGTAGCAGCGTGCACCGCTTTGCTGGCGCTCAACACAATTGAAGATGCCGTACAAGTGCTGGCTCTGGCCCGTCAGGGTCTGGCCGCTTCCTTGACGGGCTTTGAGTTGATTGCAGGCAACTGCTTGCAAGCTGTGTTGCACTGCTACCCCGATCAACGCATGCCTTTCCAGGGCCCAGCTGAAAAAGCAGCCTGGTATGCCTTGCTGGAGCTGTCTGATAGCGAAAGCCTGGAGCATGCCCGCGAGCGTTTTGAAAGCGTGATCGGTCAGGCTCTGGAACAAGATCTGGTGCAAGACGCCGTTATCGCCGAGACCATCGCACAAAGCAAGGCGCTCTGGCATTTGCGTGAAAGCATTCCACTGGCAGAGAAAGCCTATGGGAAAAGCATCAAGCATGATGTGTCCATCCCTGTGTCCGTGATGTCCCAGTTCGTGCACGAGACGGACAAGGCTTTGCAAGAAGCCTTCCCGGGTCTGGAAAACGTGACATTCGGGCACTTGGGTGATGGCAACCTGCACTACAACGTCGCGCGCGGCACGGCCTTCACGGAGGAAGAGCTGCTGAAGCGTCAGGATGAGATCTATGCGCTGGTCCATGACAGCGTGCACCGTTTCCATGGCTCCATCAGTGCCGAACATGGCGTAGGCCAGCTCAAGCGCCAACTGCTGCCCCGTTATAAAGACCCGGTTTCCCTGGCCTTGATGAAGCAGATCAAGACGGCGCTGGATCCTTTGGGGATCATGAACCCCGGTAAAGTATTGCCCGATTGATTGAAGCTACTTGGTGTGTAGATGTTTTTTCGTCCTTATATCGTTGCCAGTGCCGTTTTTTTTACTGTTTTGGGAATCGTTGCGGCAGTGACGATGGGTTCAGCAACGGACCTGTCACTCAGTGCCTATTTCTATGACCCACAAGTCCAGGATTTTTCCTGGCGATTGCAGCCTTTTGTCGATTTATTCGGGCGCAGGCTGGTGTGGTTCGTTCCCTTTGGCGGCGCAGTGGTATGGACGATCGTGGCCTGGCGGCAGCCCAAGGGTTCCCGCCGCCAACTGGCTTGGGCGGGGGCGGCTTTCTTCATGGGTAGTGGCCCGTTAATGGTAGGCGTCCTGAAACATCTGACCGCCATGCCAAGACCCTTTAATCTGGCCATGTTTGGCGGTATAGAATCCATGCCCACCTACTTCTGGGCGCATTCCTGGGCTGAGGCAGGCAATGCCTTGCCCAGTGCTCATGCCGCATCCGGCTTTGTGCTCCTGTCCCTGTTCTTTGTGGGCGTCATGACAGGCTGCCGCAAACTGGCCGCCGGGGGCTTTGTGCTGGGCATCAGCGCCGGTTTGCTGTTCGGCTTTCTACGCATCATGCAGGGCTACCATTTTCTTAGCCAGGTGCTGGCTTCAGGCGCTGTGCTGGGGCTGTATGGCTGCGTTCTGTTTTATATCCTCTGGTCTTGGGCCAGACATAAGCAATTGCCTGCCTAGGGCTCTCTGAGTTTGCAAAAAGGGACTTCAAGTCCCTTTTTTGTTTTTGCGAGCCTGTTTCGATAAAGCTTTACGTAAAAACACCCCGAAGCCAGATACCGGCTGCGGGGTGTCGTTTACAAAGGTGTCTTGAATTTAAGGCACGGCAGGCAATACTCGACCGGCACATTCACCAAAAGACAGGGTCGGGTAGCCATCTTGACGGCACAGGCCTTTCAAAATGATCTCGTCCTGATCTTCCAGGAATTTACGCTGTTCGCCCCAAGGCAGGTCGATGGGGTTTTTGCCGCCCTGGTTCATTTCCAGCAAGGAGCCTTCCTGACCCTTGGCCGGGCCGGACAAGGTGCCGGTGCCCAGCAGGTCTCCAGTTTGCAGATTGCAGCCGTTGACGCTGTGATGGGCGACCAATTGGGCCACAGTCCAATACGCTTCCTTGAAGTTGCTGCGCGAGAGCAAAGCGGGGTCTTTCTTTTGCTGGCGAGACTGTTCGGTGCTCAGGTACACCTCCAGTTCCACGTCCAGAACGCCACTTTCCTGGTTGGTCTGATCCTGCAAATAAGGCAGAGGCTGGGGATCAGACTCGGGGCGGCTGAAGGGGCGACGGAAGGGAGCCAGGGCTTCCAGTGTCACTACCCAGGGGGAGATCGTCGAGGCAAAGTTCTTGGCCAGGAAGGGGCCCAGAGGCTGGTATTCCCAGGCTTGCAGATCGCGCGCCGACCAGTCATTGAACAGGCACAGGCCAAAAACGTGCTCGTCTGCCTGAGCGATAGGGATACGGCGACCGGCTTCGTTGCCTTTGCCAATCAGAATGCCCATTTCCAGTTCGAAGTCCAGGCGTTGGCAAGGACCAAAATTGGGCTGCTCCTGCCCTTCGGGTGGGCGGGTCTGGCCGACGGGTCGTGGGAATTGCTGGCCGGACACACCGATGCTGGAGGCACGGCCGTGGTAGCCAATGGGTACCCACTTGTAGTTGGGCAGCAAGGGCGCATCAGGGCGGAACTGTTTGCCCACCGCCGTTGCGTGGTGCACGGAAATATAGAAATCGGTGTAGTCCCCAATTTGGGCGGGCAGGGCGTATTCCAGCTTGCTGCGCTCGATCAGCATGGGGCGCAGGCGCGACTCGGCTGAGGAGCCTTGGCGCAAGTCATGTGACAAGGCGGCACGCAGCGCGCTCCAGTATTCCTGGCCCAAGGCCATCAGGCCGTTCAGTGCAGGTTTGACGCAAGCGGCCAGGGCGTCGGCGGCTTTGCCGTGCCAGGGGGTATCGCAGGCCAGCAGGCCCAGGTCCAGCGCGTAAGGGCCGATAGCCACCATGACGCGGAAGTCTTCCTGACTGTCACGGCGACGGGCCACGGCAAAGGGCAGGTTCTGGATGGGGAAACCGTTATCGGCCTCGTTGGCGCCGGGCACCCAGCTTTGCAGCTTGGGGTCGTGAGTGTCATTCAGATAAGGTCGGGTCATGCCTTTTGTTCCGTAGAGAAGTGTTTTTCCAGTCCGTCCCAGACGGCATCGTAATTGGCTTGCAGGCTGCCGCTTTGCAAGGCCTGTGGCGAGGGGCGGATGACTTTGCGGGTCTCGAACATAAAGGCCATGGTACCGCGCAGATAGTCTGCCTTGCTCAAGTCCGCACTGCTGGCCTTGTCAAAGGTGTTGGCATCGGGGCCATGCGGGCTCATGCAATTGTGCAGGCTGGAGCCGCCGGGGGCAAAGCCATCGGCCTTGGCATCGTACACACCCTGGATCAGGCCCATGAATTCGCTGGCGAAGTTACGGTGGAACCACGGTGGGCGGAAGGTGTTTTCCATGGCCAGAATGCGTGGCGGGAAAATCGCAAAGTCCAGGTTGGCCGTGCCGGGGGTGTCGGAGGGCGAGGTCAATACACTGAAAATGCAGGGATCGGGGTGATCGTAGCTGATCGAGCCGATCACATTGAAGTCGCGTAAATCGTATTTGTAGGGGGCGTGCGTGCCATGCCAGGCTACGACGTCCAGCGGCGAGTGCGTCAGTTGCGCAACCCAGAAGCCGCCTGTGAATTTGGTGACCAACTCATGAGGCTCGCTGACATCTTCGTACCAGGCGACTGGAGTTTTGAAGTCACGGGCATTGGCCAGGCCGTTAGAGCCGATCGGACCCAGTTCGGGCAAACGCAGAGGGGCGCCGAAGTTTTCCAGCAAGTAACCACGGGCCACATCGTCCAGCAACTCTACCTTGAAGCGGACGCCACGCGGCATGACGGCAATCTCGCAAGGCTCGATTTCCATGATGCCCAATTCGCTGACCAGACGCAGGCGGCCCTGCTCAGGCACGAACATCATTTCGGCGTCGGCGTTGTAGAACACGCGCCGACCCATGGACTGGTTGATGGCGTACAGATGGATGGCAACGCCGCTTTGCGAATCGCTGCTGCCATTGCCTGCCCAGGTATGGACACCAGCCAGAAAATCGGTCGGCTTGCCGGGCAGATTCAGCGGGCTCCAGCGCAGGCGATTGGGGTTGGCCGGGCCTTGTCCAAAGTCTTCGTTCCAGTGGGGAGCGCCTTCAAATGCCGTAAATGCTCCTTGCTTGGCGCTGGGGCGAATGCGGTACAGCCAGGAGCGGCGGTTATCGGCGCGTGGCGCGGTAAAGGCCGTGCCGGACAACTGCTCGGCATACAGCCCGTAAGGGCAGCGCTGCGGCGAGTTGCGTCCCAGTGGCAGCGCACCGGGCAGAGCCTCGGTGGCAAAAGCGTTACCAAAACCAATCTGATAATTCAAAGAGCTCATTAGGGGTCTCCAGATTCAGGCAGCCTGCTCCAGGCAGGTCTGGCGGGCGGCGTCCAAGGCTTGCTTGATCACATCCAGCGAGCCGACATGATTGCACAGCAACAGCACCAAAGCGGCATTCATGGCATGACTTTGTGCTGTGCTCAGGCCTTGGTGGGCATCGATCAACATTTGGTAGAAATCGTCAGCCCGTTCCAGGGGGGTATCGGTATTCAGTGTAGACATGAAGCACTCTCCAGGAAATGGCCACAGGCTTTGTGCAAGGCAGCCTGGACAGCTTGCCCATCCAGATGACGCCAGCGGGCGCACAGGTGTTGATCGGGGCGAATCAGATAGCAGGAACCGGGTTGGGCGTCGTAACGCTGACGCAGCATATCCTGGCTGTCGATGATGCCGCCCTGGGCCTGGGTAGCGCTGGTGCCAGCGGGCCAGACACGCAGGCGGGTCAAGAGACCTTGGGCGACCAGTTCGTCTACCACTTCAGACTGGCTGGCCTGGCCTTCGCCAAATTCCAGCAGGGTGAAGCCGCTGCCCAATTGGCCCAGCCACCAGCCTTGCTGACCGTTTTGTTCTATAGGTGCATCGGGGACGCAGGCTCCTAGCGGTGTGGCCGTGGCGGAGAACTCGTGTGTGTCAGCCGTATTCAAGGGGCTGTCTGGGTAGGCGCTGGGCAAGGACAGGCGGCCGCTATTGACCAGTACACGGGCAAAGGCGTGGCGACGCGCCAGAATCAGGGCCGCATCACGGAACAGGCGGCTGACTTCGCTTTTAGGCGTGATGAAATCTGTTGAACGGCTGGAATGGCGAATGTTCTCGTCTGCAGCCAATTCACGTTCATGGCTGTAGCTGTCCAGCAGGCTGTCGGGAGCCTGGGCATTCAGAACCAGATTCAGCTTCCAGGCCAGGTTGTCGGCGTCCTGGATACCGCTGTTGGCGCCGCGTGCGCCAAAAGGCGAGACACGGTGGGCCGAGTCTCCGGCAAACAGAATACGGCCATGGCGAAAGCGCTCCATGCGCTCGCAGGCAAAGGTGTAAATGCTGACCCATTCCAGCTCAAAGGGGGCGTCGGCACCCAGGAGGGCACGAATGCGGGGCAGCACGTTTTCTGGTTTGACGGCTTCAACCGGGTCGGCATCCCAGCCCAATTGGAAGTCGATACGCCAGACGTTGTCCGGCTGGCTGTGCAGCAAGACAGATTGATTGGGGTGGAAGGGCGGGTCAAACCAGAACCAGCGCTCGGCGGGGAAGTCGGCTTGCATGCGCACGTCTGCAATCAGGAAACGGTCCTTGAATACGCGTCCGCTGCTGCTTTCACCCAAGGCACGGCGAATGGCCGAGCGCGAGCCGTCGCAGGCCAGCAGCCATTCTGCTTCCAGGGTGTAATTGCCTTGCTGGGTTTCTATATCCAGATGCACGCCTTCTGCCTGATTCACCACGTTCAGCACTTTATGGCCGGAACGCAGTTCGATCAGGGGCTGAGCGCAGACTGCTTCGTAGAGATAACCTTCGCAGTAATACTGCTGCAAATTGATAAAAGCGGGGCGCTGGTGGCCTTCTTCGGGCCGCAAATTGAAGCTCCAGACTTCCTGATTGCGGAAAAAAACCTTGCCCACATTCCAGGACACGCCTTTGTCCATCATGCGCGAGCCCACGCCCAATCGATCCCAGATATCCAGGGTGCGTTTGGCAAAGCAAATGGCCCGTGACCCTTTGGACAGCGTGGTGTCGTCGTCCAGAATCACGACCCGGTGGCCTTTGGCCGCCAGATCCAGGGCCATGGTCAGCCCCACCGGGCCGGCACCCACCACCACAACGGGGTGGCGGGCATGGGTAGCCGGTGGGGGCGCTTGCGTCAGCTCCAGGGTCTGGTAATTAATGTCTCCCATTTTCTTTCTCCCTGGCCTTGCGTCTTACTGACCTTCGAGCTGTTTCCACATCTCCAGATCGCGTTCGGCGGTCCAGATGCGTGGGTCTTCGTGGCCGTTGACTTCGTCGTAGGCACGGGACACGTCAAAGGGCATGCAGTGATCAAAAATGACCCAGTCTGCGTAGCGAGGCTTCATGAAATCGTAGGTTTCGCGGTAAATGGTCTTCAGGTCTTTACCGGCGGCTGCGCCTTGCTGCACGCTGGAGTACAGGTCTGTCAGAAACGCGCGTGTGCCAGCCAGGGCCTGACGCACTTCGGTGGCGTTTTTCAGTGCCGGGCCACGGCCAGGAACCATTTGTTCAGCTTTGAAGTCGCCCAGACGGTCCAGTGTGCGTGGCCATTCGCGAAAGTAGCAGTCGCCTGCGTACGGGGTGGATTGGTATTCCACCAGGTCACCGGCGAACAGGATTTTTTGCTTGGGCAGCCAGGCAATGGTGTCGCCCTTGGTGTGGCCACGACCCACTTGCATCAGGTGCACTTCCAGATTGCCCAGGTCCACGGTCATGTGGCCTTCAAAGGTCATGGTGGGCCAGGTCAGGCCGGGAGGAATGGATTCGGCGTTGCGGAACAGGCGGGGGAAACGGCCGATTTCGCTGGCTTTGTCCTGCTCGCCACGTTCCACGATCAGGTCGTAGGTGTCGCGGCTGGCCAGGATTTCCTGGGCGTTGTAGGCCGAGGCACCCAGCACGCGCACGGCGTGGTAGTGCGATAGCAAGACATACTTGATGGGTTTGTCGCTGACTTCGCGGATGCGGCGAATCACGTCTTCAGCCATGACAGGCGTGGCCTGGGTGTCGATCACCATAATGGCCTCGTCACCAATGATGATGCCCGTGTTGGGATCACCTTCAGCCGTGTAGGCGTAGGCGTTGTCGGACAGTTTTTCAAAGGCAACGACTTTGTCTTCCAGGTCGTTATGCGAGGCGAAGGACTTGCTCATGAAAATGACTCCACAGTCGATAGGGATGGTGTCAGATTAGTTTATGGCGAATCAGTTAGATATAGGTGAATACCTGAATAGGGTAGGCTTAGTTGGAAAAAAAGCAGACGAGCGCCTGCCTGCCGGAACCGGCATCAGACGCTGTCAGAAAAAAGGGGGAGGGTTTAGCGGCGCTGGCAGCGCGAGCAGTAATAGGTCGCGCGTTGGCCTTGGACTATCCGTTTGATAGGCTGTTGGCAGCGTGGGCAGGGTTTGCCGGCACGCTCATATACATTGGCGTGAATGTCGAAGTAAGCGCCCGGTTCACCACTGGCATTGACGTAATCGCGCAAGGTGCTGCCCCCGGAGTCCAGGGCGGATTGCAAGGTGCTCAAGATGGCCGAGTGCAGTTTTTCGCAGCGATGCAAGGAAACTTCACCGGCGGGCAGTTCGGGGTGAATACCGGCCAGGAACAAGGATTCGGAAGCGTAGATATTGCCTACTCCCACCACAATCTTGCCGCCCAGCAGGGCCTGTTTGATGGCGACGCGCCGCCCTTGCAGATGTCGGTGCAGATACTCGGGGGTGAACAGGGGATCGAAAGGTTCTACGCCTAAAGTACGTAGTAAAAGGTGGTTTTCCAGAGGGCCGTCCCTATGGGCGTGCCATAATATCGCACCAAATCGTCGTGGGTCGTGCAGCAGGAAGCGGGCCTCATCAAAGATCCATTCCGCATGATCGTGCTTGCGGCGTTCTTCATCCAGATCCACACGACGCAGGGAGCCGGACATTCCTAAATGGATGATCTGGACGCCTTGTTCAAAATGCAACAACAAGTATTTGCCTCGACGCGTGCAATTCTGGACGGCCTGGCCTTCAATCCATTGCGGCAAAGAGGCAGGCACGGGCCAGCGCAGACGGGGCTCGTGAACCAGGAATTGTCGGACATTTTTTCCCTGGATAACCGTCGCAATTCCGCGACGAGTTGTTTCAACTTCTGGCAGTTCAGGCATGGGGGGGTGATACCATCAACAAATCTGATTCCTTTATTGTGCCATCGGGCGTTTTGTCGCGCGTATCAGGGCACGGGTTTTTCTGGATGAATGCTCTGACCTTAGCACTAAAGCTGGGCCTGATGTCGTTGCTTGCAGCGGTTTCGGTGCAAGCCCAACCCTCACTTCCCATACTCAAGGCGGAGCCGCCTGCTGACAAGATTCGTTTGCGCAGCGGGCAATTGCCTTTGGTCAGCCTGACTTCGGACATTCTGTATCGCATTCTGGTTGCCGAAGTGGCTGCTTCGCGTGGTGAATACGACGTTGCCAGCCAGACTTTCCTGTCTTTGGCGCGTGACACCAGCGATCCTCGCCTGGCTCAAAACGCCTTTCAATACGCCATGGCCGACCGTGATTTGGGTCGTGCGCTGCGCGCCGCTAAAGAATGGGCCTTGCTGGCCCCGAATGATCCCGAAGCTAAAGCAACGGCTCTGGCCCTGGAAGCCTCCAGCGGTCAGACCGAAGGCTTGGCCGATGCCTTGTGGCTGCGTATCTCTCGCGCCCAGGATAAAGAGCAGGCCGTGGTCCAAGCCATGAGCATGGTCAGCAAGATGGTGGATCGCCGTTTGGCGCTGGAAGTGCTGGACAAGGCCTTGCAGCAACCCGTGCGCTCCTTGCCCATTGCCCGTCTGGCCTTGGCGGATACCGCCTGGAGTGCTGGGGACATGAGCCGGGCCGAGCGCGAAGCACGGGAAGCCCTGAAGCTGGACCCGCATTCCGAAGCCGCCGCGCAGCGCGTGCTGGAATACGGTATCAAGATTGATCCTTCGGCTGCCTTGCAAAGTGCACGTACCTTCGTGCGAGCCAATCCGGATAGCCGCAAGTTGCAACTGCTGCTGGCCAACCGGCTGGTAGAGCGCCAGCAGTTCGACGAAGCCCAGTCCATCGTCAGCGCCTTGCAACGCGCCAATCCTGAAGATTTTGATCTGCTCTACACCCAGGCCGAAATTCATATTCGTGCCCAGGAGTTTGACCAAGCCCGTAAATTGCTGGAGCAATACATTGCGGTTCAGCAGCAGCGCCGCCAGTCCTTGAACGACGCCGTCAATACGGCTTTGGCCAGTATTTCTGAAGCCCGCTTGTCCTTGGTGCAAATTGCTGAAGCTCAGGGCGATATGAACGAAGCCATTCGCCAGCTGGACTTGATTGAAGAGCCCGCGCTGCGTTTCCAGGCCCAGATTCATAAAGCCGTCCTGCAGGCTCGCCAAGGCAATCTGCCGCAAGCACGTCGTACCCTTGAAAACTCCCGGCCACGCGACATGAGCGAACAGGTCGTTGTGGCTTTGACGTATTCCTCTATCTACCAAGACAGCGGTCGTACCGACCAGGCTCTGGAAGTGCTGGAGCGGGCGGACCGTGAGTTGCCCGATAGCGCCGAGATCAAATACAACCTGGCCATGTTGTACGAGCAGCGCGCCAAGCACGACAAGTTTGAAACCTTGATGCGTCGTGTTATTGAGCTGCGCCCGGACCATGCCAATGCGTATAACGCTTTGGGCTACACCTATGCGGATCAGAATCGCCGTCTGGACGAGGCCCAGGATTTGCTGGAACGCGCCATGGAACTGGAGCCGGACAATCCTTATATTCTGGATAGCGTGGGCTGGTATCTGTTCCGTGTTGGCGATCTGCAAGCCGCGCTGGAATACTTGCAGCGTTCCTACGAGCGCCTGCCTGAAGCGGACGTTGCCGCCCACTTGGGTGAAGTGCTGTGGGTCAAAGGCCGTCGTGATGATGCCATGCTGGTCTTTCGGGCTGGCTTGAGCAAAGACCCCGAAAACCGAACACTGACAGAAACCATCAAGCGTCTGGGAGTACCGCTGCCGTGAGTATCTTGAAACAGCGGGCTTGGACCCGAGCAGGGGCTTTGGCCCTGGTTGCTTTGCTCAGTGCTTGTGCGACACCGCCCAAATCTGACCTTGGCAGCGTTACGGATGCGTCGCAAGAGGCAAGCGCCTTGTCTCGTTCAGGCCGTTTTGCGCTGAGCGTGACTCATTCCAGCTCGCAGGTCGAAGCCGTGCAGGGGGGCTTTTCCTGGCGCGACGACGGCCAAAAGCTGATGCTGGATTTGAGCAATCCTTTGGGTAATACCTTGGCGCGAGTCTGGGTGTTACCGGGGCGCGCCATTCTGGAACGCACAGACGGTAGTCAGGAAATGGCCTCCCATCCCGATGCCCTGGTTGAACAGGTCTTGGGCAGTCCCGTTCCTGTTGCAGGCTTGCGTGACTGGCTGCATGGCCGCACCGGTAGTGCCCCGGTTCAAAGCGAACGCCGGGATGATCAGCAAAAGCTAAACAGTTTCGAGCAGTCCGGCTGGCGTGTGACGCTCTCGCGTTACGACGAACAAGGCCCGCGCCTGCTGCAATTGAATCGTCATGAAGCCAACCGCTCCATCAGCGTGCGCTTGGTCGTGGATCAGTAAAGTCCCGAGCAGGTTTGTGTAATGGCGCTCTACAATGTCCCGGCTCCGGCCAAGATCAATCTGTTTTTGCACGTCACGGGTCGTCGTGAGGACGGCTACCATTTCTTGCAAACTGCTTTTCGTTTTGTGGACCTGAATGATTACCTGAGCTTCGTACCACGTAGCGATGGGCAGATCCATCGGGCACACAGTACCTTGAGCGATGTGGAGCCTGAGCAGGATCTGGTGATCAAAGCGGCTCGTGCCCTGCAACAAGCGACCGGCGCTCGGCAAGGCGTAGACATCTCTTGTATCAAGAACATCCCTTCGGGAGCAGGGATGGGCGGCGGCTCCAGCGATGCGGCCACCACCTTGATTGCCCTGAATCGTTTATGGAACCTGGGCCTGAGCCGTCAGGCCTTGATGGATATTGGCTTGCCCCTGGGTGCTGATGTGCCGGTTTTTATATTCGGACAGGCCGCATTTGCCCAAGGGGTGGGTGAGCAGTTGCAGGCCATTCAGATGCCGCCACGACACTACATCATCATCCGTCCGCCGCAATTTATATCCACGGGGGAAATATTTACCTCCGAATGCTTGACACGTGATGAAAAACCCATCACAATGACGTTCTTTACTGATTGGCAAGAAAAATTCTGGCAAGCCAAGGACGACAATCCTTATTTTGGCAGAAACAATCTGGAGTCAGTAGCATTCAGTCTTTATCCTGGTTTAAGAAATTTAAAACAGGGCTTGCAAAGATTAAAATTGAATGCTAGAATGACGGGCTCAGGTTCTTGTTTGTTTGTTGAGTGCAGAGACGAACAAAGCGCCAAGACAGGTCAGTTTGAAATTGACCAAAATAGCAGTAAAATAGATTTTTCTGGTAGCGAAGAATCAAATAGTGGTAAATTGCTGGTCGAACAAACTTGGGTTTGTTCAGGTTTGCAAGATCATCCGCTACGCGACTGGATTAAGTAAGTATTTGGGGAATCGCCAAGCTGGTTAAGGCACTGGATTTTGATTCCAGCATGCGAAGGTTCGAATCCTTCTTCCCCAGCCACCTTTCAGGCCTAGCCTGCGATAATGTAAAGCTGTTGAGTCGTTTCCTTGTAGGGGTTTCGATCAACAGCTTTGCTTTTCCTGCATCAAAATCTATCTCCCATCATGGCACAAGACCGATTCATGATCTTCACCGGCACGGCTAATCCTCGCCTTGCTGTCGATGTCGTCAACCACCTTGATATGTCGCTGGGGAAAATGACGGTGGGTCGCTTCTCTGATGGGGAAGCCATGGTTGAAATCAACGAGAACGTGCGCGGTCGCGATGTTTTCGTTCTGCAGCCCACCTGTGCTCCCACCAACGACAATCTGATGGAAATCATGGTGATGGTCGATGCCTTGCGCCGTGCTTCGGCCGGTCGCATCACCGCCGCCATCCCTTACTTTGGTTACGCCCGCCAGGATCGACGCCCCCGTTCGGCGCGTGTGTCGATCTCTGCCAAAGTCGTGGCCAATATGTTGCAAGTGGTCGGTGTCGATCGCGTCATGATGATGGATCTGCACGCTGACCAAATCCAGGGTTTCTTCGATATCCCTGTCGACAATATCTACGCTTCCCCCATTTTGCTGGGCGATATCTGGCGCTGTAACTACCAGGATATGGTGGTTGTCTCGCCTGACATCGGTGGTGTGGTGCGCGCACGTGCACTGGCCAAGCAACTGGAAGTGGACCTGGCCATTATCGACAAGCGTCGCCCACGTGCCAACGTCTCCGAAGTCATGAACATCATTGGTGATGTCAACGGACGCACCTGCATCCTGATGGACGATATGGTGGATACGGCCGGTACGCTGTGCAAAGCGGCAGAAGCTCTGAAAGAGCGCGGTGCCAAGGCGGTTTACGCCTACTGTACGCACCCTGTGCTCTCGGGCGAAGCTATCGAACGTATTACGCAGTCCCAATTGAACGAGCTGGTTGTAACGGACACCATTCCTTTGTCCGCCAAGGCACGTGAATGCAGCAAGATCCGCCAACTGTCCTGTGCAGCACTGTTGGGCGAGACCATCTTGCGTATCTCCAACGCCGAGTCCGTCAGCTCCTTGTTCACTGATTAAGTTTTTTAGCGTGCGCTGGTCGCGGCGCACGTCAACTTGGTAGTTCGCTACCACTTTCCGCAGTACGTATTAAGCGTTCTGCAATTGGAGTTCTACATGAAATTCACCGCTACTTCGCGTGATGTACAGGGTACGGGTGCGAGCCGCCGCCTGCGTCGCGCTGGCCAGGTTCCCGCTATCGTTTACGGTGGCGACGAACAACCCGTCGTGATCGCTCTGGATCACAACGAGACCTACCACAACCTGCGTAAAGAAGCCTTCCACGCTTCCATCCTGACGATGGAACTGGACGGTAAAGCTGAAAAAGTGCTGTTGCGCTCGGTTCAGTGGCACCCTTACAAGCAGCAAGTTCTGCACGTTGATTTCCAACGCGTTCTGGCTTCGCAAGCCATCACCACCAAAGTTCCTCTGAACTTTGAAGGTGGCGACGTGTCCCCAGCCGTCAAGCTGAGCAGCCAAGTTATCAGCCACATCCTGACCGAACTGGAAATCACCTGCTTGCCAGCTAACCTGCCAGCGTCCATCACTGTGGACCTGAGCGGCATGACTGCCAACGCCAACGTGCACCTGGACAGCATCAAGCTGCCACGTGGTGTTACTTACGCTGGTAACGAAGCCAACCCTCTGCTGGCTGCTGCTCTGCCAGTTGGCGGTGGTGCTGCTGCTTCGGAAGCAACAGAAGAAAGCGCCGAGTAATCAAGATTGCCAGCCGGCTTCGGTCGGCTCGCAGCTTGGCGAATCAACCCCTGTCAGCGTATGCTGGCGGGGGTTTGTTATTTGTGCCTGCGCCTTTGCCGGAGCAGGCGCTTTCTGCGAAAACATTCATGTCTGAGCCTATCCGTTTGATTGTTGGCCTGGGTAATCCTGGCCCTGAGTACGAAACCACCCGTCACAATGCGGGCTTTTGGTTGGCAGACCAGTTGGCTGATGATCTGCATGCAACGTTCAACCTGGAAAAATCCTTTTTCTCCTGGGTGGCCAAAGCGCGTTTTGAAGGTGAAAACGTCATCATCGCCAAACCCATTACCTTCATGAACAAGTCCGGGCAAGCCGCCGGTGCCTTGATGCGTTTCTACAAGCTCAAGCCCGAACAGGTGCTGGTCCTGCATGACGAACTGGATTTGCTGCCCGGTCAGGTGAAGATGAAAAAAGGCGGTGGGCACGCCGGGCATAACGGCCTGCGCGACATCCAGTCCGCCTTTGGGACACCGGATTTCTGGCGCTTGCGCCTGGGCATTGGTCACCCTCGCACCTTGGGCCTGGCCCAGCAAGTGGTGAACTTTGTACTGCATACCCCTCGCAATGAAGAGCTGCGCGAGATCGAGGACGGCATGAATCGCTGCCGCGTCATGATGCCTGCTTTGCTGCGTGGCGACTTTGAGCAGGCGACCCGCCAGCTTTACGCGCCCCAGAAGGCTTGACGCATGAAGCCAGCGCCAAGCAGCCAGATGCGTTTCCGGGACGAGCTTAAAGATTTCTTTTATTTTCTGCGTCACCCTCGTAGCGCCCGGCGTTTGCCTGGCAGAGTCCAGGGTGACGGCTGGTATCTGGACTGGTTTGCTCCCTTGCCCTGGAAGCGTCTGCTGCAATGGGCGGGCATGCTGTGGCTGATTAATGCGCTGGTACTGGGCCCGATCGCTGTCTCGGTAGCAGGTGTGGGCGGTGCGCAGCATCGTCTGGACCCGACGCGTATTCCTTGGGTGCAAGCCATTATCTGGGCACCTATTGTGGAAGAGCTGGTCTTTCGTTTCGTGTTGAGACGGCCGTCACAATGGCTGACGGTTGTTCCGCTGGCGGTGTTCCTGATGTTTCAGGGACCAGGCTGGTGGTTGATACAAGGCTTGCTGGTCTTGTGCCTGGCTGTCTGGATCAGCCGTTATACCGGCATGCCACGCCAAGCCTTGCCCACAGGCAGTAGCTGGTGGCGCAAGTTGGTGGGTGCCTTGCAGGGAAGGGCATGGCGCTTTTCATCCATGCGACGCTATTGGCGTTTCTTTCCCTGGGTGTTTTATGGTGCAACGCTGGCTTTTGGAGCGCTGCATTTGTATAACTTTCAGCTCAACAGTATGAGCTGGTATTTGCTGCCCATGCTGGTGCTGCCCCAATGTTTGACAGGGTTGGTACTGGCCTGGCTGCGAGTGCGTCGAGGCATTGGTGCATCGATCGTGCTGCATGCCATCTTCAATGGTGGCCCGGTCTTGCTGATTATTGGCCTGCTCAAGCTGTTTGACGGCATTCCTGTCTAGGCAAGCCCGCGTTTCAAGGCGCTAGCCTGTGTCCCCGGCACGACTGTTCTGACCCGTCTGCAGGCTCTGTAGCGCCCAAGGGCGCTACAATAGTGCATCGTTTATATAACTCTTTGATTTTCAGGATACTCATGGCACTGCAATGCGGCATCGTTGGCTTGCCCAACGTTGGTAAATCCACTCTGTTCAACGCTCTGACCAAAGCCGGCATTGCGGCTGAAAACTACCCCTTCTGCACCATCGAACCGAACGTCGGTGTGGTCGAAGTTCCTGACCAGCGTTTGCAAGATCTGGCCAAGATCGTGAATCCCGAGCGCATTTTGCCTGCCGTGGTGGAATTTGTAGACATCGCTGGTCTGGTCGCCGGTGCTTCCAAGGGCGAAGGCCTGGGTAACCAGTTCCTGGCCAACATCCGCGAAACCGACGCCACCGTGCACGTGGTGCGCTGCTTTGCCGATGACAACGTCATTCACGTTGCCGGTAAGGTTGACCCCTTGGCTGACATCGAAATCATCAACACCGAGCTGGCGCTGGCCGACTTGGGCGTGGTTGAAAAAGCCGTGCACCGTAACCAGAAACTGGCTCGCTCGGGTGATAAAGACGCTGCCAAGCTGGTAGCCCTGCTGGAGCGTATCGAGAAAGCACTGGGAGAAGGCAAGTCCGTGCGTTCGCTGAAGCTGGACGAAGACGAACTGCACCAGATCAAATCCTACGGCTTCATCACCGCCAAGCCCACCATGTACGTGGCCAACGTGAAAGAAGACGGTTTCACCAACAACCCACACCTGGAAGCCGTACAGAACTATGCTGCCGCTGATGGCGCTCCTGTTGTGGCTGTATGTGCTGCCGTAGAAGCTGAAATCGCTGAACTGGACGACGCTGACAAGATTGAGTTCTTGTCCGATCTGGGCATGGAAGAGCCAGGCCTGAACCGCGTTATCCGCGCTGCCTACAGCCTGCTGGGCCTGCAAACTTACTTCACTGCAGGTGTTAAAGAAGTCCGCGCCTGGACCATCCGCGTGGGCGATACCGCCCCTCAAGCTGCAGGCGTGATCCACACCGACTTTGAGCGCGGCTTTATCCGTGCACAGACCATCGCTTTTGATGACTTTGTGGCCTGCAAGGGCGAACAAGGTGCCAAGGAAGCCGGCAAGATGCGCGCTGAAGGCAAGGAATACGTTGTGAAAGATGGTGACGTGCTGAACTTCTTGTTCAACGTCTAATACCCTAGAGCGTCTTTTGACGTGCAGAGTAAATAGCAGGCCTTTGGATATTCCAAAGGCCTGTTTTTTTATGACGCGTGACGTTGCTCTTAAAGTTTATAAAAAAAGCCAGAAAATTAAGCTAATGAAAAGCGAGCGTTAGACTTAATAAACCGGCACTTCCCTGCTCGTCGCCAGATACTGGCTAGGCGGTTGCCCCAAAGCGCGACGAAAAATAGTAGAAAATGCGCTGGGGCTGCTAAAGCCCAGATCCGAGGCCACTCGGGTGACCGGCTCTCCATTTCCCAAACGAGTAATCGACACCAGCAGGCACATTTGCTGTCGCCAGGCCAGGTACGTCATGCCCATATGCTCCTTGAAGCGACGGGTGAAGGTGCGGCGGCTTAGCATGGCCCAGGCGGCCATCTCATCAGTAGAGATATTCTGGGTGGGATTATCCAGAAAGCGCTGACAGGCGGCCCCGAGTCTGCTGTCAGAGGGCAGGGGGGCACTCAGGCCCAGCCTGGGCATCAGCCGGATTTCTTCTACCAGTAGACCAATGACGTGATGAGTACGTTCGCAATCCGGCCGTTCGGCAGGTAGTTCCATGGCCGCGCTGAACAGATGCCGCAGCAAGGGCGAGACGCCGAACACCTGGCAGTCATCAGGCAGTTGCGCCTGTTCGATTGCCTGCCGTGTCAGATAGGTATTCACCATCGTGACATCGCCACGCATATGCATTTCATGCGCCACGCCCGGCGGCACCCACAGTGCCCTTTTGCTGGGCACGACCCAATTTCCTTTTTCCGTGAACATCGACAAAACCCCCGATGCGGCATAGGCAAGCTGTCCGCACTGGTGCACGTGCTTGGGAAAGATCGACCCTGATGTGAAGGCACGCAGGCTGACTTCCACATCCCAGTTCGAGTTTTCCAGAGGGTAGTCATTCACGGAAATGCTCATGGCCCAATTTTGCCAAAAACTGACCCACTTTTAAAGGTGGGAATCCGGCAGTCCCCATAAGATCAGCAAACATTAATTACTTGGGGATAAGAGGGAATGGACGATTTTGAGTATTTAACGGTGCAGCAGGAAGGTGCGGTGCTGCTGGTGGGTTTGAACCGGCCAGAAAAGCGCAATGCCATGTCCTTGGCGGTGATGCATGAATTGCGTCGTGTTTTTTCCACGATAGGCAGCGACATTGGGGCCGCTGTTCTCTACAGCACCAGCAAGCATTTTTGTGCGGGCCTGGATCTGGGTGAAGTGCGCAATCAGTCGGTGATTGATTGTGTGCATTTCTTCCGTGAGTGGCACGAGACCTTCGAGCTGATTCAGTACGGCAAGGTCCCCGTCGTGGCGGCCATGTCGGGCGCGGCAATTGGTGGTGGACTGGAAATTGCCACGGCATGCCATATCCGAGTGGTCGATGAGACTGCCTTTTTCTCTTTGCCTGAAGGCATGCGTGGTCTTTACGTGGGGGTAGGTGGCTCCGTGCGCCTGCCTCGTCTGGCGGGCTTGAGCCTGATGACGGACATGATGCTGACAGGCCGTAGCGTTTATGCCGAGGAGAGCATCACCAAAGGTATTGCCCAGTATCTGACGACCGAAGGCGAGGCCCTGGCCAAAGCCAAGGAGCTGGCCAGGACGATTGCCTCCAATCTGCCCATGACCAATTACGCCATTACTCATGTGCTGCCGCGTATCACGGATCAAAGCCAGCAAGACGGTTTGCTGACCGAGGCCTTGATTGCCGCCGTGGTTCAGTCTGATCCGGAAACCAGTGCCAGGCTGGCAGATTTTCTGGACAAGAAAAAGAACAAGGTGAGCTAAGCCCGGCATCAGCAAGAAGCAGAAGTTTCTCAATTAAATCGCCAATCAAGCGATGGCGCTGTGACTTGGCATCAAAAACAAATGAGCAGTAAGGGAGAGCTGTATGTGTGGTTATGTCGGTGTGTTCTCTGCAGTCCCTACGGACTTGCCCCGAAATATGTTTGATCAGGCTTTGCGCGAAATTCACCATCGCGGGCCCGATAGCTCCAGCACCTGGTTTGACCCCATGGGGCAAGTGGGTTTTGGTTATGTGCGACTGGGTTTGGTGGGCCTGGGAAATGGCACCCAGCCTATTGTCGCGGACGAGGGTGATCTGGTTCTGATGGTGAATGGCGAGTTTTATGACTACAAACGCATTCGCAAAGAACTGGAAGACAGTGGTTGCCGCTTTAAAACATCGTCAGACAGTGAAATTGCACTGCATTTGTACCGGCGACATGGTGTGCGTGCGCTTAAAGAGCTGCGCGGCGAGTTCTCGATTCTGTTGTATGACCGTGCACGTCGCCAACTGATTGCGATCCGGGACCGGATCGGGGTCAAGCCCCTGTACTACGCCGAGCATAATGGCCGATGGTACTTCGGCTCCGAGATCAAAGCCTTGCTGGCAGCTGGTGTGCCGGCTCAGTGGGATGAGGATTCGTACGCGAATCGCTATTTCATTTTGCGCGATCGTACCGTGTTCCAGAAGATCCGCAGCGTGCGACCAGGCTCTTGGCTGATCGTGGATCAAAGCGGCGTTCAGACCGAGAGCTATTGGGATTGGAGCTTTCCGGATTCAGGCCAGACTCTGGAAGCGCGCTCTGAACAAGAGCAGATTGAGGGACTGCGCGCAGTGGTCGAGGAGTCGGTCAAACTGCGTCTGCATGCGGATGTACCAATTGGGGTTTGCCTGAGTGGTGGCCTGGACTCTTCAGCCATGCTGGGCATGTGCACGCAATTGCAAGGTCAGCAGCTGCAAGCATTTCACCTGTCTTTTGAGGGTGAAGAGGGTTACGACGAGCGCCATTTTGCCGAGATTGCTGCCCGGCATAACCAAGCACACATGAATGTGCTTAGCGTCAGCTCCAATGACCTTGCAGACAATTACGAACATGCTCTCTGGCACGCTGAAGTGCCCTTCACCAATGCTCATAGCGTAGGCAAGTACCTATTGTGCAAATTTGTACAGAGCAATGGGATGCGAGCCGTTATTACCGGCGAAGGGGCAGACGAGGTGTTTGCCGGTTATCCCCATAGCCGCCGTGACATGCTGTTGTACGACAACCAGGGGCAGGACCAGACCGTAGTGTCCGAGTTGTTGCAGCAGATGGGGGCAGGTTCTGGCCGTTATCTGGATAGTCAGGAAGTAGGGACGGCCTGGGTGAATCGCGAGTTGGGACACAAAGTCTCCTGGCTGGATGGGCAGGCCGGAATTTTTGATCCTTTGGCCAGCCTGTACAGCACGGGCTTTATGGACAGAAATGCGTATCGCGATCCCTATGGCCAGTTCTATAACCGCCTCAAGCCGCATTCCTTTGCGTCCTGGTCGCCTGTGAATCGGGCCCTGTATATGGTGGCCAAATCCAGTTTGCCCAATCTGGTGCTGACGTCGCTGGGTGACCGCATGGAGATGGCAGGCAGTCTGGAGGGACGTCCTCCGCTGCTGGATCACCGTGTCGTGGAGTATGCGTGCAACCTGTCCATTCCCATGAAAGTACGCGGCAAAACGGAGAAGTACGCCTTGCGTGAAGCAATGCGGCCTTACCTGCCTGCTGAAATCTACGAGCGCAAAAAACAGTACTTCCGTGCGCCGCCAGCCAGCCTGGCACCTCAGTCGCGGCTGCATCAGTTTGTCAGTGACACCCTTCATAGCGATCTCTTGAATCGGGTGCCCTTTTTCGATGCCGGTCGAGTCAGAAATTTCCTGAAGAAAATCCCCACGCTTTCTAGTGAGCAGCGCTTGTCTGCTGATCACTTGTTGATGGAAATCGCGGGGCTTTGCCTGATGCAGAAGCGGTTTTCAATCAACTAGTGGAGCAGGCCGGGGGAATTGACCCCCCGGCCTCGTCTGGAGCTGTCGGACATGCAAAAAAAACACCTGATTCTTGCCATTTTGGTCACTCTGGTTTGGGGAGTGAATTTCCCGATCACCAAGCTGGGCTTGCTTTCCATGGAGCCTTTTCTGCTTACGGGGATACGTTTTACTCTGGCGGCCTTGCCGCTGGTGTTCTTCATTCCCAGACCCAATATCCCGTTTCGCTATGTGGTGATTTATGGCTTTATTTTTGGCCTGGGCATGTGGGGGATTATCAACTATGGCATTCAGGTGGGTGTCCATCCGGGCGTGGCCTCGCTGCTGATTCAGCTTAGTGCCTTCTTTACGATGGGCTGGGGCGCTTTGCTGTTCAAGGAACGCTTGCGAGCGACGCAACTGCTGGGAGCCTTGATCGCGTTTGTGGGCCTGGTGGGCATTATCTTGTCTCAGGGTGGTGGGGATGCCACCTTCGGGCTGGTGCTGGTTGTGTTGAGTGCCGTGTCCTGGAGTATCGGGAATGTGATCATCAAACTGTCCGGTGTGAAGGAGATTTTCTCGTTCATGGTGTGGGCCAGCCTGTTTCCACCTATTCCACTTTTTCTGGTTTCGTACTGGCTGCACGGGGCCGAACCCTTCACGACTCTGCCAGAGGCGATCAACCTGATGTCGGTCATGTCGATTCTGTTTCAGGTTTATCTGGCTACGCACTTTTCTTACTGGGGCTGGAATTCCTTGCTCAAGCTGTATCCGGTGTCCACGGTAGCCCCCTTGTCCTTGCTGATTCCGGTGTTTGGTTTGGGCAGTTCCATGCTGATATTGGGCGAGCAAGTAAGTTTTGTTGAGGCCTTGTCGATCAGCGCGATTATTGCGGGTCTGGCCTTTGGGCTTTATAAAGGGCCAGTGCGTCCGGTTTCGTATCCAGCGACGCGCTAAGAGTTTGACGGGCAGTCGGGGTTTGTGAGGGTGCATGGCAGGAAGGGGCCACCAACCTTGATGGCTGTCTTATGTCGCTAATCCTGTTTTTGAAGAGACTTTGTTGAATGCTGGATTCAGAAAATCCAAACAACCAGTTGCGCGCTACCTTGGAACTCGTACAAAAAATCTTGACCCCTAATGTGCAAGCTCTTTATCTGCACGGTTCCGCTGTGGCCGGAGGGCTCCGGCCACATAGCGATCTGGATATATTGGCGGTGGTTGATGCTCCCCTGTCAGATGAACAGCGTCAGGATCTGATTGCAGCTTTATTGTCTGTTTCAGCCCCTCATCCGGCCACGCCTGGTGGTCCGCGTTGTATCGAGCTGGTGGTGTGTCGTCTGGCAGATCTTCAACGCAATGTTCATCCGGCCAAGGTGGAGTTTATTTACGGTGAATGGCTGCGGGATGCCTTCAAGGAGGGCTACTTGTCCGACGCCTCTGCTGACCCGGAATATACCTTGCTCTTGGCCCAGGCCCGCCAGCAGGCGCAGTTGTTATGGGGGAGCGATGTGCTGGCAGATGTTCCGGCTACACCGATCGAGCATATACGCCAGGCAATGCGGGATGGTGTAGATCCCTTGCATGAAGGGCTGCGTGGAGACGAGCGCAATGTTCTGCTGACCTTGGCGCGCATGTGGCGAACAGGTGTTCATGGGGATTTTGTGACTAAAGAGCAGGCAGCAGAGTGGGCTATTCCCAGGCTGTCCGCGGAGCTGGCAAAGACCTTGGAATATGCGCGTCTGGCGTATGTCGGTGAGGTGGTTGATCGTTGGGATACGAGGGGTGAGGAAGCAGAGCGTTTGGCAAGGGAACTACTTGGGAACCTTAGGCAGACTTTGTACGAGTGCATCTAAAATCATGCAGCTTCGATGCTTTGGAAAGCGTCAGGTTTTTCGCGTAAAGACAGTGAATTTGAAGTGATAGTTCAATTCATTAAGCGCAGCAGCTTCAAAACCTTGTTATTAGTGGGCAATTGCTCCGGAATTCGGATCTCGGATCCACCGCCATCAGTGTTTGCAGTCAAGATAGCGGGGGCGAGTCACTTATGTTTTTGCTCCGCTACCAAGGCCGTAATTTCCAGCCTTCTTCACTAAATTCCAGCCGTTCCGTCAGCCCAAGATTGTTCATGAAGGCATCGTCGTGCGAGACCACCATCAGCGTGCCCTGGTAGCTGCTCAACATGGTTTCCAGGGCCAAGGTTGAAGGCAGATCCAAATGGTTGCTGGGTTCATCCAGAAGCAGCAGTTGTGGCGGAGGATCCGCGTACAGCACGCAGGCCAGGGCGGCTTTCAGGCGTTCGCCACCGCTCAAGGCAGCGCTGGGGCCGGTGACTTTTTGGGCGTCCAGTCCCAGTTGTGCCAGACGCATGCGCAAGTCGCCTTCGCTGCTTTTGCGGTTGACGGCCTGTATCTGCTCCAGCACGGTTTGCTGTGGATCCAGATCGGCCAAGCCCTGATCCAGATAAACATGTTGTGGCACTACTTTGCAGTGGCCTGAAACGGGTGCCAATTGGCCTGCAATGACCTTGAGTAGCGTGGATTTCCCGCATCCGTTCGGGCCTATGACACCTATCCGTTGCTGGCCGCTTAGTAGCATCGAGATTGGGGTTTGGTCTACCGGGGCAAAAGGGAGCTTTACTTCATCCAGCTCCACAACGCGTTGGCGGCTTAGCGGCACCAAGGGCAGGGCATGCAGATTGATGGCGCTGTCCTGTTCGATCAACTCGGCCGCTTCCTGCACGCGTTGCGCTAACTGCTTTTGAGCCGTCACGTGTTGTTGACGCAGTTTGCCGGTGGTGGCTTCACTGCGGCCCTTTTGCCTGTCCAGCAGGATTTTGGCCTGATTGGCCTGCTTGCCCTGTTGATTGCCACGTGCCTGTCTACGCTCCTGACGTTGACGCTGCTCTTGCATGGTGCTTTCTGCGCGCTGACGCTCCAGCTTGCGGTGCTCAAGCTGGTCCATGGCGCTTTGCTGCTCCAAGGCTTTCTGCTCGGCGTAGTGGCTGTAATTGCCGCCATAGCTACGTAGCCCCAGGGAAGACAGCTCCACAATGTGCTCCATCGTGTCCAGTAGTTGGCGATCATGGCTGATGACCAGCAGGCCATGGGGCCAGTGTCGTAGCTGCTCAATCAGCGCAAGCCGGTTGTCGCGATCCAGGTGGTTGCTGGGTTCATCCAGAATCAGGAAATCGGCCTGAGACAGCAAGGCATTGATTAGCGACACCCGCATGGCCTGGCCGCCGCTTAATGTTTCGGCAGGCGTCTCGGCAGTCAGATGACCCAGGCCATTGCGCTCCAGCGCTTCCTGCAATTGCTGTCGAATATCCCAACGGTCTTCGATCAGATTGAAGTCTTCTACGGCGCTACTGCCGGATTCAATCCGGGCAAGGGCGTCCAGCGCTGGGCCTACGCCCGCAAGATCAGCGACGCGCAAGCCGCTGACAGAAGCCACTTGCTGCGCCAGATAATGCACTTTTCCCGAGCGCAGGCAACGGCCGCTGCTAGGCTGAATTTCTCCGGCCAGGATTTGAGCCAGAATGGTTTTGCCTGCACCGTTGCGTCCGACAAGGCCAGTGCGCCGCAAGTCGAAGGTTTCGTTCAGTTGGGAAAACAGGGTCTTGCCTTGCGGCAAGGTATAGGACACGCCTTCCAGCGTCAGATAAGGATTCGTCATGCGTAATGCTTCCATTAATGCCAGGAACTCCCCCTGAGTCGTAGTGGGGGCGGGTGGAGACTGGCCGTCTAAGGGACGGCGGCATTAGTGGCGCATTGGACGAATACCTCACGGGAAATGAATCGAAGCCACACTATAAAAGCATTGTGCCGGGAAGGTAAAGCCGGTCGGGCTCTCAAGGGGGAGGTGAAAGTCGTGTCATTCCAACACAGGAGCCGGTTTGGGTTCAGAAGCTTAGGTTTGTCTCACGGTTTGGAGGTCTTGTTTTACAGGTTTCAGCGCGGTGAGGTCTGTACTGCTGCAGGCCGCTTGAAATACCGAGCCGCGAGGGACTTTCACCCGACAGGAAATGAAGTTTATTTCCTGACGTTTATTCAATAAAGTGGAGTCCTCGGCTTTTTATCCTCTGCGTCATTTCATGTCTGGGGGCTAGGATCAGGAGTGCCGTTTCTCTCCCATTCCGGGAAGCCACACCATTTTTAGGGAATGTCATGAACACGTTCAATTTGCCTGCTCGCTCGATTGTGTATGTGCAGGATGTGTATTGCGGCTGGTGCTGGGGTTTTGCCGAACGCATGGTCGAGTTCGAAGCGGCCAATAAGCACCGCATTCCTTTTACTGCTGTCTCGGGTGGCTTGTTCGTGGGTGACCGGGCTGCGCCCATGTCCCGCTACCCTTATATTTCCGAATCCAACGAGCGCATCGCGCAAATGACGGGGGCGACGTTTGGGGCTGCTTATAAGGCCTTGGCAGAGGAGGGCTCGACTGTCATGGATTCACTGGAAGCGGCCACGGCCTTGGCGGTGCTGCGAGCGCAAGATCCGGAGCAGGCCATTCATTGGGTGCACGAGTTGCAGCAGGCTTTCTACTTGAACGGACGCAGCTTGTCTGATCAGGAGGTCTGCCTGGGAATCGCTGCTGCCAATGGCCTGGATGTAGATGCTGTGCGACGCCGTTTGACTGACGGTTCAGGCCGGGAACAAGCCTTGGCTGATTTTGCCTTGGCACGGGCTTTGGGCGCGCAATCCTATCCGACCTTGCTGTTTGTGGATGGTCGAAAAGTGACAAAGCTACCGGCGGTTGGTACTCCTTTGGAAACGCTGAATCAGACCCTGGATTCCTTGTTGGGCTGATCAGCAGATCGGTACGTAAAGCAGATTGAAATTGCGGCATCCTGGCCAGGCCAGGATGCCGCAATAGTTGTGAAGACTTGCCGACTTAGAAGCGGTAAGCCGTATTCAGGTACAAGGCTGTTTGAGCGCTGGTGCCTTTACCAACCTGGGTGCTGACACCGGCTCCCAGCGTCCAGTTATTGCTTAGCTGACCCGTCGCACCCAATTCCAACAGGCCTGTGTCACGCACGCGCTCCTGATCCGTAGGCAGATAAAAGTGGTGGTGGTTGTAGACGCCGTCCTGCAAGCGTGCGCCCAGCAGCTCTGCCGGTTTCCTGAATTCATGCAGCCACTGTGCGGAGGCATAAACGGCCCACTGATTGCTGACAGCAACATTGATCTGGTAACCGAGGCTGCTTTGTACCGAAGTCTGGTCCTGAGCATCAAAACCCATGGAGGTAGACAAACCTCGGCCATCTTCCGACAGAGCCTTGATCTTGGACTTCTGCATGCTCAGGCTTAACAACGGGCCATGGGTGACGGCACCGGCCTGCCAGTCGTAACCCGTGCTGATCTTGCCGCCGTATTGGCTGCCACCTGCTTTGGCCTGGTGTTCGCGCGTAGCGGCACCCAGACGGATATGACGGCGGGTTTTATTGTCCAGATCGCTGTAGAAAAGCTGGGCGTTCACCCATAGATTCTCGGCCTGCCAGCGGCCGTACAGACCAGCGGACTGACGCTTCTGGCTATAAGTGCCTTTTTCGTCCGTATCGCCATCCAGATTGTCGTAAGACAGGTAGGCACCGACCGTCCAATCAGCCAGACGCTTATCCAAACCCAGCTTCCAGGCTGCTTGCGTGCCATCAAGATGTGAGTTCGCACTGCTGCCATTGCGCGTGATGGCCTCTCCCTGGAACCAGACTGCCAGATCTCTGTCTTGTGACGAACTGACCGTTTGCAGACGACGGTCAATGTGCTGCATTTGCATCTGCCCGGCGGTATTGGCTGCGGAGGCCAGCATGGCGACCTGACTGGGGGCGCTGACGACAGCGTGGGCATAGTCGGCAATAACAGCATGGCCGCCTGACGTGGGGTGGACACCATCAGCAAATAGATAGTTCTGGTCTGCACCAGGAGCCACCAGATCGGCAGGCGTACACAGGCGAGAGGACACACTGCCGCAAGCTGCTGTATTGACGTTGCTGAAGCCGTAGGCCTGCGGGTCGGCAGCCACTTCATGCAAGAGTGCCGAGACGTTCAAGGGAATGATATTGGCAGAGCTGGAACTGAGCTGCTGGGTAAACGCCTGGTTGTAGCTGTCACTGAGCAAGGTGGCGATACCCGCGCTGATAGGGGAGCCGGCGAACTCTGGAGTCATGCCCAGATCAGGAATGTTGGGGACCAGAATGTAGCGAGCGCCCGCTTGCGATAGCGTGTTGATCAAGGCGGCTTGATTGCCGACGGAATCAGCCACGATTTGGGACATATTGAACGGATCTTTTACGGCGGCAAACAAGTCATTTGCGCCACCCCAGACGGTGTACAGGGCCTGTCCGTCCAAGCGTCCATTGTGCATGGCCAGCAGTTGAGCGGTCTGCGTGGTCATCGCGGGCAAAGGGGGATTAGTGGGGCTGGGAGGCTTGCTGGGATCCAGCAGCTCATCGACAGCCACGCGGGCTCCGCCGACGGCATAGTTGCTACCACCTTGGCTGCTAGGGGCCGCGTCGGTTCCCAGTTTCTGAGCCAGTACCTGGGACCAGACCTGGCCAGGATTGGTGGTAAAGCGCGAGCCGAACTGCCCACTGTCAGTCAGGCTGTCGCCGATAAAGTAGGTGTTGGAGAAGCCTTGTGCCTGTGTCCCGGCATGCAAGGCCATCAAGGCCAGGGCAAGACATGTTTTTTTCATTGTTCAGCCATTAAAAAAGAGTCTCCGAGCGGCATGTTCTGAACAGCGCTTTGCTTGTTATATCCTGATGTTCAAGATGAACGCGCGACCCGGATGGAACAGAGGGATGAAAAGATCATCGGTTCAGGACCATCATAGTGGGGAGGCGTTTATTCCTGACACAGACAGGCACAGGTTTTTGAGGGGGGGATAAACGTAGGCAGGTAGCAAAAAAAACGCCATGCAAATGCATGGCGTTTTTTATTTTGTCCGCTAGGAACTTATCGGCGTACCAAGGGAGCAGCACATACATCCGGGTTGTCAGCCAGGGACACAAATTTCATGCTGCCACCGTCATAGGCGTCGATCGTGCCCGACTCAATGTCGTAGACCCAGCCGTGCAGGGTCAAGCGGCCTTCGGACATGGCCAGACGCACGGAAGGGTGAGTCTGGATATTGGCCAACTGGGCCACCACGTTCTCACGCACCATGGAAGAGATGCGTTCCTGCTCGTTGGCGTGGGTGCGGGCTTCATTCACCAAGCGGGCCGAGTCGGCGTAGCGTAGCCAGTGTTCTACAGCGGGCATATGGTCCAGGCACTGACAGGAGGCAATGGCGGTCATGGCACCACAATCCGAGTGTCCACAAATCACGACGTCGGATACACGCAGGGCGGACACGGCGTATTCCACGGAGGCGGTCACACCACCGGGTTCCGGGCCGTAGGAGGGAACGATGTTGCCAGCGTTACGAATCACGAACAGATCGCCGGGTTCACGTTGTGTTACCAGCTCGGGGACCAGACGGCTATCGGAGCAAGAGATAAACAAAGCGCGGGGGTTTTGTTGTGTGGCCAGATTTTTGAAGAGCTTGGCGCGCTTGGGATAGGCTTCCCGTTGGAATTTCAGGAAACCGTCGATAATGTCTTTCATCCTTGTCCTTGTAGTTCGGCTTGGATAGAAGATTAACCCTTCAGGGTCATAAGGTAAAATACCGATTTCTGATGCTTTGCATTGGGTTTGCTTATAGAAGGGTCCCTTATGCTTTTGCGCCATCTTAATTATTTTCTGGCGGTTGCCCAGTATCAAAGCTTTACCCGCGCCGCACGCGCCTTGCACGTGTCTCAACCGGCCTTGTCTCAGCAGGTACGCCAGCTGGAAGAACATCTGGGCGCACAACTGTTTGATCGCACCGGACGTCTTGTGCGTTTGACGGATGCGGGCGAGGTCTACTTGCGCTATGCCCGGCAAGCCTTGCAGGATCTGGAAGAAGGGCGGCGGGCCTTGCATGACGTCAGCGATTTGAGTCGAGGCTCCTTGCGAGTGGCGGTGGCGCCTACCTTTACGTCTTACTTGATTGGCCCTCTGGTAGAGGCCTTTTACCGCCGTTATCCCAATGTGCGCCTGGTGGTGCAGGAAATGCTGCAGGAGCGTGTGGAAACGCAATTGGTCGAAGACGAGCTGGATATTGGTATCGCTTTTGAAAAGCCGACTTCGGCTGCCGTGGAGTTTCAGCCTTTACTGGTGGAGACGCTGGCGTTGGTGATGAGCCGCACGCACCCCTTGGCCGAGCGCCGCAGCATCGATAGGGACACGCTGATGCGTGAGTCTTTGGTTTTGCTGACGCCCGAGTTTGCCACGCGTGGGCAGATCGAACGCCATTGTCGTCAGCATGATCTGGATTTGAAGGTTTCGATGGAGTCGAACTCGCTCAATGCCGTGATCGAGGTGGTTCGGCGCACGGGTCTGGCGACCTTGTTGCCTGCCGCGATTGCCGGCAATAGCGAGTATTTGGTGGCTGTGAGTCTGGACCCGGCCCCGCCGCAACGGCGGGCCATTTTGATGCAGCGCAAGGGCGCCTATCAATCTGCTGCAATGCGCGCCTTTATTGAGCTGGCGCTGAAATACGGCGCGGCATCGACGTTTTGATGCGGGTGTCGGGCAGAGCGATGGTCGCGCTCTGCTGCGGGCACCTTATAGCGCCACCACCACGCTTTGTTCCAGAGGACGCAACTCGCTTTCCGTGGCGGGTTCGCCCTCGTTCAAATGGGCGACCAGATCTACCGTGGTAGAGATGCGCGTCAACATCAGACAGGCCACTTCACCCCCAGCAACCCGACTGCTGTGCCAGCAACCGGGTCGCATGCACACACCTTGTCCTTGAGGGATACGGAAGGCTTTCAGGGTGGACAGATCCGGGCCGCCTTCGGCTTTGCTTTCGGCCACGATATGGACTACTTCGCCAGTCAGCGGGATCAGTGCCTGTTGCGTCAGCAGGTGGTTTTCCAGGGTCGTGATGTTGGGGTCTTGAATGCGGTAATTCACCCATAGCACTTCGGTCTGACCGCTTGGACCTGTGTCAAACGCATGTTCGTGCCAGAAGTCAGTGGCGGCATTGCTGAAGGCGGCCGTCACCGGCGCCGTGGCCAGACCTTTACCCAACATCCAGCCATAAGGAGCAAAAGCCTCGGGGCTGAGGGGCTGGGGAGTCAGGGTGATTGGGGTGCTCATGGTTTATTGCTCAAAGAAAGTACTAAGGCAGCATCTTATCAAGAATGCAGCCTTGAACCCGGATTGGCCTAGATCAATAAGCTTGAGTTTCTCGTGGGTATTGTGGAACTAAGTAAAACATCCCCTGTCTTGAAGAGGGCTCGTCTTTACTTAGCGAGCTAAGCAAGCCGCCTTTTTTCAGGGGCGGCTTCGCTCTGTTTGCTTTCTTGACAAGGGGTTGCTGTGCTTCAAGCTGTTTCGCTGACCTGTAGACGGGGCCAGCGTCGTGTGTTCTCCGAGCTGAGCCTAAGGCTTGAGGCTGGCCAATGTTGTTTGGTCAGTGGGCCCAATGGCAGCGGCAAAACCAGCTTGTTGCGTATCCTGGCCAATATCGCCCAGGCCGACGAAGGCCAACTGATCTGGCACGACCGTCCCGTGCAAAGCAACGATAGCGATTACCGACGGCAGCTGGTGTATGGCGGACATGCGCCTGGACTCAATAGCAGTTTGTCGGTGCAAGAAAATCTGGACAGCCTGCTCATGCAGGATCGCGTTCCCCTAGAGCGGGACGCTTGCGACCAAGCGTTGTTGGCTGGCGGTTTGCTGGCTTACCGTCGTGTGCCTGTACGGCAACTGTCAGCCGGACAACGTCGCCGCGTGTTTCTGGTGCGCCTGTCCCTGAGCAATCGCCCCTTGTGGATTCTGGACGAGCAGCTGACTGCGCTGGACAGCGCCGGTCAGAAGTTTCTGGGCGAGTTGATTGCGCAGCATCTGCATAAGCAGGGCGCTGTCATTCTAACTAGCCACCAGACCTTGCCCTGGGATTTGAAGGTGCTGCACCTGGATTTGGGGCAGGCATGTTGAGTCTCTTTTTAGCCTTGATGAAGCGTGAGTGGCGCCTGGCGATGCGTCGCCCCGGCGATGTCCTGATTCCACTGGTTTTCTTTTTGGTGGTGTGCAGCCTGTTTCCCTTGGGTGTGGGGGCGGATGCGGCCTTGCTGTCCAAGATGGCGCCTGGCGTGCTGTGGGTGTCGGCCTTGCTGGCCACCATGCTGTCGCTAAGCCGCCTGTTTGAACAGGACGAGCAGGATGGTGCACTGGAGCAGGTTCTGTTTTCTCACCTGCCGCTTAGCCTTTGGGTTTTGGGCAAGGTGCTGGCACATACCTTTTTGACAGGCTTGCCCTTGCTTTTGCTGGCTCCGATTCTGGGGCTGCAATTCAGTCTGCCTACGTCCAGCCTGGGCGTGCTGATGCTGTCCCTGGCGCTGGGCCTGCCCGTTCTGACCTTGTTGGGGGCGATTGGCGCGGCTTTGGTGTTGGGCCTGCGCTCGGCAGGGGTTTTGCTGGCTTTATTGATTTTGCCCTTTTACGTGCCCGTGCTGGTTTTCGGGGCGGGGGCGGTGCAAGCGGTTCAGGCCGGATTGGGTGCGCAAGCGCATCTGTCCGTTCTGGCCGCTTTTTTACTGTTGGCTTTGTTCTTTGCGCCACCTGCTACGGCAGCGGCGTTGCGCCTTGCTCTTGAGTAAATTCCATGAACTTTCTGTATCGCTACGCCGCTCCTCAAAACTTCTATGTTCTGGCCGGACGCATTATCCCGTGGGCTGCCATCCTGGCCTTTCTGCTGTTTCTGGTCGGCGCTTATGTAGGCTTCTTTTTGGCCCCGACTGATGCCCAGCAAGGCGAAGGCTACCGCATCATTTTCCTGCATGTGCCCGTGTCCTGGATGTCCATGCTGATCTATCTGGCCATGGGTTTCTGGTCCTTGATCTGCCTGGTTTTCAATAGTCGTACCGCCGCCATGATGGCAGCCGCGCTGGCCCCGACCGGGGCGATCTGTACGGTCTTGTCCCTGGTCACCGGAGCCCTGTGGGGCAAGCCTATGTGGGGCGCCTGGTGGGTCTGGGATGCCCGTCTGACCTCCGAATTGTTGCTGCTGTTCCTGTACATGGGTTTCATGGGCTTGCGTGGTGCCATCGACGACCCGCGCCGGGCGGACAAAGCCGCTTCCATCCTGGCCTTGGTCGGGGTGGTGAATGTGCCCGTTATCTATTTCTCGGTGCAGTGGTGGAACACCTTGCATCAGGGGGCTTCGGTATCGCTGACCAGCTCGCCATCCATGGCCACCGTCATGCTGACAGGCATGTTGCTGATGAGTCTGGCCATGTGGTGCTACAGCATTGCTATCGCACTGTACCGGGTGCGCAATTTGATTCTTGAACGTGAGGCGCATACCGCCTGGGTTCGCAACTTGACGGAGGGCTGATGATGCATTGGTCGAGTGTGGGCGATTTTTTCGCTATGGGCGGCTATGCCGTGTATGTGTGGGGCTCGGTGCTGGCCTGTACCGTGTTGATGCTGGGTGAAGTGCTCAGCGTCCGGGCAGGGCGGGCACGGGCCTGGCAGCGGGTACGTGACGAGCGCGCCCTGGGGGACCAGCGCCATGACTAAGCGACAAAATCGTCTGGTCCTGATTCTGGGCGCATTGATCGTGCTGGGGGCGGCAACCGCCCTGATCCTCAATGCCTTCCAAAGCAGCCTGGTGTTCTTTTTTACCCCTACTGAAGTCAGCCAGGGGCAAAGCCCTGAAAACCGGACCTTCCGGGTGGGCGGCATTGTGCAGATGGACAGCATTCGCCGTGGTGGCGCCCAAGGCATGGCCGTGAACTTTGTGGTGACAGACGGCGCGGCCCAGGTGCCTGTCAGCTATACGGGAATTTTGCCGGACCTGTTTCAAGAGGGGAAAGGCGTGGTGGCTCAAGGTCGCTTGAACGAGCAGGGCCATTTTGTGGCGGAAGAAGTGCTGGCCAAGCACGATGAAAACTACATGCCGCCCGAGGCCATGCATGCCATGGAGCAGGCCGAGCGCGCGAAACAAGGAGCCCAGCCATGATCCCGGAGCTTGGACACTTTGCCCTGATTCTGACTTTTGTACTGGCGCTGGCCCAAGGCATTGTGTCCTTGTATGGTGCCTGGCGTGGCAATTTGGCCTGGATGGCTTTTGCACGTCCCGCAGCCCGCTGGCAATTCGGTTTGGTGGCCTTCAGCTTGCTGTGTCTGGCCTGGTCCTTTGTGAGCTTTGATTTCTCTGTTGCCTATGTGGCGCAGAACTCCAGCACCAAACTGCCTTTGTTCTACCGGATTGCTGCTGTGTGGGGCGGGCATGAGGGCTCGCTGCTGCTCTGGATGTTCATGCAAACGGGTTGGGCCTTTGCTGTCAGCATTTATTCGCGTTCCTTGCCGGAAGCCATGCTGGCCCGTGTGCTGGGTGTATTGGGTCTGATTACCGCCGGTTTTCTGCTGTTTGTGTTGGTTAGCTCCAACCCCTTTGAGCGCATGTTCCCGGTTCCGGCTGAAGGCCTGGATCTGAATACGCTCTTGCAGGATATTGGCCTGATTGTTCACCCTCCCTTGCTGTATATGGGCTATGTGGGCTTTTCGGTGGCCTTTGCTTTTGCGATTGCCGCTTTGCTGGCAGGCCGTCTGGACGCCAGTTGGGCACGTTGGTCGCGTCCCTGGACAACCTCGGCCTGGCTTTTTCTGACCTTGGGTATTGCCGTAGGTAGCTGGTGGGCCTATTACGAGCTGGGTTGGGGCGGCTGGTGGTTCTGGGACCCGGTAGAGAACTCCTCGTTTGTGCCGTGGTTGGCGGGTACCGCCCTGATTCACTCGTTGGCGGTCACGGAGAAACGTGGCAGCTTCAAGAACTGGACCGTGTTGCTGGCAATCAGCACCTTCTCGCTGTCCATTTTGGGCGCTTTCCTGGTGCGCTCCGGCGTGCTGACCTCAGTACACGCGTTTGCTACAGATCCGGCCCGAGGTGTGTTCATTCTGAGTCTGTTCGCCGTCATTGTGGGCAGCTCCCTGATCCTGTTTGCCTGGCGCGCACCGCGTGTCGGAGCAGGTGGGCAGTTTGCCGTGGTGTCGCGTGAGTCCTTGCTGCTGGTCAACAACGTTTTGCTGGTAGTGGTGACGGGCACGGTGCTGTTGGGCACCTTGTATCCCCTGATTATGGATACGCTGGGCCTGGGCAAAATCTCCGTGGGGCCACCTTATTTCAACAAGGTGTTTGTGCCTTTGATGATCCCGGCTCTGGTTCTGATCGTGTTTGGCGTCATGGCGAATTGGAAGCGTGCCAGCATGATGGATATGGTGCGCCAACTGGCCCTGGTGATCGTGTTCAGTATCGTGCTGGGTGCAGCCATTCCTTTGTTGTACGGCCAGTGGCAGGGCACCGCCGCCTTGGGCGCGGGTTTGGCCATGTGGATTGTTTTGGGCAGCTTGTTTGATGTGGTCAAGCGTGTGCGCGCCACGCGTTCCGGCGTGTTCTCGCAACCACGCAGTTGGCTGGGTCAGCACCTGGCCCACATCGGGGTCGCTGTCTTTGTCCTGGGGGTGACCATGGTCAGCCACTACGAGACAGAAACCGATGTCTTGTTGCAACCCGGTCAGACGGCGCAGGTGGGCGCGTATGACGCGCGCTTCCAGGGCGTGCGTATTGTGCCGGGCCCGAACTATTCGGCCGAACGCGGCACGGTAGAACTGCTGCAGGATGGCAAGGTGGTGTCCACCTTGTATCCGGAAAAGCGCACCTATCTGTCCTCGGCCTTGCCCATGACGGAATCGGCCATTAACGCCAATGGTTTGCGTCATATTTACGTGGCGCTGGGCGACAACTTTGATCAGGGCGGTTGGAGTGTTCGTCTGTACTACAAGCCTCTGGTGGACTTTATCTGGCTGGGTTGTTTGCTGATGGCCTTGGGCGGTGCGCTGGCAATCAGTGATCGACGTTATCGCGCCAAGCAAACCCGTGCCGCTGTGCAAAACAAAGCCATGAATACGCAGGTGCAGGCATGAACCGTTTTACTGTTCCCTTGATCGGTTTTGTACTGTTGCTGGTATTTCTGGGCATTGGTTTGACCTTGAAGCCCAGCGAAGTGCCTTCGCCCTTGGTCGATAAACCGGCTCCGGCGTTCAGCCTGCCTCAATTGCACAATCCCGAAGCCAGTTTTTCGGGTGAGCAAATGAAGGGACGCGTCTGGTTGCTGAACGTGTGGGCCTCGTGGTGCTACCCGTGCCTGACCGAACATGCTTTCATCAAAGAGCTGTCCACCAAGCACAAGGTGCCGATTGTGGGCTTGAACTACAAGGACGTACCTGAAGAAAGCCGCGAGTGGCTGCTACGCAATGGCAATTCTTATGAAGTCTCTGTCATGGACAGGGACGGTCGTGTGGGCATTGATTTCGGTGTGTACGGTGTGCCGGAAACCTTTGTGATCGACAAGCAGGGCATTGTGCGCTTCAAGCACATAGGCCCCGTGTCGCGTGAATCCATGGAGGAAACCTTGTTGCCTTTGATCCGTCGTTTGGAGCAGCAGCCATGATGATGCGTCAATGGATGGTGGCCTTGATGGCCAGTGTGTGGTTTCTGGTGCCGGCGGCGCAGGCCCAGTCGGGGGAACAGGGCGCCCAGGAATCGGTGATGCTGGAAATTGCGGCCGAGCTGCGTTGTCTGGTGTGCCAGAACGAATCCATTGCGGCATCGCGTGCCGAGCTGGCGGTGGACTTGCGTCAGCAGATCATGGAGCAGTTGGGGCAGGGGCGCAGCCCCGATCAGATTCGCACGTATATGGTGGATCGCTATGGCGACTTCATTTTGTATCGCCCGCCCTTTAAATCCACCACCTTGCTGCTCTGGTTCGGGCCAGCTCTGTTATTGCTGACTGGCTTTCTGGTCTATGCCTTTACGCTGCGCCGTCGACGCCGCGCGGGTGATGACACGGCCTTGACCGAGGAACAACGTCGTCAAGCCGATGCTCTCTTGCAGGGCTCTTCTCGGGATGAACAATCGTGACTATTGTTTTTTATATTGTGGCCGCGCTACTGGTGCTGCTGTGCGCGGTGTATTTGATGTTGAGCGTCAAGCGCAAGCCCGCCGTGCAGCGTGTGGTTGAACACAAGCAGGCCAATCTGGCGATTTTGCGTGAGCAGCTCAAGGAAATCGAACGGGACAAGCAGGCCGGTGTCTTGTCTGCCCAGGACTTTGAACAGGCGCAGATGGATTTGCGCCAGCGTGTGCTGGAAGAAAACGAAGGGCTGAAAACGGAATCTGTGCAGCAAGCAGGCGCACCGAAGCTGGCCTGGACCTTGATGGTCAGCATTCCGGTCGCGGCTATCGCCTTGTACTTTTATCTGGGCAATCCGGCCATGCTCGATCCTGCCGCCGTGCAGCAGCAAGCCAACGCACAGCCCGTGGATATTGAGGCCATGGTGGCCCGTCTGGAGCAGCGTCTGAAAGAAAACCCGGACGATCCGGGCGCCTGGTTGATGATGGCCCGTTCACATCGCTATTACGGCCGCCATCAGGAAGCGACACAGGCGTATGCCAAGGCCATGGCCGTGGTGGATGGAGACCCGACGGCATTGGCTGAGTATGCGGAATCCATGCTGCTGGCCGGTGTCGATACCTTGGACGGTTTGCCGGGTCGTTTGGTCAAGCGATCGCTGGAGCTGTATCCCGAAGAGCCATTGGGCTTGATGCTGGCCGGCGCTGCCGCTTTGCATAAAGAGGAGTATCCGGCTGCGATCGACTACTGGCAGCGTTTGCTGGCGCAGTTTCCACCCGATTCGGAAACCGCCAAGGTCGTGAACCAGGGCTTGCAACTGGCGCGCGAACGTATGCGTATGCCGGCCGCCCCTGCAGCGGAACCTGCCACGGCCCCTTGATATGGAAATAGTGTCTTTGGATTTGGGCCTGATCGCCCTGATAACGGCGTTTCTGGCGGGGATGGCTTCGTTTCTCTCCCCCTGCGTCTTGCCCTTGGTTCCCGGCTATCTGTCTTATCTGGCCGGGGACGGGCAGGTGTATACGCAGGTCAAGCGCAGCCAGCTACTGGGCCGCAGCGTTTGTTTTGTGGCTGGCTTTTCGCTGGTTTTTATCGCCTTGGGAGCCAGCCTCTCTTACCTTGGTCAGCTGTTGATGGCCTATCGCTATGAGTTGAATGTGGCGGCAGGTGTCATGGTGGCTTTGGCGGGCTTTAGTGTGATGGGGGTGCTGCGCATGCCCTTGAGTCTGCAACGCTACTATCGCTTTGAATCCGGCAAAGCGGCAGGCCCTGGCGGGGCAACGGTAATGGGGCTGGCGTTCGGCTTTGGCTGGACTCCCTGCATCGGCCCGATTCTGGCGGGCATTTTGATGATGGGAGCCAGCACGGCCAGTGCGGGCAAGGCCAGTATCCTGTTGTCCGTCTACGCTTTGGGTCTGGGCGTACCTTTCATCCTGGCCGCCTGCTTCCTGACCCCCTTCTTGCAGCGCATGACCCAGATCAGGAAGATCGGGCGCTATGTGCGCTGGGGGGCGGGTCTGGTGCTGATTGTGATGGGTTGGGCCATGGCAACCGGCGAGCTGGCGCGGTTTGCTATCTGGGTGCTCAAGACATTCCCGGTGTTAGGGCAACTGGGCTAACAAGCCTCAGTATTTGCCTGTTATCAGTGTGGTGCTTCATCAGCTATCAGGAAGCACCGCATTGTCACTTCACGGCCGCATTGCCTCCATCCGCGAACAAGGCGGAGCCGGTCACAAAACTGGACATGGAGCTGGCCAGAAAGAGCGCTGCGGACGCAATTTCTTCAGGTTGGGCGATTCGCTTCATGGCGTGCAGCCCCGCCGCCCAATCCTTGGTGCTCTGATCCCCGGCAATGTCTGTGTCAGTTCCGCCAGGCAATAGAGCGTTAGCTCGTATTCCTTGCGCCGCATAGTCCGCCGTGATGCCTTTGACCAGTCCCATGAGTGCCGCTTTGGCGGCACCATAAGCGCTCATCCCGGGTAGGCCGACACTGGTGCCCACAAAGCTCGAGGTGAACACAATCGAGCCGCCACCGCGATGGAGCATGGCTGGAATCTGGCTACGGGCACCCAGAAAGGCTGCCTCAAGATTGGTATCCAGTGTTGTTTGCCATTCTTCCAGTGACATCTCGGCCAGCGGCTTGAGGGCACCGACAATACCGGCGTTATTGATCGCAATATCCAGCCCACCGAATCTGCTGTTCGCGGCTTCGATCAGTTGCTCATGGGTTTCAGCCTGCGTAATGTCCCCCGCCACAAACTCGGCACGGCCGCCAGACTGCCGGATATCCTTGGCGACGGCCTCAAGCAATGAGCCACGCCTTGCCGTAAGAACAAGCGCCGCTCCCTGCTCAGCAAACATCAATGCGATGGCGCGTCCAATACCAGAGGATGCGCCGGTAACAAGGGCAACTTTTCCATCAAGCAAAGCCATGAGTGAAATCTCCTGTATTTCTATTGGGAGCTCACATCGTATGTGTCCTGGCCTGACGGGGAACTCCGTTTCTTGCCTTCAAAACCCGTTCTTGATGATGGGGCAGGTAGCCGACTATCAGTCTTGTACTTCGCGGCGTAGCAGTTCACGTTTTCGGTCTACCCCCCAGCGGTAACCGGCCAGATCGCCATCCCGGCGTACGACGCGGTGGCATGGGATGGCTACGGCGATGTGGTTGTTGGCGCAAGCCTGGGCCACGGCACGCACAGCTTTGGGCGAGCCTATGCGTTCGGCGATGTCGGTGTAGCTGACGGTGACGCCTGGCGGGATCTCACAGAGCGCGCGCCAGACTCGTTCCTGGAAGGCCGTTCCTTGTACATCCAGTGGCAGGTGCAATCCAATAGAGGGCGTTTCGATGAAGCCCACGACTTGAGCGATCAATTGCTCGAAGTCCCCGTCGCAGCCGATGATTTCGGCTTTGGGAAACTGATCTTGCAGGTCACGAACCAGTTGATCGGGATCGTCGCCCAGCAAGATGGCGCAGATGCCGCGTTGGCTTTGGGCTACCAGAATCGCTCCTAGAGAGCACTGACCTACAGCGAAACGGATGACAGCACCGGCCCCTCCAGCCCGGTAGTCCCGTGCACGCATGCCTAACAGCTGTTCAGAGGCTTCGTAGAATCGGCTGTTGGAGTTGAATCCGCTGTCGTAGATCGCATTGGTGATGGTCGTATCCGGACTGCTCAGTTCCTCGCGCAGTCTGCGAGCACGATAGGCCGAGCTGTATGCCTTGGGCGTCAGACCTGTTTCGGCTTTGAACAGCCGATGAAAATGGAAGGGGCTTTTGCCCACCGCGGCTGCCAGCGTGTCCAGCGAGGGCGGCGTCTCCGAAGTTTCGATCAGGCGGCAGGCACGAGCCACGATGGCGGCCCGTTCGGCTGCGGCGCTGGTTTGAGAGCCATGTGTCCTACGGCTATAACGATAGCCTGCTGCTTCAGCGCTCTGGGGCGAATCGAAAAATTCGACATTCTCGCGCTTGGGCAACCGTGTTGTTGAGCTGGGTTGGCAGTACACGCCTGTGGTACGCACCGCATAGACGAACTGGCCATCGGCAGCGCGGTCTCGCGCCTGCACAGCCGCCCAGCGCTGATCGTCGGTTTTGTAAGCAGAGTTCGTAGTCATAGGGCAGGGATCCTGACATCATCAATTACGAAGCCAGAATACGCGGGTCTTTCATCGCAAGCACTCCGATTCTTGCGGTCAATATTGACAGACCCGGCTGACACCACACAAGAGCCTGTCAGTTGTTGACGGTATGTGCGTGCTAAACGAAGCAGCATGAAAAAAAGGCCGGTATCAACCGGCCTTTTTATTGGCTCTGAAGCGCTGGCACCTTGAAAGGCGCATTGTGCTTACAGGGCGCTGGGGGTGTAACCCGCTTCTTCAATCACTTTCAGGGCTTGTGCGCCATCCAGACCTTGAACGGTAACCTGGTGTTTTTCCAGATCCGTGCTGACGGTGGCTTGAGGGGCGACAGCCTGAATGGCTTCAGTGATGCTGCGTACACAGTGGCCGCAGGTCATGTCGGGTACGGAGAAGGTGGACATAGCTGACTCCTTTGATAAAAACAATGGAGTCAGCTTAAGGCTTGCCACGGGGGCAAGGTCAAGTGCTGTTTTTTTAAAACAGGGCCGGTGACATCAGGCGGATCTGATCAAATTCGGGATTGCCCAGCCATTGAATCTGGCTGCTGGCCAAACCTGGGCCTGATTCCTTGTTTTCCACAAAAGCACCGTAGGAGATGGTCTGCTTTTGGGTGTCCAGTAGCACTACGTAGCTGGAGCTGGTGCAGTCATGGGGTTTGCAGCCCTGGAAAACCTGGTAGTCGCGGCCATCCAGAGACACGGTTTCGCCCGGCGAAGCCGTACCGAAATCTTTAACCCAGCTGGCGTTTTTGGCGACGTCCTGCATCAGGCTCTGATACTGCTGGGCCACTTGCTTGTTGGACTTGGCCAGGTCAGCCAGATAAACGGATTCCGAGGACTGTGCATTGCTCAGGAAAGGAACGAGCAGGGCGCTGCCAAGGACAAGGCGGCACAGAGAATGGGAAATACGCATGGGATCTCCAATAATGAGGCGAGCCTTCAGTTTAGCAGCGCGCTTAGTGCGGGATTGTTAACAAAATCAAGGAAAACCTGCATAAACGGCTATCCCTACAGTCGTTATAGTGCTTATCCGTCCATGGGATTGGCACGGGGCTTTGTTTCCTGTCGAATTACCAGGGCATTTGAGGGGTGTAGGTAAAAACCACAGCTTGCCAGCAAAATTGTTTCATAACTAAACTATTTATAAATGAATGGTTGGCATAGTTGAATTTGTAGTTCGATCTGCTGTGCATCTTATTTAAAGACAGCCTATAAGCGCGGTGGCGCAAGGAGATAACATGAAACGTATTGCATTGACCGTAGCTCTGGCGGCGGCTTTTGGCGGTTCTTTGGCTCATGCCGATACCATCAAAGTGGGGATGGCAATGGACACATCCGGTCCGTTCGCTGCCGTTGGTGGTGAAGTTCGTGATGGCTTTAATCTGGCCATCAAACAACTGGACGGCAAGCTGGGCGGTTTCCCGGCCGAGTTCATTCAACAAGATATGGCCGGTAATCCCGACCAGGCCCGCCAATTGGTCAATCGCTTCGTGCAGCGCGACAAGATCGACTTCTTTACCGGCCCCGTGGGTTCCAACGTAGCCCTGGCAGTGGCTCCCGCTCTGTTCTCGGCCAAAGTGCCCTACCTGACCAGCAATCCGGGTCCTAGCCAATTGGCCGGTGCCGGTTGTAATCCGTACTTCTTTGGCGTGTCCTACCAGAACGATGCCTTTGACGAGGCCGCCGGTAAAGTGGCTGCGGATCGCAACTACGAAAAAATGTTCATCATTGCCCCTGATTATCCAGCCGGCAAGGATCACCTGAACGGCTTCAAGCGTGGTTACGGCAAACCCGTCAACGACGAGCTCTACACCAAGCTGGGCCAGATTGACTACTCGGCTGAACTGGCACAGATCCGTGCGGCCAAGCCCCAGGCCGTGTTCTTCTTCCTGCCCGGCGCCATGGGCATCAACTTCATCAAACAGTTCGTGGCCGCTGGCCTGAATAAAGATGTGGTGTTGCTGGGCCCAGCCTTCTCGGGTGACGAGGACATCATCCCCGCCGTGGGCGAGCCTATCCTGGGCATGTTGAACACGGCTCAGTGGTCGCCTGACCTGGATGTTCCTGCCAACAAGACCTTTGTGGAAGAGTTCCGCAAAGCCTACGACGGCCGCTATCCATCGGTTTACGCTGCTCAGGCCTATGACGTGATTCTGGCTATCGACGCCGCCGTCAAACAGGTTGATGGCAAGGTGTCCGACCGCGAAGCGGTGCTCAAGGCACTGAAAGCCGCCGACTACAACTCGGTTCGCGGCCCATTTACCTACGGCAACAACAACTTCCCCGTGCAGGCTTATTACTTGCGTGAAGTGGTCAAGGATCAGGACGGACGTCTTGTGAACCGTATGGTCAGCAAGGTGTTTGACTCCTACCAGGACGTCTACGCCAAAGAATGCAAACTTAATTAAGATTCACAGGTGGTAAAAGCATGTCGCTTATTCTGATTAGCGAGCAATTGCTGAATGGTTTGCAGTTTGGTTTGATGTTGTTTCTGATTGCCGCGGGCCTGACTTTGGTCTTCGGCATTATGGATATCATGAACCTGGCCCACGGCTCCCTCTATATGGCGGGAGCCTATGTGGCCGCGGAAACCATGCAGCGTACAGGGTCTTTTACCGCCGCCATTGTGGTGGCGGTGGCGGTGACAGCCCTGGTCGGTATTGCCTTGGAAATTCTCATTCTGCGCAAGCTGGTCACTCGTGATCACCTGGCTCAGGTACTGGGAACCTACGCCGTTATTTTGATCGCCAATGATGTGGTCAAAATGATTTGGGGCCCAACCCCCGTTATGTTGAATATGCCTGCCTTGTTGTCCGGGCCGGTAGAACTCTTGCCTGACTTTCTCTATCCCGCCTTCCGTCTGATGATTATTGCGGTCGGTCTGGTGATGGCGCTGGCCCTGTATGCCTTCGTGACCAAAACACGAGCTGGGGTGCTGGTGCGAGCAGGTGCCTCCAACCGACAAATGGCCACCCTGATGGGGGTACGCGTTCCCATCCTGTTCCTGGGTGTGTTCACTCTGGGAGCCGCTCTGGCTGCGCTGGCTGGTGCCTTGTTGGGTCCGATTACCGCGGTTCAGATCGGTATGGGCGAGGACATTCTGATCCTGGTTCTGGTCTGCATCGTGATTGGCGGGATTGGTTCGATTCGTGGCGCGTTTGTAGGTGCCTTGCTGGTGGGTATGGTTGATACCGCTGGCCGTGCATTCCTGCCCATGTTGCTGCGTAACGTTTTCCCGGCAGATGTGGCTTCCAGCGTCGGTCCTACGATTGCCGCCATTTCGATCTATGTCCTGATGGCTGTTGTTCTTGTTTTCCGTCCTTCGGGCCTGTTCCCGGCGCGAGGTTAATGTATGTCTACTTCGCGTATTTTTTCCGCCCTGGTGCTGGTGGCCTTATTGGCTTTCCCCTTGATTGCACCGATGTACGGACTTGAGTTCTACATTTCGTTTGTACGCCGTATCTTCATCTATGCCCTGGCTGCCAGTGCCTTGAATCTGGTGCTGGGTTATGGCGGGATGGTGGCCCTGGGCCATGCCGCGTTTTTTGGGGCAGGGGCCTACACCGTGGGTATCCTGGCTACCGAAGGCGTGCAAAGTGGTCTGATTGCCTGGCCTGCCGCCATGGTGATCTCCGGCTTGCTGGCTTTCCTGACCGGTGCCGTGTCGCTGCGTACTCGTGGTGTGTACTTCATCATGATCACGCTGGCGTTTGCCCAGATGATCTTTTATCTGTTCATTTCCTTGCGCCAGTACGGTGGCGAGGACGGCCTGAACATGTACAGCCATTCATCCTTGCCCGGGATTGATCTGAGCAATGAGCTGAGCTTTTACTACCTGGTTCTGGCTATTCTGGTGGCGGTGCTGTTCCTGTTCAATCGTCTGGTTAAAGCCCGTTTCGGGCAGGCCTTGATGGGCACGCGTGAAAACGAAAGCCGCATGACAACCTTGGGTTACCCCGTCTACCGCATTCGCCTGACGGCTTACACCTTGAGCGGCGCCATCATGGGTCTGGCCGGTGCCTTGCTGGCTAACCACAACCTGTTTGTCTCGCCTAGCCTGATGAACTGGACCCAGTCGGCTGACCTGATCATCATGGTGCTGGTGGGGGGGATTGGCTTGCTGTATGGCGGTGCTCTGGGCGCGTTCGTGATGTTGGTGCTGGAAGAGTTGCTGCGCAACTGGACCGAGTACTGGCACATGCCTTTGGGTATCTTGTTGCTGCTGGTGGTGTTTTTTGCACCCAAGGGGCTGGCCGGACTGGTGCGTGTCCGCTCGGCCGCTGATCCCGCTACTACCGCCAAGGAGCAAGCATGACGAACACGATAGCAACCGCCTCCAAGGCGGGCAGCGGCTCGGCCGCTTTGCAAGCCCGTGGTCTGATGAAGCGCTTTGGTGCTTTGCAGGCTACCAACGATGTGTCCCTGGACCTGGTGCCTGGTGAAATTCATGGTTTGATCGGCCCGAACGGCGCAGGTAAATCGACCCTGATTCATTTGCTGTCGGGCACCTTGACTCCGGATTCGGGCCAGCTCTTGCTGGGTGGCCGGGATGTGACTTCCTTGTCGGGTCACCAGCGTGTGGCTGCCGGTCTGGCACGTTCGTTCCAGATCACCAACATCTTCAAGAACTACACGGTCCTGGATAACCTGGTGCTGGCTTTGCAGGCATGCAGTGGCAGCAGCTTCCGCTTCTGGCGTGCTCGTCAGGCGGAAACCGAGCTGTACGAGCAAGCCCGTGCTTTGGCCGCCGAATGTGCCATTGATGCGTCCTTGCTGCATACCCAGGCCGGTGTGTTGCCGCATGGAGAGCAGCGCAAGGTGGAGTTCGCCCTGGCTTTGGCCAGCCGTCCGCAAGTTCTGCTGCTGGACGAGCCTATGGCCGGGATGGGGCCGGACGAAACGCTGCGCCTGACTGAATTGATCGAAACCATGCGTGGCAAAGCCACCATGTTGCTGGTCGAGCATGATATGGAAGCCGTTTTCCGTCTGGCTGACCGGATTTCTGTGCTGGTGGCGGGGCACATTATTGCTACCGGCACGGCTGCCGAAATCCGCGATAACGAGGCTGTGCGTCAAGCTTATCTGGGCGACGACGACACGCCAGTTCCAACCAAGGTGGAAAGCCATGCTTGAAACGACTCAATTACAAAGCGGCTATGGCGCCAGCCAGGTGCTGTTCGGGGTAGATCTGTCCATTCGTAGCGGGCAGGTTGTGACTGTGCTGGGCCGTAATGGCATGGGCAAGACCACCTTGCTGAAAACCATTCTGGGCCAGTTGCCGGTGCGCGGCGGCGATGTGAAGTTCGACGGCCAGTCCATTGCGGGCTGGAATCCGGACCGTATTGCCCGTGCCGGGATTGCCATTGTGCCCGAAGGGCGTCAGTGCTTTCCCAACCTGACCGTGGCCGAGCACCTGACGGCCTTTGCCTGCAACCGCAACCCCAAAGCCAACAAGACCTGGACGCCCGAGCGTGTCTATGACTTTTTCCCGCGCTTGCGTGAGCGTGCGTCCAATATGGGCAACCAGCTCTCGGGCGGTGAACAGCAAATGCTGGCCATTGGCCGTGCGCTGGTCACCAACCCCAAGCTGCTGATTCTGGATGAAGCCTCCGAGGGACTGGCGCCCAAGGTGCGTGAAGAAATCTGGAACTGTCTGGCCGTCTTGCGTGAAGAAGGGCAAACCATCTTGCTGATCGACAAATATGTCGAGCGGCTGATGGCCTTGTCGGATCACCACATCATTCTGGAACGTGGCAAATTGGTCTGGCAGGGGAACTCCGAAGCATTGGGGGCTGATCGCACCTTGTGGACGCGCTATTTGGGCGTGTAAAAAAACACAAACTGCAACAATCCCAAGATGCCGCCTGCTTGATTGCAGGCGGCATTTTTTATGCGTTTCGTCAAGGCGCTATAGGGGATTGTGGCGGAGTAGTTGCACTTTCTTCTGAAAGTTCCCTAAGCATCTCTGGAAAGATTATTTCCTTGCGATGTATCAATGTGTAATGAAATGGCATTCCTTACGATGTCCATAAGGCCAGCAGGGTTATGGGTCCTAACCGGACCACTCACTGGCAGGAAGCTCTGTCATCCCATAAGGAAGTTGTTATGAAATTACGCCTGTTCACTCTCTCTGCTCTGGCCGCCGGTCTACTGCTCGGCAGTGCCGCGCAAGCCCAGGAAAATGAGCCTGTACAGCCGATTCCCGCCGCAGTTGTCACTGATCCGGCACGCGTTGAACTGGGCAAGAAGCTGTGGTTTGAACCTCGCCTGTCCCGTTCTGGTTTCATCTCCTGTAACTCCTGTCATAACCTGAGCATGGGTGGCACGGACAATATCCGTACCTCCATCGGGGATCGCTGGCAGGAAGGCCCCATCAACTCGCCTACCGTCCTGAACTCCAGCCTGAACGTGGCCCAGTTCTGGGATGGCCGTGCCAGCGACCTGAAAGAGCAGGCCGGTGGCCCGATTGCCAACCCCAAGGAAATGGCGTTCACACACGAGCTGGCCATGGAGTTCCTGAGCTCCATCCCCGAGTACAAGGCCGAGTTCAAGCAAGTCTTTGGCAAGGCCGACTTCGGCATTGATGAAGTCACCTCCGCAATTGCCGCCTTTGAAGAAACCTTGGTGACGCCCGATTCGCGCTTTGACCTTTGGCTGAAGGGCGACAAGAAAGCCATTACCGATCAGGAGCTGGCTGGCTATCAACTGTTCAAGAATAGTGGTTGCGTGGCCTGCCACAACGGTCCTAATCTGGGCGGTACCTCCTTCCAGAAAATGGGTCTGATCGAGCCGTACCAAACCACCAACCCGGCTGAAGGCCGTGCGGCTGTGACGGGTAAGGATGCTGACCGTTTCAACTTCAAGGTTCCTACCTTGCGTAACGTCGAGCTGACCTACCCTTACTTCCACGATGGTGCCGTCAATACCTTGACTGAAGCAGTGGATACAATGGGTCGTCTGCAGTTGGGTCGCAGTTTCTCTGCAGAGGAAAATGCCCAGATCGTCGCGTTCCTGAAAACGCTGACGGGCAAACAGCCTGAAATCGTGCTGCCAATTCTGCCACCTTCGCGTGACAACACACCACGTCCGGTGCCATTTGGTTCTTGATAGCAGGCTATTCAGGCGGCTTTTCATGAGCTAGGCCGCCTTGAAGTGACCCAGGTCCTGGATTTTTTATTTTCCTGGCCTGGGTTTTTGTATTTGGCTGTGGATTCATGGCCTTGCTTGGTTTCAAGACAAGAATCCCCTGCTGTTATTGTTGATGCTCGATCAGGCGGGCTAAAAAAATAGTACCATTTAGATACTATTTCAATGACTGGAACCATCATGAGTCGCATTGTCCTGTTTGAGAACATTCATCCTAGCGCCCGTGAAGTTTTTGAGGCTGCGGGTTTGACCGATATTCAGACCTACAAGGGAGCCTTGTCGGGTCAGGAGCTGCTGGACGCTGTCAAAGGCGCCGAAGTTGTCGGAATTCGTTCCCGTACCCAGTTTGACAGCCGGGTGCTGGAGCACGCAGACCAGCTCAAAGTGCTGGGATGCTTTTGTATTGGTACCAACCAGGTGGATCTGGATCAAGCCCAGAACCATGGTGTACCGGTCTTTAATGCGCCGTTCTCCAATACCCGCTCCGTTGCCGAGCTGGTGCTGGGTGAGGCCATCTTGTTGCTACGTCGTATCCCCGAGAAGAACCTGCGCGTACACCAGGGTTTCTGGGACAAAAGTGCCGATGGCGCTTTCGAGATCCGTGGCAAGACTTTGGGCGTGATTGGTTACGGCAATATTGGTTCCCAAGTCGGTACTCTGGCCGAAGCGCTGGGTATGCGCGTGCTCTACCACGATGTGGAATCCAAACTGCCGCTGAGCAATGCCCGTGTCTATGGCAGCTTGAAGCAGATGCTGGCCGAGTCCGATGTGGTCACCTTGCACGTACCAGGCGGGCAGGGCACGCACAACATCATGAATGCCGAGACGATTGCGGCCATGAAACCCGGTTCCATCCTGATCAACGCTTCTCGCGGCACGGTGGTGGATATTGATGCCTTGCACCAGGCTTTGCTTAGCGGTCATCTGGCGGGTGCTGCGCTGGACGTGTTCCCAACCGAACCGAAAAGCGTGGACGAACCTTTGAAGAGCCCCTTGATCGGTATGCCTAATGTGATCCTGACGCCGCATATTGGCGGTAGTACTCAGGAATCCCAGGAAAACATTGGCCGTGAAGTGGCCGAGAAACTGGTTAGCTATTTGCGTAGCGGCGCTACCAAGGGCGCGGTGAACTTCCCCGAAGTGTCTTACTACGACATCCAGGGTGCTGTGCGCCTGCTGCATGTTCATCGCAACGTTCCCGGCGCGATGGGTGGCTTGAACAATATTCTGGCCCAGCACGGTATCAACATCACCCGCCAGCAGCTGCAAACGCAAGGCGAGTTGGGTTATGCCATGACGGACCTGGATCGTGTGCCCGAGCAGGGGTTGCTGGAAGCTGTGCGTGCCCATCCTGGTACTGTACGGAGCGATCTGATTTTCCCGGCTTGAAGCGGTAGTCGGACCCTAAACAGACGGCCCCGGATTCTTTTGAATCCGGGGCCGTCTGCTATCCGTCCGTCTGCGATCAGGCCGAGTGCATGGACTTGGTGGGCCAGGCAATCGTCTGTTCCGGGCTGCTGCCGGGCACAATAATGTCGCGCAAGGTGTAGTTATCCAGATAACTCAGGAACTGGGCCAGCGCCTGTTTAAGGATATTGCTCAGGTTGCAGCGACCGCTCAGGATGCAGTGGGTGCCGCTGCCCAGGCACTCCACCACCGCCAGATCGGTTTCGGTATAGCGCACCAGCTCGCCCAGGTTGATGTCTTCCGGCGCACGGGCCAGCCGCATTCCGCCGTTTTTCCCGCGCTGTGTCTGAATCCACCCGCCCTTGGCGAGCAGGTGGGTGACTTTCATCAGATGGGCTTGGGAAATCTGGTGGTACTGGGCAATTTCCGCGATGGTACAGAGCCTGTCTTCGTTCTGACCCAGATACATCAATTGACGCAGGGCGTAGTCGGTAAGGTTGGTCAGACGCATGATCAGGGCAGTTGCAGCTCGCTGGCCACTTGAGTGGGGTTGTGCTGGAACTGGTAGCCAAACCAGAAGCTGCGGGCGATGCGCTGGGCATATTCCAATGCCAGCGCGGCCATGGCCTGGTTTTCACGCTCCTGGCAGGTTTCCTTGAACAGGCGTAGCCATTGTTCAAAGTGGCTGGCCTGAATATGCTTGAGCGACAAATGCTTGGCCATGGGATTGCCATTGAAGCCATCGGTCTTGAGCAATAGAGATGACCAGAACTCTTCCATTACGCCCAGATGCGTATCCCAATCCTTGATGCGCTCGGAGAAAATGGGGCCGAGGACGTCGTCCATGCGGATGCGATCGTAAAAGTCCCAGACCAGGTCATGAATTTCCTGGCGGGTACACAAAGGGTTGAGAGCCATAATATTTTGAATTTAAAGATATATATTTTATCTATCTTATTGGTATGACTCATCGGGGTCAAGCCGGAAAGAAAACGCTTGGGAACGGAACATTTTCACGCCGGATTTCACGCTGATTCAACGCTTGCTTTCCTACACTGCTTGCACGTTTCAGCGTATGGATGTTGCGTTTGCGGTGTTTGGCCAGTCTGGCCGGCTTGCAAGGGCTGTACAAGTCTTGAACGGTGCTCTTTAAGAAAGACAAGTATCACCGAAGGTAAATTGCACTAGGCGGTCTGGCGGGCTACGATTACTTTTTGTTGGCTAGACCTTGGTTTTGTTACAGCACGGTGCTCAAGGAATAATGATTACAAAACGACAGGCCCAAACGCTTTCTTGCGTTATCCCTGGTTTGAATGAAGCAGAAAACCTGCCCGCATTGCTGCCGGTTTTGGTGGCAAAGTTGCGCGAACTGGTTCCGGACTTTGAAATCATTTTCGTTGACGATGGCAGTACAGACGCAACGCCTTTGGTTATTGAGCAATTGCGTCAAACCTACCCTCAACTGGTCTATTTGCAGTTATCGCGCAACTTTGGCAAAGAGGCAGCGTTGACGGCAGGGCTGGAGGCCAGCCGCGGGCAGGTAGTCGTGTGCATGGATGCGGATTTGCAGCATCCCCCTGCCTTGATCGAAGCTATGCTGGAGCGCTGGTCTACAGGCCTGGAAATGGTCTATGCCGTGCGGGAAACCCGTGACGACGAGACCTGGATGAAGCGGGCGGGCACCAGTTTGTTTTACAAGCTGATGCGCACGTCTAACGGCTTGCGTGTGCCGCGTGATGCAGGCGATTTTCGCCTGATGGATCGCTGTGTCGTTGATGCCTTGATGGCCTTGCCCGAGCGCAGCCGCTTTATGAAAGGCTTGTTTGCCTGGGTGGGTTTTCCGTCCGAGCCCATTTACTACTCGCCTGCCGAACGCTTGCATGGTGTCAGCCGATTCCGCCCCACTAAACTATTGCGCTTTGCGGTGGATGGTTTGACGGCATTCACCACCTGGCCACTGCGGTTGTTGAGCCTGTTAGGGGCAGTGTTGGCCATGCTGTCTTTCAGCTACGGCTTGTTCATTATCTTCAAGCACTTGTTGTATGGGGATGCCGTTCGGGGCTGGGCAACCTTGATTACGGTGGTACTGTTTTTCGCGGGGGTGAATATGCTCTCGCTGGGTGTGGTGGGCGAGTATGTCGCCAGCATCTTTGCCGAGGTCAAGCACCGGCCCTTGTATCTGGTGCATCGTCGCCGGGGGCAGGGACTGGCTCAGGCCTCTGAACCGGCACCTGACCAGAAGCAGTTAGCGACCCCCGATCAGGACCCGCAGCAAGGCTGAAGGCAAGCCTGGTTTTGAAGGCAGGCCGGATCGTTTAATTGGCGAACTGCTCTCATTTGTAATTGAACGCTACATCGATATTCTGAATCGCTTCGACAGCTACACAAGTAGCTGCCTACCCCTATTGGTTTGGCTTTGAGCGATGAGTATCGATAATTCCTTTTCCTCTTCCGGTGCAACGCTACCGCTTGGACAAGCGCGTGGACCGGCCTATTGGTTACGTTGCGGCGTCCAGCGCCTGGGTACGCTCTCTAGTGTGTCCGTGGGGCTGCTGGCACTGCTGTGGTTTGCGCTGACCCTGGGGGCGTACCCCTTGTTGATTCCGGATGAGGGGCGCTATGTCGGCGTGGCCCTGTCCATGCTGGAATCCGGTGATTATCTGGTGCCGCGTCTGGACGGCCTGCCGTTTTTCCATAAACCTCCCTTGCATTATTGGCTGACTGCCCTGAGCCTGAAAGTGTTGGGTGTGAATTTTGTGGCTGCTCGTCTGGTACCTGCCTTGATGGCGGCCTTGTTGATTGCCGGTATGCACGCGTTCTTGAAGCGTCATGCCAGCCAGCAACATGCGGGCTGGACGGCTTTGATTCTGGTCAGCAGCCCCTTGCTTTTCGGTGCTTCCCATTACGCCAATCTGGACATGACGGTTGCTGCCTTGATCAGTAGCTGTGTGCTCTTGGGTGGTCATGCTGCCTTGCAGATGGAGCAGGGGCGCTCCTATCGTTGGGCCTTGATGGGGCTGTATGCCACCGCAGGCCTGGCTTTTCTGGCAAAAGGCTTGATCGGGATTTTGATCCCCGGCGGTATCTTGGTGTTCTGGCTGCTGGGTCGAGGCCAGTGGCGTACGTTGTTGCGTCTGTTTTCTGTGACAGGCCTGGGAGTCTTGCTGCTGGTTGCCACGCCCTGGATGTGGGCCATGCAGGCGCGCTACCCCGGATTTTTTGACTATTACATCGTCTATCAGCACTTCCAGCGCTTTCTGGAAACCGGCTTTAACAACCCTCAGCCTTTCTGGTTCTACTTTGCCCTGATGCCTGTTGCCACCTTGGGTTGGACGCCATTCTTGTTCAAGCGCTTTCGTGGTTCTGCTAATGCTTCCGACGGTTTGGGAGCAGTACGAGGCTTGATGCTGTCGGCATTGCTGACTGTGCTGGTTTTCTTTTCCATTCCTACGTCCAAGCTGGTGGGCTATGTCCTGCCTGCGATTGGCCCTTGGGCTTTTTTTCTGGCGGATGTGGTGATTCGCCGTAGTCAGCGGGATGGGGAAGCAAAGGTAGAGCGCTTTGCGGTCTGGAGCATGGGTGTTTGTGTTGCGATTTGTGCGTTTGCCGTGGTGACGATGATGTTGCGCCCACAGGTTAACAGTCAGGCCTTGGGCCGTGTACTGGCCAGTGAATACCAAAAGGGTGACCGTGTCGTCTTTCTGAATAATTACCGTTATGACCTGGGTTTCTATGTTCCGGGCCTGCAGAACATCAGCGTGATGGGACGCTGGGATGATCCGGAAATCATGCGCACCGATAGTTGGCGCAAGGAGCTGCTGGAGGCAGCTCGCTTTGAGCCGCAACGTGGGGCGCTGACCTTGATAGATCGGGCAACCCTTCGTCAGCAGCTATGTCGGGACAGCAAGGCGGTTGTCTGGCTGATCGGCTCGCCAGATGCCGTGCGCCAAAGCCAGGTGCTCAACCATGCCCAGCGCCTGTACGAAGACCAGCGTATCGCCTTGTGGCGCTTTGATCACGACGAGTACGAGCTTATGTGCGGCGGAACGCCCAAAGCCGCCCAGCCAGAAACGTCAGTACAGCCAAACCGATAAGAATCAGGCCCAGCAGCAAGTCGTAGCGCAGACCGGAATGATTCAGTAAAAACGCATAGCTGGCTTCGTTGACGGCGAAGCCAGCGGCAGACACCAGAAAAAAACGTGTCAGAGCTGGCAGAAAGCGGGCATTCTGGGAGCGGAATGTCAGCCAGTAGTGGCCACCAAAGGACACCAGGAACGCAATCAGCCAGCCAAAAAGATTGGCCAGCAGCGGAGACAGGCTCAGCGTTTGCACCAGGGCGATTACAATGCCCCAGTGCGTGAAGGCGGCCAAAGTGCCGACCAGTATGAACAGAATGATTTGACGAGACATAAAGCGGAGCGAGCAGTGGCCAAGGACAGGCAGATCAGTATATGCGCGGATGATTTTGGCATGGCCCCCGCCGTGGACGAGGCCATACTGAAATTGGCCCAGGCCCGACGCCTGACAGGAACATCCTGCCTGGTCGATGGGGACAGCTTTGTGCAAAATGCATCAGCACTGCGCCAGAGCACGCTGCAAAAAGGTTTGCACCTGAATTTTACCGAGTTTGCTTCCCAAGCGGGCGTGTATGCCATGCCGCTCAAGCAGGTGATTATCCGCAGCCTGCTGCATCGTCTGGATGATCAGAAGGTCAAGGATAGCGTGGCTCGCCAGCTGGATCGTTTTGAAGAGGTGATGGGGCAGGGCCCGGACTATATCGACGGGCATCAGCACGTGCATCAGCTACCCATGATACGCGAGGCCTTGCTGGCAGAAATGGAGCGTCGTTATGCGGCTTCCATGCCTTGGCTGCGCTATACCGGTGCCCAGCGTCTGGCTACGGGTTTTGCGTTTAAAGACCGATTCAAGGCGCAGATTATTGCCGGGCTGGGTTCCAGAGATTTGTTGCGTCTGGCCAGAGCCAAAGGTGCCACCTTGAATAGCAGCTTTACCGGTGTATACGACTTTCAGGGTGGCAAGGAGCGCTACAGCGCCTTGGTCAAAGCCTGGCTGGCGGTGATGCAGCACGGGGACAGCATGATGTGCCATCCCTCCTTGAGCAGCGTGCAGGACGATCCTGTGGGCTTGCAACGTCAGGCAGAGTACGAGGTGCTGGCTGCCGATGAGATGCAGCAATGGCTGGATCAATACAGCCTGCGCATTGCCTGAGAAGGAAGATCAGAGCGTCTGGGCTGGCTGGCTTTGGCTGCCGTCACCCAGACTGCGCTGCATGATGACCACGTCAATCCACTGCTGGAATTTATAGCCTACCGCTGGCTGAGTACCTACATGGGCAAAGCCCAGCGAACGGTGCAGAGCAATCGAGCCCCGGCTGTCATGGCCGGAGATGATGGCCACCATTTGCCGCCACGGGCCTTTCTCGCATTCCAGCAGCAATTGTTCCAGCAAGGCTTTGCCCAGACCTTTGCCAATCTGACCTTGAGCCAGATAGATGGAGTCTTCTATCGTGAAGCGATAGGCCGGGCGGGAGCGATACGTTCCTGCGTAGGCATAGCCCACGATCTGCCCGTCCAGTTCCGCGACCAGCCAGGGCAAGTTTTGCTCGCGCACTTGTATATAGCGGGCACCCATTTCCTGTTCGTCGGGCGGGCTTTGTTCAAAGGTCGCCGTGCTGTGCAGTACGTGATAAGCATAGATGTTTTGCACCGCTGCCATATCGTCCAACGTGGCCTGACGTATCAACAAGGCACTGGCGTGATTGCCTTGCGGCAGGGAGGCAGAGAAAGGGGCTTGCGTACTATCGGGGGGGAACATACTATTTTTCCTTTGAACTGATTTAGTTTATCCCGATTTCAGGAGTTTCTATGTCCTTCCCGCACCAGTTTTTGACCGAGCAATTGGCCGTCGCCCCTCAATTATCGGGAGAGGATATGCAAGCCGTGGCCGATGCCGGTTTTAAAAGTGTCATCATCAATCGTCCCGATATGGAAGGCGGTCCCGACCAGCCCTTGTCGGCAGACGTGATGAAGGCCGCCCAGGCGGCAGGCTTGCAGGTGGAGTATCAGCCAGTAGTGGGTAGCGCTATTACTTCTGCTGATGTTGCCCGTTTTGGTCAATTGCTTGAAGCCTTGCCTGGCCCGACTTTGGCCTACTGCCGCACGGGTACTCGCTGTGCCGTATTGTTCCGCGCATTGAACGAATCCTGACCTGGCTCAAGGTTCAGGTCTGTACTAGCTTGTCCTGTGCCGGTATGCAGCGGTAAGCTATCTGTCTCCATTCAAAGGGGTTATGCCATGTTCAAGAAAATTCTGATTCCAACTGACGGTTCCGAGCTCTCCTCCCAAGCAGCCAACAAAGGCGTGACCTTTGCCCGCCAAATTGGTGCCGAGGTTCTGGCTTTGCACGTGACGCAGCCATTTGCTGCCACCGTTGGTTTTGATGGTATGGCTGCTGCCTACGCCATCACCGACGAGGACTACGACAAGACCGCCAAAGAACAGTCGCAGAAATACCTGCAACAAATTCTGGACCGTGCCGAGACCGCTGGCGTCAAGGCTACCGGCAAATCCGTATCGAACTTCAACGTGGCCGACGGTGTGGTTCAGGTTGCCGAGCAGGAAGGCTGCGATCTGATCTTTATCGGCAGTCACGGCCGCAGTGGTCTGTCCCGCCTGTTGTTGGGTAGCGTGACCATCAAGGTGCTGAATATGGCCAAGAACACCGTGCTGGTGTACCGCGTCAAAGAAAGCGATTAATCGTTTTTCAGCCCAAAGAAAAAGCCCGCCTAGGCGGGCTTTTCTGTGTCTGCGGCAAGTCTTATGGGCTGCGTGGCTCCAGTTGCTGTTTATGGGTCACGACTGCCTGCAAAACAATAGGCAGCAGCTCGCCATCTTCGCTTTTACCGCTGGGATTTTGTTCCACAAAATCCAGCAGGGAGCGGCGCATGCGCGGGTCCCAGAATTTCTGGATATGTTCCGCAATCTCGCGCAGTCCTTGCTCCCGATTGCTCAGGATTTCAAAGAACTGACCGATCTGGTTGGCCATGGGAATCAAAGGAACAATGTTCATGGTGATGTGGCCGAGCGTGACTCGGCAGAATTCAGATAGTGGGGATGGCTGTACAGCGTGAAGCTGCGGTCACGGGCGAAGGCGGCCAGCATGACACCCAGTTCATCGGCAATCTGCACGGCATAGGCGGTGGGGGCGGAGACGGCCACCACAAAGTTGATGCCCATGGCAGCGGCCTTCTGGACCATCTCGAAGCTGGCACGGCTGGAGATCAGCACCATGCCAGAGCGGGGATCAATATCGTTGCGCAGCATGTGGCCCAGCAGTTTGTCCAGCGCGTTGTGGCGACCTACATCCTCACGCACGGCCAGGATATCGCCTTGCAGATTGCACCAGGCAGCCGCATGGGTAGCGCCCGTCAGACGATGCAAGGGCTGGCTGGAGCGCAAGGCATCCAGGGCCTGGAAGATGGCGGCAGCATCGGGGCGGTGCTCGGGAGCATCCAGACGGGGTAGCTGTCGGCGTACCTCGTCCAGACTTTCCAGTCCACACAGGCCACAGCCTGTACGGCCAGCCAGCTGACGGCGACGCGCCTTGAGCTGATGCTGGCAAGCACTGGCAATCTCGATTTGCAGCAGGCTGCCGCGCTCGCCTTCCAGCACATCCACGCCGCGTATATCGTCAGCGGTACGGATGATGCCCTCGGTCATGGAAAATCCGTAAGCCAGATCCTCCAGATCGCTGGGGCTGCATAACAAGGCACTATGGCTGATGCCATTGAACTCCAGAGCCACGGCCTGTTCGCGCGCCAGCGCATCCTGATCCTCTTGGGGCAGGGTGTCAGCTTGTGCTTCTGCTGGGGTACGCGCCTGCCGCCATACGGTGGCAGGGGCGCTGGCATCACGAAAATCTGCCTGGCTCACGTGGGCAACTCCTTAGGGCCTGTTGGGACGCATCATACTTTCGCGACGGCCTCGGCATGCTCATGCGAATGGCTGTGATCCGCCTGGGCCAAATCCTCGGCCGGGACGGTCTCGCCTTGCAGGAGGCGCTGCTGAATATCGTGGAAACGGTTCCAGCGATTTTGCCAGGCCGACTCGGAGGTCACGCGCTGAATCTGCACGGCCGTCACCTTGTACTCGGGGCAGTTGGTTGCCCAGTCCGAGTTGTTGGTGGTGACCACGTTGGCGCCCGACTCGGGAAAGTGGAAAGTAGTATAGACCACCCCTGGCTGCACTCGTTCGGTCACCGTCGCGCGCAGGGCGGTCTCGCCCGCACGGCTCTTGACCGAGACTTTGTCGCCACTGCGAATGCCACGATCTTCGGCATCCACCGGGTGAATTTCCAGCAAGTCCTCTGCATGCCAGGCCACGTTGTCGGTACGGCGGGTTTGGGCGCCCACGTTGTATTGCGACAGGATACGGCCGGTGGTCAATAGCAAGGGGAACTTGCGGCTGCTGCGCTCTTCGGTGGGCACGTACTGAGTCAGCATGAAGCGGCCCTTGCCACGCACGAACTCGTCGATGTGCATGGTGGGGGTGCCTTCAGGCGCCTGTTCGTTGCAAGGCCATTGCACGCTGCCACCCAGCTCCTGGATGCGATCGTAAGACACGCCAGCAAAGGTCGGGGTCAGACGGGCGATCTCGTCCATGATCTGGCCGGGATGCTCGTAATTCATGGGGTAGCCCAAAGCACGGGCCAGGGCGCAGGTGACTTCCCAGTCGGCCATGCCCGCCTTGGGCTCCATCACTTTGCGTACGCGCGAAATGCGGCGCTCGGCGTTGGTGAAGGTGCCGTCTTTTTCCAGGAAGGATGAACCGGGCAGGAACACGTGGGCGTACTTGGCGGTTTCGTTCAGGAACAGATCCTGTACCACCACACACTCCATGGCAGCCATGGCGGCGGCCACGTGCTGGGTGTTCGGGTCGGACTGAACAATGTCTTCGCCCTGGCAGTACAGCCCCTTGAAGCTGCCACTCAAGGCGGCGTCAAACATATTGGGAATGCGCAGACCGGGTTCAGATTGCAGAGATACGCCCCAGGCCTCTTCAAACTGCTGGCGTACGCTGGTGTCGGAGACGTGACGGTAGCCGGGGAACTCGTGTGGGAAGGAGCCCATATCGCAGGAGCCTTGCACGTTGTTCTGACCACGCAGCGGGTTCACACCCACGCCTTCGCGGCCTACGTTACCCGTAGCCATGGCCAGGTTGGCAATGGCCATCACGGTGGTGGAGCCCTGGCTGTGTTCTGTCACACCCAGGCCGTAGTAGATCGAACCGTTACCGCCGGTGGCGTACAGACGGGCTGCGCCACGGATGTCGTCGGCGGACACACCGCAGATCTCGGCCATGGCTTCCGGCGAGTTCTGGGGCTGGCTGACAAAGCTGCGCCATTCATTAAAGGCCTCGGTATCGCAACGTTCGGCCACATAGGCCTCATTCACCAGATTTTCAGTGACGATTACGTGGGCCATGGCGGTCAGCATGGCGGTGTTGGTGCCTGGACGCAGGGGCAGGTGATAGTCGGCCTGGATGTGCGGCGAGCTGACCAGTTCAGTTTGACGCGGGTCGATCACGATCAGGCGGGCACCTTGGCGCAGGCGACGTTTCAGGCGCGACGCAAATACGGGGTGAGCGGCGCTGGGGTTGGCACCCATCACGATCACTACGTCGGTGTGCATCACCGAGTCAAAGGTTTGCGTACCGGCGGACTCACCCAGGGTCATCTTCAGACCGTAGCCGGTCGGGGAGTGACACACGCGGGCACAGGTGTCCACGTTATTGGTACCAAAGGCGGCACGAACCAGCTTTTGCACCAGATAGGTTTCTTCGTTGGTGCAACGCGAGGAGGTGATACCGCCCACCGCGTCACGACCGTGCTGATCCTGAATGCGACGGAACTCGGAGGCAGCGTAATTGATGGCCTCGTCCCACGACACCTCCTGCCAGGGGTCCGTAATGCTCTTGCGTATCATGGGGCTCAGGATACGGTCCTGGTGCGTGGCGTAACCCCAGGCGAAACGACCTTTCACGCAGGCGTGGCCACGGTTGGCCTTGCCGTCTTTCCAGGGTGTCATGCGAATGACTTTGTCGCCCTTCATCTCGGCCTTGAAGCCGCAACCGACACCGCAATAGGCGCAGGTGGTGATGACGGCGTGCTCGGGCTGACCCAGGTCGATAACCGACTTTTCCATCAAGGAAGAAGTCGGGCAGGCCTGGACACAAGCACCGCAGGAGACGCAATCGCTACCCAGGAAGCCATCGTTCTGACCGGCGGTGACACGCGATTCAAAACCGCGTTTGTCGATGGTCAGCGCAAAGGTGCCCTGAACTTCCTCACAGGCGCGCACGCAGCGATTGCAGACAATGCATTTGCTGGAGTCGTAGGCAAAGTAAGGATTGGAATTGTCGGTGGTGTCGTCCAGGTGGTTGGCACCATCAAAGCCATAGCGCACGCTGCGCAGGCCCACCACACCGGCCATGTCTTGCAGTTCGCAATTGCCGTTGGCAGGACAGGTCAGGCAGTCCAGCGGGTGATCGGAGATGTACAGCTCCATCACGTTGCGGCGCAGCTTGTGCAGGGTGTCGTTTTCGGTTTGGACGACCATGCCTTCTTCCACCAGGGTGGTGCAGGAAGCAGGGTGGCCGCGACGGCCTTCAATGTCCACCAGGCACAGACGGCAGGAGCCAAAGGCCTCCAGCGAATCGGTGGCGCACAGCTTGGGAATATTGATGCCGGCCAAGGCGGCTGCGTGCATCACGGAAGTGCCGACGGGCACTTCAATCAATTTGCCATCGATGGTCAGGTTGACCATCTCGGTCTGGGTCGAGGCTGGGGTGCCCAGGTCACGTTCGCGTACGGCGACTGTTTCTTTCATGGTGATCTCCGTCTTAGACCTTGGCCAGGTCCTGCTCGGTTTGCGGGGCCAGTCCAAAATCCTGGGGGAAGTGTTCCAGCGCGGACAGGACGGGATAAGGGGTCATGCCGCCCAAGGCGCACAAGGACCCGGAGAACATGGTGTCGCACAGGTCGCGCAGCAGCTCGACATGGTTGTCCATGTCTTCGCGGCGACGGATCTTCTGGATGGTCTCCACACCACGCGTAGAGCCGATGCGACAGGGTGTGCATTTGCCACAGGATTCGATGGCACAGAATTCCATGGCGTACTGCGCCATGTGGGCCATGTCCACCGTATCGTCAAAAGCCACCAGGCCACCGTGGCCGACCATGGCATTGATCTTCATGTAGGCTTCGTAGTCCAGCGGGACATCCCACTGGTGTTCGGGCAGATAGGCTCCCAAGGGGCCACCGACTTGCACTGCACGCAAGGGACGACCGCTGGCACTGCCACCACCGTAGTCGTACAGCAATTCGCGTAGGGTGACGCCAAAGGCTTTTTCCACCAGGCCACCGTTTTGCAGATTGCCGGTCAATTGGAATGCCAGCGTGCCACGCGAGCGGCCCATGCCGTAGTTCTGGTAGTAAGCACCGCCCTTGGCCAGAATAACTGGCACGGAAGCCAGGGACACCACGTTATTGATGACCGTAGGCTGACCAAACAAACCTTTGATGGCGGGCAGAGGCGGTTTCACACGCACCATGCCACGCTTGCCTTCCAGACTGTCGAGCAGGGCGGTTTCTTCACCACAGATGTAGGCGCCGGCTGCCTTGCGTACTTCCAGATCGAACTCGCAGCCGCTGCCTTGAATGTTCTTGCCCAACCAGCCTGCTGCGCGCGCCGCCACAATGGCTTCGTTCAGCGCCTGCACGGCCAGCGGGTATTCGGAACGCACGTAGATGTAGCCATAGGTCGCACCGACGGCCAGACCGGCAATTGCCATGCCTTCAACCAGGCACAGCGGATCACCTTCCATCAACATGCGATCCGAAAATGTGCCCGAGTCGCCTTCGTCGGCATTACAGACAATGTATTTTTGCTGTGCCGGGGTGTTCAGTACCGTGTTCCACTTGATGCCGGTCGGGAAAGCGGCACCGCCACGACCACGCAGGCCGGAGTCGGTCACTTCTTTCACAATGGCGGCCGGTTCCATGCTCAGCGCCTTGCGCAAACCTTCGAAGCCACCACAGGATTGGTAATCGGCCACGCTGACCGGATCAATAATCCCCACACGGGCAAAAGTCAGGCGTTCCTGATTCTTCAGGTAAGGGATGGCGTCCGTCAGGCCGTGGCACAACTTATGTGCACCGCCTTGCAGGAAACCAGCGTCGAACAGACCGGGCAGATCTTCAGTCCGGACAGGGCCGTAAGCGACGCGGCCTTCAGCCGTTTGCACTTCCACCATGGGCTCCAGCCATAGCAAACCGCGCGAGCCATTGCGCACAATCTGCACATCCAGACCGCGCTCCTGAGCCTGGGCCGCCAGTTGCTGGGCAATCTCATGGGCGCCCATGGCGACCGCTGCGGTGTCGCGCGGAACGTAAACGGTAATGGTGCTCATGACTGGGCCTCCTGGCTGCTTAGCAGGGCATCCAGTTTTTCGGGGGTGACGCGTGCATGGGGTACGCCATCGAGCATGACGGCGGGGGACTGAGCACAGAGGCCCAGACAGTAGACAGGCTCCAGCGTGTACTGGCCGTCGTCGCTGTTTTCATGGAAGTCGCAGTTCAGGCGGCGACGGGCATGAGCCGTCAGCTCCAGCCCGCCCCGCGCCTGACAGGCTTCTGCCCGGCAGATTTCCAGGGTATGAGTCGCGTGGGGCTGGGTGCGGAAATGGGCGTAAAAAGAGATAACGCCATGGATTTCCGCACGGGACAGAGCCAGCTGTTCGGCCAGCACCGGCACCACGGACTCGGGAATACAGGCAATCCGGTCCTGAATCGTGTGCAAAATAGGCAACAGGTTACCTTTCTGGCCGGCGTGCTCCTGCACGGCCTGCAAGGCGACCTCTTCAGGAGCCAGACCTGACAGGTCCTGCTCCTGGTGATGAGGGGTTGTTTGCATGTCCTGTGTGCGCGGTGCCCGAATAGGGTGCCTGCGCCTCCATATTTTTTATGCACAGCCGTGCATATTATTTGACAGTGTTTTCCCTTGTAATCTAACCACTTAAGTCCATAACTTCAATAAGCAATATTTCGCATATATAATGTTTGGTACATGCAGCACAAAACATAAATACGAAAACACACTGGTCTTAAAAACACATGACCAAACAGAAATTCAAAGCCCGGCTGCGCTCTGAATGGATTCTGGAAAATGCAGACGGCGTGGACCTTCCCATGGGGGATGTGTTGCGTTTGTTGGGTGCCATCGAGCGACTGGGGCACTTGGCGGGAGCCAGCAAGGAATGCCAGTTTTCCTACAGACATGCCTGGGGCTTGTTGCGTAATGCCGAAAAACAGTTTGATGCGGCCCTGCTGGAAACCTCCCGGCGCAAAGGCACCAAACTGACCGAGTTCGCCCAGCGTTTGCTGTGGGCGAATCGGCGACTGGATGCGCGTCTGACGCCAACCCTGGAGAGCATGGCTTCCGAGCTGGAAGAGGAGCTGGGCCGCTTGTATGCGCAGCCTCTGGACCGTTTGCGCTTTCAGGCCAGTCACGGATTTGCGATTGAAGGCCTGATGCGCTTTGCCAATGAGCACGATGGTCTGCCGCTGGAGCTGCGCTACCGCACAGCCATTGAAGCGCTGGCTTCGCTGGAGCGCGGGGATTGCGATCTGGCCGGTTTTCAGGTTCCGGTGGGTGAGTTCGAGGTGGCTGCCATGCGCCGTTATGGGCAGTGGCTGTCTCCGGCGCGTCACAGGCTGATTTTCCTTTCCACTCGCCGGACTGGCTTGTTTGTGGAGAAGGGCAATCCCAAGAACATCACCGGCATGGCCGACTTGTTGCGGCCCGATGTGCGCTTTGTGAACCGTCAGATGGGGTCCAGTACCCGCTTTCTGGCGACCTTGCTGCTGGGGCAGTTAGGGGTAAACACGAATGCGGTGCTGGGCTTTGAAACAACAGAATTGACGCATATGGCGGTGGCGGCTCACGTTGCCAGTGGCATGGCCGATACCGGCCTGGGTGTGGAAACAGCGGCCAGCCGATGCGGGCTGGAGTTCATTCCCTTGGCCCAGGAGCGTTATTTCATTGCGGTCGAGCAAGAAGCGCTGGATAAGGCTCCTATGCAGGAACTGATGAACGTGATTGGCGGTTCCGCGTATAGTCAATTCATGGAAGATCTGGTGGGTTACGACCCACGGGGTTTGGGACAGATCATGACGCTGGAACAGGCATTCGGGCAGGCTGCCGACATGCTCTGGCGTTAGACCCCATTGCATGACGAAAACACACACCATGAGACGGGGACGAACCCTGTCCTTGAAAAAGAGAACACCATGAGCGATGAGCATGGGCCAAAACGTGAACCGGTGTCCGTAGACCAGGTTCAGTACAGGCCATATCAAGAAGCAGCTCCCCCAGGTTCCGAGGCCCGGCCCTTGGAGCCGAGTGACCCGCAGCCTGCTGGAGCGGGGGTTATGCCGTCCGGCATCGAGCAGGGGGCGCAAGCGGGTGCTGCAGAGCCTGCACGCCGCCCGACCGTGCGGATTGCCGCTGTGTCAGGGCAACCTTTGGACAAGCGTCACCGCCCATTTCGTGACCTGCGCATTTCCCTGACTGACAAGTGCAATTTCCGCTGTACCTACTGTATGCCGCGGGAAGTCTTTGGCACGGACTACGAGTTCCTGCCTCATTCTTCCCTGCTCAGTTTTGAAGAGATTGAGCGCGTAGCACGGCAGGCCGTTGCTCTGGGCGTGCGCAAGCTGCGCCTGACGGGTGGCGAACCGCTATTGCGTCGAAATATTGAAGTGCTGATTGCCATGTTGGCCAAGCTGCGTACACCGGAAGGGGATGCGGTGGAGTTGACTTTGACCACCAATGGCACCTTGCTGGGTCGCAAGGCTCAGGCCTTGAAAGACGCGGGTCTGAATCGTGTCACCGTCAGCTTGGACGCCTTGGACGATGCCCGTTTTACTCAATTGAGTGATAGCGGCGTGTCGGTCTCCACCGTGCTGGATGGCATTGCCAAGGCACAGGCCGTGGGTTTGAGCCCGGTAAAGGTCAATATGGTGGTGCGCAAAGGGCTGAACGATGATCAGATCTTGCCCATGGTGGAGCACTTCAAAGGCTCGGGCCAGATTCTGCGTTTTATTGAATATATGGACGTGGGCACCAGCAATGGCTGGAATCTGCAAGAAGTGCTCAGCGGTGCGGAGATTGTGGAACGTATCCAGTCCCGTTTCGAGTTGGAGCCAGTGGCCGCCCAATACCGTGGCGAAGTCGCCAGCCGCTGGCGCTTCAAGGATGGGACGGGCGAAGTTGGCGTGATCACCAGCGTCACTCAACCCTTCTGTGGAGACTGTTCGCGCATGCGTCTTTCGCCCGAAGGACGCCTGTTTCTGTGCCTGTTTGCTTCCCAGGGTTATGATGTGCGGGCGCAATTGCGCTCGGGTGCGTCCGACGAACAGTTAGCCGCCTATATGCACGGCGTCTGGACGGGACGGCAGGACCGATATTCCGAGATTCGGGGTGAGCAAACCACGAGTCGTGACCGTATCGAAATGAGTTATATCGGCGGATGATAAGCACACAGGACATCAGCGGTATTGTGCTGGCGGGCGGACGAGCCCGCCGTTTTGATTTGTCGGGCCAGATCGATAAAGGCTTGCTGCTCTTGCAGGGTCAGCCTTTGGTGCAGCATCTGGTACGTCGCCTGCGTCCGCAGGTGGGGACTATCCTGATCAGTGCCAATCGCAATCCCGAGCAGTATGTCCATTGGGGGCGTGTGGTCCCTGATGCCTTGGAGCTGGAGGGCTATCTGGGTCCGCTGGCCGGTTTGGCCAGTGTGCTGGATCAGATCAGTACGCCGTGGGCCTTGTCCTGCCCGGTGGATTTGCCTTTTGTGCCAGTGGATCTGGGCAAGCGTTTGATCAAGGCCGTTGAGGAGCAGGGCGCTGTGGCTGCCTACGCGCAGGCAGAGCGTAGCCACCCTTTATGCCTGTTACTGCGCACCGATCAGGCTGCGGGCCTGAAAGACTATCTGCTTAGCGGCGAGCGCCGTGTCATGAGCTGGCTGGAGAGCATAGGTGCGGTGGAAGTGGATTTCCGCGATGCGCCTGAACATGCTTTTTTCAATATCAACACGCCGCAGGATCTGGATCAGGCGCAAAGCTGGTAAGCCTGTTGCAGTGGCTTTGCTGCGCAAGTATTGATGAGCAGAGGAAAACAGAGGCGGGGTTGGCTGTTCGTGCGTGAGCGTTCCGTTATGCGGCCCTCCTGAGCAGTCGGCTGTCTTTACGTGAAGTACCTTTAAATAGCTCCAAACCAAAACAAACAACACAAAAAAAACCGCCCTGATCAGGGCGGTTTTTGTATGGCAAGGCCAAAGCGTGAATAAGCGTTCGAGCTTATGCCTGCCACTGGCTGTATTCGTACAGACGCACCACATCGCCGGGGGCGATATGAGAGTCAGCAGGGATACGTGCCAGCGCTTGTGCCCAAGGCAAGGAGCTGATGACGCCCGAACCCTGATTGTCGAAGGGGCGCACCAACAGGCGGCCTTGCTCGTCGTTGTCTACTTGTACGCGGATGAATTCTTCGCGGTCACCTTCAAAGTGGCGTTCACCTTGCAGCACGCCGTAACGTGTGGTCGGCAGCACGTGTTGGCGACCTTGCAGACGACGAATCAGCGGCGAAACCATCAAGGAAAACACGGCGTAAGAAGATACCGGATTGCCGGGCAGGCAGACCAGAGGCTTGTCGGCAATGTAGGCCAGCGCCAGTGGTTTGCCCGGCTTCATACGCACTTTCCACAGATCCAGCTGGCCGCCTATGCCTTCGATGGCAGGCTTCACAAAGTCTTTTTCCCCGACCGAGACACCGCCTACGGTCAGTACCAGGTCGCAGCGTTGCAGCAGCTCTTTCAGAGCGTCCTGAATGGCTTCCAGCGTGTCTTTGGCATGCACTGCATGCACAGTTTCAACACCCAGCGCCTGCAGCTGCGCACGCAGCATGGGGGCGTTGGAGTTGTAGATCTGGCCGGCTTTCAAAGGCTGGCCAGCAGGAGTCAGCTCGTCGCCTGTGGTCAGAATGCCGACGGTCAGCAGCGGGTACACCTGTAGCTGAGCATGGCCTTGCGCAGCCAGCTGAGCAATATGGGCTGCGGTCAGTTTGGTGCCTGTTGTGATCAGCACTTCACCAATGCGCATGTCCTCGCCCCGGCGGCGGATGTTCACGCCAGCCACGGGCATTTCCAGAATGCGCACACCTTGTTCGTCTTCCTGGCAGTTTTCCTGAATCACTACTGTATCCGCACCGGGTGGCAGCATGCTGCCGGTAAAGATGCGAATCGCCATGTTCTCTTTCAGTGTTTCAGGAATATCGCCGGCATAGCAGCGCTGCTGAATGGGCAGGACCTTGCCGTCGGCAATATCCGCCAGGCGCAGGGCATAGCCATCCATGGCGCTATTGTCGGCGGGCGGCATGTCCAGCTGGGCTTGAATATCCTGGGCCAGAATGCGTCCCAAGGCTTGCGACAGATCGCAGGTTTCGGTTTGGGTGGGAACTTGCCCTGCCTGGGCCAGCCTTTGCTGTGCTACGTCAAATTCGATCATAGGATGGATAAATTCGATAAAACAATTCGTGGCTCGGGGCGTCAGAGCACGGTGGAAAGGAGGTCGTTCGGGAGCTGTCGCTGTCATACCGTTGCAGGTATCAGGGCTTGGCTGGCTCCAGATATTCAGAGGCAAAATTGCAAGGGTGATGGTGGCTGTCCAACTGCTCTTTCAAGATTTTTTCCCAAGCCAGCTTGCACGCACCGCCCGAGCCGGGAATGCAGAACAGCAAGGTTCGGTTGGCTGTTCCCGCCAGAGCATCGGATTGCAGGGCAGAGGAACCAATATCCTGATAGGACAAGTAGCGGAACTGCTCGCCAAAGCCGGTAATGACCTGATCCAGCAAAGGCGTAACCGCTGCAATCGTGGATTTTTTATGACTGAAACCCGTACCGCCATTGCAGATGATGACGTGGATTTCCGGGTCCAGAATCCATTGGCTGAGCAGGGCGCGAATGGCGTAAATATTGTCCCTGCTGATGGCGCGCTGCACGCAGTAATGGCCGCTGTCAGTCAGGCTGGCCGCCAGATAATCACCGGAGGTGTCATCATCCGGGCCACGGCGGTCCGAAATGGTCAGCACAGCAGCGTTCAGGCGAACAGCGGGTAAATCGGTCTTGGCTTTAGACATGCTTGTCGGTGTCCGCAGAGGTATTCCAGGAGTCCGTTTTCTGGGCGTCGCTGTCGCGCTGCTGTACCCAGAAACGCTTGCCGTCAGCCAGGGTTTCGCGCTTCCAGAAAGGGGCGCGGGTTTTCAGCACGTCCATGATGAATTCGCAGGCACGGAAAGCATCGCCACGGTGGGCGCTGGTGACGCCAACATAAACGATTTGTTCGGTCAGGTGCAGTTCGCCCACGCGGTGCACGACCAGCGTATCCAGTATGGGCCAGCGTTGACGGGCCTGATCGCAAACCGCTTCAATTTCGCGCTCGCACATGCCGGGGTAGTGTTCCAGGAACAGGGATTCGGTGGCGGTGCCATCGGCCTGATCGCGCACATAGCCGGTAAATGTCACCATGGCACCGGCCTTGCCGCCAGCCGTGGCGCGCAGCTCGGCATTCAGGGCGGCAACATCAAAATCTTCAGTCTGGATACGAATCATCTCAACCTCCGGTGACGGGCTCGAACACAGCCACTTCATCGCCGGGGCGGACAGGGTCGGTAGGCTTGGCGTGAAACTGGTTGACGGCCACATGCAGGCGGCCGGCCATATCGCTTAAATTCGGGTGGCGTTGCAGCAGGGCCTCGGTCCATTGCTGGACGGTGCCTTCCTGGGGCCATTCCCAGTTTTCCTGGCGCTGGCCTGTGCGTTCGGCCACTTGGGCGAAGTACAGGACGCGCAATGTCAAAGGGCTTGTCATGCTATCTCCGTGAAAGGGCTTAGAGCTGGGCAGTCCAGGTTCCGCTTTTGCCGCCGGTTTTCTCCAGCAAACGGGTCTGTTCGATCACAATGCCTTTGTCGGCCGCTTTGCACATATCGTAAATGGTCAGGGCGGCAATGGAGCAGGCCGTCATGGCTTCCATCTCTACGCCGGTGGTGTAGCGGGTGCGGCAGGTGGCCAGCACGGCAATGGTGCCTGCTGCGGCGTCGCTTTCAAAATCAATGCCGACAAAATCCAGGGGCAGGCTGTGGCACATGGGAATCAGTTCGGCACAGCGCTTGGCGGCCAGCACACCGGCCACGCGTGCGGTGTTCAGCACTTCGCCCTTGGCATTGTGCTGAGCCGACAGCAACTGGTAAGCAGCGGGGCTCAAACGCACCACGGCGCGGGCCGTGGCCGAGCGGGAGGTGGCGGATTTGTGGCTGACATCGACCATCTGAACTTTTCCATCTTCATCCAGATGGGAAAGGTGCAAATCTGTGTTTTCGGTAGTGGTGCTCATGATCGCTCCGGGACCGGGCCTAGTGCGCGGTTCTAATTGTTTATGGTTGCATTATATACACCCGGCGCGGTGGCTCTGGCTAAGGCCCCGGCGGGTTGCGGTCTTCCCGCAAGCGGGCCGGGTCCAGCAGTCGGGCCAGTTCGATCAGGGTGCGAGCCTGCATTTTTTCCAGTGCCCGAGCGCGGTGCACTTCCACGGTGCGCATGGTGATGCTCAGGTCCTGAGCAATCTGCTTGTTCAGCCGTCCCTCCAGGGCCAGGGCCAGCACTTCGCGCTCGCGCTGCGACAGGGTGTCCAGCCGCTCCTCCAGTGCCTGCTCGTTGTCCCGTTCTTCCTGACTGGCTTCGTAGCTGCGCAGCACGTCCAGTACCCGGTCCACCAGATCGTTATCGTTAAAGGGCTTTTCGATGAAATCCGCCGCGCCTTGTTTCAGCGCGGTCACGGCCAGGGGCAGGTCGCCGTGGCCGGTCAGGAAAATAACGGGCAGACGGGATTGGCGCTCGCGCAATTGCTCGAACACTTCCAGGCCGGACAGTCCATCCATACGTATGTCGAGCAGGATGCAGCCCTGCGTCTCGGGGCTCAGGGAATTCAGAAAAGCCTCGCCGCTGTCCCAGAGTTCGGTGTTGACCTGACGGGTGGAGAACAGCCAGGCCAGGGCATCGCGGATGGCCGGGTCGTCGTCCACGATGTGGACCAAAGGAGCGCGCTTAGTCATGTTCGATCAAGGGTAGGGAAAACAGGAAAGTGGCACCGTGGGGAACCCCGTTTTCAAACCAGAGTTTGCCATGGTGCAACTCCACAATGGAGCGGCAAATATTCAAGCCAATACCCAGGCCTTGGGCTTTGGTGGTGGTAAAGGCCTGGAACACTTCTGCCATGATAGTTGCTGCCACGCCGGGGCCCTGGTCGGCCACCATCACCAGCACGACACCATTGCTGGCCTGCATGGTCACTTCCAGTACCCGGCGTTCTGGCTCCAGGCCCGACATGGCTTCGGCGGCATTGCGCAGCAGGTTGAAAATCAGTTGTTCCAGCAGTACCTTGTCGCCCATTACGGGCAGGTTTTCGGGGTGGGAGGGCACAATCAATTGAATCTGGTGATGGCGCAGACCTGCCTTGGCCATGGCCAGGGCGCCTTGCAAGGCATCGGGCAAATTCAGAGGGCTAAGCTGCGGATCGCGCTTGCGCACAAAGTCGTGAATGCGGTGGATGATTTGCCCTGCGCGGCGGGTTTGTTCCGCCAGGCTTTCCAGACCGCGACGCAGCTGTTTCGGGTCCAGCGGTTCATTTCCCAGCAGGTTCAGGGAACCAGCCGCATAGCTAGCAATGGCCGAGAGCGGCTGGTTCAGCTCGTGGGCCAGTGTGGAGGCCATTTCACCCATGGTAATGAGCTTGGCCGTGTGGTGTAGCTGTTCGGATTGGGAACTGGCCAGGGCTTCGGCCTGCTTGCGCGAGCTGATATCGATGATGGAACTGATCCAGCCCACGTGCCGTTTTTGCGCGTCAATCAGCGGGGATTCAAAGACCTGCACATCGACACGTGAGCCGTCCGGGCGCTGGAACAGGGTGTCAAAAACTTGCACCGAGCGGGAGGATTTCAGTCGATCTCGACGCTCCAGTGTTTCATCCATCATCTCCGGCACCCACCAGGGCATGGGTGGGGCCAGACCAATAATTTCTTCGCTGCTGCGGCCCACCAGTTCGCAAAACGCCGGGTTCACATACAGCACCTTGCCGTCCAGATCGCGGGCGCGCATGCCAGTCACCATGGAGTTTTCGATTGCGCTGCGAAAGGCTTGCTCCTGCATCAGGGCCAGCTCGGCATCACGGCGTTTGCGAGCGTAGTGATGTTGCATGGCCAGGTTCACCACAGCCAGCAGGGCCAGGCCCGCAATCACGGTCAGTAGCAAGGTGAAGGTGGGGATGTTCTTTTGCGGGTAAGGCGTCATCAGTAAACGCACACCATGCAAGGGCGGGTCTACCGACATGGCGTAGCGCAACTGGCTTTCGCCCGGCTCGCCTTTGGAGCGTGTGGCCAGTGTCTGGTCGCTTTGGTCGATCAGGGAGACGTGATATTGCTCGGCAATCCACCAGGGCACGTTTTCCATCAAGATGGTGGCCAGGGAAAAGGTGGCGCGCAAGGTGCCGACAATATCGTTGTCTTCGTAGATCGGAACCACCAGGTCCAGCACGCTTTCCTGGTGTTCATTGGAGTAATAGGCCGGTAGCCAGGTGGACGTGCGCGGCGTGCTGACGTGGGCTGCAATCCGCGTATCAGCACCGGGCGGGCGCACCAGCAAGGTGGTGCCAAATCGATCCTGCACGGCCACTTTCAGCAGATCCGGGTGGATGGTCTTGAAGTGCTGTAATTGCGTCAGCGCGGTCTGGGTCGTGACGGGCTGGGACTGGACTTCAATTTCGCTGGCAATGCGGCTTAAATTGTTCTCGTGCGAGCGCAGCTGAAAGGACAGGGATTGCTCCACCCACAAGGCATTGCGTATCAGCTCGTTGGACTGCTCCTCATCCCGTTCCTTATTGACCGCCCAGGCAAACACGCCCATCAGCAGCACAATAATCAGGATGGCCAAAATAGGCACATAGGTGCTGATCGGGTAGGCCGCCAGAGTGCGCGAGGCCGCTTGGCGTATGAATCCGGACGGACGGGCAAGACGCATCATGACAAATGGTTTCGGATTTCCACAATAGATAATTCGGGACCGCTTTTTTAAGCTACACGCTTTCAAGCACATCAATCAATAAAACGTGTCGGCTCTTAACCGACCGGAGGCAAACATGAAAAAGACCCTTGTGGCCAGCTTGCTGGCGTCCGTATTCTTGTCCGCGCCTGTTCTGGCTAACCCCATGATCATCAAGTTCAGCCACGTTGTATCGCCAGATACACCCAAGGGCAAGGGCGCCGTGCGCTTTAAGGAACTGGCCGAAAAGTACACCGAGGGCAAGGTGGTTGTCGAGGTCTACCCGAACTCGCAGCTGTACAAGGACAAGGAAGAACTGGAAGCCCTGCAACTGGGCGCCGTGCACATGCTGGCTCCGTCGCTGGCCAAGTTTGGCCCTCTGGGCGTACGCGAATTTGAAGTGTTCGACCTGCCTTTCATTTTTCAGAACCGTGAGGACCTGCGTAAGGTGACTGAAGGTCCTGTAGGCCGCATGTTGCTGGACAAGCTGGAGCCCAAGGGCATCAAGGGTCTGTCCTACTGGGATAACGGCTTCAAGGTCATGAGCGCCAACACGCCCCTGAAAAGCGTGGATGATTTCCTGGGTCTGAAGATGCGCATCCAGTCCTCCAAGGTTCTGGAAGCCCAGTTCAAGGCACTGGACGCTGTGCCTCAGGTGATGGCCTTCTCCGAGGTGTACCAGGCTCTGCAAACGGGTGTGGTCGACGGCACCGAGAACCCGCCATCGAACATGTACACCCAGAAAATGCACGAAGTGCAAAAGCACGCCACCGTGTCCAACCACGGTTACCTGGGTTATGCCGTGATCGTGAACAAGAAGTTCTGGGAAGGTCTGCCTGACGATATTCGCCAAGGTATGGAAAAAGCCATGGAAGAAGCCACGGTTTACGCCAACGACATTGCAGAGCAAGAGAACAACGATTCCATGAAGGCCATGGAAGAGTCCGGCAAGACCCAGTTCTACCAACTGAGCGATGCCGAGCGTCAGGAATGGGTCAAGCAGCTGCGTCCCGTGCACAAGGAAATGGCTTCGCGTATCGGCCAGGACGTGATCGACGCCTTCTACAAGGCTACCGAATAAAGCCTGCTTCATCTGATTGTCTTGTACAGGTCTGATTCAGACCTGTTCTTCTTTTCTTCCCGCTACATGCTTGTGTCTGCCCGGCCCCCGGGCGGGCAGACTGTAGTCTGGAGCTACCCATGTTTTTACGATTTCTGGACCGCTTTGAGGAAATGTTCATCTCATTTCTGATGGTGGCGGCCGTAGTGATTATTTTTGTAGCGGTCTGCCAGCGCTACTCGGTCAGCCTGCTGGCGGATCTGGTGTCCTGGTCGCGGGCTCAGGGTTATGAGTCCATTACCGCCATGGCCCGTTCTACCTACCGAAGCGTGGCCGGCGTCAACTTGCTCTGGGCACAGGAGCTGTGCATTTACCTGTTTGTCTGGATGGCCAAATTCGGCGCCGCTTACGGCGTTCGTGTTGGTATTCACGTGGGTGTGGACGTGCTGGTAAACGCTGTGGGCCCACGCTGGCGTCATCTGCTGGTAGTGATTTCCCTGTTCGCCGGTGCCTTGTTTACAGCCATTGTTGCCTGGATTGGTGGCCGCTTTGTGTATGGCATTGCCCAGACTGCTCAGGTGTCGGCTGACCTGGAAGTGCCGGTGTGGATTGTGTATCTGGCGGTGCCTGCGGGCTCCTTGCTGATGTGCTTCCGCTTCCTGCAAGCCTTGATGAATTTTATCCAGACGGGCCATTTGCCTCATCACGAGCCTGCGGCGGATCTGATCGCTGAAACAGAGCGCGGTGTGTCTGAATCCGAAGGAGCGCGCGCATGACCGCCCTGATTATTTTTGCCTTGCTGGCTATCCTGTTGCTGACAGGCATGCCGGTATCGATTGCCCTGGGTCTGACGGTGATGGGTTTCCTGTTCACCATGACCGAAGTACCGATGGACAGTATTGCGCTCAAGCTGTTCACCGGGATCGAGAAGTTCGAGATCATGGCGATTCCGTTCTTCATCCTGGCCGGTAGCTTCCTCACGCATGGCGGGGTCGCACAACGCATGATTCGCTTTGCCGCTTCCATGGTCGGCCACTTGCCCGGCGGCATGGGTCTGGCTGCGGTGCTGGCTTGCGCCCTGTTTGCGTCTATCAGTGGTTCCTCGCCTGCCACGGTGGCGGCCATTGGTTCCATCATGATTCCGGCCATGGTTAAACAAGGCTACCCCGTGCAATTCGGGACTGGCATTGTGGCGACTTCCGGCGGTCTGGGCATTTTGTTGCCACCCTCGATTGTGATGGTGATGTACGCCGTGGCAACCAGCGGCATGATGGTTGAAGGCCCGGATGGGGTCAAAGTCGGTACGGCTTCTATTGGTCAGCTGTTTATTGCCGGTGTGGTTCCGGGTTTGATTCTGGCGTTTTTCCTGGGTGCCACGACCATGTTCCGCGCCTGGAAACTGGGTTACCCCCGTATGCCCCGCGCATCCTACAAGGAACGCTGGCGTGCCTTCATGGACTCCATCTGGGGCCTGATGCTGATCGTTATCGTGATGGGCGGGATTTACTCCGGTGTGTTCACGCCTACCGAAGCAGCAGCTATCAGTGCGGTTTACGCCTTTGTGATTGCGGTCTGGGTCTACAAGGATGTGAAGCTGCGCGAGGTCAAACGCATTGTGCTGGAATCGGCAGCCATGAGTGCCATGCTGCTGTACATCATCACCAACGCGGTCATGTTCGCCTTCATTCTGACGTCCGAGCAGATTCCTCAGGCCATTGCGGAATGGATCGTGTCGCAAGGCATGGGCCTGATCGCCTTCCTGCTGTTCGTGAACGTCCTGTTGCTGGTGATCGGTATGGTGATGGAGCCCTCGGGACTGATTCTGATCATGGCTCCCATCCTGTTCCCTGTCGCCATGAAGCTGGGCATGGACCCGGTTCACTTTGGCATCATGCTGGTGGTGAACATGGAGATTGGGCTGGCGACACCACCAGTGGGCTTGAACCTGTATGTGGCGTCCAGCATATCGAAGTTGGGCCTGACCGAAGTTACCAAGTCCACATTGCCTTGGTTGCTGACTGGTCTGGCCTTCCTGTTGATGATTACCTTCGTACCTGAAATTACGCTTTGGCTGCCCCGCATGATGGGATGGCTGTAGTAGTCCTGATCGCTATCCGCGAGCAGGGCAAGGTGAGCCCATGATGTGGCAGTACGGCTTGATGCAAGCTGCGCAAGACGTGAATCACCTTGAAGGCCGGGCAAAAAGCCCGGCCTTTTTTGTGAGCGATCGCTTGGGATCTCGAAAAGTTTATCGCTGCACTGACTGGGTGCAGTGGGTTAACGGTTCAGCGTTCTGTACCTTGTTTACAAAAAGGCTCAAGACCAGCGATCAAGCTGTTCAAGCCGAAATCGAACGCGGCATCCATGCCTTCCTGTTCAACTTCCTGAAACAGGGACAGCAGGTCTGGGGGAGTGTCCGCTTGCGTTGCTGAAGTGCTGGGAGCATCCGTGTTTTGCTGCTCGGATTGCGCTGCTTGCTGTTCCAGTACCGACCCCACCACATAATGGCTGATCGTCCATAGCGCCCAAACGGCATTTTTCGCCTCAAAGCCTGCCTTGCACAAAAAGCCGATCTGGGCCTGTGCAATGTCCAATTGCAATTCAGTGGGCCGAGTCCCTGCGTGGATGCGGGCACCATCCCGGTAAGACAACAACGCCGCCCGGAAACCCTGAGCATTCTTCCTCAGGAAGATACGCCAGTCCTCGTTATCTTCCGGGAGGGCGTGGCGATGTTTATTGACTAGCATGGCGTGGGCCAGGGCATCAAAGAGAGCGCGCTTATCCCGAAAGTGCCAGTACAGGGCGGGTTGCTTCACCTGAAGCCGTTCAGCCAGCTTGCGTGTGCTCAATCCGTCCATGCCCACTTCATTGAGCAGCTCCAGGGCTGTCTCGATGACGGTTTCTTTGCTGATCTTCTTCATGTGGGCTGGATCTCCGTGCTCGTAATTTATCAATGATAATCGACAGCGCATTAAGGTAAGGCTGCAAACGGCAGGGCTGCGCCTTGTTCCGCAGGGCAGTGGTGCTGTACTTGCTAATTTATCACTGATAAGTTAAAAATAAGGCTAACTTATCGATGATAAATTAGATGCCTGATTCCAGTGCCCACCACAGTCTGTTGAACAATCGCTCTTGCTTGATTGCTCTGTTGATCCTTTGTCTGGATGCGGTAGGGATAGGTTTGATCATGCCGGTGCTGCCTTCCTTGTTGCGAGAACTGCTTCCAGTAGAGCAGGTGGCACGTCATTACGGCGTCTTGTTGTCTTTGTATGCGCTGATGCAAATTGTGTTTGCGCCTTTACTGGGGCGCTTGTCCGACAGGTATGGGCGGCGGCCTGTGCTGTTGGCCTCATTAGCTGGAGCAGCGCTGGATTACACCGCCATGGCTTTGGCACCCGTTTTATGGGTGTTGTATATAGGGCGACTTGTCTCTGGGATCACGGGGGCGACAGCTGCGGTGGTGGCTTCCACCATTGCCGATGCTTCCCCGGAGCAAGAGCGGGCACGCTGGTTTGCTTATATCGGGGCATGCTACGGCCTGGGCATGATTGCCGGGCCTGCCTTGGGCGGGACCTTGGCGGGCTTGTCGACTCATGCGCCCTTTGTGGGAGCGGCGCTGCTTAATGCCAGTGCTTTTGTTCTGGCCTGCCTTTTTCTGCGTGAAACACGTGTAGCTTGTGGATCGGCGGAAAAGAAGCAGGCGCCGCATCTCAGCTCCTTTGGTTTTTTGGGCTTGAAGGATTTAGGGCAGGGCTTGCTGGGCTTGGGCGTCGTATTCTTTATTGTCCAGCTGATCGGCCAACTGCCTGCCGCCTTGTGGGTGATTTTCGGAGAGGATCGCTTTGCTTGGGACACCATGACGGTGGGCTTGTCCCTGACCGCTTATGGCATCACTCATGCCTTGTTCCAGGCCTTTGCTGTGGGTCCCTTGTCGCAGCGCCTGGGTGAGCGCAAGACCTTGATGTTGGGCATGATGGCTGACGCCGCAGGTTTTGTGTTGCTGGCTTTTGCTTTGCATAGCTGGATGATCTTCCCTGTGCTGGCTTTGCTGGCGGCAGGTGGTGTGGGCATGCCTGCGCTGCAATCCATGATGTCCAAGCGCGTTGTCAACGATCAACAAGGGACCTTGCAGGGCGTGTTGGGTAGTTTGAATAATCTGGGCGCCTTGATTGGCCCGCTGGGGTTCACGCAGCTCTACAGTTATACCGCTACGCAGTGGAACGGTTGGGTTTGGCTACTGGGGGGATGTCTGTATGTGCTGTGTTTCCCCATCTTGTGGCGCGCTTTGCAGCTTGTGGACTAAGAGGCCGTTGTTTCGCTGTTTGGCAAAGGGTTTGCTCGGAAACGGTTTTTTTGCTGTTGAAGGCGCGTTTTCTCTGGGGCGTGTAGGCAAGTGAAACGTACTGATAAGTATTATTTGCCTATTAGGCAGGCCAGTCTATTAGTATCATAGATTGTTCGGGCCGCCATACTGGCGGTATTTATTCATACGGAGACCTTATGTCCATTTCAGTCGGTGCGCGCGTTCCAGACGCGACCCTTAGCGAGTACATTGAAACCGCCACAGAAAGCTGCCCTATGGGCCCCAACAACTTTCAGGTGGCTGATCTGGTTAAAGGCAAGAAAATTGCCGTGTTCGCCGTTCCTGGCGCTTTCACCCCCACCTGCTCCGAGCAGCACTTGCCTGGCTTTATTGCCAAGGCAGACGAGTTCAAGGCTGCCGGCGTAGACGAGATCTGGTGCGTGGCAGTGAACGATCCTTTCGTAATGGGCGCTTGGGGCAAGTCCCTGAACGTTAATGGCAAAGTACGTTTGCTGGCCGACGGCAGTGCTGTCTGGACCAAAGCATTGGGTCTGGAATTTGACCTGACGTCCAAAGGCCTGGGTGTGCGCTCCAAGCGTTTCTCTGCCTTGCTGGAAGACGGCGTTGTCAAACAACTGAACATTGATAACGACGGCGGCCTGCACACATCGGATGCAGACACCCTGTTGAAACAGGTAAAGTCGTAAATATCTGATCCCCAGCCAGTCCGGCGTGGCGAGGGATAGAAGGATTACAAGGCGCTGGCGGCAAGCTGGCGCTTTTTTTTACCGTGCTCCTGTCGCAAAACCCAGGCCGGAAACTGGATGGTGGCGAGAGTTGGGGGCCGGTGCCGCGGTTTTTTTAGGATGTCTGGATGCTGTCATCGGTGGGTGCGTTTTCGTCCCTGTACTTTGCGACCCTGATGCTCTTGCTCAGCTCGGGCCTGTTCAATACCTTCATGGGGGTGCGCCTGACGGCCATCTCGGTGTCAGAGGTATGGATTGGCGGGCTGATTGCGGTGTATTACCTGGGCCTGGTATTTGGTGCTCGTATGGGTCACCGCCTGATCATGGGCGTGGGTCATATTCGGGCGTACGCCGCCAGTGCTGCCATTGTCACCATCTGTGTGCTGGTTCAGATTCTGGTTGATTCCATGTACGTCTGGCTGCTGCTACGCTTTTTGGCGGGCGCGGCCATGGTGGTGCAGTTCATGGGGATTGAAAGCTGGCTGAACGAGCAAAGCGACAATAGTCAACGCGGCACCATTTTTGCCTTTTACATGGTGTTCTCCAGCCTGGGCACCGTGCTGGGGCAGTTGTCTTTGACCCTGTTCCCGCATCTGAATTACGAGCCGTTGGTTTTTGTGGCGATCTGTTCGGCCTTCAGTCTGGTGCCGGTGGCGATTACCCGTCGCAGTCACCCACCCTTGCAAGTGCCCGCGCCCATTAACGCACGCTATTACGTGGACCGCGTGCCCTTGTCCATGATGGTGCTGCTGGTCGCCGGTATGTTGACCGGGGCCTTTTATGGTCTGGCGCCGGTGTATGCGGTGCGTGTTCATCTAAGCAATGAGCAGGCTGCCTTGTTTGTCGCCGTGTCTGTGGCCGCCGGTGTGCTGGCCCAATGGCCGGTGGGTTGGCTGGCGGATCGCATGAATCGCGTCAAACTGATCCGCATTAACGCGATCTGTTTGCTGGCCTTGGCCATTCCTTTGTGGGGCTGGTTTGAGGCCCCATTCTGGTTTCTGCTGATTTTTTCGGCGTTGTTCGGGATTCTGCAATTTACGCTGTACCCCTTGGGCGCGGCTTTCGCCAATGACAACGTGGATCCGGAGCGGCGAGTTGGCTTGAGCGCCATTTTGTATATGGTGTATGGCCTGGGGGCCTGTCTGGGGCCGCTGCTTGCCGGCGGCCTGATGTCTTATATTGGCAGCAATCTGTACTACATCTTCGTGGCAGCCTGTGGCTTGGCTTTGGTTCTGCTGGTCCGCCCGCAAAAGGTACTGGGCGATCACTTGAGCCAGGATGCGCCTACTACCTTTGTGCCTATGCCAGACAGCTTGCAAAGCTCGGCTGCGGCGGTGGCACTGGACCCACGGGTAGATATCAGCTCTGACGTGTCGCATGACCCGGTTTTCGAAGATCTGCCGCCAGTTGAAGAGCGGGTGCCCGCAACGACCGAAAGCACAGCTGCGGAACGCAAGGCGGAAGATGAGGCTGCAGAGGCGACACTTGCCGAGGACGACAAACGGGCTGATTCTGTTGTTGGAAGCTCGGGAAGCTCGGGAAGCTCGGGAAGCTCGGGAAGCTCGGGAAGCTCTGTAAATTCTGAAGGCTTGAATGCTTTTGGGAGCGCGGCAGATGTGGAAAGCTCGAGCGCTGAGAAAGACGCAGAGAAAGCACGTAAAACCTCAGATCCAGCCCCTTAAACAGTCGCCAGAATCGAGCCTGTTGTCGTGGCGCTTTACGACCATGATTCACTCATAAAAAAAACCCAGGCCAAGCCTGGGTTTTTTATTTCTGCCCGGATCTTAAATCTGGAACTCAGGTCCTTTGAATTCGGCCTCAACCTCAATCTTGCCAGCCAGAATATCCTGCTGCAGCGCTGCAATACGCTGGCGCACGGCATCCGGTGTGTCCGGGGCCATGATCAGGCGCACCGCATCCGGTTGCTGCAGGCCAACCTTGAAGATCTTGCCGGACTCGAACTTGTTTTCGCTCAGATCCTTGCAAGCTTCAAATACGCCAATGCCTACATCGGCCCAGGCGGAACCGACGAATACGTCGGGCTCGCGGGCGACCCAGTCAATTACATTGCCAATTTCTTTGATACCCAGTTCACGGCAGGCCTGCGTTGTGCCGCCACGGCCTTTGTTCAGCATGGTGTAGATGATGTCTGCACCAGCTTTGGCCTGTGCCTGGGTGACCCGCGCGGCCAGCTCAATATCATCCTGGTTGCCGGAGAAGTTTGTCAGCAGCTTCACATCCGGATTGGCATGCTTGACGCCAGCAGCATAGGAAGCGCGGGCGCGCAAACCAGGGGGTACGCGTATGCCGGACTGGTGGGCCACTACGCCGGTCTTGGTCATCAGGGCGGCATAGGCACCGGCCAGCCAGGCTGACTCTTCCTGACGCACGTCATAGCTGCTCAGATTGCTGGCAGTGACGGCACCTTGCGTGATCACAAAGCGGGTATCCGGAAACTCCTTGGCAACGGCCAGGGCAGCATCGGTGTTCTGACCGCCGTGGGCGATCAGCAAGGCCGGTTTGTATTGTGTTGCCAGTTCGCGCAGAGCGGCAATTTGTGCCTGGGTTTCGTTGGCCACCTGGTCTTTGTAGTGGCCGGTAATGGGCAACTGGTCCATGGCCTTCTTGAAGCCCTGATAACCAGCTTGCATGAAGCCGTTGTCATCAATGTGGCCGCAGAACAGGGCGGCAACGACGGGTTTGTTGGCCGCCAGCACACTGCGGCCAAGCCAAGGGGCAGCCAGTGCGCCGGCTCCAGCGGAAGCGGCGGCCAGCAGTAACTGTCGACGGGTAAATCCGGTCATGATCATGTCTCCTGTGTAGTCTCCGACGTGGGCGTCGGTAAAAATCGTTTTTTTCTAATCTACAGGAGATGAAAAGCCGCGGTCCCTGAAGTTTTAAATGTCAAATATAAGAATTCTCGTATAGTGCGTTTACGCGGGCATGTATGAGACACGCCCGACATTGTTCACCGCGGAATCAGGGCCACGATAGCGCCAATGGCCAGGGCAACCCCCACCATATTGAGCGCGCTGAGCTTTTCCTTGAAGAAGCCCGCGCCGATGATGGCACCCATGGCAATCACACCAATATTCATGGCCGAGAACACCAGAGTGGGGTTCTCCGGGAAGATCTGGTGGGCGCGGATATAAAAGAAAATATTCCCGAAGTTCAGCAGGCCCAGCACCAGACCGGCTAAAAGGCTGCCTTTGTGCCAGCTGGTGCGCTTGGCCAGCAACCAGCACAGCATCAGCACACCGGCTAGCGAGAAGGACACCACCAGACTGCTGGAGAAAGCTGCACCGGCTTTGGAAAGCTGCTTGAACATGATGTCGATCACGCCATAGCCTAGCCACACAGCCAGCAGCATCAGGGCAGGATGCCCGGAGCCTGCTTCCTGGCTACTGGCCTGCCGCGGACGTATCAGCAGGCACAGCAAGGCAATCAGGGCCAGGGCGATGCCCAGCAGTTTCTGACCAGCCAGATGCTCGCCAAACAAGAGAAAGGCCGCCAGCAAGGGAATGAACAGGGACAGGCGCTGGGCAGCATCGCTCAACACAATCCCGGCTTGCCGCACTGCCGCCGCCATGAACAGAAAGACGCTGGGCAAGAGCACACCCAAGGCAATCAGAATCCACCAGGGGGTAGCAGGATTCAGCAGACTGCTGGGATGCGGTTGCAGCAATACCAGACTCAAGGTGACTGCCACGCCATAGTTGACCATGATGGCCTGGGCGACATCGATCTGCCGCTGGCGAGCGACTTTCAGCAGAATGGAAACGGCAACACTGCACAGAATGCTGGCGATCAGAGTGAGCATGTTAGAGGGCCTCGACCATAGCGCGTGGACGGGTTTGTTCCAATGACAAAGGGGGTTCGGACAGTGTGGTTTTGGCCGCTTCCAGTTGCAGGCGGGCAAACAGATCCTGGTCTGCCACAAACTGCGGGTTGCCGGTAGTCAGCAATTGCTCGCCATAGAAAATGGAGTTGGCACCGGCCATAAAGCACAGGGCCTGGGTGCTGTCATCCATGGTTTCTCGTCCCGCCGACAGGCGTACGGCGCTGGTGGGCATCAGGATACGCGCAATGGCAATCGTACGTACAAACTCGAAGGGGTCCAGATCATCGACCTGATCCAGCGGCGTGCCCGGTACTTTCACCAATTGGTTGATAGGCACGGACTCGGGGCAAGGGCGCATATTGGCCAGCTGAGCCAGCAGACCAGCACGCTCGCGACGGCTTTCACCCATGCCGATAATCCCGCCGCAGCAACTGTTCAAACCGGCTGCGCGTACGCGTTCCAGCGTGTCCAGGCGGTCCTGGTACGTGCGTGTGCTGATGATCTGGCCATAGAACTCGGGGGAGGTGTCCAGATTGTGGTTGTAGTAGTCCAGTCCGGCATCTTTCAGGCGCTGCGCCTGACCGTCTTTGAGCATGCCCAAGGTGACACAGGTTTCCAGCCCCATCGCTTTGACGGCGCTGACCATCTCAACTACCTCGTCCAACTGTTTTTCGGTAGGAGAGCGCCAGGCGGCACCCATGCAAAAACGCTGAGCACCCTGTGCCTGGGCGGCGCGGGCCGCTTCCAATACCTGTTCCAGGGGCATCAAGGGTTCAGGTTCCAGTTCGGTCTGGTATTTGGAGGATTGCGGGCAGTAGGAGCAATCTTCGGGACAGGCGCCTGTCTTGATGGAGAGCAGACTGGAGAGCTGGATTTGATTGGCCGGGTGGTGCTGTCTATGTACGGTCTGCGCCTGGAACACGAGGTCCATAAAGGGCAGCTCGTAAAGCTCCATGATGCGACGAATCGTCCAGGGTGCGGGGGTATTTACAGACATGGCAGGCTACCTTATTCAGTGACGCAGCTATGCTAGGTTTTCTGCCTGTGAAAGACGACTCCTGGGGCTGGCAGGCTCCGGAGGCTTTTCTCACTATGGGGCCTATTTCAGTAATTTTTAGAGGAAATTGTCGCTAACTTCGCTTAATTTCAATCATTGTGAGGGATACAAACTATTTCAAAGGTAGTGTTTTCAAAATGTTTCAGCGGCTGATTCAGTGCCTGATTACCGTGGTTTCCACCTTTTTATCCGAGGTAAACTGGCAGGCGATTTTGCAAAAGGATAAACATGCACGTGTTCGAGCGCCGCATCACCGTGGAATGGGGTGATTGCGATGAGGCCGGGATTGTTTTCTATCCCAATTATTTTTATTGGTTTGATTGCACGTATCAGGCGTGGCTGCGGCAAGCAGGCTTGAGCCAGCGTATCTTGCGCCAGGAATATGATGCGGTAACGCCATTGGTGGATGTCGGTGCCAACTTCCGCGCACCTGTCACCTATGATCGCGAGATTCGCGTTTGCGTGCATGTGGCTCAATGGCTGGACCGGCGTTTCAAGCTTGAATATCAAGTCTTCAATATGGACGGCGTGCTGGTAGCAACCGGCCACGAGTGGCGCGCCTGGGCGCAGGTCTTGCCGGAAGGGCGGCTGAAAGGTGCCGCCATTGCTGAAGACTTTCGTCAGCGCTTAGAAGGGAACGGGGCTGTTTGAAGCGGCCTGATCAGACACCGGCAGGCGCTGCTGCACTTGATGCAGCTGCGGCTTGCCATTGAGCGGTATATAGACAAAAGCCAATTGCTTGAACAGGCGTGCTTGCCAGCGTGCCTGTTGCAGGCTGATGTCCAGCACCAGCAGGCTGGGTTCATCCGGCCATTTGCCCTTGGGGTCCAGATTCACAGCGGGCCACCAGCGCAGATCCAGTTTCTGCAAATCGCGCAGCAAGCTTTCCTGAACCGCATCGTTAAAGGCACGGCTGCAAATTTGTGCGCCTGGATTGCAGGCGGTCAAAATTGCCGCACCACGGCTGTTTTCTTGTTCCAGTAATTGATTCAGAGGGCGGTTGAGCTGGCCGATGCGCACGTCCATATCGCCCTTTGGGCTGTGTACACGGTAGATCGCCTTCTCGAAAGCGTGAGACAGGGCGGCGGGCAGGTCTTTCTGTGTAGACATAAGCTATCTTGCGTCGTTCTGTTCTCTGGACCCACAAGACTGGCAGTGGGATGCATGGTTTGTTGGTGTTCAAACCATGCATCCATTATTTACACAGTTTCAGCCTTCAAGCAAGTTATGAGGCGCGTGGATCCTGGATTCGATTCCAGATCGAATACAAGCTGGGCAAGAACAAGAGCGTCAGGATGGTGCCAATGGCTGTACCGCCGATCAGCGTCAGGGCCATGGAGCCCCAGAACACGGAGAAGGACAGCGGAATGAAGGCCAATACCGCCGCCAGCGCCGTCAGAATGACGGGGCGGGCACGCTGTACAGTGGCTTCAATCACGGCATCGTAGGGTGAGGCACCTTCAGCCCGGTTGGTCTTGATCTGCTCAATCAGAATCAAGGTATTGCGCATCAGGATCCCCGCCAGACCAATCAGCCCCAGAATCGCCGTAAAGCCAAAGGGTTGCTGGAAGATCAGCAAGGCGGGCACGCTGCCAATCAGGCCCAAGGGGGCGGTCAGGAACACCATGATCATGTTCGAGAGCGAACGTACCTGAATCACGATAACCAGCAGCATCAAGGCAATCATGACCGGGAAGACGGGCAGCAGCGCGTCATTGGACTTCTTGGCCTCGGCGGTGATGCCGCTCATTTCGATCAGGTAGCCAGGGGGCAGGGAAGCCTGCAAGGAGGCAAACTCCTTCATCACCCGGTTGGCCACTTCTGCCGGTTGCACGTGCGGAGCAATATCCCCTCGCACGGTCATGGTGGGCAGGCGGTTGCGACGTGCCAGCTTGGGTTCTTCCTGCATGATTTCCAGCTTGCCGACTTGCTCCAAGGGCAGGTTCTGGCCCTGATCATTCATGACGGTCAGGCCGGAAAGGCGAGTTGGGTCATGGCGGTTGCTGGCCGAGCTGCGCGCCACAACCAGCACATTACGCAGGTCCTCGCGGTATTCCGCAACGGTTGTGCCATCCAGCTGCAACTGGATTTGTTCGGCCAGACTCTGGCGATTCAAACCCAAGGCTTGCAGACGTTGCGGGTCTACGTCCAGCTTCAGGACGGGTACGCGCGAACCCCAGTCCACGTTCACCTGACGCATGTCCTTGTCGGCCCGCATCACCGCCATGGCCTGCTCGGAAATATCACGCAGCTTGTCCAGATCAGGGCCACGTACCAGGAACTCCACCGGGTATTTGGTGGATGGCCCGAACACCAGCTGAGTGGCACGGACGCGTGCTTCTGGTGTCAGGCCATCGGCCACCACTTGGCGGAAGCGTTGCAGCAGCGCATCGCGGTCGTGGTGATCAGCCGTCAGCACCACCAGACGAGCAAAGGAGGGATCAGGCAGTTCAGGGTTGTAGGACAGGAAAAAGCGCGGTGCGCCTTGCCCGGCATAACTGGTGACCAGCTTGGTTTCGGGCTGCTCGCGCAACCAGCTCTCCACCTTGCGAGTAACGGCTTGCGTGGACTGAATACTGCTGCCCTCGGGTAACTGCACTTCTACCAGCAGCTCGGGTCGGTCGGAGGTGGGGAAGAATTGCTGTTTGACGAAACCCATGCCTACAACCGCCAGCACGAAGGCCGCCACCACAATTCCGGCCACCAGAAACTTGTGGTGTACCGACCAGGCAATCATGCGGCGCAGGCGCATGTAATTGGGGGTGTCGTAAATGGCCTGATGGCCGCCAGGACGGGCTGGAATGGCGGGCAGCAATTTCACGCCCATATAGGGAGTGAAGGCCACCGCGACCAGCCAGGACGTCAGCAGGGCAGCGGCCAGAATCCAGAAGATATTGCCGGCGTACTCCCCGGCAGAGGAACGGGCAAAACCCACCGGCAGAAAGCCGATAATCGTCACCAGGGTGCCGGACAGCATGGGGGCTGCCGTATGGTTCCAGGCATAGGCGGCGGCTTTCAGGCGGTCCATGCCTTCTTCCATTTTCACGATCATGATCTCGATCGCAATAATGGCGTCGTCCACCAGCAGGCCCAGCGAGATAATCAGCGCGCCCAGCGTTACCCGGTCAAACACCTTGCCCGTCATCATCATGATGACGAACACCATGGCCAGCGTCAGGGGCACAGCGGCAGCCACTACAATCCCGACCCGCCAGCCCATGCTGACCAGACACACCAGCAGCACCACGCTCAGCGCCGCGAAGAACTTGAACATGAACTCGCCTACGGCGGAGGCAATGTTCACCGACTGGTTGGTGACGGTATCCAGGGAGAAGCCCAGGGGCAGGGCAGCGGCAATATCTTCCCGTGCCTTTTCCAGATCCTTGCCCAGATACAGGCCGTTGTAGCCCTCCTGCATCACCACATCCAGCAACATGGCAAATTGTGCGTTGTGGTGAATCTCGAAGCTGGGCGGGTCTTCGTATCCACGACTGATGGTGGCAATGTCGCCCAGACGCAGATTGTGGCCCTGTACGTAGATATAGGTATTGCTGATGGCCTCCAAATCCTCCAGTCCGGCGCTAAGGCGCATGTGAATGCGCGGGCCATCGGTGCTGACGGCACCACTGGCTGTCATGGCGCTGCGCTTGGACAAGGCTTCCAGAATCTGTTGAGGGTTGAGCTGCAGGTTGTGCAGCTTGGCTTCGTCCAGATCGACAAAAATACGCTCGCTTTGCTCGCCCAGAATATTGACCTTCTTGACGCCAGGGACTTGCAGTAGCTGGCTGCGTACTTTCTCGGCCTCGCGAGTCAGCAGGCGCGGTGGCAAACCAGGGGCTTGCAGCGCGAACAGGCTGAAGGACACGTCCGAGTACTCGTCGTTCACAAACGGCCCCTGCACGCCTTTGGGCAAGCGCGGAGCCTGATCCTGCAGCTTCTTGCGGAGCTGATAGAACTCGCTCTGAACGTCCGCCGGCGGCATGGTGTCTTTCAGGGTCACCACCATCAAGGCGGTGCCGGGACGGGTAACCGTCTCTACCTTGTCAAACCAGCGCAGTTCCTGCATGCGCTTTTCCATGGGCTCGGCCACCAGATCCTGCATTTCCTGGGCGGTGGCTCCGGGCCACATGGCGGTGACGGTCAGCACTTTCACGGTAAAAGCCGGGTCTTCGGCTCGACCCAGTTTCACGAAGGAGTAAATGCCGGACGCTGCCAGAGCAATGATCAGAAACAGCGTGATGGCCCGTTCACGCACCGCCAGAGCGGAGAGATTGAAGCGGCCTGTCATTGCTTGACCTCGCGTGTTTCAGGACGAACTTCCTGGCCTTCATGCAAAAGGTTAGCGCCCAACGCCACGATGGCCGTACCGGCTTCAGGGCCTTGGGACAGGTAAGCGTGTTCCTGGGCCAGTTTGGCAATGGTCACGGGCTGCCAGTGCACGGTTTTCTGATCATCAATTACCCACACACCGGGCCCTTTACCCGCATCGTAAATTGCAGTCAGTGGCACTTGATTCAAGGCGTCTGCATCCGGGGGCGTCAAATGCACAATGGCGCTGGAACCCAGTCTTGCGGTGACATTCTCGCCCTCGAAGGAAAAGCGGGCCTGATAGCTGCGGGTTGCAGGGTCAGAGGATTGGGCCAACTCGCGCAGTTGGGCGGGCAGGCTTTCCTGGGAGTCCGTCAGCTCAATGGTGGCGCGAGTACCCAGCGGGATATCCCACTGTTCGGGCAGGCTGACAATGACATCACGTGGGCCGTCCTGGGCCAGACGCAGCACGGCTTGCCCTGGGCTGACAACTTGGCCAACATCCGCAATCTGGGCGGTAATGATGCCGCTGGCTTCTGCTTTCAAGGAACTGTATTGGTCGGCGTTGCGGGCTATTTCAGCTTGTGCTTGGGCGGACTTCAGATTTGCCTGTGCGCTACGCAGTGCCTTCTGGCTTTGTTCATGCGCCTGACGGGAAACGCCGCCTTGCTCTACCAGCAGGGACAAGCGTTTGTAATCTGACTGGGCTTGTTCGGCCTGAGCCTGGGCGGCCTGCACGGCAGCCAGACGGGCGCGGTAATCCAGTTGCAGATCCTTGGGGTCCAGCGTCATCAAGAGCTGGCCTTTTTCAACGTGCTCGCCGTTTTGAACTTTGCGCGTATCAATCTTGCCACCTACCCGAAATGCCAGCGGGCTTTCCACCCGTGCGCTGACCAGTCCCAGAAAACGTCGCTGCTGATCGGCCTTGGGCTGAATCACGCTTTGAATGACCAAAGGAGCCTGAGTGCGAGGGTCGGCCTCCTGCGTCTGCTGGCTGCACCCCATCAGTACAAGGGCGGCGGACAAACTCAAGACAGGACTAAGAGAGCGAAAAAGAGCCATGCAGGACTCCGGGTAGGTAAATAGTTGGATGAACTGTAACTTGGGGCGTGATGTTCAAGGCATCAGGCTGCGCAGGATAAGCTGCGTTACCACCAGCAAACCTTGACGGGTTTTTTCAGGCGGATGTATTTCCAGCAAGACAGGGTGTAGACAGGCGGTCAAGGCAAACAGGATGCCTTGAACCACCTCGTCCAAGGGCGTGCGGCGTTCAAAGTCGCCGCTTTCACGGCCCGCGCGCACCAGGGCGGTGATTTGGGTCAGCAAATCTTCTCTGTGCTGGTCCACTGTTGCCCAATTGTTTTGCAGCGCTTCAATGACCACTTCTTGCATGCGGCCTTCCTGCAAGAACAGCTCCAGGCTTAGCGTGCAGGCGGTTTCAATGAAGTGGCGCAGACGTTCGATAGGGGGCAAGTCGCCCTCCACAATCTGTTGCAGCTGCACGTGCATGCCTTTGAGCACAGAGTGGCAGATCGCCTGGCCGATAGCCTGCTTGGAGTCGAAAAAACGATAGAGATAAGCGCTGGACACGCCTATGGATTTGGCCAGGCTGGCAACAGAGGTCTTGCGATACCCATAGAGCCGGAAATGCGTATTGGCCTGCTCAATGATCTGTTCGCGGCGATGATGCTCGGTCGGACCACGCTGGCCCAGGGTACTGGCTGGCATAGAAGTTGAATGTTGAAGTAACGATAACGCAATACATTAACTTCCTTGTTAAGCCGCGGCAAGTAAATTGAGGCCACATATCCCGTTTTTTTGCTTGATGGGACTCTTCTTGACAGGCAAACCTTTTAGATCAGCCGATGGCTTGAGCAGGCAGCAGGGCATCCGCAGGATGGGATCATGCTTTGAGTCTGACTTTCCAGGCTTTGGCTTGTTGAGAGCGTGCCAGGGATAGCGCTTTTTGCAAGGTAGCTGATACGTATGGTTGTTCGGATGGGAGATGCATCATTGCCTGCGCCTGAATTCTCAGCAGTTCCGGGGCGTTCCATAGTTGCTCTTCAGCGGTCTCATCAGCAAGGCGGGCCTTGATGAGTGCAACCGCTTCCGGGCTATGCCCTTGTTCGATCATTGCATGTGCAAAGTCAGACAAGAAAACAGAATATGCCGTGTCAAACCCGTGCTCCTGTAACTGTGTCAGAGCTGACTGGAGTGTCTGGAAAGGAACTTCAGCGGGGTTCTCGGCGACTTTTGCCCAAAGCGTAAATGCCGAACCATACCGTGCCCAGAACTCCAAACCATGTTGGCCAGCAAGGTGATTAAGCTCTTGCGACATTCGAGTGACCTCCTGGCTATCCCCTGAAAGCGCTGCCACCGTGCAGCTTCCTTCCGCCAGTGCACAACATAAGGTGCAAGCGTGATCCAGCGGTATGGCCTCCTCGATCGCTAATTGGGCCGCATGGCGAGCTTTGTTCGTGTTCCCCATGACCCATAGAATGCGGGAAAGAAAAGCCCAGCCCGCGACGCGCTGATCCAATCCGAATCGGAAGTGAGAGCCATGGCGTTCGTCGCGCACATAGGCATCAAGCATGGCCTCGATTTCAAATAAGGCTTCAGCGTGCCGTCCTAAAAAATGATAGGACGTGCCAATTAGACGGCGGGCAGTCAGAAAAGCGGCTCGGTCAGAGAACTGTAGAGCCAAATCCGCCATGTTCTGGCCGTGTTCCAGAGCCTGGGTGTACCGGCCGCTACGAAGATGAAAGAGCCATAGGCCGTATTCCGCTTGTAGCTGCATCTCCCTGTCGCCTAGCTGCAATGCGAGCTCGCCAGCTCGGGTCCATGCCTGTCCATTCTCTGGCGTCGGGCCGCGTGACCAGGTCAGGGAGGTGGCCAGGGCGGCTTGAATCATCATCTCCTGCTGTTCTTCTAGGGATGAGCCTGTGCTTTGTTTGAGTGCATCCGTAATTCTCTGACGACCTTCATCGTGAAGCGACAACTGTATCCAGAATGGGGCGGAGTTGGCCAGGATATGGAGCCCCAGACTGCGGTGCTGATTATTTCGGAATGCCCAGTCCAAAGCGGTTCTGATGTCATCGATGTGGTGTTCATATCGTTGCCTCCACTGGGGCGTGGGTAAGGACATCCAGTCGTGTTGAGCCTGGGATGCCAGTTGGGCAGTAAAGTGCGCATGTCTGTCCGCCAAAACAGTCTGTCGATCCCCAAGCTGCTCCAGGGCATATGCGCGCAGCATACTCAGATAGCGATAGCGGATAGTTTGCGTCCCGGCTTGCAGGGTGAGCAGGGACTTTTCAACCAGTCCGTAAATAATATCGGGCAGTCTGGTCGAGTCTTTGGGTCTTGCAGAGATGATTTGTTCTGCAGCGGAGAGGGTGAAATCGCCAGGGAAAATAGCCAGTTCCTGAAAAGCGTTTTGTTCACGCGAGTTCAGTAAGTGGTAACTCCATTGCATGGCCTCGCCCAGTGTCTGGTGGCGCCCCGAGGATGGGGTCTTCCGGGCGGCCAGCAAACCCGAGGAAATAGCCAGGTCTTCAGCGACGGCAGCCAGCCCTAGCGAGGGGACTCGGGCAGCCGCAATTTCGAGCGCCAGGGGAACCCCGTCCAGCGCTCTGCAGAGTGCCGTAATTTGATCCAGATTATCTTCGGTCAGCTTGAAGTGATAGTCTGCGGCGATAACCCGGCGTACGAACAGCTCGATAGCACTGTATGCTCGTGCGTTTTCTAACTTGATGGGGTGTGCGGGGACGCAGAGAGGGGTGATGCGAAAGACTTGCTCGCCCTCCAGTCCCAAAGGGGTTTGGCTGGTAAGGAGGATGCTCAGCTTCGGGTCGGCCTCCAGAAGTTGTTCAATCACGTGTGCGCAAGCCGAAGCGACATGTTCGCAGTTATCAATTAGCAGGAGTGCCCTGTTTGGATGCGATGCGGCCTGTGTGTCTGTGCCGACAAGGCCGGCCAAGGCGCTTGAGATGCTCGGTAATACAGAGGCGGGGCTGCCAAGTTGGGACAAGTCCGCGAAGTAAACACCATCAGGGAAAAGCGGGCTTGCTTCAGAGGCCAGTTCTATGGCCAAACGGGTCTTGCCGACACCGGCAGGGCCGGCGAGCGTGATCAGGCATTGGCTTGCAAGGAGCCGATTTAATTCCAGTAGCTCCTCTATACGGCCGATCAAGGGGGACCTGGGACGTGGCAGTTTGCTCCGTGTTTGATGAGCAATAATTGGGCTTGCCGCTTGATGGGATTGCACAGCGCCGGTGAATCGATAGCCTCGGCCAAACTCCGTGGAAATAAGGTCTCTATCGTCACCCAGAGTTTTCCGTAATGATGAGATCTGTGCCTGCAAGCTGTTTTCCTCGACCACGTCCTTGGACCATATCTGCGAAAGGAGTGAGTCTTTTGACACCACTTTTCCTGCTGCCTCTACAAGGTAGATGAGCACATCAAGCGCACGCTCGCCTACCTCCAACCGCACACCGTCCCGCAGCAAAAGCCGCAGGCCCGGAAATAGCTGGTACCGGCCAAATGCCAGCATATCGTCGTCGCGGGCCTGGGCGGATCTTGAGTGTTTCTGAGGGGTGGGGTGGGTACCGTTAGACATGCTTGTCTCTGGGTAAAGTTGGGCGGAAAAGCAGATTTCAGACGTCTGAAATTGTAGGCCAAAGACTTTGGCTACGTGTTCCTTCACCATGACAGCCTACTTTTTACTTTGTGAGTCAGTGATGTCCAAAGAATCCGCCTTGGTGCGTCGTCTGGATACGGCGCTTCTGATGGTAATGGCGATTGCCTGCGGCGTATTTGTCTCGAATGTCTATTACAACCAGCCACTTCTGGAACTGTTGCAACAGGCATTTCCGCAGGAAAGAGGGCTGATTAATCTGGCCCCGACGGCGACCCAGTTGGGGTTTGCTTGCGGCCTGTTTTTTCTGGTCCCTCTTGGAGACCGGGTTGACCGTAGAAAATTGATTCTGGGGCAGGCGGCGGTTTTGCTGGTCGGGCTGGTATGTCTGGCGGTAACCCCTAATGCCTGGGGGTTTGTCTGTGCGTCCGTGTTGGTGGGGATCTCTGCATCAGCCGCTCAACAAATTGTGCCTTTTGCGGCAGAACTAGCGACGCCGAGCCGCCGGGGACAAGTGGTAGGCACGGTAATGAGCGGGGTGTTGTGCGGTCTTTTATTGGGTAGGGCTGTGGGTGGCTTTATTGGCGATCATTGGGGCTGGCGGGCCACATATTGCTTAGGTGCAGTGATGACGGCGATTGCCTGGCTCATGCTTTTTCTCAAATTGCCCCATAGCAATCCCCAGGTGCATCAACGTTATTTCAGCCTTATAAAGTCCTTGATCGTTCTGTGGCGGGAAGAGCCTTTGTTGCGTAGAGCAACCCGTATTCAAGCGGTCCTGTTTGGCTCCTTTATGGGTTTGTGGACAGTTCTGGCATTGCACATGCAGGAGTCATACGGCTTGGGAGCGGATGTAGCTGGCTTGATGGGCGTTGTCGGTGCTGCCGGGATTTTGATTGCTCCATTGGCGGGTCGCAGCGCAGATCATCGTGGACCGCAGATTGTGATCACGGCTGCTTGCCTGATCATGTTGCTGTCATACCCCGTGTTGGGGCTTTGGAGCAGTCTTGCCGGTTTGATTGTGGGCATTTTGTTGCTGGATATTGGTGAGCAGTTGGCACTCATTTCCAATCAGCATGTGATTTACTCTCTCCGTCCGGAGGCCAGGAGCCGATTGAATACGCTATTTATGAGCGGCATGTTCGTGGGTGGTGCGACTGGCTCATGGGGGGCTGGTATTGCCTGGCGTCTGGGAGGGTGGCATGCGGTATGCCTGTTTGGAGGGGCATTAGTGCTTATCGGTTTTTCTTTGCACGGTATTTGTAGACGAGCGATAGGCACCAGAGGCTGAGAGAGGTGTTCTGGTGCGCATGCTTGCAGGCCGGAGTCCACCAATGAAAAAAGCCTGACAGATCGAAATCTATCAGGCTTTTTGAATTTTTTGGCGGAGCGGACGGGGCTCGAACCCGCGACCCCCGGCGTGACAGGCCGGTATTCTAACCAACTGAACTACCGCTCCGCAGCGGTGCCAAGAATCTTGGCGTCCCCTAGGGGATTCGAACCCCTGTACCCACCGTGAAAGGGTGGTGTCCTAGGCCTCTAGACGAAGGGGACAGGACTCTACAGCTAATCTTCGTTTTTTGGTGGAGGTAAGCGGGATCGAACCGCTGACCTCTTGCATGCCATGCAAGCGCTCTCCCAGCTGAGCTATACCCCCATTTCGGTGTTCTTTTTGTCGACCACCAACGAAGAATTGAGATTATGAAGGTGTTTTTATCTTTGTGCAAGTCTTTTGAAGAAAAAAACCAAAATAAAGTGAAAAAACTTCAGAGGGGCTGCCAGAGGGGGGCATGGGGCAGGCAGAGGAGGCGATACCCCTGGCGTGCGGAAGCCGAAAACAGGGCTCAGGGTGAGCCTGAAATGCGCTTGTATCTTTTTGTTTTATACGGAGTTTTGTATCTTCTTTGTGTCATAACATTTCATTTGTGGCTCAATAGAAGGAAATGCTTTCAACTATTAGCGTCGTTTTTTTGTCCCTTTCAGGCTCGTCTAATTCCCTTCTTAGGCGCATAAATGCAGGGTTTGTGAGAAATTTGCGCTGCTCTGTAATCTAATGATGGTATGCTTCGTTGAGTAACATTTCACCTGCAATAATTACGTTTTGTAGGCCCCTCACTTAGCCTGCATTTTTTTATTTAATGGCGCTATGTCAGCAAAGCAGTGCATATCATCACCTCTGCCTGTTCCAGTGGATGCACAAAGACGAATCAGTTTGAGTGCTTTGCTGATTTGGGTGCTGTTGGTCTGGCTGTTGTTGATCTCCGCAACGGTTACTGTCATTTACAAGCAAAACCAGGCAGAAATTCGCCTGCAGGCAAGTAGCGGCCTCCTGCGCCAGCTCTCTGATATCAGCTATTCCGTGGCGCTGGCCGCGCCTTCCAGTTCGACGCCTGCCCGTTTGCGCCACTTGGATCAGCAGTTCCAAGGGGTGGTGCAGTTGTTGCGCGATGGCGGGGTAGTCGATGGTGTGGTCCTGGTCCCGCTGGACAAGCCCTTGCTGGGGCTGGTCTCCCAACTAAGTAATGAATGGCAGCGGCGCTTGATGCGTCTGGATTTTCCGGTCAGCTCCGAGCAAGTGCTCTTGCCAGCGGCCAGCCTGAACGCGGAAGACTCGTTATTTCGTCATAACACCCAGCAATTGCTGGATGCGTTTGATGCCTCGCGTGAAAGCGTCCGCTCGCAGCACCGCTGGACGGTGTTCTTCATGCTGGGTCTGGATTTGATCGCGCTGTGTCTGTCCTACTTCATGTTGCGTGCGTGGGCAGCCGATCCCTTGCGACAGCTGGTGGCTCAAGGCCAGGCTTTTACTGGCGGCAATTACCGTGCAAAAAGCACCAGTTCAGGCACTAGTGAAACGCGTTATTTGTCGCAGATTTTGAATTACTGCGGTTTGCAGATTCAACAGCTGGATGCGCAGCTTTCTATTCAGCAGCGCAATTTATCCCAGCTCAACGCCATATGCCGCAGTTTGAGCCACAACCCTTTATTGGGAGTTTATTTATCCCGCGATGGCCGCTTTGATTTCGTCAATAAAAAGCTGGCTGAGACATTGGGATATAGCCGTGCACAATTGCGCCAGGAGTTCACGGTTGATCAAGTCTTTCTGTCGCCGCGATTTCCTTCTTTGACTCAAGTGGTGCCCGATTCGCGTTCTGGTGGCAGCAGTTTGCGCTATGAAACGCGGGCATTGCGTTATGACGGCAAATCCATTGATGTCGAGATCTGTGCCATTCCCATCGAGCTCGAGGGCCGTATGGGCATGGTGGCAGTAGTGCAGGACATCACCACGCGGGTGCGCAACGAAGTGACGGGCCGTTTGGCGGCCGTGGTGTACGAGAACACTTGCGAAGCCATTGTTGTAACGGATCGTTTTGGCCATGTGGTGGATGCCAACCCGGCTTTTAGCCGCATCACCGGCTACGAGCTGGACGAAGTGCGGGGCCGCACCTTGTCTATCTTGAACTCGGGGCGTCAGGACACGGAGTTCTACCGCAAGATGTGGCGCGAGATTTCGGAAACTGGGCGGTGGCAGGGCGATATCTGGAATCGACGCAAGAACGGCGAGGATTTTGCCGAGCGTTTGACCATCAGCACTGCCTGGAACCCGGATGGCACGGTGTATCGCCATATTGGCTTGTTCACCGACATCACCAGCCATAAGAAGCGTGAAGCGCAGATGTGGAAGCAGGCGCATTACGATCATTTGACGGGCTTGCCCAATCGGCAGATGTTCCAGGATCGCTTGCAGCAAGCGCGCGAGCAGTCGCGTCGCACAGGCTTGCCTTTCGCGCTGATCTTTATGGATCTGGATTTTTTCAAGGATGTGAACGACTCCTTGGGGCACGAGAAGGGCGACGTCCTGCTGCAGGAAGTCGCCCAGCGTTTGCAGCGCTGTGTGCGGGTAACAGATACCGTGGCCCGTATTGGTGGTGACGAGTTTACCGTCATCATCTCGGATATCAGCGATACCTCGATTGTGGAGCGCACTTGTCGCTGTTTGCTGGACACGATTGAAGAGCCTTTCCAGTTGGGCAAGAACTCGGTGTCTGTTTCTGCCAGTGTGGGAATCACGCTGTTCCCCGAAGATGGCGATGATGCCGGCCAGCTTTTGAAGAATGCGGATATGGCCATGTACGCCGCCAAGGCTTGCGGCCGTAATCAATACTGCCGCTTCCTGCCTGCCATGAGCGAAGCCGTGGAAGCGCGCCTGCGTTTCTCGCAGGATTTGCAAAAGGCACTAAGCGAGCAGCAGTTCCAGCTTTATTACCAACCCATTGTGGATTTGCGTACAGGGCAGGTCACCCGTGCCGAGGCCTTGATACGCTGGGAACACCCGCAGTTGGGCTTGGTGCCCCCTTCAGAATTCATTCCGTTTTCCGAAGATTCCGGTCTGATTGTGCTGATTGGCGAATGGGTGTTCGAGACGGCTGCCCAGGCCGCGGTGAAACTGCGTAACGAGCTGGACCCCGGTTTCCGGGTCAGCCTGAATGTCTCGCCCGCGCAGTTCAAGCTCAATGGCTCCTGCGCGCGCGAGTGGGTGGAGTATCTGCAAACCCAAGGCATTCCGGGCGATGCGCTGGTGGTGGAAATTACCGAGCGCTTGTTGCTGGACGATCAGGGGCAAGCCTTGCAGCAGTTGCGCTCCTTGCGGGAGTACGGCATGAGTGTGGCGCTGGATGATTTTGGCACCGGCTACTCCTCGCTGTCGCACCTGAAGCGGTTTTCCATCAATGTGCTCAAGATTGATCAGTGCTATATCCGCAATCTGGCCCTGAGCAGCGAGGATCTGGTGCTGACTCAGGCCATGATTGTCATGGCGCAAAAGCTGGGCTTGCGGGTAGTGGCAGAAGGTGTGACCAGTCACGAGCAACTGGATTTGTTGAACAACGCCGGTTGCGACTATATGCAGGGCTATTTGTGCTCTACGCCCATTCCGGCGGATGAGTTCGTGGACTGGTGCAAGACCTGGAATCGGGAGCGAGCCGGTGGTTTTGCCGCGCGCTTGTACCCGAATGCACCGCAGGCTTTGCAATAGCAGAATCCTTTCAATCCCTGCTAGCGCAAAGCCTGCCGTGAGTTTGTTGGTGCTCAGTCCTGACGACGAGAGCGCCAGGCAAAAATAATCAGAAGCAGGCCTGCCCAGATCAAGAAGGGCAGATTGCCGTATTTCACGTAGGGAGTCAGGCCCGTTGTGCCTTGAACTTCCACATCCAGCACACCCGGCGTCAGGGGCGGCAGAACCGCACGAACACGCCCATAAGGATCAATGGCGGCTGTCATGCCGGTATTGGTGGCACGCAGCATGGGACGGCCTGTTTCCAGAGCCCGCATACGTGAGATCTGCAAGTGCTGGCTCAAGGCCCAGGAATCGCCAAACCAGCCCAGATTGCTGATGTTCAACAGCAAGGTAGCGCCTTCCTGGCCAGGACTGCCTTGCACGGCCTGGATGATCTCTTCACCAAACACGTCTTCATAGCAGATGTTGGGGGCAACACGACCCTCTGCCATCTTGAAGGGCGCTTGCGGCAAGGCGCCACGATGGAAGTCCCCCAGCGGGATATTCATCATGTCCACAAACCATTGAAAGCCGGTGGGGATGAATTCGCCGAAAGGCACCAGATGATGCTTGTCGTAGTAGCTGGCCGTGCTGTTGATGATGTCCTGGGGCTGAGTCTCGGGGCTGATCAGCAAGGCGCTGTTGGTGTAGCTCAGCTTGCCGTTGACCGTGCCACGGTCCATGGGGACACCCAGCACCAGATTGGCTTGATGGCGCTGTGCCAGTTCCGTCCAGCGCAACCAGAAGCTGGTTTCCAGGCGGTTTTGCAATACGGGGATAACGGTTTCAGGCAGAACAATCAGGCGCGGCGCGTCTTCGGGGGTCTTGGCCGGCAGGTTTGCCAGCTCGTAGTAACGCTCTATGCCTTCGCTCATATTGGGGCCGAACTTGGCGCTTTGATCGATATTGCCTTGCACCAGGCGGGCAATAAAGGGCGCGCCATTGGGCTGGACCCAGGCAATATGCGGCAGACTGATCCCGATCAGGCCAAAAATCATGGCGATACCAATGCCGATCGCGCTGGAAGGGCTTTGGTTCTTGTCTTTGGAGGCGGCAAACTGGGCAATCACGGCGGCGCTGAAAGCCGACAGCCAGGCCAGGCCATACACACCCACAACGGGTGCCCAGCCGGTAAACATCCCTTCTGCGTGGGCGTAGCCGATATTCAACCAAGGAAAGCCAGTCAGCAAATTGCCGCGCAGCCATTCGCTGAGTGCCCAGCAGCTTGCCCAACCTGCTGATAACAACAATCGTGGTAGCCAGGAATCACTATCGTGCTTGGGGCGCAGTTTTTGCCAAACCGCTGAAGCCAGAGCAGGAAAGAGGGCCAGGGCGGCGGCCAGCAGCAAAACGCCCAGGGCGGCCATCCAGGAAGGCATGCCACCATACTGGTGCATGCTGATGTACAGCCAGTAAATCCCTACGCCAAAATGCCCCAGCCCAAACAGATAACTGCGACCAAAGGCCTGGCGCACGGACGTCGAACCCATGATCTGCGAGCAGGCAATGGCCAGCAAGGTGATCTGGTAGAAGGGCAGAATCCAGGATGGCAGCGGGCCAATGGAAAAGGACAGGGCATGCAAGCCCCCCAGGACCAGCAGTAAAGCGACGCCAAGCGCCTGGGGTAAAGGTTTGGAATCAGGCTTGTTCAAGATTAGGCTCGGCGGGTGTGGCTCGCTGAACGTGCAACCAAAGGGCTCGTTTGGCATCCGCACGGACAACCGTGAGGCTGATGCCATCAAGCTGGGCCACATCGCCCCGGCGAGGGATATGTCCCAATTCGGACGCCAGCCAACCACCTACGGTGTCAAAGTCGTCGTTAGGGAGGTGGGTCTGGAAGGCTTCGTTGAAATCGGGGATTTCAGTCAGTGCCATGACACGCCAGCTGTCGGGGCCGGCCTGGAAAATGGTCTGCTCGGCGTCTTCATCGTATTCGTCTTCGATGTCGCCCACAATTTGTTCCAGCACGTCTTCCATGGTGACCAGGCCTGCTGTACCACCGTGCTCGTCAATAACGACGGCCAGGTGATTGCGGCTGCCACGGAACTCGTGCAGCAAGACGTTCAGGCGCTTGGTCTCGGGAATGAATACCGCAGGGCGAATCAGCGGGCGCAAATCCAGCGTAGGATTGGCGATCGAGAGCAGCAGGTCCTTGGCCAGCAAGATACCGATGATATTGTCGCGCTCCGTCTCGTAGATCGGAAAGCGGCTGTGGCCCGTTTCAATAATGATGGGCAGCATCTCGGTCAACGGCTTGGCGATGTCCAGCATATCGATCTTGGATCGGGGCACCATGATATCGGCCACTGTTTTGTTGGCCATATCCAGTGTTCCGGCGATCATGGACAGCGATTCGTCGTCGATAACTTTGCGGGCGTGGGCCGCAACCAGGACAGACTTAAGGTCTTCTCGGTCTTCGGGTTCGTGACGCCGATTGAAAAAAGCACTTAAGCGAGAGATGGGATTGTTTGAGCTGGCCTTGGAAGGGCGGGGCTCGGGGTCGGGAGCAGAGTCTGACATTGTCCGAAGGACGAGTTAAGGAAGAAACAAGCATAACCGAAAAATGATGACAAGGTATGTACCTGTCATCATTCGGAATGCGGGAAGGGAAGTGAGGATTGGCGCAGCTTTGTCAGGGATGGGAGACCCTTTGTGACAAGTGGGCGAGCTAGCGCTCCTGGTAGGGATCGGGGATGCGCAAACTGGCCAGAACAGCGGTTTCCAGCGCTTCCATGTCCTGGGCTTCGTCCTCTTCAATGTGGTCGTAACCCAGGGAATGCAGACAGCCGTGCACCACCAGATGAGCGGCATGGTGCAGAAATGGCTTTTGCTGTTCCTGGGCTTCACGCTCCAGCACGGGCAGGCACAAGACGATATCGCCGTGGACCACGCCATCCTCGTCCTGACCATATTCAAAGGTCAGCACATTGGTGGCGTAGTCGCGTTCCCGGTAGCTCAGGTTCAGGCTCTGGCCTTCTTCGGCGTCCACAATACGTAAGGTGGCGGAAAGGGCGGTGAAGCGATCTTCGGGGTGGATGCGTTCGACTGCCATATCAATCGTGCGCTGCATCCAGCGGCGGATACGGGAGCGGCTCAGCTCGGGGCAATCAACAGCGTACTGGACGCTCAGGGATAGATCAGGCATCACCGGCTCGTTCGTAGGCGTCCACAATTCGCGCAACTAGCGGGTGGCGCACGACATCACGGCTGCTAAAGCGCGAGCAGGAAATACCCTGCACGTTTTCCAGCACCTTGACGGCATGATTCAAGCCGCTGCGCTGGCCTTTAGGCAAGTCCACCTGAGTGGGGTCGCCGGTAATCACCGCCTTGCTGCCAAAACCGATGCGCGTCAGGAACATTTTCATTTGTTCCGGTGTGGTGTTCTGGGCTTCGTCCAGGATCACGAAAGCATGGTTCAGCGTGCGGCCGCGCATATAGGCCAGCGGTGCGATTTCGATGATTTGTTTTTCGAACAGGCGCTGTACCTTCTCCACACCCATCAAGTCATACAAAGCATCGTACAAAGGGCGCAGATAGGGATCTACCTTCTGGGCCAGATCGCCTGGCAAAAAGCCCAGGCGCTCACCCGCCTCGACAGCAGGACGTGTCAGCACCAAGCGATGGACGGATTCGCGCTCCAGCGCATCGATGGCGCAGGCCACTGCCAACCAGGTCTTGCCAGTCCCGGCCGGGCCTACGCCGAAGTTGATGTCATTGTTCAGGATATTGCGCAGGTACTCGCGTTGACCGGGTGTGCGAGGACGCAGGTCGCGTTTGGCGGTACGCAGGGAAATTTCTTCCTGGCCGACGGGGGGCAGCTCGGGCAGGGGCTCGGGCTTTTCCTCTTTTTCGTGGCGGCGGCTGGCGCCTAGCTCAACCAGGCCCAACTGAATATCGTCGATATTCAGCGCACGGTGCACGGCACGCGAATGGAACCAGTCAATGGCCTTGGCAGCCTCCTCCGCGCGCTCGCCTTCAATCGAAACATGACTGCCACGCCGACGCAGGGTGACGTCATAGGCAATGGCAATCTGCTTGATGTTCTCGTCCAAGGGGCCACACATATTGGCCAGATGGGTATTGTCCCCGTCCAGGCGCAAGGAAGTGGGCATGCGGCGGCGTTGGCTAGTCATAGATCAGGCTCCTGCAACCCGGTCATGGGTCACGATTTCTCCGCGCAAGGTATTGGTCAGTACTTGGGTCACGTGCACATCCACAATTTGTCCGATCAGGCGAGGGTCGCCGGGGAAGTTGATGATGCGGTTGTTTTCGGTACGGCCTTTCAGTTCCGAGTCGTCTTTGCGCGAGGTGCCTTCGACCAGAATGCGTTGCACGCTGCCGACCATGGCCTGGCTGATGGCCTGGGCCTGCTCGTTGATTTGCGCTTGCAGGCGGTGCAGGCGGTCCAGCTTTTCTTCTTTGCTGGTGTTGTCTTCCAGGTCGGCGGCGGGTGTGCCGGGGCGACGCGAATACACAAAAGAGAAAGACTGGTCGAAATTCACATCGCGAATCAGCTTCAGTGTCTTCTGGAAATCCTCTTCCGTCTCACCGGGAAAGCCCACGATAAAGTCCGAGGACAAGACGATGTCGGGACGCGCTTCACGCAGGCGGCGCACGATGGATTTGAACTCCAGCGCAGTGTAGCCGCGTTTCATTGCAGCCAGAATACGGTCGCTGCCGGCTTGTACGGGCAAGTGCAGAAAGGGGACCAGCTTGGGCAGATTGCCGTGGGCGGCGATCAGGCGCGAGGTCATTTCCTTGGGGTGCGAGGTGGTGTAGCGAATGCGCTCGATACCAGGGATCTCGTGCACGTACTCCAGCAGCATGGCAAAGTCGGCAATCTCGCCAGCGACGTCGGTCGGGCCACGGTAGGCGTTCACGTTCTGGCCCAGCAGCGTCACTTCACGCACACCCTGGTCGGCCAGGTCAGCCACTTCCATCAGTACGTCGTCAAAGGGACGGGAGACTTCGGGGCCACGGGTGTAGGGCACTACACAGAAACTGCAGTACTTGCTGCAGCCTTCCATGATGGACACAAAGGCGGAATAACCCTCCACGCGTGCGGGAGGCAGGGCGTCGAATTTTTCGATTTCAGGAAAACTGATATCTACTTGCGAGCGGCCGCTGTTGCGGCGCTTGACGATCAGCTCGGGCAGGCGGTGCAAGGTTTGTGGTCCGAACACGACATCCACGTAGGGAGCACGACGAATAATCGTGTCGCCTTCCTGACTGGCCACACAGCCACCTACGCCAATGACCAGATCGGGATTGAGCGCTTTCAAATGCTGAACCCGGCCCAGATCCGAGAACACCTTTTCTTGCGCTTTTTCGCGCACCGAACAGGTATTGAACAGGATGATGTCTGCTTCTTCGGGGTTGGTTGTCAACTCCACGGGGCGATCCTGATTCAGGATATCGGCCATTTTTTCGGAGTCGTACTCGTTCATCTGGCAGCCAAAGGTGCGAATGAAGAGCTTGCGGGCAGGCTTGGTAGCAGCATCCGCGCTGGCGGGGGTAGAGATTGTGGTGTCGGTCATAGAAGGAGCCGTGACGGGTGTATATCCCGCGGGCCATTGAAAATGATGAATCGGGCATTATAACGCCCAGCCTCCCGTGAGCCACAAGCAAGCTGGGATCATGTGGGAGGACTTGTTGCAGACAGGCCGCCCTTTGGAGTGGGAAGGCTGGAAATAGTCTTGTCGGGGCATGAAGCTGGATCAGGATTTTCAGTCAGCTTCTACTTGCGTCCTGTTTTTGTGAATTATATGATTCGTATATGGATCATATAAGGATTGAAAAATGGGTATCGTGAATATTGATGACGAGCTGCACGACCAGCTACGCAAGGCGAGTACGGTTTCATGTCGCTCCATCAATGCGCAGGCGGCTTTCTGGATACGTATGGGGTTGTTGTGCGAACTGAACCCGACCATGAGTTTTAACGAGATTGTCGCCCGTGAAATGAAGGCGGCTGGTTTGGGTGAGCCTGCCGTGCCTCTGGATCAGGTGGAGTCAGCATGATCAAGACGGCAGATGAAATTGCCTTGATGGCCGAGTCGGGCCGTTTGCTGGCTCAAGTGTTTACACGCCTGGATCAATTGAACCTGATTGGCATGAACACCATGCAGATTAATGATCTGGTCGAAAGTTATATCGTCCAGGACCTGCAAGCCCGGCCCGCCAGCAAAGGGCAGTACGGTTATGCCTATGTTCTGAACTCATCGCCTAATCAAGTCGTGTGTCACGGTATGCCGTCCACGACGGATGTACTGAAAGAGGGGGATATCGTGAATTTCGACATCACCCTGGAGAAGAACGGTTTTATTGCGGATTCCAGCAAAACCTACACGGTGGGGCAGGTAACTCCTGCTGCGCAAAAACTGGTCGATGCCTGCTATATGGCGATGTGGAAAGGTATACAAGCCGTGCGCCCCGGCGCGACTTTGGGTGATGTGGGGTTTGCCATTTCCCAGTACGCACGCAAGAACGGCTATTCCGTTGTGCGTGATTACTGTGGGCACGGCATCGGGCGGGAAATGCACGAAGCGCCTGAAGTTTTGCACTGGGGCATGCCGCGTACAGGACTGCGATTGAAAGAGGGCATGGTGTTCACCATTGAACCCATGCTGAATCAAGGTGGCCATGCAGTGCAAACCGGGAAAGATGGCTGGACCGTGCGCACTTGCGATGGCTTGCTGTCAGCACAGTTTGAGCACACGGTGGCTGTGACAGACAGTGGTGTGCGCGTGTTGACTTTACGGCCTGATGAAACCATCCCGAATTAATTAAGTAGTTGGTCGTCCCTCCCTTGCATTACTTATGGCTTGTAGTGTGTCATCCAGTCATTGCAGCTTGTGCACTGAAAACGACAGCAGCAAGTTATTTCAGCCAGATGGAAATGAGATTTTCTGTAAACCTCGTTGATGCCGCCACAGCTGCGAGATCCCGTCATATCGTGATGGCAGTATTGCCCGTTGTCTAACCGTCGTGCCGAAGTATCCCTTCAGATAAATATAGGGTGGCAGGCGTTTGTTTTATTGAGGGCCGGAGCAGGTCGGCTTGGCGGGTCATCCGCCCGTGCTGCGCACGGGTCCCCTTGTCAGAGTCCAGATGCGGGCGGGTCGTGAACTCGGAGCGCGGTTTGTCCCCCGGACAAACCGCAAGCGTGCTCCTCAAACAGCACGACCCTTGCACGCGCTCTGCTGTCATCAGCAAGGCGGGGACGTTCAAGTGCGGGAAATCGACATGAATATCGTCGGTATGAAAGCCCTCAAAGCTGGCCAGAATCGCAGGCTCGTGGCAGGTGTGCAGCCACTGAGCACGCAATTGCAATTGCTCTTCGGTCCAGGTCGGGCAGAAGGCACGCATATCGTCAGCCGTGCAACCCTTGCGAGCCATCGCCATGGAATCCACGTACCAGGGCAACTTGGAGGGATAAGCGCGACGACCTGGGCCAGACACTGGCGGATCAACCATCACCAGACGATTCAGGCCCTCGCTGTTCTTGTGAGCGGCACGCAAACCAATGCGGGCACCCATGGAGTGACCAACCACGATGTAGTCCTTCAGGCCCAGCGCTTGAGCCAAGGCGATCAAGTCATCCGCCTGCGCATCCAGGCTGTAATCCATACCTTCAGCCGCTTCGCTCAAGCCGCGACCACGCACGTCTTGAATGTAGGTATCAAAGTGCTTACCGAATTGTTCACCCACAAAACCCCAGGTCACCGCCGGGCTGGTAATGCCGGGAACGATGATGACGGCAGGACGCTGGTCACGCCCACCGACGGAGCCACCGTAACGCAGGTAATGCTGACGAATGCCATTGGCGTGCACATGAGCGCCGTACAGAAATGTGCTCATGCTTAGCTCCGGTCCAGCTTGAACAGACGGGCAGCGTTGCCGTAGCAAACCAGCTCGCGTGTCTTGTCATCCATAGGCGCTGCCTCGATGAAATCAGCGGCCAGCTCGGTGGACTCGTAGGGGTAATCAACCGAGAACAGTACGGCTTCAGCACCCATTTCACCAATTGCGCCCATTAGCGTTGGGGCAGAACAGACACCCGAAGTAGTGATCAGGATGTTGCTGCCGATGTACTCGGAAGGCTTGCGCTTCAAGGTCACACCATGTGGGTACACGGCAAAGCGGCTGTCGTAGCGCCAGCGCTGGAACGGCAAGCCTTCACCCATATGACCCAAGATCAACTTCACATCCGGGCAGCGATCAAACACACCACCGAACAACATGCGCAGCGCGTGAGTGCCGGTTTCCACACCCCAACCCCAGGTTGCACCCATCAGCTCCGGGTGGCCTGTGTAAGCGTGCGGCATTTCATAAGCATCAAAGGGGTGCAGATAGAACGGCACATCCAGCTTCTGCACGGTTTCCCAGAAGGCATCATATTCGCGGCCATCGTAGTACACGCCATGCGTGTGACCGTTAACCAAAGCGCCTTTCAAGCCCAGATCCTGCACCGCACGCGTCAATTCCTGCGCGGCAGCAGCCGGGTCTTGCATGGGCAAAGTGGCAAAGCCGCCCAGACGATCGGGATGGCGTGCAATTTGCTGCGCCAGGAAATCATTGTTCTGACGTGAACGCTCGATAGCGACGGACACATCCTTTTCCACCTGTACCCCAGGGCCAGTCTGCGACAGCACAACGTACTCGATACCGGCACGATCCATCACCTCCAGACGCTGGGCGTCGAAGTCATGCAAACGAGCCATCAGTTCACGCGCGTCGGCACTGTCAATATGTTTGACAAAGGCCTTGGAATAATCCTCAAAGCCAACGGCGTTGAAGTGCTCCTCCAGTGCTATTTTTTTAATACGTTTCACCGTAAATTTTCCCTAAATTATTGATTTACATAAGGTCAATCGTTTGACCCCCCAACAATATCTATCAGTATGCTGATTATTATTGTTTTCAGCAAGTCGGGAAATCACATATACTTTGGGGCGTGGACAGCGCCTGTAGAAATGACTGCAAATCAGAAATCAGGGCTTTTGTTCACGTTAGCGTAGCCCTGCTTTCCTTGTAGACGCCGACCTTGCAGCCGTACCCTTTGCAGGTCGTCCCGCTTTCAGTGTGCTGCCTTGTTGGCAACGGGCTGAAGGCCACTCAATCGATGACTGACTTATCCATGAAGAATCACGCCGAGCTAAAGCAAGAAGAACGACTGGAAGCCGACGAGGCCGAAATCCTGGGTCCAGTGGAAGAAGAAAATGCCGAGCTGTATCGACGCAAACTGTGGTCCCGGCCTGGTTTTCTGGTCCGCCGTCTTAACCAGATTCACTACGCCATGTTTTACGAGGAGTGCAAAAGTGACCTCACCCCTGTCCAGCACGGTGTCCTGTCCGTGTTGATGGGTTCACCCTGGCTGGATCAAACCACGATCGGCTACGAGCTGGGGCTGGATCGCACCACCTCGGCCGATGTCATCCGCAGGCTGGAGGAAAAAGGTTTGCTGGGGCGTCGTATCAACCCCGAAGACCGCCGCTCTCGCCAGACCTACATCACCGAAGCAGGATTGGCGGCGATGAAGGAAATCAGTGCAGGCATGAACCGCGCCCAGGAACGACTGCTCGACCCACTGACCGCCAAGCAGCGCCAGACCTTTATGACCATGCTGACGCGTGTAGTGGAGCACAACAACCAATACGGTCGTGCTGCCTTGAAAAACATGTGAGAAGCTCGGGGGGCCTCAGGCCCTTCGCGCATACCAATCAGGTAGTTCAAAGGCATGCGCTGGCAGTTGGTACAGCTGGCGCAAACTGGCCTGACTAAGCATGTCGCGGGGCTGTCCCTGCGCCAATATGCCCCCATCCCGATACAAGATCACCCAGTCCGCCACGCGGGCCGCATGTTCGGGTTGATGCGTACACAAAAGCACACCCAGACCTTCCTGACGCAAGTGCGAGACTTGATCCAGTACCCGTAATTGATTCGCGAAGTCCAGGCTGGAGGCGGGTTCGTCCATGATCAAGAACTGCGAACGCTGCGCCAAGGCCCGTGCAATCACGCACAGCTGGCGCTCTCCACCACTGATCTGATCAATACGTTTTTGAGCCAGCTGCCCTATGCCCAACCGCTCCAGGCAAACGCCTACCCATTGCCGGTCGGCGGCCCGAGGTTGGGTGTACCAGGCCAGCTCACTGGCGCAACCTAGCAAGACCCATTGTTCTACCGTGAAGGCAAAGGCCGACTCCTGCGCTTGCGGTACATAGGCCAGTTGTCTGGCCAGGGCACGCGCACTCCATTGCTCCAGGGGCTTGCCCTGCACCTTCACCTGCCCTTTTAAAGGCGGCTGCAGGCCCAGCAAGGTGCGCAGCAAGGTGGACTTACCGCTGCCATTGGGCCCGAGCAAACAAACGACCTGCCCGGTCTGTACGCGCAGATTCAAATTACTGGCGACTTGCTTGCGCCCGTAGCCTACAGCCAGATCAATCGCTTCCAAGCCTTGTTCGCTCATCGCTGCCTCGCACCACGAGCCAGCAACAGCAAGAAGCCGGGAGCACCCACCAAGGCCGTCAGCACACCCAAGGGCAATTCCAGCGTGCCTATGCTTCGTGCCAAGGTATCGGTTAACAAGAGGAAGGCGGCGCCCACCAACAAGCAAACGGGCAATAGACGGGAGAAGTCCGGGCCAACCAATAAACGGGCCGCGTGCGGGATCAGCAAACCGACCCAACCTATAATTCCTGCCAGAGCCACGCACACCGCCGTCATCAAGGTCGCGCAAACGATCAGCAGACAACGCAAGGCAGAGACGGGCATGCCCAAGGAGCGGGCCTCCTCATCTTGCAGCGCCAGGACATTGATACGCCAACGCAAAAGCCAGACAGGGACGATGCACGCCAATACCATCAGCGCAGCCGGCCAGACTTCGTAGGAACGTACGGCGCTCAAACCTCCCAATAACCAGAAGGTCATGGAGGGCAATTGAGAGTAGGGGTCGGCCAGGATCTTGATCAGCGACAGGGCGGCACCCAGCAAGGTGCCCACCGCCATCCCGGCCAGGACCAATATCAGAATAGGTGGATGATGGCGTAGCATGCGCGCTAGGCTCAAGACAATGCCCACCGCCAGAAGGCCGCCAACAAAGGCCGCCATCTGCACGCCGAACAAGGAGAAATTCAAATAGATGGCCAGAATCGCCCCCAGACCTGCACCCGAGGACACACCCAGGATATCGGGTGAAACCAGTGGATTGCGAAACATGGTTTGATACGCCGCGCCTGCGGTCGAGAGCGCCGCCCCCACCAGCAAAGCCGCTGCAATACGTGGCAGACGCAAATCCCAGACCACGCGTACGGCCTGACTCTGCCCCGCTTCTGGATCGCTACCAAAACCGGCGACCAAGGCGCGCAGCACTTCTGTTCCGGACAAGGGATACGCCCCCTGCCCCAGGGCAAACACCACCAATACGGCCAGAACCAGCCCCAGCAAAAGCAGCAATAGCCCGTAGGACAAACCTGGCTTCATGCGCCTTGCTGAGAACCCAGCGGGTCCAGCCCTTGTACCAATCGCTTGACCTGCTCGTCGCTCAAGGACATGCCGTAAAAAGCCGAGTAAAACTCCTGCAACTCTGAATACATGCGTGGCATGGCAGCACTGCCGTCCAGCAAGGCATTAAGCCAGATCACCCCGGCCAGGCGATTGATACCCGGCGGGCCATCCAGCCAGCCAAAGGGCAAGGCGGGTACGCGGTACAAGCGTCCTTCCTTCACTGCCTTGAGCTGATTCCAGGGAGCCTGAGTACGGGCCAGCTCAAAGAAAGCATCATCCTGAGCAAACAGCATGTCCGGGTCCCAGGCCAATAATTGTTCGTAGGAAATACGGCCCAGACGATTATCGGTTTTCTCGTCACCCATTACCGTCAAGCCGCAAAGCCGCAGCACCTCGGTATGGATGGATTGGCCCATGCCGGTTTCCAGACCATCGTTACCGCGTGCCAAATAGGCTTTCAAGCCTTTGGCTCGGGGTCTGGCAGCTTGATGTGCGCTGTCCAGAATTGCCTGTGCACGCAAGGCCAATTGCTGGCCGCGTTCGGCCTGCCCCAGGATATGACCTGCCTGACGCAACTGCGCCGGGCTGTCGTTCAGGCGACCATCCAGCAAGACATAAGGCACGCCCGTCTGCTCTTGCACGGATTTGGCGGCAGACTCGTAATAGGGATTCACATCGCCTATATCCACGACCATATCAGGCTTCAAGGCCAGCAGGCTTTCCAGGGACAAGGTACTGCCCCGACCGGCCAGACGGCCAAGATACGGCAAGGAAAAACCAGCGGCCTCCATCATGCTGCGTGCAGCAGGAGCCAGTTGAAAAGGCCAACCTAAAAGCGCGCGGGGTGCCAGGCAATACACCAGCACAGAAGCGGGCGGACCGGCTGCCACTATCCGCCCCACTTGAGCCGGATCAGGCAGCTTGCCCGCCACGCTGATATGCAGATTGATCGGGGCGCTGGCTCCCGCCTGCTCAGGCCGGGCCAGCAAACGGGCATGAGGCGCCAAAACCGGCAGTGCCGCCAAGGCACGCAATATGTCACGACGCTTCATCCCGCCCTTCGTCTTTTAACTGCCAATAACAGCACGGCTTTAGAAACGATAGCTTCCGCCCACAAACCAGACACGTCCGGGCATGGGGTAGCCTTCTTTGTATTGATACAGCTTGTCGCCCAGGTTACGCACACCGGCTTCCAGGGTGATGTCCGAGTTCGGACGCCAGATACCCTTCAGGCCCAACAAGGCAAAGCCCGGTGTTTTTTCGTAAATCTGATCACCCTTATTGTTTGCATAGGAGTAGTAACGGCCACTTTCGGTTTCCACCGAACCCATCACTTCCCACTGCGCAGTGGGCTTCCAGCTCAGATGAGCAAACAGGCGGTGATTGGGTGTATCCACCAGTTTGACGTCCGGGTCAGACTGGTTGCGTCGATTCAAATATGTGTACGCCAGGCCTGCCGACCAATGAGCAGAAAACTCCTGCTGCAAAGACAGCTCCAGACCCATTTGACGAGCCTTGCCGACATTGGTGGCCTGATCACAAAAACCCACTGGACGGTACTTGTCACAACCGGGAGCCTGAATAACCGTGCTTTGAATCATGTCACGCACCTGGCTCAAGAACAGCGCCGATTCCAGCTGTGCACCTTCCCATGGCTGACCGCGCAAGCCCAGTTCATAGTGAATGGCGTGCTCGGGTTTCAGATCCGGATTAGGTTGGGCGTAGCCCATGCGGCTGGAGTAGCGATCTTTAATCGTGGGGAAACGAGTCTTGTAAGCCACGCTACCGTAGACCTGCATGGCCTCGCTCCAGTCGTAACCCAGCTCCAGCAAACCGTTGGTGGCATCGGTATCGCCGGTTTCAAAGTTGTGCGCTTCTTTGGCTTTGCGACGTTCGTGGCTGGCACCCACGCGCAACTGCCACAGCTCACCCAAAGCAATACGGTCTTCAAACGCCAGAGACGTGGTCACGTCCTTATAGTGCTCAGTGCCCGATGGCTTGGGATCACGGTGCTGATCTTCCTTGTAGTGCAAGGCAAAATGCAGCTCGTGATTGTCCAGGCTGGTGTTGACCCACTCCAGAGCAGCACCACGGGTACGGTCCGTGTACTCGCTGGTCGGGCCAGTCAGGGTCGCGTATTGACCATCGCTATACATATCCAGACCGTTCTTGTACTTGTCTTCGTACACGCGGGTCTTGATCGTGTTGCTCTCGCCAATCTGGGTGGAACTCAGGAAATACAGGCTTTCCTTGTCCCAATATGGCCAGCGCCAGTAGCGTTGACCCAGCTTGGCATCGTTCACGCCGGTATAGACCGGATTGTCTTTCTGACCTTTCTGGTTCACGTAACCAATAACGTACTCATCCGTCGCATTGGGCGTGATACCCAATTTAAAAGACGCTTTCTTGTCCATTTGCGAGGCATTACTGCGCATGCCGCCGGTATCGGTAGGACGTGCTTTTTGATCTTCAAAGCCACGCCCCAGCGGGAAGGTACGCTCGCCCGACCACGACAGGCCCGCTTGCAAATACCAGAAGCCCTGGTTGGTACCCACGTTCAAGGCACTGTAGCGTTGATCGCCCGTGGCGTAACCGGCGCGGAACTCGCCTTCAAACTCCTTGACGGGTTTACGGGTCACCAGGTTGATGGCACCACCCATGATGTTGGGACCATACAGTAAGGAAGCTGCTCCCTTGGCCACGCGAATTTCGCTCAGGTCCATGGTGGTGAAACGGGTAAAGTCCACATAGCCGTCGTACGGCACGTACTGTGGAATACCGTCCAGGAACAAAGGCACCTGACGAGAATCAAAACCACGCACATAGACCATCTGTTCGTTACGGGCACCGCCCGCCGACACAGTCACGCCGGGTTGCACACTAACGGCAGCACCCACATCGCGCAAATCAAAAGCCTGCATTTCTTTCTGGCTGACTGCGCTCTCCCCCAACGGAGCCTCGCGATCCAGGCTGGACTGAACAACCACTTTGCCCAGCTGAAACACGCGGTCATTGTTTTCCTGAGCCTGAGCCTGGCTAACTGCCAAGGCCCCCATCATGCTCAAGACCAATGCGCGCGGCACAAAACAGACGGACTGATGACACGCTGCTGTGGCGCGTTTGGACTGATGTCTCATTCCCCTTCCCTATTCGATCTTTCTAATTGATTTATGAACTGACGCCACACAAAGATGCAGCACAAAAAAAAACGGCCCCCAAGGGGCCCGTAAATAGAACCCATCATCGAGCGATGAGTGATGGTTCTTTCGAAAACACCGCTATATAGTAAAGCATATAGCGAAGAACAACAACTAGCCAGAAACTTTAAGGTTCAGGTTTTCCCGTCTTCCCAATTTACAGCTTCTCGCCAACAATACGGCTGTACTGAGCATTTACATCAAAATGCTGCCAGCAAGGTGCCTGCACAAACGGGCACCCAAACGATCCCAAGACATCAGGACCCGCGCAAATACTGGCGCAAATCCACAGGAGCACAATTTATGTTTAAAGCCATGACGCGCGGTTCGGTCCGCCTGGTTGAACGCTATCTACCCGATCCGTATATTTTCGTCATCCTGCTCACACTGATTGCCGGTATTGCGGCCATGGCGTTTGAGCAACGCTCTCCCATGGAGATCATCCAATATTGGGGTAATGGCTTTTGGGGCCTGCTGACCTTTGCCATGCAAATGCTGCTGGTCTTGCTGACCGGTCACATGCTGGCCAGCACGCCACTGGTAAAAAGCTGGTTGCGTGGCCTGGCCTCGCTGGCCCGATCAGCCGGTTCCGCCATCATTCTGGTGACACTGGTGTCACTGGCGGCCAGCTGGATCAACTGGGGTTTCGGCCTGGTGGTCGGTGCCCTGTTCGCCAAAGAGCTGGCCCGTCAGGTCCGCGTGGACTACCGCTTGCTGGTTGCCAGTGCCTACTCCGGCTTTCTGGTCTGGCACGGTGGCTTGGCCGGTTCTGTACCACTGACCATTGCCACCTCGGGCCACTTTTCTGAAGACAAGATCGGCATCATCGGGACCTCCGACACCATCTTCGCCTTCTTTAACCTGGCCATTGTGATCGCCCTGTTCATTCTGGTGCCACTGATTAACCGTTTGATGTTGCCCAGTGACAAGGAAAGTATTTACGTCGACCCCAAGCTGCTGGAAGACACGCCAGACGACGTCAACCAGACCACCGATCGTCCAGCAGACCGTCTGGAAAACAGCCGTCTGATCTCCATCGTGATTGGTGTCGCTGGCCTGGCCTACCTGTTTGACTACTACGTGTTGCGCGGTGCGACCCTGAATCTGAACGTGATCAACTTCACCTTCCTGATTCTGGCCATCTTGCTGCATGGCACCCCTCGCCGCCTGCTGAAAAGCCTGGATGAAGCCATCCGCGGCGGTGCCGGGATTGTGATTCAGTTCCCCTTCTACGCAGGCATCATGGCCATCATGATCGACTCCGGTCTGGCTGCCAGCCTGTCCGAGTGGATGGTGTCCTTTGCCACGGCGACCACCCTGCCCTTCTGGACCTTCATGAGCGCCGGTCTGGTCAATATCTTTGTGCCCTCGGGCGGTGGCCAGTGGGCCGTACAAAGCCCGGTCGTGATTGCTGCCACACAGGCTCTGGATGCGGACATGGCGCGCACCGCCATGGCCGTTGCCTGGGGCGACTCCTGGACCAATATGCTGCAGCCTTTCTGGGCCTTGCCGGTATTGGCTATTGCCGGTCTGAAAGCCAAGGACATCATGGGCTTTTGCCTGATTCAGTTGATTGTCTCGGGTATTGTGATCTCGATTGGTTTGACCTGGTTGTAAGACAGGCTGGGATGCTTTCATCACACATCGCATCCTGACTGGCAACAAAAAACGCCCCGTGAATATCCATGGGGCGTTTTGCATTGAGCAGGCTGCAATCAGCCCAAGCATAAGCAAGACGCAAACAAGCCGCCACAAAGAAGGGCAATGACGATATGAGGGGGAATGAAATGAAGGTGGAGATGGTGGGCGGTACAAGGTTCGAACTTGTGACTTCCACCGTGTGAAGGTGGCACTCTACCACTGAGTTAACCGCCCGGAGCTTTAAAGAACTACAAAAGCTGCGAAGAAAAAAACTATAGCATGGCCCTGATTGATTTACAAGTTCAGGGCCAGCTCTTTTCTTAAATAATTACTCCGTTGCCGGGTTGAGCATCTCACGCCACATGGGCGGCTTCTTGTTCTGCTTTTCCAGCACGTCCATGTATTTCTCGTGCTCGGCCTGATCGGCTTCGGATGCGCGCAGCACTTTCAGCACGCTGGCGTCAAACTTGCCCAGGCTCAGATTGCTGCCATCCCCACCTTGCCCATCAGACTCGTCAAAGTCCATCAGCAAGGCGTCCTGGCCACGGGTCATGGCCAGCCAGACATCAGCCAGCAACTCCGAGTCCAGCAAAGCGCCGTGCAAGGTACGGTGAGAGTTGGAAATACCGTAGCGTTCGCATAGGGCATCCAGGGAGTTGCGCTTGCCGGGGTGCATTTCCCGCGCCACCAACAAGGAGTCGGTGATGCTGTCGCAGTACTGCGAGAATGGGCCTTTACCTACCTTTTGCAGCTCGGCATCCAAAAAACGTGTATCAAAGGAGGCGTTATGAATAATGACTTCCGCACCCTGCACAAAATCCAGCACCTGATCCACCACATCCTTGAAACGTGGGTGGCCGGACAGAAATTCCGTGGTCAAGCCGTGAATTGCCAAAGCTTCAGGATCAGAGTCCCGGTCCGGGTTTAGATACAAGTGCAGATGGCGGCCCGTCAATTTACGATTGAACAGCTCTACCCCACCCACTTCAACAATGCGGTGCCCTTCACGAGGCTCCAGACCGGTGGTTTCAGTATCCAGAATAATTTGACGCATTCACTTTCCCTACAAATTCAATCACAGTAATGGCACTCGACAAGGAGGCTATACAAACAGCTTCCCCGCAGACCAGCACTACAGGTTTAGACAGAGGCCTCGGGCTTATCAATCAATTCCAGTTGCTTGTCCTGCCCTTCTTTCTTGCCCGCAATCAGCGTATAGGCCACCGGCACCACAAACAAGGTCAACAAAGTTCCCAGGGACAAGCCGCCCACCAGCACCCAACCAATCTGTTGACGAGATTCGGCACCCGCCCCAGAGGCATACGCCAGCGGCAAGACCCCCAACACCATGGCGCCGGTTGTCATCAAGATGGGGCGCAGGCGCATCTCGCAAGCGCGCACCACGGCATTGTACAAACTGGCCCCCGCTTCGCGTTGTTGAGTGGCAAATTCCACAATCAAGATACCGTGCTTGGTAATGAGACCCACCAGGGTAATCAAACCGATCTGACTATAAATGGACAAGGTCCCGCCCGACAGCCACAGGGCCAACAAGGCCCCTGTCATGGACAAGGGCACGGACAGCATGATGATGAGCGGGTTGCGCCAGCTTTCAAACTGCGCGGCCAGCACCAGATAAATAAAGGCCAGTGCCATCAGGAAGACCAGATAGATACTGCCCGAGGAATCCCGGAACTCGCGCGACTGGCCATCCAGGTCAGTCTGCACCGTTTCCGGCAAGGTCTTGCGAGCCACCTCATTCATGTGTTCGAGCACCTCACCCAAGGCATAGCCGGGGGCCACTGATGCTTCCACAATGACCGCCCGCAAGCGGTTGAAGTGGTTCAGCGATTGCGGCGATACGCTCTCGCGCACATTCAGGAAGTTGGAGGCCTGCACCATGCCACCATCTTTAGTGCGCACGTAAATATCCAGAATGTTTTGCGGGCTGGAACGAGCCTGCTTGTCTACCTGCACAATCACGTCGTACTGCTCGCCATCGCTCTTGTAGCGCGTGACCTGACGCCCGCCCAACATGGATTCCAGAGTGCGGCCTACCGCTTCCACCGATACGCCGGTATCGGCCAGCTTGTCGCGGTCTACATCAATACGGATTTCTGGTGTGTTCAAGCGCAAGTCCGTGTCCACGTTCAACAGCCCTGGATAGTCTCGCAGCTCAGCCAGAAAACCGTCCACGATCTTGGCCAGCTCCGGATACGGTGCCTGGCTCATGATCACAAACTCCACCGGCTTGGAAGTAGCCCGCTGTCCCAACGACGGCGGGTTAGTGGGGAAAGCACGCGCACCGGGAATGGCGGAGAAATGCGGTTGCAGTTCACGCGCAATGGATTGCTGGTTACGTGTACGCTCCTCCCACGGCTTCAAGCGCAAAATTGCAAAGGAATCGGTGACGGTAGGGAAACCAATAATGGACTGGTACCCCTCTGTCTCCGGTATGCCGCGATATAGCTCTTCCACCCGCTCCACATTGCGCAAGGTGTAATCCAGCGTAGCGCCTTCGGGCGAATTCACAATCCCGAAAATCACACCTCGGTCTTCAATCGGAGCCAGTTCGCTTTTGATGACCGTAAACAGCAGCCCACTGGTCGCGGCAACGGCCACACCAATGAACAGGACCAGAAAACGCCAGCGCAAGGCGCGAATCAGGATACGGCGGTAGCCTCGTGTCAGCCAGACCAGGAAATTCTCGATACCCTGACTGACACGGCCCACTTTCGCACCATGTGGACGCAACATGCGCGAGCACATCATGGGCGTCAGGGTCAGGGCCACGAAACCGGACACCAGCACGGCAGCCGCCAAGGTCAGTGCAAACTCAATGAATAATCGCCCGGTACGGCCTGTGGCAAAAGCCAGTGGGGCATACACCGCCACCAGGGTTAGCGTCATGGCAATCACAGCGAAGGCAATTTCACGCACACCCAAAAAGGCAGCCTGCATAGCCGTCTTGCCCTCTTCGATATGGCGGTACACGTTCTCCAGCACCACAATCGCATCGTCCACCACCAGGCCAATCGCCAGCACCATGGCCAGCAAGGTCAGCGTGTTGATAGAAAAGCCCAGCATGTACATGATGGCGAAGGCCCCGATCAGGGAAATCGGAATCGTCACAATGGGAATCACACTGGCGCGGAAACTGCGCAGGAAAAACACAATCACCAGCACCACCAGCAAGATGGCCTCGGCAATGGTGGTGTACACCGAATCAATGGATTTCTGAATGAAGATGGAGCTGTCGTAAGACACGGACAACTTCATATTGCCCGGCAGGCTTTCGTTGATGCGCTCCACTTCTGCTCGCACGGATTTGGACAGATCCAGCGGGTTGGCGGTGGACTGTTTAGTCACACCAATATTCAAACTGTTTTGCCCATTGAATCGGGCCAGTACCCGTTCCTCGGCAGGCCCGATACGCACGTCGGCAATATCGGAGATGCGCACCGGATAACCGGCTGCCTGACTGATGATGATGTTGCGAAATTCCTCGGGCGTTTCCAGGTCGGTGGAGGAAACCACGGAAAACTCGCGGGCATCGGACTCAATACGACCAGCTGGAATCAGCACGTTCTGTTTGCGCAGAGCATCTTCCACATCCTGCACGGTCAGTTGGTAGGCCCCCAGGCGGGTGCGGTCCAGGTCGATACGCATGGCGGGCAAGCGCTCGCCAAACACGCGCACTTCAGCGGCTCCCGGCAAGACGGACAAGCGCGTTTTAATGTAGCGGTTGATGTAGTCCGAGGCCTCCAGCATGCTGTAGTCGCCGGTATCCACACCTACATAAATAATCGGGGTGGAGTCTGCTTCCACCTTATTGATGATGGGCTCGTCCACCTCGTCGGGCAGGAAACGTCGGGCACGCGATACCTTGTCGCGCACATCAGCCGCAGCGGCATCGGGGGCCCGGTCCAAATTGAATTTAATGTTGATCAGGCTGCGCTCGGAACGGCTGCGTGAAGTCATCACGTTCACACCCTCGATCCCGGACAACTGATCTTCAAGAGGCTTGGTCACCTGGGACTCGATCACCTCCGGTGAGGCCCCTTTATAGTTGGTGATGACGGAGACGACCGGCTCGTCAATAGCGGGGTATTCGCGTACGGTCAGGCGTTCATAGGAAATGAAACCGACCAGCACAATCACCAAAGACAGAACCGTGGCAAATACCGGGCGACGGATACATAAGTCAGAAAGAACCATGATTCCGTCCTATTGCTGCGGCTGTGTTTGGACGTCGATCACTTCCTGAATATCGACCGGCACTCCGTCACGAACCTTTTGCAGCCCGGCCACCAGCACATTGTCACCCGCTTTCAGATCGCCTGTGACTTGTACCCAGCCCTGCTCGCGTACACCAACCTGCACCTGACGGCGCTCTGCCCGACCATCTTTCACAATATAGATGTACTGATCCTGTCCCGAAGGAGCCAAGGCGGTTTCAGGCACCATCAAAGCCTGGTAACGCGACAGTTCAAGGCGTACCCGGCTGAACAAACCGGGGCGCAAAGCGCCATCTTCATTCGGGACCTGAGCCCGCAGCAAAATGGAACGGCCAGCCGTATCCACCGCCGGGCTGACAGCCAGTACCGAGCCATGGCGGGTTTCGCCCAGGAAGGCATCAAAGCGCAGTTCGACCGGCATGCCGGCCTTCACATCGGCCAGATATTGTTCAGGGATACGGAAGTCCACGTTCAAGGTCGAAACCGCTTCCAGCTGCACCAGATCCGTACCCGGCCCAACATAATCACCCACCGAGACATTACGCAAGCCGGTCACACCATCAAAGGGGGCACGGATACGGGTCTTGTCCAGCTGCACACGCGCCAATTGCACTTCGGCTTGCTGAACAGCCAAACGGCTACCGGACTCGTCTTTGGCCTGCTGGCTGATAAAGCCCTGACGGCTCAATTCCGAAGATCGCTTGTGCTGACTATTGGCCAGATTCAAATTTGCCTGTGCCTGATTCAGTTGCGCCTGCGCCATGGCCGGGTCCAATTGAATCAGGAGCTGGCCTTTTTTGACGGGCTGACCTTCTTCAAAGCTGATCGCTGAAATACGACCACTGATCTCGGGCCGCAGCACGACGGACTCTCTGGCCACCAGGGTTCCCACCGCCGCCACATCACGAATCAACTCACTTTGCCGCACGGGTAAAACTTCCACCCGCGTGGCGTCAGACTGCGCCCAACTGGCGCTGTTACTGGCAAACAGTACAAGAAACAGAGAAAAAATCGTGGGACGCAGCGTGGAAATCATGGGCGGCTTATCCTGACCGGCCAGGCCGGTGAAGCTGTCTGACAAAATATGACGAGTGGCTAATAGTACTATCAGCGGGCTACAACTCTGCCCAAGATCTTATAACTGCCTGGCGATTTCCACCCCTTCATTGGCCAACTGATCCGCACGCTCGTTGCCGGGATCACCCGCATGGCCACGCACCCATAACCAGGTCAGCTCATGTTTTGCGGCCTGCTGCTCCAACTCCTGCCACAGGTCGGCATTCTTGACGGGCTTTTTATCGGCAGTACGCCAGCCGCGGGCTTTCCAGCCGGGCAACCATTCGTTCATGCCTTTTTGTACGTACTGCGAATCGGTGTGTACCCGCACCTGGCAAGGGCGTTTCAAGGCTTTGAGAGCCTCGATCACGGCCATCAGTTCCATGCGGTTATTGGTAGTATTGGCCTCGCCGCCGCAAATGGCTTTTTCACGTCCGCCATGACGCAACAAGGCGCCCCAGCCCCCCAAACCGGGGTTGCCCTTGCAGGCACCATCGGTCCAAATATCGACAACATCAGTCATGTCTTGCTAATTCCTTCATCGGCAGCGCGTCCAGCAACCACCATAGGCCGACGCACACGCCGACGGTTTTTCTTCCATTTGGGCCCGACCATACGCAAGGCCGGCGTGCGTTTGACCGCACTAATCATGTAGACGGCCCCCGCAAAGCTCCACCAGCGCGCACCGCTTTGCTCCATCCAGGACCAGCGGTCCAGCCAGGACTGCTGACGGCACAACGGTGCATAACAGCCCATCTGCGTACTTTGCACATCAAAGGACAAAAGCTTTAACCAGTCGCGCAAGCGCGAGGGTGACATCACATCTCCCGGCAAGGTAGGCGTGCCCCGCTCCAGACCCGGAATCCAGTCGTGGGCACCCCACAAACTCAAGGGGTTGAAACCCGTCAGGAGAATGCGCCCTTCTGGCACCAGAACGCGCTCGGCCTCTCGCAACACCTGATGCGGGTCGCTGGCGCTTTCCAATGTATGGGGCAGGATTAAAAGATCAATGCTTTGCGTATCAAAAGGCAGATGCTCGGGTTCGGCATAAACCAGGTTCTTCTGCTGAGCGGGCAAGACGCCGGCCTGAGCCGTACATACCTTGCAGGAGATGCGACTATGCGCCAGGAGGTCCCAATGCGGCAATCCAATTTGTATGGCATGATACCCGAAGGTGTTGACCACCTCCGCATCGATTCCGGCTTGTTCCCAAGCCCGCACATATCGCCCCGGTACGGTTTCCAACCACTGGGCAAATTGATCATTCAAAGTCTGCTCCACTGGCGCTCTCTCCCTCTACCATGATGAATGCATTTACCTGGCCTGTGCCAAGCGATGTTCGCCTGATTCCACTACCAGCCCTGAACGACAACTATATATGGGCTTTAAGTCGAAACGGTCATGCCCTGGTTGTGGACCCCGGCCAGGCCGCCCCGGTTCTGGATTGGCTGGAACGCGAGTCCTTACAACTGGATGCCATTTTACTGACACACCACCACGGTGACCACGTTGGGGGTGTCATGGATATCCTGGCCAAGCACCCGGCTCGCGTCTGGGGCCCCGCCAACGAGCGTCTGCCTGCCTGTGACGTGCGTGTCGGCCAGTCCGACAAGGTCGAGTTACCTACTCTGGAACTGACGCTGGACGTGCTGGACATCCCCGGCCATACCGCCGGACACGTTGCGTACTTTGGTCAAAATGAGGTAAAACAGCCCTTTGTTTTCTGTGGTGATACCTTGTTTGCTGCTGGTTGCGGACGCCTGTTTGAAGGCACCCCGGCACAAATGACGGATTCCCTGGGCAAGTTGGCAAAACTGCCATCGGACACCCTGATCTGCTGTGCGCACGAATACACTTTATCCAATTTACGCTGGGCTCTACAGGTAGAGCCGGACAATCCCCAGCTGCATGAACGTTGGAAACAGGATAATCTCAAGCGTCAGCAAAACTTGCCTACGGTGCCCTCCACCTTGAAAACAGAATTGGCTACCAATCCATTTCTGCGTTGCGAGACGACTGCTGTTATCAAGGCTGCCGAGCACCATGCTGCCCAGTCCCTTAATAATCCTGTCGAGGTATTTGCCAGCCTGCGCGACTGGAAAAACAATTTCTGAAGATTCCGCAATGAACCTAATGAGACTTTTTGCGCTGCTATGCGCTTTCGTGCTGGCAGGCTGCGCCACAGGCCCCAAGGTCAGCCCTCAAAAAGCCGCCAAGACCTCCACCAGCATTGCCGCCGATACGTCTCGCACCATTGATCTGACCCACCCACCCAAAGACGCGTGGGACCGGATGCGCCGGGGTTTCTCCATCCCCAACCTGCATACCGATCTGGTTGATTACTGGACCAATTACTACGCTTCGCACCCCGAATCCATCCGTACCATGAGCCAGCGCGCCTCGCGCTATCTGTACCACATCATGGACGAGCTCGATGCCCGTGGCCTGCCTTCCGAACTGGCCTTGCTGCCTTTTGTGGAAAGTGCCTATAACCCCGTCGCCTATTCGCGCTCCCATGCGTCCGGTCTGTGGCAGTTCATCCCCAGCACCGGCACACAATACAAGCTGGAGCAGAACTGGTGGGTAGATCAGCGCCGTGACCCGGTCGAGTCCACTCGCGCTGCTTTGGACTATCTGTCTTACTTGTACGAGTTCCAGGGCGACTGGTATTTGGCCCTGGCCTCCTACAACTGGGGTGAAGGTTCGGTACGCCGCGCCATGGAGCGTAATGAACAGGCCAACCTGGATGTTGACTACTTATCGCTGAAGATGCCGGACGAAACACGTAATTACGTCCCCAAGCTGCAAGCGATCAAAAACATTGTGGCCAACCCGGAGCGTTATGGCATCACCCTGCCTCCAGTCAGCAATACACCGTATTTCACAGCCGTGCGCAAGAACAAGGACATTGACGTCGCGCTTGCCGCCGAGCTGGCTGAAATCTCCGTGGATGAGTTCAAAGCCTTGAACGCTGCCCACAATCGCCCCACAATCCCTGCCGATCGCGGCACCTTGCTGCTGCCCGCCAACAAGGTGGATATCTTCAATGCCAATCTGGCGGCCTATCAAGGCAAGCTCAGTAACTGGAAGGCCTACCAGTCCAAGCGCGGCGAAAGCTATCTGTCCATTGCCCAGCGTCACGGCATTACCTTGTCGCAGCTGCGCTCCATCAACGGTTTGGGTAGCAAGAGCACCAAGGCCGTGGCCCAGACACTATTGGTGCCCAGCACCACCTTGGGTGAAGGCAGCCTGCAACTGGCTTCTCTGACCAATACACCTGCCGCCCCGGTAGCGCAAAGCACACGCCGTGCTCGTACGCAAACGGCCAGCGTCAACCGCAAGAATGACACTGTTGTTTTGCGTCGCGGCGCCAATGTGCGCACCCATACGGTTCGACAGGGCGATACACTTTACGCCTTGGCCAAACGGTACGACACTTCGGTGGCAGAACTGCGACGCCTGAACAATATCAAAGGCAGCTCTCTTTCCAGGGGGACACGTTTGCGTGTTCCCGGTTCCAATATTCGTGGCTAAGTCCACCCACTAATTACATAAAGGATTTTCAGCATGGGTTTCCTGCAAGGAAAACGCATCCTGGTCACAGGCGTCCTCTCGAATCGCTCTATTGCTTACGGGATTGCGCAAGCATGTCGCCAACAAGGTGCTGATATTGCCCTGACCTATGTGGGCGAGCGTTTTAAAGAACGTGTTGAAGGCTTTGCCAAAGAACTGGGCACGGATATCGTGCTGCCCTGTGATGTGTCTGAAGACGATCAGATCGAACAGGCCATGGCCTCGCTGGGCGAGCGCTGGGACGGTCTGGACGGTTTGGTGCACTCCATTGGTTTTGCACCCCGTGAAGCCATTGCCGGCAACTTCCTGGACGGCCTGTCGCGCGAATCGTTCCGCGTCGCTCATGACATTTCCGCCTACAGCTTTCCCGCACTGGCCAAGGCTGCCCTGCCCTTGCTGAAGGGCCGCAAGAGTTCGGTGCTGACCCTGACCTACCTGGGCGCTGAAAAAGCCATTCCCAACTACAACACCATGGGCGTGGCCAAAGCTGCGTTGGAAGCCTCCGTGCGTTACCTGGCGGTGGCGCTGGGCGAGTACGGCATTCGTGCCAACGCCATCTCGGCCGGTCCTATCAAGACCCTGGCTGCCAGCGGCATCAAGGACTTCTCCACCATTCTGAAATTCGTAGAGACGCACGCTCCCTTGCAGCGCAACGTCACCATTGAAGAAGTGGGCAATGTGGCCTCCTTCCTGATGTCCGAATTGGCCAGCGGTATCACAGGCGAAATCACGCACGTTGACGCCGGCTTTAACTGCATCGTTCCAGGTATGCAGGAGTAAAGGCCAGCATCAGATGCCTACAAGCATCCTGATGACAAAAAGGAACAGGCTTTTGCACTGTTCCTTTTTTTTGGCCCTGGATCAGCTGCAATTTGCGCTACTGGCTTCTTATATAAGCAATAAAAAACATAAATAAATCAGTACACTGACTTTCTCGTTTTCCCTAGTAGGATATAAAAAATAATCTGTGAATAATATTTATGTCAGTGCACTGACTATTAAAGCATAAAAAATCAATCACAGAACTCGACTCTCGAGGAGACACAATGTTCCAACGCCAACCGCGTCTGCTGGCCCTGGCTGGGCTTTTGCTGAGCTGTGCAATGCTGGCCCCCGCCACCGCCAGTGCTAATAAACCGATCGAAATTATCGTCACCTTCCCACCAGGAGGGGGCACGGATTTACTGGCCCGTCTGATTGGGAATTACTTCAACGAACAACTTGGCCAGCCCGCGATTGTGGACAACCGCCCCGGTGCCAGCGGCAATATTGGCGCTCGTATGGTGGCCCAGCGCCCGGCCGACGGTCAGTCACTACTGATGGTCAACAGCTCCTTTGCTGTCAATCCGGCAGTGTTCGACAAGCTGCCGTTCGATCCCAAGAATGACTTCACAGCTGTCTCCAACTTCGCCTTTGTTCCATCGGTCGTTATCGTGCCGGCCAACTCCCCCTACAAGACACTGAAAGACATGCTAACGGCTGCCAAAGAGAAACCGGGCGAAGTGTTCTTTGGCTCTTGCGGCAACGGTACTCCGCAACATCTGGCTGGCGAAATGCTCAACGAAGCAGCGGGCGTGGAAATGGCGCATATCCCCTACAAAGGTTGCGGTGGCGCTCTGAACGATGTGATGGGTGATCAGGTGGGCTCGGCCTTCGTCACTGCCTCCAGCACCCTGCCCTTCATTGAAAGCGGGAAGGTACGTGCCTTGGCTGTGACCTCGGCAGAGCGCAGTCCCCTGCTGGCCGATGTGCCCTCGATCGCCGAGCTTGGCTACCCAGGCTACGAACTGAACCAGTGGCACGGCTTACTGGCTCCCGCTGGCACTCCCGAGCCTGTCGTGCAAAGACTGCATGAAGCAGTAGAAAAAATAATTGCGCGCGAAGACGTGCAAGCCAAGCTGACAAGCCTGGGCTACACCGTTGCCCACGATGGCCCGGCCCAGTTCCAGGCGATGATCAATGCCGACATCGATCGGTTTCGCGAACTGGCACAAAAAATTGGACTGACAATCAACTAAGGACCCACCATGAGCAAACTGAAGTTAAGCGTATCGATTGGCAATTACGACCGTACTCTGGCCTTGAAAGATGGACGTGTCGGCATTGAGGGCTGTGACATCAATGTCGTATCCCTGGAACCCGAGGAAGCATTTCATCGTGCATTTCGCTACGAGGAGTTCGATGTTACGGAAATCTCCATGAGCAGCCACATGATGACTACTGCGCGTGGCGACAATCAGTACGTGGGTATTCCAGCCTTTCTGTCACGCGTCTTTCGCCATTCCGGCATCTATGTGCGTACCGACCGTATCCGCAAGCCCGATGATCTGAAAGGCAAAATCATTGGTGTACCCGAATACCAGATCACAGCTAACGTCTGGATCCGGGGCATCTTGCAAGATGAGTTCGGTATCCGGCCCAATCAGATCAAATGGGTACGCGGAGGGATCGAAGAACCAGGCCGGGGCGAGCGCGCTCCCATTGATCTGCCAGATGACATCAGCCTGGAGCAGATCCCGGATGACCGCACCTTGTCGGACATGTTGGAAAAAGGCGAAATCGACGGATACATCGGAGCACGAGCACCTTCATGCTTTCTGCGTAACGCCCCCAATGTGGGCCGTCTGTTCGGAGATGAGTACGTGGAAGTAGAAAAAGACTACTTCCGCCGCACGGGCATCTTCCCAATCATGCATATGGTTGGCATCCGCAAGTCTCTGGTACAGGACAACCCCTGGCTGCCGGTCAGTGTGTACAAGTCCTTTCTGAAGGCCAAAGAACTGGCCGTGCATGAACTGAACGAGTTGTGCCATCTGGCTGTCACCCTGCCGTGGATGGTGCACCATCACAATGAAGCCAAAGCCTTGATGGGAGAGGACTACTGGCCCTATGGCCTGGAGGCAAATCGCCACACCATCCAGACCTTTGCGCAGTACCACCACGATCAAGGCATGTCGCAACGCCTGGTCAAGCCCGAGGAACTGTTCGCGGCCTCCTCGCTGGACCTCTCCAAGATATAAGGCAAAACCGGCATGAAGGCTCCCGTTTTCAATTATTACGCCCCCGAAACGCTGGCTCAGGCACTGGGCTTGTTGGCCAATCAGGAAAACGCCCGTGTATTGGCTGGAGGCCAGTCCTTGTTGGCCATGCTCAATATGCGCTTTGCATTTCCGGACACGCTGGTCGATATCAACCAGTTGCCCGAACTGTCCTACCTGCAAGAGCAAGAGAATGGCGATATCGCGATGGGTGCCATGACACGACAGCGCGACATTGAATTTTCCGAGCTGGTGGCAACACGTCTGCCGCTCTGGAAGGATGCAATCCTCAACGTTGGGCATCGCCAGACCCGTAACCGAGGAACAGTGGGCGGCAGCCTTTGTCAGCTGGACCCTTCTGCCGAAATACCGACAGTCAGCATGGCGATGGATGCTGTGTTGACCGTCGCCAGCATACGTGGAGAACGAACACTTTCAATGGCCGATTTCCCGGCAGCCTACATGACCCCCAACATGCAGGCTGACGAGCTGTTGATCCGCGTCCAGGTGCAGCCGTGGCCCGCCAGCCACGGCTGGGCTTTTCTGGAGTTCTCCCGTCGGCATGGCGATTTCGCCATCGTGTCCTGCGCTGCGTTGCTGTTGCTGGATGAAGCCGGCTTGGTGAGTCGCGTCAGCATCACCCTGGGCGGAGTAGGTGCATTTCCCCTTCGCATGACCGAGGCAGAAAACGCCCTGCTGGGCACCCCGGCCAGCCCCTCAGATATCGAACTGGCCGCCGAACTATGTGGCCAGGTCGATGCTTCCAGCGATAGTTATGTCCAGGGCTGGTATCGCCAGCGGCTGGCCAAAGAATATACGGCGCGCGCCCTGCGGCTAGCGCTCTCTCGTACAGGACAACGGCATGAATAACCCCCTTCCTTCGGGCAGTCGCCCCATCACCCTGTGTGTCAATGGCCAGAACCTGACAGCCCATGCCGAGCCTCGTGTCAATCTGGCCGATTTCCTGCGCCACGATCTGGGTTTGACAGGGACCCATGTGGGCTGTGAGCACGGCGTCTGCGGCGCCTGCACCGTGCAGATTGACGGCCACTCAGCCCGTAGTTGCCTGATGCTGGCAGTACAGGCCCAAGGCAAGCATATCCGCACCATTGAAGGCCTGGCCAACGAGCAAGGCTGCTGGCATCCCATCCAGGAAGCCTTTCGCGAGCTGCATGCCCTGCAATGCGGTTTCTGTACGCCGGGCATCCTGATGTCAGTCGTCGAACTGCTGGAGAACCACAGCGATCCCAGCCCCGAACTGATACGCGACGTGCTGTCCGGTCATCTATGCCGCTGTACCGGCTACCAGAATATTGTGCGTGCGGTACAGAAAGCCGCTGCTGCGATGAGGGCCAGCCATGCTCATGAATGATCCTCACCAGCAGGAACAAGGCGCCTGCGGTCTGGGGCACTCCTTTCTGCGCCTGGAAGATGAAGCCTTGTTAACCGGGCAGGCCCAGTTTCTGGATGACATCCCCATGGAGGGTGTATTGCATGCGTGCTTTGTACGGAGTCCTCACGCGCACGCACGCATTCGTTCCATAGACCTGTCGGCAGCCCGAGCCTTACCTGGCGTACACGGAGTATTTACCGCGCAAGACCTGATGGGCGAATTAACTCATTGGCGTATGCCATTGGGCTTTGCCTTTGCCGTACTTCCAGAAAATACCGTCCCCTTCGTCCTGGCACGCGAAGAAGTCGCCTTCGTTGGCGAAGCGATTGCCGTGATCGTCGCCCAGTCCCGTCACATAGCCGAGGATGCTGCTGCACTGGTGGCTATCGACTTCGAAGTCCTGCCAGCGATTTCTGGCCTGCGTCTGGCTCTAGAACCGAATGCAGCGGTGGTACGCACCGAACTACAAAGCAATAGCCTGCAAAACTACACGCTGGCCTATGGCGATATCGATGCCGCCTTCCTTGATGCAGACATCCTCATCGAGGAGTCATTTTCAGCCCACCGCGGCTGTGCTCATCCCATCGAAGGGCGAGGCGTGCTTGCACGACTGGACCCCGCCGGCAACGAGTTGACCGTTTGGTCATCCACCCAGATGGCACACGAACTGCACTACACCCTGGCCCTGATGCTGGGCCATCGCGAAGATCAATTACGTGTGATCACCCCCGACGTAGGCGGCGGTTTTGGGGCAAAGTTCATGATCTACCCCGAAGAAATCGTCATTCCAGCTGTCGCCCGCCTGCTACGTCGTCCCATCAAATGGGTAGAAGACAGACGCGAGAACTTCCTGACCTCTATTCAGGAGCGCGACCAGGTATGGTCAGTATCTCTGGCGGCCGATAAAAACGGGCGCATACGCGGCCTGCGTGGCAGTTTCATCCATGACCACGGAGCCTACACGCCGCAGGGCACCAACGTCCCCTACAACGCAGCCTCATCCATGACGGGCCCCTATGTCGTTCCAGCTTTCAGTCTGACTGCTGACGTGGTCTACACCAACAAGGTGCCAGTGGCTACCGTACGCGGCGCAGGCTATCCGCAAGCCGCTTTCGTCATGGACAGATTAATGGACCGGCTCGCGCAACAGATCGGCATGGACCCCATCCGCTGCCGCGAACTGAACCTGATTCCTGCCGCCAAAATCCCCTACACCAAGCCGCTGAAATCCAGGGCGGGTATACCACTGGTTATCGACAGCGGAGACTTTCCCCGCATGCAAGCCATGGCAGAGCAGGCGATGGACCGCGACGGTTTTGAACAACGACGACAGGCGGCCCTTGCTCAAGGCCGTTATCTGGGCCAAAGCCTGGCTAATGCCGTCAAACCAACCGGTCGCGGCCCCTATGAGTCGGCCACCGTCAAGATTTTCCCATCCGGTCGAATTGCCGTGTTCACGGGAGCCCTGGCCATGGGCCAAGGCATCAAGACCTCGCTGGCGCAGATTTGCGCAGCACATTTCGGCGTGGAACCCGCAGGCATAGACGTTCATGCCGGCGATACACGTCACATCGGTGTGGGGATGGGCGGTTTCGCAAGTCGCCAGGCGATTATGGCGGGTACAGCCGTTGAACAGGCCTCCCGGCAACTACGTCATAAAGTGCTGCTGGCAGCAGCGGCCGTGCTGAAAGTTCCTCAAGAAACCCTGAACATTTCTTACGGCATCGTGCGTAGCAGCGCAACTGACACAACCATCAGCCTGGCTCGACTGGCCATGGAGCTCAAAGGTGTGCCGGGCTACAGCCTGCCTATCAAGACAGACCCTGGTTTGGAGAGCACCGCTCATTTTCACTGCGACGAGCAAACCTACGCCGGATCCACGCACGCCTGTGAAGTGGAGGTAGATGCCAGCACTGGCGCTATCCACATCACACGCTATCTGGCTGTGCAAGATTGCGGCACGCTCATCAACCCGATGATCGTGGAAGGTCAGGTCGTTGGCGGGGTCGTCCATGGTCTGGGCAATGCCTTGTTCGAACAGATGGCCTACGACGCCGAAGGTCAGCCCTTGTCCACCACTTGTGCAGAATATCTTCTGCCCACCGCCCCGGAAGTACCAAATATCGAGGTGTTGTTCTGCCCCTCCCCCACGCACTTGAATCCGCTAGGAGTCAAAGGCGTGGGCGAATGCTCCACCATCGCCGTCGCCGCCGTCGTGATCTCAGCCGTGGAGCAAGCACTGTCACCGCTGAATGTGCGCATCAACGAGTTCCCACTCAGCCCTATGCGGCTACTGGAACTGATCGATCAGGCCACGCAACCGACACAATAAAACAGGAAAGCTGCCATGAATTTCAAAAACCGGTTTCACATTCCTCTACCACTGGATCAGGCATGGACGCTCATGCTGGATGTACCGCGCATCATGCCTTGCCTGCCCGGAGCCAAACTGACTGATGTCTTGGACGGCAACAAGTACCAGGGTTCGGTTTCAGTCAAACTCGGGCCGATCAAACTTTCTTTTGATGGCACTGCGGAGCTGGTCAACACCGATGAGGAAAATCATATTGCCTATCTGCGTGGCGCCGGTCTGGACCCCAAGGGACGCGGTTCAGCCAGCTCGGACTTCAGCTTTGCGCTGACACCGTCACCAGAAGGAGGGACCGACGTGGAGGTCAGCACAGAACTGACCTTGTCAGGAGCTGTGGCCCAATATGGACGCGGCAGCGGCATGATCGCCGAAGTGGCCGGGCAGATCCTGGGCCAGTTCGAGCGCAACCTTGCGCGCATGGTGCAGGGTGACGCCAATCCTGCACAGGGCTCTGACGCCCCCGCCTTCCCCAGCAGCCAGGGCATGACAGCCGCAGCTGGCGCTGCGGTTGCCAACATGCCCTCAACAGCTGCCACGCCAGTTTCCACTATCGAAGCCCAAGCCATCCTTTATCAATCCCAAGCCGTACTCGCTCAAACCCAGCAGCTACAGGCCCAGATGCAACAAACCCTGCTAAGGCTGCAAGCACGTGGCCGACAGGATGATGACTCTGCAGGCGAGCTCAATATGCTATCTATCGGTCTCAAAGCCTTCTGGTCGCAGATACGTTATCGAGTGGGAAGACTGTTCGGGCGCAAGGACCCCGCGTAAAGCTTACGAGGAAACTAAGCGCCTTGTACCCGGCGCTTAGACTGCCCCTGAAAATGCCAATCAGGTATCAATCGGCTGCCAACACGCAGTTATTAAAATCGCCTGACAAACTCTTGATTTAAAACAGAGAAACTTTCACCAAGAAAAAGCGATAAAGCAGCACACTGATTATATTTTTCAGCAAGTCGGGAAATAACTGAGAGATTGAGCATGGACAGCACCAGGTGGAAACGAATACAAAATAAGAATGCAGCGCCTACCTTTCCAAGTCTGGCGCTGTCCTCCCTATAATCGCCGACCTTGTTACTACCGCCCCGTTGGGGCTTATCCTGCCATCAAGCTGTGGCCTCACCAGTCACAGCTAATTGGTCACACTCTTGATGTCTGGCTTAAGCATGAAGAATCACACCGAGTTAAAGCAAGAGAAAGGACCGAAATCCGGCGAGGCCGAATCCCTCGGCCCAGTAAAAGAAGAAAATGCCGAATTATTTCGGCAAAAGCTGTGGTCGCGTTCCGGCTTTCTGGTTCGACGTCTGAACCAAATCCATTACGCCATGTTCTACGAAGAATGCAAAAGCGATATCACCCCTGTCCAGCACGGGGTACTGTCCGTCTTGATGGGCTCACCCTGGCTAGACCAAACTACCATAGGCTATGAGCTTGGTCTGGACCGCACGACCTCCGCAGAAGTTATCCGCCGTCTGGAAGAAAAAGGACTGCTGGGACGACGCGTCAACCCTGATGACCGCCGCTCGCGCCAAACCTACATTACCGAGGCCGGCCTGGCCGTCATGCAAGGACTGAGCGCTGGCATGAACAAGGCACAGGAGCGTCTGCTGGACCCACTGACGGCAAAGCAACGTCAGGTATTCATGGATATGCTGACCCGCATTGTGGAGCACAACAATCAATATGGGCGCGCTGCCCTGAGGAATATGTAGCCTGGTCGTAAATTTGAGCAAAACCCCGATATAGCTCACTTTTACTCCAGCCTTTATTCACCCTGCGCCCCCTCTCCCACAAAGTCGCTACGCAAAATGCCATGCCGCTGCAACTTGTCGTAAAAGGTTTTGCGCGGGATACGCAGATCCTGCAAGGTCGCCTTGATATCGCCACGATGGCGTGCCAGCGCCTGACGTATCTGCTGCGACTCGAACTGCTCCATGCGGGCGGGCAGGCTCAAGTCCTCGTTTTCCAGCTCCTTGATCTCCGGGTGCTGCACACCCAGCACTTCACGTTGCGCAAAGTGTGCCAGCTCGCGCACATTGCCCGGCCAGTGATGTGACTGCATATAGGCCAGACTGCGCGCATCGGGCATCTTTTGCGGCATACCGTACTTCTTGGCAGCCAGCGCCGCAAAGTGAGCGAACAGCATGGGGATATCCTCCTTGCGCTCCCGCAAAGGCGGCAGGCGCAAGGTAACCACGTTGAGTCGGTAATACAAATCGGCGCGGAAGTTCGCACGCTGGGCGGGGTCGGACAAATCCACCTTGCTGGCGGCAACGACGCGGATATCTACCGGGTGCTCTTCGTTGGAACCCAAAGGAGTTACGCAACGGGTTTCCAGCACACGCAGCAAGCGCACCTGTGCAATCATGGGCATGCTTTCGATTTCATCCAGAAACAGCGTGCCACGGTGTGCATGTTCAACACTGCCTACACGTCTGCGCTGCGCGCCCGTGAATGCTCCGGCTTCGTGGCCGAACAGCTCGCTTTCAATAATGGTTTCAGGCAAGGCACCACAATTCAGCGCCACAAAACGATGCTGTGCTCGGGCGCTCCAGCGGTGCAGCAACATGGCCACCACTTCCTTGCCTGTGCCGGTTTCCCCTTCCACCAGCACATCCACATCGGACTGTGCCAGATGCCGCAAGGTAGTGCGTAAATTGACCATGACCTCGGAATTACCCAGGAGCGCCGGGCCTTGACCATCCTCGTCCAGTTCTTCGCGCAAGGCACGGTTTTGCAGAACCAGACTGCGCTGCATGGCGGCATGACGTATTACCGTCAGCAGGCGTTCGGCCTGATAGGGCTTGGTCAGAAAATCAAAGGCGCCATCGTGCATGGCCTGTACGGCCATATCAATATCGCCGTGGCCGGTAATCAGCACGACGGGCTGCTCGGGATCGCGAGCATGCAAGGCTTGCATCAGCGCCAGACCATCCATGCCCGGCATGCGAATGTCCGTCACCACCACACCCGGATAATCCTTGGGCAAGCGACTCAGGGCCTCCTGCCCGCTGGCACAGGCCACCACTTTCAGGCCCGCCAGTTCCAGACTTTGCACCACGGCGGCACGCAGGTCCGCATCATCATCAACAAACGCGACTTCCATTCTTATCTCTCTCCCTGGCCCAGCTCGCTATCGGCATTGCGCAGCACGATATGGAACGTGGCGCCACCCAGGCGCGAAGGCCCTTCTTCCAAACGGCCACCCAGGGCCGCCACAATATCGTGCGAGATCACCAGCCCCAAGCCCACACCTTGACGGCGGCTGGAGCTAAAGGGCGTAAACAGGCGCTGGCGGATTTCCGGACTCAGGCCGGGGCCGTTGTCAGAAACCACAATGCGCACATGCTGCTGCTCGCTCATCACTTCAATACGAATGCGCCCCTGACGGCTCCCTTCCAGAGCATCAAGCGCATTACGCAGTAAATTCACAAGAACCTGTTCCAGGCGTACCGGCAAAGCCCATACACGCACAGATTCGTTCACGCCTTCCAGCTCCAGATCTACACCCTGTGCCCTTGCCCGGTGTTCCAATAATTGCCAGGCGCTATCCACGGCCGAGCGTACCCGTACCGGGCCTTCCTGCTCTTTGGGCTTGCGAGCGTAATGGCACAGCTGAGAGGTAATGCTGCCGATGCGTTGGGTCAACGTCTGGATGCGGGACAGGTTCTGCCGTGCCGTTTCCGTCTGGCCCTGATCCAGCAAACGCAAGGTGTTGTCGGCATAGACCTCAATCGCCGCCACGGGCTGGTTGATCTCGTGAGCCACCCCCGCCGTCACCTGCCCCAGAAAGGACAGCTTCTCGGCCTGCTCCAACTGTTCACGCAGATCACGTGCACGCGAACGGGCTTCCTGCAGGGCCTGCATCTCCTGTTCCAGGCGGCGACGCGCCACCTGCAACTGGGCGGTGCGGGACTCCACCGCTTCTTCAAGGGCATCACGCAGCAACTCCTGCCGCGCCTGGGCTTCCCGTCGCTGTTGATTGCGTTGCAGCGCCAAGGCCGTCAGCACCAGCGCCGCGAATAACAGTCCCATCACCGTCAGACGGGATTGAAAGGCCTGGGTCTGCAACGCAGCATCCATAGGAGCCATCGCATGCAAAGTCCAATCACTGCCTGCGACTGGCTGCTGCACATGCAAAAAGCGCTCCTGCCCCAGTGTCCAGAAAGAGGCCCGTTCGCCGGAATCCGACATGCTCAAGCCCACTGATTCCAAGGGCTCATTACCAAACTGCTGACTGGCCCGCAGCTTGACCAGTTGCTCGGGCGCGGCTTGATCCAGACTATGCAAACGCCAGTCCGGTTCACCACTTAGCAGGATCACGCCATTGGGATCACTGACAAACATGCGGTCGCCATAACCTTCCCATTCTTTTTCCAGCAGATCGAATACCAGCTTGATGACGACCACACCAACCGGCTTGCCGTCCTGATCTTGCACCATGCGTGAAATGTACAAACCCGCCTTGCCGCTGGCAGTCCCCAAGGCAAAGTATTCCGCATGCCCCTGCTCCAGGGCTTTGGTGAAGTAAGGGCGGAAACCGTAGTGATTGCCCACGAAGCTGTCGGGCTCCTGCCAGTTACTGGACACCAGCGTCTGCGAATGAATATCCAGCAGGTACAGAACAGGAGCGCCCGTATCTTCGGCCAATTGCTGGAACTTGCGATTCAAAGCCTCGGCATCACCATAGGCAGGATTGCCCATCAGGTATTGGCGCAGAGCCTCGTCCTGTGCAAGAGCAAAGGACAAGGTACGAAATTTGTCTCGGATAGTCCTGATCCAGCCGGCATTACCGCGCATCAAGGAATCAAGCCGCTGTTCGCTTTGTGTCAGCAAACGAGCCGTGCCCAAATCGGCCGAACGCCAGAAGGCAAACAGCCCCAGCACGACGGCCAAGCTCAGCAGCAGCAACCATTCGAGCCTGAAGCGCCGCCGCATGCTCGAAGAAACCGGAATGGAGTTCATGAAACCTGTGCGAAATATCGCCAAAAATTAGTAATAGCTGTGCGGATTTTCGCACACATAAGCAGATAGCGGGGAAGTCTCCTGTCCGCAAGCCGCTTATTTACTGGTTTTCTGCCGGCGAACAGATTGGCACGGATGTTGCTTTAGTCATGAGCTTATGGGCCGGGACAAGGATTCCGGCGAGCTTAAACCGCCTGCCCACACACAATTCCAAGCAGGCCACCAGCTGACTGCCAGGTCGGCTACATCAAGTCACGGAGACGACATCATGATGGATATAAGCACAGGAGACCGTTCGGTACCGCAGATCGTCAAAATCAAGTGGTATCGAATTTTGTACGTACAGGTCATCATCGCCATCACTATCGGGATTTTGCTGGGCCATTTTTACCCCTCGCTGGGCGAGAGCATGAAGCCTTTGGGCGATGCCTTCATCAAGCTGGTCAAAATGATTATTGCGCCCGTCATTTTCCTGACGGTAGCCACCGGCATTGCCGCCATGACAGACCTGCAAAAAGTGGGCCGTGTGGTGGGCAAGGCCATGATTTACTTTCTGACTTTCTCCACGCTGGCCCTGATTGTAGGCTTGGTGGTCAGCAATATCGTGCAGCCCGGCCATGGCATGAACATTGACCCCAGCACCCTGGACCCCAGCTCTATCCAGGGCTACGTGCAGCAAGCCCATGACAGCACGCTGACGGGCTTTTTGATGAACATCATCCCTGCCACCCTGATCAGCCCTTTTACCGGCGGCGACATTCTGCAGGTGCTGTTTGTGGCCGTGCTGTTTGGTATTGCCCTGGCCGCTGTGGGCGATCACGGCAAACCCGTGCTGAAACTGCTGCAAGCCTTGATGACGCCTGTTTTCAAGCTGGTTGCCATCCTGATGAAAGCCGCTCCCATCGGGGCCTTCGGTGCCATCTCTTTCACCATCGGTAAATACGGGATTGAATCCGTGTCCAGCCTGGCGCTGCTGGTGGTGACTTTCTACGTCACCTCCGTGCTTTTTGTGCTGATCATTCTGGGTGCCGTGGCCCGCTACAACGGCTTTTCCATCACCAAGCTGATCCGCTACATTCGTGAAGAACTGCTGCTGGTGCTGGGTACCAGCTCCTCGGAAGCGGCTTTGCCTACCTTGATGCAGAAGATGGAACGCGCCGGGTGTGCCAAGTCGGTTGTGGGCCTGGTTGTACCTACCGGCTACTCCTTCAACCTGGACGGCACCAATATCTACATGACCATGGCGGCCCTGTTCATCGCCCAGGCTTGTGATATTCCACTAACCTTGCAGCAGCAGGTTCTGCTATTGCTGGTTGCCATGCTCAGCTCCAAAGGCGCGGCGGGTGTGACGGGGGCCGGTTTCATTACCTTGGCGGCTACCCTGTCCGTGGTGCCTTCAGTGCCTATCGCTGGCATGACTCTGATCCTGGGGATTGACCGCTTCATGTCCGAATGCCGTGCGCTGACCAATCTGGTGGGCAATGCGGTTGCCACCATTGTGGTTGCCCGCTGGGAAGGCGAACTGGACACCGATCAACTCAACAGCGCCATGAATGGCGAGCTGCCACCGCTGGATACCAGCGTCACCTTGCATCAGCGTGGTGACATGGAGATTCCCGCTCAAGAGGCCAGCGAGCCGCGCGCGACTGTTGCAGCCTGATTCGGGCACTTGAAAAGAAAGGCCGGTTTTCAATTGAGAACCGGCCTTTTGCTTGTCTGCATGTTCTGGCCAAGCTGCTCCCGCTCGTATTGCTTTGGGCAGGTCGTTAGCGACTCAGTCAGACAGAAGGAAACTGCACAATCTCGCTGTCTGGCGTCCAGGCAGGGTATTTATCCATGATGCTCAGGAACAAAGGGCTGGACTGAAAGTTCAGCAACCAGGTCGACAAGGCCGTCCAAGGCTGCGCATCAAACCAGCCCCTGTTCACTTGTGCGAATTGCCGCACAAAGGGGGCAATCGCCAAATCTGCCAGACAAGGATGCTGTCCCATCAGGTAGCCCTGCTGTTCAATGCGGGCATTCAGGCCCATCAATAATTCACTGGCTTGGGCTCTATGCAGGGCCGAAAAACTGGCTGCATCCGTGAATTGTTCATCCTCGGTATGGCGATCCGGGTATTTATAGCAATCCAGATGCCGCTTGAAAGGCCCGTCATTGGCCGCAATCAGGGCCAGCATTTGCTCGACATCGCCCTGCTCAGGCTGCAAATACTGCTTGGGATCTTGAATCGCCAAAGCCCAACGCATGATGTCCAGGCTTTCATCAATAACCTTGCCATCGGGCAAGACCAGCACCGGGACGGTGGCTTTGGGAGAGGCCAGGCGCAGGGCCTCGGGTTTGTCGCGCAGTACGACTTCGCGCAACTGACAAGTTACGCCGCTGGCCGCAATAGCCAGCCGTGCCCGCATGGCATAGGGGCAACGGCGAAAGGAATACAAAATGGGCAGATCAGATAAGGACATGCTCAATCCCGTTAAAAAGCCGCGCCACAGGCACGGACTTAAAGCGCTGGCGTTTATGCAAAGCGCCCTTCTGTAGCAGAAGGGCGGACTATAAACGACGCAGCGCCAGAATCAAGCTAGTAGAGGTAACACAGTGGCCCGATCAGGGCTAGGCGTCCTTGCCTTGCTGAGCCAGCAGGCGTTGCTCTTCCGCCTTGCGGCGGGCGGCTTCACGGCGCTCGGTCAACTCGTCCATGCTGACGCCAATGTGACGCTCTTCACGCTCGCGCGCCAAAGCCACTTGCTTTTGACGCTCACGGAAACGCTCGATCTGCTCGGGGGAACTGTGGCCGTGGCAGTAGGGACAGCTGACGCCTTCTTCGAACTGGGGCGAGGCTTTTTCCTCTTCGCTGATAGGCATGCGACAGGCACGGCAGAAATCATAATCGCCGGGTTCCAGACCGTGACGCACCGATACGCGCTCGTCGAACACAAAGCAGTCACCATCCCACAGGCTTTCTGCTGCTGGAATCTCTTCCAGATATTTCAAAATGCCGCCTTGCAGGTGGTAAACCTGATCAAAGCCTTGCGAACGCATGAAGGCCGTGGATTTTTCACAGCGGATACCGCCGGTACAGAACATGGCCACGCGCGGTTTGCCATGCAAGACACCGCCTTCCTTGGACTGCTCGGCCACCCACTGAGGAAACTCGGTAAAGCTTTGGGTCTTGGGGTTGATGGCACGGTTAAAAGTGCCAATACCCACTTCGTAATCGTTGCGGGTATCCACCACCACCACGTCCGGATCGCTGATCAGGGCATTCCAGTCTTCGGGAGCAACATACTCGCCCACCATTTCGGCGGTTTTCAGATCCGGTACGCCCAGGGTAACGATCTCTTTTTTCAGCTTCACCTTGAGGCGGTAAAACGGAGCCTTGTCGGCATAGGATTCTTTATGCACCAGGCCAGAAATACGTGGATCGGAGTTCAGATATGCCAAGACGGCACGAATACCCTCCTGAGGGCCGGCAATCGTGCCGTTAATCCCTTCGCGCGCCAGCAACAGCGTGCCCTTGACCTCGTGCTGCTCGCAAAAAGCAAACAAGGGGTCGCGCATTTGGGCGAAATCGGGCAATTCCACGAACTTATATAAAGCCGCGATCAGGTAGGTAGACATAGGTAAACGAATTCTCTGGATAGAAGCGGTGGCGCAGCCCGCAGGCGGTAGGACAGCGTAGGCCGTCGTACACTATACGCGACTGATACCCCTTGGGCCTTTGACGCCCGTCAAAAAAATAGGGCGGGCCGGGGATTCAACTTTAAAATCATAACGCTAAAGCCGTCAGGCCGCATCTGGCCCCGGTCCCTGTTTCACTTTGCACGAGAGCTATGGATTCCGTAACACAAGCAGTCCTCGGTGCCAGCATCTGCGGCTCCCTCCTCGGGCGGCAGTATGGCCGCAAGGCGGTCCTGTCCGGTGCCATCATCGCCACCCTGCCCGATCTGGATGTCTTCATTCAATATGGGGACCCGATTACCTCCATGGTCAGTCATCGGGGTTTCTCGCACTCTTTGTTTGTGTTGAGCGCGGCAGGCATCCTGGTCACCCTTTTATGGCGACTGCTGTTTCCACAAGCACGTGCCTCTGCGGGGAGGCTGGGGCTGGCGGTCTGGCTGGCGCTGATTACCCACCCTCTTCTGGATGCCTTTACCAGTTACGGAACGCAATTGCTGTGGCCTTTGGCCGCTACCCCGGCAACCTGGTCCAGCATCTTCATTATTGACCCGCTCTATACCGTGCCCTTACTGATCGCCACGATCATAGGCTTGATTCGTGGGCCGGTACCCGCAACGATACGGGCCTGCAACTGGGCCTTGCTCTTGAGCAGCCTGTATCTGGCAGCCTCGGTAGGTGCCAAGTTCTGGGCCGAGCAACAGGCAACCGCACAGCTCAAACAAGAGCAGGTGGAAATCGCGCGGGTATACTCCGCCGCCCAACCCATGAACATCCTGCTCTGGCGTGTACTGGTGCGCGACACACAGGACCGGGAATGCGAAGTCATGGTGGGCCTGCTGGACCGGCTGCGTGCACCCAAGGGGCATCAATACGAATCCCTGTGCCTGCCCGTACATAGCGACTACACCCAGCTGTTCCCCCCCTTGAAACAGCTGGAGCAACTGCGCTGGTTTTCGGACGATTGGCTGCGCTACGATATCATCGATGACCTGTTGGTGGTCAGTGATATACGCATGAGCCTGGGCCCTGGCCAGTACAGTTTCCGCTTTGTCGTAGCCGAACGCATTGCCGACGACACCTGGTTGCCGGTGATTCCGTATCGTTGGGCCAGTGGCCACAATATTGCTTTGCTAAAGCCCGTTCTGCGTCGTATTTGGGAGCCGACTTCACCGCTACCGCTACAAGAATGGGCCAAACGCATTGATGCCGGTGTACCTATTCCCAGGGCAAGCCCAGACTTCCAGGACATGGATTAAGCAAGGCCAAAAACCAGAGATGGAGACGGGCCTGTGCAGGGTGGGCATAGCCAACTGTTGCTAGCCCGCCCGGCCGCGTGTAGCACGCACTCCTGAAACATAAGGTCCTAGCTTGATACAAAATACGAAGTGGTGAAGCTATAAAATTGCGTCCTGCCCGATAGGGGTTTTAACGTATTGCCAACGCATCAAAAGCATCAATCACTTTCATCATGAATTTAAAAAAACTATCTGTTTTCGCCACGCTGGGCCTTTGCATCGCTATTGCGGGCTGCAACAGCGAAGAAGCGACAGAAGCACCATCTCAAGCGGTCTCGTCCGAGCAAGGCTTTATCCAGAAATACAATGCCTATGTTGAAGTCGCCAATAGCTTGCATACGCCTTTCTACCGTGCGCTTTCCGATTATCAAACCGTCTACGAGCCTGCCGTGCGCTCAGGCAAGAAACTGGATAACTATTCCGTTGTTTCACTGGTAAGCATCAAGAACACCCAGGAAAAACTGAAATCCGCCTTGGCACTGGAAGCCAACATGCCGGAAATAGATGGACCAGCAAAGCAGTTTGACGACTCCTTGACCAAGCTGGCACCTCTCAATTCCGAGTTGAACAACTATGCCGAATCAAAAGAGTTTCTGACGGATGGCGGCAAGAAGGCAGCCGACAATAACGAGGCGTTCGTCAGCGCCCTGACAGAAGTCGTACAGGCAGAGGCTGCATTTCTCCAAGGTATTCAGAAACAGGATGAGATAAACATCCAGACCTCTTTCGATAAAGCTCCCAAGGACTCAATGGAGCATTACCGTTTGGGTGCCGTGCTGTTCAGCAAGCAGGCCATGAACAAGGTCGATGCTATTTTCGAGCAGCAGGGAGCCAAAGAGAGCATTCCCCCCTTCCAGGAAAGTCTTGACCAGGCAGCCGCGATGATCAGCAACTGGGATAAAAAATTCAAGGAAGAAACGCCACAAGGATGCCCAAGAATCATGTCGAAGATGAATGAATTCCTGGCTCAGGGCAGAAGCGTCATCCAGCATGCCTCTGAAGGCAATTACGTACCTCAGCAAGGCTCGATCAGCTGGCAGATCAATAACCCCATAAAAAATGACGCCAGCAGCTTGCAATTGAAATTCAATGCAATGATCGGGGCGCTTAACTATCCCCGTTGCTAATGCCACCCAGAGACTGGAGCTTGAAGCCGTAAACCTGGCGTCAGGCTCCAGTCTCAATGCAGGCAGTCATGCCGGCTCTGGCAGGCGCGCTTTGTCTTGAAGCGACCTACACAATCAGCACCCACGCTGCGCCTTTGGCTTGCTGCCTCCGACGGGGCTTTTTCCGGGGGCGCCGAGCTTTGGGGCAGCACGGCGACAAAAAAAACCCTGGACGATTACGTCCAGGGTTTAAATTTACCCACTACGGTCACTACAAAATGACACCCGGCGCTCTGTCAAACCCGAGGATCACAAACAAGCCTTACTTCAGCATCCCTTCAACACGCTGGCGCAAGGCCGGGTCCTGCTGAATCGCCAGACTGATACCGTTGTAGTCCGCCAGATCCATGCCATTGGCACTGACCACGCCTACCAGGCGCTGGTCGGCTTCCTGAACAATAGCCTGACGCTCTGCATCACTTTTGGCCGCATCCAGACGCGGCTGATATTCCGAAGCAGTTTGAGCGACCTTCTTGTAAGTGCGCGCATATTGCTCCAGCTGAGAATCCGTAGGTTTAACGACCTGGGTGGCAGCAGGGGCTGCCGAGTTGGCCGGAGCCGCATTGCCCTGGGCCATCGCAAAAGGGCTGTACATGCCAAATGCGACTGCGGTAGCAGCAAGAAAAGCTTTAACTGAGGGCTGCATGGATAGAACCTCCTAAACAGAGTCAATGAACGACCATCATGACAAGAGCGGCAGCAGCTTACAAGTTTCTCAATGTAGTTTCGTGTATCTGCATGCCACCCTTCCCGTTACAGACTTCAGTCGCGCGAGTAAGGACGTCCGTTAAAGTCCACGGTTACCAAATTGCCGTCCATCTGGCCCATGCCGGGTGAATTGGCAGGCATGCCTGGCGCGGCCACCCCACGCACACTGCCATCATTCATCATGCGTTTGACGACCTTGGCAGGCACATGGCCTTCAATCAATTGCCCCGTCTCTTCAATCATCGCGGTGTGGCAGGACGCCAGGTTCTCCGGCACTCTCAAAAGCCGCTTCACGTCTTGAATCTTCACGACCTTGACCTCTTTGACCTCAAAGCCTTCATCGCGCATGTGCTGTGCCCAGCCCCCACAACAACCACAGTTAGGATCCTGGTACATCGTAATAACGGGACCCTCTGCCAACGCCATGGAACTGAAGGCCATCAGGCTGGCCGTCAACAATAAAGGTTTAATCACAATTACATTCCTGTTTTGCAGCGCCACAGCGCTCTGGTTGACACTCTCATGCACTTGACTAAGACTAGGCACTCGCAAAAAAGTTTAACAAAACACACTAATCCGTCCTGATCCGCCATGAGTCTTGATTCCGTCAAACAGTTTTTTAACGAACACGCTGCCGATATTCAGGTAATTGAAACCACCGAAAGCACAGCCACCGTCGTGCTGGCTGCGCAAGTGCACCAAGTCGAGCCGGGACAAATTGCCAAGACGCTTAGCTTGAAAGTGGGCGATAAAGTAGTGCTGCTGGTCGCTCGAGGTGATGCCCGTCTGGACAACAAGAAGCTGCGTACCGCCTTCGGTACGCGCGTAAAAATGCTGGACCTGGAAAGCACCGAAGCCTTGACGGGTCACCCGGTTGGCGGGGTCTGCCCCTTTGGTCTGGCTACCCCGCTGGAGATTTACTGCGATCTGTCCTTGCAGGACTACGACACGGTCTTGCCCGCAGCAGGCTCTATTAATTCTGCGGTACGCATCACCCCGCAGCGCCTGGCCGAGCTGACCCGCGCGCAATGGATTGATGTGACTCAGCCGCCTCCAGCTCAGTCCTGACCCCCACCTGCGATTGGGTCAGAGGTTGACCTGTTGCCTTGTGCCCCAGGCACAGGCAAGCCTGCCCGTCGCTGACAGGTAAACAGATGTGTAAGTTGAATACGTACATGACCAGGCGACAAAAAACGCCATAAAAGCCCAGGGCATGGGGACGCGGCCATAAGGTATTTTCAGAAAATAAGCGGGTTCGTCCTTGCCATATCTGGTAACGAATGCCCTTTCTATCCTGATTAGGATAAGACATCGGATTTCAAATTAACTTTGTCTATCCCAGAGGAAAAAATGCCCCACCTATTATTGCTGGAGACAGATTCAGCTTTTATAAGCCTTTTTTTGGCACTGGCGCGGCAGATGAACTTTTCCGCCATCGCTGCAAATACGCCAGAAGATGTTCTGATCCGTTATCACCAGAAAACTCCTGATGCCCTGCTGTTTGGCCCCAGTGTCAGCGCCCTGCAGGCCCAGGAGTTGAGCCGTCGCATCGGACTGGATGCGGTGGAAAGCTATACCTTGCACGCCTACAGTGGCTCGACCCGGCAAGACCAGGCGCAATTGCGCACCTTGCTGGAGCAATTAAAAGCCAAGTATCAAAACGGTGCCTGTGCTTTTCAAGCCGAGCAGCATCATGACTTTGGCGAGTTTGTAGGCTGTTCCGCCCCCATGAAAAAACTCTATGAAGAAATCAGCAAAGTGGCCAGCACCGACCTGCCTGTGCTGCTGATTGGCGAGAGTGGTACCGGCAAGGAACTGGCGGCCCGGGCTATTCACCGCTGCAGCGCTCGCAAGGAACAGGCGTATGTGCCCATCAACTGTTCAGCCATTTCAGAACAACTGATCGAAAGCGAGCTGTTCGGCCACGAAAAAGGCAGCTTTACCGGAGCCGAACGTAATCGGCAGGGCTACTTTGAACTGGCGGACCAGGGCACGCTGTTCCTGGACGAAATCACCGAAATGCCCATAGACGCCCAAACCAAGCTGCTGCGCGCATTGGAAAATGGCGAATACATGAAGGTAGGTGGCGACAAGTTGATCAAACATGATGCCCGCATCATCGCTGCGACCAATCGCCCGCCCATGCGCGCTATTGAGGACAAGAAACTGCGCGAAGATCTGTATTACCGCCTGGGGGTTTTTCCGATTCAAATCCCCCCCCTGCGTGAACGCGGCGACGATGCCGTCCTGATCGCCCAGCACTTGGTAGAACAGCTGAATCAGGAGCATCAGCAGAACCGCTCACTGAGCCTGGCCAGCATGAAGGAGATCGAGCGCTATCACTGGCCGGGCAATATACGCCAGCTACGCAATGCGGTACTGCGCAGCTATGTAATGAGCAACAGCGATCAGGTGGAAATCAATATGGAGGCCGACCCCATGGAATAAATGCTTGCCCAGTGTGGAACTGGGCAAGCTTGGCAAAAGCTTACTGGGCCACGGCAGGCTTCATGGAGTCTGCCAGCGCATGAGCATGCCGCAAGTGTTGCTGCAGCATGGGCAAAGCGTCCTGAGCAAAACCCATGACTTCCTTGTCTTTACCATCCTTGATGTAGTCCTCAAAGAGCTTGATGGTGTCCTCATGCGCTTTGACTGCCGCTTCGTTGGCATAGTCTGCATCGAACTGTTCACCCTCCGCGCCCTCAAGCATGGAGATCTTGCCGCGCTGCATCAGGCTGGGCTCGGTGGGCAGCTCCACCTTGCGGGCCTGTGCCAGCGTCTGCAGTTCCTTGGCCAGCTGCTCGTGGTCGTCGATCATCATTTGTGCAAATTCGACCACTCTATCGTTGTTGCTGCGCTCCAGAGCCAGCTTGGCAGCCTTCACTTCAAAATGTCCCGATTGTGCCGCATCTCTCAAGAACCCTTTATCCGGAGAAAACAGCTCAATGGCAGAAGCACTGCGAACACTCAAACCCAATACCAGACCCGCCGCCAGCGCCAAACACATCAGATGTCTTACTCGCATCGCACACCTCCAAAAACGTCAGTCATTGCCTGAAACCAGAACATCTTTGCTGACCTGAGGCCAATCAGCATGGCCAGCAAAGCCTTGACGGTGTCCTAGCAAGGACCGTACCCGCGCCTTGAACCTTGGGGCAGGAACGGAACTTGCTATGTAGATAGCACAGGGCCTGGATCATCCCGGCAACTGTGTCCGAAGAACTGTCGGTTCTCATCACCAACCACAAGGAGACGCCACCATGAAGCTGGAAATGGTTCCGCAGCTGCACATGCAGCAAACCCTCTCGCAGCGACTGCAACAGTCCGCACAAATCCTGCAGCTCTCGGCGCAGGAGCTGCAAACGCTGGTACAAGACAGTCTGCAAGACAATCCCCTACTGGAACCCGCTCCAGAACCCGCCGCCCCCATACGAGAGGGCCTGTCCCATCCTGTGTCCAGCCAAAGCGCTCACCTGATCGATAAGCACGACATAAGCCCGGCTCCGCGCAGCCGTGACGAACAGATCCTGGAGCATGTACGTTTGAGTCACGCCAGTGAGCGCTGCAAGGCCTTATGTGCCCTGATCGTGAACGCACTGGATGACAACGGATACTTGCGCGATCACTTTGAAGACCTGCTCCCCGCCGGCTACGAACACATCCCCCTTGCCGAATGGCAAACCGCGCTGGCGCTGGTCCAGTCCCTGTCTGTTCCCGGCACAGGCGCCCACTGCCTGTCCGACGCGTTGCGCTTGCAGATCCAGGCGCGTCAGTCTCTAGACCCGGTTCTGAAACAGAGACTGCTCAAGTTAGTGGCTACCGAGCTGCCTGCGCTGGCGCAAGGCGAATGGTCACAAGTGCAGAGCCGCCTGAATCTGTCCGATGCAGACTTTCATCAGGCGCTGCGCGAACTGCAAAGCCTGGACCCCAACCCCGGTCTGGCTTATCTGGAGCCGTTACGCCAAGCCATTACGCCAGACGTCCACGTCTACCGCGATGGCAAGCATTGGCGTGTGCTCGCAGACCCTCGCAGCCTGCCACGCGTTCAGGTGCATCAAGAATATGCCGCCACCCTGGAGCAACAGGCACGCACGCAACAGAACCGCCCTTTGCACAGCGCCCTGACTCAGGCTCGCTGGCTGGCCGAGAGTCTGGCGATGCGACGCAGTACGGTGTGCCGTGTCGCTGAATTCATCGTCCGGCACCAGATCCTTTTTTTCGAGCTAGGTGAGCAAGGCCTGCAACCCCTGCGCATCAGCGATCTGGCCAAGGAGCTGGATCTGCATCAATCCACCATCTCCAGAGCGACTGCCAACAAGTACATGAGCACTCCCTTTGGCACCTTGAGCTTCAGGCATTTTTTCTCCGGCGAGCTGGAGACTGATTTCGGTGGCAGTTGCTCCACCGCCCTGGTCAAGGAGCAGATACGCCGGCTGATTGCCAGTGAACCAGAGCGTCAGCCTTTAAGCGATGTCGACTTGCATCAGGCGCTGCGTCAGAACAGTGTGGAGCTATCCAAACGAACCGTCACCAAGTACCGCCTGCAACTGGGTATTCCCAATGCCCGCGAACGTTTGCAACGGGCACGCCTGCGTGCTGTCAGCGGGCAGGATGTGCACCCCTTGAACTGAGCGGGTACGCAATTTGCTGATTCTCCAACGAAGATCCCTTAATAAAACAAAGCGAGAATCAGCATGAGCAAAATCATTGTGGTGTCCGTACGCGTGGCCAGTTCCGATCAACCTTGCACAGGCGGACTGGCCGTCGCAGTAGATCAATTGTTAAAGCACCCGCAGACCCAGGGCATCTGGCTGGGGTGGAACGGCCAATGTGATCCACAGCCGGGGGCGTTGCGTACCGAAGATCGGGGCAGCTACCAAGCCGTCACCTTCTCCTTCACCCAGGAGCAATACGAACAGTTTTACTGCGGTTACGCGAACACCTGCCTTTGGCCCGCCTTTCACTACCGCCTGGACCTGATGGACTTCCAGACCCACCACTTTCAGCAATACCTGGAGATCAACCGGCAAATTGCCGCTTACTTGCGCCAGATTGCCGAAGAGGACGACTTGATCTGGGTCCATGACTACCACCTGATGCCATTAGCCCATTTTTGCCGAGAGCAAGGAATGCAGCAGGCTATTGGGCTGTTCTTTCACACCCCCTTTCCTTGCCCGGAGATTCTGCGCTCCATTCCCCGCTATGAACAATGGCTGCCCATGCTGCACCATTACGACCAGATTGGCGTCCAGAGCCGTGGCGACCATCATGCGCTGACAGCCGCACTCCAGACCTTAGTGCCACCGCGCACGAGCGAGTCAGGCGCCCGTACCGTCAGCACAGACGTCTATCCCATCAGTATCGATGTGGATCTGGTTCAGGCTCTGGCCAAGGCCCCCTCATGGACCGACAGCGCCACACCAATCGAGCCAGTCAACGGGCCTGACACCATTATCAGTGTGGACAGGCTGGATTACACCAAGGGTCTGGCCTATCGGCTGCGCACCCTGGATACGCTGCTGCGCAGCTACCCGACGCTGCACGGGCAAACAACGTATGTCCAAATCGCCCCCTCTACCCGCGGCGATATTCACGATTATCAAGTCATGCGTGAAGAGCTGGAAAGTCTGGCCGGGCAGATTAACGGTCAATTTGCCACGCCAGGCTGGAGTCCGGTGGTGTACATGAACCGCGCCTTTCCGGCCGGCCAGCTGATGCGCATGTTGCGCCGCGCCCGCGTCGGTTTTATCGCACCCTTGCGTGACGGAATGAATCTGGTGGCCAAAGAATATATCGCTGCCCAGGACCCCGCCGACCCCGGTGTCCTGGTTCTGTCCACCTTTACGGGCGCGGCACAATCCCTGCAAGGCGGCTACCTGCCCGTCAACCCATTTGATGCGGACGCCACCGCACGCAGCCTGTATCAAGCCTTGAACATGCCGCTAGAGGAACGACGCCGACGCCACCAGCATTTAATGATGCAACTGCAACAGCAGGACCTGAGGCAGTGGTGCGAACAGTTCCTGCATGATCTTGGCATCAGCTCGGGTTTGAATCAGGCCCATGACCCTCTGGCTGAGCTTCCAGCATCCTGACGCGTACAAATGCATCCGGTTGGTGCTGACCCAGATAGGCCACCAAGCGCTCGCGCAACAAACAGCGCAAGTCGAACAAACGGCCCGAGTCGGCAGCACTGACCAGAAAGCGCAACTGCATCCCCCACTCATTGGTATCGGTCACCTGCAACACCTGAACGCGCCCATCCCACAATTCAGAGGACTCGCACAAGTCCTTGAATGCCGCGTTCAAGCCCTGCATTTCAACCTTGTAGTCCACCCATAGAAATACCGTGCCCAGCAAAGAGGCGCTGCGACGGGTCCAGTTCTGGAAGACAGTTTCTACAAACCATTGCAAGGGAACGATCAGACGGCGCTCGTCCCACACACGTACCACCACATAAGTGGCCGTGATTTCCTCTATCCGGCCCCACTCCCCTTCCACAATCACCACATCGTCAATGCGTATGGGCTGGGTGAATGCGATCTGCAAACCGGCAATAAAGTTACCCAGCACCGGCCGGGCAGCAATACCGGCTACCAGCCCCGCTACCCCGGCCGATGCCAGCAGGCTGGTGCCCAGTTGCCGTGCGCCGGGTAGAACCATCAAAGCAAAGGACAGCCCCAACAAGACCAGCAAGAAATGCACACTGCGTGCCAGCACGCGCGCCTGGGTGTAGATCTGACGCGAACGCAGATTGTCGGACACATTCAAGGGGTGACGCACCACCACAAGCTGGAACAGAGATTCGACTGCACTCATCAGCATCCAGGTCGTGCAGATAATCAGCACCAGCATGTCCCCAACGATCAGATAGGACTGCCACTTGGCCGAAATGGGGGCCAGCGGAATACATATCCGCAAAAATACGGCCAGAAAAAACAGCCGCGACGGCCAGCGTATCCGTTCGCTGAAAAACCGCAGAAAGTGCTCTGGCGAGGCCAGTCTTTCAATAATCTTGCCACCCAGAAAATGCACCAGCAGCAGTATCGCCCAGCCGCCCAGCAATAACAGCAGCCACATCCACCACGTCATTGACATCATGATTGCTCTCCTGAAAACCATGTCTCCAGATACAGCAACTTGTGTGCCGCGCCCCGCCCCCAGGCAGTCAGGCACGCTTTGTGCTGGGTCAGTCATAACCAATCACGTGATTGGTGTTCTTTCTCAAGGAGAGTTATATGACCCAGCACACAAACAAACAGGATCATAAAGATCAACGTGGCTTTGCCTCCATGGACGACAAAAAGCAGCGCGAGATTGCTGCTGAAGGTGGGCGTGCCTCGCACGAAAAAGGCACCGCGCACGAGTTCACCCCGGAAGAGGCCCGTGAGGCTGGCGCTAAAGGCGGCCGTGTAGCCCATGAACGCGGTACGGCGCACGAGTTCAACTCTGAAGAAGCTCGCGAAGCGGGCGCCAAGGGCGGTCGCGCCGCTCATGAAAAGGGCACAGCTCACGAGTTCACTTCCGAAGAAGCCCGTGAAGCCGGTGCCAAGGGTGGCCGGGCAGCCCATGAAAAGGGCACGGCCCATGAGTTCGACTCCGAGGAGGCCCGCAAGGCCGGCGCCAAAGGTGGCAAGGCCACCCAGGACCAGCGACGCTAAGCCTTAACCAAGCCCCAGTTGGACGCGGCGCACCCACCAGGGCCGCCGCGCCCTGTCCCATTCCTTGTCTATTTCAGGAGCCGTCATGACAACGCGTCAAACAGTGAAAGAGCAACGTCACCTGCAAGAACAGCAGGACCAGAAGGACAAGAACGGGGTCGGCCAGAACGAGCCCGTTACGCACGATAAGAGCCACCCAGGCAGCGATTACCCCACTCCCCCCCTGCCGCAACAACACCTGGAAAAGCCTGGGTGTGAAAGTGACCTGGACCCGGCCCCCCGCTACGAAGCCTCCAGCTACAAGGGCAGCGGCAAGCTGGAAGGAAAAGTCGCCGTGATTACTGGGGGTGACTCGGGCATAGGTCGAGCCGTTGCCGTGCTCTATGCCCGAGAAGGTGCCGATGTGGCGATTGTGTATTTGCACGAGGATGAAGATGCCGGACGCACTCGTCTGGCCGTCGAGGCCGAAGGCCGCCAATGCCTGACACTGCGCGGCGATGTGAAAGACCCTGAATTTTGCCGACAAGCGATTGAGCAGGTACTGGACCGCTTCGGTCACCTGAATATTCTGGTCAACAATGCCGGCTTTCAGGAACATGCCCAATCCTTGCTAGACCTGACCCCGGAGCGACTCAATGAAACCTTCCACACCAATATCTATGGCTATATCTACATGGCCCAGGCCTGCCTGCCGCACCTTCACGCGGGCGATGCCATCGTCAATACCAGCTCGGTCACAGCCTTGCGCGGGGCCGCTCATCTGCTGGACTACTCCAGCACCAAGGGCGCCATTATTGCCTTCACGTACTCCCTGGCGGCCAACCTGGCGCCCAAAGGTATACGTGTAAACGCGGTCGCTCCCGGACCCGTCTGGACCCCCTTGAACCCCGCCGACTCCCCGGCCGAAAAAATCCCCGAGTTTGGTGCCGATACGGTCTTTGGCCGCCCTGCCCAGCCGGAAGAACTGGCGCCTGCCTATGTCTACCTAGCCAGCCCGATCACCGCCAGCTACATCACCGGCACCGTGCTCCCCATCACGGGTTACCCAGGAAGCTGATATGAATAACGCTCTGCATTTGGATCAGACCGCCTTGTTTCTGGATCTGGACGGCACGCTGGTCCCCTTGGCTGCGCGGCCTGACCAGGTATTTCTTCCCCCGTCCACCGCCGGCCTGCTGCTGAATCTGCACGCTGCCTGCGACGGCGCGGTGGCACTGGTTTCAGGCCGCGACTATGACAGCCTGCATATCGCCTGCACCAAGCTTCCGCTTGCCATGATCAGCAGCCACGGCGCAGCCATGTATGACGCCGAGGGTCAGGAATGCTGGAACATCCCGATCAACCCGGCTGAGCACCACAGCCTGTCCCGCTCTGTCGCCGCCCTGATCCACCCCTATTCACTGGTTTGGATGGAGCGCAAATCGCACGGTGTGGCTGTGCACTTTCGGCAACGCCCTGAAGTTGGCGAGGCCTTGGCCACAGAACTGCAGGTGCTGTGCTCGGAATATCCCGGCTTTGATCTGATCCGTGGACATTGTGTCATCGAACTGCGCATGAGCGGCTTTGACAAAGGCCAAGCCCTGGCCCGGGCCCAACGCCTGCCCGCGTTCGCCGACCGCAAGCCCGTCATGATTGGCGACGACTTGACCGATGAGGCCGCCTTTGAGTTTGTGAACCAGAAAGGCGGGCTGAGCATACGCATCGGTCCTCAGGAGCCAGCCAGCGCGGCCCAGCTTTCCTTGCCACACCCCTCTGACCTGCTGACACTTTTGCAAACCAGTCTGCTGGAGACGCGCTTTTTCTCCGAGCTGGCACAGCGAACGCCCTCAGGCGCCAAAACGGTTGCGCCATGACTCGCTGACACTGGCCGCACTCTCTTTACTTAAAAGGATGGCCCCATGAGCAAGATACTTACCTCTACGCCCAAGACCTCCTTGCAAATCAGCCTGCCCAGCAAGGGCTGCAACAAGGGCGCGCTCCAAAGTCTGGAATTCATGGCCAGGGAACTGGCGCAATTCCTGGATCTGCCTCGAGTCCATATTGACTATGAAGACCAGCTAAAGCCCAGCTCCGAAAACACTTACTACCTTCCCCTGCAGACCTTGAGCCTGGAGCAGGCACGACAACTGGGTATCGAACAGGCCTCCCAACTGTATGGGGGTGTAGTGCCATATGACTTTCTGGCCCATAAAACCGTCGCCCATCCCCTTCCCCAGGACGATATGGATCGCCCGGAAGGCTGGAACAATGAGCTGGGCCTGGCGTTACGGCACACGGTCTTGCCAGGCTACAGCGTCTTTTCAAGAAACGACGCGCTACGCACAATGAGCCTTCTGGATGAAGCAGGCCAGACCGGCATACGAGCCAAACTGGCCAGTGCTAATGCAGGCAAAGGCCAGAAGGTGATCTACAGCCGTCAAGAGCTGGAAGAGCTCTTGAACCTGCCGCCGTGGCAGAATCAACTGGAACAGGGTCTGGTACTGGAGGAGAACCTGCTCGATGGCGAGACCTTCAGCATCGGCCAGACCCAGGTGGGCGAGCATCTTTTTTCCTATATCGGCCAGCAACACCAGACCACCAACCTGCAGCACGAGTCCGTATATGGCGGCTCCAGCTTGCTACTGGTTCGCGGCGGGTTTCCGCAGTTGCTGCAGCTCTCAGGCATGAAGCGCATTGAGCATCTGCTTGAGCTGACCATAAGCTACGAAAAAAACATCAGGCAGGCCTATCCTGAACTGTATGCCTCACGTCGCAACTATGACCTCATCGTCGGTAAAAATGCGCGTGGCCACTACAAGGCAGCCGTACTGGAACATTCCTGGCGTTTCGGCGGAGCGTCCATTGCAGAGATTCTGGCCATCCGCACCCTGCAACGCCACCCTGAGCTCCAACATACCCACGCATGGACACGCGAGCGCTATCTGGACGATGCCAGCCTGGTGAAAAACTCCCCTCATCTTTACAGCCTCGACCAAGAAGACGAGGCTTATCTTGCCCGCTTCGGCGGCCCACTGCCATCATGAGTACGGAAATTTTCAACACCACCATCAAAGTGCCCCATCAGCACCTGGATGCACGCCTGCTAGTCCCCCAATCCCCTGTCCCTGGCATTTTGTTCGTGCACGGTTGGGGCGGCAGCCAGCACTTTGACCTGAAACGCGCCCACACCATTGCCGGTATGGGCTGTATTTGTCTGACCTTTGATCTTGCCGGACACAATGCCAATCAGCACGAGCGCGAGAACGTCACCCGAGAACAGAACTTCCAGGATATCTGCGCGGCCTTCGACACCTTGAGCAGCCACCCTATGGTGGACTCCAGCTCCATCGCCATTGTGGGGCACAGTTATGGCGCCTATCTGGCCTGCCTGTTAAGTGAATTTCGATCGGTACGCTGGCTCAGCTTGCTGGCTCCTGCCTTGTACCCGGACGACGATTGGCTGTCTCCAAAGGATCAGCTCAACCGAGAGTTGCTGCAGGACTACCGTCTGCATACTCATTCTCCGCAAGAGAACCGCGCCTTGCAGGCCTGCTCCAAATTCACGGGAGATGTTCTGCTGTTTGAAGCGGAATACGATGAGCTGATTCCCCGCCAGACCTTGCTAACGTATCGCCAAGCCTTCAGCCAGGCTCATTCCCTGACACATCGAGTGCTGGAAGGCAGCAACCACGCGCTGGACGAGAAAGTCGCCCAGCGTGATTACTCCGTGCTGCTTTATCGCTGGATTCAGGAAATGATTATTGGCGCCCGTATTGGGCACCTGCCCAACAACACCACTTGACTCACGCGACAGCCGGACGGTTGGCATAGCCGGAGACAAACTCCTTGGCCTGCCCAGTCTGCGGGTCAAAGACGTGACGGCGTACCTTGCCGATATCCGCACCATAAACGTGAATGCTGATGGACACCTGGTCGTCATACATATTGGAGACCTCGTGTATATCACCCACCGTGGGTGACACCACTTCCACCACGCCTGGTTCCAGAGTCTGTGTGTCTTGTTCTGTCATATGGCCGGTATCGGGATCACGGTCAAAAGGCCGGGAGCGTTCCGCGCCACGCAACATACCAATCAAGCCCCACACGGTGTGGTCGTGGATAGGGGTTTTCTGGCCGGGACCCCACACAAAGCTGACCACGGAAAAGCGTTCCTGCGGACAGCAATACAGCAAGTACTGCTGATAAAACTGGGGATGGGGCTGGGTGTACTCCGGGGCCAGCCAATCGTCCTGGGCCACCAGTTCGCCCAGCAGGACACGGCCATCACGCAGGATATCCGCCTCAGCGACAGCCGGGCGGCCGGTCAATTCATTCATCCCTTGAATAAAACGCTCAAAACGGGGGTGCATAAGGGGATGTCTCCATAGTTGACTGGGCCTTGCGGCCCAATTCGTGAATCAGTTCTTATTTGTTCAGATACACCGGGGCACGTTTTTCTTTGAACGCGTTCATCCCTTCCTTGGCATCATAACTATCCTCGATCGCTTTCAGTTGCCGCATGGTGCGCGCCATCTGCTCGGACGGGCCGCGCGTCAGCACTTCATTATTGATAAAGCGCTTCAAGGTTTGCAAAACACGCGGCGACATCTTGGCCAGATCCTGAGCCATGCGCACGGCAGCCTGGACTTGCTCGCCTACCGGCACTACTTCATTGGCAAAACCCAGATCGTAAGCACGGCGGGCTTCCAGCGTGCGGCACAACAAGATCACTTCCATGGCGGCATGATGCGGAATGCGCGAGGCCAGGCCCGAGATGATGCCGCCGGTAAAGCCCAGCTTGGCTTCGGGGTAAGAAAACTTGGCACTCTCGGACGCTACCAGCAAGTCCGTCATCATGGCCATCACCAGGGCTCCACCCACACACCAACCACTAACGGCCGCAATAATGGGCTTGTCGGTTTCAAAACCTACCGTGGGAATGGCGCGCCACAACTCGGGCCACTCATTAATATCCGCCCCGGCAGAAAAAGCGTCATTGCCCGCCCCGGTCAGCACGGCTACGCGGCGTGTGGGGTCTTCGTCAAAGGCCAGAAATGCCTGCTGCAGTTCCTTGACCACGGTAGCGCTCAAGGCATTGCGGCGATCAGGACGGTTGATCGTGAAGATGGAAACACCGTCATCATGGTTTTCTACAAGAATGCACTGATAATCCGACATGGTTTACTCCTCCTGGGTATTTTTCAAAGAATAGGTTTTGGTTTTATTCGCCTATGGACAGGCGGGCATCGACGGCGTGACAGCGGGTAGCCGCCACGATCAAGGGGTTGATATCCAATTCAAAGTTGGTGTCGCGCAAGTCGTGGGCCAGGAAGCTGACACGCACAATCGCATCGAGCACACCGTCACGATCCAGCATGCGTCCCCGGTACCCCTTCAGCAGCTTGTCGATCATCAAGGTAGATAAAAGTCGATCTGCATCAGCCAGGGTTAAAGGGGCCGCGGCAATCACCCGGTCTGACAACATTTCCACCAGAATGCCGCCTGCACCAAACACCACGACCGGGCCAAACTGCGCATCCTGACGTGCCCCGATCAGCAGTTCCACATCCCCTTTGGCCATGGCCTGTACCAAAACGCCTTCCAGACGGGCATCTGCTTTATAGGCTTTGGCATTGGCGTAGAGCCGGGCAAAATCGCGTCGCAAGCTGGCGTCGTCGGCCACATCCAGCGCCACCCCACCCGCCTCGGTTTTATGGACGATATCGGGGGAAACAATCTTCATCACCACCGGATAGCCAATCTGTTCGGCCAGCACCACAGCCTGTTCCACGTCCTCGCACACCTGGCCCAGATTCACGGGCAGGCCGTAATGCGCCAGCAGACGTTTGGACTGATCTTCATTCAAAACACCGCGCGGCATGACCGTGGGCGCTTGGCAGGCACTGGGACGCAAGGCTTGCTGGCGCGGCACAAACTGACCGTGACGTTTCCAGGCGGACAAGGCCAGCGCCGCTTCCAGGCTGGAGCTGGCATACGCATGGCCGTGCTGGGCCAGTTTCTGCCGCAAAGGCTCGGATGTTGCGCCCGCATCGAACGCCACCATCACGGGCTTGGCCCAGTGCGGTTCGGGGTGGATGATTTTTTCAATCAGGGCCGCCATCCACTCCTGCGGACACATGGAAGCCGTGATCAATACCACGTCACTTTGCTGATCCTGCATCAAGGCATCCAAAGTAGCGCGGGCCACTTCGGTGGAGTCCTGCGTCAGACGCGCTCCCAGATCAACCGGGTTATCCGCCTGCCCTGCCGGGTAGTGGGCAGCCAGAGCCTGCTTGGTAGTAGCGGAAAAACTGGACAGTTCCACGCCATGCTCTGCCAAAGCATCTGCAGCCAAGGCCCCACCGCCACCCGAAGGCGTCACAATCGCGACTTTGGAGATCTTGTTGCTGGTAAAGCGCACCATGCTGTTTGCCAGCAAGAGCATGGCCCCCATATCGTCCATCAGGCTGATGCCTTCATCGCGACAGACACTGGCAAACACATCATGGTCGCCCGCTACGCTGGCAGTATGCGAAAAGGCGGCCGCCTTGCCCGCACTGGAGCGCCCTGCCTTGACGGCCAGCCAGGGCTTGCCCGCGGCCTGCGCCCGACGAGCTGCGCGACGCAAAGCCTGGGTATCTTTAATGCCCTCTATATAAGTACAGATCACTTGCGTCTTGGGATCATCAATCAGGAAATCCACAAAGTCGCACAGATCCAGGTCAGCCTGATTACCCACCGAAAAACCGTAGGTAAAGCCACCGCCCATCGCCCAGGCCCGATCAAAATAGGTAGTCATCAAGGCACCGCTTTGGCTGACAAAACCAATAGGCCGTTCCGGCAGGCTGTCTCTGTCCAGCACCGGCGAAGAGCACAGCACCAGACTGCGGCTGGGGCTGATCATGCCCAGGCAATTGGGGCCGATCAGTCGCATGCCCGAGTCACGACAGATACGCAGCAAGGCCTGCTCGCGTTCCAGCCCGCGCTCGCCTGCATCAGCAAAGCCTGCGGAGATCACCAGCAAACCGCGTACCCCCATTTGGGCCGCAATCTGCGCCTGTTCCAGAACGGTATCGGCCCCCACCGTAAACACGGCCAGATCCGGAGCGCTATCCAGTGCAGCCAGACCGGGCACAGCGGGCAAACCAAACAAACTGCTGCGGCTGGGATTGATAGGCAGGACCTTGCCGCCATAACCGTGCTTGAGCAGCATACGGAACAGTCGCCCGCCAAACTTGGACTGATCTTCCGAGGCGCCGACCAAAGCTATGGATGCCGGGTCCAGCAAAGCGTCCAGCGTGCTGGCGCAAGTGACGGTTTCCATCACGTTTGTCTCCTGTTGGTGGTTCTGTGAGCGTTTAGTCATCGCTCATCTTGATGGTCTTGAGCAGCTCGCTGTAATAAGCCCGACTCTGCTCCAGATCCTTGGCATACGCATCGCCGTCTTTCCAGCTGGCACTGACACTGATGCGGTGGAAACGCTCTTGAGTCTGCGGCTCGGCCAGAATTTCTTCGGTAGCCTTGGCCAGCTTCTTCATGACATCGTCAGGGGTGCCAGCCGGCACCGCCAGCCCCCAGAACCCTTCAAAAGGCAGGGCCAGATCAAAACCGGCTTCTTTCGGTGTGGGCACATCCGGCAGTTCGGGATGACGCACGCTGGCATAGGTCACCAGGGCTTTGGCCTTGCCGCTCTTCACCAGCTCCAGCCCGACTCCATCAATAAAGAAATCGATGTGATTGCCCATCAAGGCCGTCATGGTGTCTGCCGAGCCTTTGAACGGCACATGCAGCAAGTCCAGTTTCTCGGCTTTTTCCAGAATCTCTCCCGCCAAATGACCGCCAGACGCTATACCTGCCGAACCATAGGTCAAGGTGCCGGGCTCCTTGCGGGCCAGCTCGACAAACTCTTTCAGGTTGGAGACCGGCAAATCATTGCGCACCGTCATGATGGGCAGGTAACCGGCCAGACTGCCTACAAAATCAAAGCCCTTGATCGGGTCATAAGGCACGTCGCGTATATAGGGCAGCACGGTAAAGGCGGTGCTGGTGGCCAGCAACAAGGTGTAGCCATCGGGTTTGGCGCGACCCACGATAGACGTGCCCAGCGAGGTGGTGCCGCCGGGCCGGTTTTCAATCACGATGGGAACGCCAAGCTTGACGCGCAGACGGTCGGCAAACAGACGCGCCAGATTGTCGCTGTTACCGCCTGGGGGATAGGGAACCACAAAGGTCACTTCACGGCTGGGATAGGTATCGGCCGCGATGGCAGCCGGAGCAGAAAAGCTGCTGACTGCCGCCAGTCCCGAGACCAGCACTGTGCGTAGAAACCCTGTGCGCGAAAAAAAAGAACTGAACATGATCCTTGCCTCCTGTGTGAGAGTTTTCTTCTCTTTTTGTTCCAATATATAGAACGCTGTTCTTGTTTTTGATATTAAAAATGCCGTGAGAACGGCTTGAATACAACAGACAGCAACAACACAAGCAACTTAGGACAACGGTTCAAATAGTGGGATATTTGATTTCAGGTGTCAACTATTAAACCCCTTCGGGATTTCCCCAGTTCGATCATCTGGTCGCATTGGGCTTGACCGCAACGAGCTTCTGGATAAAATGAAAACACTGCTTTTCCATGTCAATTTAAAGAACGCTGTTCCAAATATCAGAACACAAATCCTTAACTGATCGAAGGAATTCACTCATGTTCTCTGCCATCGTCATCGACAAAACCGACGGCCAATACAAAGCCAGCCTGCGATCCCTGGACGAGTCCGCCCTGCCCGAAGGCCAGGTTACCGTCCGCATCGACTACTCCACCCTGAATTTCAAAGACGGCCTGGCCATGACGGGTAAATCCCCCGTAGTGCGCCAGTTCCCCATGGTGCCCGGCATCGACTTTGCTGGCACAGTGACCGACAGCAGCGACCCGAATTTCAAGTCCGGCCAGAAAGTGGTGCTTAACGGCTGGGGCTTGGGTGAGGTCCATTGGGGCGGTCTGGCACAGCAAGCACGCGTGAAAGGCGATTGGCTGATTTCCCTGCCCGACGCTTTCTCCACCCAGCAAGCCATGATGATAGGCACCGCCGGCTATACCGCTGCCCTGTGCGTGCGTGCCTTGCAGCGCCAAGGCGTCATGCCGGACAAGGGCCCGATTCTGGTGACAGGTGCCGCGGGTGGCGTAGGCAGTGTCAGCGTGGCCCTGCTGCATGCCCTGGGCTACACCGTCATGGCCAGCACGGGCCGACCTCAGGAAGAAAGCTATCTGAAGGCGCTGGGCGCCAGCGAGATTGTGGACCGCAACACCTTGAGCGAACCGGGCAAGCCACTGGGCAAGGAGCGCTGGGCCGGAGCCATCGACAGCGTAGGCAGCCATACCCTGGCCAATGTCTGCGCAGGCACGCAATACCTGGGTGCAGTCGCCGCTTGCGGTCTGGCCCAAGGCATGGATTTCCCCGCTTCCGTGGCCCCCTTCATTCTGCGTGGTGTGCAATTGATTGGGGTGGACAGCGTCCATTGCCCCAAACCCGAGCGCCTGGCGGCCTGGGACTTGCTGGCCAAGCATTTGTCTATCGAAGCCCTGGAGCGCATCGGCGCCAGCACCATCACACTTTCCCAAGCCATTGATCAAGCCGGCCAGTTACTGGAAGGCAAGGTACGCGGCCGCATCGTGGTTGATGTGAACGCATAAGGCCCTGTCGGCCCCCATCTACCTATCACGCTCTGGAGCTGATTCATGGATACGACATTGCCCCTGAACGGGGTTCGGATACTGGAATTTTGCAATGTGGCCGCTGGCCCGTACTGCGGTATGTTGTTGGCCGATATGGGGGCTGACGTCATCAAGATCGAACACCCCAAAGGGGGTGACACCTTGCGAAGCTGGCCGCCCATCAACCAAGGATATAGCGAGAACTTTGCTTCGCTGAACCGCAACAAGCGCTCGGTAACGCTGGATCTGAAGAACCCCGAAGATGTAGCCAAGGCACGCCAACTGGTACTGGATGCAGACGTCTTGCTGGAAAACAATCGGCCCGGCGTCATGCAGCGCTTGGGGCTGGATTATGAAAGCCTTAAGGCCCTGAATCCCAGACTGCTGTACTGCTCAATTTCTGCCTACGGACAAAGCGGCCCCCGCTCGCAAGAAGGCGGTTTTGACCTGACGATTCAGGCCATGAGCGGCGTGATGAGCGTGACGGGCGAAGCAGGTGGAGCCCCCGTTAAATGCGGAGTTCCACTGGCGGACTTTGCGGCCGGTTTGTATGCGGCGTTTGCCATCAGTGCCGCCTTGCCTCAAGCCCGCGCCACCGGTCAGGGCGCACATATCGACGTGCCCATGCTGGGGACCACCCTGGCCATCGCCGCACTGCAAACCTCAGAGTATTTCGGCAGTGGTCGCGACCCGGACAAGCTGGGCTCCGCCCACCCCCGTAATGCCCCCTACCAGGCGTTCCAGTGCAAAGGCGGTTACTTCGCCATGGCAGCGGGCAACGATGCGCTGTGGCGCTCCGTCTGTCAGGTTGTAGAACGCCCGGACCTGACCGAGGACGAGCGTTTCACCAGCACCACCCTGCGCGCCAAACATCAAGACGCCTTGCGTGAACTGCTGGAAGCTATTTTTGCGCAGCACGACTCCGAACATTGGCTGACGCAATTCCGTGCCCAAGGCGTACCCTGCAGTCCCATCAACCGCTATTCCGACGTGCTGCGAGACCCGCAGGTCGAGCACATGGAGTGGGTGCAAAACATTCGCCTGCCGGGCACAGACACCGAGACGCGCACCTTTGTCTCGCCCCTGCGTATCAATGGAGTGGGTTTGCCCGTCCGTATGGCCCCCCCGGCATTGGGCGAACATAACGACAGCATCTTGCACGGAGTTACTCCATGACAGAGCCGTATTGCAGCAGCAGTCCCGGCCTGAACGTGGACTGCGCGGGCAAAGTCTGGACACTGACGCTGAACCGGCCTGACAAGCGCAATGCCTTGTCGGCCGATCTGGTCGAAGCCTTGATCGCGGCCGTGCAGGCCGCGGAAAAGGCCCAGGCGGATCTGCTGATATTGCGCGGTGAAGGCCGCAATTTCAGTGCCGGTTTTGACTTCAGCGACTACGAGCAACAAAGCGAAGGGGACCTGGTACTGCGCTTTATCCGCATCGAAACCCTGCTGCAAATGCTGGCCCATACGCCTTGCGCCACCCTGGCCCTGGCGCATGGGCAGAACTTCGGCGCCGGGGTGGATTTGATTGCTGTTTGTCGTCAACGTATCGCCAGTGCCGATGCCCGCTTTCGCATGCCTGGACTGCAGTTTGGTCTGGCACTGGGAACAGGCAGGCTGGCTGCCCTGATCGGCGGCCAGCAGGCTCATCAACTTCTGGCAGGAAGCCAGATTTTTGATGCTGCCAAAGCGGAGCAACTGGGTTTTATTAACGGCATACAAGAGCCCGATACATGGCCTGCTGTCATCGAGCAGGTTCAACAGACTGCGGGCTTGCTGGACGCCACCAGTCGCACCTATCTGCATCAGTTAACGGGCTGCCCACAACAAGCTGATCGGGATATGACAGCCTTGGTACGCTCTGCTTCCGCACCCGGCCTCAAACAAAGAATTGCGGCCTTCCGGCAAGCCGCAAAATCTTGAACTTTCTTTCCTGAATGGAACTGCCCCCAAAAACTGGAGACGCATCCAGATTTTGGGGGCAATTTGCATCCGGGCGGCTTCTTGCAGCCCGGACAAGCTGACGGGGGCTGTAGCAGCTTAACGGCCGCTATAGCCCAAACGGCGCGAGATCTGTGCCGCTGCCGTCATCAAGGTTTTACCGGCCTGAACCAGCCGGGCTTCCTCCAGACGTTCCGCAGGCCCGGAAATACCCAAAGCCGCCACCACCATTCCACGACTATCGTAAATAGGCGCAGCCGCCCCCACGACCTGCTCACGCCATTCGCCACGGTTAATGGCATAGCCCTGATCACGCACCTGCTCCAGCTCTCGGCGCAAATCACCAAACTTGACCAAACTGCGAGGCGTATAAGGCTTGAGGCGGTTCTTGACCAGATTCAAGGTATCTTCACTGGCCCAGGCCAGCATGGCCTTGCCGGTAGCCACACATTGCGCAGGCGAGCGACCACCCACCGTGGTGTAGGCGCGCACGGGCTGCGGGCTGTCTATCTTTTCGATATACAGCACCTCGACCCCGTCCAGCAGCGACAAATGCACCGTTTCCTGGGTTTGCTCGGCCAGCTCTTTCATGAAAGACAAGGCTTCCACCCGCACATCCAGACGGTTGGCCAGGCCCGAGCCCAGCTCCCAGAGCTTCATGGTCAGCTCGTAGCGACCCGTATCTTCATTCTTGCGTGCAAAGCCCTGGTGAACCAGGGCCTGCAACAGGCGATGCACATTGCTTTTATTGAGCATCAATTGATTGGCCAGTTCGGTGACACCCGAACCGCGTTCGTGCTTGGCCAGGGCTTCCAGGAGCACCAGGCCCTTAACAAAAGTCTTGTCCAATCGAATATCCCATCAGTCACTAAAAGTGCATGAATTGTCTCATGGAACAGAACCACGCCATAGCCAGACAAGCCCGTATAGCAAAGCAGCAAGCGGCTTTCGCAACAGTTCCATCCGCTGTTCAAGCAGAAAGGCTTCAAGACTTGAACCTTAAACAACAAGCCTGCTACCCACCAAGGCCAAACACCGGCCAGCAGCACAGAGGTTTTTCCGCTTTCCAGCCCAGGCCAAATGCGTGTACAAAGAGCCTTGCCTTCTCTTTCTACTGCCCGGAGCCACATCCCGATGGACACCACTTCCCCGCCTCTTGCCCTTGCGGCCATCGTGCACGCAGGCAAAGGCAGTGCCGACGCCTTGCTACTGGAATTCGTGCAGGAATTGCGCGCGAAGAACTATCGCGTCTGTGGTCTGGTGCAAGGTCCGGAAATTCAGAAGGAAGACCATAGCCTGCGCACGGTGCAGGATCTGGACAAGGGCACGCTGTATCCCATTACCCAGAACCTGGGGGCGGAATCCACCGCCTGTTGCCTGGACATTGGTGCCTTGCTGGAAGCCAGCGAAGTGCTGCGGCAGGCGCTGGAAAGCCCGGCTGATCTGGTGATTGTGAATCGCTTTGGAATCATGGAAGCGGACGGCCAGGGCTTTAATAACGAGATCCTGGCCTTGATCGACCAGGGCTACGCGGTGCTGACTGTTGTGGCCCACACCTACCTGCCTGCATGGCGTGAATTTACAGGTGGCCTGGCAGTGGAACTGGAGCCGGAGCGTCAGGCACTGTGGGACTGGTTCGAGAACAGCCGTTAGGCCGCCTGAAGGCCTTCAACGGGGCTAGCGTGATCCAATTTACGGAGCTGCCAGAATCAATCCGGCAGTTCCCTATCAAATTGTCATGGCTAACAGATAGCCCTTCAAAACCCCGGCTAACCCCGCCTAGAACGCCCAGTTCAGCGACACATTCCCGGAAATATCTGCCCGGCTATTGCCCAGCAAACGGGTCCCTGCGGACACACCCAAACGCAAACGCTCGGAGCTTTGCAGCGTCAAGCCCGCCCGCAATGCCAGCGCATGACTATCGACACGAGCATAGCGACCATCAAAACCTGTCTGTGGTGAAGCCTCAAACTGTGCATATTGTGTCTGCTTGCGGCCCAGCAAAGCCTGCTCCCAGGAAGCGGAGACCCCGGTCTGTAAACGACGGCCCTGCTTCAACTCCCAAACCTGACTGACAGCCAGACCCAGCGACGCTTGCAAGGAATGGGCACGGGTCGAATCCAGCTGCAAGCGGCTACCCGCATCCCCCTCTTCACGTAAACCGGGGCGACTGTAACGCAGATAGTCCAAAGCCAGAACTGGACCTATGCTGCCTGCCTCACCCAAGGGCCAGCTATAGGCAGTCTGAAGACCCGCTGCAAAGGTATGGCCAGTCCAGTCAGATTTGGGATTGGCCTGATAGTCAGAAAACGCAATTCGTCGGTTCAGCTTGCCCTGCTCCAAGCCCATACGAACTTGGGCCAGACCTTGCCAGCCCTCACAAGCATCAGCACGGTACAAGGCATGCACACCGGCACCCAACCCCGTCAGCGTGCTCTTGGCCTGATAAGGGGCATCTATATTCAAGCTTTGCTCATTGGCGGTTGCATGGGCACCCAAGCTCCAATCGCTGCCTGCAGCGCGATGTTCCGCACCGAACACGACACCATAAGTCTGGCTGCGGTGGTCTACATCATTGCTGCTTAACTGCCAGTGATAACGGCCACCAAAAGGCTGGATGAAAGTCTGCCAGCCATCCTTGCCCAGGCCAGGGCGCTGACGCAGTTGCTCGGACACCAACTGCTCGCGACGCAAGCTGGCCGCCAATTGAGCCCCATAAGCACCAGCACTTAACTGATTGAGTGCGTCACCAATCTCGCTGCCATCCACTGCGGAGAAGTCCAAAGCCTGGTAGACAGAGGCCAAGGGACGCTGATTGTCAGTGGAAGCCTGCTCCAGACTGCGGCCCACGGCACCCGCATTCGGATTGCCTGCGTAGGGCGAATAAGCCGCTGCCTGACGGCTGACCGACCAGCCAGCGTTATTCACGTGCACGCTCAGGCTGGGCGAATTCAGGCTGGCAGTCAGCAGATCAAAACCACCCTGGGTCTGTGTGGCCTGAAAGACCGTGTTCTGACTCAAGGACCAGCCATCGGCATACCAGTCAGGCTGCAATTGCAGCTTCAATTCACCAGCCAGTTGAGCCAGACCTTGCACTTCAATCCGGTCATTCTGACGCGTGTCGGCTTCGATCAATACCCGGCCTTCAGGAGCCTGAACGAAATCGCCTTGAATCGTCATCTGACCAAAGGAGTTACCCGGGCTCAAGGTGCCGTGGTTACTGAAATTGCCTTCCGGGTTGATGGCGTAACTGCTATTGCCGCTTAAGGTAGCACCCGCATCCACACGCAGGCCGAGCAACTGATGCTGGCCACTGAGCGAGCTTTCGCCCCCTGCAATTACCACGGCCAAGTTGTCCGCGCCCTGAATATTGCCGTCATAACGCAGGCGGAAATCAGGATCGGCCTCTAGCGTGGCACGCCCTTGCTCATCTGCTTTCTGCCCAAAATTCACATGGGTGACAAACAGCTCGCCGTTGTTTTGACGAGTGGAATAGTCAGACAGGATATCGCCCTGAATCCGGGCACCTTGCATGATGTTGATATTCTCAACCTGTGCATTGCTGGAAATCTGGATAGCGGCTTTCTTGCCCGACAAGAGACCGGCTAAATGGTAGTCCTTGATGAGTGCGCCCTGCAAAATCTCGGGCACATAGCCAAGCGGCTTGTTCTCCAACGGCGAGAACCATTGCCATGAACCATGATAACCATCCTGATTGCCCCTGGCGTTATTGCCAAAATCAAACAATGCCGCCACCCCGTCCTCACCCTGCGCACGCACTTCGCCCTGCTGCACGATCGTGTGATTACGACCATAGCTGAACTGCAGACCACGCCCAACCCAGCCCTGGGCATGGATACGTGTGGAGGCCGGAATAATCAGTGTGTTTTCACTACCGTCCACCCGCACGCCTATACCGCCAGGGCCGGCGCCAAGCAAATCCGCCGCTTGGGTAATCGTATTGCGCTGGCCATAAATGTGCAGGCCCAGGCCCTGAGTCGCGGTGTTGTACTGCCCCGGCAGATACGCCGTACCCTCGGCATTACGGGCAAAGAAACCATTCTGATTGAACAGAGTTACGTCATCCCCGTAAACCGAATAACCATAGAAATTACGCCGGTCGATCTGCAAGCCCAGATCCTGCATCACCGCGATTTCAGCTTCCATGAAGTTGGTGTAATTGCGGTAACGTTGATGGCTCATCAAGCTGTTGCGCAACTCGCTGTGACTCATGTAATCCGTGTCTATACCGGCAGCAGGATTGTCATGAAAAGTCAGAATGCTGACCGGGACGCCGGGCATGGCATCACCCAACACTTCCTGCACATGCTGGCCGGTAAAGTAGCCCTGATCCTTGCGCAGATCGAAGGCCTGCGCATCATAGGGATGACTGCAAGGCGTACACAGAATGTTCTGCTCAGGGCGGGCCGGATTGCCATTGTCATCCCGCAAACCCGCCGCCCACCGATTCAGGAAAGGAGCAAACTGCGGTGTACCTGTGCCAGGCCCATTCCTGTCGGCAACCACATTCCCCAAACCCAGGGCATGCGCCAACTCGTGAAAAATGACCCCGTTATAGTCCGCCTGACCCGTCAAGGGTAATTGGCTGGGATTGACCGGGGCCGTATCAAAGGGCATCAGCCCGATATTGATAATCCCATGGGGGCTGTCGTAATCCTCTGGCGACAAGGCGTTGAACAGAGCGGCCTGCAGCATGGAAACCGCCACCGGATCACCCGCCATCAACCAGGGATCGCTGCTGGCAGAGGCACCGGGCGCCGCGAAGGTGCCCAGATGGACAACGCCGGGACGGTAATTCGGCGGCAGAATCAGGATTTCAGCCCAGCGCTCCAGCGCCGCACGAATCTTGCGGCGGCCATTTTCGTCCACATCAAAAGCAGACGGCCCAATATTGCCATAGGGACCATCCTGAGGGCCAAAGACCCGCAGTTCAAAGGCCGCTTCCCCTTTCTTGTTATAGATAATCTCAGTCTGATAGGCGTGGGCGCTGGCCGAAGCCGTCAGCAAGACACCAGCACTGAACAGGGTTTTCAAAATCGCGGACATGAGCTTGGGCTCCAGGCGTGGGCAATACACAAGACGTCCCGTGTAGTAAACGCCCCAGGGACAACCTCCGAGCAAGCACATTAATGCAAATAAAGCCTGGAAACCGTTTAATTCGTGCCACCCAAAACCCTTGTCGCCACATAGCAACAAGGACGCGGCCAGGCCGCGTGCTCCTGACTACCTGCTCAAGGCGTCACGATGTTGAACCACAAGTCAGGCTCCTCAAACAGACCTGCAAATTCCTGGAACTTGCGGCCTGCCCCTTGCAGCTTGGCGCGATCCGTTTTCATGGCCGTTTTCCAGTCCAGCATCTTGCCTTGAATCAGTTTGAAATCCGCCAGGCTGACTGACATGGTGGCCTGAGCCGGCAAACCGGGGCGCGTACTGTAATTGAGCACCGAATTGCCAATGCTGAGGGTGTAGGTCGTATCTATATCCACAAAGTGGAAAGCAACCGTCAGCTCCTTATCTTTGACCTTTTCATCGTCCAGACGCACAGCCATCAAGTCAAACATCATCTCTGGCGTCAGTGCGGCCAGCATATCGGCGTTATTGTTCGGCGGCACAGGCAGGTCCGGCGCACCATTGCGCAGTTCCAAAGCTCCTTGCAGGTAGATGGAACGCCACGGCCCGGATTCGGCCTGATAACCCAGCTGCTCATAGCTATTAGCCAGCAACTGGCGTGCTTCCGTATCTTTGGCATCGACGAAGACCAGATGCTTCACCACCATAGCAACCCAACGGTATTCGCCCCGATCGAAGTCTTCCTGGGCTTTTTGCAGCAGACGATCACGCCCTATATATTCCACATACTTTGCCCCCGCTGCCGTGGGTGGCAAGACATCCAGACTGGACGGATTGCCATCGTACCAGCCCATGTAGTACTGATACACCGCCCGCGCATTGTGCTTGAGCGAACCGTAATACCCGCGCGTCGCCCAGTCTTTTTGCAAGGACTCGGGCAGCTCGATCAGCTCGGCAATTTCTTCGCCGGTGTAGCCCTTGTTCATCAGGTTCACACTGCGATCGTGGATGTACTTGTACAGATCACGCTGCTTGATCAGGTAGTCATGGACCTGCTCCTTGCCCCACACAGGCCAGTGGTGCGCCTGAAACTTCACTTCCGTGTCATCTCCAAACAGATCAATTGTTTCATTGATGTAGTTGGCCCATTCCCTGGCATCTCGCACCTGCGTACCGCGCAAGGACAGAATATTGTGCATGGTGTTGGTGGTGTTCTCGGCCATCCACATGGCTTTGAACTGCGGCAGGTAGGTATTCATTTCTACCGGAGCCTCGGTGCCCGGCGTCAGTTGCATGACCATTTCAACGCCATCCACCACCAGTTTTTCACCCGACTTGGACACCGAACGCGTAGGCGCAATCAGGGAGACGGAACCCAGCGGATTAGTCATGCCCAGCCCCGAGCCCACGCTGTGCTCCGGACCGCGCGGCAAGAAGGCCCCGTACATATAAGTCGCACGGCGCTTCATGGCATTGCCGGCAATCACCCCTTCGCTGATGGCATGCTCCACAAAACCTTCTGGCGCAATGATCTGTACCTGCCCTGAATCCACCGCGGCCTGATCCACCAGTCCCTTGGCTCCGGCGTAATGGTCTATGTGGGAATGGCTGTAAATAATCGCCTTGATGGGGGCGGCCTGCACATGCTTTTGCAGCAAGGCATACGCAGCGGCGGCCGTTTCGGTAGAGGTGCCCACATCAAACACAATCCAGCCGCTTGTGCCGCGTACAAAAGTGATGTTGGACAAGTCATAGCCGCGCACCTGATAAATATTGTCCGTCACTTTGTACACGCCATCGAGCAGGTTCAACTGCGACATACGCCACAAGCCCGGATGCACCGTGCTGGGCGCAGCGCTATCGGGCTTGATGAAGGCCTTGTAGGAATCCAGATCCCACACCACGTTGCCGTTCACGCCTTTGATCTGCAGGCTGGGCTCGCGATAAATCAAACCGCGCTGAGCATTCTTGAAATCCTGGGTGTCATCAAACGGGAGCGTTTTCATCCACTGAGCGTGGCGCTCCTGCGTTGCCTGCGTGGCAGGTGCGGCCTGTGCCTGACCCAAACCCGCGCTGACTACTGCCGCCAGCATGACTGTTCTTATCGTTGCATGTGCCATGACACGCTCCTCCTGATGGGCTTTTTCAACAAGCGTCTCATTCTGGGAGCAAAGCAGACCCGATAGTCCAATCTGCGGATTTGCCACAGTGGCCCGCTTTAAATGCTTTTTCAACGCCGCTTTTCTACCTTCGGTTTTTCGAGGAGGTATGCATATGCAAAAGACAATATTTGGCCTGTTGGCCACCAGCCTGATCAGCACGGGTGCCCTGGCCCAGTCCCAGAACGACGCCAATAACCCGCTGAGCCCCCGGCCCATGGTCAGCCTGCACGACTACTACGTGCCCGAGCTGTACAAGCTCGACAATGCCTGGGCAAACCAGACGGTGCTGCGTGCCGTCCTGCCCAACAAAACCTTTGGTCTGCCGCAGCTATGGCGTTTGAATGTACCGATTGTGGCCTTGCACCATGATCGTCTGGGCAGCAAATCCGGCTTGGGCGACATCACCTTCATGGATGTGTTCATGAAAAGCGCAGGCAGTTTTTCCTATGGCATCGGCCCTTTGCTGGTGATGCCTACGGCATCGAACGATTTACTCGGACAAGGGAAATGGCAGATTGGCAGTGCAGCGGCCTTGGTTGCCAGCCGGGATTGGGGTCTGGCAGGCGGGCTGCTGACCTTTCAACAATCCTTTGCCGGGGACTCTGACCGCGAGAAGGTCAAAATGGCCACCTTCCAGCCCGCCCTGTTCTATAACCTGCCCAACGGTTTTTACCTGCGCTCCAGCGGGGTGTGGACCTTTGACCTGAAAAACCATACCCACCACATCCCCGTGGGTCTGGGCCTGGGCAAGGTGTTCAAGCCTGGCAAGAGCGTGATCAACGCCTTTATCGAACCGCAATACTCCGTGGACAAGAAAGGCGCGGGAGCACCGGAATGGCAAATTTTTGCGGGTATCAACTTCCAGTTCTAACCGGGCTGGCGCTGGATCCACACACTGCGCGCCGCCAGATCGGGCAGGCGCTCGCGCCGATGTCGGATCCAGCCTTCATAGGCGTACAAGCCGCTGCGCAAGACTTCTTGCTGGGCCTGCGCCCAGCAAACCTGCGCCTGCTGTCTATCCGCACGGACCCAGGCCAGATCCCCCCGCAAGCAGTCAAGTTCCGGCAGATACAGGGTAGAAGCCCGCTCCTGCGCGATCTGCCCAACTTGATCCAAAGCCTGGCTGGCACGTTCGATTTCACCTTGGGCCAAATGGCAGCGGGCCACAATGCACAGAAAAGCATCCGTCGCCAAAGGCATGCTGCGTGCAAACTCGGGCAACAGCCCCAGCAGGCGCTCCAGCTCCGAGCCTGTTTCTTCACCTCGCACCAAACGGCAATACAGCACATAGGTTTCAGCCACGGCACACCACACACTGCCAGGCAAGACAGGTTGCAACATGCCCAGCAAAGCCTGACTGCGGCCAGCCAGCATGTCCAGATTGCCTTGCAGATACAGGATGCGCAGCATCTGGATTTCTGCAATCACCGCCGAAATTCGAGACTGACTTTGACTGGCCAGAAACTGGGCATGGCGAGCATTGGCAATGCCCTGCTCAAAGCGCCCTTGCAGCACTTGGGCCAGCCCCAACAGGCTGTACACCAAAGCCGGACAATGATGCCCAAGAGCCGCATCCATGGCCGGAACGGGTTGCTCGTACGCCAGGGCACGCAGCGCCTCATCCAAGGCCAGCTCGGCCTGTTGCACACGACCTTTCCAGAACAGATATTGGGCCTCGGCATACAAACCCCAGCCATACCAGGCGCTTTGTCCCTGACGTCGCGACTGTTCCTGCAATTGCTTGGCATGGGCCAGACTTTCCGGCAATTTGCCAGCACCATGCAGCATCACCCATTGGCCCCACAGCACGGGCAAATCATCCTCACCGCCCTCACTACGTCCAGCAGCCTGCTCGTAAGCTTGCGACACGGGCATGGCGGCAGGTCCGCCACGACTGATTTCCAGCGCCCCCAAGGTGACGTAGCTGTCGCGCTCGTACTGACGGCGCAACTGCACATCACTCATGTATTGCAGGCTGCTCAGGACCTGCGACAACTGTTCTGCCGCTTGCAGGTTGTCACCACTGCGCAGCGATGTATCAATGGCTTTACGCCACCAGATGGCTGCTTGCTCGCTTTGCGCCTGCGCCAGACAAGCGGCAATTTCTTCTTCAGCCTGCTGCATTTGAATCAGGCTATGGGCAAGCTTGCCGTACAAAGCCCTACTTTCTTCCTTGGCAATCAAACGTCGCAAGGCGGAACGCATCACTGGAGCGCAAGAAGTCTGGCCCTGGCTGTCTTGCTGCAACAAGCCTTTGTCCAACAGGCTGATCCAGGATTGCTCTACAACGCCTACAGGCAAATTGCAGGCCTGGGCCAAACCCGCAGGCGTGGCACGCTCCCACAACACAGCCATCAAAAGCACGCAACGGCTGTCCGCATCCAGTTGCTCCAGACTCAGCAGCAAGCGGTCTGCCAGACGTGGCAAGTAATCCAGCGGCATGCCAAAACGCTGCAAATGCAGCATGTCCTTGATCAACATGGGATTGCTCAAACGCTGGCTACGAATCTGTGTACTGGCGTCCGAGGACAGGCGCTTGCCACGTGCATAAAAGCTCATCGCCTTACCCACATCCGCCTCGGACAAACTACGCAAAGCCATACTTTGAGCAAAGTCCAAAACCAACTGAGCCTGACGCGACAAGATCAATAACAGGACCCCAGCAGACTGCTTTTGCACTGCAGCCCATATCGCCGCCAAGCTGTTTTGATAACCGGCATCCAGTACATCAACATGGTCCAGAATCACCAGCACAGGCTGGTTCTGACTGGTAAAGGCCTGCACCGCCGCCAATAGCAAACGGCACGGATCAGGTACCACTTGGGTATCTTCCGTATTCAGACAGTGAACATCTTGCAGCACTTGATCCCAATGAGAATCAGACAGGCCAAACCAGGCCTGCAGGCACTGACTTAACGCAAGAGGCAAGTCCTGGGTTCCGTTCCCTTCCCCTAGACTAGCCTGCATCATCTCGCGCACGCCTTCCAACACATCCTGACGCGAGAAATCAATCAGCAAGGGCTGCCCGCCATCGCGAACAACGTAGCTGCGAAAGGCTTCGGCCAAACGAGATTTGCCCGAACCCAGATCACCATGAATTCTGAAGGCGGCTTTGTGGGACTGACGACTGCACTGCTGCCATTGCGCCACCAGTTGCTCGAACTCGGGTTGACAGCCATAAAGAGGATCGTTCATCCACCTCCCCTCTCCCAAGCTGAAATACCCCCCCTCCGGGCCTCGATGCTGATTGATCTGCCAATCCGCCATACGAGCAACGGCCTGCGCGCTCAGCAGAATCTCGCCATGCCTGGCCTTCCACACCAAAGGCATGACCAACTGCCCAAACAGGCTATGTGTATTGACCTGCTGTTCGTCCACCAAGGCCAGGCTCACATGCACTACCTGACCGATACTGATCCCCGGCGGCGTTCGCAAAGCACGAATCACGCAAGCCAGTTCAACCGCCCGATTCACCGGCTCGGACTGCGCATGTGGCCAGCCAAAATGAGCCAACAAGGTGGACCCGCTGGACTGACTTAACCAAGCCCCGTGCTGACGCAAAATATCCAGCAATTGCTCGTGCCAGGACTCCAGATACGCCACGGCTTGATCCGGCACCAGATCGCCATCCAGATGCGCCTCGGAGTCCTTCGCTGGCAGCCAGGACAGGGCCAAGGCCAGCGTGGCAACCGTACGATGAGCCTGGGCGGACTTGGGGGGTGTCTTGCTTGTTGCCACCGGCCATTGAGCTTGGGCCAGGCGGCGGGTTTCAGGATCGGGACGTACTCCCAGGTACTGACGCAAAGCCTGCTCGCAATGAGCATAGGCTTGCAAGGCGGCCTGCCTGTCCCCTCTTTGCATCAAGACATTGATCAAGAGGCGGTGATAGACCTCCTGCTCGGGAGCTTGCTGCACCCACTCCTGCGCCAATGCAAGCGCCTGATCCAGTTGACGAGCCTGCAAGAGCTGCTCGAAAAGGCGGGCACGCAAGCTAAGCAATTCCAAAGCAAGGCGATCTTCCCAGCTTTGTCGCCAGGAAATAAAAACTTCAGTATCGGGGGATTGAATCGCGTCCAGAAAAGGACCGACATACAGGCTCAAGCGCTGTGAAAGACGAGCATCCTGCGCGGCATCGGCCTGCAGAAATTCCAGCACATCCATTTGCACGCTTTCAGGCTTGAACGCCATTGCACCTTCGGCATTGGCGACCAGACAAGCGGCCTGCTCGCCCAGGGCCTTGCGCAACACATGCAGCGCGTGGCGCAAGCGCGATAGTGCCTTGTCTCGTGTCAGATCTGGCCAAAGCATTTGTGCCAGCCGCTCGCGCTGCAGCGCCTTGCCTTGCGCCAGGCACAGCACCGCAGCCAGCAGTTTGACCTTGTCATAGCTAAGCAATGCAGTGCGATCCACCTGATCGACAATAAAGCGAAATGGGCCCAGCAAACCTAGCACGATCATTAAACGATGCTCCGAGCACAGGGCCATTTCGGCCAAGCGTCACTCGTGTCAAATTGACAGCAAATCCGACACTACGTCTTAAAAAAGCTGTAATTAGCTGCCGATTGTACTCAAAGCCCTTCAATCTTCAATCAAAGAGTATTAATTGTGTCCAGAAATTTCCCGGGGTTCCGGATTTTGTAGAAGCCTTGGCATTGCGCAAGCAAACATAAACGACTACGTAGACGTATTTGTGAGTTTTAGGCTACTGTGCAAACGTAGGCCATGACAGTCAGTGATGTGTTTCGTCCATTTTCTGCGCGTAGACTCACAGTTTCAAGGCCCGTCAGTTCTGTTTGATTTACTCCCAGGGAGGACGAAGACCATGCTTGGCATGATGATGAATACCCCACTGCTAGTATCATCCATACTGCGTCACGCAGCGAACTATCACGCAGACCGAGAGGTCGTCTCGCAAACCGTTGAAGGCCACATTCACCGGTACACCTATACCGATCTGTCCAAGCGCAGCCAGCAACTGGCCAATGCGCTGAAAAAAATGGGTCTGCAACATGGCGACCGCGTCGGAACCCTGGCCTGGAACGGCTATCGTCACCTGGAGCTGTATTACGGCGTATCGGGCTCGGGCCTGGTGTGCCACACCATCAACCCGCGTCTGTTTCAGGATCAAATTGGCTACATCATTGAACACGCAGACGACAGCGTGCTGTTTGCCGACCTGAACTTCATGCCGATTCTGGAGTCCTTGGCCGATCAGCTGTCCAAGCTGAAAGCCGTGGTCATCATGACGGACGAAGCGCACATGCCCAAGTCGAACCTGCTGCCCAACCTGCAGTGCTATGAAACCCTGATTGCGTCTGAATCCGATCATTTCGACTGGCCGGTGTTTGATGAGAACACGGCCTCCGGCCTGTGCTACACCTCCGGCACCACGGGCAACCCCAAAGGCGTGCTCTACAGCCATCGCTCCACGATCTTGCATGCCTTTGCCTTGAGCATGCCCGATGCCCTGTGTCTGTCTGCTTCTGACACCATTACCCCCATCGTGCCCATGTTCCACGTCAATGCCTGGGGCCTGCCCTATGCGGCCTTGATGGTGGGCGCCAAACTGGTCTTGCCCGGCCCGAAACTGGACGGCGCCAGCCTGCATACCCTGTTTGAAAACGAAGGGGTCACCATGACAGCCGGTGTGCCTACCGTCTGGCTAGGCCTGCTCGACTGGATGCAAGCCAATGGCAAAACCTTCAGCAGCCTGCAACGCCTGGTGATTGGCGGCTCGTCTGCGCCTCCGGTCATGATTACCCGCTTCCAGAAGCTGGGTGTCAAGGTACGCCACGCCTGGGGCATGACGGAAACCAGCCCGGTCGGTCTGGCGGCTGCCCTGCTGCCCAAGCACGAGTCCTTGCCGGAGAACGAGAAACTCAAGCTGCTGGCCAAGCAAGGTCGTCCGCTCTTCGGGGTCGAGTTCCGGGTAGATGGCGACGATGGTCAACCCATTGCCCGCGACGGCAAGATGTTTGGTGCCATGATGGTGCGCGGTCCCTGGATTGCGGCTTCTTACTTCAATAGCAATGACACCTCTGCCCATACAGAAGATGGCTGGTTCAATACGGGCGACGTGGTGACCATTGATCAGGATGGCTTTATCCAGATCGTGGACCGAACCAAGGATGTGGTGAAATCCGGTGGCGAATGGATCAGCTCCATCGAGCTGGAAAACATTGCCCAGGCTCACCCGGCGATCAAGGAAGCGGCTGTCGTAGCCAAGCCCGACGAGCGCTGGGGCGAACGTCCGGTTCTGGTGGTACAGCTACAGGACGACGCCACCTTCACCAAGCAGGACATGATTGATCTGTTTACAGAACAAGTCTCCAAATGGAGTATTCCTGACGAACTGATCGTGGTCGATGAACTGCCCCACACAGCAACCGGCAAGCTCTTGAAAACCGCGATTCGCAAGCTGATTCAGGAGGATCTGGACAAGCTGGCTGCGCAGAACAAGGCCGGTTAACCAAGCTGCATCCAGCCAGATGCCTGACAGCAGAATCAAGAAGCCAGGCTCGGCTTTCTTGACGCGCAATCGCAAACAGCCCCCCGACAGTTATCCAACTGTCGGGGGGCTGTTTTTTGCCTTTGCCATTGGCTTTGAAAGGGCCAGAATCAAGTCCAGTATCTATGGCTGATCGCCCATATCAACAGCATGCCTCCTTCAAGGATGCACGGGCGTAGGAATATCCCAGATATTGAGATCCGCATTCTCGCGCTCCCAGGCCCGCACAGAGAACTTGGCACGATTGAACAGACCCAGATAGTTTTCATAGCGAATCTTGTTGCCTATGGCCACTGGCAACTCGTCCAGAAACTCCCTCATCTTGGACAAGTCCGCATGGTACTGAACCGGTTCCATCAAACCGCCTGGTGTCACTGACGTGGGAGGGGCCGACTCAAAGCGATTACGCGTAAAAATCACCACATCTGAACCCCACAGAATCCGGTTCTGGTATTCATTGAAGAAATTCAGCCAATCCTGGCGACTGGGCATGCCCGGCTCGGGATTCAACATATAGTCCTGCACCAGATCCCAGGAAATATCGGTAGACCAGCTGGGGCAGGCATCCAGCACTTCTTTCACGCGCGTAATGTGGTCGCTGGTGGGTTTCACAAAACGCCCCAGGCCCGTATGCGCCCACACCACCTTGGCTTTGGGCGCATGTCCGCACACGTGCTTCAAGCCGTCCACATAGTCCTGATCGGGATAGGAATGCTCCAGCTCACCCTGGTAATTGACCTCTACCCGGTACATATCATTGTGCAAGATCGCGACCAAACCAATCTCTTCAATGGTCTTGAACAAATACTCCAGCGACTCGGAATACAGCGATACCTTGCTGCCATCGCCCGCATCAGGCGGTAGCGGCACAGAGGGGGCCTTGGTTTGTTCTACCGTTTCACCAGCCAGCTTGCTGGACACCAGCTCCTTGTGAATGGTGAACTCTCCCACCCCGGCAAACACGCCTGGAAAACTGAGCACCGCACGCTTGATATGTTGCGAGGCATATACGTCCATGGGATTGAAGGCCGTAATCATGACATCCAGCTTTTCCTGATACTGGGGCGGCAAGCGTTCGTACTCGCGCGCAAACATGGCATCCACAAAAGAGTAGTAATACAAGTCTGCTTTGGGGCCTATGTAGTAGTTCGGGCCATACATCTGATCGCCAGACTGTGCCTGGTACTGTTCAAACCCATCCCAGCGTTGCTGCAAAGGAATCGGCATGATGGTGGAGCGCACAATTTGCTGGCGATTGGCGCTCATATAGCGCTCTGCATATTCCTTTAAGGAAATACCTTGCATGGCGTAATTGGAAGCGTGGAAATGCACGTCTGCATACAGCTGGCTGGTATCCAGCCGGGGCTCCGGGCTTTGAGCCATAACACTGCTCTGAAGCGCTGCGAATAAAGCCAGGCCAGACGCAGCCAGCGCTTTTGCGTTTATATGATGGCAAGTCATTCTTGTCTCCCTCTCTACAAGTAGTGTGCGAAACCTGAAACGGCAACGTAACAACCATACCCAGAGCGCCGTCAATAAATGACAGAAGATAACAGATATTCTTTTAAAGAATTTAATTCATATTTTTTTCCATACTTTTATATTTTTATTATTAATAGCCATACAAATATAATTCAAAATCAAATTAAAAATAAAATACTCAATTAAATTCTGAATTTAATTCAAACCAATTTATTAATCACTTCAATAATCAGGCAGTACAAATCGCCTGTGCACAGCACCTGCTCCCGCATGGCCGCCCTAAGACACCGAGTTGGCAAATAGCAGCGAAGCGCCCAAGCTGAACAAGGCCACGCCTATCACCCTGTCCAGCAATCTTTGCCGGGCCAGCATGGCTGCCCGCAAGCGCTTGTTTGAGAACACCAGCGCCACAATGCTGAACCAGACCCAATGGGCAAAAGACATGAAAAATCCATAAGCGAAATTCAGCCAGAACGATGCATCCGGCTGCACCAGCTGTGTAAAGGTGGCCACCACAAACAACATGGTTTTGGGATTCAAGGCATTGGTCAAAAACCCCATGCCAAAAGCTTGCCAGGCGCTGGGCATATTTCCCGCCTCACCGTCCGTATTCAAAACAGTGCGATTACAGAAAGACTGATAGCCCAGGTACATCAAGTACGCTGCCCCCACCACTTTCATCACCAGAAACAAGGTGGGAGACTGAGTAATCAGAATTGCAACGCCCAGCACCGTGTAGACCACGTGCACCTGCACCCCGGCAGCAATACCCAGAGCCGAAATCAGGCCAATCTTGCGGCCAAAGGAATAGCCATTACGAGTGACCATGGCAAAGTCGGGGCCTGGGCTGATCACGGCCAGAATAGTGATAGTGGCAACGGCCAACAGTTCATGCATTTTTAACAAGCCTAAGTTTGATGAAATCGGTGTGACAAGCTAGGTCAAAGGCAGCCAAACCGCAGAGCCAGTCCTACACTCTAGGAATGAGATCGTTCCTTCGCGGACGATCTACCAGTCTGCAAAGACCGCTCCAGTCAGAATGTGAAAACCCTTCCTGGTGAGCTATGTATTCATCCAATTTATATAGTTTTTGCTATTCTCAACGGGATCAATCCAGATTTTCAAAACCCAAGAAAAACCCTCCAAAACTTCTATCGTTTTCTTGTTTGAATATTTGCTCTCAGGATTTCATTATTGATAATCCTGTGCTAATTTAAAAACGATAATTCCTGCGCTATTTCTGTGAGTTTTCATCGACCATGCAAATCCCCAATCTCACGGCCTTCCGCTACTTCGACACGGCCGCCAAGGCAGGCAGCTTTGTGCAGGCAGCCCAGCTGCTGCATGTCACTCACGGCGCGGTCAGTCGCCAGATTCGGGCGCTGGAGGAATCTTTGGGGGTAGAACTGTTTGAACGGCGCAATCGAGCTGTATTTCTGACACAGGCAGGCCGCCAGCTTTTGCATGTGACCGCGCCCATGTTCGAGCGCTTGGAAGACGTGGTGTATCAGTTGCAGCAGACACAGCGTGAACATGCGCTGGTCGTTTCCTGCGAGCCCACCATTGCGATGAAATGGTTGATACCCCGACTGGGGGATTTCCACACTCTGCATCCCAATATCACCGTGCATCTGATTACAGCCGGAGGGCCAGTGAACTTTGCTCAAATGGGAGTGGATCTGGCCATACGCCGTGACGACTTTCATTGGGCAGACTCGGTCTGCGGCCTGAAATTGTGCGAAGAAATGATAGGGCCGGTCTGCCAGCCTCACTATCCCCACACCCAGGACACGGCCAAACAGGTGCTGATACAAAGCAGCTCCCGTCCGCAAGCTTGGGCCACCTGGGCGCGACTTAGCGGCCAAGTCATACGCTCTGCCAACAAGCTGGAACTAGAGCATTTTTATTTATGTATCCAGGCCGCCTTGTCCGGACAGGGCATGAGTATTGTGTCGCGCCTGATGGTGCAAGATGAACTGCAAAGCGGGCAGCTCATTGCCCCGCAAGGATTCATTGCGGACGGCTCGGCGTACTACCTGCTCTCTCCCCAGGCTTTGGATCAAAACCCGCGTGCGGAAGTATTTGCCGACTGGTTAAGTGAGCAGCTTGAGCCCTCAAAGATGAACCCATGCCAATAAGCCTGGCTACTACTGTCCCAAGCCAAAATACTTGGTCTTGAAGGCCTCCACCTTGCCTTCATCCACGGCCCCTAGCACAGCCAAAGTTACTTCTCGGGATAGCTCACTTTGCAGTGGCAAGGCAAACCCATACTTGTCACGCTCGAACAGTCGCCCCACTACCTTCACCGGCAAGCCAGGGTTGGAATACACGTAGTACTCCAGTACCGGAGCGTCGGCAATCACGGCCACAACATCGCCATTGTCCAAAGCTGCCGTGGCTTTGTCCAAACTGGCATAACTGCGCATGGCAAGTCCCTGCTTGCGGGCATAGTCCTCTTCTACGGTCCCGATCAGCACGCCTACTGGTCGCCCCTTCAAATCGTCCACACTATTGATCTGGTTTGAGATAGCCAGCGTTGTCATCACGCTGGTGACAGAGGACGTTACAAAGGCCAAGATGCCCACCCCACACACCAGCCACAAGCCCTGCCAGATACGTCCTAACCAGCCAAAAAGATTCTTTCTGGCCGGGGCACGCCCCGAAGTCACAACAGACATCACGGTATAGAAACTCTCTGCCACGCCATCGCGCCAGCGAGCAGGGAAGGATTGGTCAAACCGCCGGTCAAACAAGGTCAAAACAACAGTGGCAAACAAAATGACAAAAGCGATCCATGCATACGCCGTAATAAAACCGGCCTGCGCCAAACCCTTGAGAACACTTTGAAAACCAGTTCCTTGATCGGAACTGACCATCAGGCGCATACCACCATCAAACCAGGGCTGGGTGAAATCCACCTTCAACGCGCGTTGCTGCGTGATAGTCAGATTAGTCATGGCAACATCAAGAGAACCCGACTCTGTGGCACTGAGCAAATCCCGAAACGTGCCGTATTCCTTATATTCAAATACCCACTGCTTTTCTGCTGCCAAATCTTCCCATAAGTCGATAGCCAATCCGGTGAAAGCACCATCACTTTTCATTACGAATGGTGGCGAGACCAATACGCCGACCGTCAATGGCGGCTCTTTGCCATAGCCTGTTTGGGGAAGCGCCGCCAACAACATCAACAGAGCAACAAGGCCAAAAAGACGTGCTTGAGCAATGCGGCGGCCAAACTGATGGTGGCTCAGAAATGGGATTTTCATAGGCAATCTTGGGGGGTGTAGTCCGAGATTCCACTTGCCAGGCGGGCTGAGAATAACAAGGACGGGCGAATATTGTCTTAGAGGATAGCAAATTGGCATCGGCCCTGTTCCCGGTTCCAGAAGGATCTGCTGTCGCAAACCACGAGTTTCACAATGCCTGACAAATCAATAAAACGTCACACGCGAATCTTGTCATTCAAAGCTCTCTATGGGAAACATCAAACTATTCAATAATTCTTGAATTATTGTATTATTACTCTATGGAAGAATCTCAAGTTATCCGCTCCCTGGCCGCTTTGGCCCACGAAGCCCGCCTACGGGTTTTCCGCGCACTCGTTGTTGCCGGGCCCACCGGACTGACACCCGGCTCTCTGGCTGAGCAGCTAGGCATTGCCCCCAACGCCCTGTCCTTTCATTTAAAGGAGCTTAGCAACGCCGGGCTGATCCACGCCGAGCGGCAAGGTCGCAATCTGCTCTACAGCGCCACCTTTCCCGCCATGAACAATCTGCTTACTTATCTGACCGAGAATTGCTGCCAGGGTCAAACCTGCCTCCCAACGCAAGACCTGTGCCAGAACTGCTAGAGCGCCGGACACTTGATATCCACGTCCTGCAAAAACCACTCGGAACTTAACTGCCTTGCTGGCTATCCCCCTGATCAGAGCACTCCGTCATGCTTCTTGCTGTACTCATTTTCATCGCTACCTTAACCCTGGTGATCTGGCAGCCCAAAGGTTTGGGCATTGGTTGGAGTGCCTCTTTAGGCGCAGTTGCTGCCTTGCTGTCTGGCGTCGTGCAATGGACTGACCTGGCCCTGGTCTGGAATATCGTCTGGAACGCCACCGCCACATTTGTCGCCATTATCATCATCAGCCTGATATTGGATGAGGCAGGTTTTTTTGAATGGGCCGCCCTGCATGTCGCCCGTTGGGGAGCCGGTAACGGGCGCAAGCTCTTTGCCTTTATCGTGATTCTGGGCGCAGCAGTCTCTGCCCTGTTTGCCAATGACGGGGCCGCACTGATTCTGACGCCGATTGTCATGGCCATGTTGCTGGCCTTGGGTTTTTCACCAGCAGCAACTCTGGCTTTTGTCATGGCAGCCGGTTTTATTGCGGACACAGCCAGCTTGCCGCTGGTCGTCTCCAATTTGGTGAACATCGTCTCTGCCGACTACTTCAAACTGGGCTTCACGGACTACGCCGCCATCATGGCACCCGTCAACATCGTGTCTGTACTGGCCAGCCTGGTCGTTCTGATGCTGTACTTCCGTCGCGACATTCCCGCCCACTATCGCCTTGAACAATTAAGAACGCCTGCTGAGGCTATCAAGGACAGGGCCAGTTTCAAGGCTGGCTGGATGGTGCTGGCGTTATTGCTGACAGGCTTTTTTGCACTGGAACCCCTGGGTGTCCCCGTCAGTGCGGTTGCCGCAGCAGGCGCCATCATTTTGCTGGCGGTTGCCGCCCGTGGCACAGTCATCAGTACGCGAAAAGTGCTGCGTGGCGCCCCCTGGCAAATCGTCGTGTTCTCGCTGGGCATGTATCTGGTGGTTTACGGCCTGCGCAATGCCGGGCTAACCGATTACCTGGGTTTACTGCTGGATCAGTTCGCCCAAGCTGGCGTGTGGGCAGCGGCCATGGGTACCGGCGTCCTGTCTGCGTTGCTGTCCTCGGTGATGAACAATATGCCCACGGTCCTTGTCACCGCCCTGTCCATTGACGCTTCCAGCGCCGAGGGCATCGTCAAGGAAGCCATGATTTACGCCAACGTCATTGGCAGCGATCTGGGCCCGAAATTCACACCTATAGGCAGTTTGGCCACCTTGCTGTGGCTGCATGTCCTGGCCCAGAAAGGCACAAAAATCAGCTGGGGCTACTACTTCAAAGTAGGAGCCATCCTGACCACACCCGTCTTGCTGATCACCCTGGCAGCCTTGGCGCTGCGACTGGGTATCGCCCACTAAACCCTGATATCAAGATCGCGCCATGACAGACATCATCATCTATCACAACCCCGCCTGCGGCACTTCGCGCAACACCTTGGGCCTGATCCGCAATAGCGGACAAGAACCCACCATCATCGAGTATCTGCAAACACCGCCGGACCGCAGCACGCTGACTAAGTTGATCGCAAACTGTGGCCTGAGCGTGCGTGAAGTCTTGCGACAAAAAGGTACGCCCTATGAAGAACTCGGGCTCGGCGACCCGAAATGGAGCGATGAACAGCTGATTGATTTCATGTTGCAGCACCCGATTCTGATCAACCGCCCTATTGTTGTCACCCCATTGGGAGCGCGCTTGTGTCGTCCCTCGGAACAGGTGCTGGAGATACTTCCCCAAGCACAACAAGGTGCCTTCCGGAAAGAAGACGGCCAAGCCGTTATTGATGAAAAAGGACAAAGAATTGAGCAAGCCTGATTTACCCAATCTGGACGAGCACGCATTTAACACTCCAGATATGGCAGAACTGCTGCCTCAAGCACGCGCCACACACCCACCTCGAATTCTGCTTTTATATGGTTCCCTGAGAGAACGCTCCTACAGCCGCTTTCTGACGCAAGAAGCTGCACGGCTGCTGGAAGCAATGGGTGCAGAAACCAGAATTTTCGACCCGCAAGGCCTGCCCTTGCCCGATGGTGCAACAGAGGACCACCCGAAAGTGCAGGAGTTGCGCCAACTCATGCAGTGGGCCGAAGGCATGGTCTGGACATCGCCCGAGCGCCACGGTGCCATGAGCAGCGTTCTGAAAGCACAAATTGACTGGATACCGTTAAGCATCGGTGCTGTACGCCCAACACAAGGCAAAACACTGGCCGTGATGCAAGTGTCAGGCGGCTCGCAATCCTTTAACGCCTTGAACCAGATGCGGGTTCTGGGCCGCTGGATGCGCCTGATCACTATCCCCAACCAGTCTTCGGTTGCCAAAGCCTTTCTGGAATTTGACGAAGAAGGCCGCATGAAACCTTCGTCCTACTACGAGCGCGTGGTGGATGTGATGGAGGAACTGATGAAGTTCACCTTGCTGACGCGTGACTGTGCGCAGTATCTGGTGGATCGATATAGCGAGCGCAAGGAGACGGCGCAGGAGCTGTCTGCACGGGTACAACAGCGCAGCATCTAGCGCGCCAATCAGAACGGAAAACGCCTCGCTGCGCTTTTCAAAAACACACAGTCGCTATACAAACAAGGTAGGGGCTTGCCCCTGCTTTACCTCATACCCCGCAGCAACATCAGTTTCCCTTCATCTTTCCCTGCCAGGCTTTGCACATGCGTATTCTCTTAATCGAAGATGATCCTTCGCTGGGCAGTTCCTTGCAGTCCTGGCTGCATCTGGACGGCTACGCTGTGGACTGGTTGCAACGTGGCGATCAAGTTGCCACAGCCCTGGCCACTCATACCTATCAGTGCATCTTGCTGGATCGGGGCTTGCCCGGTGTGGATGGCGATGCGGTTTTACGCAGTCTGCGAGGAGCCAGCGGATCTCACGCACAAGTGCCCGTCATTGTGATCACTGCTCGCGATACCTTGGCTGACCGGGTACAGGGCCTGGATCTGGGCGCGGACGACTATCTGGTCAAACCATTTGATCTTGAAGAGCTGTCCGCGCGAGTACGTGCGGCCTTGCGCCGCAGTGCCGCCCAAGCCTCTCCCCAATGGCGTCACGGTCCCGTCGCCATTGACCCGACAGCCAAGCGCGTCACCTTGAACGACAAGCCTGTGGCCGTAACTGCACGCGAATTCGCTGTTCTGCAAGCCTTGATGCATCATCCCACCCATATTCTGAGTCGTGCCCAGCTTGAAGAAGCCCTTTATGGCTGGAGCGAAGAAGTGGAGAGCAACGCTATCGAAGTACACATCTACAATCTGCGCAAGAAATTGGGCAGTGACTTCATCGTCACCGTACGTAATCAAGGCTACGTTCTGGCACCCGCATGAAAAGCCTGCTCCAGAAACTAACGCGTATCCGCTCTACCGCCAAGTCCCCGGTGTCACGCCCGAAAGGCTGGTCCTTACGACGTCGTCTGCTGCTTACCGTCATGGGCACCAGTATTGGGCTGTGGCTGATCAGCCTGGCCATCGTAGTCGGGGTGGCCTGGCACGCAACCGGCGATGTGCTTGATGATGCCCTTGAAGAAGGGGCGCGTCTGGTACTGATGCTGGACCCGCAAGAGGCGCAGGCTTCTGCCAATACTACAGACACACGACTGAACCGTGACGCGGCTCTCAAGCTGCGCATGTATTACCAGCTCGTGGCCGCAGATGGCCGGGTACTGCTGCGCGGCGACGACACTCCCAAAACGGCTTTTATCCCCCAGGCGAAACGCAAGCAAATCACCACTGTCTGGGTTGATGACGAACTCTGGCGGGTTTACGTCCGCCCCGGAGCCGGAGGGGTCACAGCCCAGGTTGGCCAGCCTATGGAAGAACGCCTGGAACTGCTTGAAGACATGGCCGAGAACCTGGTTTGGCCCGCAGTGGGACTACTGGCGCTGCTGGGTCTATCCAGCTGGTTCCTGATCCGACGCCTGATGCGTCCTTTGGAGGACACGGCTAAACGCATCAATTCCAAATCGCCCGATGACCTCACTCCTGTAGAAGGCGGAAATCCCCCACGCGAGCTGCAACCCATGCTGGATGCATTGAATGCGCTCATGGCACGCTTGTCTTCAGCAGTGGAAAGTGAACGGCGCTTTACGTCCGATGCCGCACACGAACTGCGTACGCCCTTGGCCGGGCTGCGCATGCGCGTTCAACTAATTGAGCGCGAACTGCAACTGCCTGACGCCCATCTGCAGCAATTACGCGCAGACCTGGACCGTTGTACCGCCCTGGTAGAAAGCCTGCTCGCCCTGACGCGACTGGAGCCGCAGGCCGAACCCTTGAAGCGTGAAACCGTAGACCTGAATCAGGTCCTGGACAGTCTGATTCCATCCCTGCCTTCGACATCCATCAACATGGAAAGAGCCCTGGCCGTCACAAGCATACAGGCGGCGCCAGTGCTGTTAAATAGCGCTTTACGTAACCTGATTGGCAATGCCATTCGCTACGGCGGCGCAGGCGTCCGAGTACGGGTCGAAACAACACGCAGACACGATGGCGGTGTACGCCTTGCGGTCCGAGACAATGGGCCTGGCGTCCCCCCCGAACAACGGCCCAGACTGGGAGAACGCTTCTTTCGCGTATTGGGAACCGGCCAAACAGGCAACGGACTGGGTTTGTCCATCGTGGCCCGCATCGCGGCCTTGCACGAGGCCACGCTTTCCTTTGAAGAGGGGCTGGACGGCCAGGGTCTGAGTGTCGTGCTGGATTTCCCACCCAATTACGTATCTTAAGATTGCCTTCAGGTTCGGGGGGTCTAATAAAACCATTCCGCAATCGGCGGAACATTGACCCGATAACCCGATACAGGAAACCCAATCATGCGATTCACTTTACCCACTCTTGCCGCCGTACTTGCTCTGAGCGCCACCGCTGCCCTCGCGCAACCAGCCAACTACACAGGCCCAAGCAATGCACCTCAAGCCGCCCCGGCTGCCGGCTCCTACTCTGGCCCTAACAATGTGCCGCTCATGACCGTCAAGCAGCTCCTGGAAACCGGCCGCGACGATCAAATCGCGCGTTTGCAAGGCCGTCTGGTGTCGTTTGAAGGTGATGAGCGCTATATTTTTGAAGATGCCACCGGCCGTATCACGGTAGAGATCGACAACAAGGACTTTCCGGCTGGTCAAACCATCAGCGCCGAACAGAAAGTGGAGCTGACGGGCGAGTTCGACAAAGGCCTGCGCAAAACTGAATTTGAAGTCGACCGCCTGAGCCTGCTGCCTTAATCCTGCCTAGCCACAAGACGGGCGGTGTCCAATATCCAACAGTCAGCCAAGCGAGCAATGGGACCCCACCAGCTGGCTATTGGGAATATTACCCGCCCCTTTTGTCCGTTCTCCCTTGGCAGTCGCCACCAGCCATCGTCGCACAATTTTCTCTTCGCCAGGTTCAAGTCCCGCCAACAACCCTTCCTCCAACCTGACGAAGCGTTTGCAGAAGCATCGTTAAAAAAGAGCACAAACCGATTACCTGACGCCGTATCTGCAATACATATTCGAAACTATTGGCATCCAGGACTTCCGAGCAGTCACGTTCGACAAAATTTGTAGAAAAATTGCGCAGGTTGAAAGCACGGTGGAGCAAGCAGCGTAAAGCTGCCATGCTTTCAACATACACAGCAGCTATACAAGCACTTTCAGGTTGGCCAGTACTTTCCCCCTACACAGATCCCATACCCTAACAAAACTCTGCTTTTTTTTATTTAAACTGACCTTTTTTTTAGAAATTCAGAGGGTTGGTCTGCAATCTTCATAAGTGTTCGGATGTAATAAACCTGCGCCTCTACCTGTTTATTTATTTTGTAAAACGTAGATGGGCAAACACAGCACATACTCGAACATAACTACATCCCAGCAGAGCTAACGTCAGAGGAGCAGAGAAATTGAGTATTCTGGAATCCATACCAGAACATTGGGGATACCGATTTGAATCTGTCGGCGCAGCCATAGCTGACGCTCAGATAGATCCGGCCTCCATCCACCTCAAGACTAAGGCCTATTTTTTCCTGATCATGCTCAGCGCCCAGCCCGAGCGCACCCTGGCCATCAACAGTGACCGTCGTCTGACCGGCTTTGCGCCAATAGGCAACATCGAAATCGTGCCTCAGGACTCAGAGCTTTTTTCAACCTGGCGGTACACCAAACACACCATGTTGATTGCCATGACAGAAAAGCGGCTGCTGCAGTTGAGCGGCCGCGAATGGGGAGAGGATCCCGGAGAATTTCATCTACCCAGATTGGGTGTTGTGGATGAAAAAGCGCTGGCCATTGCTGCGGAAATGCGCAATGAACTGGTATGCGCTTCCTTCGGGTATGAAGAGTGCCTCGAATCCCTACTGACGCTTTTCGGCATACATGTCCTGCGCACCTACACCAGTCTGAACAAGCGATCTACTCATGATATGCCCATCACCGGCGGTCTGAGCCCCATGATGCGCAGCCGAGTCATCGATTACGTCCATAGCCATCTGCCCGAGAAGATCACCGTCGAAACACTCGCCCGAATCGCAGGGCTATCTCCCAGTCATTTTGCCCGAGCCTTTCGGCAATCCCTAGGCCAAACGCCTCACGAATTCGTCGTCACCACCCGCTTGCAGTTAGCAAAAAAAATGATTCAGACATCCAGCACTTCGCTATACGAAATATCCCAGCTCACAGGCTTTTCCAGCAACAGCCATATGAGCGCATCCATGAAGAAAGCCTGGGGGAAAAACCCGTCGCAGATCCGTCACTCTGAGCGTCAGACCTTCCAAGCGCGCTGCACCCTGCCTGCTCATCCTACAAAATCCTGATACACAACGCTGAGCCAACACTATTGACCTCGGATTACAACGTATGACTCCCTACCGCTTGCCCCCTTTACTACTTGCACTTTTCCTTGGCGTATCTCCAGCCCCTGGCGAAGCTACCAATCTGGACACACAAAATGCGCCACATCAAAGCCGGGAAACCAATCAAGCCCACGCAGCGAATTTGCCAGCCGGGACATTTGTAGGCGACGACATCAAACTGACCTTGAAGCCGCAAGGAAGCTACGTACTCAGCGGAGACGCCGTTGGCACGCCCATACACGGTGCTTGGTCAGTAGACCGTCAAGGTAAGCACGCCATCTTGCAATTGGTGCCAGGACGGACAGGCGACACATGGAGCTTCGGTATCCGATCCGCCAACACCTTACAACTGATAGACCCGGAAAATACGGCTGCCTTAGATAGGCCGTTAGATATCTATGAGGATGCAGGCGTGCTGACTCGGTCAAAAGAATGAAAAATGGGTTCCCATCAGGAACCCATTTTTACTTAAGGCAGACGAGAGACGATATAAGACGTCTCGTACTCATGACCTGGATAGGTGCTATTAATATTTCGCATCAGGTCATGTTTGCTGATTTCACCTCGAAATGCATCATGCAGCCACACCAAGAACTGTTCTTCCTGCGCCTTAGAGTTAATAGGCAAACGATCATATTTAGGATTTGCCTTGATCTGAACCAACAACCCATCCAGCCAGGTCTTGAACGACATATCCTGCTGCGCAGCTACGACGCGACTATCTTGAACAGTCGTGCAGCCCTGCATCAAGGGGGCCACCAAGGCCAAAGACAGCAAGGTACCGCCGCCCAATTGTCGAATAGAAAATCTCATGGCGCCCCCCCTTCAATCCTCAAATAGATCCCAATAGGTTCCCATCCACTGAAAAGTATAGGAATGCCCGGCCTTTAAACGATAGGTCACTTCACCATTATGAGAAATCTTGAAGAATCTGGCGTTGAAATTCTTGCATCCATCCTCTTCGTAAGACTCTGATCTCTCGCCCCGAATAATGTATTGGGCCACCTCGCTTTCCTCACCGTCTGGAAATGTACATGACAAGTTGAAATGCACTTCCCCCCGAGGGTTGTCGGACGAAATTGTGACAGAACCGGCCTGAGCCGCTCCGCCCACTACTATTCCCGTAGAGGCGATAAGCAGCAATGCTTTATTCATTAATTTCATAACTTCCCCTCGGCATCTATTTTTTGGCCAATATTAAGAATCTGGAAAACCCGATTTTTATTGTATCCAAGCAAAAATAGACGTACAGACCAGCACAATCAGTTCCTTGCTCTAACTGTTAAAAACCAATCCTTTATTTATTAAATAGTTATTCAAAATCTCCTATCTAAATCGAGCAGCCAGCAAAGGCAAGACTCTCAAGGCCTGCGCTGATCTTGCTCGGTTTCCAGTCAGCGACCCTTTTTGCAGCAACGACGCAGAGCTTGGCTAAACATAAATTATTAATTTCACCGGCTCTATAAAACGCAGCCAAGAAAAAAGCCCCCACACATTACTGTGCGAGGGCTTTTGAATTCTGGCGGACAGAGGGGGATTCGAACCCCCGATACGCTATAAACGTATACACGCTTTCCAGGCGTGCGCCTTCAACCACTCGGCCACCTGTCCTAACTGTTCTTTTGGCCAAGCAATTTGAAGCTGCTAACGCCAAGTCCATAATAATAGCAGCACTTATCCTTGTAACGCAAGTGCTCAAATTCTTTCTTCGGCTAATTAGTAGCAACTAAACAGTAAAGCGTACAAACAGCTTATTCCGAGTCCGGCGGATAAGCTCCACCCACCGCTCGCAGCAAGGCTTCCCAATGATCGCGCTGGCGCGCCAGGACGCGCAGGTCGGCACCCAGCAAGCGCACATCGGTAAATTCAAACGGCTCTACATCGTCCAGCCCGGCCAGTTCGGTAATATCGGCCACGCCTCGTCCCTGCCCCAGGATCTTGGGGGCCAGGTACATCAGTAATTGGTCCACTACACCCGCATCAATCAAGGCACCGGAAAGGCGAGCACCGGCTTCTGCATGGACTTCATTGATCTGTTGATCTGTCATCCAGTCCAGAACGGCACGGACATCCACCTGACCTTCGTGCAAGGGCATGGGAATAACCTGTGCATTTCGATCTGCCAGCTCCGCCTCCAGCTCGGGATCACGACGGTGACTGAATACCCAGCACGGCGTGCTGTCCAGCAAGGCAGCTTTCGGGTCCATGCGTAAATGCGTATCCAGCACAGCCTTGATCGGGGGACGCGGCGTAGAAACCGCACGCACATTCATTAAGGGATTATCGGCATGCACGGTTCCGATGCCTGTCAGCACGACGCAACTGCGGGCGCGCCAGTGGTGACCGTCGTCACGAGCCTGCGGCCCGGTAATCCATTGAGAGCGACCGTCCGGCAAGGCACTGCGGCCATCCAGCGAAGCGGCCATCTTCATCCACAACCAGGGACGCCCACGTGTCATGCGGGCAAAGAAACCGGCGTTGATCGCCAGCGCCTGCTCTACACACAAGGGGCCATCTACGGTAATACCCGCCTGACGCAAGCGTGAAACGCCGTTGCCAGCCACCAAGGGGTTGGGGTCGTACATGGAAAAGACAACACGCCCAGCGCCTGCTTTGATCAGCGCATCGGCACAAGGAGGGGTTCGCCCGTGGTGACTGCAAGGCTCCAGGGTGACGTAGAAGGTCGCACCGGCCACACTGACGCCGCGCTCTTTGGCTTGGCGCAAGGCCATCACTTCGGCGTGAGGGCCACCCGCTTGCTGTGTTGAACCCGAAGCCAATAATTGGCCATCGCGCACGATCAGGCAGGCGACTCGCGGGTTGGGGGCACTGATATAAAGGGATTTCTCGGCCAGCTCCAGGGCTTGCCGCATCCAGATGACGTCTTCTTGCTCGACCATAGCCTTAGCCGCGGTCGGGATCGTTCATTTCGTCGATCGCCTCTACGAACTCGCGGATGTCTTTAAAGCTCTTGTAGACCGAGGCAAAGCGCACATAGGCCACCTGGTCCAACTGCTTGAGCTCGGCCATGACCAGCTCGCCTATGGTCTCGGAGGAAACTTCGCGCTCGCCAGTCAGTTGAAGTTTTTCTTCGATACGCTGCACAGCGGCATCGACCTGAGCCATGGGGATGGAACGCTTGCGCAGTGCAACACCCATGCTCGCCCGCAAACGTGCGGGGTCAAAATCCATACGAGTGCCATTGCGCTTGGCCACAACCGGCAGGCTCAGCTCGGCACGCTCGTAAGTCGTGAAGCGCCGTTCACAGGCCGAGCATTTACGACGTCGCCGTATGGCGTCGCCTTCTTCGGTGATTCGAGAGTCGATCACCTGGGTATCGGCATGGTGGCAGAACGGACACTTCATTCAAGATCGCGGGCCTCACGGCCCGCTCCGGCTGGATTACTTGGAGGAGTAAACGGGCAACTTGGCAGTCAGCTCGTGTACACGGCGACGAACGTCCGCCAAAACGGCTTCGTCGTGAGGGTTGTCCAGTACATCAGCAATCAGGTGCGCCGTCAATTCCGCTTCGGCTTCTTTAAAGCCGCGAGTGGTCATGGCAGGAGTACCCAAACGCACGCCGCTGGTGACAAATGGCTTCTCGGGGTCGTTAGGAATGGCGTTCTTGTTGACCGTGATGTGAGCCTTGCCCAGTGCTTCTTCAGCCACTTTACCGGTGATGCCCTTGGGACGCAGGTCTACCAGCATGACGTGGCTTTCGGTGCGACCGGACACGATACGCAGACCGCGCTCAACCAGAGTGCGGGCCAGAACGTCAGCGTTCTTCACAACTTGAGCAGCGTAGGTCTTGAACTCGGGAGCCAGAGCTTCCTTGAACGCAACAGCCTTACCAGCGATCACGTGGATCAGTGGACCGCCTTGAATGCCGGGGAAAATAGCCGAGTTGATGGCTTTTTCGTGTTCGGCCTTCATCATGATGACGCCACCACGAGGACCGCGCAGGGACTTGTGAGTGGTAGACGTCACAAAGTCAGCGTGAGGCACGGGGTTGGGGTAAGCACCACCAGCAACCAGACCGGCGTAGTGGGCAATGTCGATCATCAGCAAGGCGCCGTTTTCATGAGCAATACGAGCCATGCGTTCGAAGTCGATGCGCAGGGCGTAAGCCGAAGCACCACCCACGATCAGCTTGGGCTTGTGCTCTTTGGCCAGGCGCTCCAGCTCGTCGTAGTCCAGCTCTTCGTTCTCGTCCAGACCGTAGGATACGAAGTTGTACAGCTTGCCCGATGCGTTCACGGGGGAACCGTGGGTCAAGTGACCACCTTCTGCCAGGCTCATGCCCAGAACGGTATCACCGGGTTTGAGCACAGCCATGTACACGCCCTGGTTGGCTTGCGAACCGGAGTTGGGCTGCACGTTGGCGGCTTCTGCACCGAACAGCTCTTTCAGACGGTCAATAGCCAGTTGCTCGACCACGTCCACGAACTCGCAACCGCCGTAGTAGCGCTTGCCAGGATAACCTTCCGCGTATTTGTTGGTCAGTTGTGTGCCCTGGGCCTGCATCACGGCGGGGCTGGTGTAGTTTTCCGAGGCGATCAGCTCGATGTGCTGCTCCTGGCGCACATCTTCGCTTTGAATCGCAGCCCAAAGATCGGGGTCAACTTTGTCAAGAGTCGCAGAACGGTCAAACATGAGGGTTCCTAAGGATAAAGTGGTAGCAAACTAAGAAAGCAACATTTTAGCGCGGAAGCGCGTCAAACCACCGAGACAAACGTCTCTGGTGGCAGAAACCCCAAAAAACATGGAAATAAGTAAGGCGGCGGCAGGCGGACTCAAGAGAATATGAAAAAAACTCAAACAGTCCGCCCTGGGGAATCAGGATTGCTGGATCAAACGGGGATTCAGGGTATACATACCGGTCAGGGATGCACGACCCAGAATATGACCTTCCATGGCGCGCAACACGTCCTGGCCATTGAAGCGACCTTCCAAAGGCAGCTCGGCAATATCCAGGGCATAAACCGTAAAGACATAACGGTGCGGCAAAGCATCGTTCCACGGAGGGCACGGGCCGTCGTAGCCGAAGTAATCACCGTTCATGTCGCGGTCGCTGGCAAACCAGTTGGTAAAGTCGTTCACGCCCTGGCGTGTATCGTCCAGAGCCAGTGGACCGGCTTTACCGCGTGGCGTGATGCCCTTGGAATAAGAGCCTTCTGCCAGGCTACGCAGCTCGGGCGAGATGTTGATCAAGACCCAATGAAAGAAATCCACCCGTGGCAAATCCGCCGGTACCTCGCGCCCATCCTGGTTCACATCGTCCGGTTTACTGGGGACATCGGGGTCGTGGCAAATAACCACAAAGGATTGGGTCTGCTCGGGAACATCGGACCATTCCAGATGCGGATTGGCGTTACCGGCCAAGGCGACTCTCGATTGCGCGTCGTAACGGCAAAACGCCAGACGCTCGGGAATCACGCTCTGATCTTGAAAAGAATCACTACGCAGTTTCATTGCAGACCTCCACAATCAATCAGCCGGTCAAAGTGACTCGCGCAAACTTGCGCTTGCCCACTTGCAGCACATAGCTGCCCGGCTCCAGTTGCAAACCTTTATCGTCCACACGTTCGCCATTGATGCGCACGCCGCCCTGCTCCACATTGCGCTGGGCTTCGCTGCCGGAGGCAACCAGACCTGCTTCGCGCAAGACACGCAGCAAGGCCAGTTCACCCGCCACGGTTACCTCGGGCATGTCCTCGGGCATTTCGCCACGACGGAAACGGGCATCGAAAGTTTCCAGCGCCTGCTCGGCGGCCTGGGCGCTGTGGAAACGTGTGACGATCTCCTGTGCCAGCTCCACTTTGACTTCACGTGGGTTACGACCTTCTTCAATCTGCTTTTGCAGACCAGCGATGTCTTCCAGACTACGGAACGACAACAGCTCGAAGTAACGCCACATCAAGGTATCGGAGATGGACATCAACTTGCCGAACATGGAGTCCGGCGTTTCACTGATACCAATGTAATTGCCTTTGGATTTGGACATTTTTTCTACGCCGTCCAAACCCACCAGCAATGGCATGGTCAAAATACATTGCTGTTCCTGACCATATTCTTTTTGCAATTCACGACCCACCAGCAAATTGAATTTCTGGTCGGTACCGCCCAATTCCACGTCCGCTTTCAATTGAACCGAATCGTAGCCTTGCAGCAAAGGATACAAAAACTCGTGCACCGAAATAGGCTGATTCGCCTTGAAGCGCTTGGTGAAATCATCACGCTCCATCATGCGGGCCACGGTGTAACGCGAAGCCAGTTGAATCATGCCGCGCGAACCGAGCTTGTCGCACCACTCCGAGTTGTAGCGAACTTCGGTACGGGCCGGGTCCAGAACCAGCGCAGCCTGATCGTAGTAGGTCTTGGCGTTGGCAATGACCTGCTCGGGCGTCAGGGGCGGACGAGTCGTGTTGCGGCCGCTGGGATCACCAATGGTGGAGGTGAAGTCGCCAATCAAAAAGATGACGGTATGCCCCAAATCCTGCAGCTGGCGCATCTTGTTGAGCACCACTGTGTGCCCCAGGTGAATGTCGGGAGCCGTGGGGTCCAGACCCAGCTTGATCCGCAGCGGCTGTCCTGTTGCATGGCTGCGCGCCAGTTTGCGGGCAAACTCGGATTCGACGAGCAATTCGTCGCAGCCGCGTTTGACGATGGCTAAATCAGCCAGGACTTCTGGAGAAAGGGGCTCTGAGGGGGATGACATAACAAATCTGGTGACAAACTAATGAGTAAAAATGCTCGAAAAATTAAGCCTAATGCGCTAGGATAGCCTGCTATTGCGAGACGTGCTTAAGAATTGAGCAAGGTTTCGTAAACCGAATTATTTTATCATTCCCGCGCAGGTCAGATCGCCAGGGCTGGAATGTTCTGTCCGCCCAGTACAACTGACCTCCGCCTGCCAGCCGGGTGGACGGTAAACCGTACGTCCAACAAGGTTCTGGTTTTATGTTCAGCAAAGGGAAACGCTCCTCCTCCCACCTCAACATCCACCAGCCTCGGTCCGCCCGAGCCCTTTTTATCCGTGCCGGTTTGATCACGCTTGCTCTTGGCTCTTTTGTAGCCGCCGGTGCACTTGCCGTGGTGATGCCCAGCAGCCCGGAACCCCAGATTTACCAAGCCCGCACCGCCTTGACCCTGCCATCGGACCTGACCGTGCTGCAGGCCCAGGACCAGCAAGCCTACATTACTGAAACCCGCATCCGCCGTGGCGACACCTTGTCCGCCCTGCTCCAGCGCATGGAAGTCAGTGAAGAAGGCTTGTTGCAATTTCTGACGCACGACAAGAAAGCGCGCTCCATCTACAAGCTTTACCCTGGCCGTACCATCCAAGCTGCCTTGGATGCCAATGGCAATTTGCAATGGCTGCGCTACCGTCATACCCCCTACTCCGATCAGTCCGGCCAAGGTCTGGCCAGCTGGCTGGAAGTACGCCCGGACGGTAACAATGGCTTTATCGCCCAGGAACAAACCGACCTGACCCAGACCCGAGTGCGCGTGGCTCAAGCCACGATCAACAGCTCGCTGTTTGGCGCCAGCGATCAGGCCGGCATCCCCGACAACATCACGCTGCAAATGGCGGATGTGATGGGCAGCAAGATCGACTTTCTGAAAGATCTGCGCAAAGGCGACAGTTTCCGCGTGGTCTACGAGTCCTACGGTCATGAAGGCCAGGACGTGGGTTCGGGCCGCTTGCTGGCAGTGGAATTCATCAATCAGGGCAAAACTCATGAGGCCGCCTGGTTCCAGCCTGAAAATGGCTCCGGCGGTTATTACGACTTCAGCGGCCAAAGCCTGAAAGGCGCTTTCCTGCGCACCGCATTGAAGTTCACCCGCATCAGCTCCACCTTTGGCGGTCGCCGCCATCCGGTGCATGGCGGATGGCGTGACCACAAGGGTGTGGACTATGCTGCCCCATCCGGCACCCCCATCCACGCTACCGCGGATGGCACAGTCGAGTTTATTGGCCGCCAAAATGGTTACGGCAACACGATCATCCTGAAGCATCACGGTCAGTTCACCACCTTGTACGCTCACCAGAGCCGCTTTGCCGCTGGACTGCGCAAAGGCGACCGCGTAGAACAGGGTCAGTTGATTGGCTATGTGGGTTCGACGGGCTGGGCAACAGGCCCACATCTGCATTACGAATTCCGTATCGCCCAGAAAGCCGTTGATCCCCTGTCGGTAGACCTGCCAGTAGCACGCGTTCTGGATGCCCCGCAGCGCAAGCAGTTCCAGCAAACCCTGGCTTCCTACCAGAACAGCTTTGCCTTGCTGCACACAGATGCTGAGCCCGTAAAGCTGGCCAGCCGCTAAACCATGAAAGCCCCCCTGTTTATCGGACTGATGTCTGGTACCAGCATGGACGGTGTGGATGCCGTGCTGGCATCCTTCGGCCCACAGGGGGCACAGATACACCAAACCCATAGCCTGCCTATGCCAGCCGCTCTGCGAGACGAGCTGCTGGCTTTGCAGCATCCAGGGCACAACGAACTGGCCCGCGCCAGCATCGCCGCCCAGCAACTGACCGAACTCTACGCCCAGGCTTGCCTGCCCTGGACTCAAGGCCCCGAGAAAGACCTGATCCGTGCGATTGGCGTACACGGTCAGACCATCCGCCATGCGCCTGACCAGGGCTACACCTTGCAATTGAATGCCCCTGCTCTTCTAGCCGAGCGCTGTGGAGTGGATGTAATTGCAGACTTCCGCAGCCGGGATATAGCGGCGGGCGGCCAAGGTGCACCTTTGGTGCCCATCGTCCATGAAGCCCTGTTCCGTCACGAACATGGCCGCGTCATTCTGAACTTGGGTGGAATTGCGAATATCTCCCTGCTGCTGCCTGGACGCAATGTTTTTGGCTTTGATACTGGCCCGGCAAACATGCTGCTGGATGCCTGGGTGAACAAACATGAAGGCCAGCCCTACGACAAGGACGGACAATGGGCTGATAGCGCGGCATCTGACCCTGCCTTGCTTGCCAGCCTATTGAGCGAACCCTGGTTTGCTCTGCCTGCTCCTAAATCTACAGGTCGTGATCTGTTCAATTTGAGGTGGCTGCAGGAGCATCTGGATCGTGTTGATCCGAAAGGCGAGCTTCAGCCTGCTACGGTGCAATCCACTCTGATGGACTTGACCGTACATAGCGTTGCACAGGCCATCCAGCCTTACGCAGATCAGATTCAAGAGCTGATTGTGTGTGGTGGTGGCGCTGCCAATCCGGCCATGCTGAAACGCCTGGGCGATCTGGTGACTATGCCTATCCGCTCCAGCGCCGAGCTGGGCATGGATCCGCAATCCATCGAAGCCCTGGCCTTTGCTTGGCTGGCTTACGCGCATATCGAACGCATTCCTGCCGGGCTGCCTGCTGTGACAGGTGCACGGCGCGCTACGGTGCTGGGCGCTTGTTATCCGGCCTGAGAACTGCTTTTAACGTTTAGCTTCGCAAAACTTTAAAATACAGCGGCGGACTCATAATCCGTTAGCCAAGCACCTGCCAAAAAGCAGAACATGACAAGGCAGCGCCCCTCCTGTTCAAAACAAATAGAAGCAAGCCGTTCTTTTCTTTGGGCCGTGCCATTAACAGCATTGAGCTGCTTCGCCGCCCTACCTAGGCTACGAACGAGCACCCAAAGTTGAACCGCGAAGCGCCCTACAACGGATTAGCCCTGAAACCTGACGCTGCACGGCCTTCAACAAAACCCCGTAAACAAAACACCCCAGACTCTGGACTCAGAGTCTGGGGTGTACTTTGTAGCAACCTACCAAGGCCTGGAACGCTAAGCAATCAGCGCCAGCCTTGCTTTCTTACATCGTGAAGGAAGAACCGCAGCCGCAGGTAGTCGTGGCATTCGGGTTACGAATCACGAACTGAGCGCCGTCCAGGTCGTCCTTGTAATCAATTTCAGCGCCCACCAGGTATTGAAAGCTCATGGCGTCAACCAGCAGTTGCACGCCATCCTTATCAATAATGGTGTCGTCGTCGTTAACTAGTTCGTCAAAGGTGAAGCCATACTGGAAGCCGGAACAGCCGCCACCTTGCACGAAGACGCGCAGCTTCAGTTCGGGGCTACCTTCTTCAATCAGGAGCTCACGGACCTTCTCAACCGCTGAATCGGTAAAGATCAGTGGGGAAGGAGGGGCTTGCAGATCAACGGATTCGGTAAGAGTGCTCATGTGGTTCTCCTGCCGGCCCCCGCCGGCATGAATAATTATCATGTGATCGCCTTGCACATGACCACCCGCGGGTAAGGTGATTAGTCTGGCTGGGCGATTTTTTCCTGGCGAGAGGCGCGGATAACGCTTCCTTCCAGGACGTTCAGCGTCAAGGCGGTGGGTTCAAAGCCTGGCGGCAAAGCCAGCCAACCCATGGCGCGCTGAAACTGGTTGAAGTTTAAAACCAAGGGATCGATCTGTTCTACAGACGACTCTGCCAGTACCGAGTCCGGCCCGGAACTGGGTGATAAATCGATTTTAACGTTTTTTCCGTCTTGCCGCCCAGTCAGCTGAAACTGGAGGCGCCCGGAAAAAGCCTTTCCTTCTGGGGCGTTACGTTGCAGCAGTACCTTGTACTCCAGCAAATCACCCCTTTTCGCAACGTCCAGAGCTCGGACAGTAACAGAACCACTGGGACCGGGTGGGAGCAACTGTTCATAAAAGGCCAACTGTTCGCGCGTCTGCGCCAGTTCGGCCTGGGTAGACGACAAGGACTTTTCCAAACCCTTGCGCGTGCTCTCTTCCAGAACCAGTTGCCCGCGCAGCCCTTCAAATTCACTTTGAATTTGCTGCAGGGATTGCTGGCTACGCGCCAGATTTTGCATGGCCAGCTGTATTTGTTCGGACTGATCGGCCGGTTGAGTCAGGCTGCGGTAAAGCCACAGGCCTCCACCGCCCAACAACACTCCCAGCAATACGGCCAGCCCAATCGTATTCGCCCCGCCCCGCGAACGGGAAGGAGCGACAGTAGAAGAATTGGTTTGCGGTGATTCAGCCATAAACATTTGACCTGTTCACCAAGACCAAGTTCCCTTTAAGGCAAAATTGCAACGTGATTCAAGCCGGTTTGTTCTGGCAGACCGAACAAGATATTCATGTTCTGCACAGCCTGGCCCGAAGCACCCTTAACCAGATTGTCCTGCACCACCAGAATGATCAACTGATCGCCATTGCCAGGACGCTGCACGGAAATACGCAGCTGGTTGGAAGCGCGTACCGAGCGGGTTTCTGGCAGAGTACCGGCAGGCAGCACATCTACAAAGGTTTCCTGGGCGTAGCGCTGCTCGTACAAGGCCTGGAAGTCTGTATCCATGGCTTCGGGCGTGATACGTGCGTAGATCGTGGAGAACATGCCTCGGATCATGGGCACCAAATGGGGCACAAAGGTCAGACCGACCGGGCCACCAGCCAATCGCTGCAGCTGTTCCACAATTTCCGGATGGTGACGGTGACCCGACACGCCATATGCCTTGAAGTTGTCGCTGGCTTCAGCAAACAGATTGGGAACCGAAGCCCCTTTACCAGCACCGGACACACCGGATTTGCAGTCTGCAATCAGATGCTGGGTATCAACCAGCGCCTTGCCGCCTTCCAGCAAGGGAGCCAGGCCCAGCAAGACGGTGGTGGGGTAGCAACCCGGGTTACCAATAACCTTGGCTTGAGCAATCTTGTCGCGCAGCAGCTCTGGCAGGCCATAAGCCGATTGGCTCAGGATGTCCGGGCAACTGTGCTCCATCTTGTACCACTTCTGGAATACGTCCGTATCTTGCAGGCGGAAGTCTGCGGCCAGGTCAATGACGCGCACACCCGCTTCCAGCAGACGTTCGACCTGGCTCATGGCCACGCCATGTGGAGTGGCAAAAAAGACCACGTCACACTGTTCCAGATTGGCATTTTCCGGCGTGGAGAACTTCAGGTCCACATGACCACGCAGGTTCGGATACATATCCGATACCGGCACACCGTCCTCTTTACGCGAGGTAATGGCAACCAGTTCTACCTGGGGGTGCTGACTTAACAGACGCAGCAACTCGACCCCGGTGTAACCTGTACCGCCAACAATCCCTACCTTGATCCGGGTATCGCTATGTGTAGCCATGAACTTTCCTGAAAGAGAGACGAGCAAAAATTCTATCTTAACGTAGTCCTGCCTGTTCTCAAGCACCAGACCGGGCAAAGCAGGACAAATGTAGCCAGCAAACAAAAACCCCGGACACGTCCGGGGTTTTTGAGCACCATAAACAGGTCGCGAGGCGAATTAACGCTTGCTGAACTGTTTGCGGCGACGTGCTTTGTGCAGACCGACTTTCTTACGCTCAACAGCACGAGCGTCACGAGTCACCAGGCCAGCTTGTTTCAGAGCTGTCTTCAGTGTTTCGTCGTAGTCGATCAGAGCGCGGGTGATGCCGTGACGGGCAGCACCGGCCTGGCCGCTTTCGCCGCCGCCATGCACGTTGATCTTGATGTCGAACGATTCAACATGGTTGGTCAGCACCAGAGGCTGACGCACAATCATGCGACCCGTTTCGCGAGCAAAGTATTCGTCAACAGGCTTGCCGTTGACTACGATTTGGCCCGAACCTTTTTTGATGAAGACACGAGCGACGGAGGTCTTGCGACGGCCCGTACCGTAATTCCAGTTACCGATCATGACCTATCCTTAGATGTCCAGAGTTTTAGGCTGTTGAGCACTATGAGGATGCTCGGCACCAGCGTAAACCTTCAGTTTCTTGGCCATGGCGTAGCCCAGAGGGCCTTTTGGCAACATACCCTTGACGGCCTTTTCGATGGCACGGCCTGGGAAGCGCTCTTGCATGGTTTGGAAGTTGGTTTCGTAAATACCGCCTGGGTAGTTCGAGTGACGATAGTACTTCTTATCCTGTGCCTTGTTACCGGTCACGGCAATGTCAGCAGCGTTGATGATAATGATGTAATCGCCGGTATCAACGTGAGGGGTATATTCGGGTTTGTGCTTACCACGCAAACGGCGTGCGACTTCGCTGGCCACACGACCAAGGACTTTGCCTTTAGCGTCAATCACAAACCAGTCACGTTTGACTTCAAGCGGCTTGGCCACGAAGGTCTTCATGATGGTTCCTAAATATTAAAATTCTGGGTCAAAGCAACATGCCTGGCCCATACAATCCACCCGCTTTTTCAAGCCGGGCAGCTCTACCTGACCCTGCCAAGGCGTTATATTCCGCCCGTGCATTTCTGCCAAATAGCTCGCCATAATAACATAAATAGTGGATAACACTAGGGTTTTGCACAAAAACACAGGTTTTTTGCCACAAACAGGAGCTCTCTCATAGAGGGGAAGCCCATAAAAAACCCCTGCTTTCCAAGTGGAAAACAGGGGTTAACAAGACTGGCCTGTGGAACCGGAGCAGACTGCCCTGCCCGGTCCCAACTACAGAGATCAGCCTTTTTTCTGGTTTGCCAGAGCAATGCCCAGGTAGTTGTCGTAAGAACCTTCGGCCACACGGAACCAAGGCACAATCGCGTCACGGAAGCCCATGTAGTCGTCGTGAATCTTCTTGAACATGGGATCCTTGTCGCAGAATTCCTTGTACAGAATGTTGGAGGTCTTGAAGGACTCGTCCATCACGTCGCGCGGGAAGGATTTCAGGACAGCTCCGCTGGCGATCAGGCGACGCAGTGCGCCTGGGCTTTGGGCGTCGTACTGACAAATCATGCGCTCGCCCGCAGCACGCGAAGCAATTTCAATCAGGGACTGGTATTGCTTGGGCAGTGCATTGAAAGCAGCGTCGTTCACGTACAGCGAAACCTGGGCCGAACCTTCCCACCAACCGGGATAGTAGTAATACTTGGCCACTTTCTGGAAGCCCAGTTTTTCGTCGTCCACAGGACCGACGAATTCCACGGCGTCCAGCGTGCCTTTTTCCAGCGATGGGTAAATATCGCCTGGTGGCACTTGCTGAGGCACCACGCCCATGCGGGCCAGCACTTCGCCAGCAAAACCGGCCGTACGCATCTTCAGACCTTTCAGGTCTTCCAGAGAGTTGATTTCCTTGCGGTACCAACCACCCATCTGGGTGCCCGTGTTACCGAAAGCGAAGTTGACGATGTTGCGAGTGGCAAACAACTCACGCAGCAGCTTGGTACCGTTGCCTTCCTGCATCCAGGCATTCATCTGACGAGCATTCAGACCAAATGGCACCGCTGTGTCAAAGCTGAAAGAAGGATCTTTACCGTAGTAGTAATACGAGGCCGTCTGACCGCACTCCACCGTGCCATTGCTGACTGCATCCATCACACCAAAACCGGGGACAATTTCACCGGCTGGGTACAGACGGATGTTGAAGTTGCCGTCCGAGGCCTCTTCCACCATCTTGCAAAACGACTGGGCTGTCGAAAACAGAGCCGGGGTAGCGGGACCGTAAGTCGATGTCAGCTTCCAATTAACCTTGGGATTGCTTTGGGCAATAGCAGGAGCAGCAATAGCGGCGGTACTGGCTACGGCGCCAAGACCTGCCTTTTTCAGAAACGAGCGACGCTGCATGAATAACCTCCTTGTGGGTATTCGGTAACTGGGAAATATTTTTATGCTATGGATAGTACACTGGCGCGCCCCGAATGGGGGGCTGGGAAAGCCCGGATTATCCCGCAAATCCGGCCCTATATTGTCGGGTCTTTGATCTGAAACACCTGAAGGATGCTCCATAGAGAACGGCCTGAGTCGGAAGCAATGCCGAACTCAGGCCGTAAACATCTGTTTATTGAGCGCCCTCTTGCCCGTGGCAAGGCATAAGGGGCTAAACCGGTTTTCCAGACAGCAGAAATCAGGAACCGGCCACCGACATCTGCTCGATCAGGATGGAACCCGTACGCTTGGAGCCAGCCGCAAAGGTATCAGCACCCACGGCAACAATCTGCGCGAACATCTCGGCCAGATTGCCCGCAATCGTTACTTCTTCCACGGCGTGCTGAATGCGGCCATTTTCCACCCAGTAGCCGAAGGCACCACGCGAGTAGTCGCCAGTCAGGTAATTGATACCCTGGCCGATCAGCTCGGTTACCAGCAGACCACGGTCCATTTTCTTCAACATGGCATCCAGGTCGTCCTCGGGACGAGTCAGGCGCGAGCTCAGCAGCAAATTGTGCGAACCACCGGCATTCCCCGTAGAAGGCATGCCCAGTTTGCGGCCTGCGTAGGAAGACAGAAAATAGCCTTTCAGCTCGCCGCCACGCACCACATCACGGTCGCAGGTACGCACCCCTTCCGAGTCAAACGGCGCACTGCCCATGGCAGCAGCCAGATGCGGACGCTCCAGCACGTCAATGTGCTTGGCCATGACAGACTTGCCCAAAGAATCCAGCAGGAAGCTGGTTTTGCGATACAGGGCCGAGCCACTGGTGGCCTGCACCAGAGAGCCGATCAAGCCCACAGCCAGCGGGGCTTCAAACAACACAGGATAGCGGCCGGTCGGGATACGGCGGGCCGACAGGCGCGACAAAGTGCGCTCGGCCGCATAACGCCCCACCGACTCGGGGCTGGCCAGGCGGGAAGGGTCACGCGAGCTGCTGTACCAGTAGTCGCGGTGCATATTGTCGCCCTTGCCGGCAATGGGGCTGACGCTGAGCGAGTGACGGCTATAGGGGTAGCCCCCCAGAAAGCCGCGGCTGTTACCCATCACAAAATGCCCTTCCAGCGTATCGACCGACGCGCCTTCGGAATTGCTGATCAGAGGACTCAACTCCAGCGCAGCCTGCTCGGCACGAATCGCCAGCTTGGCGGCCTGATCCGCGTCCAGCAGCCAGGGATGGTGCAGGTGCAGATCAGGATAGCTTTGCGCTAGCATGTCTTTTTCAGGCAGCCCGGCAAAAGGATCTTCAGCGGTGTAGCGGGCAATATGCCAGGCGGCTTCTACCGTTTCACGCAGCGCCTTGATCGAAAAGTCCGACGTGGAGGCCGAGCCACTGCGCTGGCCTGCAAACACGGTCACACCCAAGGAGCGGTCCTGCGTCTGCTCTACCGTTTCCAGTTCCATCTGGCGCACAGAGACGGCCAGACCTTTGTTTTCTGAAATATCGACGGCAGCATCACTGGCGCCCAGTTTTTTGGCATGCCGCAGCGCTTCATCCACCAATTCACAAAACTGGAACTGATTGGCACTGATCGACAATTGGGAAATAGTTGGATGACTCATTGCTACTCTTTGAGGGTTAGGCGGTTATCATAGCCAATTGGCGACAATCTTTGCTATTTCACTTCTTATGGCCCGTCCACGCACTGAAATCGATGAAAACGGTTACGACCGCCCCAGCAAATCGCAGGTAAAACGCGAAATGCACGCTCTGCTCGACCTGGGCAAACGCCTGATTGAGCTCTCGGACGACCGACTCAAACAACTTGATCTGGGCGAGGCCTTGATGGCTGCCATCAAGGATGCCAAGCGCATCAGCCCGACGGCCCGCGAAGGACGCCGCCGTCAGATCCACTACGTGGGCAAGCTGATGCGCAATGTGGAACCCGAACCGATCCTGAAACAACTGGACGTCTGGGAAAACGGCTCCAAGGAAGACACCCGTGCCATGCACAGGCTGGAAGCGCTACGCGACCTGTTGTTGCGTGATGACGACGCTCTGACCGAATTCATGAATGAATTTTCCGGCGCCGATATCCAGCAATTGCGCACCCTGATTCGTGCCGCACGCAAAGAAGCCGAGAAAAATTCCACACTGGTACAAGGCCAGGACCCACAGCGCAAGCACTACCGCGCCCTGTACCAGTACATCAAGACCTTGGTAGATCTTTCGGAGTCCGCATGAACCCTCTGCTTGAGTCGATTGAGATTGAAACCGGTGCCAACCCTCAGCACGCTGTTATCTGGCTGCATGGCTTAGGCGCTGACGGCCACGATTTCGCCCCTATCGTGCCAGAGCTGGGCCTGCAAAACGCCCCCGCCATCCGTTTCATTTTCCCGCACGCCCCCATCCAGCCCGTCACCATTAACGGCGGCATGGCCATGCGTTCCTGGTACGACATTTATGTGGCGGACCTAGTGCGCCACGAGGACGAAAGCGGCCTGCGCCAATCGCAGATCGAAGTGCAGAACCTGATTGCTCGCGAAAACGCTCGCGGCATTCCCACGGAAAATATTGTTCTGGCCGGTTTCTCGCAAGGCTGTGCCATGACGCTGCAAACCGGCTTGCGCTTGCCAGAGCGTCTGGCTGGCATGCTGTGCCTGTCCGGTTACCTGCCTTTGGCGGCAGCGGTGGAAAAAGAACGTCATCAGGCCAATCAGAACACGCCTATTTTCATGGCGCATGGCAGCATGGATCCGGTCGTGCCTCTGACACGTGCCGAAGCCAGCCGTCAGCAACTGGAAGCCATGGGCTATCAGGTGCAATGGAATGTCTACCCCATGCCCCACGCTGTTTGCCCGGAAGAAATCAGCGCGATTGGCCACTTCCTGAAACAGGTACTGCGCTAATCAGAGCACAAGACAAAAAAACGCCGCTGCAATCACAGCGGCGTTTCTTATTCAGCTTTTCATTGATAGATCCGAGCAATACGCTCTTGCCAGGTCTTTTCCCGAACCTGCACCCCATCCTCTTTCAGCACCCGCGTGAAAGTCAGGTAGAAATACGATTCGTCGGACTCGATCCGAGCCTGGGCTGACATATCAATCTCCCGCCCCTTGATCGTAAAGACATTGCGCCGATCACCCTGATAGCGCGCCTTGGCAGGCGTAGCATCATTGACCTCCCAGCGATACATCTCCTCGGAGCGGTACAAATTGTCATGCAGCACCCAGCTAAGCTCATTGCTGGTGGTGAACGTCGAATCGCCCGTAGCTTCATTACGAACACTGCTGAACACGGGGCCATCCCCGTCAATAGTGCGGCCGAAAGGAGCCGCTTCACTCGCCTGGGGTGGCGACATGACGCAAGCCTGCGTACCCTGCTCCCGCACAGGCACCACGGGCAGGTCTACCCAGGTATCCGCACCCGGAAACAGACTGGTGACACCCGGCGTCGGGCTGGGCCAGACCATGGGGAACTGCGCATTGCTCACCGCCAGGCGGATACGATGGCCCGGCTTGAAACGCCACGTAGTGAAGTGAATGGAGGTTTCCAAATTGGTGGCCTTACCCGGCACCAAGGGCTGTGGTTCCAGACGCGAGATACGCTGGGAAGGGTTGATGATTGCCCCGCTGACCAAAGAAACCTGCCCATTCGGGGCCACATCCTCCAGTCGCACTGTCCATTGATAGAAAGGCACATCAGCCGCGACCTTCAGACGTACCTTAGGCATACCCATGATTTCCATGGCATCGCTCAAGGGCGCGGAGTCATACACCAGGCTATGTGCATCATCGGCAGCCATATCGCCCGTTTGCTCACCCCACCAGCCACCACCAGCCAAACCCGCTCCAGCCTTGTAACGCAAGGTCTGAGCCAAACCGGAGGCAGGAGAAATAGCAGCCAGCTGGTGTCCGGCCTGAGGATGCAGACGTTGAGTCCGCGCGCCTTCCACCGGCCATTGCGGATCACAGCGCCAATAACCGGGCACGCTGGTCCGATCGGTAGCGGGAGCATGACCGGTACGCATGAAGGCCATCCGACGCGGTTCATCCAGAATTCCGGTATCTATGTCTTTAAGCCAGTAGTCCCACCAGCGCACCGCCTTCTCGCGCCACTCATAATTCGGGCCAGGCACGCCATATTCTGGCCAGGCGTGGTTCCAGGGCCCCATTTCCACAATTACAGGCGCTTTCGAGGTTCGACTGACATCCAGCGCAAAATCACGATAGCCATCCAGCAAGCCACCAATCAAATAGGCCGGGACTTCCAAAGGCTGCTTTTTGAAGGCCAGGGACTCGGCACGCCAAAAATCGCCATCCTGTTGTTGACGCAGCCAGGTAAAAATCCAGGGCTCGCGGTCAAAACGGTTCTTGAAATACTCCTGGTCAATCCGATAATCCGGGCTTTGCGGCATGGCGTTATCGGTATCAATCTGGTGCGCATAGGAGTCAATATGCAAGGCACCATCAATATAGTGAACGTCGTTGTAAAACAGATCGGTAGAACCGTGCGCCGCGATAATGGCCTTGAGTGCTGGCGGTTTTCTGTGAGCCGTCATCAAGGAGTTGAAGGCGCTCCAGGACAGGCCGTACATACCCACCTTGCCATTGGACCAGCTCTTGCGAGACAACTGATCGATCAGCTCCTCGGCATCGGCAATCTCGGCAGCGGAATACTCGCTGACAGGGACAGGGCCAGAGCTGCCACCTGTGCCACGCACATCAACCCGCGCCAGCACATAGCCCCGCTTGGCAAAATAAGAGCCGTACTCGTAGTCACCCAGCGCGAAGAAGTCGTCCTTGCGATAAGGCAGCATCTCCAGAATGACCGGGAAGGTTTCACCCGGTATTTTAGCCGATGGCCGATAATACGTCACCGCCAAGCGCACACCATCGCGCATTTCCAGGCTGTCGTTCTCCATGGAGAACTCGTAATGGTTTTTTTCAGGTGGCATCGCTGTCTGCCCGGAGCAAGCCAGCAGGCCGCCTATAAAGAACAAGCCCAGCACCCAGCGCTGCAAAGCAGCCAGATTCAATCGCATCATTGTGTCCCCGGTATGTGGCGCCGTCGGTGGTGGGCACCATCCATTGATGCGGCGGCAGCCAGCAATCCAGCGCTGTACTGCCTGCCATCACGAGTGCATCATAGTCCCGCCACCGTTGAGTGAATCGGGACATCAGGGGAACAATTAAACGGGTATTTACCTGACAAGCAGACAGGCCTGCCTGTGCCTAATCCGAGCGACGGGTCTCACCCAGATCCAGCCAGACACGACGCATGCTGGGATCTTCCGGGTCCGCATCGTTCTGAAAGCCCAGACGCTTCATCAGAGCTTGCATAGGCGCATTGGAGGCCAGCACATAGCCGTCGATGTAGGTCAGCCCCTGCTCGGCGGCAGCCTGTATCAGCGCCTCCATCAGGATGACTCCCAGACCACGCCGCTGCCAGGCATCCCCGATAACCAGGGCGTACTCCGCCCCCCGACCATCACCATTACGAAGATAGTGGGCAAAGCCAATAATCTCGTCACGGGGATGGTTACGGTTATCTGGATTGGGCGAACGCACGGTAGCGATCAGCGCCAGCTCCCGGTCGTAGTCGATACGGGTGTAGCGCGACAACATGCGTGGAGTCAGCTCTCGCAGCATGGACACAAAGCGCATGTAGCGACTTTCATCCGACAAGCCACGCATAAAGGTCTGCAAGGCCTCGGCGTCCTCGGGACGTATAGGGCGCAAGGTCCAGCGCTGCCCATCCTTGAACTGACGCCGCTCAATCATGTGACGCGGATAGGGATGAATCGCCATGTGGCGATAGCCAGCCGTTTCAGGCAGTACCAGCATGGACTGCTTGCTCAGGGAAATGGAAATGCTCTTGATGTACAGGCTATTCTCGCCCGCCATGATGGGGTCCAGCACCACACGGCGCACGCCGGGCAACTCGCTCATCAAATCCGAAAGACGCTCCAGCACCTGCAACAGCTGCGTCAATACCAAAGGCGTCAATTGCGAGGACAGGCTCTTGCGCCACAAGGGACTACGCTCCACCAACTGGCGCGCCAGATAGCGGTTCAGCGGTGGCAGTTCTACCGCCGGATAGGATGAGGAAAGCCAATCCGCGTGATCGGCCCCACCAAAGACGGCGTAAGGGCCCAACTTGTCATCGGTCTCAAAACGCAGCCCCATGGGCGGGACATCAGGATCAGGCTCACCCTGATCGTGCGTCACACGCAAGTCGACAACAGGCACGTGGAAGTAGCGCAGCAGATCGCGGCACTCCTGCTCGCTAGCCTCGCGGCGCTCGCTTTGAATCTGGCGTACCAGTTCTCGGGCAGGCTCTACCTCTGGCAAGGTGCCCAGCGGCAAAGGCGGCAAGGTCTGCTGCGACAAATGCTGGTTGTAGTGATAGCGGGCCAGCAGATCGAAGGCGTTGGCAGCCGTATCCGGGGTACGGAAAGCCGGCGTCCCCACACCATCGAGCAAATGACGCAGGGGACGCATATCCGCATCCCCAATCAAGCACGTAATAATGGGTTTGCGAGCACTGGCCGACAGCATGGCCAGCTCACGCGATACCGCCGGCATATCGGCCAAGGGGTCCGGTGTCAGCAAGACCAGCACCCCGTCAATTTCCTTGTCATCCAGCAAGGTGGAAATAACCGAGTCGATGCGCATGGGCGTCAGTGGTACATAAGTGACCACCGGGTTCTGAACCTGGTCGCCAGGCGCCAGCAGATTATCCAGCGCCCGCTGGGTCGAGGGCGACAGCTCCGGGCAGGTCACTGCGGCATCCGAACCCAGTACATCCAAAGCCATCTGCGCGGCCCCATTCCCATTGGAGAACAAGGCAATACGCCGCCCTTTGGGACGGCGGGTGTAAACCAGCACTTTCAGGGCCGAGAACAGCTGCACAAAATAACGAATGCGCACCGCCCCCACACGCCGCATCAAGGCATTGAAGACCGCCTCGTGGGCCTCGCCCTGCTGACGCTGACCGCCTACTTTCAGGACCACCACAGGTTTGACGGCCGCCACGGCGTGCAAGGCACTGGTGAAACGACGAGAAGCAGGTGTGTGCTCCAGATACAGCGCAATACTGTCCGTGCGCGGGTCCATGGCCAGATATTCAAGCACCTCAGGCACGTCGATAACGGCCTCGTCCCCGACCGACACAATGGCGGAGAAACCCAGGCTGACATCTTCGGCCCAGTCCATCAAGGCCGAGGTAATGGAGCGCGACTGAGACACCAAGGCCACACGGCCCGCCAGAGCCATTTGCGGCTCGTGACTTAAATTGATGCCCAGATGCGGCCGTTGTATCCCGAAGGCACGCGGCCCCAGCACCAGACAATTATTGATACGGGCCCAGGAGCGCGCATACACCATGTCTTCCATAGGATCGCGGGAGGCCAGATTGGAGGGCAGCAACAGAACCACACGTGGCTTATGCACCCGGATGGCATCCAGGGCCTGTGGCAAACGCACCGGCTCGATACACACCAGCGCCAGATCCAGGCGCTGTGTATCGGTCAATCCTTCCAGACGATCGGGCACCAGCACTTGCGTGGCTGTAATCCGTGCCTGCGTGATCCGCCCAGCCAATCGGGCTGGCATCTCGTTGATCAGGGGCAAAGGCAAGGTGGACACGACCAACACCGAACGGGGCTCAAACAATGCTGTCAGACGATGCCTTAGGGCTGCCATGATTGTTCCGCCATAAGAAAACCACACACCAAAATAATGAATTCTCCCATCTTAAGCACAGCCGTCTACAAATAAAAGAGACTTGGCTGGCTATCTCTGTCTTGCATCATGCAGCCGGTTTTTATCCTGAGGCGGGCCATTCATATACTTTCGTATAGCAACCATACGCCAATGCCTGGGCAAAACGGGCGCAAAGCCAGTCGCAAAGCGGCTTGCAGGTCGTAAAATAACACCCGTTCGGAAAGCAGGACCTTTCGTTCTCTCTGACAGGAAAAAACACACTATGTCCAGCGACGACAGTCGAAGAAAGATGCTGCACAGGCCCCTCAGACGCTACTGACCCACCGGGTTGTCTGCTGATGTGGCTTGCGCAGCACGATCAGGAGTCAACCATGCACCGCATTATTCATACTGGACCGATCCGGGCCCTGACCTCGTCGGGTTCGCATCTTGCCACACCTTGCCCTCGCGAGCGTGCTGTTCCCGGCCACCGCCCCGCTATTGCCTGGCGTATCAACACGGCCAGCCGCAAACCAGAAATTCACTGGATTGCAGACAGTGACAAACCACCCTCAGCGCGAGTCTGGCGCTGCACCTTGCCCAGCCACTAAACGCTGGCCTGACGCTTACTAAATCCGCTTGTTCTTATCTTTAGTTTGCCGACCCTCACACCGGTCGGCAGGACCTGCTGTGTCCATCTCTTGGGATGGACAGCACCGTCACGCCTGTACACCAGGAGCATTACATGAGCATTCAACAACATCGTCCGCCACTGCGCTCAGCGGACTACGACGCCAAGCTGCGCACAGCCACCGAAACCGGGCTTAGCCTGGAGACGACCCTGGCTTCTGTACAAGCCAATCTGAATGGCCTGACCGACGCCGAAGCCTTGAGCCGCCTGACCGAATACGGCCCTAACGAGGTCGCCCGGGACAAGCCCGCCCACGCCCTGATTCAATTGGCGCTGGCCTTTAAAAATCCCTTTATTGCGGTCCTGATGGTGCTGGCCGCCGTCAGCGCTGTCACCGACATCATCTTGCCCATGCGCTCGGGCGAAGACGTGGACTACACCGGCGTGCTGATTATTGTGGTCATGGTCACCTTGAGCGGCCTGCTGCGTTTCTGGCAGGAGTACCGTTCCGGCAAAGCTGCCCAGGCTCTGAAAGCCATGGTTCGTACCACCGCCAGCGTACAACGACGCTCTACCGTGTCCAGCGCTACGGTCATGCGCGAAATCCCCATGAGCCAGATCGTGCCCGGCGATATTGTGCGCCTGTCGGCTGGGGACATGATCCCGGCAGACTTGCGCTTGATAGAGTCCCGCGACTTGTTCGTCAGCCAGGCCGCCCTGACAGGTGAAGCCCTGCCTGTTGAAAAGTACGATGTCTTTAGCGCCGTCAGCAGCAAGAGTGCCTCTGCTTCCAGTTCCCAGGCCGGTGTGCTGGAACAGAACAATATGTGCTTTATGGGCACCAACGTGGTCAGCGGTACGGCCACGGCAGTGGTTGTGGCCACCGGTGCCAAGACCTATTTCGGCTCGCTGGCCAAAGCCATTGTCGGTTCGCGCGCCGAAACTTCTTTTGACCGGGGCGTCAACAGCGTCAGCTGGCTGCTGATTCGCTTCATGCTGGTCATGGTGCCCATCGTGCTGCTGATCAACGGCTTCTCCAAAGGCGACTGGACCGAAGCATTCCTGTTCGCACTGGCCGTTGCCGTCGGTTTGACCCCTGAAATGCTGCCCATGATTGTGTCCTCCAACCTGGCCAAGGGCGCGGTGGCCATGGCCAAGAACAAGGTGGTGGTCAAACGTCTGAACGCAATCCAGAACTTTGGTGCCATGGACGTGCTGTGTACCGACAAGACCGGCACCCTGACACAAGATCGCATCATTCTGGAACACCATCTGGGTCTGGATGATCGCAATAGCCCCCGCATTCTGGAACTGGCGCTACTCAACAGCCTGCACCAAAGCGGCGTGAAGAACCTGATGGATCAGGCGGTACTGCGCTTTGCAGAAAAGACACCCTCTGCCCTGCAAGCCATCGGCTCCTACCGCAAGATCGACGAACTGCCTTTTGATTTTGTGCGTCGTCGCCTATCAGTCGTCGTGCAAAATCCGCAAGGCGAGCAGCTCATGGTCTGCAAGGGGGCGGTGGAGGAAATGCTCAGCATTGCCACCCACGTACAGGACGGTGACCAGCGCTTGCCACTGGATACCGAGCAACGTGCCCGTTTGCTGAAAATGGCTTACCGCTACAACTCGGACGGCTTCCGTGTCTTGCTGATTGCCACTCGCAGTATTTCCATCGAGCAGGCCAAGAGCCGTTACGAAGCCCAGGATGAACGCGAGATGACGGTACAAGGCTTGCTGACCTTCCTGGACCCACCGAAAGAAAGTGCTGCCCAAGCCATTGCCGCCCTGACCGAACACGGTGTAGCCGTGAAAGTGTTGACCGGCGATAACGAAATCATTACCGCAAAAATCTGCCGTGAAGTGGGCCTGGAGCCCGGCAAGCCTTTGCTCGGACCTGAAATCGAGCTGATGCAAGACCCCGATCTGCGTTGCGCTGTCGAACGTCACTCGGTTTTTGCCAAGCTCACGCCCCTGCAAAAATCACGTGTGCTCAAAGCGCTGCAAGCCAATGGTCACACCGTCGGTTTTCTGGGGGATGGCATCAACGACGCCCCCGCCCTGCGCGATGCCGACGTGGGGATTTCGGTGGATAGCGGCACGGATATTGCCAAGGAATCGGCAGATATCATCCTGCTGGAAAAGAACCTGCTGGTTCTGGAAGAAGGCGTGATCAAAGGCCGCGAGACCTTTGGCAACATCATCAAGTACCTGAACATGACAGCCAGCTCCAACTTTGGCAATGTGTTCTCGGTGCTGGTGGCCAGTGCGTTCATCCCCTTCCTGCCCATGTTGGCGATCCACTTGCTGATTCAGAACCTGCTCTACGATATCTCCCAGCTGGCTTTGCCCTGGGACCGCATGGACAAGGACTTTCTACGCAAACCGCGTAAATGGGATGCCAAGAATATTGGCCGCTTCATGATCTGGATTGGCCCGACCTCATCCATCTTCGACATCACCACCTTTGTCCTGATGTGGTACGTGTTTGGCGCCAATACGCCCGAACTGCAATCGCTGTTCCAGTCCGGCTGGTTTATTGAAGGCTTGCTCTCGCAGACTCTGGTAGTTCACATGCTGCGTACGCAAAAAATCCCCTTCATCCAAAGCACCGCAGCCCTGCCTGTGATGCTGATGACCTTCCTGATTGCCGCTATTGGTATTTATCTGCCCTTCTCGGGCGTCGGTGCACTGGTTGGCCTGCAGCCTTTGCCTTGGGAATACTTCCCATGGCTGGTCGGCACCTTGCTGGCTTACTGCCTGGTCGCACAGGGTATGAAAATGCTGTACATCCGCCGCTTTGGCCAGTGGTTCTAAGTCGGACAGGTCTGGGCCCCCGGAAATCCTTTCGGTGGCCCAGGCCTTAACGCACATTCTGAAAGAACCTCGGGTATATGATGGCCACACGACAGACACCATCCTGCAGTCTGGCCCATACACGAAAGATATGACACCACCCCTTCGCTTCCTATCGAGCAAAACCTACCGAGCCTTGGCCCTGACCGGCATCTGTATTTTGATGGCGCTGGTCTTCATTGCCGATACCGTCACCAACTACGCTATCGCCGCTGCGGTCTTTCACACCCCGCTGCTGCTGATAGCGATTCGTTTTCTGTCGGCACGGCAAGTTGTTGCCCTGACCACCATCAGCATGGTGCTGACCGTGGTCAGTTTTCTGCTGACCCGCTCGGGCGACTACGACGTGGGCCTGGTCAATACCGGCATCAGTATTATTGCCATCGCGATCACCTCCTATCTGGGGCTGAAGCTCAAGTCTGTACAGGCAGCGGCTCATGAGACACGCGAGCATTTGCTGCGTCTATCCCGTTTGACTACCCTGGGTCAGCTCAGCACCTCGATTGCCCATGAAGTCAGCCAGCCTTTGGCCGCCATCAACAGCAGCGCGGGCGCCTGTCAGCGCTGGCTGGAAGCCTCGCCCCCTAATGTCGAGAAGGCACAGGCTGCCGCGCAGCGTATTGTGTACGACGCCCAGCGCGCCAAGGATGTGCTGGATCGGGTACGCAGCATTACCCGTAACGAAGCCCCCACCAGCAGCGCGTTTGATTTGAATCTGGCTCTGACCGAACTGCTTAGCCTGTCCGGTGGCGAGATGCGACGTCAGCATATTGATCTGCGTCTGGCCTTGCAGTCCGATCTGCCCCAGGTCTTTGCCGACCGGGTTCAGATTCAGCAGGTGATGGCCAATTTGCTGCTCAATGCCATTGAAGCCCTGTCCCCTCCCTCGGACTATCATGCGGCTCATATCACCATAGAAACCAGCGTTTTGCCCGGCGACAAGCCGCAAGCCAACAAGGTGCTGTTTTCCATCAAGGATAATGGTCCCGGCTTGTCAGGCACGCAGCTGTCCCAATTGTTTGATACCTTCTGGACCACCAAGGCAAGCGGCCTGGGCCTGGGCCTGACCATCAGCCGCACCATTATTGATGCCAATAACGGCCATATCTGGGCCACTGACCAAGCCGATGGCGGTGCTGCCTTTCATTTCACCTTACCTTTGGCGCCATGACAGAAAATCTGGATTCCTCTCTGAACACGCCCACCGTCTACATCATTGATGATGACCCGTCCGTTCGCGCTGCCCTGGACGATTTGCTGGCCAGCGTAGGCTTGAACGCGCTGAGCTTTGCTTCTACGCGGGACTTTCTGGCGCATCCCTTATCTGACGCCCCTGCCTGTCTGGTGCTGGATGTGCGCATGCCCGAGCAAAGCGGCACGGATTTTCATTTGCAGATGGAATCGCGCGAGCTGCATATGCCGGTCATCTTTATTACTGGCCACGGCGATATTCATATGGCGGTCAAGGCCATCAAGCATGGTGCCTGGGATTTTCTGACCAAGCCTTTTGTAGATCAGGCCCTGATTGATGCCGTGCAGTCGGCTCTGGCTGCTGATGCGCAGCGCAAGGAAGAAGCCAGAACCCGGCTGACTTTGCAGCAACGCTGGGACAGCCTGAACGCCGGCGAGCGCGATGTCTTTGAGCGGGTGGTGCAAGGCCTGCTGAACAAACAGATCGCGGCCGAGCTGGATGTGAAGGAAGTGACGGTCAAAGTTCGCCGCGCCCGCGTGATGCAAAAAATGCAAGCCGGGTCGCTGGCGGAACTGGTGCGCCAGTTCGATCAACTCAATACAGAAAGCGGCCATTAGGACAGTTCTACGCGGCGGTTCTTTCCTAGTTGGCGTGCTGGGTTAAAATACGCAGATTCGGTCCCGTATGCGGGCTTCCCAAGGTCAAGGCCACACACAAGTTATGAGCACGTCTACTTCCAACGTCATCCGCACCCGTTTTGCCCCCTCGCCCACTGGTTATCTGCACCTGGGCGGCGCGCGCACTGCACTGTTCTCCTGGGCCTTTGCCCGTCATCATCAAGGCACTTTTGTGCTGCGTATTGAGGATACGGATCTGGAGCGTTCCACCCCCGAGGCGGTGCAAGGCATTCTGGATGGTATGCAATGGTTGGGCCTGGATGCGGACGAAGGTCCGTTCTACCAGATGCAGCGCATGGATCGTTACCGCGAGGTCATCGCCCAGTTGCTGAAAGACGGCCATGCCTATTACTGCTACAGCAGCCCCGAGGAAGTGGAAGCCATGCGCGAAAAAGCGCGTGTTCAGGGTTTGAAGCCTCGTTATGACGGTACCTGGCGTCCTGAGGCTGGCAAGCAATTGCCTGCCATCCCGGCTGATCGCAAGCCTGTAGTTCGTTTCAAGAGCCCCCAGTCCGGCGCAACCAGCTGGGACGATATGGTGAAGGGCCGCATCAGCTTTGATAACAGCGAGCTGGACGATCTGGTCATTGCCCGCCCGGATGGCACGCCTACATACAACTTCTGCGTGGTGGTGGACGATTGGGACATGGCGATCACTCATGTGATTCGCGGTGACGATCACGTGAACAACACGCCACGTCAAATTGTGATTTTGCAGGCTTTGGGTGCGACTTTGCCTGAGTACGGTCATGTGCCCATGATTCTGGGTCCTGATGGCGAGAAGCTGTCCAAGCGTCATGGTGCGGTCAGCATCATGGATTACGACAAGGACGGTTATCTGCCTGAAGCCATGATCAATTACCTGGCCCGTTTGGGCTGGAGTCATGGTGATGACGAGCTGTTCACTCGCGAGCAGTTGGTAGAGTGGTTTGATACGCGCAGTCTGAGCAAGTCGGCTTCGCAGTGGGATCCCAAGAAGTTGAACTGGGTGAACGCCCATTACATCAAGGCCAGTGACAATGCGGATCTGGCCGAGCGTGTGGCTCCCCGTATTGAGGCCTTGGGTGGCAAGACGGATGGTCAGGATTTGCCCGGCATCATGGGTTTGTTGAAAGACCGTGCCGAGACCTTGAATCAGCTGGCTGAAGGTGCTTTGTTATTCTGCCGTCCTTTCGAGCCTGCCAGCGATGAGCTGATGGCCGAGGTGTTGACGCCGGAAGCGCGTGTTTTGCTGCGGGACTTTGCCAGCAAGGCGATTAGCTTGCCGCAGTGGAATACGGAGAATCTGGCTGCTTTGATCAAGCAGGTTCTGGCGGATCACGAGGTGAAAATGCCCAAGCTGGCGATTCCTTTGCGCGTGGCAGTGACAGGACAGAAGCAGACGCCTGCGGTGGATGCGGTGCTGGCTTTGGTTGGACGCGACAAGGTGTTGGGACGTTTGGCTGGGCTGTAAGCGTTATAGCTAAGGCTTACATAAAGGGCATCTCATTCGAGATGCCCTTCTTTTTGCTTGGTACCCTGACATCGGCTCGATGGCTCGTCTATCGACGTTAAACCTGCATACCACCTAAGGCCGACTCCAAAGCCACTTGCCCGATGCTCTTTGGCTCCGGCGAGCCAGGTTACTTCGTTGCAAGCAGTTGGCTCATATCAAACAGCCGCATTCAGGTGGCTGATTTCAATTGTCGCTTCGCCCTTATCGCTACTGGCCCAGACCGTGCCGTCCTGGACATTCAGATTGATGGTCATGCCACGCTCGGCCAGGGCGGCTAAGGCGTCAGTCCCGGCGGTATCCAGCGCATAGACCTGTATATTGCGGGCGCGGCTGATCTTGTCCTTGATGCCACTCCACCAGACGGAGACATTGCGGCCATAGGCCAGCACCGTCACCTTGTCAGCACGGCCACTGGCTTTGATCAGACGTCTATCGTCCGGCAGGCCTACCTCCAGCCAATGCAGCAAATTGCCGCCCAGATCATGTTCCCACAAGGCGGGCTCGTCCGAGTCGCTTAGCCCGCGCGAAAAGCTCAAGGCTTCGTCCGCTTGCGCATACAAACCGTAAGCCAACAAACGCACCATCAGACGCTCTTCGGTCTCGGAGGGGTGACGGGCCAGCGTCAGGGTATGACTGCCGTAGTAGGCCCGGTCGTTATCGGCCACATTAAGTTCAGCTTTATAAATCGTCGCGCGCAGAGCCATGGAGCGTCCAGCAAAAGAAACAGACAAAAAACTGGCCGCCCCCAGGACGGCCAGGAATCATTCAAGCAAGCAGAGATCAGAATGGCAGGCGGTAGCCAGGCGACATTCTGGTCAAGCGATAGGTGGTACCACTTTGGTCACGCAGCACCAGATTGCGGGCTGTCAGGCTGACGATGTTGTAGTGGTTTTCGTAAATCGGGTCGCCAGGTTCGGTGGTGACGCCATTGGATTCTTGCGTGCTGATTTGCAAATCATTGCCCTTGCGTACCCAACAGCCGCTTTCGTTCAAACCTTGCGAAGGTTTGTTAGGACGCTTGACCTGTTCGGTATAGGCCATGGAACCGTCGGCTTGCAAAGTGAACAAGGTACGCAGCTCGCCAACCACGCCTTTCTGGCGGTGTTTGCTTAACCAGTTACCAGCCAATTGTTCCCCAGCTGCAGCAGGCTGACATGCAGGATGAACAGGCTTGGCAGCCGCTTGTGCAGCAGGCTCGGGAGCCGGCGCCTTGACCGCGCAGGCGCTTAAAAACACAGTAGCCAGCACAGCAACCCAGGAAGTGCGTCGCAAGATATTCGCCTTCGTCATAAAACCCCGTCCTTCATGCGTACATACCGACCCACCACAGGCCGGCGAATCCTGATTATTCTACCCGAAGGCGCTTGTATTACCCCATAACAAGATGCTTCAAAGTGGCAAAGGCAGTCGGGTCACGTTTTTGATTTCACGCATGGCCACAATCGTACGGGTTTGACGCACGCCCGGCATATTGAACAGAAAGCGATGCAGGAAATCGTCGTAGGACTCCGCGCTGGGCACCATGATCTTGAGCAGAAAATCCGCATCGCCAGTCACGGCGTGGCATTCCAGAATCTCGGGCGCATCGCGCACGGCACGAATGAAGTTATCGACTATTTCACCCGAGTGACGGTCCAGACTGATCTGGGTAAACATGCAACTTTGCAGTCCCACCTGACGGCGATCCACGCGCGCATAATAGCCTTGGATAACCTTGTTTTTTTCCAGATTTTTGATGCGCCGCCACACGGGCGCAGTGGACAAACCCACCTGCTCGGAGACCTGCTGAGCCGAGGCTCGGCCATCCAGCTGCAAGGCATCCAATATTTTTAAGTCAGTTTTATCCATATTTGAATATTTACGAAATGAACATTTCAAAGAATAGGGAATACACGCAACTATAACGCAAAAAAAAGCGAGGGCAGACTCTCTATCATGATCTCTATCTGGAGGTTTCATCATGACGCAGTCCGTCGACACTCAATACAAGCTAAGCGACAACCTGACCGCACAATCAGGACGCATCTTTTTAACTGGCACACAGGCCCTGGTGCGCATGTTGCTGACCCAGGCTCGCCTGGATAAAGAACACGGTTTGAACACCGCCGGTTTTGTCTCCGGCTACCGTGGTTCGCCGCTGGGTGGCGTGGACATGATCATGTGGAAGGCGCAGAAGTATCTGGACCAGGCCAAGGTCCGTTTCCAACCCGCTATTAACGAAGACCTGGCCGCCTCCATGATTATGGGCACCCAGCAAGCTGGCGAGCGTGCCGACCGTACCGTCGATGGCGTGTTCTCCATGTGGTATGGCAAGGGCCCCGGTGTAGACCGCGCGGGCGATGCCTTGCACCACGGCCATGCTGCCGGTGCCTCCCAACACGGTGGCGTCCTGATGATTGTGGGTGATGATCACGTGGCCTCGTCCTCGTCCATTCCCCACGCCAGCGAACAATCCCTGATCGCCTGGGGCATCCCGGTGGTCAACCCCAGCTCGGTTGAAGAATACGAACGCTTTGGTATCTGGGCCTGGGCCTTGTCGCGTTACTCCGGCTCCTGGGTGGCCTTCAAAGCCATTACCGAAACCGTGGAAAGCGGCCGCTCTTTCGAGATTGCCCCTCTGGATGATCTGGCCCCGGCCTTGGCCGACAAGCAAGGCGGCAAACACCCTTACGACCCGAGCAAATTCCTGACCCCTTCCATGGAAGGTACGCTGGACGCCCGCCTGGATAGCGTGCGTGAATTTGCGCACAAGTACAGCCTGGACCGCGTGCTGGAAGCGGCACCTGATGCGCGTATCGGTATTGTGTCCACCGGCAAAGCCACACTGGATACGCTGGACGCGCTGCAACAACTCAGCGGTCTGGATAATCTGCCCGCCATTCGCCATCTGAAAATTGGTTTGAGCTGGCCTGTTAACCCGCAATCACTGAACGATTTTACTGAAGGCCTGGACCACGTTCTGGTCATTGAAGAAAAAGGCCCGATCATTGAAGACCAGTTAAAGAATCTGCTCTTTAACCGTGCCCAGCGCCCTACTGTGTCGGGCAAGCGCGATATCGAAAATGAAGTGCTGATCCCTGCCGATGGCCAGCTCAGCCCTGCCCGTGTGGCCGTGGGTCTGCGTCGCTGGCTGGGCCATCACGCCAATGTACAGTTGCCTGCCTGTACGGTGCAAAACCTGGCACCGATTGATACCAATGGTCTGACTCGTCGCCCCTACTTCTGTTCGGGCTGTCCGCACAATACTTCCACCAAAGTACCCGAAGGCAGCCAGGCTATGGCGGGTGTGGGTTGCCACTACATGGCGACCTGGATGGACCGCAAAACCCGTGGTCTGACTCAAATGGGTGGCGAAGGCACGGACTGGGTGGGCCTGTCGCCCTTCATCCAGACCGGCCATATGTTCCAGAACATGGGTGAAGGCACGTATTTCCACTCCGGCTATCTGGCGATTCGTCAGGCCATTGCCGCGGGTGCCAACATTACCTACAAGATTCTGTTCAACGATGCGGTTGCCATGACAGGCGGTCAGCCGGTTGACGGCCCGATATCTGTGCCTCGCATTTGTCAGCAGACCATTGGTGAAGGTGCGCGTCGTGTGGTCATCACCACCGATGAGCCAGAGCGCTATCGCGGTGTCAGCCTGCCTGCCGGTGTGGACGTTCATCACCGTCGCGAGCTGGATCGTTTGCAGCGCGAACTGCGCGAGATCCCCGGCGTCACCATTTTGATTCACGACCAGACCTGTGCGGCTGAAAAGCGCCGTCGCCGTAAAAAGAACGAGTACCCCGATCCTGCTCGTCGCCTCTTTATCAATAAGGCGGTCTGCGAAGGCTGTGGGGATTGCGGTGTGCAATCGAACTGCTTGTCTTTGGTGCCTGCTGAAACGCCCGAAGGCCGCAAGCGCCAGATCGACCAGTCCAGCTGTAATAAGGACTACTCCTGCGTGGACGGTTTCTGCCCCAGCTTTGTGTCGGTGATGGGCGGTGCCCTGCGCCGTGGCGATCAAAACGGTCAGGCCGATATGAAAGCCCAGTTGCTGGCCAAGCTGGACACGCTGCCACAACCCAATATTCAAGCCAAGGACTGCAATGTAATTGTGGCCGGTGTGGGTGGTACCGGTGTAATCACTATTGGTGCGGTGCTCTCCATGGCGGTACACCTGGAAGGCCGCTCCAGCTCCGTGCTGGACATGACGGGCCTGGCACAAAAAGGCGGCACCGTCATCAGCCACATCCGTCTATCTGCCAATAAAGAGAACACGGGTGCGGTGCGTGTCGATCCCGGCCAAGCCGACCTGGCGATCTTGTGCGACGTGGTGGCCGCCGCTCACCCCAATGCCCTTTCCTGCCTGCGTCCTGGTCATACCCACGCCATCATCAACGAATATCTGGCTCCCACGGCCGAGTTCACCCGCAACCCGGATGCCCCTTTGGATGCCCAGCACTTGCTGAGCCAACTCAAGACCACCGCTGGCGAAAACCAGGTGCGCTCTTTCAATGCTCACCAGGCTGCCACCCTGCTGTTTGGCGATAGCCTGTTGTCCAATATGCTCTTGATGGGCATGGCTTGGCAGCAAGGTTCCATGCCCGTTAGCAGTGCGGCTGTTGAACAGGCTATCCGCCTGAACGGTGTGGCGATTCAAGCCAACCTGGATGCCTTCCATTTGGGTCGCGTGCTGGCTCACGATGAGAAAGCACTGGCCAGCCTCCTGGCTCCAGCCGCTCAGGTCGTAACCTTGCAGCGTCGCGAAACACTGGAACAAATCATGCAGCGCTGCACCAGCAGCCTGGAGCAATACCAGAACGCCGCTTATGCCCAGCGCTTTAGCAGCACCATCAATGCTCTGCGTGAAGCCGAACAGAAACTGCGTCCGGGTCAGCGTCCTACTTTGACGGAAAAAGCCGCACGCAGCTTGTACAAGCTGATGGCCTACAAGGATGAGTACGAAGTGGCCCGCCTGTTCAGCTCGCCCGCTTTCCGCCAGGATCTGGAACAGCAATTTGAAGGTGACTTCTCCTTGCGCTTCCACTTCGCCCCTCCTTTGCTGGCACGCCGTGATCCATCTACCGGCCGCCCGCGCAAGATCACATTGGGCCCACGCACCGCCACCTTGCTACGTTGGATGGCGAAAGGCAAAGGTCTGCGCAACACGGTACTGGATCCATTTGGCTACACCCATGAGCGTCGTATGGAACGTCGCTTCTGGCGCGAATATCAGAGCCTGCTCAACAGCTTGAGCAAGAACCTGAATCAAGCCAACTACGCCACAGCGTTGGAACTGGCCGAGCTGCCCCAACAATTGCGCGGCTTCGGTCCCGTGAAAATGGAATCGGCCAAGAAGTATGAAGCCCGCTTTGCCGAGTTGTCGCAGCAGTTGAAAAACACTGGCCCGGAAATTCAGGCAGTTCCCGCCTGAGCCTTGCCCGCTGCGACTTTTGAAACGATTAACCTGCCCTTTCAGCCCTGCTTATGCAGGGCTTTTTTTTGGTTTGAACAGACATTGAAAACCGCAGCTCAGTCGTGAATTGAAGTCCGTTTTCAAACCGCTTTTCCATGCTTAACACAGGTCTTTCAAAGCATGAAAAGGCCATGCAATCGATCCAGCAATGCGTCAAAAATCAGAGACTTGGATGCGACTATGGGCCGATTGCACGTGTCCAGAACGCAACTTATTTGAGACAGCAGACACCGATTCCTAATTCCATAAGCCCCAAGCCATGATTAATGCTTGACTGTGTAGGGGCTTGCGTTAGACTTCTAAGCGTATAAGGTATCGACCTTAAACGCCTGCGTCATTTGAAAAAGGCCATTGCAGTTTTCCAGGCCAGGTCAAATGGGTGTGGACAAACTAAAGACTTGTTCTCAAGGAGCATGATCATGGCAACAGCCAAGAAAGGCGCAGCAAAAGCAGCAAGCACAAAAGCCGTTAGCCCCAAAAAAGCAACGCCAGCAAAAGCAGCCGCAGCACCCGTAAAAGCTACTGCTACCAAGACCAGTCCCAGCAGCAAAACCGCTGCCCCCAAGTCCCCCGCTAAAACCACCGCTACCAAGACCAGCAAGGCTGCTGTAAAAGCCCCTGCCAAGTCTGCAAGCAGCGCATCTGCCAAGAAAACGGCTGCGAAAAAAACAGCGGTAAAGAAAGCCACTCCAGCAAAAACCACGGCTGTTAAAGCCGCTGCGACCAAGACAAGCACCGCTAAAACCGTAGCCAAAAAAGCAGCTGTTAAAAAGACAGTCGCTAAAAAGGCGGTAGCCAAGAAAGCCGTTGCCAAAAAGGCCGTCGCTAAAAAAGCGGTAGCCAAGAAGACGGTGGCAAAGAAAGTGGTTGCCAAAAAAACGGTAGCTAAAAAAGCAGCTGCGCCCAAAACGGCCAGTGCCAAACCCGCTACCACCAAACCTGCTGCCACCGCTGCCGCAAAAAAACCGGCCAGCACCAAGGCAAGCAAACCCGTGGCCAAAAAAGCCACCCCCAGCAAAGCGGCAGCGAAACCTGCCACCAAAACCGGCACCAAAGCAGTTGTAAAGACCGCGGCTAAAAAAGCCAGTCCTGCTACCAGTGCCAAGAAACCCGTAGCTCCAAAGAAGAAAGAAGTTAAATCCGTGACCGCAGAAACCAAGACCCCAAAGACCAGCACAACGACTAACGCCACCGCTAAAGCAGGCAATAAAACAGCGGCTCGCAAAGCGACCAAAACAGCAGCAGCGCCTGCCGAACCTCGCCGCGAAGATGTCAATCCTGCTGGCTCCTGGCCCTTCCCGACAGGCAAGCGTCCTTAAGCACACGCTACTTTTATGTTTCTCCCCAAAGAGCCACCCTGATCAGGGTGGCTCTTTGGTTTGTAGCACTTGCATGCGACAATTCTCTCTCCCATCAATTCATACCAAGCAACTATGTTCAGTGAAGTCGCCCTCTTCCTAATCCATATTGTTCTGTCGCTGCTGGGCACGATTTTGCTACTGCGTGCCTGGGTGTATGCGCTCAGAATCCATCCCTTCAACCCTTATTCGCAAGCTATGTTCAAGGTCACGGACTGGCTGGTCATGCCTTTGCGCCGTGTCATTAAAAGCGGCAACCATTGGGACTGGACCTCTTTGTTCGCCGCCTGGCTTAGCGCCCTGGTATACCTGGTTTTGAGCGCCATGGTACTGACCGGATCGGTGTCCATGCTCTCGAACTTCCCCATGTTCTTGCTGGCAGCCGTCTTCACCGTTCTGCGCTGGACCTTGAGCCTGATCTTCTGGGTGGTCCTGCTGCAAGCGCTGCTATCCTGGATTCAGCCACAATCGCCCAGCATGCCCTTGCTGCGTTCCATTACAGCCCCCTTGCTGGACCCGATCCGTCGCGTCTTGCCTGACCTGGGTGGTCTGGATTTGTCGCCGCTGGTCGTCCTGCTGCTGACTCAAGTGCTCAATATGGTCATCACGCGCACCGCTTTCAGTCTGGTACCAATCTAAGCACAGCGGACTGTACACATGGAAAACCTGGGCATAGCCCAGGTTTTTTTATGCTGAATTCAAGAGCAAGAATCAGGGTGTCTTGTGCGAAAGTGGACCTTATACTGGCCTCACCACCAATCAGCAGGCCACTTCCATGACTCGCCTTCCATCAAAACCAGACACATCCAGCCGCTATCGCGAGGCCGAACAATTCCTGGCCGCACTGGGCCCCGACTGGCAAGCGCTGGTCGCCCACGTGGGCCCTTGCATCCATCAGCCACGCCCCGAGCGCGACCCTTACGAAGCCCTGATCCGCTCTGTTGTGTATCAGCAGTTGCATACCCGTGCGGCTGAGCGCATCCTGCAACGCCTGATTGATATCTATCCGCACGGCCATTGCCCAACGCCCGAGGAAGTGCTGGCGACTCCGTATGACACCCTGCGCGCTTGTGGCTTGTCCGGTGCCAAAGCCAATAGCATTCTGGGCCTGGCCCAGGCACGCCTGGATGGCATCATTCCCGACCAGGCCACCGCTTTGCAAATGCCGGATGAAGAGCTGATCAAGCAGTTGACCACGCTGCGCGGCATAGGTCGCTGGACGGTGGAAATGATGATGATGTACACGCTGGAGCACGAAGACATTCTGCCTGCGGACGACTTTGGGGTGCGCGAGGGCTATCGCAATTTGAAGCAGCTGGACAAGGCTCCCTCAGCCCGTGTCTTGCGTGAAATTGGCCAAGCCTGGGCACCCTACCGCAGCGTGGCTTCCTGGTACTTGTGGCGCATGCCCAAACAGGTGCCAGTATTGGCGCCTTCTTCGAACGAGCTACATCGCGCTCCGCGCTCGCAGGACAAGACCGTTCGCCAACAAACTCCAAGTAGCCGTCTTTATTTTGCGATTGCCCAATGCAGCTTGGGTGCATTGCTCGTTGCCGAAAGCGAGCGCGGGATTTGTGCGATTTCCCTGGGCGATAATGCCAAAGTCTTGCTGGAACAGCTGCAAGAGCAATTCAAGGCCGCTGAGCTGGTCGAAGCCGATCCGCAATTCAATCAACGAGTGGCCCTGGTCGTTGCCATGGTAGAAAAGCCAACCCTGGGTTTGGATCTACCCCTGGACATCCAGGGCACCCCTTTTCAACAACGTGTCTGGGAGTTTCTACGCCTTATCCCAGCAGGCCAGACCTTGAGCTACACCGAGATTGCCGAACGTCTGGGCATGCCCAAAGGCGCGCGTGCCGTGGCACGAGCCTGTGCCACCAACACCTTGGCCATTGCCATCCCCTGCCATCGGGTCGTGCGGCAAAGCGGGGATCTGGCAGGCTATCGTTGGGGCCTGGAGCGCAAGAAAACCTTGCTGGAGCGCGAACGCGCCCAAAAGGCTCAGCGCTGACAGGCGTTAAAAAACCCGGCCAATGGCCGGGTTCTTTATGCACAAAGCACTAAGGCTTTGATTACAAGGGCACCACGCGAGTTGGGCCATTACCACTAAGCATACGTACACGCTGACCAGCGGACAGAGGTACATCGGCTTCCTGGGCCACCACACGGGTTTCGCCATTATCCAGTTGAACCGTGATTTCCAGACCCTGGGTCTTGCCCATGCGGTTTTCAACCGCATTACCAACCAGACCGCCCAGAATCGCACCACCGATACTGGCCAGGATGCTACCGCGGCCACCACCAATGCTGCTGGCAGCGACACCACCCAAGGCTGCGCCACCCACGGTGCCCACGCCCGAGTTCTGGTCTTCCTGAATAGTGACGGCGCGTACCGACACCACGGTACCCAAACGCACGATCTGTTCGCGCTGAGCCTGACCGTAGCTGTACACCGAGCTGGATGCCGATTTATTGGCACAACCTGCCAGCAAAAACACGGGGGCTGCCAGACTCGCCACTACCAGCAGACGCACTTTGGGTCGATCGAAAAAAGAAACGTACATACGGTTTACTCCAAAAAACGTAGCTGGCCGAATCATAAAAAACTATCGAGCGCTCTTTTACAGACTGCGCTCAATACCATAGTGCTGTTTTAGCATGGCCGAGATATCTGACCGTTTAAATTCATGATTTTGCGGGCCATCCGCCTGAATTTTAATACTGCCCATCAAGTTACCCAAGCTGCAAGCCTCCTGCCAGCTCCAGCCTTTTGTAAGACCATATAACAAGCCAGCGCGATGAGCATCGCCACAGCCGGTGGGATCCACCACATTTTCCACGGGCACAGGGGCAATCTCGTAAGTCTGACCATTGTGATAAAGCGTGCTGCCATGCTCTCCACGCGTCACGACAGCGGCTTGCAAGCCCTGGGCAATCTCGGCCATGCTCTTGGAGGTGCGCTGCTCAATAACTTCGGCTTCGTATTCGTTAGCCGTAAGAACTTGACACAGTTCCAGCATCTCCAGCAGGTCCTCACCCGCGAACAAAGGCATGGCCTGACCCAGGTCGAAAATAAAGGGCGTACCCTGCGCATGCAGGTGACGGGCATGAGCAAACATGCCGTCTTTGGAATCCGGAGCCACAATGCCCCATGCCGCTTCCTGACCAGACAAATCGATCTGGGCAGAATTGATCATGGCGCCCGGGTGGAAAGAGGTGATCTGGCTGGCGGCCAGGTCTGTGGTGATAAAGCACTGAGGGGTGAACATCTCGGGCATCACACACACCATGCTGGTATCAATACCCAGGTTCTGCAGACGCTGTACATAATCCACACCGTCGCTGCCAACAGCCCCCACAGGAACAGGCTGACCACCCAGCATGTTCAAGGTGTAGGAGATATTACCCGCACAACCGCCCCACTCTTTACGCAAGCTGGGCACAAAGAAGGACACGCTCAGGGTTTTGATGCTGTCGGGCAAGATGTGATCTTTGAAGTACCCCTCGAAAACCGCGATCGTATCAAACGCGATCGAACCACATACCAGCACTCGCTCGGTCATAAATTACCTTAAGGAAAAAAAGGGCTAATCTGGTAGCCATTAACTTGGAGCTGCCCGGTATTCAAAGGCAGGCGCACCATGATTTCACTGCGCGCTGCAAAAGCAGGCTCACGTCGCTCGGAAGCCAGGTACTGATCGGGCGTAATATTGCGCCGGGCGATCAAGGCTCCGGAAAAATCTTTCAAATCCAGTACCAGCGTAGGCCACTCCTGAGGCCGTTCAAACTCGTTGCGCAGCGTAAAGCCCAAGGTGGACTGTCCGGGCTGATTCGGCGCTTTATGCAAGGCCGAAGCCTGCACGCGAATCTGGTCCAGACGACGTTCGTAGGGAACCTTGCACGACAAGGTCTGACACGCGCTCTCGAACACGGGACGCAGCATGGGTATCTGGCTGACAATCTGTACGCGATACACGTACATCAGCTGCACGACGAACAGAACAACACCCAGAACGCACAAGCTGGTCCAGATCAACGAACCCACACGCTGACCAAAGCTGGCTTCGCCCTCATAACGTGTTTCGCGTTGCAAGGCTGGGTTGGGGTCAATGACCCAGTCCTGCTGAAAATCCTCGCCATCACGATCATGCGTACCATCAGCCTGACGCGAGGGGAAAGAGGCGCGCAAGGCACTGGCACGATCGCCCACACTGAACTCAGGCTCGGCAGCCGACCACGATGCCTGACCAATATGATGGTCCCCATCTGGCTCAGAAACAGAGCCGGTCGATACGAAAAACGAGGTGTCCTGATCATCCTGCGGCAAAGGCTCGTGTCTGGAGCGGGCACGAATGACTGACGGCTCTACCGACTCAACCGCAGGCTCTGCCGGGCGGACAAAAGGCTCGGTAGCTACAGCAGCAGGCGCGGCCGGAGTGACAGGTGCTTGTGTCAGGATGGAGTCGGGGAATTTGCGTACCTGCAAGGACTCGTGGGCCGTGCCTTCATCACGCGGCGGGGCGTGACGGGAGTGCTCCACAAATCGCGGCCCCGGAATGGGCGCTTGCAGGTCCACCGACTGCACCTGTTCCTGCCGTGGCGAAACAGGTGGCTCGGGCGCCAGGCGCGGCTCGATCTGAACCGGCGTGGCGGGGGAATGATAGGAAGGCTCAGGGGCTTGCTCATCAATGACTTCTTCAAAGCCATCGAAGATATGCGCACATTGAATGCAGCGTATATAGCCCCGGCGGCGTTGCAGCGTTTCTACACTGGCTGCAAACGATGTCCCGCAACGGGGGCAGCGAGTCTTTAGCTCCATGAACTCACCTTAAGTTCTGCCGTCTTATAACGGGCGTTGACCAGCCAAACACACCCAGCCATCGCGCTCCTGCCAAACCGACATGGGCAAGTAGGAGGAATAGACCTCGATCATCTCCTCGGCCTGCCAATCGTAAATACCGGACAGGATCAAATGCCCGCCCGGTTTGACACGGTTGGCCAGCATGGGAGCCAGCATACGCAGGGGATTGGCCAGAATGTTGGCGACAACCAGATCCGTTTGCCCGGCGGGCATGGCATCGGGCAGCAAGCCTTCAACCTCGACCTGATTGACTTGCGCATTGTAGCGCGTGGCAATCACGGCCTGCTCGTCAATGTCCACACCAACCGTATGGCCAGCACCCAGCTTGCGGGCGGCAATCGCCAAAATACCGGAGCCACAACCATAGTCCAGCACGGTCTGACCCGCTTGCACATGATGGGCCAGCCAATCCAGACACAAATGCGTCGTGGGGTGACTGCCGGTACCAAAGGCCAGGCCGGGGTCCAATTCAATGCGCACCAGGCCGTCATCGCCTTCCTGGGCGACTGGCAGGTCCTCGTCGTCCTTGTGCCAGCTGGGCACAATCAGGATACGATCGCCCACCGGGATGGGACCAAACTGCGATTGCGTCAAACGAACCCAATCCTCGTCGGGCACTTCGCGCACGCTCCACTGAGCCTTTGCAGGATCCAGCACACCGGCTTCAAAAAGTGGTTGCAGCAACTCTTCAGGCTCCAGCTCCTCGGGCAGCAAGGCCACCACCCGATTTCGGTCCCAGGCCAGCACATCCGGTTCGATACCAGGTTCGCCAAACAGGGGCTTTTCCTGGTCGGTATCACCATCGGCATCTTCCACCGACACCGACAAGGCGCCCGCCTCAAGCAAGGCATCGGACAAGCGCTCGGCCTCGTGTTCCTGGCAGCTCAGTAAGAGTTCACGCATACATAGTTTCCATAAAGCAAAACAGGGGGCTCGCCCCTGTTTTACATAGTCATCATTCTTGTCAGGTCAGGCCTGTGGCCTGACCTGTTGCTGCCCTTACTTGCTACGTTGGGCCAGCTTTTGTTCCAGGTAGTGAATGCTGGTGCCGCCTGCCTTGAAGCTGGCGTCCTGCATCAATTCCCGGTGCAGATCCACGTTCGTTTTGATCCCTTCCACCACCATTTCGGACAAGGCAATGTCCATACGGGCAATGGCTTGCTCGCGCGTCTTACCATAGGTAATCAGCTTGGCAATCATGGAATCGTAGTACGGCGGCACGGTGTAGCCGGTGAACACGTGCGAGTCGATACGCACGCCAGGGCCACCGGGAGTGTGCCACTTGGTAATCAAGCCCGGGCTTGGTACGAAGTTGAATGGATCTTCCGCGTTGATACGGCATTCGATCGAGTGACCTTCAAACTCGATGTCACGCTGGCGCAGCACGAACTTCTCGCCTGCGGCCACTTTGATCTGCTCCTGGACCAGATCAATACCGGTGATCATTTCAGTGATGGTGTGTTCGACCTGAATACGGGTGTTCATCTCGATAAAGAAGAACTCGCCGTTTTCGTACAGGAATTCAAACGTACCAGCACCGCGGTAACGCATGCGACGGCAGGCATCGGCACAACGCTCGCCGATACGCTCGATCAGGCGACGTGGAATACCTGGAGCCGGTGCTTCTTCAATCACTTTCTGGTGACGACGCTGCATGGAGCAGTCGCGCTCACCCAGCCAGACGGCATTGCGATCACCATCAGCCAATACCTGAATTTCGATATGGCGTGGATTCTCGAGGTACTTTTCCATGTAGACCTCGGGATTATTGAACGCAGCAGCGGCTTCGGTTTTGGTCGTGGCAACGGCCGTCAGCAAAGCGGCTTCGGTGTAGACCACGCGCATACCGCGACCACCACCACCGCCAGAGGCCTTGATGATGACCGGGTAGCCCACTTCACGGGCAATGCGCACGATTTCTGCGGGATCGTCGGGCAAGGCGCCATCCGAACCGGGAACCACAGGCACACCGGCCTCGATCATGGCTTTTTTGGCCATGACCTTATCGCCCATCGTGCGGATGTTCTCGGGACGTGGGCCGATAAAGACAAAACCGCTCTTTTCGACACGATCAGCGAAGTCCGCGTTTTCAGCCATAAAGCCGTAGCCAGGGTGAATGGCTTCCGCATCGGTGACTTCTGCTGCCGAGATAATGGCAGGCATGCTCAGGTAGCTGTCACGGGCTTGGGCGGGACCAATACACACGGCCTCGTCGGCCAGACGCACGTACTTGGCACCACGATCAGCTTCAGAATAAACGACGACTGTCTTGATACCCATCTCGCGGCAAGCGCGCTGGATACGCAAGGCAATTTCGCCCCGATTGGCGATTAGGATTTTTTCAAACATATCATCAACCGATGACGAACAGAGTCTGACCGTATTCCACCGGCCCGCCGTTTTCAACCAGAATTTCCTTGATCACGCCGGACTTGTCGGCTTCGATCTCGTTGAGCAGCTTCATGGCTTCGATAATGCACAAAGGCTCGCCTTCCTTGACCGTCTGGCCCACTTCCACAAAAGGAGCAGCGCCTGGGCTAGGAGCACGGTAGAACGTGCCGACCATAGGAGCCTTGACGGCGTGGCCTTCGGGAACGGCGGGTGCAGCGGGAGCTGCGGCAGGAGCGCCAGCGGCGGGGGCTACCACCTGGGCTACAGGAGCCTCGGGAGCATAGACCACGGGAGCTGCCGAGCTTTGCGAAAATTTCACAATGCGAACCTTGTCATCACCTTCAGTGATTTCCAGTTCGGCAATGCCAGACTCGGCTACCAGATCGATCAGGGTTTTGAGTTTTCTAAGATCCATGCGTACTTCCCGCAACGCCGCACTAGCCACTGACTGGGTCAGGACGGCATTAAAAAAATATTGGTCAAAAAAACGAAACGAACCGCCTAACTATTCAAAGCAAACCGCAGCGCGGCTTCATAACCGTAGGCCCCCAAACCAACAATGACACCGCTAGCGATGTCAGAGAGATAGGAGTGGTGACGGAACGGCTCACGACGGTGAACATTGGACAGATGAACTTCAATAAACGGAATACCGACACCGGCAAGCGCATCCCGTATCGCCACGCTGGTATGGGTGTAGGCCCCAGCATTGATCAGGATGAAATCCACGCCCTCGGTACGGGCTTGATGAATTCGATCGACGAGCCCGCCTTCGTGATTACTTTGAAAAAAATGACACTGCGCGCCATGCTGGTCGGCCAGCACCTGTAAACCACTGTTGATATCGTCGAGAGTCTGATGTCCGTAGACATCGGGTTCTCGGGTACCCAGCAGGTTGAGGTTGGGCCCGTTAAGGACCAGGACATGTTTCGCCATAGCGGATTTTTCGTCAAGACAGACCGCCTTTTTACGCTAAATAACGTCATTTGTCCATAAACCTGCTTGGCTTACAAACAGTTAGCATTGGTCCCATCCCGTTTGAAACAGGGGTGGACCAGACCGACAATTTGACGAAATTAAGCGAAAAAGTCGGCCAGTTAGCGTTGAGCTTTAATAACTTCGTCCAACTTTTCGGGATCTATCTGGCCCAAAATGCGTTCGCTGACCCGGCCATTGCTGCCAAACACGACAGTAAAGGGCAATCCGCCCTTTTTATTGCCCACGCTGCGCATTTGTTTCAAGCCACCCGAACCAGCCAGCAAAATGTCGTAACTGACCGACACGCGTTCCAGAAACTCTTTCACGTTATCCAGCGAGTCCACTGCAATACCCACAAAGTTCACCTCGGGGTAGCGTTTGTGCAGTTCCTGCAGGTCCGGCATTTCCTTGACGCAAGGTGCACACCAGGTCGCCCAGAAGTTGACCACCAGGGGCTTGCCTATATAAGTAGAGAGCGCGCGATCTTCGCCCTGAAGATCCTTGAAGCTTTGCGCCAGGAAGGGGTCTGAAGGCAGCAAACTGGCCCAAGGGGCGGGATGCAGGGCCAAAATACTTGCACACACTAGCGATTTCTGCAGAAAAAGACGCCTACGCATACCGGCTCACACCTGAAAAAATATCATCTGGGGATGATAGCACCGGCCCTCACCAAAGCTCACGCATCAGATCAAACAGTCGTCTAGAATACAGGCCGGAGGATTGTCATGCACATACATATACTAGGAATTTGCGGCACATTCATGGGTGGTCTGGCCCTGATTGCCCGCTCGGCTGGCCATACGGTTACCGGTTGCGATGCCGGGGTCTACCCGCCCATGAGCACGCAGCTGGAAGAACAAGGCATTGAGCTTATTGAAGGCTTTGGCGCAGAGCAAACCAGGCTGTCCCCTGATCTCTATATAGTGGGCAACGTGGTGACGCGCGGTAATCCTCTGATGGAAGCCATTCTGAATCAGGGTCTGCCTTATACATCCGGCCCGCAATGGCTGGGCGAGAACATTCTGCACAAGCAGCACGTTCTGGCCGTGGCCGGCACGCACGGCAAGACCTCCACCAGCTCCATGCTGGGCTGGATCCTGGAACAGGCCCAGCTGTCCCCCAACTTCCTGATCGGTGGCGTGGCCCCCGGCCTGGGTGTGTCGGCCCGCTTCAATCCAGAACAATCCTTGTTTGTGATCGAGGCCGACGAATACGACACCGCCTTTTTCGACAAGCGCTCCAAATTTGTTCACTACCGCCCCCGCACGGCCATCCTGAACAATCTGGAATACGATCACGCTGATATCTTCCCTGATCTGCACGCCATCCAGACCCAATTTCACCATCTGGTGCGTACCATCCCCTCCACCGGGCTGATTCTGCGTCCCACCCACACCCCCAGCCTGGACGAAACCCTGGCCCGTGGATGCTGGACGCCGGTTGAACAGTTTGGCCCCGACGGAGATTGGGACAGCAAGGCAATCAGCGCCACCTCTTTCGACGTGATGTTCAAAGGCCAGTCCCAAGGCATCGTCCAATGGACACTGACCGGCGAACACAATCGCCTGAACGCTCTGGCCGCCATCGCCGCTGCCCACCATGTGGGCGTCAAACCTGAACAGGCTTGCGCGGCACTGAGCCAATTCGCCGGCATCAAGCGCCGCATGGAAGTGCGTGGCGTGGTCAATGACATTACCGTCTACGACGATTTTGCCCATCACCCTACCGCCATTGCTACTACGCTAGCCGGTTTGCGCAGCCAGACAGGTAAAGCCACCCGAATTCTGGCCGTGCTGGAGCCACGCTCCAACACCATGAAGCTGGGTGCCATGGCTGCCCGCCTGCCCGGTTCGCTGGAAGATGCCGACCTGGTTTTTTGCTACGGCGAGACTCAGGGCAAGCACGCGCTGGGTTGGGATGCGGCCAAGGTCCTGGCTCCTTTAGGGGATCGCGCCACAGCGTGGAATGATTTGGATAAAATGGTTCAGGCCATTGTTCAGGCCAGCCAGCCCGGCGATGCCATTGTCGTGATGAGTAACGGCAGCTTTGGCGGCATTCATCAGCGCCTGCTGGATCAACTGTCACGCTGACCCTCTTATCTATATAGCAGGTGCCTCCATGATCCTCTATCTACACGGCTTTCGTTCCTCGCCTTCGTCCTACAAAGCGCAGCGCCTGAAACAAACCATGCAGGACAGAGGCTTGCTGCACCTGTGGCGCTGCCCGCAATTGCCCGCCAGCCCGGCCCAGGCCATTGCCATGTGCAAGCGCATTGTGGACACGGAAATGCAGGCAGGCATGAGCGCCGATCAATTGTGTGTGATCGGCTCCTCGCTGGGCGGTTACTATGCCAGCCACCTGGCGCAGCACTATCACAGCCGCGCCGTGCTGCTTAACCCGGTGGTCTACGCAGGGCGCGATCTGGCTACGCAGGTGGGCGAGCATGTCTGTTATCACTCGCCCGACCCGTTTCACTTCCTGCCCGACTATGTGGATGAGCTTAACGACATTCACGTACCACGTCCCAGCGATCCCCAGCGCTTTTACCTGCTGGCCGCCAAAGGTGATGAAGTCCTGAACTGGCGCGAGATGGCGGACTGGTACAAAGGCAGCCAAGGTCACATTCTGGAAGGCGGAGATCACGGTCTGACCGACTTTGATCCCTGGATCGACGAAATTTTGCGCTTTGCCCTGCAACAACCTTAACTATCTTTACCGGATGGCCAGCACCATCCAGATGGAAAATCATGTACGTCCTTTTTGAAGACAGCGGTAATTTCAAAGCAGAAAAAATATTTTCTGACAGCGATACCACCATGCAGGTGGAATCCGCGTCTGGCAAACGCAGCAAAATAAAGAAAAACAGCGTTCTATTTACCTTCGAGCAGCCCGCCCCGGCAGAACTGCTGGAAAAAGCCCAAGCGCTGGCCGAATCCCTGGATATCAATTTTTTATGGGAATGCGCCCCCCAGGAGGAGTTTGAAGCGTCCACGCTGGCACAGGATTATTTCGGTCACGCGCCCAGCGCTGTCGAAAAAACCGGCACTATCTTTGCCCTGCACAGCGCACCCGCCTACTTTCACCGTCGTGGTAAAGGGCTGTACCGCCCTGCTCCGCCAGAAATTTTGCAAGCCGCTCTGGCCGCCATTGAAAAGAAACGCCTGCAGCAAGAGCAAATCCAGACCTGGGCCGAACAGATGATCAAGGGCGAACTGCCGCCCGAAGTTGCCGAGAAAGCCAGCACCTTCCTGACTCAGCCAGACAAGAACACGCTGGAGTGGAAAGCGTTTGATCAGGCCCAGAAAGAACTGGGTGTCAGCACGGAAAAGCTGCTGCTGTCGCTGGGTGCCTGGTCCAATCCACTGACTTTGCATCAACATCGCTTTTTGGCCGCGCACTTCCCCAAAGGGACAGGCTTTCCGGAGATTGCCCTGCAAAATTGGGGGCAGGACCTGCCCGAGGCCGATGTCACCGCCTACTCGGTGGACGACGCCAATACGATTGAAATTGACGACGCCCTGTCCGTCCAGCATCCGGAACCGGGCCGCCTGCGTATCGGGGTTCACATTGCCGTGCCTTCGCTGGCCTTGGCTCGTGGCAACGAGATCGACCAGATTGCCCGCAATCGCATGGCAACGGTATACACACCGGGCTACAAGATCCCTATGCTGCCGCCCGAGCTGATCGCGCATTTCTCCCTGGATCAAGGGCAGACTCGTCCTACCCTGTCGCTGTATGTAGACGCCGACATCAGCACTGGTGAAATCCTGTCGCATCAGACTCGTCTGGAACGCATTACCGTGGCGGGCAACCTGCGCCAGCACGAGCTGGACCCGCTCATCAGCGAAGAAGCTCTGGCCGACGAAAACGCCGAACTGCCCTATGCACAATGGCTGCGTCCGCTATGGAACTTCTCGCGCCAACTGTCAGCCCAGCGTGAAGCCGTGCGAGGCAAACCGGAAAACAATAACCGTGTGGAATACAGCTTCGAGCTGGATGGCCCGCACGACGATCCAAACTCCATCATTCGTCTGGTGCCACGCGTGCGCAATGCGCCGCTAAGCCTGCTGGTAGCTGAATACATGATTCTGGCCAATCAGCTGTGGGGCGGTTTGTTGGCCGAGCACAATGTGCCCGGTATTTACCGCTCCCAGCAGTTCATGCGTACGCGTATGTCTACCACGCCCGGCCCGCACGAATCCATTGGTGTGCCGCAATACATCTGGTCGACCTCGCCTCTGCGCCGTTATGTGGACCTGATCAATCAGGGCCAGATTCTGGCGGCGGCCGAGCACGGCATCTCCGCACGCCTGGCCGCCCCCTTCCAGCCCAAGGATGCGGATCTGTACGCCATTATTGGCGCCTTTGAATCGCAATACACCCAGTGGTCGGACTACCAGTCGTCTCTGGAGCGCTTCTGGTGCCTGCGCTGGCTGCAACAAAACGACATCAAGCAAGTCCAGGCCAACTTCATCAAGGAAGATCTGGTGCGCCTGAGCAATGCGCCGCTGGTTCTTCATGTCCCCGGCCTGCCAGCACTTGAACGTGGTCAGGAAGTCACGCTGGATCTGTTGTCCTTCGACGAACTGGCTTTGACGGTGGAAGCCCGTTTGCGCTCGGTCGCCACGGCTGACTGACGATCATGACCAAGCTCGACCGCCGCCACGCGCCCAAAGACTATTTGTGGCTGGCGGTCGCCCTTTCGGCACTGATTCATCTTTTGCTGATCTTCTGGCCGGCTCGCGCGCCCTCGCCCGCACCAGCCAACAGTCTGGATGTAGCACTGGTCAATTTCAGTACCGACTCGGCACCGTTAAGTCCCCAACTGTTAGCGCAGTTGAATCTGGATGGCGGCGGAGAGCATCAGCAAGGGCAAGCCAGCAATCCTTTGCCGCTGACCGATCCCAATCTGCCGAATCAGTTAGTGCTGGAAGCCTTGCGTGCACGCCAGCAAAGCCTGGAAGCTGAACAGCAGCGCCTGCTGGGCGAGCTGGAAAGTCAGGACAAGGCACCTTTGTCGACACCCAGCTTTGAATATATTGGCGCGTCCATTGAGCCCGGCCCGGACGACCATGATCTGGACCCACAAGTGCAAAATAGCCAACTGGCGATTTTGCGTGAGCAGATTCGTGAACAACAACGCCAACCCCGCTACCACTATGTAGGCCCCAGCGCCAAAGCCAGCGAACAAGCCCAGTACCTGGATCAGTGGCGTCAAAAAATTGAGCAGACCGGCACCCGCCACTATCCGAAGCAAAATGGCGAGCAACTGTACGGTCAGCTGCAAATGACAGTCTATATCCGGCGCGATGGCAGCCTGCTGCGTGCCCAGATTACTGAGCCTTCAGATCAGGCCGCCTTGAATCTGGCGGCCCGCCGCATTGTGGAACTGGCCGCCCCCTTCGCCCCCCTGCCCGAACAAGTGGCTCCTGGCGCGGATGTACTCGTCATTACCCGCAGCTGGAGTTTTACGCATGACAGGCTCAGTATGCACGGCACGGATGTGCAATAAGATCGTATTGTCCACAGCAAGCTCTGGCAAAAGCAGACCCTAGGGTAAAATATGCGCTTTCAGCCTTGGGGCTGACACCTCACAACAAGACAAGCATCGCTTAACCATGCCCGACACGACTCCCGCCAAGCGCTACGGCGTTATTGGTCACCCTATCGAGCACAGCCGCTCTCCACAAATCCATACGCAGTTTGCCAGCCAGTTCAATCTGGCCCTGAGCTACGAGCGAATTCTGGCACCACTGGATGGCTTTAACGCCACCGTGGAGGAGTTTTTCAAGGACGGCAGCGGCCTGAATGTCACCTTGCCCTTCAAAGAGCAGGCTTATGATCTGGTGGGCCCACGCTTGAGCCGTCGCGCTCGCATGGCCGGAGCCGTCAATACGCTATGGCTGGAAGATGGACAGTTGCATGGCTGCAATACCGATGGCGTGGGCTTGTGCTCGGACCTGCTGCGTGTCGGCCACAACCCGGAAGGCAAGCGTATCTTGCTGATCGGTGCAGGTGGTGCCTCGCGTGGAGTGGTGTTCCCCTTATTGGAAGCCGGTTGCGAAATGCTGCACATCATCAACCGCACCAGCGCCAAAGCCTACGACATTCGTGAGCAGGTCGTTGCTCTGGACCCGGATGCCTCCCGCCGCCTGAGCGCGGGCGGTCTGGACGATCATTGTGGCGACTGGGACATTGTGATCAATGCCACCTCGGCCAGCCTGAACCAGAATCTGCCCGAACTGCCAGATGCCCGTTATCGCAGCAACTCTCTGGCCTACGATATGTTTTATGCCAGCGAACCCACTGCCTTCATGCGTGCCGCCGAGCAAGCCGGTGCCACACATAGCAAAGATGGCCTTGGCATGCTGGTAGGCCAAGCGGCCGCCAGCTTTCAGATCTGGCACGGCGTAGAGGCCGATGTCGAACCCGTACTGGCCCAGCTGCGCCAGGACATCGGACAAATCTGACGTGCGTCGCCTTCTGGCCCATCCCTGGAAACTGGCTGGCCTGGCCGTTCTGGCCGTGGCCGCTGGTGTTCTGCTTTATCAGATCGCCCTGTTTCTGATGGTGCTCTGGTACAGCGTGGTGCCGCCCCGCATGACCACCTTCATGGCGGCCGAGCAGGGCCAGTTGCGCAGCGCCAATGCGGATGCCGAACTGCGCTATCAATGGGTGCCGTACGACAAGATCAGCGCCAATTTGAAACGCGCAGTGATTGCCTCCGAAGATTCGAACTTCCTGAACCATTCGGGGGTCGAATGGGATGCCATTCGCAAAGCCTGGGAATACAACCGTCGCCAGTCGGAAAAGGGCTCTACCCGCCGTCGTGGTGGTTCTACCATTTCCCAGCAACTGGCCAAGAATCTGTTTCTATCGGAATCACGCAGTTATCTGCGCAAAGGTCAGGAATTGATTCTGACCTATATGATTGAAACCGTCATGAGCAAGGAGCGCATCCTGGAGCTGTACCTGAACGTAGCTCAATGGGGAGAAGGCGTTTTTGGTGCCCAGGCGGCGGCACGCCACTACTTCAAGGTGGATGCGGCCAGGCTCAGTGCCATGCAGGCCGCCCGTCTGGCAGGCATGTTACCCAACCCGGCCTACTATGACAAAAACCGTAACAGCCCCTATTTGCAATCGCGCACGCGCACTATCAGTCAACGTATGCGACAAGTCGCTATTCCCTGACTGCAATCCGCATTTTTGTTAAGCTAGCCACGTCTTTCCTGGGCCCTATTTTCATGCGCACCGCACGCCGCTATCTCGCTTCCGAAATCTATCGCTCCAGCGCCGTGGTGCTGATTGCCCTGCTTGGCCTGTTTACCTTTTTCGCCCTGATTGAAGAGCTGGACAAGGTCGGTTCCAAGTTCACCCTGATGAATCTGTTTTACATCCAGGCCCTGGAGCTGCCCACCCGTCTGTACGACCTGCTGCCCATTGGCCTGTTGATTGGTGCCACCCTGGCCCTGGCCAGTCTGGCTCAGCGCAATGAGCTGGTAATTTTGCGTGCGTCAGGCGTTAGCGGCCTGCACATGATGCTGATGCTCTGGACCATTACCCTGCCCCTGGTAGGGGGGGCCTTTGTTTTGTCCGAGTATGTCACCCCCATGGCCGAGATCAAATCCAGTGAGCAAGGCATGGCCTTGCTGGGACGTTCCGGTGGCGGCCGTCTGGACAGTGGCTACTGGTTCAAGGAGAGCAATAACAGTGGCGGGGTGCGCATCATCAATATTGCCAACCTGCAGGGCGATGGCAAAGTAAGCGATGTCAGCGTGTTCGACTTCGCGGATGGGCAGCGCCTGAGTGCAATGACTCAAGCGCCCAGCGGACAGTTCCACAAGAACCAGCTGGACTTGCAGGACGTTACCGAGACCCAAGTCAATGAGCAGGCCCACACGGCTCTGTCACAGGATAAGGCACCTGATCAAGCGCTGGTCAAAATTGAAAAACGTCCCACCTTGACGCTGACCACCACGCTAACGCCGGATCGACTGATTGCACGCGTCGTGACACCCGAGCGCATGTCCATTCTGGACCTGAAGGATTACATCGGCTACCTGGACGCGAACAAGCTGCAGACCAAACGTCAGGTTGTGGCCCTGTGGCGCAAAGTCGCTTACCCCTTTACCTTGCTGGTCATGATTACCATTGCTGCGCCTATCGGCTTCATGCAGACCCGCCACGGCGGTGTGGGCACCAAGGTCTTTACCGGTATCTTGCTGGGCGTGGGCTTTTTCATGATCAATCAGCTGGCCTTGAACGTGGCCATGCTCAGCAATCTGGCGCCGTGGGTCACCGCTCTGGTTCCGAACCTGATCGCCATGGCCATGGCCTTGAGTGCTCTTATCATGATGGAAAACCGGCACAACCGGCGTCGTCGCAACTCCAGCACAACCAACTAAATCATGTCCTTAGCTACTTCCCCTGCCATCTGGGCGATTGGTGATATTCAAGGCTGCTGCCGCCCCCTGGACAGCTTGCTCAGCCATCCTGATGTTGCAGCCGACAGCCAGGCCAAATTCTGGTTTGCAGGCGATCTGGTCAACCGTGGCCCGGACTCTCTGGGAGCGTTGCGCCTGATTCGTTCTCTGGGCGATCGCGCCGTCTGTGTACTGGGCAACCACGACATTCACTGTCTGGCAGTCGCTGCCGGGGTGCGCAAGCCCGGCAAACAGGATACCTTGCAGGAACTGCTGGCCGCGCCGGACGCACAAGAGTTGCTGGACTGGCTGCGACACCAACCGCTGGCTCATTATGAGCATGGCCATCTGATGGTACATGCCGGAGTGCACCCCGACTGGAGCCCGGAGCAAACGCTGGAATACGCCCACGAGCTGGAAGCACTCTTACGTGCGGATGACTGGCAAGACAAGATTATTGAGTTGTTCGGCAACAACCCGGATCGCTGGGATGCTGGGCTACAAGGCTACGATCGCCTGCGCGCCATTGTCAGCACCTTGACCCGCATGCGCATGTGCGATGTGAATGGCCGCATGGACTTCAAGCACAAGGGTGCACCGGATGCCGAGTCCGGCTTGCTAGCGTGGTATGAAATGCCGAATCGCGCCTGTGCCCAGGTCCCTATTATTTTTGGACATTGGTCTACGCTGGGCTTGCTGAACACGCCTACCGTGATCAGTCTGGATACCGGCTGCGTCTGGGGTCGCCAGCTTAGTGCTGTACGCCTGCAAGACCGGCATCTGGTTCAGATTCACTGCCCGGAAAGCAAGAAACCGGGCTAAAGCCATCAGGCCTCGACAGTGACGGCCTCGGGGCACACGACCGCACGGATCTGTTCACGAGCTGTTTGTGCCGTTTGCGAACGCCCCCACTGCGTACAGGATTGAGCCGGCATCAAGTCCAGAAAATGGCAGTGCACAGAGACATTACGCGCACTGAGCAGAACCCAGATATTGCCAACCAGAGACTGCTCGCCCACAAAGGCAAAGCGCTCACTGCGCTGACCTTTCTGCTCAAATACCAGAGCCACCGGCTGAATATCCACATTCAGGCTGATAGCCGTCTCAAACAAACTGGCGTGGAAAGGCTGTACATCCAGTCCGGTTGAAGTGGTGCCTTCAGGGAACAGACCTACGGCATCACCACGCTCAAAGCACACAGCCATTTGCTGGCTGACAATCTGAATGGCGCGACGCTGTCCGCGCTCAATGAAAACCGTCCCTGCACCCGCCACCAGCCAGCCAATCACTGGCCAACGGCGAATATCGCTTTTTGCAATGAAAGAGGTACTACGCACGCTGTTGAGTACAAAAATGTCCAACCAGGAGATATGGTTGGACACATAGAGCACGGAGCGATCCTGAACAGCCTGGCCGTGCTGCAGTACACGCACGCCGCAGATCAGCATCAAGAGGCGCGACATGCGCAACACCATGACGCGGCGCCCGCCTGGACGCAATACCGGAAAAAGCAGACCGACGCTTAACAAGCCGACCACGATCCACACAATCAGAGCGACAGCGCGCCAACTAAAACGAAATAAACTAATCAAAAGGCTGCAACCTTGTAGAGAGCTCAGGCCGGTGGCAGGCTGTCCAGATATCGCTGCAGGATCACGCAAGCTGCCATGGCATCATCATCGTCATTATTGCCCAGCAATTCTTGAGCCTCCATGCTGGAGCCCCGCTCATCGACCAGGTCTACTGCAACGCCATAGCGACCGTGCAGTTGGTTGGCAAAACGCCGACACCGCAGCGAAGCATACTGCTCGCCACCATCCAGGGTCAAAGGCAAACCTACCACGACGCGATCGGGCTGCCATTCCTTGAGCAAAGCCTCGATAGCCGCAAAGCGCTGTTCCCGTGTAACGGGCCGCAAAATCGTATAAGGGCGGGCCTGGCGCGTCAAGGTGTTGCCCAGCGCCACGCCAATTTTTTTCAGGCCATAGTCAAAGGCCAGCAAGGTTTGCGCCGAGCTGACCATTGACGGTGTTTCGTGTTCAGGCATGGCCCGCAGCACCTGTCAGGGTAAAAGGACTGATTCCCAGCAAGGCCAGGGCGCGATCATAGCGCTCCCCAACCGGGGTAGAAAACAGGATTTCATGGGTAGCCTTGATGCTCAGCCAGGCATTGTCGGCCATCTCGCTTTCCAGCTGGCCCGCAGCCCAACCGGCATAACCCAGCGTGACCAGCATATGCACTGGCCCCTGGCCTTGGGCCACGTCCTGCAGCACATCCCGCGAAGTAGTCAGAGTCAGATCACCTACCCCCAGACTGGAGGTATAGGTTTTATCGGAATCATGGAGAACAAAGCCGCGATCCGTTTGCACCGGTCCACCGAAGTAGACAGAAGTCGCGGCCAGATCAGCCCGGTTTTCCACATCCACCTCGATACGAGACAGGAGCTCAACCAGGCTCAGATCCGTTGGTCGATTGATAACAAGGCCCAAGGCACCTTGCTCATTATGTTCACAGACATAAATCACCGTGTCGGCCAAGCTGCCCGAAACCACACCGGGCATGGCAAGTAACAGGTGGTGCGTTAGATCAGCGCTTTCTTGGATTAGCGGGGACTGGCTAGTGGCACTCATACACACCTCCCGTCAAAACAAACCACCTTGGAACTTGAGATGATCACACTTGGATCATTTCGAAGTCTTCCTTACGAGCGCCGCATTCGGGACAGACCCAGTTCGGAGGGACGTCTTCCCAGAGTGTGCCCGGCGCAATGCCTTCCTCAGGCAAACCTGCTTCTTCATCATAAATCCAGCCGCAAATCAGGCACATCCACGTACGCATAGTATTCCTACTGTATTTGTAAACATAGTCCGATCCGCGTGCAAATCGGGGCAATCCATTAAAATGGGGTTCATATTACTAAATTACTCAACCCGTGACATCCAGAGCCTTGCCGGCCCTGCATGGGTAACCAAGACAAGATGGCTGCTGAAATCAAAAATTCAAGTCCTGCTCTGGCGCTCGTGCTGGCTCCTTATGATCCCAGCGGCGGTGCCCACCTGCCCGCCGATGCCATCACTGGCGCTCATCTGGGCTGCCATATCGTCAGCGTGCCCACCGCCTTGCTGGTGCGCGATAGCGCGCAGCAAGAAAACATTCAGACCCTGGCAGAGGACATTGCCGACGACCAGGCGCGCTGCTTGCTGGAGGACATGAACATTCAGGCCATCAAGTGCGGTCCTGTCTACAGTCCTGAAATCGCCAGCATGGTGGCCGAGCTTTGCTCCGACTACCCTGAACTGCCCTTGGTCCTGCACCTGAGCGCCATGCCCACCGGCCTGGACGAGCTGGATGCGGACGATGCTCTTGATGCCAGTTTACGCCTGCTCCTGCCCCTGAGCTCCTTATTATTGATCGACCACCCCAGCCTGGAGCGCTGGCAGGCCGACGAGCTGCTGGGCGACACCCCCGATGCCGTGGAAACCTTGTTGAATAACGGAGCCAATGCCGTACTGGTCACCGGCGTCCCCGGTGCTGCCGGACAATGGCATACGCGCTTTCAGGGACATCACGGTCGTCTGGACTACAGCATGCCGCTGGATGGCGGCCTGCGTCAGCAGGACATAGACAGTTTGCTGGCTACCGCCTGCCTGAGCTTTCTGGCTCAAGGCCACGAGCTGGATAACGCGGTAGAATCAGCCTTGTTGCACCTGCAGGCACGTGCCAGTGACACCTTCCAGCCCGGTATGGGCCACCGCCTGTTCAACCCTGTTGCTCCCCAAAATGACTGACGCCACCACCCTGCGCTTTCCTGCCGGTCTATACGGCATTACTCCCGAATGGGACGACACCGCCCGCTTGTTGAACGCAGTGCGTGCCGCTCACGAAGGGGGTTTGCAGGTCTTGCAATTCCGTCGCAAGAACGGCCCGGAACCAATCCGCCAGCAACAACTCAAAGAGTTGATCAAGCTGTGCCTGTCTTTGGATCTGCCGCTATTGGTGAACGATCACTGGAGCTGGGCGCAAGAGTTTGACGTGCAAGGCGCGCACCTGGGTAAAAGCGATGGCGAGTTGACCCAGGCCCGTCAGGCACTGGGGCCGCAAGCCCTGCTGGGACGCTCCTGCTACAACAGTCTGGATCTGGCTCGCCAGGCCCTGGCAGACGATGCAGACTACATTGCCTTTGGGGCCATGTACCCTTCCAGCGTCAAACCCGAAGCCCCCCCGGCTGAACTGAACACCTTGCGACAAGCTCGACTGCTTTGCCAAGAACAAGAACACGAGGGACGGCGTGCTGCCATTGTTGCGATTGGCGGCATCACACCCGAGAAAATGCCCGAACTGCTGGAAGCAGGGGTCGATAGCGTTGCCGTTATCAGCAGCCTGTTTGAAACCAGCGATATACGCGCCACGGCGCAACGCTTTACCGACTACTTTCACGCCCAGGACTCATCGCGCTTTATGCGCTGATCCCTTGCCTGGCCTTGACCTTTTCACATCTGGATTCTTGCCTCATGTCCCGTAACTCCGAACTTTTTGAACGTGCCTGCAAAGTCATCCCCGGCGGCGTCAACTCGCCCGTCCGTGCCTTCGGTTCCGTGGGCGGCACCCCGTGCTTTATCGAACGCGCTCAGGGCCCTTACATCTGGGATGCAGACGGCCAGCAATACACGGACTACGTGGGTTCCTGGGGACCAGCCATTCTGGGCCACTCCGATCCGGACGTTATCAAGGCCGTACAGGAAGCCGCCGTACACGGCCTGTCCTACGGCGCGCCTACCGAAGGCGAAGTCGTGCTGGCTGAAACTCTGACCAAAATGCTGCCGTCCATCGAGCAAGTGCGTCTGGTCAGCTCCGGCACCGAAGCCACCATGAGCGCCATTCGTCTGGCCCGTGGCTTTACCGGCCGCAACACCATCATCAAGTTTGAAGGCTGTTACCACGGCCACGCTGACAGTTTGCTGGTCAAAGCCGGTTCCGGCTTGCTGACCTTTGGCAACCCCACCTCTGCAGGCGTGCCAGCCGAATTTGTCGGCCACACCCTGGTGCTGGACTACAACGATCTGGACGCCGTGCGCGATGCTTTCAAACAGAAAGGCAGCGAAATCGCCTGCATTATCGTTGAGCCTTTTGCCGGCAACATGAACCTGGTGCGCCCAGCCCCCGGCTTCCTGGAAGGCTTGCGCGAACTGTGTACCGAATACGGTGCCGTACTGATTTTTGACGAAGTCATGACCGGCTTCCGTGTTGGCCCTCAAGGCGTGCAAGGCCTGACCGGCATTCGTCCTGACCTGACCACCCTGGCCAAGGTGATTGGTGGCGGCATGCCCGTCGGTGCTTTCGGTGGCCGTCGCGACATCATGCAATGTGTCGCTCCCGTCGGTGGTGTTTACCAGGCAGGCACCCTGTCCGGTAACCCTGTTGCTGTGGCCGCGGGTCTGGCAACCTTGAAGAAACTGGCTCAACCCGGTTTCTACGACACCCTGACAGCCAACACCGCCAACCTGATCCAGGGCTTGAAGGCCGCTGCAAAAGAAGCAGGCGTACCTTTTACGGCAGACCACCAGGGCGGCTTGTTCGGTATCTACTTCAGCGAAACCGTGCCCACCTCCCTGGCCCAAGTGTCGGCTGGCGACATCGAGCGCTTCAAGCAGTTCTTCCACGCCATGCTGGACAAGGGTGTGTACTTCGCACCCTCGGCCTTTGAAGCAGGTTTTGTTTCGGTGCAGCACACCCCGGACATTACCGACGCCACTGTGCAAGCGGCACGCGAAGTTTTTGCCACCTTCAAAAACTAAAAGAACCAGACACAAAAAAGCGGGCTATATGCCCGCTTTTTTTTATACGCTGAACAATCAGTCTTGCGCCATCTGCCGCAAGACAAAGCGCTGCAACTTCCCTGTCTCGGTACGAGGCAAGGAAGTCACGAACTCAATGGCGCGTGGATACTTGTACGGCGCTGCGTTCTCTTTCACAAAATCCTGCAGCTTCTTTTTCAGCTCATCGTTTCCAGTAAAGCCAGGCTTGAGCACAATGAAGGCCTGCACAATCTGGCCCCGTTCTTCATCGGCGGCACCTACAACGCCACACTCGGCCACAGCCTCGTGCTTGAGCAAGGTCCCTTCCACTTCAGGACCGGCAATGTTGTAGCCCGAGGAAACAATCATGTCGTCGTTACGAGCCTGGTAATACAGGTAGCCGTCCTCGTCCATCTTGAAGGTGTCGCCAGGGAAGTTCCAACCGCCCTGAACAAACTGCTTCTGACGCTCGTCGTTCAGGTACTTGCAGCCTGTCGGCCCCTTTACGGCCAAACGGCCTACCGTACCGACTGGCACCGGATTCAGATCATCGTCCAGAATCGTGGCGACATAACCGGGCACCACTTGGCCAATGGCACCAGCACGCACTTTTTCAGGTGGGCTGGACACGTACACGTGAATCATTTCCGTGCCACCAATGCCATCTGTCATCTCGATGCCGCTGGCCTGCTTCCAAAGCTGACGCGTCGCATCTGGCAAGGCTTCGCCTGCCGACACGGTGGCACGCAAGCTGGCCAAGGAGTAACGATCCACCAAACCAGCCATCTGACGATAGAAGGTGGGTGCGGTAAAGCTCATGGTCACTTTGAAGCGATCAATCATGCCCAGCAGATCGGAAGGCGTCAGACGCTCCAGCAGGACAGTGGATGCACCCACACGCAGCGGGAAGCACAGCAGACCGCCCAGGCCGAAGGTAAAGGCCAAAGGAGGCGTACCGCAGACCACATCATCCGGGGTCAAACGCAGTACGTGACGCGAGAAGGTATCGCACATTGCCAGCACATCACGATGGAAGTGCATGCAACCTTTAGGCTGGCCGGTCGTACCGCTGGTGAAAGCGATCAGACAAACATCGTCAGCCGCCGTATCGCAAGCGGTGAACTCTTCGGGCTTGTCAGCCAACAAGGCTTCCAGACCCTTGGCGCTTTCATCGTTAAAGCACAACAGTTGCTTCAGAGCAGGCGTGTAGGAATCATGCGTGGAGTCCATGCAGTGTTCCAGCTCTTCACGCAGGCGCTCGTCACACAAGGCAGCATGAATCTCGGCCTTGTCCAGAATCGTCTTCAGTTCCACCGCCCGCAACAAAGGCATGGTGGGAACCGTGACCAGACCGGCCTTGATGCTGGCCAACCAGCAGGCGGCCATCATGGGGTTATTGGGACCACGCAGCAAAACCCGGTTGCCGGGCACCAGCTTCATGTCCTCAACCAGAACATGAGCAATACGGTTGGTCAGCACGTCCAGCTGCTTGTAGGTCAGGCTGCGATTCTCATCGCCCTGTGCCCACTGCAAAGCCACGCGATCACCATGCCCCGCTGCTACCTGCTCTCCCAACAGCGCCACGGCACAATTGAGACGAGCGGGATAGTCCACATCCGGATTGCCTTCCAGCAACATCTCTGGCCACCACTCCATGGGTGGCAGATTGTCGCGTGCAAAGGTATCAAGGTGCGCTGAACGTTCCATCCTTATCTCCTGCGTAGATTACGCCCCACTCAGGCGTAGACCTTGGTCCATCAAAGGCGCCAGCCAAATTGGCAAGGTCTATATTGTTTAGTTCTAAAGGATATTAGCAAAAAAAACGCTCCAGTATCAGCAATCCCGACTACGGGTTATCCGCAGTAGCGCATCATCCTCCGCTGTTTCAAGGGGTATCCTAGACTGATCCCGGCTCCTCTGAGGCCCTCGCCCGCGCAACGCAAAATTCAATAATGAATTTCAGGATATAAGAAATAAATCGATCTTCTGCATGCATTTTTTTCAATTAAGAAAAATTACGGCAGGCGTTATTTTTGAAACAAAAAAAAGTATCAAAAAAAGCAGAAAAGTGATTAAGCGAACAGGCGATACAGAGGCAAATGCCTTATACTTCAACTAAATAATCACTTGAATTTAGCCAGCTTATCGTGTCGGATCAAAGTTAGAGCGCCGTCCGAAGATTATTCAAAGCCGTGGCCCTAAAAGTAAATAGCAGACAAGAGTTTGCATTTCCTTACCCAATGCTTTGCCTGCTTTGCCGGTGCTTTCTATCAAGTTGATTAATTTAAGCTTAAAAACGAATTTACTTTGATCTGTCGCAATGTCAAACTTCGAACCAGCCCCTAAGATACCCACCAAGCTAACCCAGCTTGCTCATGGCTGCGGTCTGCGTCCTTCAAAGCTAAACATTTTGGACATGCACCATTAAGGCAAGCTATCTATGATCATGAACGATATCCCCGCTTCCGCCGTCGCCGATGCCGCTCCCGACTTGGAAAGCCGTGCCCATAGCGACGACCACTTCGACACCCGCCTGTGGCTGCGCTTGATGGCCTGCACCAATCTGGTTGAAGGCGAAATTCGCAGTCGCCTGCGTACCGAGCACACGACCACACTGCCCCGTTTTGACCTGATGGCTCAATTGCAGCGTCAGCCCGCTGGCATGAAAATGAGCGAGCTGTCCCGTCACCTGATGGTCACCAACGGCAATATCACGGGCATTACCGATCAGCTGGAAAAAGAAGGTTTGGTCGAACGCATCAAGGTGCTCACCGACCGTCGCAGCTCCCTGATCCGCCTGACACCCAAGGGCAAGCGCCAGTTCAAGAAAATGGCGGCCTCCCACGAGCAGTGGCTACAGGAGATGTTTGCCAACCTGTCGGAAAAAGCGCGCGTCAACCTGTTTGAAGCCCTGGGCGAACTCAAGCTGATCACTCGCAACAACGTGGCCATGGCTGCTCGCGAAAGCTAAGCGCTCCGGCGCGACCAAAGATATGCTCAGGCGGCTCAAAGCAAGTATCATTACTGCTTTGAGCCGCCTTTAACATTGTTTTTCGGATCGCGTCATGGCCGTCAATCTGTTCATTCCCTCTGAATCTGATATTCACCCCGTTGCCGGTGTCAAAATCGGTATTGCCGAAGCCGGTATTCGCAAGGCCAACCGACGCGACCTGACCGTGTTTGAATTGGCCCCCGGCACCAGCGTGGCCGGTGTGTTCACCACCAACCGTTTCCGTGCTGCTCCAGTACAAGTGTGCGAAGCGCACTTGGCTACGCACGATGGCATCCGCGCCCTGGTCATCAACACCGGCAATGCCAACGCTGGCACAGGTCAGGCTGGTTTGGAAAAAGCACAGCAAACCTGCACGGAAACCGCACGCCTGCTGAACATCCTGCCCCAGCAAGTGTTGCCCTTTTCCACCGGCGTGATTCTGGAGCCTCTGCCCATGGATCGCCTGCTGGGCGCTCTGCCTGCGGCGGTGAACGATCTGGCCGACAACAACTGGTTCAATGCTGCTCACAGCATCATGACCACCGACACGCAACCCAAAATCGTGTCTCGTCAAATCCAGTTGTCGGGTAAAACCATCACACTGACCGGCATCAGCAAGGGCGCGGGCATGATTCGCCCCAATATGGCCACCATGCTGGGTTACCTGGCTACGGACGCCGGTATTGCTCCCGAACTGCTGCGCGATATGTGCCGTCTGGCAGCGGACCGCTCTTTCAACCGCATTACGGTTGATGGCGACACCTCCACCAACGACTCCTTCATCATCATGGCAACCGGCCAAAGCGGTGTCACGGTAGAGTCGATTGCAGACCCGAACTACAACACCTTGCTGGATGCCCTGGTCGACGCCTCGCGCGAACTGGCCCAGAAAATCGTGCGTGACGCCGAAGGCGCCACCAAGTTCATGACCATTCAGGTTGATGACGCCGGTTCCAGCGAAGAAGCTCTGAAAGTGGCTTACGCCATCGCTCACTCACCTCTGGTGAAAACAGCCTTCTTTGCCTCCGACCCGAACCTGGGCCGTATTCTGTGCGCCATTGGCTACGCCGGCATTAGCGATTTGGACGTGAGCAAATTGCGTCTGTGGCTAGGCGATGTGCTGGTGGCCGTGAACGGTGGCCGCAACCCCGACTACCAGGAAGAAGATGGCCAGCGCGTCATGCAGGAAGCCGAAATTCTGGTACGTGTTTCTCTGGGCCGTGGCCAACACAGCGAAACGGTTTATACCTGCGACTTCTCGCACGAGTACGTCACTATCAACGCGGACTACCGCTCCTGATAAAAAAACCGTCTCCACCCAATCGGTGGAGACGGTTTTTCCTTACGGACAAGCCCGCCACTGGCGGGCTTGTTCTATTTCTTGCCCATGCCCTTGACCAGCGAGAGCACCGCCAGAATCAGGAACACGACAAACAGGATCTTGGCAATCGAAGCAGCACCAGCGGCAATGCCACCAAAACCCAGCACAGCAGCCACGATAGCTACAATAAAAAAGATTACGGCGTAGTAAAGCATACGATTCTCCTCATCATCAGTACGTACAGGGACAGCACCTTGTCTGACGGGCCATCTCAACGACAGCTCATGAAATACCTACAGACAAAAAAAGGCTCCCACCCGCTAACGGTCGTACTTGTCGTAGAAGTCTTTAACCTCGCGCTCCGCCTCTTCGCGGGTACGGCCATAGCGCTCTTGCACCAGACCGGCCAATTGCGTGGCATCCCCTTTCACCTTGGCCCACTCATCATCCGTAATTTCGCCCCAGACGCTGCGGGCTTTACCGGCCAGTTGTTTCCATTTGCCTTCGATCGTGTCCTTATTCATACGTTTCCCCTTAGTAGGTCCGAAAAATAAATGACTTACGCTTCTGTGAACGCAACAGCTCTACCGTAGCGGAAGGCGAGCCACTCAAAGGCCACAGATTGAGGAGAAATGTAACAAATTAGCGAGATGCCCTGTTCTGGGTGAGGCAGGTCCCCTCACACGTCCTTTACGACCCGAAGGCAAGGGGTCTCCCCTGCCTACCCAGTGAAAAACGAAAGGATTGGATGCAAAATACAGACAGGAGAAGGCCCAAGCCATTGACAGCAAAGCCTTTTTGCCCTATTATTTTTTGCTTGGCATTTTGCGTGTCAAGATTTTTTTATGTTAGATGGCATTACAGCGGGCTGTTATTGGCCTTTTACGCGATGCCTGTTTGACTCTTTAAGGGATTCCCTATGTACGCGGTTATAAAAACCGGCGGTAAGCAATATCGCATTACTGCTGGCCAAAAACTCAAAATAGAACAGATACCGGCAGACATTGGGCAAGAAATTTCGCTTGACCAGGTTCTGTCCGTCGGCGAAGGTGAAGCACTGCAAATCGGTGCTCCTTTCGTTGCTGGCGCTGTGGTCAAGGCTACTGTTCTTGCGCAAGGCCGTCACGACAAAATCAAGATTTTCAAAATGCGCCGTCGCAAGCACTACCGCAAAACGCAAGGCCATCGTCAAAACTACACCGAAATCCGCATCGAAGCGATCAACGCCTAAGTTGTTGCTAAAAGCGAATTTGGTATTTTCTTCATCTAGGAGCTAAAGAAATGGCACAGAAGAAAGGCGGCGGCTCTACGCGGAACGGCCGTGACTCACAGGCCAAACGTCTGGGCGTTAAAGTCTACGGCGGTCAGGTAATTTCGGCTGGCGGCATCATTGTTCGTCAGCGCGGCACTCAGTTTCACCCCGGCGTGAACGTGGGCATTGGCAAAGACCACACCCTGTTCTCCCTGGTCGATGGCAAAGTTAAATTTTCCATCACTGGTGCTCTGAACAAGCGTACCGTTTCGGTCGTTGCTGGCGAATAAGCCACCCGATCAAAGCGTACTCGCTGCGAAAAAGCCCTGCCGCCCTAGGCAGGGCTTTTTTTATGCATGGCCAACCCGCCATCGCCCAAACCTGCCCACCCGGCTTAGCCAGTCTCCCTACGGCCACAGCAAGAGATTAAAAATCGGCCACTATCACGGCACATACCGGCAGATAAGCCAATCTCCTATACACTAAGCAATTGGGGTTTTTGTTTAAAATGGTCTGCTCCCAGACCAGCAGCCCATACGGTTCTGCGGCCCCTGGACCTATACAGCACTCATCACCATGAAATTCGTAGACGAAGCGACCATTGAAGTGGTCGCAGGCAAAGGTGGAAACGGCGCTGCCAGTTTCCGCCGAGAAAAATTTATTGAAAAAGGTGGCCCCAATGGCGGCGACGGTGGACGCGGTGGCAGCATTTATGCCGAGGCCGACCGTAACGTCAACACCTTGATCGACTACCGCTACGCCCGCCTGCACCGCGCTCGCAACGGCGAAAACGGCCGTGGGTCCGACCAATATGGCGCGGGTGGCGAGGACATCACCCTGCGTGTGCCCGTTGGCACCATGATTTTTGACGCAGAAACCGGCGAGCAGCTGTTTGACATGAAGCGTCATGGCGAAAAAATAACCCTGGCCCAAGGCGGCGCCGGTGGTTTGGGTAACCTGCACTTCAAATCCAGTGTGAACCGTGCCCCGCGTCAATTTACCTACGGCAAGGAAGGCGAGCATCGCAAGCTGCGTCTGGAACTGAAGGTGCTGGCTGATGTCGGTCTGCTGGGTATGCCCAACGCCGGTAAATCCACGCTGATCACCCGCATTTCCAACGCCAAGCCGCGCATTGCGGATTACCCCTTCACCACCTTGCACCCCAACCTGGGTGTGGTGCGTTCGTCCGAAGCCCACAGCTTTGTAGTGGCCGATATTCCTGGCCTGATCGAAGGCGCGTCGGAAGGTGCCGGCCTGGGACACTTGTTCCTGCGCCACCTGACCCGCACCCGTATCTTGCTGCATCTGCTGGACGTATCCAGCCTGGACCCGGACGAGGATGTTGTAGCCAAAGTGGCTGCAGAGGCCCGTGCCATTGTTGAAGAACTGCGTCTGTACAGCGAAGAGCTGTACGCCAAGCCACGCTGGCTGGTTCTGAACAAGCTGGACATGGTCTCGGACCCGGAAGACCTGAAAGCCCGCCTGCTCAAAGAGCTGAACTGGGAAGGCCCGGTCTTTGGTATCTCCGCCCTGACCGGTGTCGGTACACAGGATCTGGTCTATCAGCTGCAATCCTGGCTGGATGAAGAAAGCCGCAAAGAGCATATCGAGCAAGATATTGCCGACGGCACCCATATTTACGACGAGAGGTTTGCCCCAGACTGATCGTGCTACACAGGTCCAGGATCTAGACTCCAGGACTGAACCCCAAAATGCCCGGAAGACGCGGTTAAGCCAACCGCCCTACTCCTGGCATTTTCTCTATTTACACGCCAAGCGATGGATTTCTGAACTCGTCATGCAGCACTCTTCTCATTCTGAATCGGCCGTTGCGCAATCGCGCCGATTGGTTATTAAAGTAGGTTCCTCCCTGGTCACCAACGAGGGCAAAGGGATTGACCTGGATGCCGTAGAGCAATGGGCTACCCAGATTGCTCAACTGCATGCCCAAGGCAAGCAATTGGTGCTGGTTTCCAGCGGTGCCATTGCCGAAGGCATGGCCCGCCTTGGCTGGCCGCGCCGACCGAAGGCCATGAATGAGTTGCAAGCGGCGGCGGCCGTCGGCCAGATGGGCTTGATTCAAGCCTATGAAGTGGCTTTTGCCCGCCATGGTGTGCGCACCGCTCAGATTCTGCTGACCCATGAAGATCTGGCCGACCGCCATCGCTACCTGAATGCACGAGGCACCATCAACACCTTGCTGGACCTGGGTGTAGTCCCCATCGTGAACGAGAACGACACGGTGGTCACGGATGAAATCCGCGTGGGCGACAACGATACATTGGGCGCACTAGTCACCAACCTGATCGAAGCCGAAACCCTGATTATCCTGACCGACCAGGCTGGCCTTTACAGTGCCGACCCGCGCAGCAATCCTGATGCACAGTTCATCTCGCTGGGACAGGCGGGCGATCCGACGCTGGAAGCCATGGCAGGCGGCTCGGGCAGCAATATCGGCACCGGCGGCATGATCACCAAAATCCTGGCCGCCAAACGCGCTGCGCAAAGCGGTGGCCACACCATTATTGCCTCTGGCCGCGAACAGCAAGTCCTGTCCCGCCTGGCGCAAGGTGAGCGCATCGGCACCGAGCTGCGTGCCACCCTGCCCGTACGCTCGGCCCGCCAACGCTGGCTGGTCGACCAGTTGCGTGTGCGTGGTCGCGTATCGCTGGACGAAGGCGCTGTACGTGCGCTGGTAGACGGTCACAAGAGCCTGCTGCCCGTCGGTGTCACCCATGTAGAAGGCGAATTTGACCGTGGCGACGTGGTGGCCTGCGTGGACAAGCACGGCGTGGAATACGCCCGTGGTCTGATCAACTACTCCTCGGACGACACCCGCCGCATCATGGGCCAACCCAGCCACCTGATCAATGAATTGCTGGGCAGCGAACACGATACAGAGCTGATACACCGTAACAATATGGTGTTCCCACGCAGTGCACCGGATCAGGACTAATCCTTGACCCCTACCCTGCCCGCCTGTTGAAATAGACGGATAAAACGTATCGAATTGCGACAGTGCGCGCGGTTTTTGCGCGCCTGATTGCAACACTTTCCCTTTCGGGCGATGCGCCCAAGGAACCGTATGAAGATCCTCGTGCTAGGTGCTGGCGTAGAAGGCGTAACCAGCGCTTATTATCTTGCCCGCCAAGGACACAGCGTAACGGTCATCGACCGCATGGCTGGGCCCGCTCTGGAAACCAGTTTTGCCAACGCCGGTCAGTTGTCCTTTGGCTATGCCTGCCCTTGGGCTGCGCCGGGTATCCCGCGCAAAGCCATCAAGTGGATGTTCGACGAGCATCCGGCCCTGACGATTCGCCCGGATGGCACGCTGACACAAATCAAGTGGCTGCTGGCCATGTGGCGCAACTGCACAGCAGACCGCTACGCCATCAATAAAGAACGCATGGTGCGTCTGGCTGAATACAGCCGCCACTGCATGGCCGAGTTGCGCGCCCAGACCGACATTCAATTCGAGCACCGTGCCCAAGGCACCTTGCAGCTTTTCCGTACGCAAAAGCAGCTGGACGGCATTGCCGCCGACATCGAGGTCCTGAAAGAAGCTGGCGTGCCCTACGAGCTGCTGTCCGCCTCCGAATTGCACACGATTGAGCCGGCTCTGCGCCACGTAGAGCACAAACTAAGCGGTGGCTTGCGCTTCCCGGAAGATGAAACCGGCGACTGCCAGATGTTCACCCGCCGCCTTAGCGAATTGGCCGAGAAGGAAGGCGTGGAATTCCGCTGGAACCAGAACATTCAGCGCATTCACAGCAACGGCACGCAGATCAGCGGCGTCCAAAGCTCCGATGGCCTGTTGACTGCCGATGCCTACGTGGTGGCCTTGGGCTCCTGGTCTACGGGTTTGATGAAAGACCTGCAGGCCATCCCGGTCTACCCATTGAAGGGCTACTCCATTACCGCCACAATTGCGGATGCCTCGCGTGCGCCTCAGTCCACGTTGCTGGATGAAAGCTACAAGATCGCCCTGACCCGCTTTGATAATCGCATTCGCGTGGGCGGCATGGCCGAGGTCGTCGGCTTTAACAAGCGCCTGAATCCCCGCCGTGAACAGACCTTGCTGATGGTCCTGAATGATCTGTTCCCCGGCAGCTACCAAAGCGATGCAGATCTGCATTTCTGGACCGGCCTGCGTCCCAAGACGCCGGACAGCACCCCAATTGTGGGGCGTAGCCGCTACTCCAATCTGTTCCTGAACACCGGCCACGGTACGCTGGGATGGACCTTGGCTACCGGCAGTGCACAATTGCTGGCTGATCTGATCAGCAACAAGGAGCCTGCCATCCGTGCAGACGACTTGTCGGTGCAGCGCTACTACTAAGCCCTGCCCCCCACAGCATGAACAAAGGCTCTGCCGGTATAACCGACAGGGCCTTTTTCAACTGCCCTGCCCTGATGACATCCTGACTAGGCCAGCAACTGGCAATTAGCAGCGAACATATAGCCCCAGTTATGAATCGAGCGGATAGGCAGAACCGTGCCTCCCTGGTTGAATTTGCGTCTCATACGGCTGACCAGAACGCCCAGGCGGTTGATATGCGAAGCACCGGGTGGATTGCTGATTACATCCGTTTTACTAGCCACAGCCCGCATCAACTCGTAATGACTGGCCCGGCGATCCTCTTCGCGCAGCAAGCGGACGATGAAGGCGCGCTCCGTGCTGGTCAGGCTAAACGAGATCCCGACAGGCGATATCAAGGCCCAGCCCTCCTGATCCAGCACCCACTCCTGGGGCTGAGACGGTTCAGGAATGATGGGCATCTGCATCATGCGCCGCTGCAAGCTGTGCAAACTGGCTGCCAGCAACTCCAAAGACGCATCCCTGGGGCAAAACTGATCTCCGCCGCTATGCAAGGCTTGCAGCATGGCCGAGTCCGTCGCATCAGACTGCATCAGGATTCCAATTTGCGGACACAGCATACGTAAGCGCACGGCCGCCGAGCAGATTTCCGCCAAGGCCCCGCCCAACCAGGCAATACATATCGAACCGGCGTAACGGCCCCGCGTTTGGGCCAACTGTAGCAAAGCCGTCGCATCCGGGCAAAAAATAAGACGATAACCCCGTTCTGCCAGAGCCTGAATTTGTTGTTCTAGTAAGTTTCGATCAGGGATAGCCGTGGCCAGGTACAGAACAACAGGACCGCCAGCAATTTCATTTGCAACCGACATAGTTGATACCTTAACTATAATGACATCTGATGACTATGCCGGACAGTATAAATCACGACTGTGATTTTTAATTAAAACCATCGTGTTTGGCTTTACATCAACAATCTGTTGTGTGAAACATTTCTCCGAACGCCTTCGCCACGCACGTCAACATCGCGGTCTTTCTCAGGCAGATTTGGCACGTCTATGCGGATTGACCCAGAGCGCCATCTCCAATTATGAAAATGGCACTCGTCGGGATGCACGTGAAATTCTGGAGTTGAGCAGAGCCTTGAATGTCAGCGCTTTGTGGTTGCGCAAGGGTATCGGCACGATGGAGTTCACGCAGGACAGCTACACATTGTCCGAACCCCTGGATGGTCCTCCCATTGTTACCTGGCCTTTCCGTCTGTTTTCCGTCGATGAAGTGGTTGCTTTGGCAGATGGCGAACGTGATTTGCTCGATCGCACTTTGCGTCATTTACTGGACGGCATGAAAAAACGCTAGGCACCGTACGTTCTACCCACCTATACCGCCTGCCTTGTTAAACACCCCTGACATTCAAGCTTTAAGCACAGGCTTGAACCCGACAAATCTGGTGCTGCCCCCATCTTAAGCTTCTCTTCGTTTCATTCAGCCGGTTAAGCCAGACATTTTTATCACATACGACATTTTTACTCAAAACCATCGTGCAGGGCGTTCCATGAACAATCTGTACTGTGAAACACTTCTCTGATCGCCTCCGCCACGCCCGCCTGCAACGCGGCTTTTCTCAAGCCGAGCTGGCTCGTCTGTGCAACCTCAGTCAAAGCGCCATCTCCAATTACGAGAGTGGTACGCGGCGTGACGCGCGCGAAATTCTGGATCTGGCCAAAGCCCTGAATATCAGTGCTCAATGGCTGAAAAACGGGCTGGGCAATATGGAGCTGAGTGCAGCCCATGCCACCACCTTGCAAGACTCCGGCGAAGGCCCACCGATTGTGACCTGGCCCTTCAACCGCTTTTCCGTGGACGAGATTGTGGCTTTGCCACCCAAAGAGCGTGACCATCTGGATCAAACCATCCGTCATCTGCTCAACGGTATGAAAAGAAAATAAGCCTTATACGTCCACAAGCAGCTCCAAGATACCTATACTTGTCAGCACGCAGGGGTACTCGCCATTTGGCGGGTTGAGATAAACCCTCGTACCAGTACGGATAATGCCGATGCTGGGAGCGTGTGCCACAGGTGCAATGCCTGCACGGCACTTCTTCCTATATCGGCTCCACCATTTCTTTGGAGCTGCAATGACAAGCAAAACCCCTTCTTTTACGGCCACAGCGGCCAGCGTAGACCCGGCTGCGATCCAGCCCTTACCCAACTCCCGAAAGATCTATCAAACCGGCTCACGGCCTGATCTGCGTGTGCCTTTTCGGGAAATCTCCCTGGCTGATACGCCCAGCCACTTCGGCGCCGAGCCGAATCCTCCCTTAAGCGTTTATGACACCAGCGGTCCCTACACAGACCCCTCGGTGCAGATCGATATTCGCAAAGGCCTGCCCCCGCTACGCCAAGCCTGGATCAGCGAGCGCAAGGACACCGAGTTGATGGCAGGACTCAATAGCCAGTACGGTCAAGCCCGCCAGGCCGACCCGGAACTGGACACGTTACGCTTCGAGTTGAAGCGTCAGCCTCGACGCAGCATTTCGGGAGCCAATGTCACGCAAATGCATTACGCACGGCGCGGCATCATCACTCCCGAAATGGAGTTTGTGGCGATTCGGGAAAATCTGCGACGCGAGCAATACATTGAAAGTTTGCGGGCCAGCGGTCCGCAAGGTGAAGAGATGGCTCGTCGCCTGACCAAGGTACACCCTGGTCAAGGTTTCGGCGCCAGCTTGCCCACCACGGTCACCCCCGAGTTTGTCCGTGATGAAATTGCGCGTGGCCGAGCCATTTTGCCCGCCAATATCAACCACCCGGAAACCGAGCCCATGATTATTGGCCGCAATTTCCTGGTGAAGATCAACGCCAATATCGGTAACTCCGCCCTGGGCTCCACCATTGGCGAAGAGGTCGAAAAAATGACCTGGGCGATTCGCTGGGGTGCGGACACCATCATGGATTTGTCCACGGGCAAGAATATCCATGAGACGCGCGAATGGATTATTCGCAACTCGCCGGTTCCTGTCGGTACGGTGCCTATTTACCAGGCCCTGGAAAAGGTCGGCGGCATTGCCGAAGATCTGACTTGGGATATTTTCCGCGACACCTTGATTGAGCAGGCCGAGCAAGGCGTGGACTATTTCACCATTCATGCCGGTGTGCGTTTGCCCTTTATTCCCATGACGGCCAGCCGCATGACAGGCATTGTTTCGCGCGGTGGTTCCATCATGGCAAAGTGGTGTCTGGCGCATCACCGCGAAAGCTTCCTGTACGAGCATTTCGAGGACATCTGCGAGATCATGAAGCAGTACGACGTGGCTTTCTCGCTAGGCGATGGCTTGCGTCCCGGCTCGGGCTATGACGCTAATGATCAGGCACAATTCGCGGAACTGCGTACCCTGGGCGAGTTGACCCAGGTAGCGTGGAAGCATGATGTTCAAGTCATGATTGAAGGTCCTGGTCATGTGCCTTTGCATCTGATTCCAGAGAACATGCAGTTGCAGCTGGAGCACTGTCATGAGGCCCCCTTCTACACCTTGGGGCCTTTGGCAACGGACATTGCGCCGGGCTACGATCACATCACTTCCGGTTTGGGTGCGGCGATGATTGCCTGGCAAGGTACGGCGATGCTGTGCTATGTGACGCCCAAGGAGCATCTGGGTTTGCCGAACAAGAAGGATGTGAAGGACGGCATCATCACTTACAAGATCGCAGCGCATGCAGCGGACTTGGCCAAGGGGCATCCCTCGGCGGCATTCCGGGACAATGCCTTGTCCAAGGCGCGCTTTGAGTTCCGTTGGGATGATCAGTTCAATTTGGGTCTGGACCCGGATACGGCACGTGAATTCCACGACGAGACCTTGCCCAAGGACTCAATGAAAGTGGCGCATTTCTGCTCCATGTGTGGGCCCAAGTTCTGCAGCATGAAGATCTCGCAGGATGTACGGGACTATGCCAAGGCTAATGGTCTGGATGAACAGTCCGCTGTGGATCAGGGGATGAAGGAAATGTCAGTGCAGTTTGTTCAACAGGGCAGCAAGCTGTATCAGGAGGCTTGATGCTGTGTTGAATGCAGGCCTGGTGTGAACATGATCTTTGTTTGATCAGGCCTTGATGGATTAAAGCCCTGGGTGGATTCTTTCTGCCTGGGGCTTTTTCTTTTTGGAGCTTCGTCATCTCATTTGATTGGAAAGCGAGGTTTAACAGTCAGAAGAGATCGTTGCTGAAGACGCCAGTTAAGCCTAGCTTCAGGGTGTCCGGGCTGAGGGTTTGCCGGTGCTGCGCACCGGTGCCCTTGTCAGGAGATAGCTAAGGGCGCATCCTGAACTCGCCGGGTACTTGGTCCCCCGGACCAAGTACAAGCGTCCGGCTCAAACAGCAGGATGCTTGCACCCCTACGCTATCTCCCGACCGCGGCAAACCCTCTGAACCGCCCGGACACCCTGAAGCTAGGCTCAACTGGCTCACAATCGTTTTTTCTGGACGGTTCAAACTGCATCCTTGAATGGCGTGTGGCACTTTCCTGGTCTGCGTCGAATCTCTGACCTCTGACCTATCACCCATCACCTATCACCTATCGCCTGAGACCTTTCACCTCCGACCTCTCTCCTCAGTCCCTTCACCTCAGACGCCAAACCTCAGACCCAAGATCCGAGATCCGAAATCCCAAATCCCAAATCTCACACCCAGACCCTCAATACATGATTGCTTGAATAGCCACGGTATGAGCCCTTGGGGGCGGTGGGGACCCGGAGGGGCGATTCAGAGTACTTGCCGCAGGCGGGGGCATCATCCGGGGTGCAAGCACTCTGCTGTTTGAGCGGGGCGCTTGTGGTTCGTCCGGGGGACGAACCACCCCGCGAGTTCAGAGTGCGCCCGGATGATGTCCTCGACAAGGGGACCGGTGCGCAGCACCGGCAAGTGCTCAAGCCCCTCCGGGTCCCCACCGCCCCCAAGGGCGTGCTCATTACTGGGTTCTACTCAATAATCAGCCCTGCCCCTCTCAAATAACGTTAATGCCATCAACGACAACAGATAACCACCAATCAGCAGTTCACAACTAATAACTGACAACTGACAACTGACAACTGACAACTGACAGAACATGCTGCCCTCAAACCATGCCCTCACTCCCCGATCAAACAAAAAAAGCCCGGTTAGAAAACCGGGCCTTTTGTCAGCACACCTTAAGGCGGCAAGCAGAGACTTACTTCTGCGGAGCGTACAAATACAACTCCACGCGGCGGTTCATGGCACGGCCTTCAGCCGTCGCATTATCCCCAATAGGAGCGTTCGGGCCACGGCCTTCTACCATCAAACGACCTTGTCCCACACCTTGCTGCGTCAGGTAATTCGTCACAGCGCTTGCGCGGTTAACCGACAAAGTTTGATTGGTCTGTGCCGACCCGGTGCTATCGGTATGACCGACAGCCTTGGCACGCAGCTCTGGATGCTGATTCATGGCGCGAGCCACACTATCCAGAACAGGCAGCAAAGCAGGCTTTAACTGATAATGGCCGGTATCAAACGACACACTGCTAGGAATATTGACCCGCAAGCTGCCATCGGGCATTTCGGTCACATCCACACCCAGGCCAGTTGCGCCAGACTGCTGAACATCCTTTTTAATGCCAGACCAGTTGTACGCTGCAATACCACCAGCCAGTGCACCGATACCTGCACCAATCATGGCGGCCTTGCTGCTATCACCAATCAAAGCCCCAAGACCAGCCCCCACAGCAGCGCCGCCACCCGCACCCACTGCGGTACGACCACCTGTGCTCATATTGTCCATCGTGCCGCAAGCGGCCAAAAGGGAAAGAGCACCAGCACATGCTGCTAATTTTGCAGAACGAATGGAAATTGTCATTATTGGCTCCGTAATCTCAAATTAAGTACCAGGACCGCCTGAATGCCTCCAATACTAGCAAGAGGCACCGCAAGCAGGTACTTCAAAACAGACTTCACTGCCTTCTTTAACAATTCTTGATCTTGCCAACGACCGCACAAACTGCAGTCACTGATTGCCTGGGGGCTAAGTACTTGAAAGCTTAGAACAACTCGGCACCCGAGTCGGCAACGACTTCTTTGTACTTCTTCAGATCATTGCTGACAAGCTCGCTGAATTCAGCCATGGTACCAGGCTGCACATCCGAGCCCATGGTAGCCAGTGCTTCACGCACGGCCGGGTCCATCAAAGCCTTGGAGTAAGCGGCATGCAGCTTGTCCAGCACAGGCTGTGGTGTACCGCCCGTAGCAAACACTCCAAACCAGGTGCCCAGATCAAAAGGCTTCACGCCAGCCTGCTCCATGGTGGGAACATCAGGCAGGAAGCTGGAACGCTCCAGAGTCGTCACAGCCAGGGCCTTGACGGTATCTGCCTTGATCAACGGCGCTGCCGAAGCCAGGTTATCAAACATGAAATGCACTTGGCCTGCCAGCAAGGCCGTTTTGGCAGGGTTGGCACCGGCGTAAGGCACATGCACGGAATTGATCTCGGCACGGGTGTTCAGGACCTCACCGGCCAGATGACCCGCACTGCCATTACCGCCCGAAGCAAAGTTCATTTGACCGGGATGCTCTTTAGCGTAGCTGATCAGATCCTGCACCGAAGCAATCTTGTTTTGTTCGGCAAACTCTTTGTTCACGATCAGAATGTTAGGCACCGAGGCAACCAGGGCGATAGGCGCAAAGCTCTCGACCGGGTCAAAAGGCACGGTCTTGTACAGCCAGGGGTTGATGGAGTTGATCGCCACCGCCCCCATCATCAGGGTATAGCCGTCCGGAGCGGCCTTGGCCACAATGCTGGCACCGATATTGCCACCCGCACCCGACTTGTTCTCCACCACAACCGTGCCCAGGTCGCCTTTGACGCGTTCAGCCAGCAAGCGAGCCATGCTGTCCAAAGGGCCACCCGGTGGATAAGGCACCACGAACTGGATAGGTTTGGAAGGATAAGCATCCTCCGCCATTACAGCCGGGGCAGCCATGACAGCCGCGACACCAGAGACAGCCAGCAGCCACTTACAGACTCGAAACATCACTTTTTTTTCCTTGAAATAAAAATGCATATGGGCTGCACAAGGCAGCCCATACAGAGCAGCCACTGATCCTTAATGAATGATCTGGCTTAAGAACTCACGCGTTCTTTCACTGCGTGGCGAGTCAAAGAACTCATCAGGCGTATTTTGCTCGATGATTTCGCCCTGATCCATAAAAATGACCCGATCAGCCACTTTACGCGCAAAACCCATCTCGTGGGTCACGCACAACATCGTCATGCCGGTATGGGCCAGCTCGACCATCACTTCCAGCACTTCCTTGACCATTTCCGGGTCCAGCGCCGAGGTCGGCTCGTCAAACAGCATAATTTTAGGCTCCATGCACAAGGAACGCGCAATAGCCACCCGCTGTTGCTGTCCACCAGAGAGCTGTCCGGGATACTTGTTGGCCTGCTCTGGAATACGTACACGCTCCAGATACTTCATGGCCAGCTCCTGAGCCTGGGCCTTGGTCTTGCGACGAACCCACATCGGCCCCAAAGTCAGGTTTTCCATCACGGTCAGGTGAGGAAACAGATTGAAGTGCTGAAAAACCATGCCCACGTCACGCCGAATAGCCTCGACCTGACGCACATCGTTGGTGAGCTCTTCACCGGACACAATGATCTGCCCTTTCTGATGCTCTTCCAGGCGGTTAATGCAGCGGATCAGGGTGGACTTGCCCGAACCCGAAGGCCCGCAAATAACGATGCGCTCGCCGGGGGCCACATCCAGATTGATATCGCGCAGCACATGGAACTGCCCGTACCATTTATTGACGTTCTTTAGCTGAATAATGGCGTCTGCCATGCAAAACTCCTTGTCTGGCCAGCAAAGCAATGGGACTTACCCAAGGCTTTACTACCTGTGTCAGCGTTCATAACCCGTTTGCAAACGTCGCTCCAGCGAACGACTGTAGCGAGAGATGGAGTAGCAGAACACAAAATAAATCAGTGCGATGAACAGATAGGCTTCCCGGCTAAAGCCGCGCCAGGCCGCATCGGCCAGGGCCACTTTGGCCGCCTGGGTCAAATCGAAAATACCGATAATCACGACCAGGGAGGTGTCCTTGAACAGGGAAATGAAAATGCCTACCAGTGGCGGGATCACGATCTTGAGCGCCTGCGGCAAGATGATCTGACGCATGGTGCGCCAGTAGCTCAAGCCCAGCGAAGCCGCGCCTTCATACTGTCCCTTGGGAATGGCTTGCAAGCCGCCCCGCACGGTTTCCGCGATGTACGCCGCCGCAAACAAAATGATGGCGATCTGAGCACGCAGCAGCTTGTCGATGTTAAAGCCCTCGGGCATGAACAAAGGCAGCATTACCGAGGACATGAACAGCAAGCTGATCAGCGGCACGCCACGAATCAGTTCGATGTAAACCACGCACACTGCCTTGACGGCCGGCAAGCGCGAGGTACGTCCCAAGGCCAGCAACAAGCCCAAAGGAAAGGCGAACGCGATGCCGAAGGTAGCCAAAATCAAGGTCAGCGGCAAACCGCCCCACAGGCTGTTTTCCACATAGCTCAGGCCCAGCACACCGCCCCACATCAAAATACCCACGACGGTCAGGCCAACCAGCCACAGTACAGGCAGCCAGGGTTTCCAGAACCAGCGCACGCAGCTGCACACGATCAGCAAGGTCAGCAGGATGGAGGCCAACAAGGGTCGCCATTGCTCGTCATAGGGATAGATGCCAAACAGGATCAGACGGTGCTTTTCACGAATGAAAGCCCAGCATGCACCCGCACTGGCCCGACAATCCTGCGCGGTTTGCGCATCGAAATTGGCCTTGATGAACAGCCAATCGATCATGGCTGGCACAGTCATCAAAAGCAGCCAGGCCGACAACACCGTCAAAATGGCGTTCAAGGGAGAGGAAAACAGGTTCTGGCGCAGCCAGCCCAGGGTGCCCCGCTGCAGTGGCGGTGGCCCGCTTACGGTGGATGTAGGCGTATGACTCATTTAGCGCTCCACCAAAGCAATTCGGTTGTTGTACCAGTTCATGAAGATCGAGATCGACAAGCTGACCGTCAGGTAAGCCGCCATGATGATCAAAATGCCTTCAATCGCCTGCCCTGTCTGGTTCAAGGTGGTGTTCACCACAGACACAATATCGGGGTAGCCAATAGCCACGGCCAAGGAACTGTTTTTAGTCAGGTTCAAGTACTGGCTGGTCATGGGAGGCACAATCACGCGCAGAGCCTGGGGCAGAACCACCAGACGCATCATGCGGCCACGGGACAGACCCAGTGCCTGCGCCGCTTCCCATTGTCCTTTGCCCACGGCCTGAATACCGGAACGCACCACTTCCGCCACAAAGGCCGAGGTATAGGTGATCAAACCGGCCAGCAAGGCGGCAAACTCAGGCGATAAGGTCACGCCCCCGACAAAGTTGAAACCTTGCAGACGGGGCACATCCAGCGCCAAGGGTTCGGGGCTGATCAGCAAGGCCAGAACCGGCATCAGAACCAGCAGCAAAATGCCAAAGCGAATGGTGGGGAAAGGACGGCCCGTTTTTTCCAGACGACGACGCGCCCAGTGCGCCATCAAGACCCACAGCACCACCGCCAGGCCCAGACCCATGAAGATCCAGTCCATACCATCGCCCTGGAGGGTGGGCAGCTTCAAACCACGATTCGATAAAAATACGCCGCCCAGCGGATTCAAAGCCTGCCGCGGTCCGGGCAAGGTCTCGGTAATCAGGGCGTACCAGAAGAACAGTTGCAGCAGCAAAGGCACGTTACGCATCACTTCCACGTACAAGCCCGCCAGCCGGGAGACCAGCCAGTTCTTGGACAAGCGTGCAATGCCCAGCAAGGTGCCAAACACGGTGGCAGCAATAATGCCGATCACCGCCACTTTCAGCGTATTGACCAGACCGACCAGAATGGCCCGCCCATACGTATCCGAGGGCTTATAAGCCAGCGCCGACTCGCCAATGGCAAAGCCAGCCTCTCGATTCAGGAAATCAAAGCCTGTAGAAATATTGCGAACAGCCAGGTTGTGCAAGGTATTGGAGACCAGATACCACACACAAAAGCCAAGCACACCCAAAATCAGCACCTGGTAAATAATGCCGCGTGTGAACGGATCATTCCAGGACAGGCGCCGTTTAGGGGGGGCTGGCGCGGCAGGTGTATTTTGTGCCATAGCGTAAAACCCATGGATGCAGCACTACGCGTAGCCCTGCGAGGTGGCGCGCGTCTGGCCGAAGCCAGACGCAAGAACAAACAGCGAAGACCGAAATCTTAACGCACTGGCCAGCCGTACATCACACCACCGTCACGCCATTGCGCATTCAAACCGCGCTCCAGCTTCAAGGCGGTCGATTTACCCAGATTGCGCTCGAAGCTTTCGCCGTAGTTGCCGACCTGTTTAATTATGTTGTAGGCCCACTTGTTATCCAGCTTCAGACCTTTGCCCAGCTCGCCGGACACGCCCAGAATGCGCTGAATGTTCGGGTTATCGCTCTTGGTCTTTTCATCCACGTTCGCGCTGGTAATGCCATATTCTTCGGCTTCCAGCATGGCGTTCAGAGTCCAGCGCACCAGGGTGAACCAGTCCTCGTCGCCCTGACGCACGAATGGGCCCAGCGGCTCTTTGGAGAAATCCTCGGGCAGGATGTCGAACTCATCCGGCGTAGCCTGGGCGGCACGCATGGCTGCCAGCTGGGATTTATCGCTGGTAAAGCCGTCGCAACGACCGGAGGTAAAGGAGCGCATGGCTTCTTCAGGGTTGTTGATCACCACAGGGTTGAACTTGATCCCCTGACCACGGAACCAGTCCGCCAGGTTCAGCTCGGTCGTGGTGCCGGGCTGTACGCACACAGCGGCCCCATCCAGCTCTTTAGCGCTTTTCACGCCCAGGGATTTTTTCACCATCACGCCCTGGCTGTCATAGTAGTTAATGCCAGTGCTGACCAAACCCAAAGTTGTGTCGCGAGAGATCGTCGCGGTGGTATTACGGGTCAGCACATCGACTTCACCCGATTGCAGGGCGGTAAAGCGCTGCTGAGTGGTCAAAGGCGTAACCTTGTATTTTTTGGCATCCCCAAAAACAGCAGCGGCGATCGCACTGCACATGTCCACGTCAATGCCGGACCAGACACCCTTACTGTCTGCCAGCGAGAATCCTGCAATACCGGTTGAGACACCGCACTGAACAAAGCCTTTCTTCTTCACCGAGTCCAGGGTTTCACCTGCCTGTGCATTAGCGGCCAAGGCCATCAACGCAACACTACATGCAATGGTTTTCACTAAGGTCATGGAATATCACCTCCTGTTTACTTTTGGTAAATGGATGCAGATTACAATTGCAGCTAAGCTGTGGTGTCCAATCGTAGAGCCAGACTGTCCAAACACAAATCGGGGGTTTCCCTCTAACAATCTGACTAATACTTTTACCTACGCCGACATTTTCATGCGAGCCCCGGCGGTCATTCCCCAGGGGCTTTCCAAGCAGATTCCTCTTTAATTGTGCGTCGCGATGATCGAGTTCCAACACGTTTTTAAATCGTATGGCCGCAGTAAAAATATTCTAGCCGACATTAATTTTCGCATTGATGACGGCGAATTCATTTTTGTGTCCGGCCCCTCTGGAGCAGGTAAATCCACTTTATTGCGTCTGATCGGAGGCCTGGAGCTGCCTAGCCGTGGTTCTGTCCAGGTCAATGGACACAGGCTGGACAAGCTGCCGGCCCGCGCCCGTCCCTATCTGCGACGCGCGGTGGGTGTGGTTCTACAAGATACGCACTTGCTGCAAGACCGCAGCGCCCTGGCCAATGTGCTCCTGCCCCTGGCAGTCATGGGTCTGGAGCCCAGCACGGCGCAGGCACGTGCCCGCGCCGCCATGGAAAAAGTGGGCCTGCGTGGCAAAGAAGATTTAAAGCCGGTGGAAATGTCGGGGGGTGAACAACAACGGCTGGCGATTGCCCGCGCTATTGTGAATCGCCCGGCTATTTTGATTGCCGACGAACCCACTGCCAATTTGGACGCTGATAACGCCAAACGCATCATGGATGTATTGATGGACTTTAACCGGGTGGGTGTCACCACCTTAATTGCTTCGCACGATCTGAATTTGATGGCACGCTATGCACGTCGAACCCTGCTGATTCAGGACGGCCGTTTTTCCGATCACCCAGGAGTGCTGGCATGAGAACCTGGCTGCGTCATCATCAATACGCCTTTCTGGTGGCCCTGCGCCGCCTGAAAGTGCAACCCTTCTCCTCCCTGTCCAACCTGCTGGTCATTGCCTTGACCCTGGCTGTACCCGTTCTGGGAGCCAGTATCTTGCTGGCCGCTCAACCTGTCGTGCGCGAGATTCCGACCTCTCCCGAAATGACCGTGTTCATGAAACAGAACAGCACGCTGGAACAGGCGCAAGCCTTCAGTCAGGCCGTGGGCAAAGAGTTTCAAACTGAACTGGCCCAGATCAGGCTGGTCAGCAAGGAGCAGGCGCTCAAACAACTGCAAAGCAACCCCAGCTGGACAGATGCCTTGGGCGCCTTGCCCAGCAACCCCTTGCCACACGCCATTGTGCTGACCCTGCATGAAACACCGGATCTGGTAACGCGTGCTGACACCCTGGCCAAGACCCTGCAAGGCCGCGAAGGCGTGGATAGCGTACTGCTGGATAGTGAATGGGTGCAGCGTCTGGCCGCGATTCTAAGCTTCATCCGTATTGGCTTATGGATTCTGATGGCAGGCGTGGGCGTAGTCGTGATTGCCACTGTGTTCAATACCGTCCGTCTGCAAGCCCTGAACCAGCGTGAAGAAATTGCCGTGGCCCGTCTGGTCGGCGCCACCGAAGCCTTTGTACGCCGCCCCTTCCTGTATATGGGCGCGCTAACCGGCCTGACGGCCAGCGCTCTGGCATGCGGTCTGGCCTTGCTGGCACTGACCCCGCTGAACAAAGCTTTATCCAGTCTGGCCCAAAGCTATGGCGTCCAGTTGACGCTCCGGCTGCCGGAATTTTCTCTGTTGCTGACAGCGGCTATTTTGGTCGCCATTTTGGGCGCCCTGGCAGCACGCTGGTCTGTTACCCGTAGTACCCAATATTGATGTCACTTCCTGAACCCTGTCCCCAAGATCTGGCCGAAAAAGTGGTGGCCTGGCAAAAAACCTCCGGCCGCCACCACCTCCCTTGGCAGAACACGCAAGATCCTTACCGCGTCTGGCTTTCCGAAATCATGTTGCAGCAAACCCAGGTCGCTACCGTACTGGGTTATTACGAGCGTTTTCTGGAACGCTTCCCCACCGTCAAGGATTTGGCCGAGGCCGAGCAAGATGAAGTCATGCCCTATTGGGCCGGGTTGGGCTACTACGCCCGCGCCCGTAACTTGCACCGCTGTGCCCGCGAGGTCATGGAGACATGGGGCGGCCGTTTTCCGGCTAATGCCACAGATCTGGCGACCTTACCCGGCATTGGCCGCTCTACCGCCTGTGCCATCGCCGCCTTCTGTTTTGGCGAACGCAGCCCCATCATGGACGGCAACGTGAAACGCGTGTTCACACGCTACTTCGGGATCTATGGGCCCACGCAGAAAAAGGCCGTGGAAAACACCTTGTGGGCCAAGGCAGATGAGGTCGTGGAACTTGCCCCCGCCAGCCTGGATATGGCGGCCTACACCCAAGGGCTGATGGACCTGGGCTCGCAATGCTGTACCCGCAGCAAGCCCACCTGTAGTCTCTGTCCGCTGCAAAGCGACTGCTACGCCCACACGCATCAGGCACAGTCCGAGCTACCCAGCCCCAAAGAACGCATTCGTCAAGATGAGCGCTATGCACATGTGCTGATTCTGGAACTGAATGGCCAGGTTTTGCTGGAACAACGTCCTGACAAGGGAATTTGGGGTGGTCTGCTCACCCTGCCCCAGTTTGACGATGCCATCAGCCTGCAAACGGCGGCACTGCATTGGTCTAACAAGGAGGCTATCGCGCTGGCCTCTTTCCAGCATGTGTTCTCGCACTTCAAGCTGCACATCACCCCTTGGTTACTGCAAGTCGATGAATCTGTACTGGCTGAGCCAGTGGCAGGCCAGCAATGGCAGGATCATGAAGCACTGGAGCAGACCGCTTTACCTGCGCCCATACGCAAGCTGCTGCTGGGCTTGTACCAGAGCAAGGATAGTGAACAGTTACTGCTAAGCTGATGCCAAGATCCCCGACCTAATCCGGGGGGAGCGGCGCCTATGCAGGCCGCGCTGGCTTATCGTTGCTGATGCTCATCAGCATCCCGCAGGCGACACCCAAGGTCATCAGGGCCGTACCGCCATAGCTCAGGAACGGCAAAGGCACGCCCACCACGGGCAGAATTCCCGTCACCATGCCTATGTTCACGAACACATAAACGAACAGCATCATGGACATGGAACCGGCCAGCAGACGGCTGAATTGGGTGTGAGCCACAGCAGCAATCGACAAGCCGCGCAGGATCAACAAGGCGTACAGCACCAGCAGCATGATGCCGCCGTACAAACCGAATTCTTCGGCAAACACTGCAAAAATAAAGTCGGTTGTGCGCTCGGGCACGAAATCCAGATGGGACTGGGTGCCCATCATGTAGCCCTTGCCGTAAACACCACCAGAACCGATCGCAATCATGGACTGGATGGTATGGAACCCTCTGCCCAAACGGTCACTACCGGGGTTCAGCAAGGTGCAGACACGGTGCTTTTGATAGTCGTGCAACACCACCCAATCCAGGTCAGGTACGCAGATATAGTCTTCGTAGTACAGCAAGGCGCTAATGCCCAGCACCAGCACCACCACAATGGGCACGATCAGCTTGAAGGACAGGCCTGCAAAGTAAATCACGCAGAAACCGGCCGCAAACACCAGCAAAGCCGTACCCAAATCCGGCTGACGCACGATCAGCAGGAACGGAATCATCAGCAAGATGCCTGCCACCATGAAGTCCAGCAGGCTCATCTTGGGCCGCTGATAGCGGTGGAAATACCAGGCCAACATCAAGGGCACGGAAATTTTGAGCATTTCCGAGGGCTGAATACGTGCCACCCCCAGGTCCAGCCAGCGCGTTGCGCCCTTGCTGGTTTCGCCAAAGAACTCCACCCCCAAAAGCAACACGACCCCGATCGAATACACCACCGGAGCCAGCTTCATCCACAAGGCAGGCGGAATCAGGGCGGCCAGCCACATCACACTAAAGGCCAACAGGAAATTACGCACCTGATCGGCAAAGCGCCAGTCTGTACCGCCCACAGCGGAATGCATGACGGTCATGCCCAGCGCAGCCATCAGCACCAGCAAAAGCAGCAAAGGCCAATCAAAGGCGGTGACGGCTCTCAGGCCCAGTTGCAAAAGTCGCTTCATTGCATCTGCCCTCGTTCCACCAACCAGTAATCAAAGACCTTGCGCACAATCGGTGCCGCAACCGAACCACCCCAACCTGCGTTTTCCACGATCAGGGCAACAGCAATTTTGGGGTTCTCTGCCGGGGCGTAGGACATGAACAAGGCGTGGTCGCGCAAACGCTCATCAATGGCGTTGGCGTTGTACTTGGCACCGCGCAAGCTAAAGACCTGTGCCGTACCCGTTTTGCCAGCGGCCTGATACGCCGCACCCGCAAAAGCCCGGCGGGCGGTGCCCAAACGCACCACATCCACCAGAGCACGTTTGACCACATCCACATTGGCCTGCTTCAGGGGGATCAGCTTGGCATCAATACGCACGGGCTGTTCAATTTCCGGATCATGGGGGCTGAGTGTCTGGGTGACCAGATGCGGAGGCCGCACAATGCCATTGCTGGCCAACACGGCAGTCGCATGGGCCAGTTGCAGCACAGTAAACGAGTTATAGCCCTGGCCCACGGCCACCGAGATGCTTTCCCCTGCATACCAGCGCTGTTGGGCCGGTTTTTTGTAGGCCTGACGTTTCCATTCGGTAGAGGGCAGAATGCCTTGGCGCTCGCCATCCAGATCAATGCCGGTTTGCTGACCAAAGCCAAACTGCTTCATGAAATCGTGCAGATTATCAACGCCAATTTCCGGGCCTAAAGAGTAGAAGTAAGTATCCGAAGACACCACCAGGGCGCGGTGCATGTCGGTAGAGCCATACACAGCGCCACCCGCGTTACGGAAACGCTGTCCTCCGAACTCAAAGTAACCAGGGTCAGAAATACGGTCTGTTGCCTTGCGCTTGCCAGTTTCCAGAGCCGCCAAGGCCACAAAGGGCTTGTAAGTCGAGCCGATAGGATAGGTGCCGTACAGTGGGCGGTTAATCAGCGGGTGGTCGGGCGAGTCATTCAGCTTGCGCCAGTTCTCTACGTCAATACCGTCAATAAACAGGTTCGGGTCGAAAGACGGGGCCGACACAAAAGCTAGCACTTCGCCAGTGCTGGGCTCGATCGCCACCAGCGCACCGCGTCGTCCTGCAAACAGGGCTTCAGCCATTTTCTGCAGGCCAATGTCCAGCGATAAACGCAAGCTGGCACCCGGTACGGGGTCGACCCGGCTCAAGGTACGTACTGGACGGCCCGAAGCAGCCACTTCCACTTCCTCGATCCCTGTGCGACCGTGCAGGGTCTTTTCCCAGGTTTTCTCGATCCCTTTTTTGCCAATGACCTGCGTGCCACGGTAATTACCGGTTTGCCCGGTTTCTTCCAGGCGCTGCTGATCGCCCTCGGAAATACGGCCCACATAACCCAGCACGTGCGCCGCCGCCTCGCCTTGCGGATACTCGCGCACCCAGCGAGCCTGCAAGGTCACGCCCGGGAACTTGAAAGCATGGGCAGCAAACCAGGCGGCTTCATCATCGCTCAGGTTATTGCGCAACAGGATTTCAGAATATCGACTATTTTGCGCGACGTTTTGCTTGAATCGACGACGATCACGTGGACTTAGCTCCACCAGTTCGCCGACACGATCCAGCATATCGTCTACCGGCTCGCCCAGACTGGCGGGTACGGCCGACAAGGTGTAGTCCCGGTAATTACGGGCCAGCACCTCGCCATTGCGGTCCAGAATCTCGCCTCGACGAGGGGTAATCGGGATAACAGCAATACGGTTTTGATCGGCTCGGGCGGCAAAGCCTTCGTAGCGCACCACTTGCAAATACCACAAGCGCACGCCCAGCACCCCTAACAGTACGCAGGCCAGAACGGCCGCCACCAAGGCGCGAAACAGAATGCGCTGGCGCAACTGATGCGAAGTTTTTTTGAATTCAAACATGTCCGCCCTACCCGTCAGGACGAACCGGAGTCGGACTCGTCCAGACGTCGCTGCGGCAAGAACAGCACACTATCGGCCAGCGGCCACAGGGCGGCGGTCAACAAGGCGCCTCCGGCCCACTCCCAGCCAGACCACTCCCCTACCAGCCAGGCGTGCAGAACCCGCACAATCAACTGGGCCAGCAGCATGACAACTGCCATGTGCAAGAAGTGAGTCCACATGCCAAAGTTCAGGATGCGCTTGCGCAGCAGCAATGCGCCGTACACGACCAGAATATAAGCTAGGGCATGCTCGCCCAGCAGACTGCCATCGTGCACATCCACCAGAATGCCCACAATAAATGCCAGTGACATGGGAACACGGCGCGGCTCGTGTACGGCCCAGAAGGCCAGCACCAGCATCAACAGATCGGGCGCAAAGGGCAGCAGGCGCCAGGGCAGCATGGAAACCAGCCACATCAGCAGAATCGAGCCCCACACCAACCAGGGGCTGGAAGCGCGCGAAAACGGGCTGCTATCAATAGGCTGCAAACTACTCAAGGATGAGGACCGGGTTTTACGGCCAGAGGTGTCCGAGGACTCAGCGCGTCGCATCATTGGCATCGTCCTGTTCAAGAGGGCGCTCGCTCTCGGGCACTAGCAAAATCAGAAAATGGCGATAACGCTCGGGGTGCGACAAAGGCGTCACCAAGGCCAGCGCAAAACCGGACGCATCATCGCGCTCGATACTGCTGACCATGCCCACCGGCAGCCCGGCAGGGAACAAGCCCCCTATACCGCTGGTGATCAAGGTATCGTTCGGCTCCAGATCCACATCAGCCGTCAGAAAACGCACTTCCACTTTGCCACCGGGGTTGCCACCGAAGGCAATCAAACGCAGACCATTGCGCAACACCTGTACCGGCACCGAGACTTTATCGTCCGTGATCAGTGCAGCTTCCGAGGTAAAGCGCGTGACACGCACCACCTGGCCAACCACGCCGCCTTCGTCAATAACCGGCATACCGGGTCGAATGCCGCTGGCCGAGCCTTTATTGAAGATCAGGTGACGGGCGTACCCATTAGGCGGTTCGTACAGAACCTCTACCGCGACAGACGGTTGGGTAACCGTATCGGCCACTTGCAGCAAACGGCGCAGTTGCTCGTTCTCAGCAGACAGCTGGGCGGCATGGGTAGACAACTGAGCCAGCTCGATACGCTGGCGTTGCAAGGCTTCTTTTTCGGAACGGGCGGTGGAGGCCGCGTCGGTCCAGCTGCTGAAATAAGTAACCAGATCACGAGGGGCCAGCATGACACGCTGAAAGGGATACAGCACAGTGGCCACGGCCTGCCGCACGGGTTCGAGCACAGCATAACGAGCGTCAGTAATCAACAAGCCCACAGCCAGCACCAAAAGAGCGGCCAGACGCAGCTCAGCTGATGAGCCGCGCCTAAATAGCCGGATGGAGCCTTGTTCTCGCATTACTCAAGCACTCGATCGCTTGCCCCCACAGGCAGACACTGCCGTGAAGGCCAAGCAAAGATCAATCGTAAATGAATACGGACTCCAGACGCTCCAGATGTTCCAGAGCCTCACCGCAACCCCGTACCACGCAGGTCAGAGGATCTTCAGCCACCACGACGGGCAAGCCGGTCTCTTCTTGCAGCAGACGGTCCAGGTCATGAACCAGAGCACCACCACCTGTCAGGACGATGCCCTTGTCAGTGATGTCCGCACCCAGTTCTGGAGGAGTTTGTTCCAGAGCGGTTTTAACCGCGGAAACGATTTGATTCAAGGGATCGGTAAGCGATTCCAGAATCTCGTTGGACGACACCGTGAAACTGCGTGGCACCCCTTCGGACAAATTACGACCCTTGACTTCAATCTCGCGAATTTCAGTGCCAGGGAATGCGGAACCGATCTCTTTTTTGATCAATTCAGCCGTAGGTTCACCAATTAGCATTCCGTAATTGCGACGGATGTAATTAATAATGGCTTCGTCAAACTTGTCGCCACCGACGCGAACCGATCCTTTATAGACCATACCGCCTAAAGAGATCACTGCCACTTCGGTTGTACCACCACCGATATCCACCACCATGGAGCCGCTGGCATCGGACACGGCCAGGCCTGCACCGATCGCGGCCGCCATGGGCTCTTCAATCAGGTAGACCTTGCTGGCGCCAGCGCCCAGAGCAGATTCTTTGATGGCACGGCGTTCCACCTGGGTGGAGCCGCAAGGCACACACACGATAATGCGTGGGCTGGGAGCAAACATGCTGCGTGGGTGAACCATGCGGATGAACTGCTTGAGCATTTGCTCGGTAACCGTAAAGTCCGCGATCACACCATCCTTCATGGGCCGGATGGCTTCAATATTGCCAGGCACCCGACCCAGCATTTGCTTGGCCTCCTGCCCAACGGCCTGAATGATTTTTTTACCATTAGGTCCACCTTCATGGCGGATGGCTACAACGGACGGTTCATCCAGTACGATACCCTTGCCGCGTACATAGATAAGGGTATTGGCCGTACCGAGGTCGATTGCCATATCGCTGGAAAAGTAACTGCGTAGGAATCCGAACATGGGCGCGCAAAGTGTAAAGTGTTTGGGGAAAAGGCAGGTAAATTCGGCGCGGAACTCAAGCGTAAAACGACAGGCACAAGAACCAGGCAACGAATTCAAAAATACCTGGGAAGGAAACGGTCAATGATAACTTATAATTGCTCTACATTAGGACTGTTTTAATGGTCAGTTAAGTTCTGTAACCCCCGCATTTGCTGTAAAAGTGCCAAACTGTCCCTAACTGACGGATTTCCGCTTTTTTTTATTACTCATTTTCCAGTACCCACCCACATGTCTATCACTGAACAGGATGTTGCCCGTATAGCGCAACTGGCGCGCCTTGATCTTTCTGCTGAACAAGCCTCCCAGGTCGAGCACGATTTGACGCGCATCCTGGGCCTGATCCAGACCTTGCAAACCGTTGATACTCAAGGCGTTGAGCCCATGGCCCACCCTTTGTCCGCCCGCCAGCAGATCAGTCTGCGTCTGCGCGAGGACAAGGCCCTGCCTTCCGGAACGGTAGAAAGCCGTCAGGCCATGATGCGCAACGCCCCCGCCGAGCAGGATGGCCTGTTTCTGGTGCCCACGGTCATCGAATAAAGCAAAACCATGTCTTTTACCCCTGAATTCGCGACTATTGCAGCGCTGCGCCAAGCTCTGCAAAACAAAACCGTCAGTGCCCGCGAGCTGGCCCAGCAAGCCCTGGACAACAGCGCCCGTCAAAAAGAGCTCAATGCCTTCGTGCAGCAGGACGCTGCCCTGACCCTGGCCCAGGCCGATGCTGCTGACGCCCTGATTGCTCAAGGCAAGGCCGGTCCACTGACCGGCATCCCTATCGCCCACAAAGATTTGTTTGTCACCAAGGATTGGCAGACCACCGCCTGCAGCAAAATGCTGGAAGGCTACGTCAGCCCCTTTGACGCCACGGTCGTGACCAAGCTGCAGGCAGCCGGTGCTGTCTCGCTGGGCAAGTTGAACTGTGACGAGTTCGCCATGGGCTCGCGCAACGAAAGCTCGGTGTTTGGCCCCGTGCGCAACCCTTGGGATCACTCCATGGTGCCCGGTGGCTCCTCGGGTGGTTCTGCCGCCGCTGTCGCTGCTGGCCTGGTAGCGGGTGCGACTGCAACCGATACCGGTGGTTCGATTCGCCAGCCTGCCGCCCTGTGTGGTGTCAGCGGCATCAAGCCCACCTACGGCACGATTTCCCGCTTCGGCATTATTGCCTACGGCTCCAGCCTGGATCAGGCCGGCCCTATCGCCCGCAATGCACGCGACTTGCTGGACTTGCTGGAGAACATGTGTGGTTTCGACCCGCAAGACGCCACCAGCCTGGAATTTTGCGACGATCAGCCCAATAACGGCGCGCGCATTCGTCAGCAATTTGAACAGCAACAGGCTCAACAAGAAGCCCAAGGCAGCCAGCCACTGAAAGGCCTGCGTATTGGTGTGCCCGCCCAGTTCTTTGGCCCCGGCCTGGACCCGGTCGTTGCCGACGCCATTGAAGCCGCCCTGAAAACCTACGAAAGCCTGGGTGCAGAGCGCGTCACCGTGCAACTGCCCCTGACAGAGCTGTCTGTCCCGACTTACTACGTCATCAGCCCCGCTGAGGCCTCCACCAACCTGTCGCGCTTTGACGGCGTACGCTTTGGCCACCGCGCCAGCCAGTACACCGATCTGAACAGCATGATTTCGCGCTCGCGCTCGGAAGGCTTTGGCCCTGAAGTGGTACGCCGCATCCTGGTCGGCACTTATGTGCTCTCGCATGGCTACTACGACGCCTACTATCTGCAAGCCCAACGCGTGCGCCGCATGATTGTGGACGACTTCCAGAAAGTCTTTGAACAGTGCGACCTGATCCTGGGCCCCGTCACACCGGCTCTGGGCCGCAAGCTGGGTGCCACCATCGAGGATCCCACCACCGATTGGCTGGGCGACGTCTACACACTGGGCGTGAGCCTGGCCGGCCTGCCCGCCATGTCCATTCCTTGCGGATTCAGCAAGGATGAGCGCCCCCTGCCCATCGGCCTGCAAATCATTGGCAACTACTTCCGTGAAGGCCAGTTGCTGGCCTTTGCCGACCGCTTCCAGCAAGTCACCGACTGGCATCAACGTCAACCAGGACAACAATAATGGAATGGGAAATTGTGATCGGGCTGGAAACTCATACCCAGCTCTCGACCGAATCCAAAATCTTCTCCAGCAGCAGCACTCGCTTTGGCGCCTTGCCCAACACGCAAGCCAACGAAGTCGATATGGCCTTGCCCGGCGCTCTGCCTGTCTTTAACCGTGGCGCTGCCGAACGGGCAATTCGCCTGGGTCTGGCCGTAGGCGGCCACATTGCGCCGCGCTCCGTGTTCGAGCGCAAGAACTACTTCTACCCGGATCTGCCCAAGAACTACCAGATCAGCCAGATGGAAATTCCTGTCGTCAGCGGCGGTACGGTCAGCTTCATGCTGGACGGTGAAGAAAAAACCATCAATCTGACTCGCGCCCACTTGGAAGAAGATGCCGGTAAATCCCTGCATGAAAACTTCCGTGGTCCTTACGGCGAGTCCAGCACCGGGATCGACTTGAACCGCGCAGGCACTCCGCTGCTGGAAATCGTGTCCGAACCTGAAATGCGCTCGGCAGCTGAAGCCGTGGGCTATGCACGCGCCCTGCACAGCCTGGTAGTCTGGCTGGGCATTTGCGACGGCAATATGCAGGAAGGCTCTTTCCGTGTGGATGCCAACGTATCGGTACGCCCCAAAGGCCAGAAAGAATTTGGCACTCGCTGCGAACTGAAGAACATCAACTCCTTCCGCTTCCTGGAACGTGCCATTCAATACGAAGCACGCCGCCAGATCGAGCTGATCGAAGACGGTGGCAAAGTCATCCAGGAAACGCGCCTGTACGACTCGGACCGTGACGAGACCCGCAGCATGCGCAGCAAGGAAGATGCACACGATTACCGCTACTTCCCCGATCCTGACCTGCCACCTCTGTTTATCAGTGAAGAGTGGATCGAACAGGTTCGTCAGGACATGCCTGAACTGCCCGCCCAGAAACTGGCTCGCTTCGAGCAAGAGTTTGAACTGAGCCGTTACGATGCCTCGCAACTGACGGTAGATCGTGCAACGGCTGACTTCTTCGAAGCCATCTTGCAGGCGGGCTCCAAGGCTAACGCGAAGCTAGCCGCCAACTGGATTCTGGGCGAACTGTCGGCTGCCTTGAACCGTGAAGAGCTGAACATTGAGCAGTCCAAAGTCAGCCCAGCACAATTGGCTCAGCTGATTGCCCGTATTGCTGACGGCACCATCTCCAACAAGATTGCCCGTGACGTGTTCGCGGCGCAGTGGGACGGCGAGCTCAATGGCGATGTGGACGCCATTATCGACGCCCGTGGCTTGAAGCAGATCAATGACGTAGGTGCCATTGAGGCCATGGTGGACGAAGTACTGGCCGCCAACCCCAGCATCGTCGAGCAGCACCGTGCCGGCAAGCCAAAAGCCTTCAACGCCTTGGTCGGTCAGGTGATGAAGGTTGCCAAGGGCAAGGCCAATCCGCAGCAGATCAACGAAATGCTCAAGCAAAAGCTGGACGCCTAAGTCCGGACTCTACGCTTAACGGATACAAAAACACCAGGCCAAGGCCTGGTGTTTTTTTACTGCTGAACTCTGCTTAACAAACGCAGATGATCAGACACCGTAGCGGTCGCGGTAGGCTTTCACTTGAGGAGCATGAGCCGCCAAGGTGGTATCGTCCGCCAGCACCGCCATGATGTCAGCCAAAGAGGCAATGCTGATCACAGGAATACCGTAAGTCTGTTCCACTTCCTGCACTGCAGAATGCGCGGACAGTTCCTGATCGTTACCGGCGCGCTCCATGCGATCCAGAGCAATCAGCACCGCGGCAGGTTCTGCACCTGCGGCCTTGATGATCTGCATGGATTCACGCACGGACGTACCCGCTGTGATCACGTCATCAATAATCACGACCTTGCCTTGCAAAGGAGCGCCCACCAGGGTGCCGCCTTCGCCGTGGTCTTTGGCTTCCTTGCGGTTGAAAGCAAAAGGCACATCACGCTCACCGATTTGTGGGTGCTCGGCCAAGGCAATCGAGGTTGCGGCAGCCAGAGGGATCCCCTTGTAGGCGGGACCAAACAGCATGTCAAAAGACACGCCCGAATCCAGCAAAGCCTGAGCATAGAAACGGGCCAGCTGACCCACACTACGTCCCGTATTGAACAGGCCGGCATTGAAGAAGTAAGGACTCAAACGGCCAGACTTGACCTTGAATTCCCCAAAGCGCAGCACTCCCTGTTCCAGGGAAAAGCGCACAAAATTGCGACGATTATCGTTATTAGCCGACATGACAGAGTATGAAAAAGATAGAGACGAAAGGCATTTTAGCGTGATGTGAGCCATCACTTGGCAGGTTCGGCCAGTTCTTCCAGCAAGAAGTCGATAAAACTGCGCACTTTAGGTGTCAAATAGCGACGGCTGGCATAAACGGCATGCAGCTGCTGCAGCTCTTCGGTGTAATCAGGCAACAGGCGAACCAGCCGACCATTCTCCAGATCATCCATCACCAGCCACTCCGGCAAATAGGCCAGCCCTGCTCCACCCAACGCACTGTAATAAGTCAGATTGGTGTTATCCGAACGCATGAAAGGATTCAGGCGCAAGGACTCCGGCCCGTCCGGCCCCAAAAATTCAAAACTGGGCTGCTGTAAATAACTGGGGCTGATAGCCGGCAGACGCATCACCTCCGCACAGTTACGCGGCATGCCGTGCTGGGCCACAAACTCCGGGCTGGCCACCAGATGAAAGGGCGTGGGGCAAATAAGACGTGCAATCTGATGCGGCGCAGGCTCGCGCATCACCCGCAAGGCCAGATCAAAACCTTCCGCCACCAAATCCACTTTATGATTGCTCAGGCTCATGTCCAGAGTCACTTCCGGAAAGCGTGTTTGGTAATCCTGCAACAGCTGCGCCACTTTGCGGTTTGCAAACCACACCGGGGCCGTCACCCTCAACACACCTTGGGGCTGATGCTCAGAACCCGACAATGCCTGCTGTCCGCGCTCCAGAGTATCGAGTGCCTGCAAGCAATAATCAAAGTAGGTTTGCCCCAACTCCGTCAGGCTCAAACGACGGCTGCTGCGATGGAGCAAGCGGGCGCCCAGCTGTTTTTCCAGATTGGCCAAGTGCTTGCTGACCATGGGCGCAGACATATCCAAGCGTTGCGCCGCCGCTGCAAAGCTGCCCGCTGCGACGATTTCCCGGAACACCCGCAAACTCTGAATCGTATCCATGCTTTCCTAATAAGAAAGTAACTAATGAAAATAGGCCTGTTTATTTCCTGATAGTAATTGATTAATCTTGAACGAGCGCTAACCCGGTGCCTGTCTGGGCCTTGAATGGGCGGGACCAGCACCAGGATGTCATCACGTCATGCCTGACACAGAGCTTTTGTCACTACGCCGGGCCAGTGCTTCGTTTACCGATACTGTCAACTTTCCAAAGGAACATACATGAGCGCCCTTACCTCTAGCTGGACTCCTCGCATCCTTAGCCTGCTGCGCATCGTTACAGGCTATCTCCTGCTGACACACGGTACTGCCAAGATCCTGGGTTTCCCCAAAGTAGACATGTTTGCCAACCTGCAAATCAGCTCCATTTACGGCATTGCGGGCATTCTGGAACTGGTTCTGGGTGTCTTGCTGGTGATTGGTCTGTTCTCTCGTTTTGCGGCCTTTATCGCTTCGGGCCTGTGCGCTTTCGCCTACTTTATTGGCCACGCCAGCGGCAGCACCTTCGCAACCCCTATCCTCAATGGCGGTGAGGCGGCAGTTCTGTTCTGCTTTGCCTTCCTGTACCTGGCCTTTGCCGGCCCAGGCCCATGGAGTATTGACGCAGGCCGCGGCAAAGCCTGACGCCTTAACCAACCCCTTATCCCCTGCCCCTATCAGGGCAGGGGCAGGAGATCATCATGACAATGCCCACCTACTTCATCTCGCATGGTGGCGGACCCTGGCCCTGGATGCCTGAAGCGCAAACCATGTACGCCCCGCTGCGTGCTGCCTTGCAGGATATTCCACGCCAATTGGGGCGCACACCCAAAGCGATCTTGATGGTCTCCGCCCACTGGGAAGCTCAACAAGCCAATCTGCTGGTTGCCGCCGCAGCACAACCGAGCATGGTGTACGACTATTACGGCTTTCCATCCCACACGTACGAGATTCACTACCCTGCACCAGGCGATCCTGCTCTGGCCCAACAGGTCTGTAATTTGCTGGAAGGCGCTGGCCTGCCCACTCATCTGGATTCGCAGCGTGGCTTTGACCACGGTGCATTCGTACCGGCTTATGTGATCTATCCGCAAGCCAAAGTGCCTATGGTGCAACTGTCCATTCACGCGAACTACGACCCGGCCCTGCACTACGCCATGGGCGAGGCGCTTGCGCCTTTGCGAGACGAAGAGGTGCTGATTATTGGCAGCGGTCTGAGCTATCACAACCTGCGCAATATGGGCCCTGGCGGTGTGCAGCCCTCTGCCCAGTTTGATGCCTGGCTGCATCAAAGCCTGAGCCTGGAGGACCCTGCCGCCCGTCGTCAGGCCTTGATGGACTGGGAACAGGCCCCGGCCGCACGTATTGCCCATCCCCGCGAAGATCACCTGGTTCCCCTCATGGTGGCCGCTGGTGCTGCGCGTGGCGACGCAGCGCATCGCTTCCACCACGAAACCCAGGCCTTTGGTGGCTTGACCGTGTCCAGCTACCGCTTCGGCTCAGCGTCGTAACAAGCTCTGACGGCCACTGACATCCAGGCAGGTTACGGGTTAAAGTGCTGACGCTATAAGGAGAATTGCCACGTGTTACGCGTCACCTCGTTAAACGTCAACGGTATTCGGGCCGCCTTTCGTAAAGGCCTGCCCGCCTGGCTGGAAGCCCAGAAACCTCATATTGTCTGCATGCAGGAAATCAAGATCAGCGAGCCTGATCTGACCCCCGATTTGACCAACCCCGGTCAATACCACGGGCATTTCCACCATGCTCAGAAAAAAGGCTATAGCGGTGTAGGCCTGTACCTGAACCACAAGGCAGAAAGCGTGGCCGAAGGCATGGCCTGCGAAGAGTTCGATGCTGAAGGCCGCATTATCCGCGCCGACTGGAACGACCTTAGTGTGATCAGCGCCTACCTGCCCTCGGGTTCATCGGGCGACGAGCGTCAAACCGCCAAGTACCGCTTTCTGGATCATTTTGAGCAATGGATTAATGGCTTGATGCAGGAACACCTCGATACCGGCCGCGAGTTCATTATTTGCGGTGACTGGAATATTGCGCACCACGAAGCCGATTTGAAGAACTGGAAAGGCAATCTGAAAAACAGCGGTTTTCTGCCAGAAGAACGCGCCTGGATGAGCAAAGTGCTGGGCGAACTGGCTTGGGTGGATGTGTACCGCAGCCTGCATCCCGATACCACGGACGAGTGCTACACCTGGTGGAGCAACCGCGGCCAGGCTTGGGCCAAAAATGTGGGGTGGCGCATTGATTATCAAATTGCCACCCCAGGTATTGCTGCCAAGGCGCGCAGCGCAACGGTCTATAAGGAAGAGCGTTTCAGCGACCACGCGCCACTGACGGTTGATTACGACTGGAGCCTGTAAATCCAGCCTGAAAAAGCCAGCGCCTTAGCTGGCTTTTTCAATCATGTAGCGCACAACGCTACGCAATTGTTCATCGGTTGCTTTAGGTGCTGCACCGCGTGGGGGCATGGCGCCCTTGCCGTTCAGCACAACTTGCATCAAGGCGTCTTCGCCTTGGGCGATCAGGGGCTCCCAACGAGCCTTGTCACCCAAACGAGGGGCATTGGCCATACCCGATGCATGACAGACCATACACGAAGACTTGTACAGCTTGAGAGCTTCGTCCGAGTTGGCATGTGCTGCAGGTGCGGCGGCCAGCAAAAACAAAGCGGCCATTGCGGAGTACATCATGGTGGCGGGGCGATAGGTTCTCATGGGTTTACCCTTTAAACAGTCGGCATGAATGCATGCCTGGCTGATACTTCGTTTTCTGTACAAGAGGCCCGTTTTTCATGGTTCGAACCTCTTGCGTTTTCACTAGCTAATCACTATTCAATAACTGCCTTGAAGCCCGGCGGAATTGATAAGTGCTTCTGGTCCTCAATTCCGCGTACCGGGTGCCAACCCTGGTTAGCCCTTGATCGGGCCGGGAGGGCTGACTTGCTTCATCAAGTCGTCGTTCCATTCGCCTTCGACCAGAACGTGACCTGCTGCGCCCAGTTCCATGGCTTCGATCAGGTTGTGGTTCACATAGGCGTACACACCAGGCTGCTTGAAGGTGTAGAGCGCCACACCGGCCGAACCGCCGCGAATGAACCAGGTTTCCAGGTTCTTGGCAGGTGGATCATCAAACTTGCCCAGTTCCCAAACCCAATCACCGTGACCACCGATCAGGTGAGGACGGGTGTCGCGGTTGGCCTGCGAGTGAATGAACAGCACGGTTTCACCCACGTTGGCCTTCATGGCACCGTCGCCCATCAAGGCACCGACCTTGCCGTTGAACACCACGTGGCTGGGGATCAGACCACGCATGGCTTCCAGGGTGTCGCCATAGCTTTCAGCCGAGGAACCATACTTTTTGAAGTTACCCTTTTCATCACGAGGGATGTAGAGGTCAAACTCGCCAATGGTGTAGACACGGTCGTAATGCAGCGAGTTGCCCGCCGAATCCTTCAGGCCGTCGCGTGGCAGCACCATGACGGTACCGTGCATGCCCTGGACCACGTGCCAGGCTACCGAGCCTTCGGGTGCGCAGTGGTACACAAACGTACCGGTACGGTCGGCCTTGAAGCGCAAGGTGGCTTGTTCGCCGGGGTTCACGTTGGTCAACTTGGCACCGCCCAGCGCGCCAGTCGAGGCGTGAAAGTCGATGTTGTGCGGCATAGTGTTGCTGGCCGGGTTGACCAGAGTCAGCTCCAGGTAGTCGCCTTCATGCACAACCATGGTGGGGCCGGGCATGGAGCCATCAAACATCATGGCGTGCATGGTGGTGCCATCGCGATCGACCACGATCTCTTTTTCCACGATGCTCATGCGGAACTCCACCACGCGAGGCTCGGGACCTACTTTCTGCTCGTGCTTGTGGACCATAGGAGGCGCAACCAGATCCACCTTGACCCGCTCCAGCTTGGCGATCTGGGCTTCTGTACGCGCGGCCAGCCAGGGCGCGTTCTTTTTTGGTGCAGCTGTCTCGCGGGCTTGTACTTGAGCCGCCAGCAAAGTCGTTCCTGCGGCGACACCTAGGCCAGCACTTTTCAAGAAATGACGACGTTCCATACTACCTCCGGTTTGATCCAGGCGTGATGCCTGCTGATTAAATGTTATTCAGATCTAACAGTTACAGGATGTATTGGACCGCAATCAGACTTCCCGCTCTTTGCTGCAGCGCAAGCATCTCGCATAAGCAACAAAAAAAACCGCCCGAAGGCGGTTTTTTTCATAGACGGAATCTCACAGAAAAAACAGACCGTCCTTAAACAAGATCACGATGCTTTTACTGCACCTGCAGCATTGGCAGCGGCACCGCGACGGCCAGCCATGATACGTACCCAAACCTGCTGGAACACAATCAATGCACCGGCAATGAACACAACGTCACCCAAGGTGCGCCACCAGCGCAGGGATTGCAGGATAGGCTGCTGCATGAACTCTTCGCTGCGGGCATACCACATGCCTTCCGAGATGCTGGCCCAGGCCTGAATAATCCCGGCTGGCAGCAGGCTGACGAACATCATCAGCACCAGACCCAGGTTCAGCGTCCAGAAGCCCCAGCTCATCAGGCGATCGTTGTAACGAACCTCGGGCGAGATATAACGCACCACCAGCAAGACAAAGCCCAAAGACAGGAAGCCATACACACCGAACAAGGCTGCGTGAGCATGCAATGGCGTGGTGTTCAAACCCTGGATGTAGTACAGCGAGATAGGTGGGTTGATCAGGAAGCCAAACACACCAGCACCCAGCATGTTCCAGAAGGCCACGGCCACAAAGAACATGACAGGCCAACGCAGATCACTCATCCAGCTGGCTTGTTTCTGCATCTTCCAGTTATGGAAAGCTTCGTAGCCCAGCATGATCAAAGGCACCACTTCCAACGCGCTGAAGGAAGCACCAATGGCCATGATCGGCGTGGTCGTACCCGAGAAGTACAGGTGGTGCAAAGTACCAGGCACACCACCGACCAGGAACAGCGAGGCCGCTGCCAGACCCGCAATCGTGGCACTACGCTTGGAAACCAGACCCAAGGTCAGGAAGATAAAGCCCATGGCAACCGTTGCAAAGACCTCGAAGAAGCCCTCAACCCACAGGTGAACCACCCACCAGCGCCAGTACTCCATGATGGTGATATTGGTGTGCTCGCCATAGAACAATCCGGTACCGTAGAACAGACCAATGGCCACGGTAGAGATGGTCAACAGAACCAATAAATGGTTGTCGCCCTTGTCACGACGCAAGGCAGGCCACATGCCACGCAACATCAGCAGGAGCCAGAAAGCCAGGCCAATGAACTTGATGATCTGCCAGAAACGGCCCAGATCCAGATACTCATAACCCTGGTGACCGAACCAGAAGTTCAGCTCGGGGGGCAGGATGTTTTTGATGGCCAGGAAGTTGCCGGCAAAAGAACCAATAAAGAGTACAACCAGAGCGCCGAACAGAACGTCCACACCCAGACGCTGGAACTTCGGATCCTCGCCCCCATTAATCAATGGCACAAGGAACAGACCAGCGGTCAGGAAGCCACTGGCAATCCACAAAAGGGCTGCCTGAATATGCCAGGTACGGGTCAAGGAGTAAGGGAACCACTGCGACACGTCTATGCCATAGAACATCTGGCCTTCAACCGTGTAGTGCGCCGTAAAGCCGCCCAGGAAGACCTGGATGACAAACAGGGCAACCGTCAGGAAGGCATATTTTTTCAGGGCACGCTGCGAAGGGGTCAGACGAAATGCCAGAACCGGATCAGTGGCCGGTGCAACAGGGGCTTCCTCTTCTTTGTGCGTAAAGGCCCAGATCCAGACCAGCAAACCAATACCGGCCAGCAAGAGCACGATACTGACAATGGACCAGACGATATTGGCCGTGGAAGGATGGTTATCCACCAAGGGCTCATGTGGCCAGTTGTTGGTATAGCTGACGGTAGTGCCAGGACGCTCCGTTACCGTGGCCCAGGACAGCCAGAAGAAAAAGCGGGTCATGTCCTGACGGCGCTGCAGCTCTGGCAAGGTGTTGTCCTTCATGGCGAAGCTCTCGCGGCTGGATTTCAGCTCGGGCGCATCACCAAACAGGTCGATGTAATACTGGGCAGTGGTGTCGATGGCCTTGGCGCGGCGATCGCTGATCTGCAATACGCCTGTCGCTTCATCAATGCGGTTAGGACGGTATTCGTCCTGCAGTTCCTGCCGCAAGGTGGCCTGCTGACTGGATGTCAGCTGATCATAGTTCAGCGAGTAGGTTTGCTGGGCGGCCAGATCCAGCCAGGCCAGAGCCTCCCGGTGCAGCCAGTCGGCGCTCCAGTCCGGGGCCTGGTAGGCCCCATGCCCCCAGATCGAGCCCAGCTGCATACCGCCAGTACTTTGCCAGGCGGACTGGCCACGATGTATCTGTTCCTGTGAGGTAAATTCACGGCCATCCGGTGTGACTACCTTGACGGGCATGGGGGGTGCCTGACGATACACCTCCACACCTGTCCATCCCAGGATGGCAAAGGTGACCATGGTGACTGCCACCAGGGACCACCATAGTTTTTTATAGCTACGCATTTTCTTCTCCGTCTCGCTGATGAATCAAACGACCCAATCCAAACAAGTCCTGGCAGGACCCAGTTACCTGGTCAAAACCTGTTTGGGTACGGCCCCGGAACGGGGGACGGACCGAAGTACACGCCTTGTAGCGATGTTCTGCTAAGTCGGGGGTCATGTCATAGTCCTTAAAAATGTATGACAAAACATCTAAAGCAAAGACCGTGCCAAGTCCTGGACGACATAGATCAAAGGGTTGCCGTCAGCCTGGGTATAAACTACCTCGACAAAACTGGGTATTTTTCACCATAAGGGTATTTTCCACCCATGCTAGATCTCTTGATTGCCGACCTTGCCACCGAGATTCCGGGGCCGTTACGCCTGCAGCGCATGGTGCATTTGCTGGCACGGCACTTTGGCTGTGATGCAGCGGGTTTGCTGAAGCTGGACGACACGGTGCTGCGCATTGTGGCGGCCAGTGGTCTGGGCCATGACACTTTGGGGCGTCACTTTGTCATTGCAGATCACCCCCGACTGACGCGGATCCTGAACTCCCCCAGCCTGACCCGCTTTGAACCCAACTGTGCCCTGCCGGACCCGTATGACGGCCTGCTTGATGACAAGCTGGGCCAGCCCCTGCCGGTGCATGATTGCGTGGGAATTACCTTGCAAGTCCAGGGCACGCCCTGGGGCATTCTGACGCTGGATGCCTTGCGACCAGGGACGTTTTCAGCCTCCACGCTGGTGGAACTCAAGCACTGGTGTCTGGTGTTGGAAAGCGCAATTCGCATCAGCGAGCTGGAAGAAGAAAACCGCAGCTTGCGCCTGCTCTCCACCTTGCCGCCCGATTACCTGTCGCGCAATAACTCGGCCGCCATCATTGGCAACAGCAAATCCCTGCTGGAGGTCATTCAATTGCTGGACACGGTGGCCACCTCCGAGCTGCCTGTGCTCTTGCTGGGTGAAACCGGCGTGGGGAAGGAGTTATTTGCACAACGCCTGCACCAACGCTCACCACGCCACAACAAACCCTTGATCTACGTGAACTGCGCTGCCCTGCCCGAGTCTCTGGCAGAAAGCGAATTATTCGGGCACGTAAAGGGAGCATTCTCGGGTGCCCATGAGAATCGGGCCGGGCGCTTTGAAGCGGCCCAGGGCGGCACCCTGTTTCTGGATGAAATAGGCGAGTTGTCTTTAACGATACAAGCCAAGTTGCTGCGTACTTTGCAGAACGGCGAGATTCAGCGCCTGGGGGCGGACCACCCCATCAAATTGAATGTACGTCTGGTTGCTGCCACAAACCGTGATCTGAGCCAGCAGATCGCCCAAGGTGGTTTCCGGGCGGACTTGTTTCACCGTCTGTCGGTTTTCCCCCTCACGATCCCCGCACTGCGCGAGCGCCATCAGGACATTCTGCTGCTGGCAGGCCACTTTCTGGAAACCAACCGTTCTCGTTTGGGATTGCGCGGAATTCGCTTATCCCCCGACGCAGAAGCCGCTTTACTGGCTTATCATTGGCCAGGTAATGTTCGCGAACTAGAACATTTAATCAGTCGGGCAACCATCCGCCTGCTGGTCGATACGCCAGATCGTAACCAAATATTTACGCTTAGCGCCGATAATCTCAATTTGTTACCTTCTACCCACCAGCCTGTCGCAGCGACCAGTACGGCTATTGGCTCACCTCGCCCATCCTTGCGTCAGTCCGTTGAGCAGCTGCAAAGCCGGCTGATTCGGCAAGCTCTGGATGAGACTGACGGTAACTGGAGCCAGGCTGCCCGGCAGCTAGGCATAGACCCCAGCAATCTGCACAAGCTGGCCAGCAAACTAGGGCTTAAAACCCGCTCAGAAAGCTTAAGTGATGACTGACATATCCTACCCCTCCTTGTTAGCCAGCCTGCCCGTTTTCTCCCAGCTGGACGCAACCAGCATCAACGAACTGTGGCAAGAGGGACGCCTGATCCACTACGACAAGGACAGCCAGGTCTTTCGTCAGGAACAAAGCAGCGACCACTTTTTTGTTCTGCTGCAAGGCCTGATCAAAGTCGTACGCACCATGCCCAATGGTTCACAACTCTTGGTACGTTTTGCCTTGCCCGGCGACGTAATTGGCATTGCCCCTGCCCTGCGCCGTCGCAACTATCCGGCAACCGCCATTAGCGTAACCACCAGCGCCGCATTGGCCTGGCCTGAAAAGTCCTGGGACAGCCTGACGCAACGCTTTCCTTGCCTGCTCAGCTCTGCACAAGACACGGTCGCGCAACGACTGAGCGATGCCGATGATCGCCTGCTGGAAATTCATAGTCTGGAAGTGGAGCAGCGACTGGCTCACAGCCTGCTGCGCTTGATTCGTCAGGTGGGTCAAAGCGGCGCACAAGGGACGTCCTTGAGTATTCCGGTAACCCGGCAAGATCTGGCCGACCTGGCCGGGACCACCTTGTACACGGCCAGCCGCGTCGTCAGCAGCTGGGATCATCAAGGTTTGATTCTGGCAGGCCGCAAGCAAATTACGATTGCGGACCTGGACAAGTTTGCACAAGCGGTTCTGGAACGCGGCTAAGCGCAGGTTTAGTCTTCAGTGACCAGACGCAGACCCAAGTAACGCGGTGGCACACCCACCGAACACGCCCCGGTTTTTGGGTCGCGGATAAAGTCGGGCATCACCGCAATGTGCTCGCCCCCCAGGGTACGGACACCGCAGTTTTCCAGGCGAGACTCTGCGCGTGGCATGCTGATACGGTGTACCCGGACATGACAGGTATTGGTCCATTCAGCCACCTGCCCGCCCGCATCAAACACCCCATAAGCATTGGCAACGCCCTGCCCCAAGGGTGCCAAGGGAACTTCCTGTTCCTGCTTGCGTTTGTAGCTCTCCTGATACTCCTGCAGCCACAAGGCAGCTTGCTCGTTTTCGTCCAGACCGCTTTGGGCCGACTCAGGCACTTTCTGGTCTGCGAAATAGCTCCACTCCAGGTAATCCGGCAGACGGAATTGCTTGCCGGTGCGCTCACTTAACCAGGCGGCGTAATCCTGGCCGTCTTGCCAGCTGACGCCGACCACCGGCATATTCTTGGCCTGTCCTTGGCCCACCGCATCGGCAGCTTTACAACGCTCGGCACGAACGCACTGATCGTACTCAAACTGACTGACCTGATACTTCATGGCTTTCAAGGTGGGAACAGGAGCGTACATCACCGTGTCGGATGCAATCAGACGCCCATCCAGCAAGTATTCACCAGCCTGCATAACTTCACGCGCCGGACCGGCCACTTCAACCAGCTCGGGCAAACCCGCTGGATTGCTGGGCTCGCCAGACGAACATCCGGCCAGAATGGCCACTAACAGCACGGATCCCACTACATGGCTTCGCATTGCGCACTCCCTAAAGACAAGCACAATTGAAGCCCAAGCGCCTGCAGGCGTCCTTGCGCCAAGGCAAACAGAGTCCTTAAGGACTCAAAAATAGAAGCGATCCAAGATTCACGATTCAACAACACAGGTAAAAAGAAAGCCCCTGGGACCGGATATCGATCCAAGGGGCTGTCTGACAAGGGCCGCGATATTGCTGATTGCGCCCACTTCTCGGTACTTAAGTCAGAAAATTCACAAAACCGGTAATGATCACGGCATTGAAGAAGTCGATGAACAAGGAGCCCACCAGCGGGATTACAAAGAAGGCCTTGCGTGATGGACCATTGTCTTCCGTAAAGGCCTGCATATTCGCCATGGCGTTAGGCGTTGCGCCCATACCAAAACCACAATGACCAGCCGACATCACCACAGCATCGTAGTCCTTGCCCATGACCTTGAAAGTCACGTAGCTGGCAAAGAAGAACATCAGCACCGTCTGGGCGATCAGGATGATCAACAGCGGGCCCGCTACTTCAGCCAGCTCCCACAGCTTCATCACCATCAGCGCCATGACCAGGAAGAAAGCCAGGGACACATTGCCCATGGTTTCAAACTCTTTTTCCGGCAAGCGATAACGACGCCAGTCGATCACATTACGGATGATGGCTGCCACCAGCATGGAGCCCAGGTAGGCTGGCAACACAATGCCGCGCTCGCCCAACCATTCAATGATGACACTGCCCACCCCAATCGCGATGGACAACAGGACTACGGCGTAAACCGGCATTTCAAAGCCACCATCGTCAACCTTAACGGTTTCCTTAACCGTGGTTTCCACCACATGAGGCGCATCTGCACCCTCATGCTGACGACGATGACGACGGTGTGGAGCAGGACCGTCGATATTGTATTTTTTCATCAAGCGCTTGCCCAAGGGGCCGCCGATGACACAACCCATCACCAGCCCCCAGGTCGAAGCCGCAATGGCAGCGGGCAAAGCACCGACAGCGCCGGCGTTCTCCAACATCGGGCCAAAGGCAGCAGAAGTACCGTGGCCACCCGTCATGGAGATCGAACCGGCGGCCAGACCCAGCAAGGGGTTAGCGTCCATGAGGGTCGCCAAGGTCACGCCCATCACGTTCTGCAAAATAATCAGGACAACCGCGCAGCCCAGGAACAAAGCAACGGCCAGACCACCCTTTTTCAGCAACTCGAAGCTGGCTGAAAAACCGATGGTCGTGAAAAAGGCCATCAGCAAGAAATTGCGTATATCGTCGTTAAACGTAAAGTTGAACGAGCCGGTCTGATGTCCAACCAAGGCAATCAGGGCAAAAATCAATCCGCCGATAATGGGGCTGGGAATGAAATAGCGGGCCAATACAGCAACGCGATTCTTTATATATTCTCCCAGCACGAGAAAGACAGCCGCCAAACCTACCGTTTGCGCGATATCGAGCTGAATGTTCATCTATCCGTTCCTTACATCTTTGGAATAAGGGGCCTGCACCTTTGTGTCTGACAGAGGCTTCAAACCAATTTGTTCAAATAGGCATGTCTATCGTCGCTACTTCGTCCTTGTGGGACAAAGGCATGACCACCAACAGCGTAGTAAAACCGAGAAAAATAACATGAACAGGTGCCTAATGACGCCAATTTCCCTGAATCGGCCCGCTTTATTACAAAAAAACCCGCCATGTGGCGGGTTGAGAAAGGCTGGAGACTTAGCGGTCGCGCTCGATGGAAAACGCGCACAAGCTCAGTAATACCTGCTTGAATTCGCTCTCGGGAACATCAGCCAAGGCCTGAACAGCCAGCTGGGCTTCTGCCTTGGCCGCTTCACGGGTATAGGCCAAAGCATCGGTTTGCTCGATAGCCTGTGCAACAGCGGCAAAATCCGCATCACCGGTTTCAATGGCCGACTTGATCAGCTGAACCTGCTCGGGTGTGCCAACTTCCATGACACGGATCAGTGGCATGGTGGGTTTGCCTTCGCGCAGATCGTCACCCACGTTCTTGCCCAAGGCCTGGGCATCACCGGTGTAATCGAGCACGTCGTCGACCAATTGGAAGGCGGTACCCAGGTGGCGGCCATAGGCGGCCATGGCTTCTTCCATTTCAGGCGAAGCACCGGCCACAATCGCCCCCACTTGCGCCGCCGCTTCAAACAGCTTGGCTGTCTTGTAGCGTACGACTTGCAGATAACGTTCCAGGGAAACGTCCGGGTCGTGTACGTTCAGCAGCTGCAAGACCTCGCCTTCGGCGATCACCGTGGTGGCTGCCGACAGCACGGCCATGGCCGGCATGGAGTTCGACTGCACCATCATCTCGAAGGAGCGCGAGTACAGGTAGTCGCCAACCAGCACGCTGGCGGCATTACCGTAGACCGCATTGGCCGTGTGGCGACCGCGTCGCATATCGGATTCATCGACCACATCGTCGTGCAGCAAGGTGGCGGTGTGGATGAACTCCACCACACCTGCCAACAGATGGTGCGTGCTCCCCTGATAAGCCAGCGCGCGGGCTACCAGCAACAGCAGCGCAGGACGCATGCGCTTGCCGCCAGCACTAACGATGTATTCGCCGATTGTGCGTATCAGCACCACATCCGAATTCAAGCGCTCACGAATGACGACATCAAGAGCCTTCATGTCGTCGGCAATAGGTTCAATCAGGGTGGACAGGTTCAAAACAGAATTCCGGACGAGTAAGGGAGGGGGCCGCTATCGGCCAACCGTAACTTGATGATTATACGATTTTGAATCGCTTTGGGCCTATTGTTACGCGTCAAGCACAACAGTGATCACAGAAAAAGGGGCCAAATTAGCGATAATAAGCATTTCAACCTGAAACGGAGACTGTCTTGAGTTCGCAAGACCTGAGTACCCTGATCAGCCGGGCCGAGCGGGTTCTCGCTCAACTGGAAGCCTGGCTGCCCCCTGCTCCACCCCCCATCAACTGGGATTCCATTGCTTTTCGCTGGCGTACCAATGGTTCGCGCGGCTGGCTTGAAGGTGTCCAGCACGTAGCCACCATCCAGACCGAAGACCTGCATCATATCGAACGCCAAAAGGGCATTATTGAGCGCAACACCCGCCATTTCCTGGCAGGCAAACCGGCCAATAACGTCTTGATGACAGGTGCTCGCGGTACGGGCAAAAGCTCGCTGGTCAAAGCCATGCTGGCCAAATTTGCCGATCAGGGCCTGCGTCTGATCGAAGTGGACAAATCCGATCTGGGCGACCTGGGCTACATCATTGACCTGATCAGCACCCGCCCCGAACACTTCATCATCTTCAGCGACGACCTGTCCTTTGAAGAAGGTGAAGCCGGTTACAAGGCGCTTAAATCCGTGCTGGACGGCTCGCTGGCCTCCCCTGGCGACAATGTACTGATCTACGCCACGTCCAATCGACGTCACTTGATGCCCGAGTACATGAAAGAGAACCTGAGTGCCTCCACGTCTGCAGACGGCGAGATCCACCCTGGTGAAGCCGTTGAAGAAAAGGTATCCCTGTCCGAGCGCTTTGGACTATGGTTGTCGTTTTACCCCTTTAAACAAGACGACTACCTGGACATTGTGTATTACTGGCTTGGCGCTTTGGGTTGCCCTGCAGAACACATTGAAAGCTCGCGTATGGAAGCCTTGCAATGGGCTCTGGAACGTGGCTCTCGCTCCGGCCGGGTAGCACGTCAATTTGCTAGAGATTGGACCGCTAGACATGTCTAAACCCACGTTGGAAGTGGCCGTTGGCGTTTTACTGAACCAACACGGCCAAGTGCTACTGGGAAAACGCCCAGCCGATAAACCCTGGCCGGGCTGGTGGGAACTGCCAGGCGGCAAGATTGAGGCGGGCGAGAGCGTCATACAGGCGCTGGTACGGGAACTGCGCGAAGAACTCGGCATTGAAACCACCCACGCACATCCCTGGGTTACCTATACACACGAATACCCCAAGAATTTCGTCAAACTCTCTTTCTGCCTGGTGCGGGAATGGGAAGGCGAACCCCAGTGCCTGGAAGGCCAAGAGCTTGCCTGGGTCAACCCTAAAGGGCCTTTGGAAGTCGGCCCTGTACTGCCTGCTACCGAACCGCCGCTTAAATGGCTGCAACTGCCCGAACGCTATCTGATTACCAACATCGACGAGCCGGCCCGCTTACCCGCCTATCTGGAACAACTGGAACAAGCCCTGCAACAAGGCCCGGCCTTGGTCCAGTTTCGTGAGCCAGCCTGGGCTGCCCGGCCCGATGCCGAATTCCATTTGCACCAAGCGTTCCTGCAAGTTGTGAACCTGTGCCAGCGCTACCAAGCGCGCTGCCTGGTCAATAGCCTGCACCCCGAGAGCTGGTGGGACCATGCCGATGGTGTGCATTTGCGCGCCAGCGACGCCCAAGCCCTGTCCGCGAAATGCCACGACACCCTGACGACATTTCCCGCAATCAGCAAAGGCCTGATCGGCATGTCCACGCACAATGAAAGTGATATTGAAATAGCCCGCAAAATCCAGGCGGACTTTCTGGTTCTGGGCCATGTCCTGGAAACCTCCTCCCATCCCGGCGATCCCGGCATGGGCTGGGCCCGTTTCGCCAGCCTGGCGGAACAGGCTGGACTACCTGTGTTTGCCATAGGCGGACAATCGGCCAAGACCTTGGCTGACGCCCGCAACCACGGTGCACACGGTATTGCCGGTATACGCCACATGCTGGACAACGACCCGGCATGACGCCACACGTCACTATTTCGGAACACGAAGGCGTACGCTACCTGCACCTGGGCTCTGCCTGGGTGCAGGGTGCCATGCGCCTGGATGCTCCCGATCAGCTAGAGCTGCACTACATTCGTCAAATGATGATCTGGACCTTGTTCCAGACCGATCCGCGCCGTATTGCTCAGCTTGGCCTGGGCGCAGGCAGCCTGACACGCTTTTGCTACCAGCACTTCCCCCAGGCGCGCATCGACGCCGTGGAAATCAACCCGGAAGTGGTGCAGGCCAGTCGCCTGCTATTCAATCTGCCGCCCGACGACGAACGCCTGAACGTGCACACGGTAGACGCGCTGGACTATCTGGATGCCGTCTACGGCGAGCTGGATGTGCTGCAAATTGATGTGTACTCCGACCAGGCCGAACACCCTGCCCTGGAAAGCGCAGCTTTCTATCAGGCCTGCCGCAAGGCTCTGGAGCCACAAGGACTGTTAACGGTGAATTTGCTGGGCTCGGAACTGGTCCATGCGCGCAATCTGCATGCGCTGCAAGAGAGTTTCCCGGCCGTGGTCTGGTTACCTGAAACCCATGATGGCAATCTGGTTGCCCTGGCCTTTGCTGACCCGCCGCAAATTGATTTTGATGACTTGTACCAGCGGGCTGAAGAGATCCACGCCACCTTGGGCTTGGCCGACGGCGAGGAATGGGTTGACGGACTGTATGCCTGGATGGACCAGGACTGAGGCGGTTTCCGCGCACTATCAAGCAAGGAATGAGCCGCTATTGAACTACAAGCAAGCAAACTGCAGCCCAAAGCTTGGGCGGTAATCCAATCCTTGCTTGGTCCATACGAAGCAAACCGGGCGTTGAAGCTCCGGCCCAGCCAGGCCGGAGAGCACGGTGAAACGGCCAAACCAAACCAAACCAAACCAAGCGCCAAGAAGTTCAGCCAACGCCGAACCACATCAAACCAAACTAAACCAAACTTGATTAAGACCAGATTGGATCGGGTCAGGTCAGGTCAGGTCAGATTAGTGTAGGTCAGGCCAAACCTATTCTGCTTTCGCAGCTGGATCAACTTCCACCGCGTTCGGCTCTTCGGGATTCAGACCTGTCGCTACATCCCAGCCACCGCCCAAGGCCACCATCAGTTTGACCGCCGCCCGCAGGCGTTGAGACTCCAGGTCCAAAGCCTGCCGCTCGGCCGACAGCGCCGTAGCCTGGGTTTGTGCCAGACTCAGGAAATCCACCAGACCAGCATCAAACTGATTGCGTGTCAGCCGCAAGGACTCGCGTGCCGCGGCCAGAGAACGCGCCTGGCTGGCTTGCTCCAGCTCCAGGCCATTGCGTTCAGACAAGGCATCTTCCACTTCCTTCAACGCATCCAGCACCGTCTGACGGTAGGCAGCCAATTGTTCGTCATAGCTGGCCTCGGCCTGCTCGACTTGCGCACGGCGTGCCCCAAAATCCAGCAAAGTCAGGGCAAAGGCTGGGCCCAGGGACCAGACACGCGCGGGTGCCGTCAGCCATTCGCTAAGATCACTGCTGCTGAACCCTCCACTGGCCTTCAGGCTCAGACTGGGAAACCAGGCAGCCTTGGCCACACCAATCTGGGCATTGGCCTGCGCCATGCGACGCTCGGCACGGGCCACATCGGGGCGACGTTCCAGCAAACTGGATGGCAGACCCACCGGAATATCCGGAGCAACAGGCCAGGGCGCATGAGGCACCACCTCAAACTGGGAAGGTGCGCGGCCTACCAACACAGCCATCGCATGCAGGTAGGTGGCCTTCTCGCGATTCAAGGCCAAGCGCTGGGTGCGAGCCCCCTCTAGCTGGCTTAAGGCTGCAGCCACATCTCCCGGTGCCGAAAACCCGGCGTCCAGGCGATTCTGATTGATTTGCAAAGAACGCTCGTACGCGGCCACGGTTTCATCCAGCACTCGCTCGCTGGACTCCACACTGCGGTACTGCAAATAAGTCTGTGCCAATTGAGACTGCAGGCTCAAGCGTGTAGCAGCCATATCCGCAGCACTGGCTTGCAGGCCAGCATCACCTGCTTCTACCTGACGGCGAATCCGCCCCCACAAGTCCACTTCCCAATTCACCGTGATGCTGGCGTCATAGGCGCTGCTGCTTTGGCTGGTATCACCCGACCCACTGCCACGCCGTGTCGTGCCGACCGAACTGCCTACTTGCGGGAACTGGGTCGAACGCGTGTTGGACAGGGTGGCCTGCGCCTGACGAACGCGTGCCTGTGCCTGCTGCAAAGTGAAGTTCTGCTCGTTCAGGCTTTGCATCAGGGTGTTGAGCACGCCATCGTTGAAGCTCTCCCACCAGGGGCCGCGGTCTTTCAAATCAGCCGGTTCGGCCTGCTTCCAGGCCGTGGACCGTACCTCTTCCCTGAAGTGCTCGCCCACCGGCGCTTCGGGCCGCTGATAATCAGGGCCAACAGCACATGCGGACAGGAGCAGCACCATCCCAGCCAGTGCGAAGCGCGGAAGAATCATGGCGTTAGAAGTAGGCATATCAGCTTATATATTCAAAGTTGTCTGGTTCTTGCGGCGCATGAAGCGATGGCGCAAACGATCCAGATAAAGATAAACCACCGGCGTGGTGTACAAGGTCAGGATTTGACTGAGCACCAAACCACCCACAATGGTGACGCCCAAGGGCTGGCGCATTTCCACGCCCGGCCCGGAGGCCAGAATCAAAGGAATAGCACCAAAAATGGCGGACAAGGTCGTCATCATGATGGGGCGGAATCGCACCAGGCAGGCTTCGTAAATAGCTTCACGCGAACCCATGCCGCGCTCACGCTCCATTTGCAAGGCGTAATCCACCATCATGATGGCGTTCTTCTTGACGATACCAATCAGCAAGAACACCCCGATCATGGCAATCAGGTTGAACTCGCCACTGGTCATCATCAGGGCCAGCAATGCCCCAATCCCAGCCGAAGGCAAAGTGGACAGAATGGTGAGCGGGTGCATATAGCTCTCGTACAGCATCCCCAGCACGATATACAAAGCCACCAAAGCAGCCAGGAACATCATGGGTTGCTTGGCCAGGGCATCGAGCATCTGCGCCGTATTACCTTCAAACCCGGCCTGGATCTCGCGTGTAGGAAGCTGAATACGAGCCATGGCCTGCTCAATGGCCGCCGTTGCCTGACTGAGGGTGACGCCTTCGGCCAAACCGAAGGACACAGACTCGGCCACCAGCAAACCCATATGGTTAATGCTGCGCGGCGCGGTGCCGGTCGTAAAGCGCGTAAAGGCAGACAAAGGAACGCGGGTGCCGTCTTTGGCAACGACCTCGATTTCCTTCAGAGACTCCAGATCCTGCGCAAAACGCGGCTCCACTTCCATGACTACGTAATACTGGTTCAAGCGGCCAAAAATCGTGGAAACCTGACGCTGGGAAAAGGAGTTATTCAAGGTCCCCGCCACCATGGACATATCAATGCCCAGGCGCGTGGCCATATCGCGGTCAATTTCCAGCTGGACCAGGCCTGCCTTATCGTCCGTGCCAGTGTCCACGTCCACCAGCTCTGGCAATTCGGCCATGGCTTGCTGAACCTTGGGCAACCAGGTTTTCAACAACTCCAGATCACTGCCCAGCAAGGAATAGTCGTAAGAGCCACTGCGCCCACCGCCCCCGCTACCGACCGGAATATCCTGCTGCGGCACCATGAACATGCGCGCCCCCGGCGTGGTAGATAAAGGCTCGCGCAGACGATTCACAATATCCGTCGTGCTGGCCTTGCGCTCGTCCATAGGTTTGAGCTCAACCAGAATAAAGGACGAGGTGCTGCCACTGCGGCCACCGGCAAACACGGCCACCGAACGAATGTCCGGGTCCTGATTCAGGATAGAACGGAAGTATTCCAGCTTGGGCACCATGGACTGGAAAGAGGTCCCCCGGTCGACTCGGAAAAAACCCATCAACTGGCCAGTATCCTGCTGTGGGAACAGCCCCTTGGGCACTACGGCGTAGAGGTACACATTCAGGCCAATCGTGACGAACAAGGAGAACAGCATCAGGCGATGGTGCTTGAGCGCCCACCCCAATGAACGACGGTAGCCACGCCAGCTGACACTGCCTATCCAGCCCAAAAAGCGGCTGATAGGGTTGGTGGACTCATGCTCTTGCGGCCCAGGACGCAGCAGGCGCGATGACATCATGGGAGTCAGCATCAAGGAGATCACCAGGGACACCAGCACGGCAGTACACAAGGTGACGGCAAACTCCATGAACAAGCGCCCCGCCAGCCCCCCGATCAACCACAAGGGAATGAACACGGCCACCAACGACAAGCTCATGGCTGTGACGGTAAAGCCCACCTCCCGCGTCCCGCGCAAGGCCGCCCGCATGGGGGACAAGCCTTTTTCCAGGTAACGCATAATGCTTTCCAGCACCACGATGGCGTCATCCACCACAAAACCAGTAGCGACAATCAGGGCCATCAGGGAAATGGTGTTCAGCGTAAAGCCGAACAAATGCATGAAGGCAAAGGTACTGATCAAGGACGCCGGGACGGCAATGGCCGGAATTAAAGCAGCGCGCCAGTTTCGCAGGAACAGCAAGACCACCAGCACCACCAGGGCCACCGCAATAATCAGTGTCAGTTGAGCCTCTTCCAGCGTGGCGCGAATACTGGGCGTACGATCCTGAGCCACTGTCAATTGCGCCTGGCTGGGCAGCATTTCCTCGATACCAGCCAGGCGTTCACGAATGGTATTGACCGTCTCGATAATATTGGCGCCCGCCTGACGACGCACAATCAACAGCACCGCTTCCTGGTTATTCCAGTAACCCATGCTGTGAATGTTCTCAACGGAGTCCTCGACCTTGGCCACATCCCCCAAACGGATAACCTGCCCGTCCTGATTCTTCAGAATCAAGGGGTCAAAAAAACGTGCCTGGTTGTACTGCTTGCCCGAGTTGATCTGCCACTGGCCCTGCTCGCTTTCCAGGTAGCCATTAGGACGCAGACTGTTGGCGTTGTTGATCACCGAACGCACATCGTCCAGCGCAATACCAGCCGAGGCCAATGCCTTGGGATTCAATCCCACCCGTACCGCTGGCAAGGAGCCACCGCCCACGTCTACCGAACCCACGCCCGGAATCTGTGCCAGCTTCTGCTGCACAATGCCGCTGGCCATATCAAACAGCTGGGCCTTGTTGGCCGTCTGCGAGGTCAGCGCCAGCACCATGATAGGCATGGACGACGGGTTGACCTTCTCGTAGGTGGGCACGCTGGACATGCCCGAAGGCAACATGGGCCGGGCCTGGTTGATAGCGGCCTGCACATCGCGTGCAGCCCCTTCAATATCTCGGTCCAGTTCAAATACCAGCATGATCTGGGTGGAACCCTCGCTGCTGCGAGAGCTCATTTCCGACACCCCGGCAATAGAACCTAAAGCCTGCTCCAGTGGCGTGGCCACACTGGAAGCCATGGTTTCAGGGCTGGCACCGGGCAAATTGGCCGAAATCGCAATCACCGGAAAATCCATTTCCGGCAAAGACGCCACGGGCAAGAGCCGCAAGGCCAATGCGCCCACCAAGACCATCGCCAGTGCCAGCAGGCTGGAGCCCACTGGCCGGAAGATAAACAGCCCTAACAAGCGTTTCATGTCAACTCGCGTACCGACTTGGCGCCATTACGGGTAAAGCGGTCAAAAAACAGATAGATCACGGGAGTCGTGAACAGGGTCAGCACTTGGCTAGCCAAGAGACCGCCCACCATGACCAGTCCCAAGGGTTGACGCAGCTCTGCGCCAGAGCCGGTGGCCAGCATCAAAGGGATGGCACTGAACAAGGCCGCCAGAGTTGTCATCAAAATGGGGCGGAAACGCAGCAAGGCGGCTTGATGAATGGCCTCTTGTGGTTTCATGCCCTGCTCGCGCTGCGCCTCCAGGGCGAAGTCGATCATCATGATGGCGTTCTTTTTCACGATGCCAATCAGCAGGATGATCCCGATCACCCCCACCATGTCCAGATCCCGCCCGGCCAACAGCAAGGCAAGCAGCGCCCCGATGGCAGCCGAAGGCAGGGTCGACAAAATAGTGATGGGATGGATATAGCTTTCGTACAAAACACCCAGCACGATGTACATGGTCAGCACGGCGGCCAACATCAGCCACAGTGTGCTGGACAAAGAGGCATGGAAGGCCTTGGCGGCACCCAGGTAACGGGTATCCACCGAGGAGGGCATCCCGATCTGGTCGGGCACGGTTTCAATGGCTTCAATGGCGTCGGACAAGGAATAGCCATCAGCCAGGTCAAAGGACACGTTCACGGACGGGAACTGTCCCAAGCGCTCTACTGATAGCGTTGTGGGAACCAGCTGAATGCGCGCCAGGGAAGTAATCGGCACAGGTGTACCTGCCGCTGTCATTACATGAATATTTTCCAGATCCTGCGGGCCTTGGCGATATTGATCCTTTACCTCCAGCACGACGCGGTACTGGGCAGACTGCGTGTAGATCGTGGAAATCAAACGCTGTCCGAACGCGTCGTACAGTACATCATCGATATTTGCCTTGGTCACGCCCACACGGGCTGCCGCATCCCGGTCTATATCCAGCAGCACTTGCAGGCCATCGTTTTGCAGGCTCATGGATGCATCTTTAATCTGCGGCAAGGCATTGACGGCATCCAGCCAGCGCGGCATCCAGGTCGTCAGCACCTCCGTTTCGGGGTCCGACAAGGCCATCTGGTACACATTACGGCTGATCTGATCGTCTACCGTCAGCTCCTGAATGGACTGCTGGTAAACCGACAAACCGGGAATATCTTTCAGACGCTCATCGAGCCTGGCCATGATTTCATTGGCGCTGGCCCGGCCTGAACCAATGGGCTTCAAAGCAATTTGCAGACGGCCATTGTTCAAGGTGGCGTTCGTGCCATCTACCCCGATAAAGGACGTGACGGCTTCCACATCCGGATCTTCCAGCACAATCGCAACGGCTTGCTGCTGCAAATTCCCCATTGCGCGGAACGACGCGGTTTGCGGTCCTTGGGTAATCGCCTGAATCAGGCCGGTATCCTGTTGCGGGAAAAAGCCTTTGGGGACGATCACGTACAGCAGGCCCGTCAACACCACTGTGCCCAGAGCTACCCACAAGGTCAGCGTCTGGTGGCGCAGCACCACAATCAGGCCACGGTCGTAAGCCGCAATGATGCGGTCCATCTGATCGCCCAACCAGGTCGTGAAACGGCCATACTGGCGCTCGTCCTCGGGCTTGAGCATACGCGCACACATCATGGGCGTGAGCGTCAGCGAAATGAACAGGGACAGCAGGATGGCGACGGCCAGGGTAATGGCAAACTCACGGAACAAACGGCCGATGACATCGCTCATGAACAGCAGCGGAATCAGCACGGCGATCAGGGAGATGGTCAGTGACAGCAGGGTAAAGCCAATCTGCGCCGCACCCTTCAAGGCAGCCTGCAAGGCGGTTTCGCCCTTTTCGATATAGCGGGCGATGTTCTCGATCATCACGATCGCATCATCAACCACAAAGCCGGTGGCAACCGTCAAGGCCATCAGGGTCAGGTTATTAATACTGAATCCCCACATCAGCATGATGGCAAAGGTGGCGATAAGGGAGATAGGCACGACAACGCTGGGAATCAGCGTAGCCGTCCAGGTGCGCAGGAACACAAAAGTCACCAGCACCACCAGCACAATGGCCAGCATCATTTCCTTTTGCACATGGTCAACCGAGTCCCGAATGGTCTGGGTGCGGTCCGTGGCGACTTCCACATCCACACCGACCGGCAAGGAACGGCGTATCTCGGGCAGCAGGCTTTGAATCTGGTCCACTACATCAATGACGTTGGCGCCAGGCTGACGCTGAATATTCAGCAAGATCGCAGGCACAGTCCCCATCCAGGCGGCCTGACGCACATCCTGCGCATCCCGCACCACCTTGGCCAGTTCGCCCAGACGCACGGCAGCACCGTCCTTGTAGCTGACGATCAGATTTTCATAATCCTGTACCGTTTTCAATTGTTCATTGGCGCCGATGCTGGTGGAACGCTGAGGCCCATCCAGATTGCCTTTGGGCTGGTTCACGTTGGCCGCGACCACCGCCTGCCGCAGGTGACTTAAGGTCAGATTGCGGACGGCCAAGGCGTTGGGATCAGCCTGAATGCGCATGGCTGGTTCCTGACCACCCGCAATGCTGACCAGACCCACGCCCGTCACCTGCGAGAGCTTTTGTGCGACCCGCACATCAATCAGGTCGCGCACCTCGTGCAGGGGCATATTGGGGGAAGTCACCGCCAAAGAAATAACCGGGGTATCAGCCGGATTGACCTTGTTATAGATAGGCGGTGCAGGCAAATCATTGGGCAGCATATTGGAGGCGGCATTAATCGCCGCCTGCACCTCTTGCTCGGCCACATCCAGGGGCAAGCCCAAATCAAACTGCAAGGTAATGCGCGATGCCCCGCCTGAACTGGACGAAATCATCTGCGACAGGCCCGACATGCTGCCGAAGCGCCGCTCCAGCGGTGAAGTGATCAAGGCCGCCACTACATCCGGGCTAGCGCCCGGATAGAGCGTGACCACCTGAATAGTGGGGTAATCCACCTGCGGCAAAGCGGCTACGGGCAACATGCGATAGGCCAGCAAGCCGGACACCAGCAAGGCCACCATCGCCAAGGTGGTAGCCACCGGGCGCAGGATAAAGATACGCGACATGCTCACGGCTTACTCGCTTGCAGGACGTGGACGGCGACCCTCACCCGGACGTTTGCCTTGCTCTGGCTTGTCGGCGGCATCATCGGGCGCAGGCTTTTCCTTGGCCTGACCATCTTGCTGCATCACCTCGACCTCCGAGCCTTCACGCAAACGGTCAGTCCCTTCAACCACCACACGATCGCCCTCTTTCAGGCCGGTTTTAATCAAGGTCAATTCCAGCGTGGCCGTACCCAATTCCACCACCTGGATATGGACCTTGTCCTCGGCATCCAGGGTGTACACATACGTGCCCACCGAACCCCGTTGCACAGCGTGCGATGGGATCAGCAAGCCTTGTTCCTGGCCCAAAAAGACACGGGAATTGACAAACTGATTAGCAAACAAGGTTTCATCGGCATTATCAAATTCGGCCTTCACTTTCAGCGTGCCGGTATTGATGTCGATCTGGTTATCCAGTGCCTGCAAACGGCCCTTGTCCGACAAGAGCTGACCCTTGCTGTCGATCAGGGACACCCGCAAAGGCGATTCGCTTTGCTTCATGGCCTCCAGCAGGCTGCTCAATTGATTCTGCGGCAAGGAGAACTCCACGCCTATGGGATCCGTCTGGGTAATGACGACAATCCCATCAGTACTACCGGCAGACACCAGATTGCCCTGATCCAGCTTGCGCAAACCCAGACGGCCATCCAAAGGCGCCGTAATACGAGTGCGATCCAGCTGGACCTGCGCACGGGCCACCTCTGCTTGATTGGATTTGATCTGTGCCTGCAGTTGCTGAACGGCCGTTTCCTTGGTTTCCAAGGCCTGGCGAGCAATAGAATTCTGTTGAAACAGGACGCGGTGGCGGGCCAGTTCCTGCTGCGCCCCTTTTAGCTGAGCCTGATTCTGCGCCAATTGGCCACGCGCCTGATCCAGTTGCACCTGATAGGTACGCGGATCAATCTCGGCCAGCAAATCGCCGGCCTTCACACGTTGGCCGTCCTTGAAGTGGATGCGTTCGAGCACACCATCAACTTCACCGCGCACGGCGACTGTTTGCAAAGGTTTGACCGTGGCAATCGCATTGACCGTTTGGTCGATCAGGCCTTCCTTGACCGTGGCCACCTGCACCGGGACTTTAGTCGCCCCCATCATGCCGCGAGGCCCGCGCATGGGAGTGGACGTACTGGAAGGGGAAGACAGGGCGTAATAAACGAGGCCTGCTGTCACCAGCAGCCCTACCACCACCCAGACATAGAAGGATCGGGACCGCCGACCTCTGCCTGTGTTCAACTCCGACATGAATACTCCCCGGCTAAAACTTGATTGTCTCTATGCACGGTCTAAATAAGCGTTTAAGCACTACCGATCGTGACGGCGACACGCATTATGCAGCCAAAACACGATAGCAATTAGTTTCAAACGATAAAGAGATACAAGCGCTGACAAAACCGCATCCCTGCTAGACCACGCTGGCACAGCAAGTATAAAAGCGGCAGTCTGAACCTTATATGAACAGCGTTTTCAGCCGAAGTTGCAACGGGCCAGCCTGAAGGGGATATCCCCCGTCACGGCCTGCGGTTTCAATTGATTATCTTGCTGCACAAAGCGTATCCAGATGACGTAGCGGTTAGCGCTCATTTCCGGATAGATGCACGCACCGGCGTCCACCCACACCCGCAGCAACTGGAAGGTCTTGCCTGCCAGCATTTCTTGATAGGAACCGTCACGGGCCAGTTGGTCTGCCGAGTCACCCGACTGGCGCAGCAAGCGCAAAATCAAGGCCAGACCTTGATACAGTGGCAGGAAAGACTCGGACCAACGGCGCAAATCCTGGACACGATCGGCATCGGGGCGCTGTTGCCAGGAATAATAAGAAGGCATGTCCACCTGCGACGTACCACCGGGCACAGCAACCCGGCCCCGCAAACTGGCCAACCATTCATTTTCACGCAGGCCCTGCCCCACCCTCCCCTGGGCCGAGAGGTCAGCAGAAGCGCGCACAATTTGTTCAATCATCTTGTCCAGCGCCTGCAGCTGAACACCGGGGTGTTCACGCAGCGCAGCCAGCGCCACGCGTTGACGCTCCAGATCTTGAAGAACAGCAGAACGCAAATCGGTTCGATCCGAGATGTCCAGTAAATCAAACAAAGTCGCTACAGCGATCTGATGCGAGTACGCATCCTGGTTGGCCGAAAAATGAAACAGCCTATCGAACAAGTATTCGACTCTCAGTAAAGCCCGGACACGCTCATTGCAGGGGTATTCGTATAGAGTCACGCGTTTAAAAACCTTTTTCTGTCGACTGGAGGGTCAGACACGTCGTGTTGTCAGGCAGTCAAGGCACACCAGCGTTGGTGTACTGCTCGCGCCCGCTCTTCCAATAGGGGCAAAGTCGTCTGCCCGTCATTCAGAACCACGTCGTCGGCCACATCCAGGCGCTGCTGACGTTGCGCCTGTGCTGCCATGATACGTTCAATTGTGGCCACTGCCAGCCCGTTGCGCTTTTGAACACGCTCGATCTGGGTCGCTTCATCACAATCTACAACGCAAATCCGGTCCACACGGTCTCGCCATCGTCCTGATTCCACCAGCAAGGGTACAACCACAACAAGATAACATCCTTGCGCTTTCAAGGTCTGTGCTTTTGTTACGTTCCAAATCAGGGGATGAATGATCGCCTCGAGCCGATGACGGGCATCAGGATCGGCAAATACACAGGCCCGCATCCAATCCCGGTCCATGGAACCATCCGCGGCCAAGGCCTGTGCCCCAAAGGCAGCGCGAATCGGCTCAATGGCCAGACCACCGGGCGCGGTCAACTCATGCGCGATGACATCCGTATCCACGACAGCCGCCCCCCAAGAGGCAAAAAAATTGGCCACCTGGCTTTTGCCCGATCCAATTCCACCGGTCAGCCCAATTGTCAGCATGCGCAATCCACGGATAAAAAACAAAACTGTAACGTACCCGCGCCAATCCTCCTACCCTGAATAGACCTGATACTGTCCCGCCGCCCCAGGTCTAGCGTAGAATTCAGCTATCAACCAGTCCACGGAAGCCCGCCATGTCTTTCACCAAGATTTCCCCCCTGCGTTCCCTTACCTTGCTTTCGGTCGTTTTGCTGGCAGCATGTGCCCAGGCACCCGTTCAGCCTACCCCTAACGAGGGTCGTGACTCCACCCAGAAAGACGCCCTGCGCCAAGCGCAAGGTAGCGGCACCGCCCGTGCCCCCTCGCAAATCAATTTAGGCTTCGGTAACCAGGAAGGCCTGCACGCCATTACACCGGCCCGCGCCCAGCAGCCTGCCGCCATGGTCGACCGTAGCGTTCCAGAGCTGGCCGAGCCCAAAACCTTTCTGGGCACCCTGTCCTGCCCACCACAAGGCGGCGCATGTGAGCCCTACAAAATCAGCGTAACCCTAGCTCCTGCTGGCCAATGGCGCTTGCGTGCCACCCCGCTGGGCGCTGGCGAAGAACACCGCATGAGCGGCTGCTGGGTACCTATCGGCACACAGCCTACCCGCATCGCTTTGCTGGCCAACAACGACTCGACCTTGGCCGATCTGAGCTTTGTGAACAACAACGTACTGCGCATTCACACCTTTAACCAGCAACGCCCTACGCTGGAGAGCCACCTGACTCGCCAAGCCGACATCGACCCGATCAGCGAGCTGGACGGCCAGGCCACTCCTGCCTGCCGCTAATCTACGGCATAGACAGGCTGCCCACCAAGCTGGGCGGCAGCACATCGCGCAAGCCCGGCTCGCTAAATACAAAGCGGGTCAATTCAACCGCATTGCGCACGCGTAACTTCTGAAAAACGCGTGCCCGATGCGCCTCCACCGTACGCTGGGAAATCGCCAATTCAGCCGCAATCACCTTGTTCGCCTTGCCGATGGCGATATAAGACAGCACGTCGCGCTCGCGCGGAGTCAGACTTTCAAACAGCACAGAGGCGGGCAAATGACTATTCAATACCATGTCAGTCTCGTATATCTGTACCAGGCGAACAGGCCGCCTGCGATGTGAAAAATCAACCATAGACAGAGTTTGTCATTTTAGGCAGGGACTACGCGACTGTTAACTTGTACGGGATGTTTTTGTCACAGGACTAATATAGATACACGGTTTTCAATGCGTCGGAAAACCATCTTTTTACGCCTCAAATTGGGGATAAACGCAGACAAGGCTACAGCCTCATCCCCCCCAAGAAACACAACAATCACCTGGGTCACCCCCCCGGATCGGTCAAACACCTCACCCCACCTCACCACAACACAACGCAACACAACAAACCCGGCCCATAAACTGCCAGCAGAGATGAGCATTCACGGCCATGAGCCACTCTGAGGCGCAGCTCTGGGGGGCGGCGATTCAGACTGCTTGCCGCCGGCGGGAGATAGCGCAGGGATGCAAGCACCCTGCTGTTTGAACCCGACGCTTGTACTTGGTCCGGGGGACCAAGTACCGGGTGAGTTCAGGGTGCGCCCGTAGCTATCTCTCGACAAGGGCACCGGTGCGCAGCACCGGCAAGTAGTCAGCCGCCCCCCAGAGCTGCGCCTCAGAGTGGCGTCTTACTGAGTCCCTCCCTGGCATGAGGGGGCCTGAACTGCCACAACCCCAATCAAAGAACCAGACAAAGACAAAGACTGCAAAAATAAACCACGCAGATATAAAAAAAGCACAGTAAAAACTGTGCTTTTCTCACCAAACAACACAAGAAATCAGGCTTTAACCATTTCCAGGTTGTCGATCAAACGCGTCGCGCCCAATTTGGCAGCGGCCAATGCCACCAACGGTTCACCAGCTGCAATTTGCTCTGGCGTCGGTTCCAGCAAATCCGACTGACGACGCAAGGCCATATAGTCCACCTTCCAGCCCAGATCCGTCATCTTTTTGGTCGCATAAGCCTCGATCTCCTCGCGGCTTTGACCTTGCTGCAAACGCTCATTCATTTCCTGCAGTGCGTAATAAATCTGCGGAGCCTGAACGCGTTCCTCGGGACTCAAATAGCGATTACGCGAAGACATGGCCAAACCATCCTCTTCCCGCACCGTCTCGTGAGCCAGAATCTCTACCGGCAGCTGGAACTGGCGTACCATCTGACGCACCACCATCAACTGCTGATAATCCTTCTTCCCAAACACAGCCACACGCGGCTGCACACAGGAAAACAGCTTCAACACAACCGTACACACGCCTTCAAAGAAGTCGGGACGGAAGTGGCCTTCCAGAATGCGACCCAAATGATCAGGTGGGCTGACGCGAAAACTCTGTGGCTCGGGGTACATCTCGCGCTCCGAAGGAGCAAACAAAACATACACATCGCGCTCCTGCTCCATCTTGGCCGCATCTTCCTGCAAAGTGCGCGGGTAACGATCAAAATCCTCGTTAGGGCCAAACTGCAGGCGGTTCACAAAAATACTGGCCACCACCGGATCGCCATGCTGACGAGCCAACTTCATCAAGTCCAGGTGAGCTCGATGCAGATTCCCCATGGTTGGAACAAATGCCACGCGTGTCTGGCCCTGGAGCTGATCGCGCAGTTCTTGGATGTTATGGACGACTTTCAAAAAATTCTCCGCTACGGAATAAGATCAGGCCCATCGGCCTGCGCTCGAATATAAGTCAGGCGCAAATAAATAGGAGCGTAGGGCTCGGCCTGCGTGATTTCAAGCAGTGACTCTCGTGCCAATTCCAGCATCGCCAGAAAATGCACGACAAGCACCGCCGCCGGATCACCCTGATCCAGGCGTTCATTAAACAGCTCTGTAAACTCCATGAAGCGCACATGCTGCAAACGTCGCAGAATCTGGCTCATGTGATCGCGCACCGACAACTGCTCACGCGTAATCTTGTGACTGGCATTGAGCTTGGCACGCTTCAAGATGCCCAGCCAGGCCTCGCGTAAATCATCCGCATTCACTTCCGGTGGAATGGCCTCAATAACCAGTTCGGCCTGGGCATTAGCCAGCAGATAGTCGCGCCCCATCAAGGGTAGCTCGTCCAGACGGCGCGCGCCTTCCTTCATGCGCTCGTATTCCAGCAGACGGCGTACCAGCTCGGCACGCGGATCATCCACTTCCTCGCCCGTGTCAGCGCGCCGCACTGGCAGCAACATGCGGGATTTAATCTCGATCAGCAGCGCGGCCATCAAGAGATACTCCCCTGCCAGCTCCAGATTGGTGGCGCGGATCTGCTCCACATAGGCCAGATACTGCCCGGTGACCTGGGCCATTGGAATATCCAGCACATTGAAGTTTTGCTTGCGGATCAGATACAGCAACAGATCCAGCGGGCCTTCAAAGGCGTCCAGAAATACTTCCAGCGCATCAGGCGGAATATACAGATCCTGAGGGATCGCAAACAGCGGCTCACCATAAAGACGCGCCAGCACATCCTCGGGCTGAGGAGCTGGCGTATCCACAACAGTCTGCTGTGCGATCTCAGTCACAGGCGCAGGTGTACAGATTTAGTTGTTTTCGTAGTACACGTAAGGTTTCTGAGGCGTGCGAGCAGCCTTGTAACCGTCTTGCAGTTCCTGGTCAATCTGCTTGTCCCACAGACGATAACGGCCTTCACGCTGCCGTGCTTCGGTATCCGCGTTCTGCTCTTTATACTGTTTAAGAAACTGGGTAATTTCGGATTCGAAATTCTTTGCCATAATACCTGTACGCCTAAATAAATTGGATAACAGAAAAGTTTGAGTTTACTGCACCGCACACCAGAGAGTTCGCCGCATGGCATCTGAACAGACCGAAGCCGCCAAACCGGCGACCATGTCCCCTCAAGAGCGTCGAGCCATACGCATTATTCCCTACATTGTGGGATGTGCATTGTTCATGCAAATGCTGGACTCTACGGTTGTAGCCACTGCCCTGCCCACGATGGCCTTGTCGCTGGATACCAGCGTCATCCGCATGAATACCATCATTACCAGCTACCTGCTGGCCGTGGCGGTATTCGTTCCAATCAGTGGATGGGCTGCAGACCGCTTTGGTGCTCGCAAGGTGTTCCTGGCCGCCATTCTACTCTTTACCGCCAGTTCTGTTGCATGTGCCCTGTCCCAGACCCTGTCACAACTGATCATTTCCCGCGTGATACAAGGCATGGCTGGGGCCATGATGGTGCCGGTGGGACGCATTATCTTACTGCGGCGCGTCCCTAAAGATGAGCTTTTAAGCGCTATGGCGGTGCTGACCTTGCCTGCCTTGCTGGGCCCCATCATCGGCCCGCCCGTGGGTGGTTTTTTAGTCACGTACGCCAGCTGGCACTGGATTTTCCTGATCAACATCCCCGTTGGCATACTGGGCATTGCCCTGGTGCTGCGCTATATCCGCGAGGACTACCCCACAGAGCGCCCGCCCCTGGACTGGCTGGGCTTTATCTTGAGCGCCATCTGTCTGGCCACTCTGGTGACCAGCTTCGAGAACGTAGGCCATGGCACGCTGGGCTGGGATACCTTGGGCTGGCTGACACTGGCCGGTCTGGTCGCTGGCGCATGGTACGTTTGGCACTCCCGACAAGTTACCTACCCAATCATTGATTTGTCACTGCTGCGCACCAAAACCTTTGCCATTTCCGTGCTGGGCGGCAATCTGTGTCGTTTCTCGCTAGGCGCTGCGCCCTTCCTGTTGGCCATCATGCTGCAAACCAACTTTGGCATGAGCGCATTATCAGCAGGCCTGATCACCTTCACCGGTGCCATTGGTGCCTTGGGCATGAAACTGGTGGCCCCACCCATCATCCGGCGTTACGGTTTTCGCAAAGTCCTGATCGTCAACGCCTGGCTGACGGGCCTGTTCATTGCCCTGTGCGCCATGTTCCAGGCCACCACGCCCATGTGGCTCATGATTGCCGTCCTGACCGCAGGCGGTTTTTTCCGCTCCCTGCAGTTCACCGCAGTCAACACCCTGACCTACGCCGACCTGAATTCTGAAGCCATGAGCCAGGCCAGCAGTTTTGCCGCCATGGCGCAGCAACTGGCTATCAGTCTGGGGGTGGCATGTGCGGCGGTAACGCTGAATGTCAGCATGGCATTACGCGGAGCCAGCAGTGTGGAGACTCAGGATACGATCTGGGCGTTTTTGATTCTGGGTGCTATTACCGCCATCTCCAGCCTGTCCTTTGCCCGGCTGTCAGCCAGTGATGGTGAGTCTTTGCAGAAGAAGTAGGCCAGCAAGACTGAAGGAGCAAGGCAGGCAGCGACTCAAGCTGCTGTCTTGCTCAAGCTGCGCTTACGCCGGTTTATCCTCATCCTCCAGCAACATCACCAGCTTGCAATCCGGCCGTATCGCCAGTCGAAAGGTAAATTGCTGAAAGCGGCGCACTCCCTGGCTGGGGTGCCGGAAATCCCGCAAGCCGCCCTCCCGCTCCACCACGGTCTGGCGTCCCCACCAGAAAGCGAATACCTGGCTTTGCTGCGCCAACTCCTGAATCAAAGCCTGTATATCGGCCTCGTCCGCATGGGCGCCTACGTCAGCGCGGAACTCGGCCACGACGCGGCTGGCGCGCTGCTCCCAGTCCACCACCAGCTCACGCGCTGCCGGGTCCAGGAAGATATAACGCAGCAGATTGGGCTGCTCGCTACGGTCGGGCCAGCCATCGAACAAACCCAACAAGGCTTCGTTGCGAGCCAGTACGTTCCAGCTGCGGTCCAGAATGTAGGCCGGAGCGGAGATGCTATCGACACATGCGCTCAAGCCTTGCGGCAAGGGTTGAATATCACCCTGCCAATGCTCGGGATCGGCGCAGTCAGCCAGTTCAAACAGATAGTGGCGCTCGGCCCGGGCCAGTTTCAGGACCGTTGCCAGGCGGGCGCAGACCGTGGGGGACACGGTAACGTCGCGACCCTGCTCGATCCAGGTGTACCAGGTGGTGCTGATATCGCACAGCTGCGCCACTTCCTCGCGACGCAAACCAGGAGTGCGACGGCGCACACCGGGGGCCAGCCCCAGGTCTACAGGCTGGATACGCTCGCGTGCATTACGCAAAAATCGTCCCAAAGCCTGACGCCGGGTTTGAGAGGCGCTCTCGGCGCCGCCCGGATTAGCCCCTGTTGGCCCCGTCGTTCCCATATCAGCCTAATACGCCCGACAAGGTGCGGCGTACGTCTTCTTCCGTACGACCACTGCGCTGGATATAGTCTTGCAACTGGTCTTCACCAATATTGCCCACGTTGAAGTACTTGGACTGCGGGTGGCTGAAGTAGAAGCCCGACACACTGGAAGCCGGAATCATGGCGTAGCTGTCGGTGATGAACATCTCGATGTCTTCACACTGCAGGACACGGAACATATCGTGCTTGACCACGTGTTCCGGGCAGGCCGGATAGCCGGGTGCAGGACGAATGCCCTGGTATTTCTCGTCGATCAGCTCTTCGTTGGACAGGCGCTCGTCGGTGACATAGCCCCACAAGTCGGTACGTACGCGAGCATGCAGACATTCGGCAAAGCCCTCGGCAAAACGGTCGCCCAGTGCCTTGATCATCAAGTCTGAGTAATCGTCGCCGGCAGCCTGGAAGCGCTCGGACAGTTTGTCTACGCCAATCCCGCCAGTAACCGCAAACATGCCGATGTAATCGGCCACGCCGCTTTCTTTCGGAGCAATGTAGTCAGCCAGACACTTGCTATCCACGCCTTCACGCTTGACGCCTTGTTGGCGCAGGTTGCGCCAGGTGAACAAGACTTCGCTGCGCGATTCGTCCGAGTAGACCTCGATATCTTCGCCGTTGACGGTGTTGGCGGGGTAGAACGCAATCACACCGTTTGCCGTCAACCAGCGTCCTTCAATGACTTTCTTCAACATGGCCTGCCCTTCGGCAAACAGCGTCTTGGCCTGCTCGCCCACCACCTTGTCTTCCAGAATGGCCGGATACTTGCCGAACAAGCTCCAAGTCTGGAAAAACGGCGTCCAATCGATGAACTGGGCAATATCGGCCAAGTCGTAGTTTTTGAAGGTGCGGCGGCCAATGAATTTAGGGCGTGGCGGCACGTAAGTGGACCAGTCAATGGCAGGCTTGTCTTCGCGCGCTTTTTCCAGCGAGATCAAAGGCGTGGCTTTACGATTGGCATGGCGCTGGCGCACTTGCTCGTATTCCTCGCGCACTTCGGCCAAAAACTCTTCCACATTGTCCGACACCAATTGGGTAGCCACACCCACGCAGCGGCTGGCGTCCGGAGTATAGATAACCGGGCCGTCGTAATGCGGGGCGATCTTCACCGCCGTATGCACGCGGCTGGTGGTTGCGCCGCCAATCATCAAAGGAATATTGCGCTCACGGAAGTACGGGTCGCGCTGCATCTCGGAAGCGACATAGGCCATTTCTTCCAGGCTGGGAGTAATCAGGCCGGACAAACCCACGATATCGGCCTCCACTTCTTTGGCCTTGGCGAGGATCTCGGCACAAGGCACCATCACGCCCATATTGACCACTTCAAAGTTATTGCACTGCATCACCACGGACACAATGTTCTTGCCAATGTCATGGACGTCGCCCTTCACCGTGGCAATCACCATGCGGCCTTTGGAGCGCACATCACCACCTGCGGCCTCGATCTGGCGCTTTTCTTCTTCGATAAAGGGAATCAGGTGGGCCACGGCCTGTTTCATTACACGCGCGGATTTCACCACCTGCGGCAGGAACATCTTGCCCTGACCGAACAGGTCGCCCACCACGTTCATGCCGTCCATCAAGGGGCCTTCAATCACGCTGATGGGGCGACCACCCTGGGCATCGATCTTCTGACGAACTTCTTCCGTATCTTCCACGATGAAGCTGGTAATGCCATGCACCAAAGAGTGGATCAGACGCTGTTCGACGGTGGTTTCACGCCAGCTCAGGTCTTCCTCTTTCTTGGCGCCGGAGCCTTTGACGCTCTCGGCCATTTCCACCAGACGCTCGGTGGGGGTACGTTCGTCAGCCGGATCGGTTTTTCCTTTGGGCTCGGCACGATTCAGAATCACGTCTTCGATCAAGTCGCGCAGATGCGGTTCAATATCGGCGTACACACCCAACTGACCGGCATTCACAATACCCATGGTCAGGCCTTCCTGGATCGCGTAGTACAGGAAGACGGTGTGGATGGCCTCGCGCATGGCTTCGTTGCCACGGAAGGAGAAACTGACGTTGGAAATACCACCGGACAAGCGTGCATGCGGCAGATTCTTGTGAATCCAGCCAACACCGCGAATAAAGTCCAGACCGTAAGTCGCATGTTCGTCCATGCCGGTTGCAACAGCAAAGACGTTGGGGTCGAAAATAATGTCTTCAGGTGGGAAACCGACTTCGTCCACCAGCAAGCGATAAGCGCGCTCACAAATCTCCACCCGGCGCTCGTAACTATCAGCCTGACCTTGCTCGTCAAACGCCATCACAACAATGGCAGCACCGTATTTACGACACAGACGGGCATGTTCCAGGAACGGCTCAATGCCCTCTTTCATGGAAATCGAGTTCACGATGGCCTTGCCTTGAACACAACGCAAACCGGTTTCGATCACATCCCACTTGGAGCTGTCGATCATGATGGGCACGCGGGCAATATCCGGCTCGGAGGCAATCATGTTCAGGAAACGATGCATACAGGCTGCCGAGTCCAGCATGCCTTCGTCCATATTGATGTCGATAATCTGTGCACCGTTTTCCACCTGCTGACGGGCCACCGACAAGGCTTCTTCGTAGTTTTCTTGCTGAATCAGGCGCAAGAAAGCCTTGCTGCCCGTGACGTTGGTACGTTCACCCACGTTCACAAACAGGGTTTCTTCGTCAATATTCAGTGGTTCCAGACCCGACAAACGGGTTTTGACAGGAACTTCAGGAACAATGCGGGGAGGCAGCTTGCGGCACAGCTCGGCAATGGCGGCAATGTGCTCTGGCGTTGTGCCACAGCAGCCACCCACCATATTCACCAAACCGGCTTGCGTGAATTCTTGCAGCAGGCTGGAGGTATCGGCAGGCGTCTCGTCAAAGCCGGTCTCCGCCATGGGGTTGGGCAAACCGGCGTTGGGGTAGACACACACATAGGTGTCACAAATCTTGGACAGCTCGGCCACGTAGGGGCGCATCAAGGCAGCGCCCAAGGCACAGTTCAGGCCAATCGTAATAGGACGGGCATGACGCATGGAGTTCCAGAAGGCCTCCACGGTCTGGCCAGACAAGATACGGCCCGAGGCGTCCGTGACCGTGCCCGACACCATCACCGGAACGCGTTCACCGCGTTCATCAAAGACCGTTTCCAGAGCAAAAACAGCCGCCTTGGCATTCAACGTGTCAAAGACGGTTTCAATCAACAGAATATCGACGCCACCATCCAGCAAGGCACGCACCTGTTCGGTGTAAGCCACACGCAGTTGCTCAAAGGTGACGTTACGGGCGGCCGGGTCATTCACATCCGGGGAAATAGAAGCCGTCTTGGGCTGTGGGCCCAAGGCACCGGCTACAAAACGCGGCCACTCGGGTGTACTGAAGGCATCGCGCGCCTGACAGGCCAGTTGGGCAGACGCCAGGTTCAGGTCATAGCTGATGCCCTGCAAATCGTAGTCACCCTGGGCAATATCCGTTGCACCAAACGTGTTGGTGCTGATGACGTCGGCACCGGCAGACAGATATTTCTCGTGAATTTCACGAATGATGTCAGGGCGTACCAGCGACAGCAATTCGTTATTGCCTTTGACGTCCTTATGGTGATTCGCGAAGCGCTCGCCCCGGAAATCGGCCTCGCCCAATTTGTAACGCTGAATCATGGTGCCCATTGCACCATCCAGAATCAGAATTTGCTGCCCCAAACGGCGCGCAAACTCGGTACCACGCGAATAGGCAGAGATCGGATAAGGCAAAGCAGGATAGGACACTAAAAGCTCCGTAACACGAAACGGGACGTTGACGGCATCTGATAGCAAGAGCCGCGAGAATGGTGGATTGGCGCCACAATTGTAGCGCTTTGTACAGCGAATCCACCCTAAACACTTAACCTTTGCCCCAGCGGCATGTAACATTTTCCGCTCGGAAAGAGGTGCTTTCCGGCCCATGCAGCCCTGGGCCTGGGAAAGTCAAATGGGAAACGTGAGCGGTTCCGCCCTGGAACTGCCAAACGTGCTGCCCCCGCAACGGTACCTGCTACGCGCAAAGCCCGACACCAGCCTGCTTCTCGACCCTGAATTCATGGCCGTCCCACGGTGGGCGGCTTCGCTTACTGATGTGCGGGGACGCACATCTCACAGGAATCTCCATGACACTACTGTCCATCAGACCTTTGATGGTCGCCCTGGCGGGCGCCCTGCCTTTGATCGCCACGGCCCAAACTGCCCCTGTCGCCAAACTGGATCAAATTGTTGTTACCCCTAGCCGCATGGCTCAGCCACTGAAAAACGTGGTGGGTGACGTGACGGTAATTGATCAGGAAACTTTGCAGAAAGCGGGTCAAAGCAGTGTGGCCGAAATTTTGCAGCGTCAGCCTGGGGTGGAGATTTACACCGAGGGCGGCCCTCAAACCGTTAGTGGGGTCTATTTACGCGGCACCAACCCACAACATACGCGCGTCATGATAGACGGTATGCGCATCAATAGCTCCACCAGTGGTTCGGTGAACTGGCAAGCCTTGGACCCAGCGTTAATCGAACGTATTGAAATTGTGCGTGGAGCAGGTAGCAGCCTGTATGGCGCAGATGCTATTGGTGGTGTCATTAACATCATCACCAAAAAAGGTGGTGGTGACCGTGCCTTGAGCGCCTGGGGGAATGTTGGCATTGGGTCGCAAGACACCTTCAAAGCGAGCGCCGGGTTTTCGGGTGCGTCTCAAGGTTGGGACTACAGCCTGGCCTCCAGCTACGGCACAAGCGATGGCTTTAATGCTACTAATCCACTTGCAGGTATTTACACCTACAACCCAGACAAAAACGGCTACACCCAACACGGGCTCAGCGGTTCCTTGGGTTACGAGTGGGCACAAGGCCAGCATCTGGGCCTAACCGCTATCAACAGCTACATGGACGGCCAGTTTGACAACGGGACGTTCACTTCCCGCACCCCTAGCACCCAAACACGTCAGCAAGCCTACGGCCTGACTAGCACGAACAAATTGACTGAACTGTGGACCAGCCGTCTAAGCGCCTCACTGAGCAAAGAGACGGTAGAAAACCGCGCTTATGCTGCTCGCTACTCCACACTGCAACGCCAATACAGCTGGCAGAATGACCTAATGTTTGCGCAAGGTCACACTGTCTCCTTGCTGGCCGAGCGTCTGGAAGAGCGCATGACACACACCTCCGTACACAATAATGACCAGCGCAACACCAACGCGTTTGCTCTGATTTACCGTGGAGATATTAATCAACACCACCTGCAAGCTAGCGTACGTAATGACAATATCAGCGGATATGGCCATAAAGTAACAGGTGGTCTGGGCTACGACCTGGATATCACCAACAACTGGACAGTGGGTCTGGCCGCTAACACAGGTTTTCGTGCACCAACTTTTGCAGACCTCTACACCCCTTACGCGGCATATACGGTCGGTAGTTTTTCGGGCAACCCCAACCTCAAACCGGAAAAATCCCGCAACGTGGAAGGTCATATCCGCTACACGGATGACACCACTGAACTGGGTTTGGTGGTCTACCAAAACCGCATCAACGACCTGATCAATACCTATGCCTGTGATGCCAATTTCGACTGCACGACGACAAACACTGAAAAAGCACGTATCACTGGCCTGACCTTAACGGCTATGACACAACTGGGCGATACCACACTGAGCGCCAGTGCTGACTTCACTAACCCAAAAGATAGAAACACCGACAAGCAATTGGTACGCCGTGCCAAGCAAAACTACAAAGTGGCCGTGGAGCAAAAGTTTGGAGCGCTGAAAACTGGGGCGGAATATTTATTCGCCTCACACCGCTTTGCAAACAGCGACAACACTGAACGCTTGGGCGGTTACGGCCTGTTGAACCTGACCGCCAGCTACCCGCTGACCTCCAGCTTGGAAGCCCAACTGCGTTGGAACAACGTGCTGGACAAGGACTACACCCTGGCTCGTCTGGGCTATAACAACGCCGGCTCCAGCGTGTTCCTGAACTTTGCCTGGCGCATGTAATCAGTAAAATCAGCTTCGCTTGATTCTGGCGCGGATCTGCACAAGAGCCGCGCCATTTACTTAAAGGCGCACGATGCCCTCTTTGCCTGCGACTTGTCGTCTTCAGCACTCAAAGCGCTCTGTCTGGAGCGGATTGGGGCTATGGGGTTTGCTTTGCCTGTTCGCCCTGCTTTTGGGATTTCCCATCTTGACGCAAGCGCAAGAGCAAGACCCGCTGCTGTCACAGGCGCAGTCTCAAGCACAGCCCGAGACACAGACAAGCACAGAGCAAAGCACTCAAGAAGTACAGAGCAAGCAGCAAGATAAAACAATACAAAAAGCCGCGACAGAACAAGCAGTCCAACCCCCACAAACTGTCGCTCCAGCCCGCGCGATTAGTCTGGCCCCTCACATCACTGAGATCCTGTTTGCCGCCGGTGCTCAAGATCATTTGATCGCCGTGGACAGTTCCAGCGACTACCCTTCAGCTGCCAAGGAGCTGCCCCGCATTGGTGACGCCTTGCGCGTGAACCCAGAACGGCTGCTGGAGCTCAAACCTGATCAAGTCTGGGCCTGGCAGGCCAACCAGATCGGGCCTGAACTACAGCGCCAGCTACAGCAAACCCATATCAGCCTGATCTTTGCCGCCCCTGAAAAACTGGACGATATTCCCGCCTTTGTCCGTCTGGCAGGAGACAGTCTGGATACGGCGGAGGTGGCCATTCCGATGGCTGCTTTGCTGGACAATCAGATTGCCGCCCTGCGCCAGAACAGCCGCTTGGGCGAGACGGTCAGCGTGTTTCTGGAAATCGGCTCCGAGCCTTTGTACACCTTGGCGCGCGATCCATTGATTCAAGATGTGCTGACCACCTGCAAAGCGCAAAACATCTACGCTCGCCATGCTGCCGTCGCCCCCACCATCAGTCTGGAAGACGTACTGCACAAGCGCCCGCAAGTGGTCATCATGGCCTACCGTGATCCGGCCCAACTGCGCGCCCGCCACCTGTTCTGGGAAAAGCATCTGGGGCTAAGTCCCCACGCCTTGCTGAACCTGAACCCGGATGCGCTGTACCGCCCCGGCCCCAGGCTGATAGAGGCTACTCGCGAACTATGCGAGCAACTGGATCGCTATCGAGCCCAGGTATCCTGAGCGGTTTTCTACTTCGGCTTAGAACTGATACTTCACCGCCAGCATCATGTTGCGCGGTTCGCCCCAGGTATAGGTGCTGTACCAGGAGAACATGGAGTAATGGCGCTTGTCGAACAAGTTATTGACAGTAAAAGTGGCCGACAAATTTTTGTTGAAGCGATAGCGCGCCATCGCATCTACCAGCCAGTACCCCGAGACCGTATGCCGCACCTTACCCGGCGATCCAGGTCGACTGACATCCCCCCAGGTCTTGCTTTGCCAACGTGCACCGCCACCCAAGGTCAGGCCATTCAAGTCGCCCTCGAAATCGTAGGTGGCATAGATGTTGAACTGGTGCTCAGGCGATAAGGTCGACACCTTTTCACCATCGCGGCGCGACAGCTTGTAGGCATAGCCTGCATGCATCTGCCATTGCGGCGTTAACTGACCGGCCACTTCCAGTTCTACGCCATGAGTACGCACACCTTGAGTGGCCTCATAAGCGATACCCCCCGACGGTGTGCGCCCCCCCGTTTCCTTGCCAAAGTTATCCTGACGCAGCTGGAAGTAAGCCAGGCTGGACGTCAAACGGCCGCCCATGAATTCGCCTTTGACACCGACCTCGTAGTTATCGCCTCGCAAGGGATCCAGAGTACGACCGCCCTCGTCTTGCAAATCTTGGGGCTGGAAGATATTGGTGTAGCTGGCATAGACCGAGAAGTTGTCGTTCAGGTCATACACAGCCCCAAAGTAAGGCACCCATACACCTGTCTCGCGCATATCCAGCTTGTTGTAGTTGGCATAACGTGTACCCAGCAGCAGCTTCAAGTCATCACGCAGGTTCAGGCGCGTGCTGACGTACAAACCATTTTCTCGTGTCACTTCACGATCATCGCCCAGGTGCTTCCAGTTCATGCGCGGCCAACGGCCATCCCATTGGTAGTAATTCGAGACATCGGTATTACTGTTTTCACCGTAAGACGCATTGGTCCAGCGACGGCGCGATACGCCGCCCCCAACCACCAACTCGTGCTCGCGTCCGAACAGTTCAAAGGGGCCGGTCGCATAGAAGTCCGCCGTGTTCGAGACCGTCTTGCCCACGTAGCGCCCGGACCATAGCGACACACCTTTTCCGGTCAAAGGATCAGGGTTACCAGCGGCCGCAGCCGCCAGCTCAGAGTCATAACCATTGACCAAGCGATTGAGCTGCACCTTGGCCATCCAGCCACTGTCGAACTCATGCTCCAAAGTGGCAAAGGCCGAACGGGTGTACTGGTTCCAGCGACTCCAGCGCGTACCGTTATTAAAGGAACGGTCCATCTCGTTGAAGTGGCCCTGCGCGTCATAAATCGGGATGCCCCCCCAGGTTGATCCTTTGGGATCGTTGTCCTGCAAATCTGCACCCAGGGTCAAGCGGGTATCCGGTGTCAGGTCTGCTTCAACGATGCCGTATAACACCAAAGTCTGACGCTGGTAGTGGTCCAAATGGCTCTTTTTGTCCTGATAGGCACCAACCAGACGGCCACGTAGCGAACCTGACTCGTTCAAAGGGCCGGAGAAATCCGCTTCACTGCGGTAATTGTTCCAGGAGCCCAAGCCCGCACTGGCATATCCCTGAAACTCGTGCGTCGGCTTTTTACGAATCATATTAATAGTCGCGCCTGGGGTCCCACTGCCAGTGAGCAAACCGGAGGCGCCTTTCAATACCTCGACACGATCGTAAATCGCTGTGTCCGTGAGCGAATGGCCTGCCGAGTATGGTGAATCGCGCAAGGTAGGGATGCCATCATATTGGAAGTTCTGGACACCAAAACCGCGTGCTTCGTAAACGGTACGCTCGCTGTCATAAGTAATGATGCTCAGGCCGGGTGTATGGCGCACCACGTCATCAATACTGGTCAGGTTGAAGTCGTCCATCTTCTTGCGTGTAGTCACGCTGATGGCCTGCGGCGTCTGACGCGGAGTCAGACGCAAGCGGGTTGCCGTGGCAATCGTGCCCGCTGCATACGTGCCTGAACCTTCGGTAATGTCGCCCAGCGCATTGCGACGCACTTCAATACTGGCCAAAGACTGCACACTGGCGTCGTCCGCCAAGGTGTCGCTATCGGGCAAGGCAATCAAGACATAGCCCTGATCCCGGCTTTGCACCTGAAACGGCTGCCCAGCCAGCAAGGCGGCAAAGCCTTCCTGCACGGAATACTGTCCCTGCAAGCGCGGAGCGCGCAAACCTTGCAATCGGGAGGAATCCATCACCAGCGCTACCCCGGCCTGTTGAGCGAACTGGCTCAAGCGGCTGGCCAGATCCCCGGCTTCCAGCGCGTAGGCTTGGGTTGTCTGGGCCGAGGCCGGCGCCACGCTCAGCATCAAGGCCCCTACAAAGGCCAAGCCCAGCAGGCAGCGGCAGGTATTGGGCATGAACGGCGTCTTCACAAGCGCCAAAGGCGGCGCATTCTTCGGGACCATGAAATCTCTCCTTCTTTGGCAAGGTCTATCTGTTAAAGACGCACGAGCTCAAAAAAGCGGCAATCAAGGCCTGAAATTAATCATCAATTCTTGGTCTGACATGTTCTGCACCTGCAATCGGGGATACAAGTCCTTTAGCAAAGCCAGAGCCGACAAGGGCTTGTCGGCAGGCAAGACAGCGCTGACCGTCAAGCCTTCCATGCCTTGCGGCTTGATCTGTGTTTTGCCGGAGTACTGGCGAGTGATCTGCTCCAGAGCCTGCGTCAAAGGCACATGCTCCAGAAGCAACTGCCGCTGGTCCCAAGTGCGCATGACACGGCTTACATCGGTCTGGCGGTTCGCCCCCAGGCCTTGCGCATTGATCTGCACCTGATCGCCTGGCCCCAACTCGCGAGCGGCTTGCGGGCCCTGGGGGCGCGGATAAACCAGCACCCGAGAAGATAGCACCGTCAACAGCGTGCCTTGCGGCTGTTCCTGCACAATAAATTCAGTTCCCAAGGCTTGCGATACCGCCTGGCTGCTCAAGACCCGCAAGGGTCGATCCGGCTGCTTGGCTACCACCACCCGGACCTGCCCTTCCAGCAGCTCAATATCCCGGTACTGCTTGCTATACAAAATCTTGACCTTTGATGCTCCGGCCAACTCCAAACGAGTGCCATCCTCCAGCACCACACTGCGCCATTCTCCGGCAGCGGTCTGTACGGACTGATTGGACCAGGGCAATACAAAGGCCAGAATCGGCAAGATAAACACCACAGCCCAGAGCAGCAGCATCATGCCCTGACGCCAATCACGCAACAGCTTGGGACGCGCCGACAATCCTGCATCCAGCGCACTACGGCCAGGGGTGGTATTGGCCTGTACCGCCAGTTTTCTGACTCTGCCCAAGACCGCTTCCATACCTGCAGCCGCCGCTTCGTGACGCGGGTCCTGCGCACGCCAGGCCATGAATTCGGCTTGGGCCTGTTCGGTGAATTGTTCGGGATCAGACAAGAGCACAACCCATTGGGCGGCCTGTCGCTCTATCTCCTCGTTGGACATGGGGCTCAAGCTGGAATCAAGGTCTGAACATGGAGCAAAGCCTGCACCAGATCATTACGCACAGTGCGTTCGCTAACCCCCAAGCTCTTGGCCACGCTTGATTGCGTTTCCCCATCCAGATAGCAGCTCAGGAACACCATGCGAGCCCGCGCGGGCAACTCGTCCAAAGCCTGAGCCAACAAGGCCAGCGCCTCCAGGGTTTGGGCGCACTGCTCTGCCGAGGGTGCTTGCGCCCCTTCGGCCAAGGTCGCCTCCAAGGCTTCCAGATAGGCTTGCTCAACAGCCATGCGTCGGCTGCGATCAATTAACAGCCTTCTGGCCGTGGTAGCCAGAAACGCACGAGGATGACGTAAATGATGAACGGTAGAGGGGGCCAACAGCAGACGCACAAAGGTGTCCTGCACCAGATCTTCCGCCGTAAAGCTGCAATGCAGACGCGCGCGCAACCACCGCAACAACCAGCTACGGTGATCTTGATAGAAATCTCCCATCCCTATGGGCGCTGACGAATAGTCCATAGACCCTGATTAAACTAATCAATAATCATTCTCATTCCAAAATTATGACATGGAAAGGCAGGGATTCTGATTGCGAGCGTCGCAAGCGTCGTCTGCTCACGACAGATCATCGATGAAAACAACTGTTCGCCCTGCAGGGCCGTAAAAAAAAGAAGTGCGTTCAGGCTGCAATCAAAAAGGCGGGCATAGCTATAAAGCCATGCCCGCCCAACGATCTCTGCACAGATCATTGCCGCGGCGCCGGAGTACGCCCCGAATGTCAGGGGCATCTGCCAAGCTCTTACATCACAAAAGAAGGCAGTGTCAGCACGGCATGAGTGGGCTGGTAGCGAAAGCCTTCTACATCGTTCAGACGGGCTTTGGCACGACGGGACAGATGCTTGAGGACTTGGCTGCGCTCCACGGTGGGCAGTGTGGACAGTGCATTTTCGATGGTGCGACCGGACAGGTCATTAAGTGCGTAAGCAAACTCGCGAGCACCGTGGGTTTGCAGCAGCTCCAGCAGGTAGCCTTGACGCTGGCGGGATGCGGCCAGGCGCAGAGCGTCTTGCAGAGCGTTGTTGTGTGGGGTGGAACGAAACAGGTTGAGGCGGAACATAGCATTCTCCTTCGGACACAGGGGTCCAGAAAGAGTGCTCACCTCATCAGAGGGGCCCGCTTTGTGGTCCAGTGTCCAATTGACTGGTCATTAAGGAGGCTTGTCCTTTACAGGAACAAAGCCATAAAGAAGGATCAGGGTCCATTTACTTTTAAACGTGAGTAGTTAAAAAAGAAGGTGCAAGGGTTTTTGCACCAACAGTATTTTCGCATCTGAGTGTGGGCTTGTCCGCCAGGCATTGGCACACGTTCCATCGCCTTGCAGACATCAAATTTATACTTAGGGATATGTCTCCTGAACCGTCCCCACAAGCACTCAGCCCTGCCCGACCTTCCTGCGCCAGGGCCAGTGAGAACACGGACTCAGGTGCAGGAAACCGGCCATTTCATTAGAAGTGATGCGTCACACCCAAAGCCACACGGCTGCTACGCGGTTCGCTGGCACTGGCTGCCGTTTCCATATCAAAGCGACGTCCTTGAGCCGCAAAGGCATAGACGCTGGTTCGGGGCGACAAGGCATGCACATAGCCCACAGACATAACCTGAATGCGACGTGCGCGCTCATCGGTATCCTCCCAGGTCCAGTTCGGACGGCCCAAAGACCATTGCAGCTGGAACTCGCCCTTGCCTACAGGAATCGCCGTGCCCACATACCAGGTGTCCAGTCGGCCACCGTTGATGAACTCCGCCGGGCCCAAGCCTTCCAAGCCCTTGTCTTGCAGATGGGCAGGACCATCATCACCATTCAGGCCCACGAAGCCATTGCTCTGACGGCTCCAGCCAACTGCAAGGCGGGCTACCTCAAAGTCATAGCTCGCGCCCAATTGCCAGGCCGTAGGACGATGGGACTCGACACGACTCAAGCCCTCGTAACTGGCCCCCAACAGCCAGGGGCCGTCCTCGTAGCGCAAAGCGAGGCTATAGAGCTTGCTGCGAGACACTCCCAGGCCCTGCTCGCCCACATCCGCGCTATAGCTAGCGCCTAACTGCATACCCGCCCATTCCGGGCTGCGCCAGCTGAACTGATTGGAGATCTGGTAGTTGTCCGAAGCACGCATCAAAGCGCCCATACCAAAGTCTTTCCAGGAACCCACTTCAATGGCAGAGACAAATTCCTGGCCCACGGTGTACTGGTGTCCAAAACGCAGCTCGCCCCAGTTATCACTGCCCAGACCCAGCCAGGCCTGATAGTTGAACAGACGCCCGGAATCCTCGGCCCGGCCTGTGGCCAGATCAATACCGCTTTCCAGATTGAAGGTGGCGCGCAGCCCATCGCCCAGATCCTCATGGCCGCGAATCCCCCACAGCGAGTCCGTCTGCCCACCGCTTAATACGTCGCGCTGCGAGCCTTCACCGCTCACGCGAGTCCAACCCAAACCGGCATCCAAAGTGCCATAGAGCTGCACCGAGGTTTCAGCATGGCTGTGGCTGGGCATCATCAGCGCTCCTGCAAGACCAAACAGGGCCACGCCAGCTGCCAAAGAAGCGGCTTTGCTCAACTGAGAAGGACTGCACTCCAGCACACGACGCCAGCCGCAGGCCACAGGAACAGGTTCACGCATCAGAACTCCTAACAAGGTTTGATTACCCGTCGCCACCACCACACCTTGTGCGGTCCCGGCCACAACCCGGTCGCCCATGGCGCATGTATCGGGAGCAGCCTGCAAAATGGCGCGGTTCAGAATCAGGTGATCCTGATGGATCAAGCGCAGATCCGCCGGCACGTAATCACCGGCAGACAACAGCACGATATCGCCAGTCACGAGCATACGAGCCGGCACGCGGGACTGGTGATCCCGTGCCAGATCGTACATAGTCAAATCGCGGCGCACCTGACAGGTTTGTTTTTTCATGGTCTGGACCACTTGGGTCAGATCAGCGGGGCTGGAACGCAGTACCCGTACTTGATTGGGGCCGTTCTGTATAAGACGGCGCAACACTTCATCAAAGGCCAAGCCATGGCGCTGGGTACTCAAGGCTTGCAACACTTGTGGCACGCTGCGGGTAGCGTAGTAGCTCAGCGCACAGTGGGCGCGGCGTACCAGACGCACCGGGCTCTGGTGTACGACGGCGCTGTGATCGGGATGGAAAAACCGGCTTGCATTCATGGGTACCTCTACACATTGGTGCAGGGACGGCCACCCCGCTCTGAAAAGCTAAGGATGTGTTTACCGTCGCAGTGGAAAGACAAAAATCGCGAATTGATTCGGGTAGGAGTTAGCGCCTAACCAGGCCAGCACACAGCACTCCCCCTTAACGCAACGCGCCCGATTTCTTGATTGTCCAGATCGGTACCGCCGTCAACACCAACACGGTCACCAACTGCACCCACATGGTGCCCTCCCAAGATAACTCGGGCATGACATGGAAGTTCTGACCGTACCAGTTGATCAAGGCTGTACCGGGCACCAGCAAGGCCCACAGCACCGTAAAGACCTTGGTCACGTTCAGGTCGCTCATGGCCACGGACTCTCCGGCGGCACGCCAATGAAAACGCTGGCGTTCAATGGCGAAATGCGCACGGCGCTGCATGCCTTCAATGGCGGCAATCAGCTCGTCCACTCGGCTCAACTCCAGGCTTTTTTCCTGATACACCCAGCGGCGCAAGCGTTGTGCGGCCTGCTCCAGATCGTCAATGGAATGCATCACATGAGACAGCGGTTTGTGCAGAGTTGCCATATGGCTGTCCAGATCAATCATGTCCTCGGCACCGCGCGAATAGTCCGTGCCAACATTGGACAAAAAGCCGCGCAAGGACAGGGTCGAGACACTCAGGCCCTGATCAATACGGTCCAGCACTTGCGAGGTCTGCGCCAGCAATTGATACAGCAAAGTCAAAGCCAGGGCATGGGAGCTGGCCAAGGACATTTCCTGGGCACTCAAGCGCTCCAGAGCCTGGCCGGGACGCAGCAGACGATGGCCAGTTTCCACGGTATACAAAGGCTGATCGTCCTGCCCCAAACACCAGATCAGGTCAGACACCTGCATCTGTTCGTCACTCACTCGCACACAGCGTATGCGTGTGGCCATCCCCAGGCTGGCCTGGGCTTGTGGCAACAAATCCACGCGATACAACTTGCCCAGATCTTCCAGCGCCTGACGGTCAGGGGCCTGCAAGCGCCGCCAGGAAGCCATATCCTTGAAACGGGCCGTCATCGCATCCACCCTTTACGCTTTACATAGGCCAAGGGAGCCAAGGCAAATACGGCGGTCATGCCCATGACCAGCCACTCGCCACCGATAATTTCCAGCTCAGGCATATTGGCAAAGTTCTGGCCGTAAAACGCCGCGATCAGCGTAGGCGGCAAGAACACCGCAGTAACCACTGTAAAGACCTTGATCACCTGGTTCTGCTTCAAATCCAGCGTGGTCATCAAGGACTGCTGCAAGTTGCGGATCTTGTCGTGCTGAAAGCGGGCATAGCGACGCAAGCTTTGAATATCCGAGAGCAACATGGACAGGTTCTCTGCGCTTTCGCCACCGGGCGTACGACGCAGCCAACGGCCTGCGCGAGCCAGCATCAATTGCCCTTCCACGGTTTTGGCGACCAGTTCCTCGGCCTCACCCAGACCGATAGCGGTACTGGCAATATCCGCTACCCCGGCCTGACGGCCGGAGGTATCAAAGCCGCCACTGGCTGCCGCCACCGTATCGCTGCGCTCGTCCAGACGCCCGGCAATATCGGAAATCGTGGCACGAGCCTGGTCGTTCAGAGCCTGCAGGATCATGAACAGAATTGACGCGGGGCTGGGCGCAGCTTGTCCGGCCTCTGCCATGGCGTTCAACTGCTGGCTGACTCGCTCCAAGGTATCAACCCGCACGTCCTGCTCCACGCTGATCAGGCGGTCCTTGCTCAAGGCGAACAGCAGGCTGGTTTCGCGGTACTGCTGGCCCTGACGTATCACCATCTCCACGGGAATCAGCATAAAGCCCGCTTCTTCCGCGGCAGCACGGCCCCGTTTGACGCTCAGGTCCAGGCCCAGTTTGGCTTGCGCCTCGGCCAGTTCATCGTGCCGGCTGGCCGACAACTGCAACCATGCCGTTTTTTGCCCGTGCTTGTCGCTCAGGCTGGACACCACCGCGCCCCCCTGTTTTTTTTCAGTCATGGCTTAGTCCTCACTTTGTACCTGTTCCGCTTCCGGGGAAACCATGTAGTGGCCATACAAATGCAGACCGGCAAAACTGCCCAGAATCAGGATGTACAGCACCACCACCGCAATCATGATTTCGCGCTCGATATGTGCGGTGCGTGGGCGGTTGGCACGCGCCCGGTCAATGGCCTGACGGCGCTGCTGGACGGCCGCGTTGGAGTCCGACTGCAGGCTCAAGTCTTCATTCCAAACCAGTCCGCGTAATTTATCCGAGCCTGCCGTTGCCACCTCGGTACTGCTTTTCAGTGTGTTCAACATACGAAATTCTTCCCATTCATTTAAGTATCAAAGGCAGCGCGCTCTAGCGCAGCCAGCCCCGGTGTTTCACATAGATCAGCGGCAACATGGAGAACAAGGCAGTGGAAATAATCCCCACTATCTCGGCGTGCTCCCATTGCAGAATCGGCATATAGGCAAAGTTCATGCTGTAGTAGGTTGAAATCAGCATGGCGGGCAGGAACACGGCGGTCACCACCGAGAACACTTTCACAATCTGGTTCTGCTTCACGTTCAGCGCCATATTGTTGGTGGTCTGCAAAAGGCGGACGCGGTCGTGCACAAAGTTCACCTGCTTTTCCACGGCCTCGATGTCGTCGATCAGGGTATGAAAAACAGGCTTCAGTTTTTCCTGATCTGCGGGTAAACGCGCCAGGGCATGACGAGCAGCCATGGCCAGCTGCAATTGGCTTTCCAGGCAGTCGGACAAGAGTTCTTCTACTTCGCTCAAATCCATCTGGGTGGAGACCACATCACTGACGCCAAAGTCCCGGTCCTTGGTTTCCAGGCTGTTGAGCACGGCGTTGGTCTGAGTCAGCACTTTGCCCAGATCGTGGCTCAGGGAGTCCAGCAGTTCATCGGTAGCATCGTTAATGGATTGCAAAATCACCGCAAAGCTTTCAAAGGCATCGTTCTCGCGACCATCACGCTGCAAGCGCTGCAGGGCCTGGGCCAGTGGCTTGGGGCTGGGATCAGGTTCAATGGACACCAAGGCTTCGCGGCTCAGGATGAACACCACACGGCTGGCTTTCTTCTGACCCTTGTCCACGTTCAGAAACGTCACAGGCACAAAGCTGAAGGGGCCTTCCTGTGTGGGACTGTTCTGCAAGGTCTGTGGAATTTCCACGCCCAGCTTTTTACGAAGGCCACTGATCTGCTCGGTGGCATGGATGCTGATGCGCATCCAGTTATTGGGCTGGCCGTCGTTGCCAAAGAGCGGCGGCGTTTTACCTTGGTCCGTCATTGTTGATCTCCATCAGAACGGGTCTCTTGGGTGCTGGACGCATCGGGCGACGGCGTCGTGGTACCCATGTAAAAGCTGGAATGCGAGCCGGAGGTAGAACTGGTCCGGGTTTCCAGGTGCGAGTTGCTGAAAAACAGCCAGCTCACCACCACAATCAAAATGCCCCACGAAGACAGCAGCATGGAAAAGGACAGACGCTCGTAGCGCGACCAACGCTTGCGACCCTTGAGCGGTGCAACACTGGGGCGACGCGCCGAGCGGGTCCAGACCTGGGCGGCCAGCGAGTTGTCCTGATACGGTTTGCTGCTCAAGGAAGAGGGAATGGTTTGCGGCATAGCACTCTTTTGGGTTGATGAAAGCCACAGCAGCCGTCCATGACGGTGCGAGCCCCGCATGGGCTGGTCTGCTGTGACAGGTTGAACAGAAAAGGGGTAGGGTCCAGTGCTCAAGAGCGCTGGGGCTGGCGATACTCACGCAGCCAGTCCTGCGTGCCGTAGCGGTGCGGGAACAGGGTGAACAGGCTGGGCGACGGGCCATGAGTGCGGCGGCGACCCAAATGCCCTACTCGCACGCCGGTATGCATGGCGTTGTAGACCTGACTGCGATCAAACTCGGGAAGCATGGCCAGAACATCGGCGCGGACACGAGCCGAAAGCTCGGGCAAGGCCTGGGCAAAAGCCAGGGTGCCGTGCGAGGCCAGCAAGTCGCACACGGCGACAGGGCGGTAAGTGGCGACAGCCATACGCAAAGCGCGCTGCAAGCTATCGTGAGGGCGGGAAAACAGCATGAGATTCTCCTGGGCACACGGCCACAGAAGCGCCCCACACGTCTTAGACCGTGAGGAACCTGGAGCCGGTGCTCAATTCGCAATGGGGTTTCATGCGGACATGAAACGCGGGGCGCAACGCAAATGTGCGTCTTTCAGATTCAGGGTCAGGGCCCAAGAACGTGCTCCTTTAACAATCAAACAATGCCAATCGAACTCAAGCCCCAGGTACATCAGCACCTGAGGCTTGTGTCCGAGCGATAAAACAGAAAGAACGGATGAAATCTGCGGATCCCTCAAGAAAAATCCCGTTCTTGAGGAACAACAGAATTTTCGCATCGCAACTCTGGCAGGGCCAGCCTGCATTGGGGCCTTGCGCATGGCCTTAAACATAAGGCAAATATGCCAAGGTATATATTTGCCACAGCCACAGGCCAATCAGGCTCGCATCCGTGGCCAGCCCCCTGCCCGAGCCCAATCCCTACCGCACACCAGCAAGCCGGCATACGGGTTTTCCTGCGGGCACCGGCCAAATGGATTATTCTTGCAGTGTTTGCCCAGCAAAAAACCAATTCTTTATCCGTCAACAAAGACGGATGCGCAACAAAGCACCACCATGACCCAAACAGTGAACAACGATCCCTTTATCCTGGCCGGAACCAGCTACCAATCCCGGCTATTGGTAGGCACCGGTAAATACAAAGATTTTGATGAAACTCGTCAGGCTATTGAAGCCAGCGGCGCTGAAATTGTGACGGTGGCCATTCGCCGCACCAATATCGGCCAGAACGCCAACGAGCCCAATCTGCTCGATTACCTGCCCCCCTCCAAATACACCCTGCTGCCCAACACCGCGGGTTGCTATACCGCCGAGGACGCCGTGCGTACCTTGCGTCTGGCCCGCGAACTGCTGGACGGCCACAAACTGGTCAAACTGGAAGTGCTGGGCGACTCCGGCAATCTGTTCCCCAATATGCCCGAAACCTTGAAAGCCGCCAAAACCCTGGTGGATGAAGGCTTTGATGTGATGGTGTATTGCGCCGACGATCCTATCCAGGCCCGTATGCTGGAAGATATTGGCTGTGTAGCCATCATGCCCTTGGCCTCCCTGATCGGTTCGGGCATGGGCATCATCAACCCCTGGAACCTGCGCCTGATCATCGATCAGAGCAAGGTGCCTGTGCTGGTCGATGCCGGTGTCGGTACAGCCTCGGATGCAGCTATTGCCATGGAACTGGGCTGTGATGGTGTCCTGATGAACACCGCCATTGCCGGTGCCCGCCAGCCTGCGATGATGGCCAGCGCCATGAACCTGGCTGTACAAGCCGGTCGTCAGGCTTATCTGGCTGGCCGTGTGCCCCGCAAATACTACGATGCCGACCCCAGCTCCCCCACCGAAGGCCTGATTCACTCCCGTACCTGATTGAGACATGATTCCCAACACGCTGACCATTGCCGGGGTTGACCCCTCCGGCGGCGCCGGTATTCTGGCTGATGTCAAAGCCATGAGCGCCCTGGGTGCTTATGCCACCGCTGTGATTGCCGCTTTGACGGCACAAAATACTCAAGGGGTAACCGGTATCAGCCCGGTTCCTGCCGACTTTGTGCGCCAGCAGATTGATACGCTGTTTGCCGATGTGCGCATTGATGGTGTCAAGATCGGCATGTTGGGCCAGGAGGCCGTCACCACCGTGGTGGCCGAGCGCATGGCTCACTTCAAACCCAGGCATCTGGTGCTGGACCCGGTCATGATCGCCAAAAGCGGCGATCATCTGCTGGAAAAGTCGGCCGTCCATGCCCTGCGTGAACAGTTAGTGCCCCAGTGCACCATGATCACGCCCAATCTGCCCGAAGCCGGTGTCCTGCTGGACGCCCGCCCGGTAGAAACCGTCAAGGAAATGCGTCAGGCTGCCGAGCGTCTGCGTCGCCTGATGAATCACAGCGATCAACGCTGGGTCTTCCTGAAAGGCGGTCACCTGCCCGGTTCGGACTGCATAGACCTGCTGCACGATGGCGACAAGATGATCGAAATGCCCGCCAAACGTATTGATACTGCCAATACGCACGGCACCGGCTGCACCTTGTCGGCTGCGCTGGCCGCCCTGCTACCCCAATACAGCAATGTGCCTGACGCTGCTCTGGCTGCCAAAAAGTACTTGTACGAAGCCATTGCCCGTTCGGGTGAACTGACAGTGGGCAGCGGACACGGTCCGGTGCATCACTTCCATAAACTGTGGCCATCGTCCTGATACGTGCCGTTTGATCGGGCCGCTTGAAGGCCCCTGTCTTATGTCTACACTTGGAATTATTGTCGCCATGCGCGAAGAGCTGGAGATTGTGCTGGAGCGCTTGCAAGAGCCCCAGACCATCCAGCGCGCCGGCATGGATTTTCATCGCGGCAGCTATCTGGGCAAGCCCGTTGTGGCCGTGGTTTGCGGCGTGGGCAAGGTCAACGCCGCCGCCTGCACCCAGATGCTGATCTCGGAATTTGCCGTGGGCAGCATTATCAATATCGGCATTGCGGGTGCGGTTGAGCCCAGCATCCGGCCGGGCGATATCGTCATTGCCGATACCCTGGTCCAGCACGATGTGGAACTGAAAGCCCTGGGTCTGGCGCCGGGACAGGTTTTCCGTCTGGATACCTTCGATTTCCCCGCTGACCCCGCCCTGCTGACCGTGGCTCAAACCGCCGCCCAGCAGATCGAAGGCCACCAGGTCCATACGGGCCGAATTGTTACCGGCGACCAATTTATCGCATGTAACGATAAAATACAGTGGTTAAGCGCCACCTTCAACGCTTTAGCCTGCGAAATGGAAAGTGGCGCCATTGCCCAGGTGTGCTATCTGAACAAGGTACCTTTTGTCTGCATACGCAGTATTTCAGACAATGCCAACAGTGAAGCGCACATGGATTTTGATACCTTCTTGCCCATTGCCGTCAACAACGCCAGCACCTTGCTCCATGCAATGGTGCCGTCCTGCTAAGCCCAACTGCGCATCTTTATCGATGTGCTGGCTTATAATCGGCTCTTTGCCAAGCCTTTAGTTTTCTGGAAGCTATGAACCATTTTGCGCTGTCTGAACTCGAACGTGCCCGTTACTACATGGTGGAACAACAAATCCGTCCTTGGAACGTATCCGACGAAAAAGTGCTGCAAGCATTGGTCGAGGTCCAGCGCGAACGCTTTGTTCCCTCGTCCTTGCGCCCTTCGGCCTTTTCGGACACCGAGCTGCCACTGATCATCAATGCCGTGGACACGCACGAGACCATGCTCTCGCCCAAAGTCGAAGCCCGTCTGGCTCAAGAGCTGCTGCTGCAGCCTAGCGACGGTGTGCTCGAAATTGGTACCGGCTCGGGCTACCAGGCTGCTTTGCTGGCTCACCTGTCCCAACAAGTTACCTCCATCGAAATTGACAGCAAGCTGGCCGCTTTCGCCCAGGAAAACCTGCAGCGCAACAATGTGCGCAACGTCAAGGTTGAAGTGGGTGACGCGCACGCAGGCTGGGGCACCACCGAGTACGACGCCATTCTGGTCACCGGCTCCGTGCCCACCATTCCTGATGCTTTGAAGTACCAGCTCTGTATCGGCGGCCGTCTGGTTGTAGTGGTCGGTCAAAACCCGGTCATGACGGCTGTACGTATTACTCGCACCAGCGCGGCCAGCTTCGAGACGACCCCCCTGTTCGATACCTGGATCAAACCTTTGCGCGGCACCGCCGTTTCGCAATTCCGCTTTTAAGCACATATGCGGTTCATGACTTCCTTGCGCCTGGCATTGCTTTCGCTGCTTGCCTTAAGTAGCACCGCCCAGTCGCAAGATCTGCTGCAGGCCTGGAACCAGGCCCTGGCACATGAACCGCAGTTTGGCGCTGCGCAAGCTGCGCATCAAGCCGATCAGGAACAAGTACCCCAAAGCCGGGCACAACTGTTGCCGCAGATAAGCGCCATCGGCACAGCCGAACTGCAAGAGCGTCGTCAAACCAGCAAGCTGTCCAATCAGCATTCCAGTGACCGAGCTGCCTGGACCTTGACGCTGAGCCAACCCGTGTACAACCGTAATGCCTGGGCCCGTTACGAACGCGCCCAATTGCTGGCGCAGGGCGCGGATATTCAACTGACGCTGGATCGGCAAGATTTGATGCTACGCGTCAGCCAAAGCTATTTTGATGTGCTGGCTGCGCAAGATACGCTGTCTACCCTGAAAGCCCAGCAAGCCGCCATTGACGAGCAATTGCGTGCTGCTGATCAGAACTTTCAGCTGGGTGGCACCACGATTACCGATACCTACGAAGCCAAATCCCGCCTGGACCTGACCCGGGCTGGCGTCTTCCAGGCTGAAAATGCCTTGCAAGTGGCTCAGGACAAGCTGGCTGCGCTGACGCTGGAGCGTTATGACACGCTGGCGCGCCTGCGTGAGCCTTTGCGTCTTCCCGCCCCGCAACCTGCGAATTTGCAAGACTGGCTGGATCAGTCCAGCCAGTCCGGCTTGACCGTGGCACTGGCTGATATCAAGGCCCGTGCTGCCGAAGAGCAGTTGAAAAGCACCCAGGCCCTGCACGAACCCACCCTGGCCCTGAAAGCCCAAACCGGCAGCGGTAGCGACCAGACTCTGTTTGGCCAAGCGGGCGGTGGCCCACGTTCGCTGAACAGCGCTTTAGGTCTGGAGTTAAGCATCCCGATTTTCCGTGGTGGTGAAACCAGCTCGCAAGTACGCGAACAAAGCTCGCGCCTGCAACAGGCCCGCTACGATCATCAGTTCGCTATTCAGCAATCCATCCAGCAGACGCGCCAGTACTTCTCTGGCGTCACCACAGGCCTGGTCCGTGTGCAGGCACTGGAAGCAGCCACCAAATCCAGTCAGGACGCCCTGGAGGCCAACAAACTGGCTTACGAGGTCGGTGTACGTGTAAACATCGATGTACTCAATGCCCAGCAGCAGTTGTACGAAGCGCAACGTAGCTTGGCCCAAGCGCGTTACGAAGTTCTGATGAACAGCCTGCGCCTGAAAGCAGCCAGCGGCACCTTGAACGAAAACGATCTGCGTGCTGTCAACGATCTGCTTGAACCGGCATCCTGAAGCCTGCGCTGGCAAAAAATACAGACTAGGCACCGCAATCTGGCCTTTAAAAGCAGAACCTCGAGTTCACGACTTAGAAGCAAAAAAATCCCGGACCAAGCCGGGATTCAACACATCAATTTGTCCTGTGCTTTTAGTCGCGCAGCTTCTTGACCAGTGCTGTCGTGGAACGCTGGAACTCGAAGGGAATCGCGACTGCATCGCCACCCCAGCTACGCACTAAAGCCGTTTCAGGCAAGGCTTCCATATCATAGTCGCCGCCCTTGACGATCAGGTCCGGGCGCAGTGCTGCGATCAAGGCTTCAGGCGTGTCCTCGTCAAACAGGACCACCGCATCCACGCAGGCCAATGCAGCCAGCAAGGCGGCGCGATCCTGCTCGGGATTGATGGGGCGCTCCGGCCCCTTGTTCAGACGGCGCACCGAGGCATCGGTATTCACACCGACAATCAGCGAGGCACCCAATTGGGCAGCCTCGTCCAGGTAGCTGACATGCCCACGGTGCAAGATATCAAACACACCGTTGGTAAAGACCAGCGGGCGCGCCAGGCGCCCCTGCTCCACCGCTTCACGCAAGGCGTCCAGACCCATCACCTTGGCCTCGAAACGTGCGCTCATATCAAGCCTGCACCAGCGTCGAATCAGAGCCGACCTGACGTGCCAGATCCTTGCGGTAGCGGTTCAATTCCTGCACGGTCTCGAACGAGCTCCCCATCAGCAGCGACATATTGTGCAAGATGCGCGAGCTGACCTTGTGCTCCCATTCCTTGTCGAAACGAATCTGCGTATCCAGCCAGTTTTCCAACCAACCGGGCGATGGCAGCTTGGACTGCACGGTATCTTCCGGGAACATGGCTTTGTTCACATGCAAGTTGGTGGGATGCAGCGCCTGAGCGGTGCGATGGGCCGAAGCCATCAGAACGCCAATCTTGGAGAAAGCCAGACGGGCTTGCAGGCCAAATTCCTGGCCCTTGTGCACCAGGGCACGCTTCATGTAGCGCAAGTAAGCACCGGCGTGACGAGCCTCGTCCTGAGCCACGATCTTGTAGATGGCCTTGATCACCGGCTCGGTATGCCAGTCGGCAGCACGGCGGTACCAGTGGTTCAGGCGCACTTCGCCGCAAAAGTGCAGCATCAGCGTTTCCATGGCCGGGGCCGGATCGAAGTCAAAACGCACCTTGTGCAGTTCTTCTTCGGTAGGCATCAGCTCGGGGCGGAAACGGCGCAGGTATTCGATCAGAACCAGCGAGTGCTTTTGTTCTTCAAAGAACCACACGGACATAAAGGCGCAAAAATCGCTGTCATCTTTATTGTCACGCAGGAACATTTCGGTAGCAGGCAAGGCTGCCCACTCGGTAATGGCGTTCATTTTGATGGTGTAGGCTTGCTCGTCTGTAAGCTTGCTGCCATCAAAGTCATCCCACGGTATGTCATGCGCAAAATTCCAGCGCACCGCTTCCATGGATTTAAATAAGTCATGGTAAAGCATAACGATTCCTAAAAAGAATCAAGCGGTTCCTTGAGGGCGGCCATTCACCGTCCGGAAGGCGCCGGAAAGCGCCAGCTTAGCAATCAGCTGGCGGACCTGCGTCTATCGTAGAACCTGCAGTTATCAGAAATATGTCAGCCACAAAAAAACTGACGCGTTGCGGGGTCGTCACACTTATCGCCCCACCAAAGCCCAGATGGCCACCCCGACCGCAACCGCCAATACAGCACATAAGGCAGTCAATAATCGGTTGGTCTGCTGCTGCGACTGGCGCAGCAGCTTGAGTTCCTGGTTCAACGCCTGCCCTGTCTCTGGCCTATTCAAAGCGGAATACACCAGACGCGGAAGCTGCGGCATGATCTGGGCCCACTGCCCGGCTTCCTGTTTCAAACGCGAATAAAAGCCCGATGGACCAATACGCTGGTACATCCACTTTTCCAGATAAGGTTTGGCGGTATCCCACAGATCCAGCTCCGGATCCAGATCCCGCCCCATCCCTTCCACATTCAGAAGGGTTTTCTGCAGCAGCACCAGCTGCGGCTGAATTTCTACATTGAACCGGCGCGAGGTCTGGAACAGGCGCAACAGCACTTGCCCCAAGGAGATCTCGGACAAGGGCCGGTCAAAATACGGTTCACATACCGCGCGTACCGAGCCTTCCAGCTCCTCTTCACGGGTTTCAGGTGGCACCCAGCCGGACTCGATGTGCAATTGAGCCACCCGGCGGTAATCGCGCCGGAAAAAAGCCAGGAAGTTTTGCGCCAGATAGTTTTTGTCGAACTCGGACAGCGACCCCACAATGCCAAAGTCCAGGGCAATATAACGGCCCAAGCTCTCCGGTGCATCCGAGACATAAATATTGCCGGGGTGCATGTCGGCATGGAAAAAACCGTCGGTAAACACCTGGGTGAAGAAAATTTCTACCCCTTTGCGGGCCAGATCCTTCAAATCCACATTGGCGGCGCGCAGGCGATCAATCTGGTTGACCGGGATGCCCTTCATGCGGTCCATGGTGAACACGGTCGAGGCGCAATAGTCCCAATGCACTTCAGGCACGATCAACAGCTCGGTACGCTCTGCGTCTTTGGTGAAGTTGCGGCGTAATTGACTGCAGTTGGAGGCTTCGCGAATCAGGTCCAGCTCGTCGTTCAGGTACTTGTCAAACTCGGCCACCACTTCGCGCGGTTTCAGGCGACGGGCATCCGGGCCCAGCCGTTCCATGAACGCAGCCAGAACACGCATCAGGCGCAGGTCTTTATGGATGACCTCGCGCATGCCAGGGCGCAACACCTTCACGGCTACTTCGCGACCATTATGCAGCTCGGCAAAGTGAACCTGCGCAATCGACGCCGAAGCGATGGGTTCGCGATCAAACTTCTGGAACAGTTCGTAAGGCGAAGCACCCAGGGCCTTCTGAATTGTGGCTTCCGCCACCTCCGAAGGGAATGGCGGCACGCGGTCCTGCAGCAAAGCCAGTTGCTCGGCAATATCCAGCGGGATCAAATCCCGGCGAGTGGAGAGCACCTGGCCGAATTTAACGAAGATGGGCCCCAGACTTTCCAGGGCCAACCGTAAACGTACGCCACGTGGCAGCTTGGGTTTGCGACCCAGGCGCACAATGCGCAACATACGTGATGCCCAAGGATGGCGGATGCTCGATAGCCCCAGCTCGTCCAGGCGATAACGGAATACAACCAGCAAAATGGTCAGCAGACGACACAAGGAGAACATGCTCAGGACTCCCGCCGACGCGCGTCAAGACGTTTCAAACGCCGGTCCAGTTCGTCCAGGCGTTGGACCAAACCAGCCGATTGCTCGCGCATCCGTTCCAGTTCGGGGCGGGTAACCAGCAAGGCGCTTTCTTCAGTCAGGTATTCGCTGGCATTACCAGCCAGACGCTGGCCCAGATCCCTCAACCCGGAAAAGGCCCGGCGCGCCCCGCTGAACAGGCGCACCGCCATGACATCACCCACAATTTTGGCCAGATCATGCTCGGCATCCCAGCGCAGATTGGCCGCCAGGTCCGACACCAGATTGGCCAGCCCGGCCTCGCCTTGCACATGCATTAACTGGGCGACACGGCTGAAATCGCCGTCTTGAAGGATTTGTGGCAGTTCAGGCAGCTTGTCCTGAGGCAGTGTCAACGTGACATCCGGCACGACGGCAGGATGGCCTTGCTCCAGCTTTCCTTGAGAGCTGATGGTGTAGACCAGTTGCAAACGGCCCACAATCAGCGACACGGTTTTGCCTGCATGGCTGCGCAAACGCTCACGCGCCCAATCCTCACGATCAAGCAAGGCATTGAGCAAACGCACGCCCACGGCGCCAGGTTCTAGGAATGAAGGGATACCAAGCATGTCCATGCAAGTCTACTGCCGGGGCGAGTAAACCAGTCCAATTAAAACAGCCAGTTTAACCCGACACAGACACGGCCGGATGTACAGGGCGACAGGAACACGGGCAGATGGGATCACAGCGAAACGGGTGCGCTCATAACAGAACAGCCGCCTGGGTAAGAAGGCGGCTGTCTGTATAGATAGAGATCAAGCGTTGGGGTCAACCGGGATCTGCTGAATACCAGCCAGCAGCCAGCCTGCGCCGTCGGCCTTGAACAGATTCCAGACTTCCTCAAAGCGGAAAGCCTCTGCACCCACTTCTTCACGCAGCATACCGGAGTAGCGCACGCTGGCCAGGTGGCCGTCGGCTACTTTTTCGATACCCAGCAGTTCTGCATTGAGCAGTACCACTTGAGTCACGTTCTCGCCTTGGCGCTGAGCGATTTGAGGAGCGGCTTCCTTGAGCAGGTCGTCGGTCAGGAAGGTACGCAGTTGTTCCACGTCGCCCTTGTCCCACAGTTTCTGGATTTCCACGAACTGGGTCTTGGCATTGGCCAGGAACGTAGGCGTGTCAAAATCACCGGGGATGAACCAGCTTTCGTCTACTGGCGGCGCTGGAACAGCGGCGGCAGCAGCGGGCTGAGCAGCTGGAGCGGCAGCAGGCATAGGTGCTGGCGCAGCTTGGGGCTGCTTCCATGGGCTGGGAGCAGGATCAGCATTGCGCATCATGGACTGACCACCGGCTTGTTGCATGGCAGGACGAGCAGCCGAGCCACGCAGACGACGCACGATGAACAGAACGGCGAAGATCACCAGACCGATCAACAAGAGGCTGGACATCATTTCCAGGAAAGCACCGCCCAGACCCATGCTGGACAGCAAGGCGGCAATACCCAGACCAGCGGCGATGCCGGCGATCGGGCCCAGGAAGCGGGACATGCCCGACTTGGCAGCGGTACCAGCCGCAGCCGTACCGGCAGCAGCGGCACCCGCAGCAGGCGTAGCCGAGCGAGTCGCGTTATTCGCTGCAGCAGGAGGCGTCGCTGCCGAGCGGTTGCTGGTGATGTTGGAGGATTGGCGGCCAAAACTGGAGCCACCACCCATACGTCGTGCTTCCGCATCATAAGAAACGGTCAGCAAGGCGCCGGTGCTAAAAGCCAATACAGCGGCCATGAAATAACGAGAAAGCCGTCCAGACATAGTCACAAACTCCTGACCAGAACAAGCGTTTAACACACAGGGTTTTGACGCCCCCGGCCATGCCATCCCAGTCGATTATTCAAGAAAACTTACGATAAGCTGAACATTAACATGACAAGTTCTCATGCACCATGTTTTTTTTACCGTTCATTACAGACAAAAAACGAACGGCACCTGAAGGTGCCGCTGTTATTAGAAAGAGGATACACCCGGCATCAATCCAGGCGGATGCCTTCGTGCAGCGCGGCCACGCCGGCTGTCAGATTGAAATACTGCACGCGCTCCAGGCCCACTTCACGCATCATGTCGGCCAGGGTTTCCTGATCGGGGTGCATGCGAATGGATTCAGCCAGATAGCGGTAGCTTTCCTCGTCCTTGGCCACAAACTTGCCAATACGGGGCAGGATATTGAAGGAATACCAGTCATACGGGGCCTGCAAGGGCTTGGCCACGCGGGAAAACTCCAGCACCAGCAATTTGCCGCCCGGACGCAACACCCGCTTCATTTCAGCCAGCGCGCGGTCTTTGTGCGTCATATTGCGCAAACCAAAGGCCACCGAGACACGATCAAAATAGCCGTCAGGAAAAGGCAGGTGCTCGGCATCACAGACCGTAACGGGCGTGATGATGCCCTTGTCCTGCAGACGATCACGACCCACGCGCAACATGGAACTATTGATATCGGTATGCCAGACCTCGCCGTCCGCACCAGCCTGACGCGCAAAAGTCTTGGTCAAATCACCCGTACCCGCGGCAATATCCAGCACTTTCATGCCGGGACGCACTGCTGCGCGACCGATCGTGAAGGCTTTCCAGATACGGTGCAGGCCGCCCGACATCAGATCGTTCATAATGTCGTAGTTGTTAGCCACCGAATGAAAAACCTGGGCTACTTTGCCCGCTTTTTCGTTTTCGGCCACGGTTTGAAAACCGAAGTGCGTATCGGCGTTCTGGGCGGAGGAGGTTTGAGGACGCTGTTTTTCCATAGTGCATAATCGTAACGCAGATTTCCCGGTACAGAAACGAAAATCCGGCTCGCTGGGTGCTCCCCTTTTTTACACGTTCACAAACCTGAAACATTAACGCCATATGATGGCGCTATTACGTGCAGTCAGGGATTTGAAGCGCCTGCCGTATTGCCCTTGAGCCGCCTGATGGCAACAGCAGGCCCCGCGCCCAAGCACAATACAGACAGCCAGCCTGACCCTCTATTATTTTTTATCGGACCAGTCTGAAGCTAACAATGAGTACAAGCATATTAGTCGTGGAAGATGAGCCTGCGATCCAGGAACTGATCTCTGTCAATCTGTCTTTTGCCGGCCATAAAGTGCTGCGCGCCTTCGATGCCGAACAAGCCCAGATCCTCATTCGCGCGGAACTGCCTGATTTGATTCTGGTGGACTGGATGCTGCCCGGCTCGTCGGGCATCAATCTGGCCCGCAAACTGCGCTCGGATGAACGTACCCGTCATATCCCAGTCATCATGCTGACCGCCAAGGGATCGGAGCAGGATAAGGTCGATGGCCTGGAAGCCGGTGCGGACGATTACATCACCAAGCCTTTCTCTCCCAAAGAGCTGATTGCCCGCATCAAGGCCGTATTGCGCCGCCGTGCTCCCCAGCTAACTGACGATGTGATCTCCATTGGCAACTTGCAGCTGGACCCCAGCACGCATCGTCTGTCCAGCCAGGGCATGGCGCTGACCATCGGGCCTACCGAGTTCCGTCTGCTGCATTTTTTCATGACACACACCGAACGCGTATTCACCCGCTCCCAGTTGCTGGACCAGGTGTGGGGCGACCATGTATTTGTGGAAGAACGTACGGTAGACGTGCACATTCGTCGCTTGCGCAAGGCGCTGGAGCCTAGCGGACACGACAAACATATTGAAACGATTCGTGGCTCGGGCTATCGTTTTGCCCTTTCCCCACTGGAAAAGGCACCGACCGCCTGATCCCATGTTCAGCATATTTACGTCTATTGTTATCTGGGCCCTGTTGGGCAGCTTGATCGGCTGGTGGCTAGGGCCATTCACCGGTCTGGCCTTGTTTTGTGGTGGCCTGTTATTGCTGGTTGTCATCAGCACCCTGCAGCTTTCCCGCGTTGAACGCTGGACCCGCAACCTGAATGATCCTCCGCCCCCCACGGTTGGCCCCTGGGACGCCATTCTGGCTCCCATCTACCGCCAACTGCGCCGTGATCGCCAGGAAATTCAGGATCTGAATCGTTACGTAGACGGCATCATGATGGCCGCCGAGGCCCTGCCCGACGGTGCCATTACCCTGAATGGGGAGATGGAACTGCAATGGTGCAACCAGACCGCCTGTGAGCACATAGGCCTGAATCTGGCCACGGACCGCCATCACAGCATCTTCAATATCCTGCGCGAACCCGAGTTTTCTCGTTACGCCCGTCAGCCTCAATGGGATGGACCTTTGCTGCTGCATCTGAGCAAAGACGGACGTGAGCGCTCCTTGCTGCTGCAATTAACCCCTTATGGACTGGGCCAGTTCCTGATCGTGACGCGTGATGTCACCCAGGTGGAAATGCTGGAGACCACCCGCAAGGACTTTGTGGCCAATGTCTCCCATGAACTGCGCACACCACTTACCGTCTTGCTGGGTTTTCTGGAAACCCTGCAGGACATGCCGCCCGAAAGCCTGCCTTTGGAACAGCGTCAACGCTACGAGCAGATGATGCTGGAGCAGACCCGCCACATGCAGTCGATTGTGTCCGACTTGCTGACCTTATCCACGCTGGAATCCTCACCCACAGTGGAAGGGGAGACAGTACAGGTCAGCCAGTTGATTGAAAGCGCGCTGAAACAAGGCGAGGCTATTTCTGGCGGCCAGCATAGCTTTGTCACAGATCTGGACCCTCGCATTGCCATTCAGGGCATGGAAACCGAACTGAGCTCGGCTGTCTCCAACCTGATTACCAACGCGGTGCGCTATACCCCCAAGGATGGCACCATCACCGTGCGCTGGTATCTGAATGACAATGGCGAGGCCTGTTATTCGGTGCAAGACACGGGCATCGGTATTGCCGCCCAGGATATTCCCCGCCTGACCGAACGCTTTTACCGCGTAGACAAGGGCCGTTCCCGCTCCACTGGCGGTACGGGTCTGGGCCTGGCCATCACCAAACACATCATCGTGCGACATAACGCCGACCTGCAAATCCAGAGCCGTCTGGGTGTGGGCAGCGTGTTTATGTTGCGTTTCCCCAAGAGCCGGGTTCGACTCCAGGACAGCTAGAACATGTGGGGCCATATTGGCCCTACAATAAACGGCTCTGAAGATCACGTTGGCGGCCTTATGCCGCACAGGAGCCAAGCATGTCCCATACCAACGAGCTGCGCCCTTTCCACCTGGCTTTTCCGGTCCATGATCTGGCCGTTGCACGCCAGTTCTACGGACAGACACTGGGCTGTCCCGAAGGCCGATCCTCGGATCAGTGGATTGACTTCAACTTCTACGGCCACCAGATCGTGGCTCATCTGGCCCCTTCAGAGTGTGGCAGCAACGCCACCAGCGCGGTGGATGCCCATAATGTGCCCGTGCGCCACTTTGGCGTCGTGCTGGACATGCCCACCTGGCAGACCCTGGCTGACAAGCTGGTTGCCGCTGGCACCAAATTCGTTATCGAACCTTATATCCGTTTCAAGGGCGAGCCCGGCGAACAGGCCACCATGTTCTTCATGGACCCTTCGGGCAACGCCTTGGAGTTCAAGGCCTTCAATAGCCTGGATTCGCTTTTCGCCAAATAAAGATGCACAAATCCTGGCAACTTAACGAGCAAGGCGACCGCTGTCTGCTAGTGCAGTTCAGCGGCCCGCTTTCTCTGGACACCGGCTTGCACTGTACCCGCGCCGCCCGCTTGCTGCGCGACCACGCCCCCGCCTGCGTCCGTGATCTGGTCCCCAGCTTTACCGCTGTCGCCATCCACTTTTACCCGGATGGCAGCAGCGACCAGCTTGCTCGTTTGCACGACTATGTTCATCAAGCCCTGGCCGAGCTGGATGCCAGCCAGGACCAGGCCGCTCCCGGCGCACTGGTAGATGTTCCCGTGTGCTACGGCGGCCTCTTCGGTCCGGACCTGCCTGCCATTGCCGAGCAATTGGGGCTAAGCCAGGAACAAGTCATCGAACTGCACAGCAGCCAGGTGCAACTGGTATTCATGGTGGGCTTTGCCCCCGGCGCTCCCTATATGGGCATCTTGCCCGAGCAACTGAATGTGCCGCGCCGCGCCACACCCCGCACTGTATTGCCTAAAGGCTCGGTGGCAATTGCCAACCAGCAAACCATTATTTACCCCAACGAATCTCCCGGCGGCTGGCATCTGATTGGCCGCTCGCCGGTTAATTTATTCGATGCCCGGCGCTCGCCCGCCGCCCTGCTCGCCCCCGGCGACCAAGTGCGCTTTGTGCCTCTGCCTCACGAGCAGTTTGATCACTGGACACCCGCATGACGGTGCATATCCTCAAACCAGGCATGATGAGCAGCCTGCAAGACCGAGGCCGTTATGGACATCAGCACCTGGGGGTTTCGCCCAGCGGTGCCATGGACGAACGTGCCCACCGACTGGCCCATTTGCTGGCAGGCAATGCCGCAGAGCAGGATCTGGCCAGCCTGGAAATCACGGTGCAAGGCCCCAGCCTGAGCTTTGCAGAACCCGCCCTGTTTGTCCTGACGGGCGCGGACATGAACGCCAGCCTGGACGGCCAGCCCGTGGCGGTCCTGCGCCCTACTCTGGCGCGTGCCGGACAAACCCTGACGATGCAGTCCGCCAAACCCGGCCAAGGTGCCCGTAGCTACCTGTCTGTTTACGGCGGTTTTCAGGTCGAATCCCTGCTGGGCAGTCAAAGCACCCACATGCGCGTTGGCCTGGGTGGTTTTGAAGGCCGCGCCTTGAAGAAAGACGACCAGATCGCATTGGCTCGACCACTACCCAATGACGAAACGACCTTGAACAGTCTGCAAGCCGAGCTGGATGAGCTGCGCATTTACATGCCCGCCGCCCTGGCCCTGGCTCCACGGGAACGCCTGCGCGTCATGCTGGATCAGGCCGATTTGTTTACCGGCGAATCGCTGGAATTGTTCCAAAGCCAAAGCTACCGCATCAGCCCAGTGTCAGAGCGCATGGGCTATCGCCTGGAAGGCCAGCCCTTGCAGCGCAAGTCGCCAGAAGAACTGCTGTCCGCCCCCACCTGCTTTGGAACAATCCAGGTCCCCAACGATGGTCAGCCCATTGTGTTGATGGCGGACCGGCAAACCACCGGCGGTTATCCGCGTATCGGACAAGTCGCCAGCGTGGATCTGGCTCAAGTTGCCCAGCGCTTGCCCGGTCAGAATCTGAGCTTTGAAGTGGTGACGGTAGAACAGGCCCATGCACTGGCTGCCCGTCAGGAGCAGGCTTTTGCACGTCTGAATGACAGCCTGGAACCTTTGCGGCAGGCTCTAAAACAGTGTGTGGCATAGAGCGTGTTAAGACACCACCGTACTAACGGGCATCTGGCCTTATCGCACATTCGTATGGCCAAACGGCCCATCAGGCCGCAAAGGCAGTAAGGCGGCTTGAACCAATCCCCCATGACGAACTCAGGAGCAGACACCCACTGCTCTTGGCTCCCAGGCTCAATACAGCTCCAACGACAGCCACCACATTCAAGCCCCAATAAAAAACACCTCGCTTTTCCAAGCGAGGTGTTTTCATTTGGTCTGACGCAAGACAGCGAATGCCGTGCGCCGTCCATAGACTTACAAAAACAGCTTGTAAGCCGGGTTATCCGTTTCGTCCCAGTGCGGGTAGCCCAGATTGCCCAGGAACGCCTTGAACTCTTTCTTGTCCGACGGCGGCACCTGGATACCGATCAGAATGCGACCGTAGTCATCGCCCTGATTACGGTAATGGAACAAGCTGATATTCCAGTCCTGATTCATGCTGGACAGGAATTTACGCAAAGCACCAGGACGCTCTGGAAACTCGAACCGCAGCAGGACTTCGTCCGTAGCCTGGCTGGACACTCCACCCACCATATGACGCACATGGGTCTTGGCCAGTTCGTTGCCCGTCAGGTTCAAGGTACCAAAGCCTTTCTTGACGAAACGCTCTTCCAGCTTTTCGATCTCCGCTTCCGAGGAAATCGACATACCCACAAAGACATGCGCCTTTTCAGGATTGGACATGCGGTAGTTGAACTCCGTCACCGAGCGGGTGCCCAGGGCATCGCACAGGCGGCGGAAGCTGCCTTTTGCCTCGGGGATCGTCAGGGCGAACAAAGCTTCACGAGCCTGCCCCACATCCGCACGGTCCGCCACCATGCGCATACGGTCAAAATTCATGTTCGCGCCGGACGTGACCGCAATCAGGGTCTTGTTCTTGAGTTTGTTTTGGGCAGCGTAGCGCTTGGCACCCGCCAAAGCCAGGGCACCCGCCGGTTCCAGCACGCTACGCGAATCCTGGAACACATCTTTGATAGCCGCACAAATCGCATCCGTATCCACGATGACAAAATCATCCACATACTGACGCACCAGACGGAAAGTTTCGGAGCCCACCTGCTTGACGGCAGTACCGTCAGAGAACAGGCCCACGTCCGACAAATTCACACGACGACCGGCCTTGATACTGCGCACCATGGCACAGGAATCTTCGGTCTGTACGCCGATCACTTTGATTTCAGGACGCAAGGACTTGATGTATGTGGCTACGCCCGCTGCCAGACCACCACCGCCAATAGCGACAAAGACCGCTTCAATTGGGCCGGGGTGCTGCTGCAAAATTTCCATGGCCACCGTACCCTGCCCGGCGATCACATCAGGATCGTCAAAAGGGTGCACAAAGGTCAGGCCTTCGTTCTTTTGCAGTTCCAGAGCGTGCTGGTAGGAATCCGAATAGCTCTCGCCCACCAGGACCACTTCGCCGCCCAGATTACGCACACCATCAATTTTCACTTGCGGGGTGGTGGTTGGCATGACGATAACGGCACGGCAACCCAGCTTGCGCGCTGCCATGGCCACGCCTTGCGCGTGGTTACCCGCCGAAGCGGCCAATACACCCCGTTTTAATTCCGCGGCCGACAGATTGGCCATCTTGTTATAGGCACCGCGCAGCTTGAAGCTAAAAACAGGTTGATAGTCTTCGCGCTTGAGCAGGACCGTGTTACTAATTCGTGCCGATACCTGGGGAGCGGGTTCAAGTGGTGTTTCGATGGCAACATCGTACACTTTCGAGGTCAGAATGCGCTTTAGGTAATCGTTCGACATGACTCAGCTTTTAATAACAACCGGTTTTGCCACCAAGGCCAGCCGCAGGCCCCTGCCTGAGACCGCTCACCGGAAAAGAAAAACAGAATACCATAGGCGGATGCCCTAACTGGCGTCCATTATTCCCTACAAAACCCGTCCACTTTACTTATGCAAGCCTGGATCTCTGATCTTATTTCGTGGCTCTTGGCCGCCCTATCTCTGCCCGAAGTGGGCTTGAGCGCCATTTTCATCATCAGCCTGGTCTCGGCTACCCTGCTCCCCCTGGGTTCGGAACCCGCCGTATTCGCCTATATCAATCTGGCTCCACATATGTTCTGGCCCGCCGTGCTGGTTGCCACTGTGGGTAATACGGCAGGTGGGGCCATCAGCTATGCCATGGGTCTGGGCGCCGAGAAAGCCTACGAAGCCTGGCGCGAGAAGCACCCGCAACACACAGAAGACGGCGCAACTCCCAAGAACAAGGCAGCAGGCCGCTGGCACGAGCTGGGGCAGCGCTGGCTGACCCGCATGGGACCGCCCGCCCTGCTCTTGTCCTGGCTACCCGTGGTAGGCGACCCCCTGTGTGCCGTAGCCGGTTGGCTACGCCTGCCATTTTGGCCCAGCGTGTTTTACATGGCGGTGGGAAAACTGGCGCGCTATATCACCATGACCGCTGGCCTGCTGTGGATTTTCCCCAAATTGGGTTGGTAATTTGCAGCAAACTGGCCGCAAACGCCCCCTTAACCCTGACTTGGCCCTGTAGTAAGGGGGCAGCCCGGCTACGATTCGTATACACTTGTCTTTTGCCTATCTGCTCCTCGCTGAGCCGCCCTTGACGGGCCTTGCCAACTATCGCCATGAACGCCCCCATTGCAAGCAAGCACCTGGCTGCCCAGGCACGCAACAACGACACGCCGCGCCTGCGTGAAATCCCCTACAACTACACTTCGTACTCAGACCGGGAAATTATCCTGCGACTGCTGGGTGAAGAGGCCTGGGAAAAGCTGTCCGAGCTACGCTCCGAACGCCGCACCGGCCGCTCCGCACGCATGTTGTTTGAAGTGCTGGGTGATATCTGGGTCGTCAAGCGCAACCCCTATCTGCAGGACGATCTGCTGGACAATCCCAAACGCCAGCATCAACTGATCGAGGCCCTGAACCATCGCTTGAACGAGATTGACCAGCGCCGCGACAGCGCCGTGCCCGATCGCGATGCCAAGGTTCTGCGCCTGTTGCACGCTGCTCGGGGTGCAGTAGCTGCGTTTGAACAAGAATTTACCGACACCCGCGAGCTGCGCCAGAAAATTGTGCGCTCCCTGTCGCGCCTGACCGCCAAGGACAACATCAAGTTTGATGGCCTGTCGCGCGTCTCGCACGTCACTGACGCCACCGACTGGCGTGTGGAATATCCCTTTGTCGTGCTCACCCCCGATCACGAAAACGAGATGGCCGCACTGGTCCGCGCCTGTATCGAACTGAAGCTGACCATCATCCCGCGTGGGGGTGGTACCGGTTACACCGGCGGTGCCATTCCACTTAGCTGGCGCTCGGTTGTCATCAACACCGAAAAGCTGGATGCCATTGGCAAGCCTGAACAAACCACGTTGCCCGGCATGTCCGAGCCCGTCACCACCATTCTGACGGGTGCTGGCGTAGTGACTCGTCGTGTGGCTGACGCTGCCGAAGCCGCCGGTGCCGTGTTTGCGGTAGACCCGACCTCGGCCGATGCCTCCTGTGTGGGCGGCAATATCGCCATGAACGCAGGCGGCAAGAAAGCCGTGCTGTGGGGTACTGCACTGGATAACCTCGCCTGGTGGCGCATGGTCGATGCCCAGGGCAACTGGCTGGAAGTGACCCGTCTTGAACACAATATGGGCAAGATCCACGACGTGGAAATGGCCCACTTTGAAGTCAAATGGTTTGATGGCCGTTACGCCCCTGGTGCCCAGTTGCTGCGCAGCGAAACCCTGCACATTGAGGGTCGGCGCTTTCGCAAGGAAGGCCTGGGTAAAGACGTTACCGACAAATTCCTGGCAGGTTTGCCCGGTATTCAGAAAGAAGGCTGTGATGGCCTGATCACGCAGGCCCGCTGGGTGCTGCACCGCATGCCGGCGCATACACGCACCGTCTGTATGGAGTTTTTCGGCCAGGCCAAGCAGGCCGTGCCCTCCATTGTGGAAGTCATTGACTACCTGAACGGCGAAGGCAAGCGCATCGGCGCCATTCTGGCCGGTCTGGAACACCTGGACGAACGCTATCTGCGTGCGGTGGGCTATGCCACCAAGAGCAAGCGCGACGGCCTGCCCAAGATGGTCCTGATTGGCGACATCGTGGGCGACGATCCCGATGCCGTGGCCACAGCTGCCTCTGAAGTGGTGCGTCTGGCCAATGGCCGCTCCGGTGAAGGTTTTGTAGCCGTCAGCGCTGAAGCCCGCAAGAAGTTCTGGGCCGACCGCTCCCGCACCGCTGCCATTGCCCGCCATACCAACGCCTTCAAGATCAACGAAGACGTGGTGATCCCCCTGCGCCGCATGGGTGAGTACACCGAAGAAATCGAACGCATCAATATTGAACTGTCTACGGACAACAAGCTGCGCTTGACCCGTGAACTGGAAGACTTCCTGCAAGGCGATCTGCCCGTAGGCAAGATTGAAGATCACAACGACGCCGAGCACACACGCGAAGAGATTCTGGACGAGCGCCGTCACGACGCCCTGCAGATCGTGCGCGATGTGCGCCAGCGCTGGCAGTGGCTGCAGGACAATCTGGACAAACCGCTGAAAGACTCGCAGCCTGATCTGGCCGAGATTGGTGTGCCGCTGGATAGCGCCGCGATCGAGGCCCGTCTGCAAGAAGACCCGAACACCTCGATTTTCCAGCTGCTGCAAGATCACACGATCCGCACCTCCTGGAAGAGCGAGATCCGCGAAAACCTGGAACATATTTTCCCGGGTGCCGACTGCGCAGCCGTGCTGACCGAACTGCAAGCCATTCACGATCGTGTGCTGAAAAGCCGTGTGTTTGTGGCGCTGCACATGCACGCCGGTGACGGTAACGTACACACCAACATCCCCGTGAACTCGGACGACTACGGCATGCTGCAACAAGCCAATGTCACCGTAGCCCGCATCATGCAAATCGCGCGCGGTCTGGACGGCGTGATTTCCGGTGAGCACGGCATTGGTTTGACCAAGTACGAGTTCCTGACGCAGGAAGAGCTGGATCCCTTCCAGAACTACAAGCGCGAAGTGGACCCGAACAACCACTTCAACGCTGGCAAGCTGATGCCCGGTGCGGACTTGAGCCGCGCCTGGACCCCAAGCTTCAACCTGCTGGGTCACGAATCGCTGATCATGCAACGCAGCGAAATTGGCTCCATCTCTCACGCCATCAAGGATTGCTTGCGTTGCGGCAAGTGCAAACCGGTCTGTGCCACTCACGTGCCACGCGCCAACCTGCTGTACTCGCCCCGCAACAAGATCCTGGCCACCTCCCTGCTGATCGAAGCCTTCCTGTACGAAGAGCAAACACGTCGCGGGATCAGCCTGAAGCATTGGGAAGAGTTTGAAGACGTAGGCGACCACTGCACCCTGTGCCACAAGTGCTACAACCCCTGTCCGGTGGACATCGACTTTGGCGATGTGTCCATGGAAATGCGTTCCTTGCTGAACCGCATGGGCAAGAAGTCCTTCAATCCGGGCTCGGCTGCGGCCATGTTCTTCCTGAACGCCAAGGACCCGCGCGTCATCAAGGCCACTCGTACCGCCATGATTGAAGTGGGCTACAAGGCCCAGCGTGCGGTGCACAATCTGCTGGCTGCCCCTGCTCGCAAACAGGTCAGCGCTCCCCCTGCCACCATCGGCAAGGCACCAATCCGCGAACAGGTCATCCACTTCATCAACCGCAAGATGCCCGGCGGCCTGCCCAAGCAGACTGCCCGTAAACTGCTGGATATCGAGAACTCGGATTACGTACCTATCATCCGTAACCCTGAAGCCACCTCCGTGGATTCGGAAGCCGTGTTCTACTTCCCCGGCTGTGGTTCGGAGCGTCTGTTCTCGCAAGTGGGTCTGGCTACTCAAGCCATGCTCTGGCATGTCGGCGTGCAGACGGTACTGCCTCCTGGCTACCTGTGCTGTGGCTACCCGCAGCGCGGCAGCGGTCAAAGCGACAAGGCCGAGAAGATCATTACCGACAACCGCGTGCTGTTCCACCGCATGGCCACCACCTTGAACTACCTGGATATCAAAACCGTGGTGGTCAGCTGTGGTACCTGTTACGACCAGCTGGCAGGCTATGAATTCGACAAGATCTTCCCTGGCTGCCGCCTGATCGACATCCACGAATACCTACTGGAAAAAGGCTTGAAACTGGAAGACGTGCAAGGCGTGCGCTACATGTACCACGACCCTTGCCACAGCCCCATGAAGCTGCAAGACCCCATGAAAACGGTCAAATCCCTGGTGGGCGACAGCACCATCAAGGCCGACCGCTGCTGTGGCGAGTCGGGCACGCTGGCGGTGTCGCGCCCGGATATTTCCACGCAAATCCGTTTCCGCAAGCACGAAGAACTGCAGAAGAACCAGGACACCGTCCGTGCCGATGGTTTCCAGGGCGAAGTCAAAGTGCTGACCTCCTGTCCGTCCTGCCTGCAAGGTTTGTCCCGCTACGAGGACGAAACCAAGATGGATGCGGATTACATCGTGGTGGAAATGGCCAAGCACATGCTGGGCGAGAACTGGATGGCGGACTACGTACGCCGTGCCAACGACGGTGGTATTGAGCGCGTTCTGGTGTAAACCCAACGCATCACTCCCCCTGAACAGGCCGGCTTTATGTCGGCCTGTTTTGTAAGGGGTGAGCAGGTGTCTTTTACCGCTGGACTGCTCCAGGATAAAAATGCCCCTGGGTGGGGAGAAAGCGCAGCGTGATCGCTATTCATCGCCAGGCCCTCCCCCAGAAGCGCCGCCCGGATAGCAATAAAGCAAAGGGGCTGCGCGGAGATTTTTCTGCGGAGCAGCCCAAGGAAATTCCCTTAGGGACGAATGAAGTCCCAACCGCAGTATGGAAGCTTTTTCAGAATAGGTGTCTTTATGTCTGTTGATGATCCATTGCTAAACAGCCTGCAGGCCCTGCTCCGCAGTGAACGCACTGCGTCTTTGGGCACACTCAGCAATCAGGGCTTGCCGGTGGTCTCTCGTGTCCCTTTTGCGATCTGCCCTGAACAAGCCAGCATCATCATCCACATCAGCGAAATGGCGGCTCATACCCGTTATTTGCTGCAACGTCCCGATGCCAGCCTGATGGTCAGCCAAAGCGAGCATGGCCAGGATGCTGTCCATGACTTGCCCCGTGTCACCTTCCAAATGCAGGCCCGCAAACTGGAGCGCGAACAGCCCGACTGGGAACAGGCCAAACGAGCCTATACCGCCCGTTTTCCCGATATGGAATTTCTAAGCAGCTTTACGGACTTTCATTTCCTCGCTCTGGATCTGGTCAGGGTGCGCCATATTGCCGGGTTTGCAGCGGCACGAACCTTGAAACCTGAGCGAGTGCGCGCCTTGCTGGCAGAGCCTGTGGCCAATTGAAGTCCCCGAGTTCGCAATCGCAGCAAGCCTTGGAAGCGCGGGAACTGTGCTCCAGCGTTCACCACGTCAAAGCACCTTAATACAACGACAAACAGGTAAGCCTTCGCCCCTTACAAGCCTCGACCTGCACCCAAAATGTTGCAGACTCTGCAACAAAGTCGTCACTAACTGATTTCCAGACAAAGAAAACGGATCACTGATTAAACGCCTTTCTCACCAGAGAAATCGCCACTCTTTCTCCTTGCCCTTCCGGTGCACTCGTCCGTTTTCGTGTGTTTCAAACGCCAAGCATGACAAAACGTAAATTTGGCCGCTATAAGATTCAACAGCTACGACGTTAAATGGCACGCAAGGACTCGACAGCACGACCTCGCAACACATTGCCGCCACACAGAGAAAAACACCCAGGAGAGGAAGAAATGTCGAACAAGAAACGCAGCACCTATGTGCTGGTGCAGATGGCCTTGCTGAGCCTGACTTTACCTGGCCTTGCCCATGCAGAAGCAGACAGCTCATTGGAGCAATGGCGTACTAAAGAATACCAACGCCAGCCTGGCCTGGACATGATCAATGCGGCCAAAGCCTACTCACTGGGCTTTACAGGCAAAGGCGTGACGGTCGGCTATCTGGATTCGGGAATTGAAGCCAAACACCCGGAGTTTGCGGGTGCCATTGCGGGTGGCTTTGACTTCAACACGGATACCCCCTATGCCAACGGCCAAGGCATAGATGCCGATCCTCCAGCAGGTCATGGCAGCCACGTTGCGGGCATTATTGGCGCACGTCGCGACGGCAAAGGCATGCACGGTGTCGCCTTCAACAGTCAGCTCTTTGCGGTCGCCTACGATGCGAGAGAAGACGATGATGATGACATGCTTGGCAACGATCCTTATGAACCGGACCCACGCGACCAAGCCGCCGCATTCGACCGCGTTGCCTCCCGAGGCTGGAACTATCTGGCACAGTTCAAACTGCCCATCATCAACAGCAGCCTGGGCGTCAATGGTTGCAACGATGCCAGCTCCCCACCACCTTGCAATGTCCTGGACTATGGCTCGCCCGAAGGCGTACTGGATTGGCAGCCACTGGCGATCGAGGCTTTCCACAACAGCGTAGACGCAGGCTCCCTGATGGTCTTTGCCACCGGCAATGAATCGCAGGACCACCCTGACCTGCTGGCAGGCTCCCCCTACTGGTTTCCTGAACTAAAAGATAACTGGCTGGCCGTGACAGCCCTGGGCGAGGATGGATCTTTAGCCTCCTATGCGAACAAGTGCGGCGTAGCAGCCGAGTGGTGTCTGGCCGCCCCCGGTGGTGACGACAATCCAGGGATTAATTCGGTCCAATCCTCTGGCGGCTACGTCGCCTTTAGCGGCACCTCCATGGCCTCCCCCCACGTCGCGGGCGGTGCGGCGCTAGTGAAGGAAGCGTTCCCCTACTTCACGGCATATCACCTGCAGCAGACCTTGCTGACCACCGCCACTGACCTGGGCGACCCCAGCGTTTTTGGCTGGGGCCTGATGAATGTAGGCAAGGCCGTACAAGGACCCGGGCAATTCACCCGCCTGTTCGATGTAGACACGCTAGGCTACAACTCCACCTTCGCCAATGACATCAGTGGCACCGGCGGCCTGCATAAGCGCGGTTCCGGCTCCCTGGAGCTGACGGGCAATAACAGCTATACCGGTGACACCACCATCAGCGGCGGTCGCCTGGCCGTTAATGGCACGCTGGCTTCTGCGGTCACAGTGGAACGCGAAGGCACCTTGGGGGGGGCCGGTACAGTCGCTCAAGTCGATAACTACGGCACCCTGGCTCCAGGTAATTCGGTTGGCACCTTGACCGTCAGCGGCGACTACACCGCCCATGCCGGTTCGGTGCATGAACTGGAAGTGGGCCCCGCAGGCGCAACAGATCGTCTGGTGGTTGGCGGTGCAGCCCATATCGACGGCACGCTGAAACTGGCCGGTGGCCCCTACCGCCAGAATGTGGCTTATTCCTTTCTGGATGCAGCTAATGGTGTGACAGGTCAGTACAGTCACATCACTTACGAGATGGCCTTCCTGTCGCCAACGCTGCTCTACGGCCCCAGCCTGTCCTTGATGATCAAGCGCAATGACACGCCGTTTGCCACCTTTGCCAATACGGGGAACCAGAAAGCCGTGGCCAACGCGCTGGATACCGGCTCGGATCAACCGCCGGTCACCATGGCCGAACTGTACGACACGGTCCTCAATGCTCAGTCCGGACAGGTCGCAGGCTACATGGAGCAATTGCAAGGCCAAATCCATGCGGGTACGACCTCCGCCCTGCTAAGCAACGGGGATCTTTTGCCCCGCACTTTAGGCAAACAAGCCTCAGGCGCACGTAATAAAAACGGCAAAGACACCGTTCTATGGGCCGAAGTGATTCACCAACAACGCGATCTGGACGGTGACGACAACAGCCAGGATGTTCGTCATAAAGTGGGCGGCCTGTTCCTGGGTGGCGATACCGCCATCGGCGAACAAGGCTGGCGCATGGGTGCCTCTCTGGGCTACCTGGAAAACCGCATCAAGCTGGATGACCGCCGTCAGACCTCACGCAGCAACAGCTACAGCGCCGCCCTGTACGGAACGCAAGCTTGGGAAATGGGTTCGGGTAGTCTGAATCTACTGGCTGGTGGTGCTTACACCCGCCATAGCCTGGACAGCGAGCGTTCTCTCTCCGTTCACCAATACGAAACACTGAAGGCTGATTACAAAGCGCACAGCATCCAGGCCTTTGCCCAACTGGGTTACCGCATGCCCGTCAGCCCTCGCTCCAGCGTCGAGCCCTATGCCAGCGTGAACTGGCACCAGTTGCGTCACGGCTCCTTTAGCGAATCGGGTGGTCAGGCAGCCTTGCGCGGAGACTCGCAACGCCAGAACCTGAGCACCGTGACGCTGGGTCTGCGTGGCACCACGGAACTGGATCTGTCCAAAACCACGCTGTCCTTGAGTGCCGGTTTAGGCTGGCGTCATGCCCTGGGTGACACCACACCCGAGCGTGAACTGGCCTTTGCCGCCTTGCCCGGTAGCAACTTCCGCATCAGCGGCGCGCCGATTGCCAAGAACGCCGCTGTGGCCGAATTGGGCGCAGAGCTGAAAGCCGGCAAGAGCACATCCTTCGGTCTGAACTACCAGGGTCAGTTTGGCCGCAATCAGGACCATGCTGGCTCGCTATTCATGAAGGTACGTTTCTGATTTAAGGCCCCGAGGCGGGCTTGGCGTTCCGCCAATCCCGCGGCAGGCATAACAGACGGCCATCAAAAATCCCTGCGATGCGCCTGCATGGCAGGGGCCCAGAAGAACACGACCTCAACAATACAGCAGCCCATAACTGCCGGTTTAAACGGCTATGCCGTTAAATTAAAGATGCCTTGAGAACCTCCAAGGCAGGTTTTCACAACGAGTGGCCACCCTCCTTAGAAGATCCAAGTAGATAAGACATGTCGAACAAGAAACGCAACACCTCTATGCTGGTGCAGATGGCTTTGTTAAGCCTGACTTTACCTGGCATCGTCCATGCCGATTCCGAGAGCTCACTGGAGCAATGGCGCACCAAAGAATATAAGCGTCAACCCGGCCTGGACATGATCAATGCAGCCAAAGCCTATTCGCTGGGCTTTACCGGCAAAGGCGTCACGGTCGGTTATCTGGACTCGGGCATTCAGGCAAATCACCCTGAGTTTGCCGGCGCCATTGCTGGGGGCTTTGACTTTGCCAACAATACCCCCTACGCCAATGGCCAAGGAGTCGATACTCAGCCCCCTGCCGGACACGGGAGCCATGTTGCCGGAATCATTGGTGCGAGACGCGACGAAGCAGGCATGCACGGCGTCGCCTTCAATAGCCAGCTTTTTGCGGTTGCCTACGGCATCAATACTGATGACGATGACGACGATGATGATGGTGGTGACGACACTACCCCGACTCCAGACGATATAAGGGCCTTTCAAGATCGAATGCTTTCTAATGGCTGGAACTATCTCGCCCAGTTCAAGCTGCCCATTATCAATAGCAGTCTGGGGCTCAATGACTGCTCAAGGTCCTATAACCCACCCTGCCATATTGTGGACTATGGCTCAGCTCAAAGCGCCCTAGAGGCTCAACCTCTGATCATTGAGTCCTTCAAGAACAGTGCGCAGGCTGGCTCCCTGATGGTATTTGCTACCGGCAATGAGTCTCAAGACCACCCTGATTTTCTGGCCGGCTCTCCCTACTGGTTTCCCGAACTGAAAGACAACTGGCTGGCCGTGACGGCAGTCGGGGAAGATGGTTCCTTGGCCGTCTACGCCAATAAATGTGGTGTTGCCGCCGAGTGGTGTTTGACCGCGCCAGGGGGGCAGTGGGCCCCTGGCATTAACTCCGTCAACTCGGATGGAGGCTATATTTATAAAAGTGGCACCTCCATGGCCTCCCCGCACGTCGCGGGCGGTGCGGCGCTGGTGAAGGAAGCGTTCCCCTACTTCACCGCCTATCATCTGCAACAAACCCTGCTGACCACCGCCACCCCTCTGGGAGACCCCAGCATTTACGGCTGGGGTTTAATGAACGTAGGCAAGGCCGTACAAGGACCCGCACAATTTACCCGCCTGTTCGACGTCGATACGCTGGGCTACCACTCCACCTTCGCCAATGACATCAGTGGCACGGGTGGGCTGCACAAGCGCGGTTCCGGCTCCCTGGAGCTGACGGGCAATAACAGCTATACCGGTGACACCACCGTCAGCGGGGGCCGTCTGGCCGTCAATGGCACGCTGGCTTCTGCGGTCACAGTGGAACGCGAAGGCACCTTGGGGGGGGCCGGTACAGTCGCTCAAGTCGATAACTACGGCACCCTGGCTCCAGGTAATTCTGTTGGCACTCTGACCGTCAGCGGAGACTACACTGCCCATGCCGGTTCGGTGCATGAGCTGGAAGTTGGCCCTGCAGGTGCCACCGATCGTTTAGTAGTAGGTGGTGCCGCCCATATCGACGGCACACTGAAACTGGCCGGTGGCCCTTTTCGCCAGAACATCGCTTATTCCTTCCTGGATGCGGCCAATGGCGTGACCGGGCAATACAGCAGCATCGCTTATGACATGGCCTTCTTGTCACCCACACTGCTTTACGGCTCCAGTCTGTCCGTGATGGTCGAACGCAATGACATCCCCTTTGCCGCTTTTGCTCATACAGGCAATCAGAAATCTGTCGCACAGGCCTTGGATGCCGGCTCAACGCAGCCCCCTGCGGCTATGGCTGAGCTGTATGACACGGTACTCAATGCCCAATCCGGTAACGTGGCAGGCTATATGGAACAGCTACAAGGCCAGATCCATGCAGGTACGACTTCCGCCTTGCTAAGCAACGGAGATCTGTTGCCCCGTGCTTTGGGCAAACAGGCTTCAAGTGCGCGTAATACCGTAGGCAAAGAGGCAGTGCTCTGGGCTGAAGTGATCCATCAACAGCGCGATCTGGACGGTGACGACAACAGCCAGGATGTTCGTCATAAAGTGGGCGGTCTGTTATTGGGTGGCGATACGGCTATCGGCGAACAAGGCTGGCGCATGGGGGCCTCCTTGGGCTATCTGGAAAACCGTATCAAGCTGGATGATCGTCGCCAGACCTCACGCAGCAACAGCTACAGCGCGGCCCTGTATGGAACACAAGCTTGGGAAATGGGTTCGGGTAGTCTGAACCTGCTGGCAGGTGGTGCTTACACCCGCCACAGCCTGGACAGCGAACGCTCGATTTCGATTCATCAAAGCGAAACACTGAAGGCTGATTACAAAGCGCACAGCATCCAGGCCTTTGCCCAACTGGGCTACCGCATGCCGGTCAGCCCACGCTCCAGCGTGGAACCCTATGCCAGCGTGAACTGGCATCAACTGCGTCACGGCTCCTTTAGTGAATCGGGCGGTCAAGCCGCCTTGCGCGGAGACTCGCAGCGCCAGAACCTGAGCACTGTCACGCTGGGTCTACGCGGCACCACGGAACTGGACTTGTCCAAAACCACGCTGTCCTTGAGCGCCGGTTTAGGCTGGCGTCATGCCCTGGGCGACACCACACCCGAACGTGAACTGGCCTTTGCCGCCCTGCCCGGCAGCAACTTCCGTATCAGCGGTGCTCCTATTGCCAAGAATGCCGCTGTTGCCGAGCTGGGCGCAGAGCTCAAAGCAGGCAAGAGCACTTCTTTTGGTCTGAACTATCAGGGGCAGTTTGGCCGCAATCAGGATCATGCTGGCTCCCTGTTCATGAAGGTCCGTTTCTAAGCAACACAACAAAGCGCGGAGCTGGCCGTACGCCAGCCCCACTCTCAAGCAGACAGACATGAAAAATCCCTGCGATGCTCCGGGCATGGCAGGGATTCAGGCTACAAAGCCAAACCGGCAATACGCCGGTCCTGGCAATTAGCGGTCAGATTCGTTAAAGCTACAGACGGTGTAAACCGACAAGCCGGAATCTGTCACGGCCTTGGATCCACCCAGTTCAGGCAGATCAATAATCGCGGCGGCTTCCACCACGTTGGCACCCAGGCGCTGCAGCAAACGAGCCGCCGCCAGCAAGGTGCCGCCGGTCGCGATCAGGTCGTCAATCAGCAGGACGCGCTGACCAGGACGCACGGAGTCCGTGTGCATCTCGACGCTGGCATTGCCATATTCCAGGGAATACTCTTCGGCCACGGTATTGAAAGGCAGCTTGCCTTTCTTGCGCACAGGCACAAAACCCAAGTTCAGCTCGTAAGCCAGAACCGAGCCCACAATAAAGCCACGCGCATCCACACCCGCCACCAGATCCAGCTTTTGTCCCATGTAACGGTAGACAAACAGGTCAATCAGAACGCGGAAGGAGCGCGGGTCCTGCAAGACGGTGGTGATATCGCGGAAAGTCACCCCTGGCTTGGGCCAGTCCGGCACATTGCGAATGATTTGACGGATGTACTGGGTGGGATCAATTTGCATGTCAAAGCTTCTACAACAAAAAATCCGGGCGCGAAGGGCGCACTTGGATACGTTGCAAGTGTACACAATTGGGCAGCAGCAACAAGGGCTCACCCGGCTTGTGCTCGTAAGTTGTACTAATACGACGCGATTGAGCAAAAATCCCTGCAGACTTGACCCGCAGCGTCCTTTTAGTTTGGTTCTAAAGTATTTATTGATGTGTCGGATTTGCGCTGCAAACGCCCCGCCTCAAACTGATAAACGCTATCGACCAAAGGCAGCAAACGGGTATCGTGGGTTGCCATAATCACGGTTTTTCCTTGCGCTGCAGCCAGAATATCCCGCATCAAGGCCTGGCTGGTCGGGCCATCCAGACTGGCCGTAGGCTCGTCCAGAAACCAGATATGGGCAGGCGACAACAGCACACGCGCCAGACACAGGCGGCGCTGCTGCCCCAGGGACAATTGCTGCCCGCCCTCGCCCAGCCAGGTATCCAGCCCTTGGGGTAATTCACGTATCACACTGTCCAGTTGGGCGTCGTGAAGCACCTGCCAGATTTGTTGCTCTGAAGCTGTCGGTTCTGCCAGCAAAAGGTTATCTCGCACCGAACCCAGAAACAGTGGCGAGTCCTGTGCCAGCAAGGCGCAATGATCAAACCAGCTGGCGCGGCTCCAATGCTGGGCTGCTTTACCCTCAACCAGATACTGCTTTTCCGAAACAGGCAACAAGCGCATCAGCACACCCAGCAAGGTAGACTTGCCGGAGCCACTGGGACCAAAAATAGCAATGTGCTCACCAGCTTGGACTTGCAGCGACAACTGCTCCAATACGGGCTGTGAACCGTAGGAAAAATTCAGATCTTTGATTTCCAGGCAGGCTGGCCTGTCCAACGCAATCGCCTGCCCTTGCGCCTGATCGGTTTCCTCGGGCTCGTCCAGAATTGTCAGCAAACGATTGCTGGCTGCCTGAACCTCTCCCAAGCGGGACGCACCGCGCATCATGGGTGCCATGATCTCGAACAAGCCCAGCAAAGCCAACACCAGCCCCACCCACAAGGGGCCGCTCATGGCTTGCAGATTGACCTGTTGCGCTCCAACCAGCAGGCAGGTCATCAAGGCCACGCCCATCAAGACCTGCTGGGAAAACTGCCCGACAATGCCCCAGCCATTACTGCGCAAACGGGCTTGCCCCAGTTCCAGTCCCAGCTTGTCCACTTGTTCCTGCACGGCATCCGCAGCGGCAAACACCTGAATATCAGCATAGGCGCGGATGGCCTGATGCACCAGAACACGCTGGCGGTTTTCCAGTTGATGGACTTGCTGGGCTGCACGGCTGGCGCCACGGGCGCAAATATACGGAATCAAACAAGCGGCAATCAGCAAACAAGCCAGAATCAGCCAGGCCCACCAGGACAGCCAGGTTTGCAGCACAGCGCTAAACACCAGACCAGCCACCACAGCCGTAGTCAGCGGCACCAAAATCAGCAAAAGCACCAGATCCAGCACAGCCACGTCAGAGGTCAGACTGGAAGCCAGCTCCCCATCTCGAAACTGGGCCAAGCGAGACTGACTGAATCGGCTCAAGCGTCCGAAAACCAGGCTGCGAATGCGTACTTGCAAATCCAGCGTCAGGGCATGACCGACGACGCGCTCCAGATACCGGGAGGCGATACGCCAAAAAGACAGGCCGCGAATCATGGCCGAAGGGCCAAACAGATTGAATACGATGCCCAACGTAGCCAGAAAAGCGCTGCTTAGAAACCAACCAGCTACACCCAGCAGACCAACACCGGCCGCCACCGTGCTGATCGCCAGCAGAACCGTAAACAATACGGCCCCACGTCGTGCGCGCAGGCTGGAACCTAAGAGACGAAACCACGCTTTCATGCCGTCAGGACTCCTTGGGCAATGTGCAGTTGGTTCGAGCACATGGCCGCCAGTTGCTGGTCATGCGTGGCCACGACCAGACAGCGTCCCTGACAGAAGCGCAGAATATTGCGCATGACACGATCCCGGGTCGCCGCATCCAGGCGGGAGCTGGGTTCGTCCAGCAAAACCACATGCGGGTCTGTCAAAAACAGGCGGGCCAGTGCCAAGCGCTGAATCTGACCACCGGAAAGGCCAAAACCACCCTCGCCCAGCGCCGTTTGCAAACCATCGGGCAGGGTCCGTACAAATTCGGCTGCACAGGCTTGTTCCAAGGCTTGCCACAGCTGTTCATCACTGGCTTGTGGGGCCGCCAGACGCAAGCCATCGGCAATGGTCCCCATGGCTAAAAAGGCCTGCTGGGAAATCAGTACGACGCCATCATGGCGCGTCAGCAAGCGCCCGGCAGTATCGCTATTGCGCAGTAAAATTTCACCCTGCGCCAAGGGGCGCAAACCAATCAGACTTTCCAGCAGACTGGTCTTGCCGGAGCCGCTGGCCCCCAGCAAGGCGTAAGACTGATCTATATAAAGTTGCAGGCCGGGCACTTCCAGCAAGGTCCCCTGCCCGCCCAACTGCGGCAAATGCAGATGACGCAAGACCAGTACCGGCAAGTTGGGAAAAACCGCTTCATTGTCGGCGCTGGTGGGAGCCGCAGGAATCAAATCCTGGCCCAAGTTTGCCCACAGTCTGTCGACTTCTACTGCAGCCGCACGCGCCGCTGCCCGATCATGATAATTAGCGGCCAATTGGCGCAAGGGCTGGTAGGCCTCCGGGGCCAGGAGCAAACAGAACAAGCCTTGTTGCAGGCTAATGCCCGAGAAGGACTCGCCCAGATAGCCCAGGTAACCCAAGCCAATGTAGACGGCTATCCCGGCCACACCCAATGCCGCGAAGAACTCCAGCACAGCCGACGATAAAAACGCGATTCGCAGCACTTTCATGGTACGTGTGCGCAGCTCCTGACTGGCCAATTCCACACGCTGCAACTCGTCCTGCCCACGCCCCATCAAGCTAAGGGTAAAAATGCCGCGCAGCCGGTCGGCGAAAAAGCCGGACAGTCGCAGCGTTGTTTGTTGTTGTTCACGGCTGGCCGCTTCCGCCCCCCAGCCCACCAAGGCCATGAACAGGGGAATCAGGGGCGTGCTCAACAAGAGAATCAAGGACACAATGCCATCCACCGGCAACACTGCCAGCACTAGTGCCAAAGGCACCAGGGCCGCCGCTGCCATGCAAGGAATGTAACGCGTCACAAAGCCATCCAGGGCTTCAATTTGCGTGATCAAGCTGGTGGACAGTTCGCCGCTATTGCTGGCCCGCAAACGCGGCATCGTACTGCGGAACAGTCGGGCAAACAGCTCGGAGCGCAGCCCTTGTTTCAGATGTTCTGAAACCTTTTGCGCACGGCGCTCGCCAAAAGCAGAAATGGCGGCACGCAGCAACAAAAGTGCGGCCACCATCAGGATAGAGAAAAGCTGCCCGGTCCAGGGCAAGCCATCGACCACAATTGCCTGCACAATCTTTGCCAGCAACCAGGCCTGAGGAATCAGTAAAGCGCCGGCCAGCACAGGGGCCAGCATGGAAGCCCGCAAAGCCGTGCGGGCGCGGCTGGAAAATTGCCCCAGCCATTGTTGCGCCGTTGGACTTTGCGGTGTCAATCAGACCTCGATATCTGCTTTAGCCTTGGAGGCAGCTGCACTCTGCAAAGCCGTGTTTTCACGCAGCTCGAACCACATCGCATTCAGGATGGAGAATGCGCAGGCCAGACCCAAACCTAGAACCCAAGAGAAGTACCACATATGCGCTGGCCTCCTTAGTAAGAATGAGAAGAATCTTTCATGCTGGCAACCGACACCTTGCCACGCATTACGCTATACACCCAGGAGGTATAGAGCACGATGATGGGCAGGAACACCAGTGTCACCAGCAGCATGATCCACAAGGTCAGATGACTGGCCGAGGCATCAAACAGGGTCAGGCTGGAACCGGGGTTCAAGGACGAAGGCAGCAGGAATGGGAAGACGGCAAAACCAAAAGTCAGGATGATGCCAGCCAGTGCCAAGGACGAGAACAGCAGAGCCAACAAGCCGCGACCACGACCAGCCAGCAAGGCACCGAACAGCAAGCCCGCAAAACCGACAATGGGGGCTGCCCACAAGGCAGGCCAGGTAAGATAGTTAGCCAACCAGGCACCTTCAACCATATCGACCGTCTTGCCAATCGGGTTGGACATGGCGTGGGCCGCCTCGGGCCAAGGCATGCTATAGCCATTCATGGCACTGATCCACCAGCCGCCGGCAGCAAAAGCCACAATGGACAGCAGGCCCAAAGGCATGGCCCAGGCACGCGCACGACGAGCCACATGATCACTGCCCTTCCAGGCAACAACCACCGCACCTTGGAAAGCCAGCATCAGAACGCTGAGCAAACCGCACAGAATGGCAAAGGGCTGGAACAGACCGAAGAAGTTGCCTTGGTACATGGGACGCAGCGTGGTCTCGTCAAAGCCGAAAGGTACGCCCAGCATCACGTTCCCAATAGCCACACCAAACACCAGAGCACAAACCAGACCGGAGGCGGTCCAGATCGCATCCCAGTTACGACGCCAGCGCGACGAGCTGAGCTTGCTGCGGTACTTGATGGCCACCGGGCGAACAATCAAGGCGACCAAAAGCAACATCATGGCCAGATAAAAGCCCGAGAAAGCCATGGCATACAGCAAGGGCCAGGCCGCAAAGGCCACACCACCGGCCACGATCAACCAAACCTGGTTACCTTCCCAGACCGGGCCAATCACGTTGTACAACGTGCGCCGCTCATCATCAGTGCGAGCAACCAGCGGCAACACCATGGCCACACCCAGGTCGGCCCCGTCCATGATGGCAAATGCCGCCAACAAAACGCCCAGCAGCAACCACCAGATGATGCGCAAGGTGTCGTAATCGAGAAGAATCAAATTTTCCATGATGGTTCCCCCTCCTTAACCGCGCAGCAACGGAGCGTTGCGCGAACCATAAGACAAAGCGGAAGGTGTGGCGGTCTCGCCAGCCTCGTCCGGCCCTTTACGCACCGAGTGCAACATGACCTTGATGCCAATCACCGCCAAGGTGGTATAGAGCAACAGGAAGATGGTCATACTGATCATCAAGTCCACAAAGGACAGACCAGAGGCCGCATAGTAGGTAGGCAAGACACCTTCAATCGCCCAGGGCTGACGTCCGAACTCGGCCACAAACCAGCCACATTCGATCGCAATCCAAGGCAGGGGAATGCTCCAGACCGCTGCTTTAAGCAAGCGCGGGTGACGTTGCAGTCGGTCACGCGATGCCAGCACAAAAGCCACGCCAAAGAACAGGATGAAGTACAGCCCCAGCGCCACCATCACACGGAAGCTCCAGAACAGGGGTGCAACCTGTGGCACCGTATCCCAGGCAGCCTGGGCGATGGTCTCGGTATCGGCTTTGGTAATGTCGTCCGTATAACGCTTGAGCAGCAAGGCATAGCCCAGGTCTTTCCAGTTATTGTCAAAGACGCGGCGGGCCTCGATATTGCTGTCATCAGCGCGCACCAGCTGCAGTGCCTCGTAAGCGCGCAAGCCATTGGCAATACGAATCTTGGCATGTTCGACCAGTTCATTAATGCCCAGCATGGGGGTACTGACTGAGCGTGTACCGATCAAACCCATCACCCATGGAATTTCCACGGCAAAGCGGTTTTCACGGGCCTCCTGATCAGGCCAGGCCAAGAGATTGAAACTGGCAGGGGCTTCCTCGGTTTCCCACATGGATTCCATGGCTGCAATCTTCATTTGCTGGTGTTCAGTAGTCAGGTAACCACTTTCATCACCCAGCACCACCACGGACAGGGACGCTGCCAAGCCGAAACTGGCCGCTACCGTCATCGAGCGCTTGGCCAGATCAATATGGCGACCACGCAGCAAGTACCAGGCACTGATGCCCATCACGAACATGGCACCCAGGACATAGCCGGCACTAACGGTATGAACAACTTTGGCTTGCGCAACGGGATTGAGAATGACCTCGGCAAAGTCGGTCATTTCCATACGCATGGTGTGGGGGTTGAAGATGGCACCGACCGGGTTTTGCATCCAGCCGTTAGCGACCAGAATCCATAGGGCCGACAGGTTGGTACCGATGGCAACCAGCCAGGTAACAATCAGGTGTCCCAGCTTGGAGAGGCGATCCCAGCCGAAAAAGAACAGGCCGACAAAGGTTGCTTCCAGGAAAAAAGCCATCAAACCTTCAATGGCTAGCGGCGCGCCGAAAATATCGCCTACATAATGACTGTAATAGGCCCAGTTCATACCGAACTGAAACTCCATCACAATCCCGGTTGCGACACCCAGGGCAAAGTTAATGCCAAAGAGTACGCCCCAGAACTTGGTCATGCGACGCCAGATGGCCTTGCCCGTCATGACATAGACGCTTTCCATAATGGCCAGCAAAAAAGACAGGCCCAGCGTCAAGGGAACAAATAAAAAGTGGAACATCGCGGTGGAAGCAAATTGCAACCGCGACAAGGTAACGACATCCAGATCAATCATGACGACCCCCAGTTTGATCAGCTTTGCGAATCTTCCCGGCGAACCCCAGCACTTTCTGAACTTTGCTACCTAAACGCATCAGATTTTGCAGGGTTTCGGGCGGTAAGTGATGAACCTCGTCAAACCAACCACAAGCCAACTCGATCAATTCCAGCATTTCGTTAATGCGCTGCTGCCCATATTCCTCTTCGTCATTGACGGGCGCTTCCATTAGGATACTTCGCAATAAGGTCAATGTGGGATCAATCTCGCGCTTACGCTTTTCCTCCACCAAAGTACGGAAAATATCCCATACATCCTTGGGAGATTCAAAGTATTCGCGGCGCTCGCCAATCTTGTGCGTCATGTTGACCAGTCGCCAGGACTGCAACTCGCGCAAGCTCATGCTGACATTGGAGCGGGAGATGCCTAGCGTTTCAGCGATCTCGTCGGCGTGGAGGGCTTCGGGGGCAATGAACAGCAGCGCATAGATCTGGCCCACCGTCCGGTTGACCCCCCAGCGCCCGCCCATCTCCCCAAAGTGCAGAATAAAACGCTCTGCCTGTGGTCCTAGATTCATGGCTTCCTGAATTTTCAGTAATTACTGAAATTACAAAACAAGACGTATCTTAACCCTAAACTATTCGGCTTGCCACTGGTCCAAGGCCATCTGACCTTACAATTTGCCTCCTGCAAATCTACATGCCAAGCAGACACTTCACGTTTACAATTTCGCCATGAATACACCGGCACTTTTAGACCCCGCACATATCCTGTCCTCGGCACAACGCACCTTCGCCATTGAAGTTGACGCGTTACAAGCGCTGGGCGGGCGTCTGGACCAAAGTTTTGTAGAAGCCACCAAACTGCTCGTGCACTGTCAGGGCCGTGTGGTGGTGACCGGCATAGGCAAGTCCGGCCACGTAGCGCGCAAGATCGCGGCTACCTTGGCCTCGACCGGCACTCCCGCTTTTTTCATGCACGCTGCCGAAGCCTTGCACGGCGACCTGGGCATGATTACCAAGCAGGACGTGGTCATTGCCATTTCCTACTCTGGGCAGGCCCAGGAACTGGTCACGGTGCTGACTGTGCTGCGCCGCATGGGTGCCAAACTGATTGCGATCACCGGCAATGCCCAGTCCGAACTGGCCCAAAATGCCGACCTGCATCTGGATGCCCATGTAGAGCATGAAGCCTGCCCACTCAACCTGGCTCCCACGGCCAGTACCACAGCCGCCTTGGTATTAGGCGATGCACTGGCCGTTGCCTGCCTGGAAGCACGAGGCTTTAGCCGCGAAGACTTCGCCCGCTCCCACCCCGGTGGTGCGCTGGGCCGTCAACTACTGACGTTTGTGCGCGACATCATGCGCAGCGGCGAACAACTGCCTATCGTATCCCCCGAGACCCTGATTCCCGATGCCCTGATAGAAATGTCCAGCAAAGGCATGGGCATGACTATTGTCACGGACGCACAAGGCCACCCCGTTGGAATGTTCACCGATGGCGACCTGCGCCGCCTGATTGCTCGTGCCGGCGATATACGCAATCTGCCAGTATCTGAAGGCATGTCGCGCGAACCGCGCAGCATTGCCGCCGAAGCCCTGGCCATTGAAGCAGCCGAGCAAATGGATGCCCTGCGTATCAGCCAAATGCTGGTATTGGACACAAACGGGCTACTATTGGGAGCTCTGCACATGCACGACCTGTTGGCTGCAAAGGTAATCTGATCATGATGAATACGCCCACCATCCCGCTCCATCCCGCTGAAGCTCAAATTCTGGCCAAGCTGCCCGAGAACGTGCGCACCCAATTACGTCAGTTGCGCATGATGGTGTTTGACGTGGACGGCGTGCTGACCGACGGACGCCTGTGGTACAGCGCGAACGGCGAGGAGTTCAAGAGCTTTCACGCTCTGGACGGCCACGGTTTACGCATGCTGGGCGAAAGCGGCATTAATGTCGCCCTGATTACCGGACGCGAAAGCGGCATCGTATCGCGTCGCGCTGCCGAACTGGGCATTCCTTTTGTTTACCAGGGCGTACGCGACAAAATTGCCATCCTGACCCAGCTGGCTCAGGAAAACGGCCTGTCCCTAAGTGAAGTGGGATATATGGGCGACGATCTGATCGACTTGCCCGCCATGCAGCGCGTGGGTTTTTCCGCCAGCGTGCCTGAAGCCCCCTTCTATATCAGTCAAATTGCCAGCTGGGTAGCCACACAGCCCGCCGGCCACGGCGCAGTGCGCGAATGCTGTGATGCCATCCTGGCCTCCCAGGGTCGCCTTGCGCCCTTTATTACAGGTGGTCCTTTGAAGACCACGGGAGTCATCCAGTAATCATGCGTGACCGTCTACCCACCGTCATTTCCCTGTTGTTGCTGACCTTGCTGGTGCTGGCAACGCTGTGGGCGGTCGATTACACCCAAAGCTCGGTCGCCATTGACCCGCCGCGCCGCATTACCCACGAACCCGACTCCTGGGCGCGCGACTTCACCATGATCAGCTCCGACCAAACCGGGATGGCCATCAGCCGCCTGGATGGCAAGATTGCCTATCACTACCCGGATGACGACTCGCACGACATTACGGCCCCGCGCGCGGTCAGCAACCGGGCCGATTCGCCCCTGACCATTGCCACTTCCGACACGGCACACATGAATGCAGGCGGGGACACCATCACCATGAAAGGCAATGCCCATATTCACCGCCAGGCCACACCTGATGACGAGGCAATGGACGTGCGCAGCGAAGTGCTGATCATCCTGCCCGAAGAGGACGTGGTGTACACCAACGAACCGGCCCTGGTCGTCAACGGCCAATCCACCATGCGCGGTACCGGGATGCGTTACGATAATCGCGTTCGCCAATTGAACGTCATGTCGGAATCCGACGTTAAAATCTCCGGCCAACAAACACAAAAAGCGCGTTCTTCCAATAGTTCTAAGGATTCCCCCCCATGACCACGCCTGACAGCGCCCGCCTGGGCCACAAGCCCAAGCTCTCTCTTAGCCTTTTGCGTGGTGCCCTGGCCCTGTGCCTGAGCACTGCCAGCCTGGCTTTGCTGCCTACGGCCCCTGCTCTGGCCCAAGCGGCTGCCTCTGCTGCCGCCGAACCGGACACCTCCGTGCTGTCCGATACCCTGACTTACGACGATATTGCCAAGCAGACCATTTACAAAGGCAACATCATCCTGACCCGTGGCGCCATGACCTTGATGGCTGACCAATTGGCCATCGAGCAGGACGCGGAAGGTTTCCAGCACGGCACCGCAACGGTGACCGAGCGCGCCCGTGTCACTATTCGTCAGGAAGACCCGGCCAAGTTTGAACTGATGGTCGCCGAAGGTGTCCGAGCTATCTACAACGGCAAAACCGAAGAGGTCGAGCTGATTGGCAAGGCAGTCGTCAATCGTTATGTTTGCGGCAAGCTGCAGGACTCTGTCCAGGGCCAGCGCATTATCTACCGCCAAAAAGATGGCACGTACCAGGCCTTTGGTGGTTCGGACTCCGCCACACGTGATGGCCGGGTCCGCTCTGTGGCCCGCCCACGCGCCAATGCCGATGCTGCTCTGGCCGAATGCCAACGCAAGTCCTCCCCCCGCAAATAGCCCGGACCCCCTTGAATCATGGTTGCTTCTAACAACCCGTCTACCCCTACTCGCGCCAGCCACTCGACCAAAGGCAGTCTGATTGCCCAGGGACTGCGCAAGACCTACGGCAAACGTACGGTCGTGCAGGATGTTTCTTTGAATGTGGAAAGCGGCGAAGTGGTGGGCCTGCTAGGCCCGAACGGGGCTGGTAAAACCACCAGCTTCTATATGATTGTAGGCATTGTGCCCGCCGATGCAGGCCGTATTGAAATTGATGGCACGCCCATTACCGCCATGCCCATGCACAAGCGGGCACGGCTGGGCCTGTCCTATCTGCCCCAGGATGCTTCCGTCTTTCGCCGCCTGACGGTTGAAGAAAACATCCGCGCTGTGCTGGAGCTGCAGCTGGACGATAACGGCCGCAGCATCAGCAGGAACGACATCAACGAGCGCCTGGAAACCTTGATCAGCGAGCTGCAAATTGCGCACATTCGTCAAAATACCGCCCTATCCCTGTCTGGTGGCGAGCGCCGCCGCGTAGAAATTGCCCGAGCGCTCGCCAGCAACCCCCGTTTCATTCTGCTGGACGAACCCTTTGCCGGGGTGGACCCGATCGCCGTGATTGAAATCCAGCGCATTGTGCAATTTCTGAAAGGCCGCAATATTGGCGTGCTGATTACCGATCACAACGTGCGTGAAACCCTGGGCATCTGTGACCGCGCCTACATCATCAGCGAAGGCACGGTACTGACCAGCGGGCACCCGTCCGAGATCATCGATAACGAAGCCGTGCGCAAGGTTTACCTGGGCTCGAACTTCCGAATGTAAGCCGACTTGTGGCCCTGTAACGGGGCCTGTCGGAGCAAGGGTTTTCCTGCACACCGCAGATTGATCCAGGTCATGTTATCTGACCAACATATAGGTATACTGGAATATCCAAGATCAGTAGTAAGGAGGCTAAACACGAAGATATTCCCCCCTCTGAAACATGTTGTTTGACTACTACGGAGAGCCTATATGAGCCTTAACATCACTGGCCGTAATCTTGACATAACTCCTGCCATTCGCGACTACGTCAAAAGCAAAATTGGTCGAATTGAAAAGCACTTCGACAACGTGGTTGACTCGCAGGTTATGCTTTCCATTGAACGCCTGAAGCACAATGCCGAAGTGACCGTCCGTGTCCCCGGCAAAGATATACACTGCGCCTCTTCAGACGAAAACTTGTATGCCGCCATCGATCTGCTAGCCGACAAGATCGACCGCCAGATTCTGAAATACAAGGAAAAGGCAAACAGCCATGCGCATGAGCCCGCCAAGCGGCTCGAAGTTCCGGCAGCCTGATCACGCCGAACTGTTACAGCAGGCATAGCCGCCTGCCGACAAACCCCGTTCTTTCAGAAGTTCGGGGTTTTGTGTTTCTTGGCACAGTGTCCGCCTGTTGTTAGCCATCCAAAAAATGTTTAGCTAAAAAACATTCCCCCCTATAATGGCCGTCATGAATCTCTTGTCGCGTATTTTGCCTTTGTCCAACGTGGTTCTGGATCTTGCTGTTACCAGCAAGAAGCGCGCTTTTGAACAAGCCGGACTGATTTTCGAGAACCATCACGGCATTGCCCGGACAGCCGTTTTCCATAGCCTGATCGCTCGCGAGCGTCTGGGCTCCACTGCCCTTGGCCACGACGTAGCCGTCCCGCATGGCCGCATCAAGGACTTGAAGGAGCCTTGTGCCGTTTTCATGCGCTTGGCCGAACCGGTGCGTTTTGATGCCAGCGACGGTCGTACCGCCAGCTTGCTGTTCTTTTTGCTGGTTCCCGAAACGGCTACTCAAATTCACCTGGACCTGTTGGCCGAGATCGCCCGTTTAATGGCCGATCAGGACATCCGCCAGGCGCTGGCCCAGGAAACGGACCCTGTTCAAATCCACCAACTCCTGACCCAGACCCCTGATCTCAACGCGGAACACCCCGATGCTGACAGTTCAAGAACTGGTCAATGATAATCATGACAAGCTCGAGGTAAGCTGGGCAGCCGGAAAACAAGCTGCCCAACGCCCCATCCCCGATCTTGGCGCCTCTGCCGCGGATTTGGTCGGCCACCTGAACCTGATCCACCCTGGCCGCATTCAGGTTTTCGGTCCTGAAGAACTCTCTTTTTACAACCGCTTTGACGTCAAACGTCGCCTGCATCATCTGGATGATCTCAGGCAAGGCGGTGTTCCTGCCCTGTTCGTTGCCAACGACGCCGTTGCGCCCGACGATCTGATCCAGTTTTGCGAAACCCAAGGGGTGCCGCTGCTCTACACCCCTATCGATGCGGCCCAACTGATCGATTTGCTGCGCATCTACCTGGGCAAACGTCTGGCCCCCAAAACCACCATGCATGGCGTGTTCATGGATGTGCTGGGTCTGGGCGTGCTAATTACCGGCGAATCCGGTCTGGGTAAAAGTGAACTGGCACTGGAGCTGATCTCCCGTGGGCACGGGCTGGTTGCAGACGATGCGGTTGAGCTGTCCCGCACGGCTCCCAACATGATTGACGGCCAATGCCCGCCCCTGCTGCAGAACCTGCTGGAAGTACGCGGGCTGGGACTGCTGGACATTCGCACCATTTTCGGCGAAACCTCCGTTCGTCGTAGAATGAAGCTTAAACTAATTGTGCACCTGGTTCGTTCCAACCCCGACAGCTTCGAGCGTCTGCCTACACAGGACCAGACCCAGGAAGTGCTGGGGGTGGACATCAAACGCGTGATGCTTCAAGTGGCCGCAGGCCGGAACTTGGCCGTGCTGGTGGAAGCCGCCGTGCGCAACACCATTCTGGCCTTCCGCGGCATTGATACCATGGGCGACTTCATCGAGCGCCAGGCATTGGCTATCATGAATAGTCGCGACGACTAGGCGCTCAAGGGCCGGTTGGCACTTAACGGCCCTGACAGCTTTGTCCTGTTTCACCTAAACGCTGCCCGCCGGGCGGCGACTCGGAGCCCTTTGCCACGATGCTGAAAGTTGTATTGATTACCGGCATATCCGGTTCGGGAAAATCAGTTGCCTTGCGCCTGCTGGAAGATACCGGCTACCTGTGCATCGACAACCTGCCACCCCGATTTCTGGCCGAATTTGTCGAGCGCTCTGCCGAACAAGGGCTGGAGCGGCTGGCCGTTGCCATTGACGTGCGCGGCGCCGGTGATCTGGACATCCTTCCCGGTGTCATCAGCAAACTGAATGAAGAAGGCTACTCCCTGCGTGTCCTGTTCCTGAACGCCAGCGATCACACGCTGATGCAGCGTTACTCGGAATCGCGCCGCCGTCATCCGCTGACAGACCGCTTGCGTCAGGATGGCCGTTCGCCTTCCTTGGAAGAATGTATTGCCGTTGAGCGTGAAATGACGGCCCCCTTGCGCGAGCTGGGTCACATTATCGACACCACCGACCTGACCCCTGGCCAATTGCGTGCCTGGATTCGGGATCTGGTGCAAGCCGACCGCGCCAGCGTGGTGCTGACTTTCGAATCCTTTGCCTACAAGCGTGGCGTGCCCGGCGATGCAGATCTGGTGTTCGACGTTCGCTGCCTGCCCAACCCTCACTACGATCCGGAGCTGCGCCCCATGACAGGCCGCGACGAACCAGTAGCCAAATGGCTGGCCCAGTTCGGTTCCGTCGAGACCATGGTGGATGACATCGCCGGCTTTGTACGTCGCTGGTTGCCTTTGTATATGCAGGACACCCGCAACTACCTGACGGTCGCCATTGGTTGCACCGGCGGTCAGCACCGTTCTGTGTACGTTACCGAACAACTGGCGCTGCGTTTTGCTGATTACGCCCCCTTGCTGGTGCGCCATCGCAATCAACCGCCCATTAATCCCGTCCCATGAGCCCAACTGTACGCAAACTAGGCGCCATCCTGAGCATCCTGGCCTTATTGGCTGGATGCGCTTCCAGCCCCAAACGCGCCAAGCCCAAAGCCAAATCAGGGGCCACCGTTTCAGCTCCCCGAGGCGGGGGCTACTACAAGGACGATGGCCCCGACGCCCGCATCCCAGCCAATCTTCAAGCCACCCCCGACGCAGTTCCCCGAATAGAACCCATCGCCCGCAGCAATACCCGCCCCTATACCGTGCTCGGCAAAAGCTTTGTTCCCCACACTTCACACAAAGCCTTTACCCAGACCGGCACCGCCTCCTGGTACGGACGCAAGTTTCACGGCAAGAAAACAGCCAATGGCGAAACCTACGATATGTACGCCATGACGGCGGCGCATCCTACCTTGCCCATCCCCAGCTATGCCCGCGTGACCCGGCCCAAAACAGGCAAATCCGTCATTGTGCGCATTAACGACCGCGGGCCATTTCATAGCTCACGCATCATCGACTTGTCCTACGTTGCCGCCGCCAAGCTGGACTTGATTGCGCCCGGCAGCGGCACCGTGGTGGTTGAATCCATCACACAGGAAGAAATACGCAGTGGCAGTTTTGGCCGGGGTGACATTGAACTTGCCGAGGCTCCGGCTCCCAAGCCGGCTCCCGCCGCTCCGGCCCCCAAATCCAGCCTGGTGATTACCGAAAAGCTGGAGCCCACGCCGGACGCCTTGGCCGCCTTGTCTGAGCAAGACATAGAGGTAGAGCTGGACGATTCGCCTAGCTGGAGCAGCGACGCCAGCGATCAGCAGTTGATTGTGCAGTCCTCGCCCGCTGCCACCAGCAAGCCGCAGGCCCCGTCCGGCCAGAGCCGGGTCTACCTGCAATTTGGCGCTTTTTCTGCCCGTGAAAATGCGGCTGCCCTGGCACAGCAGTTGAATCGCCAGATTGCGCAGATAGAGTATCGCGATGCCCAAGTACAGATGCACAACGATCTGTACCGGGTACAAATTGGCCCGTATCAGAATCGGACCGAAGCAATTAACGCGGCTTACCGTATCCAGCAGCAAACTGGCTTGAGCCCTTCGGTTGCCGTTCGCTAAACCCAGGCGCCCTAGTCCTTGGGCGAGTTCGCCAGACCCCAGGCATACAGAACATCACGAGGAATTCCGGTCGCCTGGCTGGCAATCCGGGCTGCATCACGCAGCGAGACCTGCTCCAGCAAGGCTTTCATCCAGCGCTCTGTAGTGGCATCCAGCGCAGGCGCATCTTCGTCCACTTCGCGCACAGCGTCATGCAGAATCAGGACAAATTCACCCTGCTCGCGGTGGCTGTCTTCATCCAGCCAGCCCAAGGCCTGCCCCAAAGGCACGGTATGAATTTGCTCAAAACGCTTGCTGAGTTCACGTGCAAAAGTCAGTTCGCGCTCCGGGCCACACACCTCTTCCATATCGCGCAAGGCCGCACGCAAACGGTGAGGAGACTCAAACATCAATACCGGCATACCCAGGCTGGACCAATGCTGCAGCCACTTACGGCGCGCCACAGTTTTGGGCGGCATGAAACCGGCAAAAGCAAAAGCGGGGTTCTCGTCACTGGTTGCACCACTACCCATCAGAGCGGTAATGACTGCCGAGGCACCGGGCAAAGGAATCACCTGAAAGCCCGCCTCCCGCACTGAACGTACGACGCGAGCACCAGGGTCACTGACAGCAGGCGCACCCGCGTCCGATACCAAGGCCACTCGCTGCCCCTGCTCCAGACGCTCGATAATTGCCTGAGCGGCTTGGGCCTCGTTATGGCGATGCGCCGCCATCAAAGGCGTTTGTATGCCCCAAGCCTGCAGGAAAGGACGGGTTGCCCGCGTATCCTCTGCCGCAATAATGTCGCATAGTTCCAGCGCCTGCCAGCCGCGCAGGCTAAGGTCTCCCATATTGCCAATGGGCGTGGCCACCACATACAGGCAAGACTGTGGCCAGACCTGACCTTGCACCTTGTCCATCATGCTTTGCCAGACGCCGGCATTCCCTGTTCGGTTTTCGGTATCGCTCATGCTTGATCCTGCTTATTGATCATCGTGTATCCCTATGAATCCCTTTGAATACGCTCGCCAGACTCAAAACCGGCAACTGCGGCGCAAACAGCGTAGTCGTCCTGCAGCCAGAAAGGACAGGCCACGGCGCTCTCCCAGCCAGCAATGCGGCGACCAGGCTGAACAGCGCGCCTGCGATCATGTCACCGCGCAGGGTGCCCATATTCTGGCCCGTCAACTGGGTGCTCGCTTTGGGGAGATTGACCTGGTTCTGTGGCATCAAGATCATCTTGTCTTTCTGGAAGTGCGCCAGCGCAATCACAAGGGCTACGGCGGGGCGCTTGCCAGTGTAAACCGGGACAAGCAACGGCGCTTGATCCTGACAGCCCAACAATGGCTGCCGACGCTATGCCAGCGCTATTTCCAGGGCAGGCTGCCCGCCTGCCGATTTGACGTTATCGCCATTGAAGACGACACCCTGATCTGGATCCAGAACGCCTTCGAGCAGCGCTGAAAAATAAAAAGCAGCAAAGCCGCCCTGGGAATTTTCAGACAAGAATGCTGTCCTATACAAAAAACCCAGCCGCCACGCCGTATTTCGGCCCTGTTACAGCATCTGGTTTCAATACCGTGGCGTTTTTTTCAACATGACACGATCTGCCTGCCCCACGGGGAAATTCTCCGTGCGATAATGCGCGCTATGGACCTTATCGCCTTAATGACTTCGCATTTCGACGATTCCGTCGATACTCTCAAAGCCAGCACACGCGAACTGGCCGAACCTTTGGCCGCCGCTGTCGAGCTGTTGTTTGCCACCCTGGCCAACGACGGCAAGATTCTGGCCTGCGGAAACGGCGGATCAGCAGCCGACGCCCAGCACTTTATTGCTGAGCTGGTGGGCCGCTTTGAGCGCGACCGTTTGCCCTTGGCTGGCATTGCCTTGAATACCGACACCTCCATCATGACGGCGGTGGGTAATGACTATGGCTTTGACAGCATCTTTGAACGCCAGGTCAGTGCCTTGGGCCAGACTGGCGATATTCTGGTGGCCATCTCCACCAGCGGCAATTCGCCAAACGTAATCCGCGCCATCGAAGCGGCTCGCGAGCGCGATATGGTCATCATTGCCCTGACTGGCAAGGGCGGCGGACAAATTGCCGATCTGCTCTCGGATACCGACATCCATCTGTGCGTCCCGCACGATCGAACCATGCGTATTCAGGAAGTACACATTGTTCTGTTGCACGCCATGTGCGATGGCATTGATGCGCTGCTGCTCGGAGATCCACTATGAAACACCGTTTGATTCTGGCCGCCCTGCTGGCCAGCACTACGCTGACCGGTTGCGGTCTGCTGGTAGTTGGCGGCGCTGCTGCCACAACCGCCGTTGTCGCTACCGACCGCCGCACTACGGGCGAGCAGGTCGAGGACAAAACCATTGTCATGAAAGCCGGTGCGGAAACACGCCGCCTGCTGGAAAACAAGGAAGGCCGCATCAATACCACGTCTTACGCCGGGGTTGCCCTGCTGACGGGTGATGTGCCTACCCAGGCCGACAAGGAAGAAGCCGCTCGCCTGGTTTCCAAGGTTGATAAGGTAACTCGCGTGGTCAACGAACTGCGTGTGGGTGAACCTACCCCCTTGGGCGTACGCTCGAACGACTCCTGGATCACCACCCGAGTCAGCACCGCCTTGCTGAACGCCAAAGACGTTCCCAGCCGCACGATCTCCACCACCACCGAGCGTGGCGTGGTCTATCTGCTGGGTCGCGTCACCCGTGAAGAAGGCGAACGCGCCGCGATTGCTGCCTCCAGCGTCCCTGGCGTGAACAAGGTGGCCAAGCTCTTTGAATACGTCAGCGCCGAAAGCCTGGCACAGCCTTTGAGCACCAATAATCAGCCAAGCAATAGTTCTGGCACAGCGGCCCCTGCAACTGAGCCTGCGCCCGCCTCCTCTGTAGAAGTCATGCCCGTCCAATGAAAAAAGTAGTCATCATTGCCCTTGCTGTTGCCATTGCCGTGGGTCTGGGCGTCTGGACCATGTCCGGCAGCACCAAGGCCAGCGCCCCGGATGTCGCCTTTACCGATCTGAATGGCAAGCACTTTGAAACCAAAGACTTGCAAGGCAAGGTCGTCCTGGTGAAATTCTGGGCCACGGACTGCACCACTTGCGTGGCGCAAATGCCTGACAACATTGAGAACTTCAATGCCATGTCCAGCAAAGGGTTTGATATTGTGGCCGTGGCCATGAAGCACGACCCCATCAACTACGTGCGCAACTTCACCCAATCCCGCCAACTGCCGTTCACGGTTGTCCATGACGACAAGGGCGAAATCGCCAAGGCTTTTGGGGACGTCCGTTTGACGCCCACTGCCTTTTTACTCGACAAACAGGGCCACATCATCAAGCGCTACCTGGGTAACTACGACAAGCAGGAATTCATTGCCACCGTCGAAAAAGCCCTGGCCAGCAGCTAAAAGCCTGTTTCTGCCCCCAGCCACATAACCCCGGGTACCAGCAGTGGACCCGGGTTTTCTTCAAGTGAGCGCATCAATGAGCACCACAGATTCGCAGAATTACTCCTCGACCGTCAAAGCAGAAGTTTTGTCCGAGGCCCTGCCCTATATTCGTCGTTTCCACGGCAAGACCGTCGTCATCAAATACGGTGGCAACGCCATGACTGAAGAAGCGTTGCAGCGCAGCTTTGCCCATGACGTCGTCTTGCTCAAGCTGGTTGGCCTGAACCCCGTTGTGGTGCACGGTGGCGGCCCCCAGATCAATGACGCGCTCAAGCGAGTGGGCAAAGAAGGCACCTTTATTCAGGGCATGCGTGTCACCGATGCCGAAACCATGGAAGTGGTGGAGTGGGTGCTGGGCGGGCAGGTGCAGCAAGACATCGTGATGATGATTAATGAAGCCGGTGGCAAGGCCGTGGGCCTGACCGGTAAAGACGGTGGCATGATTCGCGTCACCAAGAAAATGCTGCCGGATGCCGAGCATCCTGGCGAGCTGCTGGATATTGGTTTTGTGGGTGATATTGAAAGCATCCAGCCTGAAGTGGTCAAAGCCCTTCAGGACGATCAGTTCATCCCCGTGATCTCCTCAATTGGATACGGTGAGGACGGTCAGGCCTACAACATCAATGCCGACGTCGTTGCCGGCAAGATGGCCGAAGTGCTTAGCGCTGAAAAACTGGTCATGCTGACCAACACTCCCGGTGTGCTGGACAAGGCAGGTCAACTGTTGCGTCGCCTGTCAGCTCAGACCATCGACGAACTGTTCGCTGATGGCACCATCTCCGGCGGTATGCTGCCCAAGATCTCTTCGGCCCTGGATGCAGCGCGCAATGGCGTCAACTCCGTACATGTCATTGATGGCCGTGTCCCTCACTGCCTGTTGCTGGAAATCCTGACTGACCGTGGTGTGGGCACCATGATCAGCTCACACTAATCCGTGCGCGCTCCTATCCGTGCCCATGCCTGGGCACGGCCTTTGTCAGCCTGTCAGCCAGATGAAACCATCTGGCTGTTTGATCTGGATAACACCCTGCACAATGCCTCCAAAGGCATTTTCCAGGCGATTGATGGACGCATGCGCATCGGCGTGGCGCAAACGCTGGGCGTGGATATGGACGAGGCCGACCGGCTGCGTCTGGAATACTGGAAACGTTACGGCGCCACCATGATCGGCCTGCAACGCCACCATGGAGCAGACCCGGCGACATTCCTGAGACACGCTCACGACTTTGACGTGCCTTCCCTGATCAGCGCCGAACCAGGCCTGGCCTACCAATTGCGCCGTCTGCCTGGCTACAAACTGCTGCTGACCAATGCACCGCTGGAGTACGCACAGCGCGTCTTGAAAGCCCTGAATCTGCTGCCTGTCTTTGACGGGCTGTGGGCCATCGAGCATATGCAGCTGCAAGGCCGTTATCGCCCCAAGCCCTCTCAGGCATTGATGAAGCAGGCTCTGGCCGTGCTGAAATCCCAGGCCCGCGACATTGTTCTGGTCGAAGACACCCTGCGCAATTTGAAAAGTGCCCGCCAGTTAGGGATGCAAACCATCCATATCTATAACGCAGGCACTCCATTTAGCGCTCTGTATCATGGACGCAGCCCGTATGTTGACCATCGCATCAACCGCATCGCACAACTGGTCAAGAACTGGCCACGTCCCTAGGCCTGCTTAGAACGCCAGCTGGCGCTCCCCTTGCTGAATGGTGACCCACTTCAATTCGGTCATGTCCGCAATCGAGTAGCGGCCATTTTCCTTGCCGTAGCCACTGTCCTTGAAGCCACCGAAAGGCGCATTCGGATCATCATCAAAGGAGTTGTCGTTGATGTGGACCGAACCTGCCTCGATACGCTCGGCAAAATCCATGGCCTTTTGCAGATCGTTGGTCAGAATGGCAGAGGATAAGCCGTAGGAAGTATCATTAGCCATTTCCAGGGCGTGCTCGTAGTCGCGCGCCTTGTAGATGGCAGCCACAGGACCAAAAGTCTCTTCGTGGTACAGATGCATGTCCGGGGTCACATCGCACAAGGCCGTAGGCTGGATCACATTGCCTTCGCGGCCGCCACCTGCCAGCAAGGTGGCCCCCTTGGAGACGGCGTCCTGAATGTGGGCCTGCACAAAATCAGCCTGTTCGGAACTGATCAGCGGACCAACCGCGGTTTGTGGCAAAGCAGGATCACCAGTAGGAATACGAGCCACCTGCTTGGCAAAGGCTTCGCAGAACGCATCGTAAATGCCCTGCTCCACAATGATGCGCGAGTTGGCCATGCACACCTGGCCCTGATTGAAATAGATGCCGAAAGCGGCGGAGCGCACAGCGTAATCCAGCGTGGCATCATCCAGCACCACGACCGGGCTTTTACCACCCAACTCCAGCACAATGCGCTTTTGATGGCGACCAGCCAGATCCGCCAGGATACGACCCACTCGAGCCGAGCCCGTGAAAGTCACCAGTTTGACGCGCGGATCAGAGAACAAGGTATCGCCCAGAGCTTCGTCGGTGGTCAGCAGAACGGTCAACACACCGGGAGGCAGACCGGCTTCTTCCAGAATCTCGGCAAACATCAAGGCAGCCATAGGCGTATGCGGCGAAGGCTTCAGGATGAAACTGTTACCCGCCGCCAGTGCCGGGGCCAGCTTCTTGCCATTGAGCAGCAAAGGTGCATTGAAAGGCCCGATCCCAGCCACCACGCCCAAAGGACGACGAATGCTCATGGAAATACGCCCAGGCAGGTCCGACGGCATGGTTTCACCCCGAATATCGCGGGTCTGACCGGCGGCAATACGGAAGGTGCTGACGATGTAATCGCACTCGAACATGGCCTTGCCAAAGACGTTACCGCCCTCTTCAACCAGCACACGCACGATGTCGTCGCGACGGCGTTCCACAATGTCGGCCGCACGGCACAAAATCGCTTCACGTTCACGGGCCAGCATCTTGCCCCAGATGCGCTGTGCACGTTCTGCACTGGCTAGCGCTTCTTCAATGTCCTGTTTGGTCGCCAGAAAAACGCGAGCCAGCGGTTTGCCCGTATAGGGATTGACCAAGTCCTTATGCAACTGACCTTCTGATTTCCAGGCCTGTCCGTTGATGTAGGGGTAGACCTGCTTTAGCTGCTCTGTCATGACTGCTCCTTTCCTGTGTTGTCTCCAGGTGCGCTTTGGGCACCCTTCATGGTTAAACCCGATAGCCACCGAGGTGCGCCATAGCTCACCATGCAGTACTGTCTTAGATACTATTCTTGAGCCGAATGCCTCTCTGTGTCGTGGACTGGGGCGCAGCCCAATCTGGACAATGGCGCAGAAGACGGAAAAAAACGCATGAGCACGAACTACCACTGGGATACGCAGGCTTTGCCACCCGGACAAGGCGCCAAGCTCTGGACTCAAGCCATTTCACTGTCCTTTCAGCATGTGCAAACGCAGTGCTACGGACAAAACTTTCATGGCACCTTGCGCTCGCAACGTCTGGGGGAGGTAGCGATCAACCGGCTGACCGCTCAGCCCTATCGGGTCAGCACAAGCAGGCCGCAAACGGATCAGCCCTGGTTGTTCTTGAATGTGCATCAACAAGGCCACTGCCGCCTGATTCAGAACGGGCGTGAGCAATGGCTCCCCGCCGGGAGCCTGAGCCTGAATATAGGCACTAGCCCCTTCACACTGGATTTTGTGGACGAGGTCATTATGACCACGCTGCGCTTGCCGCTGGAGGGGCTGTTGCCCTATACCGGCCCTTTGAATGACGTGGTCGCCCAGCCCCTGGCGCAAGGCGCCAGCCTGCACTTGCTGGAGCACTATCTGCAAGGCTTGCTGCTGTCTGCCGATGACTTGCGGGCGAATCAGCACGATCAGGCCTGGCGTTGTCTGCGCGACCTGCTGGCCATGAGCATTAACGAGCGGCGCTCTGCCCCGCCTGCCCCAGGCACAGCTCGGTACGAAGATGCATTGGGCTATCTGTCTGATCGACTGGGTGATCCCGCCTTGAATATTGCAGCCCTGTCCAAGCACCTGGGTATGGCACCGCGTACCGTTCAGGAACTGTTCAAAGCACAGGGAAGTACTTTTACAGCCCAGTTAATGCAGCTGCGGCTTGATGCAGCCGCACAGCTGCTGCGCCAGACACGGTCCAACACGGTGGCGCAAATAGCCTATTCAGTGGGATTTTCGGATCTGTCTTACTTTCACCGCCAATTTAGACGGCGCTTTGGCATCACGCCAGGCCATTTTCATGCTCATGGCCTGAAGTCGTGAAGCAGAGATCAGAAACAGATCAAGCGTGATCGGCGTGTTCAGCCGCTGAACCGCATACCGGGCAAGCCGGATCTTTGCGGAAACGTACGGTATGCCAATTCATATTGAAGGCATCCACACTTAGCAAACGGCCCACCAAAGGCTCTCCGAAGCCGCCTAACAGCTTCAAGGCTTCAACCGCCTGTGCGCTACCCACCATACCCAACAAAGGCGACAAAACGCCTGTGGTGGCGCAACGCAGTTCCTCGACGTCGTCCGCTTCAGGGAACAGACAGTGGTAGCAAGGAGCTTCGGGCTGACGCAAGTCGTAAGTACTGACCTGACCCGAAAAGCGAATCGCTGCACCTGACACCAAAGGTTTACGTAATGCCACGCAGGCACGGTTGATCGCATGGCGGGTTGCGAAGTTGTCGCAGCAATCCAGCACCAGATCCACTTGCTGAACCCAATGCATCAAGCCCGCTTCGTCCAGACGCTGAACGACGGGTGTCACCTTCACTTCGGGATTGAGCTGCTCGATATGCAGCTTGGCAGATTCAACCTTGTCCCAGCCCAGACGATCGGTGGTGTGAGCAATCTGACGCTGCAGATTGCTCAATTCCACCTGGTCATCATCCACCAGAATGATGGAGCCCACACCCGAGGCCGCCAGATAAGCCACCACGGGGGAACCCAGTCCCCCGGCTCCAACGACCAGGATGCGAGAAGCCAGAATTCGCTCCTGCGCTTCTACCCCGAACTCATCGAGCAGAATATGCCGCGCATAGCGCAGTAATTGCTGATCTTCCACGTCAGGAACCTGTGTTTACGGCTTTACCGGTTCGAGCCCCTTGGGGGTGATTCGGAACCGCTCAACGCTGGGTTGCTGACTCAGGGGACTTTTTTTTTCCGGCGACTCGGACTCCACTTCCTTTTCGCGCTTGGCAGCCGCTTCCTTGGCGGCAGCTACTTTGGCTGGATCATTCTTGATCACAGGACGGCCAGCCAGATGGTTCAGCGCTTGCTGCAACTGGAAGTCGTCGTCACCACCGAATTCGAACATCTTGAATTCCGGGCTCATACCCAGATCAGGCTGTTCTTCTTCCGTAGTTTCGTCCACCTTGCTGTTGACCAGGTGACGCTTCAAGTCCACTTCACGCGGCAGGCGGAACAGATTGCCCTGAGCGGTGTCATCCACGACCACGTCCGGCTGTACGCCCGTTACCTGAATGGAAGTACCGTTAGGTGTGTAGTACAAGGCAGTCGTCAGTTTCAGGCCCGATTCCTCGGACAGAGGGACCACACTTTGCACCGAGCCCTTGCCGAAGGTGCGGTTACCGATAATGGTGGCGCGTTTGTGGTCTTGCAAAGCACCGGCCACAATTTCCGACGCCGAGGCCGAACCCACGTTTACCAGCACCACGATAGGCACGTTCTTGAGCCAATCCAGTTTCTTCAGAACATCCGCGTCCGTATCCAGCTCGCCCAGAACGGACTGCATGGATTTGACGTAGTACTCGCGGTTGGAGGAAGGAATACGGCCCTTGGTGGAAACCACCAGATCACCCGAATCCAGGAAGGCGGAAGTCACGCCGATCGCGCTTTCCAGCAAGCCACCAGGGTCGTTACGCAGGTCAATCACCAAGCCTTTTGGTGCGCCTGGGCCTTTATGAACTTCGGACAACTGCTTGACCAGATCAGCAGCGGTACGTTCCTGGAACTGGGCAATGCGTACATAAGCCACATCGTCAGCCAGCATCTTGGAGCGCACACTGCGCACCTTGATGACATCACGCACCAGGTTGAACTCCAGCGGCTTGTCACGTCCAGCACGACGGATAGTCAGCTTGATGGAGGTTTTGGGCTCGCCACGCATTTGCTTGACGGCATCATTCAGGCTCAAATCCTTGGTGGGTTTGCCATTGATGTGCGTGATGATGTCGCCCGCTAGAATACCGGCGCGCGCCGCAGGCGTATCCTCGATAGGCGAGATAACTTTAGGCATCCCGTCTTCGCTACCAATCTCTATGCCCAGACCGCCGAACCCGCCTTGGGTCATGGCTTCCATTTCCTTGAAAGCGTCGGCATCCAGATAGGCCGAGTGCGGATCCAGATCGGTAAACAAACCCTTGATCGCGTTATTGACCAGGGCCTGATCCGTCAGGGGCTCCACATACGTGTTCTTGATGGCAGCGAACACATTGGCGAACTGCTGCAGTTCGCGCAAAGGCAATGGCTCGCCGCGTTGAGCGACCGCAGTAATGCCCAGGCTGATCAAGATACCGCCCACAGCACCTGCTGCCACTAGACCAATGCTGCCAATCCTTCGAGTGCTCATGCACATTCCCATTATTTTCAGATTCAAGACGGGGCCACCTCCCGGAGCTGACCCGACCATGCATTATAAGAGTAGCGTAAAGCGTCGACCAGCGTGAACTGGGCTGGAGTCGCTACCCCGCGCAACAAATGCGAGCAAACGTAAGCACCGCAGGCAAAAGTGGCTTAGGAACCTAACCAAACCTGCGGATTGATTGGCTTTCCTTGATGGCGCAACTCGAAGTACAGGCCGGGTTCAACCTGGCCGCCGGTGGCTCCCACCCGCGCAACCGCATCCCCACGCCCCACAATATCGCCTACTTGCTTGAGGGTGCTCTGGTTATAGGCATAGACACTCAAGTAATCGCGACCATGATCAATAATCAGCAAATTACCAAAACCGGTCATCCAGCTGGCAAAAACCACTCGGCCTGGAGCTACCGCGCGAACCGTGGTGCCGGCCTGTGCTCGCAACACAATACCGCGCCAAATGCCGCCATCAGGACGTTCAGCCCCGAACTTGCCTTGCATTTCGCCGCGTACCGGATAAGGCAAGCCACGTTTCAGACCCTGGAAACCACCTTCTGGTTCCAAGGCGGGAGCAGATGCCTGCTCAACGGGCTCCTCAACGACCTGAACCTCGCGCACTTTGGGAGCGGCCGGTTTGCTGATCGGCTCGCTAGGCTCGGACGACGCTTCCAGGCTGTCTGACAAGAGACGCTCGTTCGCGGTCGGCGGCGTGTAGGTCAGCGGTGGACGCGGAATCATGGGTTCCGGATCTGGCTTCTGTGGCGCAGCAGGTTCCGGCTTGCTAGGAGGCAAGGCAGCAGGCAAAGGCGGTTGCGTGGCACGAGCCCGCTCCAGCAACTCCCGCTCGCGCTCCAGACGCGCCTGTTCACGGGCGGCCTGCTCTTGTTTGGCTTTACGCTGCAACTCTTGCTGACGAGCCAGCTCGGCTTTGCGCGCTTCCTCTGCACGGCGCGCCGCTTCCCGTCGGCGTTGTTCTTCGGCGCGACGGGCCAGCTCGGCCTGTCGGGCAATTTCAGTTTCCAGGCCAGAGATCAAATCTCCCAGCCGTTTGTCATTACTTTGCAGGTTGGCAGCCTGACCGCGCTGGCGTTCCAGCTCGGCGCTGATGTCAGCCACCACCTTGGCTCGTTTTTCTTTTTGTTCTTCCAGAGCTTCCTTCTGAGCCGCGGCCTCCTTGGCCAGTTGCTCCTGCTCTTTCTCACGCGCGGCAACCTGGGTCTGCAAGCGATCCAGACGCTCTACGGTGCGACGTACTTTATGAACCTGCTCGGTCTGCTGACGCGAGACATAGCCCAGGTAATGCAATTCGCGGTTAATGGCGTTGGGATCATCACCCGACAAGAGGGCAGACCAGGGCGACACACCATTGGCGTATTGCGCTCGTAATTGCTCGGCCAGCTCCTGCTGACGTTGCTCTTTAATCACTTGCTGTTCGCTGATCTGTTTGCCCAGCGTACCTAGCTGCTGGTGCAATTGTTCCTGCCGCTGCTCGATCTGAGCCAGCGTGCGATCGATATCGGAAATAGCCTGCTCGGATTCGCGCAAGGCATTGGCGGCGTCACGACGCGAGCTTTCGCTGGTGTCGATGGTTTTGCGCAGCGATTCGATCTTCTGGCGCAGCTCTGCCTGCTGCTTTTGAGCCTGGGCCTGGCGGGCGGCCAAGTCCGGATCAGCAGCCAGGGCCGGTAAGGTCCAGACTGCCAGCAACAGGCAAACGCTGTAGCGCCACATTATTTACTGCGCCTTGCCCTGATTGGCCACGGCTTGCATCTGAGCCGCAATCGCTTCCTGGTCGCCCAGGTAGTAATGACGGATAGGACGCAGGTTTTCGTCCAGCTCGTACACCAAAGGCTGGCCGGTAGGAATATTCAGGTGAACGATGTCCTCGTCAGAGATGCCGTCCAGGTGCTTGATCAGCGCGCGCAAGCTGTTGCCGTGAGCCGTCACCAGAACGCGACGGCCGGAGCGGATTGCAGGAGCAATGGACTCGTCCCAGAAAGGAACCACGCGGGCTACGGTGTCTTGCAAGCACTCGGTGCGAGGCAGTTGATCAGCTGGCACACGAGCGTAGCGAGCATCAAAACGCGGATTGCGTGGATCGTCTTCAGCGACGGGCTCGGGAGCGATTGCGTAGGCACGACGCCAGACCAGGACTTGATCCTCACCGTACTTTTGTGCGGTTTCGGCTTTATTTAAGCCCTGTAAAGCACCATAATGGCGTTCGTTCAGGCGCCAGCTCAAACCTATGGGGGTGTGCATGGCGTCCATCGAATCCAGGGCGATCCACAAGGTACGGATAGCGCGCTTGAGGACCGACGCGAAAGCCAGGTCGAACTCAAAACCGTTTTCTTTAAGCAGATCACCGGCCTGCTTTGCCTGTTGACGCCCGGTTTCGGTAAGATCGACATCGGTCCAGCCAGTAAACCGGTTCTCCAGGTTCCACTGGCTTTCGCCGTGCCGCATCAGTACAAGTTTATACATGGTAAAAACAGCCTCGAGGTTGAAAAATTGGCGCCACTCTATAATCGTGTGATCTTGCCCTTTTTTCTTGCTTTTCTTGGTAATCAACAGGATTTAACGTGGACTTCATCTTAAGTCAGAACAATCTTCTAATTTTAGCAATTGCGGTGCTTGCCGGCATTATGCTGTTAATACCCAGCTTTTTCAAAGGCCGTGCGGGACGCGCAGTTTCAAGCTCGGAAGCGGTACAGATGGTAAACCAGAAAGACGCTATTTTGATTGATCTGCGCAGCGCCGATCAGTTCAAGGCCGGGGCAATTGCACAATCTCGCAACATTCCTGCTGCCGACCTTGACGCCAAGGCCAGCACACTGCCCAAAGACAAGCCTGTCATTCTGGTGTGCGATACCGGTCGCAGCGCTCCGCGCAGCGTGGCCGTCCTGCGCAAGCACGGCATCAACGAAGCCTACACATTGCAAGGCGGTATTCAAGGCTGGCTACAGTCCAGTCTGCCCGTCAAAAAATCGTAAGCTCCCCCTTCTACGAGGCTCTCATGGCAAAAGTCACGATGTACTCCACAATGGTGTGCCCTTATTGTGTGCGCGCTGAAATGCTGCTCAAGCAACGCGGCGTAACTGAAATCAATAAAATCATGATTGATCGCGAACCCGAACAGCGCGCTCTCATGATGGAGCGCACCGGTCGGCGTACCGTTCCCCAAATCTACATTGGCGACACCCATGTAGGTGGCTACGATGATCTGGCCGCTTTGGACCGCGAAGGTGGCCTGCTGCCTCTGCTGGCTGCCTGATTTTTTTTCTAACAATTTTTTTATCCCATAGGATCACCCATGGCCGACCAGAACACCCCAGCCGCTGACCAAGAAGCTCAACAACCCAGCTTCAGCCTGCAGCGCACCTACATCAAAGACCTGTCCATCGAAATGCCCAACGCTCCCCAGATCTTTCTGGAGCAAGAGGCCCCTTCCGTGGAAGTGTCCATCAATGTAGGCGGCCAACGCCTGGCTGACACCGTCTACGAAAGCACCGTCACCGCTACTGTGACCACACGCATTGGCGACAAGGTCATGTACCTGGTGGAAGCCACCCAAGCCGGTATCTTTGAAGCTGCCAACATTCCTGAAGAGCAGCTCGAACCCCTGCTGGGCATTGTGTGCCCCACCATGCTGTACCCCTACTTGCGCGCTGCCGTGGCCGACGCCATCAACCGCACTTCCCTGCCTGCCCTGCACCTGACTGAAGTGAACTTCCAGTCCCTGTACGAGCAGCGTCTGGCCCAGCAAGCCGCCCCCGCTGACGGCCAGCCTTTGCAGGCCTGATGATGTCAAACGCGCACACTCCTGTTCGTGTTGCAGTCCTGGGCGCAGGCAGCTGGGGAACGGCCTTGGCCGCTCTGGCCAGCACCCAGGCTCCCACGATGGTATGGGCGCGCAAAGCATCAACCGCACAAGCCATCGGGCAGGATCATCGCAATCCAGCCTACCTGCCCGATGTCGTGCTGCCCGACTCGCTACAGGCCAGCGACAGCCTGCAGCAAGTCATGGAGTTTGCCCTGGCTGACGACACCGGCCCTGCCCTGCTGATTCTGGGCGTGCCTGTGCGTGGTCTGGCGCAAACCTGTGTGGATCTGGCGCAGTACCTGCCTGCCACACGCCGCCATCCCGTCCTGCTGGTCTGGACCTGTAAAGGCTTCCATCAGGAAAGCGGTTTGTTACCCCACCAAATTGTGCGTGAAAGCCTGCCCGACCATCCCTGGCTAGGCCGTGCCGTGCTCTCTGGCCCTTCGTTCGCCCTGGAAGTGGCTAAAGGCCTGCCTGTTGCGCTGACACTGGCCTGCGAACCTGCTGATATGGCCGGCATTGCCCTGGAGGCTTTGCATGGCAAGCAAGCGCGCCTGTACACCAGCACCGACATGATCGGCGTGGAAGTGGGCGGCGCTGTCAAAAACATTATGGCCATTGCCTGTGGCATTGCCGACGCTCTGGGCCTGGGCCATAACGCCCGTGCCGCCCTGATTACCCGAGGCCTGGCTGAAATGCAGCGCCTGGGTGTTGCGCTGGGTGGTCAAGCAGAAACCTTCTCCGGCCTGGCCGGTCTGGGAGATCTGGTCCTGACGGCTACGGGCGAATTGTCCCGCAATCGCCAAGTAGGCCTGGCGCTGGGTGCTGGTGAAAGCCTGGACAGCATCCTGGCCACCGGCATTACCGCTGAAGGTGTACGCTGTGCCCGTTCGGTTCTGGAAATGGGCCGAGCGCACCAGATTGAATTACCGATTACCGCCGCGGTCTGCCAAATCCTGTTTGAACAACTGGCCCCGCGCGAAGCTGTCCACGCCTTGCTTACCCGCGAGGCAAAGCAGGAAGGCCACTAATACCTTCGTCTGCCCGATCTGGCACTTCACCCGCGCTGCCAGAACTGCAGTCAACCGTCTCTTACTCAGAATCAAAACAATGTCATTGCTTGCTCGTTCTCGTGATCTTCTGATCCGCTCCGTCCTGGGGCTGGCCTGCACTGGTTTGCTGGCTCAATCGGCTCTGGCCCAATCCAGCTGGCCTGAGCGCCCGATTCAAATGGTCGTGCCCTTTCCAGCAGGCTCCTCGCCTGACGCCCTGGCCCGTGCCATTTCCGAGCCCCTGTCCCAAGCTTTGGGCCAAACTGTCATTGTTGATAACCGTCCTGGTGCTGGTGGCAATATCGGCACGCGCTTTGTGGCGCATGCCAAGCCCGACGGCTACACCTTGCTGTTGACCATCAATGGTCCCATGGTGACCGCTCCCACCCTGTACAAGACCTCGCTGGGCTATGACCCGCTGAAAGACTTGCAGGCCATCTCCATGATTGGCACCAGCCCCAACGTGCTGGTCGTGCCGGCCAACTCGCCCGCCAACACGGTGGAAGAGTTCATTGCCCTGGCGAAATCTCGTCCTGGCGAATTGAACTACGGCTCAGTTGGCCCCGGCAGCTCGGCCCACTTGGCCATGGCCATGCTGGAACATGCGGTTGATATCAAACTGGAACAAATCCCCTACTCGGGCTTTCCACAAATCCTGACCGCCATTATTGGTGGCGACATTGACGCCGCCTTCATGGTGCCCGGCATTGCCATGCCCCAGGTTGAAGCCGGCAAGGTGAAAGCCCTGGCCGTGACCTCCTTGCAACCCAGCGAATTGCTGCCCGGTCTGGACACCATGGCGCAAGCCGGTCTGGAAAACTTCGAGGCGATTTCCTGGGATGCCTTCTTTGTGCCCCACAATACCTCGGACGATGTGGTCAAACGCCTGAACCAGGAAATCACCACCATCCTGCAACGCGACGACATCAAGGCCAAGCTCAACGCCTTTTACTTCTCGTCCGAGCCTTCCACCCCGCAGGAGATGACGGACAAGATCATTGCCGACAAGGCTCGTTGGGATGAGGTGATTGAACGCCTGAATCTGTCGCTGGAATAAGGACAAGATCGAAAAAAACGGCCCTGCAAATTCAAGATTTGCGGGGCCGTTTTCTTTGCAGCCATCACTCAAAAATAAATACGCGCAGTTCAATGAAAAACGTGGCGTCGCCCAGGACTACACCCTTGCGGCCTGTCTCTGCACAAGCTTAAACACCACCTTCGTAACCCGCTTGCCGCCAGGCATCAAAAACACAAATCGCCACGGCATTGGACAGGTTCAAGCTGCGTTGCCCCGCCAACATGGGCAGACGAATCCGCTGCTCATTGGGAAACAAGGCCAGTTGTTCTGCAGACAAGCCTGCGGTTTCGCGGCCAAATACAAATACATCACCCGGCTGAAAGCTTTGCTCAGCCAGCAAATGGCTACCACGTGTAGTCAGGGCAAACGCGCGATCCGGCGCGGAGCCAGTGGCCTGGAGGGCTTCTTCCAGACTGTCGTGCACCTTCACTTGCGCCCACTCGTGATAATCCAGCCCGGCACGACGCAGCTTGCTGTCTTCAAGCTCAAAGCCCAGGGGCCGCACCAAGTGCAAGACACAGCCTGTATTGGCCGCCAGTCGAATGACGTTACCCGTGTTGGGGGGGATCTCGGGCGAAACCAGGACGATATGAAACATGAAAAACCTAAAAAGTGCAGAAAAAGCCGCGAACAAGCGACGAAGTATACAGGGCTAGGATGCCTTCAATTTCCAGGGAGCTCGTGCAGCGACCAAGGCATAAACAGACTGTGCACCCGCCAAACGGCAGGCCCGGGCCAGGGCATCCAAAGTGGCCCCAGTGGTCAGTACATCATCGACCAACAGCACATCACACCCTCGTAGCGACTCTCGTAGGCTAAAAGCACCCCGCATGGCCTGCCTGCGAGCCTGACGCCCCAAGTTCTTCTGGGCCTGCTCGTGCCGTAGCTGCGCCGTGACGATATGCAAACGTGCTGACAAACCCAATTCATGTGCCACGCGCTTGGCCAGCACGGCTGCCGGGTTAAAGCCCCGCCGGTGCAAGGCTTTACGCTGCGAAGGCACTGGAATGACCCGGCAAGCGGCGTTCAGCACAGGCCCATGCCTACGCCATTGCTGCACCATCAGTTCCGCCAACACCGCTGCCATTTCCAGCCGACGGGAAATTTTAAACGCATGTATCAGCATATCGCCAGGATGTTCATAATCGAATCCGGCAACCGTCGCTTGCAGGGACAATTGCCCTGCTCCGCAATCCGGGCAGGCCAGTAAAGCCAAGGGCGGCAAGGCCAAAGCACAACGAGGGCAGCGCAAATCCTGGGCGGGTGTTGCCAGCGCGTGTCGGCAAAAGCGGCACAGTGCGCCACTTTGCGAACGTAATCCGCACAGCACACAAGGCCGTGCCAGCAGTGGAATCCCTACAAGACGATGGGTCGGCTCGCGCCGAAACAGGGGATGCGCCATAATAGATCATTACCTTTCAGAGCCAGGCTGATTCGATCACAGCACATGCCACTGATCCAGGCCAGCAACGTCCGCGCAACTATGTCCCAGTTACCTTCTTTACCAATCAACTCCGCCCACGTCGAGCAGCAGTTCAATCGCCGCGCTCCCCTGGATCACGCTCAGTTTCTTTATGGTGAAGTCGCGCAACGGATGTTGTCCCGGCTGGCTTTGGTGCGCTTGCAACCCACTCATATTCTGGATGCCGGCTGTGGTGCCAGCCACGCGCTGGAGCCTTTGCGTTCCCGCTACCCGGATATGAACTACACCGGTCTGGATCGCAGCGCCAAGCTGTTGGAGGTTGCCCGCGAGCGCTACCAATCCAAACCCAGCCTGTGGCAAAAACTGCGCAACCAACCTACCCCTGCTGCCAACTGGGTTCAGGCCGATATGGCCAACAGCGGCCTGCCCGCAGAAAGCCAAGAGCTGGTCTGGTCGAACATGGCACTGCACTGGCACCCGGAACCGCATCGAGTCCTGGCTGAATGGAACCGCCTGCTGAAACCCGAGACGCTGGTCATGTTCTCCTGCCTGGGTCCCGGCTCTTTTGCCGAGCTGCGCAGTGCCATGGAGCAAGCGGATCTGGGCACCCAAACGCTGGAATTCGTGGACATGCACGACTTTGGCGATCTGTTGCTGGAAAACAGTTTTGCTGATCCCGTGATGGATCAGGAGGTCGTGACGCTGACGTATCGCAGCGCTGAAAAACTGCTGGATGATTTGCGTCTACTGGGCGGCAATCCGCACCCACAACGCAAGGCCTGCCTGAGCACCCTGCCCTGGCGTCAACGCCTGCTCAATGCGCTGGAGAAACAGCGCCATATGGACGGCACCTTGCATCTGAGCCTGGAAATTGCGTACGGGCACGCCTGGCGCGCTCGTAGCCGTCGCAGCACCCAGGGCGAGGTCAGCGTGCCGATCTCCACAATCAGCCGCCGCCCCAAACCCCAGGAATAAACCGCGTTTAGAAGCGGTATTCGGCCTGCAACCAGAAGCGGCGGCCATCTTCCGCATAGGAATAGGCTCCGCTGGTACCCGAGTCACGACGACGATCGGTCAGGTTATAGACGGCCGCGCTCAAGCTCAGATCTTTTCTGGCACGCCAGCTGGCTCCCAGATCCACCGTAGCAATCGTCCCCATGCTTTCGCTGACAGCACCGCCCTGTCCCCAGGAAATATTGGTTTCCCGACCACGCACGTTCAAGGTCGAGAAAGCTGACACGGCTTCATTCGGCGTCCAGTCCACGGTCAGGCTACCCATATTGCGTGGGGTCGCCACCAAGGGCTGTCCTTCAGACTGCGGGTAGCCAAAGCCCAGGATCGTGGCGCTGCCATTACGCACCTTGGAGTCCGTAAAGGTATAGCTGCCGCGCACTTTCCATTGCTCGTTAAAGCGATAGGCCAAGCCCAGTTCCAGACCCTGAACCCGTGCTTCAGTGATATTGAAGTAGGTGCTATACATGCTGTTGGTATACGGGTCCGGTGGCACAGGACGGCCATCGGGGTAGTACAGCTGACGCGAGCCGGTATTGGCGATCTTGTTTTTGTAGCGGGTGTGGAACAAAGTAGCGTTGGCGCTCAACGGTCCGCCATCGTCAAAGTACAAGCCCAGTTCTACGTTGGTGCTGACCTCAGGTTCCAGATCCGGATTGCCCCAGGTATAAGCACCGCCACGCTGCGGCAAACCGATTTGCGGATTGCTTTGCATGATGGTCGGAGACTTGAAACCCTTGGCGATCCCGCCTTTCAGCGTCCAGGCATCCGTCGCACTCCAGACACCGTACAAACGGGGAGTCCAGTGACGGCCATAGAACTCGTTGTCGTCCATACGCACGCCGCCAGTCAGGGCGAAGGATGGGCTCAGGCTCCATTCATCTTCCAGGAACAGGGAGTATTCACGCACGGAAGTATCCACGCCTGCGCCATTCGGATTGGCGTAGTAGCCATCGGCCTTCAACTCGCTTTTGCGCCACTGAAAACCACCCACCAGCATGTGATCGGCCAAAGGCAGGGTGAGCTTGCCATCAATCACGGTATTGCGAAGATCAGGGCGGGCGCTTTGAGTGGGGCCATCGCGATAGGCTTGTTCACGGTTCAGGCTTAGCTCCGTATCAAAGCGGCCCCAACGCCCCGTATGGGCCAGCGTATAGCTGTCGCGCACGTACTCGTTTTCATTGGCCTTGCCCGTCAAAGCCAATGACTTGCCGGGGGTGGTCCAGAAATGCTGGGTCGTGCGGCCAGCTTCAAACATGAACTCATGATTGTTATTGGGGGTTGCCCACAAACGCACCGTACCGTTTTGACGTTTGGCACGCGCAAAGCCATTCAACACCTGATCTTCCTGACGTTGCTTGTGGTAGCCCCAGAACTGCAAGCCCAAGCGCCCCGGCACGATGGGGCCAGACAAGTACAAATCAGCCGAGCCGCTATTTCCAGCCGAACCACTGTCCTGCAAGGTATAGCCACCGGTCAAGGAGCCGTGCCATTTGTCGGCCACTTTGCGCGTCACAATATTGATGACTCCGCCCAAAGCCTCAGAGCCGTACAAGGTCGACATGGGGCCACGCACCACTTCGATACGCTCAATGGCTTCCAGCGGGGGAATCCAGTTCATGTCCAGAGCCTCAGACACCCCACCCTTCATAGTGATCTGACGCATGTCCTGGCGGCGACCATCAATCAAGACCAGCACATGCTCGGACTCCATGCCACGAATCGAGATAGCCCCTTTGTCGCCACCTAAAATGCTGACGCCCGGCACCTGGCGCAAGGCATCGGCCAAAGACTCAAAGCGTTTCCCCTCCAGCTCCTCGCGCGGAATCACGGTGATAGAGGCTGGTGCGCTCACCACCTCCTGAGCGAATCCCGAGGCGGTCACCGAGATTGCACTTAACTGCTCAACTTCATTGCGTTCCTGAGCCCAGGCGGACATACACGCCAAGGATAAGGCGGCCAAGGGCCAACGCAGGCCCGTTCTCATTTTCATCAGACTTCTTCCATTATTTATAATACGAACCAAACTCATTTCTATTTGCTACTATCATGAGCCCGGTTTCTGACCGTAGTCTGATGAAAACTATTCTGATTATTGAAGACCACCGGCCTTTGTTGAGCCTGTTGGCAAGCCATCTGCAAGGGCAGGGATATGCAATTCGCACCGCTACGACGGGGCGGATTGGTCTTGCCCTGCTGCAAGAACATAGCTTTGATGCCCTGATTCTGGATCTGGGATTGCCCGATATGGACGGCATGGAAGTTCTGGCGCAGCTGCATCGCCCAGATCGCAGCCAGCGCCTGCCCTGCCTGATCTTGAGTGCGCGCGATGCCGTCCACAATCGCATTCAAGGGCTGCGTGGCGGTGCGGACGACTATCTGCTCAAACCCTTTGATCTGCTTGAGCTGGAGGCCCGCCTTAGCGCAATCCTGCGGCGGGCTGCGCCCCATCGTTACCAGCAACTGGTGATCGCGAATCTACGATTCGAGCCTGAAGTGCGACAAGCCTGGGTCAATGACCAAGCCTTGATGTTGCCACGGCGGGAAAGCCTGCTCTTGCTGGAGCTGATGCAGGCCAGCCCCCGTTTGCTGGTCAAGGATTATTTGCTGGAGCAGCTCTATCAAAACCAGACCGACATCAGTCTGAATGCCATCGAAGCGTTGATCTCCAAACTACGCCGCAAGTTGCGCGAGCAAAATGCCCTGGTTTGCATCGACACGGTGCGCGGTGTGGGCTACCGCTTGCGCGCTCTGTGAGCAGGCGCGCCTTCAGTCTGCGCGGGCGATTACTGATCAGCCTTTTGCTGATGCTGGCCTTGGGCTTTTGCACTTTGGCCCTGTCCTTGTTCGATACACGAGACGAGCTGCGCCGCATCAGCCTGTTTTTGCAGGCCGAGGAAATTGCCCGCGACTTTAAACCCTCGGAATCATTGGATAGCTTGCCGCGTCAGTACGCCGGTGGGGAAATGTCCTATTCGCTGTACAGCGCCGAGGGTGAGTTGCTCCAGGCTTCATCCAATCTGGCAAGTCCACGACGCCTGCGCCCTGCTCAGCCCGAAGACGAGCTGGCCTTGTTCAGACTGAAGCATCGCAGTGGCTATGTGGTGTCGGTTTCGGTCACGCTGCCCAGTGGCGAAATCCTGATGGTCGCCAAACGAGACCAGCGCGAAAGAGAGCTGATCGGAGCCTTGCTGCAAACCCGCATGTGGCGCTCACTGCTTTTGTGGCTGCCGGTGTGTGCGTTGGGTCTGTTGTTGATCGCCTGGCTGATTCATTGGACCTTGCGCCCGGTACGACAAGCGGCAAATCTGGCTGCGACGCTGGGTCCCGCACAACCCGAGCTACGCTTGCCAGTCACTGAGCTACCCAAAGAAATTCGCCCCTTGGCACAGGCCGTCAATCAAAGTCTGGACCGCCTGATGCAGGCCTATCACCATGAACAACAACTGGTCGCAGATGCCGCGCACCAACTGCGCACCCCATTAGCTGTGATGTCCTTGCGTCTGCAAACGGCTGAACACCATAGCGAGCAGGACTGGGATTTGCTGCGCGAGGATATTACCCACTTGCAGCGTCTGGTCAGCCAATGGCTCAGCCTGGCCCGCAAGCAGGAGCAGGCTACGGAGCTAACAGACCACACAGCCTTGGCACCGTTGTGCCGCCGTGTGATGGGAGACTTATGGCCGCTTTTCGAGCAGGCCAATCGAGAGATTCAATTTCACGATGATAGTTCGCTCGATACTGTTCAAGCCTGCGAGGCCGATCTGTCCGAAGCCATTGTCAACGCACTGGACAATGCCCTAACACATGGCAAAGGCACGGTCAGCTTGCATTTGCATAACCCACAGCCAGACCAATGCGCGATCGATATCAGCGATCAAGGTGCAGCCTTGGATGCGCAAACAGCTCATCTGGCCTTTGAGCGCTTTCACAAGCAAGACAGCGCCAGCAAAGGAGCGGGCCTGGGGTTGACGATTGTGCGTCAGATTTTGCTGCGCCACGGTGGCCAGGCCCAGTTCCTGCCCGGCGCACCCTGCACTCTGAGGCTCTTGCTGCCACTAGCGGCTCCCGCCTCTGACAAAAAAACGGTTTAGCGGTAAACTCGTCCGGTTGGCCTCCCCGGCCAACTACGTTCTCAGGGCGGGGTGCAAGTCCCCACCGGCGGTAATGGCACTAGCCTAGCCCGCGAGCGCCTGGCCTTGTGTCAGGGACAGCAGACCCGGTGTGATTCCGGGGCCGACGGTATAGTCCGGATAAAGAGAGAACGGGATACCCTCATAACCTGTACAGGAGTCATCCTGCTATGGGCTTGAGCTATCCTGCTTCCTGCATGCCCTGTTTTTGTTGTCATAAAACAGGAAATCAACATGAACAGTATTACCCCAGCCAATCTTCTGGCTCCCCGTATCGCCTTTATTCAAGCTTGCTGGCACAAGGACATTGTGGATCAGGCCCGACTGGGTTTTATCGACGAAATCAAAGCCATGGGCCACGACAGCAGCCTGATCGACTTCTTTGAAGTAGGCGGCGCCTTTGAAATCCCACTGCATGCTCAACGTCTGGCCCAATCGGGTCAATATGCCGCTGTTGTGGCTGCCGGCCTGGTGGTTGATGGCGGTATTTATCGCCACGACTTTGTGGCTACCGCAGTGATTCAAGGCATGATGCAAGTCCAGCTCAGCACCAACGTGCCGGTGTTTTCAGTCGTGCTGACTCCTCACCATTTCCATGATGGCAAAGAGCACCACGATTACTTTCACCGTCACTTTGTGATCAAGGGCCAGGAAGCGGCCCGTACATGCCTGGATACCATGAGCAAATTGCAAGCACTGCCTGCGGCATCCGTCGCCGCTCTCTAAACGGCAAGGCGGCCTGAAAAGGCCGCCTCAATCCCAAACCCCCCGGGCTGCTTTTACCCGCAGCGCCAGAGCTGGCCAGAAGCTTGCTGGCCATGCATTTGGTAACTACTGTATCAAGACTGGTTACGCTTGCGCGACGAGTCTATACCCAGCTGTTTAAGCTTGCGGTACAAGTGGGTGCGTTCCAGACCAGTACGCTCCGACACACGCGTCATGCTGTGATTTTCGCGGCGCAGATGATATTCAAAATAAATGCGCTCGAACTCGTCACGCGCTTCGCGCAAAGGCAGATCCAAAGAAATGCTACCCAGCTGAGACTCATCCTGCTCGACTTCAGGGACGGCCATGGCAGGTGCCATACCGGGAGCCATTGTGGCGGTTTCAGGGCGGCGATCACCACCTTGAGCCACCGGGCGGGCAGCGGCTGCCAGCGCCTTGGGTGCAACGGTACGCTCCAGACCCGAGGCGACGGTCTTGAGCAGGCGCTGCATGGTGATGGGTTTTTCCAGGAAGTCCACCGCACCAATACGGGTTGCTTCCACCGCGGTATCCACTGTGGCGTGACCACTCATCATGACCACTGGCATATCCAGCAAGCCTTGAGAAGCCCACTCCTTGAGCAGGCTGACACCGTCAGTGTCTGGCATCCAGATATCCAGCAAGACCAGATCGGGGCGGCCCCGCAAGCGTGCCTCGCGAGCCTGGGCGGCATTCTCTGCCAATTGCACGGTGTGCCCTTCGTCGTAAAGAATTTCCGACAAAAGTTCCCGAATGCCGATTTCGTCATCAACTACCAGAATTCTGGCCATAAAACGTCACCTACGTGATTTTTACGCATTATCGTTTGCTCGCCGCCCAGAGTCCAGACGAATATGCTGGCCAGCAAGCCGGGTAAAGAGGATGGAAATGCGAGCCCCCCCCTCACGACGATTGGAAACATCGATTCTGCCGCCGTGCTCCTCGATGATTTTCTTAACTATAGCAAGTCCCAGACCCGTGCCGGTGGGCTTGGTGGTTACGTAAGGTTCAAAAACGCGCACCAGCATCTGGGGATCAAAACCAGGCCCGTTATCTGACACCACAAAACTGACCGCATCAGAAGAGTCGGAACCTTCTACGCCCGCAATCATGGTTTTAACAAATACATGCGCCTGGTCAAGTGATTGATCCTGGGCAGCCGCTTCACGAGCATTGGCCAGCAGATTATGGATAACCTGCCGCAGCTGCGTGGGGTCGCCTTGAACCATGGGCAAATCAGGGTCCAGCTCCACATCAATTGCCACACTATAACCATCGTCCCGGACCATGCCTTCTTCCGGGTCCCAACCATATAAAGTCAGCACTTCGGTAATCAGCTCGTTCAGATTCAGAGCTTGCATCTGAGTCGCCGGTTTACGAGCATACTCTCGGAAATCTTCCACCATCTTCTTGAGCGAACTGACCTGATTGACGATGGTATTGGTATAGCGCAGCAACATGGCAGCATGGACTTCATCCAGCTGCGACTCCAGTTTCATGGCCAGACGTTCGGCCGACAACTGAATAGGCGTTAACGGGTTCTTGATCTCGTGTGCCAGGCGTCGAGCCACCTCGCTCCAGGCCACCAGACGGCTGGCGGAAATCACGTCGGTAATATCGTCAAACACCACCAGATACCCGGTTGGCTGACCATCTACACGCAGCAAGGTACCACGGGCCAAAACGGTGACGATAGTATCACGCGCTTCATTACCTTCTTGCATTTCCAATTCAAACTGCTGCTGCCAGTAAGGATGATCCGAGCCCATGGCCTGATGCGTGGAAAAGGCTTCACGTATCACCGAGGCAAAGGTCATGGCCCCTTCCAGCGTTTCCAGCGGACGACCCTTAATGGAGCGCAAGTCCACCTGCAAGATACGCTGTGCCCCCTGGTTGAACATGGTGACGCGGAACATCTCGTCAAAAGCCAGCACACCACTGGACAGGTTACTGAGCACGGACTCCAGGTACATATTGGAGCGTTCCAACTGCAGACGATTTTTCTCGACCATGCGGCGCGCTTCATCCAGTTGCCGAGTCATGGCATTGAAAGAGCGGGTCAACTGGCCTACTTCATCTTTGGCAGGTGGCTCAGGCAAAGCCCGGTAATCCCCTACCCCTACCGCCTGCGTCCCGGCAGCCAATGTCAGCAATGGACGCGTCAGGCGGCGCGACAAGGCCAGGGCAGCCGCCACAGCCGTAAACACCGCCAGAATCAAGGCCAGCGTCAGCGTTATGCCGTAGAGCTTGCGCAAGCCCTGACGAGATAAGGCCAGCTCCTGATAATCCCGGAAACCTTGCTGCACCTGGTTGGCATTGCGTGCAATCTTGTCCGGCACTGGCTGAATGACCTGCAGCCAGCGCGAGTCTGCCGTGCCACTCAAGGTTGCCGCAAAGCGATTGGGATCGGCCAATGGTAGAACCGTGCGCAGACGCAAACCTGTGGACTCTGCGGGAACCCCGCCTTCGTCCAGGCCGTTGTCGTGAACAGGCGCATCATCATCCACCTCGGCAGCCGAATAGCGGCCTGCAATACGCAGCTGATTCATCACGCTGGAGGGCGGCATATCAGGCAGCAGCGTGTCATAGCGGCCCGAGGAAAAGGCAATCAGACGACCATTGCCCGAAAACACCATTGCCTCCGTCACCCCGCTGTTCTCACGCAAGGAGATCAGCAAGCTGCTGTACTGCGCGCTATCCGCCTTGTTCAGTGCCGACACCATTTCATTGGCACGACCTTCCAGCTCATTGAGCTGCGAATCCAGGGCGGCACGGCCCAGGCTCAAGCCCGACTCCAGGGCCGTATCCACCCGCACGTTGAACCAGGACTCGATCGAGCGTGACATGAACTGCACCGAGAGCAGGTAGATCAGCGCCCCCGGAATAATGCCGATCAAGGTGAAGTAAAAGGCAAAGCGCGCCGTCATACGGGCACCAAACTGACGCCGGCGTATTTGTCTGAACAGACGAATCGTGAGCAACAGCACCCAGGAAATCAGCGTGGCGGCCAGTACACCGTTGAGCACCAGCAGCAAGTCATACTGCTGCGCATAGCGCGAAGCGTTACCCGTAGACCAGACAAGAAGAGAAAACAGCGCCAACGCGCTGACACCCGCTCCGAACAGAGCGGTGCGCAAGATCCAACGTATCAAGGTTGGGGCTCGTCGACGGAGACGGAAAAGGAAAAGGTTTTCCATGGAGTAGCCAATGTCCAGGCAGAACTATTGATGGCGTCCACTTGAAACGGACGGGCCAGCAAAGAGGTATCCAGGCGCAAACGCACACGACCCTGGTATTCCTGGTCGCGGTCCAGATCAGCCACATAGGCCACGGCCCAGCCGCGAATATGTCGCAGCATGGCCAATGCGTCGTTCATGGAGGATTCGGGCAGAGAAAGGTCGCCGGTGCCCACGCGCCACTGACGGGTCAGGGCGTTATACACGACCCGCCAAGTTTGTTGTTCTTTGACAACGTTTTTGTCAAACCAGTACCAGCGGGGTTTGGCCAATTCCACTTCAACCGTGAAATACAGCGGCACCCCTTTCTCGGCAGCGGTACGCAATTCCGGGCTTAACTCGAATTCGACATCCGCGTCGATATACAGTTTTTCGTCCCGAATATGGGGCTCGACCTTGACGACCCGCTCTCCCGACGTAGCGACCGGCACAATGGTATTGGCCGAGCTTAGCGCGCAGTTGAAAATCAGCAGAAAAGACAGAAAAACGCGCCACATCGTGATTAACCGCAAAAAGGACAAAGTCAGAGCCCTAATTGTGACAAGTCAAACCGGGCGCGTAAATAAGGCGTAGAAAAAACCGTCGCCATCTGCCAGCGATCGTCCCGCAACGCCGGGCAAAATCTGGCCAGGAGAGTCCAAAAGCTGCGCCTCGGGGTGACGGGCCAAAAATGCCTCGACCTGTTGCTCCCCTTCAGCCGGAAAAATCGAGCAGGTCGAATACAGGAAATGCCCGCCGGGCCGCAATGTGGACCACAAGGCATCCAGTATAGATCTTTGCAAACGCGCGGTATCGGCAATGTCCGACTCGCGGCGCAACCAGCGAATATCGGGGTGACGACGCACAATACCCGAAGCGGTACAAGGCACATCAGCCAGGATGGCATCAAAGGGCTGACCATCCCACCACTGGGCAGGACGAGCCGCATCGCCCCGTTTCAATTGAACTTTGTCGCTGGCCAGGCCCAGACGACGCAGGTTATGACCTACGCGCTCCAGACGCTCGCCGTCCGAATCCAGGGCCAACAGGGAAACATCCGCCTGCTCCAGCAAATGAGCGGTCTTGCCACCCGGGGCCGCGCAAGCATCCAGCACGCGCATGCCATCCTTGACCGGCAAAAGCAGACCGGCTTGCTGAGCCGACCAGTCCTGCACCGACCACCAGCCCAGATCAAACCCAGGAATCGCCTGAACCGGCATGGCCTTGTCCAAGGTAACGGCACCCGTGCCGGGGCTGCTGGACGCAATCCCGGCTTCCGTCAGCACCGCCTGCAAGCGCTCCACCGAGCAACGACGCTGATTCACACGCAAGGTCAAAGGACCGGGGCGATTAGCCGCTTGCAACAACGCTTCCCAATCACGAGGGTAAGCACGACGCAATTCCTTGACCCACCAGCCAGGATGATTCCAGCGTGCTTCGGGACGGCTCTCTACCTGAGACAGGATCATCTTGCGCTCGCGTGTAAAGCGACGCAGCACCCCGTTCACCAAGCCCTTGGACAGACGCAGCGCAGCCTGGCTATCAGCCGCACGCACAGCCTGATCCACCACCGTATGCACGGCATAGACCGGCACATCCGGGCGATCCTCAAAAGTCCTGGCATCCTCTTGCACACGCATGGCTGTATCCAGCAAGGCCAGCGACACCATCAGCAAGGCATCCAGCCAGGTATTGCTGGGCTGGCGCGGCACCAGCGTGATACGAATCTGACGGGCATGGCCCAGACGGCGCAAAACATGGAAGCTGACAGACTGCACCGCCGCCCGGGCTGGCGCTGGCGTTGCAGCCAGGCTTTCAGTCAGGGACTTGCCTGCCAGCACGCCTTCAATATTGCGCGCGCTCAGCAGCATGACTTCGGACAGGGGCAAAGAGGGGGAAAGATGGGTGTCGGACACAGAACAACCGCTAGAAAAGAAAAATATGACTGCGACTGTAGCACTATTTGCCGCATAAACCGGGCTCAAACGCACAAGATCCGCACGCATCCGGGCATGGGACGGTAAAATCAAGCCTATTTCCCAATTTCGAGCCCTCAAGCTCCAGAAGGACCCTCTATGAGCGCCCCCAAAGTCGGATTCGTGAGCCTGGGTTGTCCCAAGGCCCTGGTCGATTCCGAACGAATTCTTACCCAGCTGCGTACCGACGGCTATCAGATCACCCCCAGCTACGACAATGCGGATGTGGTGGTGGTCAATACCTGTGGCTTTATCGACAGCGCCAAGGCTGAATCGCTGGAAGCGATCGGCGAGGCACTGGCTGAGAACGGCCGCGTCATTGTCACCGGTTGTATGGGTGTGGACGAAGGATTGATTCGCGACGTACACCCCTCGGTGCTGTCCGTCAGCGGCCCCCAGCAGTACGAGCAGGTACTGCGCGCCGTGCGTGAAGCCGCCCCGCCCTCGCTGGACCACAATCCCTATATTGATCTGGTACCGCCACAAGGCATCAAGCTGACCCCGCGTCACTACGCCTACCTGAAGATTTCCGAAGGCTGTAACCACAGCTGCAGCTTCTGTATTATCCCGTCCATGCGCGGCAAGCTCGTCAGCCGTCCTGTCGGCGAGGTGCTGGGCGAAGCCGAGCGTCTGGTCAAGGCAGGTGTCAAAGAACTGCTGGTGATCTCACAAGACACCAGCGCCTATGGCGTAGACATCCGTCAACGCACCGGCTTCTGGAATGGCCGCCCCGTCAAGAGCAGCATGCTGGACTTGAGCGCCGCCCTGTCGGAACTGGGTGCCTGGGTGCGCCTGCATTACGTCTACCCCTACCCACACGTGGACAACATCATCCCGCTGATGGCTGAAGGCAAAGTGCTGCCGTACCTGGATATTCCCTTCCAGCACGCCAGCCCTTCGGTGCTGCGTTCCATGAAACGCCCTGCTTTTGAAGATCGCACCCTGTCACGTATCAAGCAATGGCGTCAGGACTGCCCGGATCTGACCATCCGCTCCACCTTCATCGTGGGCTTCCCCGGCGAGACCGAGGAAGACTTCCAATACCTGCTGGACTGGATGACCGAAGCCCAACTGGATCGCGTTGGCTGCTTCCAGTATTCGCCTGTTGAAGGCGCCCCCGCCAACAAACTCGACGGCATCGTCCCTGATGAAGTCAAGCAAGAGCGCTGGGAACGCTTCATGGAACATCAGCAAGCCATCTCCACCGCTCGCCTGGCTGCCAAAGTGGGCCGCGAAATGGACGTGCTGATTGATGAGATCGACGAAGACGGCGATGCCGTTGGCCGCTCCAGCGCCGACGCCCCGGAAATTGACGGCAACGTCTTCATCACCAGCGAACAAAAACTGGAACCCGGCCAGATGGTGCGTGTGCGCATTACGGATTCCAGTGAATATGACTTGTTTGGAGAAACAAGCTAAGCTCGAACGTCCCTACGTTCATTTGACAATAGCCCGGCCCTCGAGCCGGGCTATTCGCTTACGACATGATAAGAACACGACTCATTGATCTGGTTGTTGTTATCGCGCTGGGGTACTTCCAGCACTATCTTTTGCAGGACCATCTGGATTTTCTCTTTCTGGATGAGGCAGGCCAATATCGATGGCTTGCGCTGGCCCTCTCCATGGCCCCACTATTTGCGCTCTACTTTCTGCTGCGGGTAGTTCTACCCTGTACGGTCGCAGGGGCCCTGACGGCAGGGGTCTCCTTATTGCTGACAGAAGTCAGTAACACCAAGCAGGCGCTGACGACCGAACCGCTTAGTTGGACAGATATCACTCGCACTGACAATCTGTCAGTTGTGCCGCACTACATAAGCCAGTCCCACATAATCTATGCATTACTAGTCATTGCCGGGCTTGTGCTACTGCTACGGCTTGATCGAACAGCACGCTTAAAAAAGACAGGGATTGTGCTGGCCACCCTTTTTTCTGTGCTGTCCCTGCACCCCTACTTGAATCGCATAGATACACCGTTAAGCCACCTAGCGCAGTTTGAATTAACACGCCAAGACATCAACTATGTCGTGTGGGACTGGCCCAGGAATATTAGAAAAAATGGCCTGCTTACCCATTTAGTTCAAACAAGCCAACGCCGCATGCCCCCGAAGCCCTCGACCGAAGAACGGGCGCAATTTGATATTTTGAAAGAATCCAGTGCTGGCACATCAGCTCTCCCCTCAAACATCATTGTGATTCTCTGTGAGGCATGCTGGCATGATGAGCAGCACTTCAAAGAGGCCTTCACCCCCTTGGAAACAATAGGCTTTCAAGCCTTTCGCGCCATTGCTCCCGTGTATGGAGGCGGGACTGTCAACTCAGCATTTGAACTCCTTACCGGACTGCCCGCCAATGGTGCTTTAAATGGCATCATTTACCAGGAATATACAGAGCTGCTCTCTTCGCAGGCCTGGAGCTGGCCCCGTAGCCTTGAGCAAGCAGGTTACGCCAGCGTTTCACTGCACAATCACAATGCGGCCTTCTGGAACCGGCACATTGTTAATCCCAAACTTGGGTTCCGACGGTTTGTCGCCCTGGAAGACATGGATTACAACGGCCCGATCTGGGCCAATGATGGAATTCTTTTCAAGGCCGCCAGCCAAGAGCAGCAAAACAGTGACCGGCCAAACTTTCAGTTCATCACAACCGTTTATACACATGGGGCCTATTACCCACGTGATGGCGACCATGGCGAGCAGCACTATCAAGAGAAACTGACTCAAAGCCTGCGTGATGCGGCTGATTTTGCCGAGCGACTTCTTGCCGACCATCCGGACTCCCTTATTATGCTTGTTGGAGACCACAAGCCAGCCTTGACCCGTTTTTTCCACCAAGAAAATGTCTTTCCAGATGATTTCTTCATACGAACGGGGGAAATGAACGACGACTATATGTTCGCTCCCTCCGCCCCAAAAGAAATACTGGGTGACGTACCGGGCTATATTTACTATCGTGGTCAGGATCTGACAGCCCATTTGAACCATCAGCCCTTTTTCTGCCTTGGCCAGATCATTAATGACGCCTCCGCAGGTGCTGTCTTGCCAGCGTTCCAATACGCCAGGCATTATGATCTTTGCTCTTCCACCCCAAAGCTCACCTATACCCAGCGCAGTGAATCCTATCCAGGCTGGCTATATTCCGCCTCCCTCTTCGACTTCTGATTTTTGTACATTGTTATGCCTATCTATCAACTAGACGAACACAGCCCACAAATCCATGACAGCAGCTTTGTTGCCGCAGAGGCCACCCTGATTGGCAAGGTCGTATTGAAAGAGCACAGCAGTGTCTGGCCCGGTGCCGTTATCCGTGGTGACAACGAAACCATTACCGTAGGCGTAGGCTCGAACGTACAAGAAGGTGCCGTACTGCACACCGACCCCGGCTATCCCCTGAATATTGGCGACCACGTCACCATCGGCCACCAGGCCATGCTGCACGGCTGTACCATCGGTGAAGGCTCATTGATCGGCATTCAGGCTGTGGTGCTGAACGGTGCTGTCATCGGCCGCGATAGCCTAGTTGGTGCTGGCGCATTGGTCACTGAAGGCAAAGTGTTCCCGGAGCGCAGCCTGATCATCGGATCGCCCGCCAAAGCCGTACGTACCCTGAGCGATGAGGACATTGCCAAGCTACGTCAAAACGCCAGTGTTTACGCCCAACGCGGTGGCCACTACAAAACGGCCTTGAAACGCATAGGCTAAGAAAAACAGGCGTACACCGGGTTCCTCTTTGTCACACACCATGCAGTCAGCTGTCGCTTAAAAAGCCTCCGGAAAATATGCGAGGCCACTCAACGCTGGCAATCCGGACTGTCCTGATCCCTGCCACTCCTGCCATCGCCGTTGGCGATGGCACGTTGACAGATGATTGATTTGCAAGGAAGAAAACGGGTCCTAGAATGAAGGCGTCAATCTAAAAACCACCTTCAGAGACAGATTCCTATGAAAACCTACCGCATCGGTCAGATCGTTCCCAGCTCCAACACCACCATGGAAACCGAGATTCCTGCCATGTTGCAGGCTCGTTACGCCGAGTTTCCTGAAGAGCGCTTCACCTTCCACTCCTCGCGCATGCGCATGATGCACGTAAACCCCGAAGAGCTGAAAGCCATGGACATCGCCAGCGATCGCTGCGCTGTTGAGCTGAGCGACGCCCGCATGAGCGTGATGGCCTACGCTTGCCTGGTTGCCATCATGGCCCAAGGCGACGGCTACCACCGCGTGTCGCAAGAGCGTTTGCAAAACACTGTAAAAGACAACGGCGTGGAAATTCCTGTGCTGAGCTCGGCCGGTGCCCTGGTCGATACGCTGAAAGAATTCGGCTACAAGAAAGTCTCCATCATCACCCCTTACATGAAGCCGCTGACCAAGCGCGTGGCTGACTACATCGAAGCTGAAGGCATCGAAGTTCAAGACTCCATCAGCCTGGAAGTGTCGGACAACCTGGAAGTGGGCCTGTTGAATCCAGAGAACCTGCTGGAGCACGTCAAGCGCCTGAACCACGACGGCGTGGACGCAGTTATTCTGTCCGCTTGCGTGCAGATGCCTTCCCTGCCTGCTATCCAGCGCGCCCAAGACCAGATCGGCAAGCCCGTTCTGTCCGCCGCTGTTTGCACCGTGTACCAAATGCTCAAGACCCTGGGTCTGGAAACCCGCGTTCCTAACGCTGGCCACATCCTGTCTGGCGCCAAGCCACAAGCCTGATCCAACAGGCTTAGCGGTACAAAGCCCTGCCGACATACTGTCGGCGGGGCTTTTTTTTATGCTTAGACATCCTCAATGCGTACCGTAAAAACCGCAGTTGTAGCGACTCATAAACAAACGCCAAGCCATGGCCGGTCGTTCGCCCTCGATACAGGCTGATAACACCCTCTGCTACTACATCCGTATGGAGATATGGCGTAGACACGACGCGAAATAGCCATAGAGCTTAGAGCGATGACTCTCTCCGCTGCCACCGTCAGCCCAGATGCAGATAATCAAAAAAAAGCGATATGATGCCTGCATGAAACTGGACCTTCTAACCCTCAAACTGTTTGTCCGCATCCTGGAAGAAGGCACGATCAGCCAAGCGGCAGAGCGTGAGCATATTGCTGCCGCCGCGGTCAGCCGCCGGATTGCGGATCTGGAACAGTCTCTGAACACCACCCTGCTGCTGCGTACGAACAAAGGTGTCAGCCCAACTGCGGCGGGCCTGGAGCTGCTGTACCGCTCACGTGCCTTGCTCAACAGTGCTCAAGAGATCGAGACGCGCCTCCAAGCGTTTTCGCAAGGCCAGCAAGGGCTGGTACATATCCTGGCCAACACATCGGCTATCTCTCAGTTTCTAGCCGAGCCTCTGGGCAAATTTGGACGTCTGCACCCCGCTATTCCCCTGCAACTGGAAGAACAAACCAGCCTGGACATTATTCGGGCTCTGGCAGAGGGCAAAGCCGACCTGGGGGTGTTTACTCGCCTGCCTTATGCAGCCGATATTGAAGCTTACCCATTTCGCAGTGACAAGCTAGTCGTGCTAGTGCCTATCAATCACCCCTTGGCTCAGCATGAAAGAATCCGTTTCGAGCAGACGCTGGAACATGAGCAGATTACGCTACTGACCGGCACGCAGCTGCATTACCAGATCACCAAAATCGCCATGGAAGCCAACCGTTCGGTGCGTATCCGCACCGAGGTTTCCGGCTACGACGCCATGTGCTTATTGATTAATGCAGGCATGGGTATAGGCATCTTGCCGCGCAAGAGCGCCAGCATTTATCAGATCCCCAATACCCGTGTGATTGAGCTGGACGAAGAATGGAGCCAGCGAGAAATTCTGATCGGTGTGCGCCGCCGCAGTGACCTGCAACCGAGCGCCGAAAGCTTGCTGAGCTTCCTGCTCGAGAGCGGCGCTTAAGAAAGCCGACCTTAGCCGGTGCTACGGCCAAGGTCATATCGTCTAATAAGCAGGCCCGGCCTTTACAACATAACTGAGGCGGAGCAGCTATCCGCAAGACGTCTGGCGATCTAACAAGCTTTAGTAAGCGGCGCCGGGCTGAGCAGCTGGCACCTCGACCTCGTCCTTGAATTGACCCAACAAAGCCGTTGCCGCCTGCCGCAACAAAACCGCGTCCACGCCTACGGCCACAAACAAGGCCCCCAAGGACAAATAGTGATGCGCTGCCTCGACATTGGCCTGCAAGATTCCGGGAGCCTTACCCGCCTTGCTGATACGCACGATCGCGTCCTCAATCGCTGACAAAACGTCTGGATGCCCGGGTTCGGTCAAATACCCCATACTGGCCGCCAAATCCGCCGGGCCGATGAAAATACCGTCCACGCCCTCCACCGCCAGAATCTCGTCCAGGTTCTCCAGCGCCTCACGCGTTTCCACCTGACAAATCACGCACATTTCCTGATTGGCTCGCGCCACATAGTCCGTGGTCGCCCCCCAGCGAGCAGCACGCGCCAAGGCTGCCCCCACCCCTCGAATGCCATGCGGAGGATACCGTGTCGCGGCAACAGCCGCTTTGGCCTGCTCCGCGTTTTGCACCATGGGAATTAAAAGGTTCTGAGCCCCCATATCCAGCAGCAGCTTGATCTGCACAGGGTCATTCCAGCTGGGACGCACAATCGGCGCAATAGGATGGGCCGATACGGCCTGCAACTGCGCCAACAAAGTCTGTACCGTATTGGGAACATGCTCGCCATCCAGCAAGATCCAGTCATAGCCCAGGCCTGCACAGAGGTCCGCCACATACGGGCTGGCCAAGCCATGCCACAAACCAATCTGGGACTTGCCCTGCCGCAAAGCCTGCTTGAATGCATTTACCGGGTGCTTCATGTCCTCTCCTTGTCATGTGCTTAGGCGTCAAACAAGTAGTGTAAAGCGCGCAAGGTAGAAGTGAGCACAGGGCCTGATTGTTTTGTCTCTGAGCATACCCATGCAGAACCAGCAGACAAGAGTAGGCAACAGAAACGGCCCACTCAATGGGCCGTTCTTCTTGATGCAATGGCAGACGTAATTACAAGGCCTGACCAACCTCTTTCACCAACTCCCCAAAGCGGGGTGTAGTGCGATCTCGCGGACGTGGCAGGTCTACCTCTATCCGGGCGCTGACACCAGCCGGGCTGCCACCCAGAACGATAATGGTATCGGCCAAAAAGACCGCTTCGTCAATGTCGTGCGTCACAAACAGAACTGCTGCTGAACTACGCTGCCACACTTGAACCAGCTCATCCTGCAAGGCCTGACGAGTCAAGGCATCCACGGCAGAAAAAGGTTCATCCATCAACAACAAATCCGGCTGCACAGCCAAGGCACGGGCAATGCCAACACGCTGTACCTGACCACCCGACAGTTGATGCGGCCAGCGGTCTTTCAGATGCGCCAAACCCACCTGATTCAAGGCGGCATCCACACGCTGATCACGCTCTTCACGCGACAGACCCAGACCTTCCAGACCATAAGCCACGTTGGAAGCAATACGCCGCCAAGGCAGCAGACGGCTGTCCTGAAACACGAAGGCGTTGGCACGACGGCCAGGACTATCTTGCAGGTTAGAACGCAGATGTCCGAAGCTGGGCTGGCTCAAACCGGCCGCCGCACGTAGCAAGGTGCTCTTGCCTACGCCCGAACCACCCACAATCGCCACAAAATGCCCTGCCTGAACTTCCAGATTCACATCGCGGATCACAGGTGCAGGCGCACCGGGGTACTGAAAACCAAACCCCTGAAACTGGATCAAGGCTGCCACTGAAGTACCCATTTGTTGAAAGCCAGAAAAAGCATGTCGCACAAGGTGTAGACCACCGAGATGATCAACATATAGACCACCACCGCATCGTAAGCACCCACTCCCGCTGCGGCATTCATTTCCTGACCCATACCAGGCACACCCAGCAACTCGGCCGCAATCAACGTCATCCAGGCTTGACCAATACCAGCACGCACACCACTCAACAAGCCGGGGCTGATCGCTGGCAGAACCACCGTCCAGGCGCGAGAAAAATAAGAATTATGCCCAAAAGCCGCAGCCAATTCGTAATAGCGGGGATCGACCGAACGCACCGCACTGTAAGTGGCAAAGTAATTCAGCCAGAACACACCGATTGCAATCACAAAGGCTGCACCAGTGTGGCTGACCTTGAACCAGGCAATGGCAAACACCACCCACGCCAAGGGCGGGATAGGACGCAGCAAGCGAACCAAGTAAGCTTGCAGTAAATCAAAGCGATGGATCGTTGCCGCCGCCAGACCAAAAGCAATACCCAGGAAAGTGCCGATGCCCAAGCCCCAGAAATAATGCACCAGGCTGGACTGAGCAGCCGGCCAAAGACGACCGGCTTCAATCTCCTGGAACAAAGCCGAGGGCAAGCTCAATGGATCAGGCAGCGTACCGCGCGGAGCCCAGCCATAGACATAAGCCAGGCGCCACACCAGGATAAACAAGGCCAGACCGGCTACGCCGTAAACAATCCGCTCCAGACCGCGACGCCACAAGGCATCAACCAGGGCACCCGCAGTTGCGGGTGCTGCGGCGGGCAAACTTGCTTGTTTCGCAACGCTCATTACGGTGCTGCCTTTTCATAAAAGCGAACGTCAAACAGGCTTTGAACATCATCCAGCTTGGTCGCCAGCGTGCCTAAAGAAACCTGGAAATCCTGCAGCTGAACCGTGCCATCAATAATCTTGTGAGGGTCAGGCTGGAACTGATCACGCGAGCGCTCGATAGCGGCTTGCACAATCTCTTTAGGCAAGCGACCACCGCCTACATACTTCTGCACATAAGGTGTTGCCTTGGCTGGCTCATCGCGCAACATGGCAGTGGCACGCAAGTGAGCATTCACCAAGTGCTGAACCAGATCAGGATTGGATTTGATCAAGCCTTCGCGCACCAGCAGTACCGAGCCGGGCTCATTGGGGAACAACTCACCACCATGAGCCACAATCTTGGCATCGGGCTGGCGCTGCAGAATTTGGCTAACCGTCGGTTCCAGAATGGCGGCGGCATCAACAGCGTGATTGCTCAAGGCCTGTTGAATCTGGGCCTCGCCCTGGTAGATCACCTCGACCACATTCGGATCAACTTTCAACATATTGCGCAGCCAGTACTGCAAGGCAGCTTCAGGCACAGCACCTTTGGGGTAGCTGGCAACCTTGGGCTTGTGACCCTTCTCTTGGGTGAACTTGGCGACAGCCGCTGCGAAATCAGGCTTGTCGGCATCAAGATAAGCAGCCAGATCGCCAATAGCCACCACACTGACCTGCTCCACGATGTTGGAGGCAACAACTTTGACGTCGGCCTCTTTAGCCTTGGCCACCAAAGCGGGGCCAATACCCACATAGGCAACATCCAGCTGCCCGGCGATCAAGGCCTGGGTCAGCGCTGGACCGCTTTGAAACTGAACCAGCTTGGGTTCCGCTTGTCCCTCTGGCAATAAGTCGCCAGACCCTAAGCCCACGAACAATTGAGCGGCAGGCATGATAGGCAAATAGCCGATCTCCAGCGCTTGCTCGGCAGCCTGTGCGGAGAAGGAGACGGATAGAGCAAGAAGGCCAGGGGCTAAATAACGGGAAAACATAACGATCTCGTGAAACAGGCGAAAACTGAAGCTTAAACCTGTTGGGGAGACGCATCTTTATTTGTTTATAACTATAGAAAATATAAGAGCTTCGTCACATAGCTGTAGCTATTGGTCTAACCTCATACAGTCTGTAGGATCCCTGCTCATATCCCGCTATACAATAGCGAGCATATCGAGAACGAGCGCTTATATTGGCGCATGGCTTTCCCCATCAGAGGAGCTTTCGCTTGACTAGTCCGTCTACTCCCCCCTCTTCCGTTGACCAAGGCCCTACGATCTTTGATGTTCTGGATGCATTACGCAATAACAAATTGCCTGTTATCTTGCTATCCCTAGCGGGCATAATATGCGCGGCCGCTTATCTGGTGATAGCAGAACCGCGCTTTCGCGCGCACTCCACCCTAACTCCGCCCACCCCCACTGATCTGGTTCATTTCAATACCGCCATTCGCTCCTTAGGCCCCGAAATAGACAATATTCTTAATGAGCAGCCGGGAGAAGCTGGCAAGCAACACCTTGCCGAACTTACTCCGGAAACCGCTTTTCAGATCTTCACCCGGCATCTGAACTCTCAGAAAACCCTCGACGAGTTTTTCGAAACTGTTTATCTCCCTCACCTGAATAACACGGCCTTACCTGCCCAGGAAAGAGAAATACTACGAGAACAATTTTCGCGAGACCTCAATATTTTGAACTCCAGCCCGAATGGGGTTCCGACAGCAACGGTAACCTTAAGTAATCAAGATCCCCAATTAGCCAAAGCCTGGACGAACCAATTCGTTACCCTGGCTTTGCAGAACAGCCGTGCTGAAGTTCTACAAACAGTGCAAAGCACGGTAGATCTGGAGAAAAAAACAACGGACTCCCAGATCACTGCCCTGCGCTTATTTGCAGAGACAGAACGACAAGCGCAAATTTCGCGCATAAAGGACGCCCATGAGATTGCCTTGAGCATTGCACTGGAACATCCTTCTTCTACAGGTAATCTCATTACTTCTTATTCAGGCGACAACTTGTACCTGCGCGGTACAAAAGCTCTGCAAGCACAACTTGATACGCTTGAGAAGCGCCAGAATAACGACCCCTATATTCCTACTCTGCCACCTCTAAAGGCTAAGTTGGACTTATTGAGCAGCATCGATTCAACTCAACTATCAGGTCAAGTTGCGACCATAGACCAGCCAGCTATCGAACCCAGCACACCTTATCAACCACGTACATTGATAACTCTGGCGATAGGCCTGCTTGGTGGCCTCGGCATTGCCTGTCTATATGTTTTGACCAGACTGTCGTACTTATTCAGACAAAAACCAACGGCTGCAGATCAGTAACCTCACACTCTCACTGTGATCTACTATCTCTTTCTCTTTCTGGCACTGCTTTATCTCTACCTGCTTGGAGTCTCTTCCAGACTCCAAGTTTTCCTGTCACTACTAATATTGTGCATTTTTTCTGGCGTACGTTTCAATGCGGGATATGACTATCCTGTTTACTACAATCTCAGCCAAAAAGATGACTACGACTGGTTCGAGCCTTTATCCCGTGTTCTTATGGATATTGGCCATCACACCGATCCTATTCTGTTATTTATTCTATCAAGCGCATTGATCGCAACATTCTACTATCTTGCGTTCGATCGCTACAGTCGGCTTTACAAATGGCACCCGGTAGGCCTTTTTGCTTTTCTAGGTTTACCCATCGCATACCTGGATAGTTTGGGAGTCATTCGTCAATTTATAGCCATCGCTATTTTTGTGTATGTTGCCAGCAATATCCAACGCCGCACATTAATTTCCATAGCTTGGCTGCTAGTCGCAGCCCTGTTTCATAAATCAATTCTGGTCCTCTTTCCTCTAGTGATACTAAGACGATGGCTATCCAAACCGCACTCTTGGTTCATCTATGTACTAATTTGGTCCTGCTTCCTAACATTAGGACCATTACTGATCACCGCTGTCTCGCAATACACAGGGCTATACACTAGCTACTTTACTTTGCATCTCTCAAATAGCGGCCTCAAAATTTATGCTTTACTTTCTCTAATATATATCTTCTTTTTAATCAACAGAAAATATATATTCGAAAACAGCAATCATATATTCTTATTTCATTGCTACTTTATTGGTATTTTACTTTTCTCAGCAGCTCTTCCCTTTGGGATTCATATATCAAGAATAAGCTGGGCACTACTGGCTGTACACCCCCTTTTATTTGGAATAGTGCTTTATAACAAGACCTCATTTCTGCGGGGATCTTTCATTATTGCTTGTGCACTTACCATGAGCCTGTCGCTGTTTCTTGCATACAAAAATCCTGAGCGGGACTTTTTAAACCAATACCAGCCTTTTTTTCTATTAGATAAATTTCAACGAGATTTTATCGTCGAAAAATCCTTGCAAACAGAAATTCAACGTCAAGACTAATGATCAGCGGCCTTCAAACCTATAGCCGCTATCAATGACTGCATTCTGCGAGCCTGTGAATCCGGTGATAAATACAAATGAAAAGCCTCCAATGCCAGCTGGCGACGGCGCAAAAGCTCATCCGGATCCGCAAACAAGGCTGCCAACCCATGAACCATTTGGCCAACATCGTTAACCACCTCAATCACACAACGATAGCGATCCGAAGACAGCACGTCTTCATAGCCTTCTGCAGCATTTTCCATGCAGATAACCGGCAGGCCATAGGATAGCGCCTCTGCAACCTTGGTTTTCATGCCGCTTCCCCACGCAACAGGCGCTAAATACACAGATGCACTACGGAAAAAAGCTTGCATCTGCGCACTACTTGGCGACTTCAACTTCTCAAAATGCTCCCCTGGTATGGAACATTTCGACAGACCCGCCCCAGCAGCAGCAAAGCTTACGTCATGCCCTGCTGCAGACAGGCGGAATTGCTCAGCGGCCTGAGCAAACGTCTGCAGTGCACTAACGTTGGGGGCAAAGCCAAAATGACCAGTGAAAATGACGCGGGGATGTTGAGCAGGCCTTAACTCGGTAGCAGATATACCGGCTTCGACAGTGATCGGCAAGATTTCATGTAGGGCAGGCTGTCCATATCGAGCGATATACACATCCCGATCTTTACGCGTAATAAACGAAATAAAATCCGCCTGCAAACAGCGCTTTTCAGCTGCATAAATCTCGGAGCTGTCTATTGCCCGTTCCAACTTCCGCAGCCAACTACTGGCTTCATGCTGTCGTCTCAAGTCGTATTCTGAATTATCAGAAATAATACCGAACCGCTTGCCTGGCAACCGTCGTTTCAAGGTACTCAGAATGCGGCCGCACCGAGAATTATGCAGGACTACCAGATCTGCTTCCTGAGCATGCTGGGCAATCAGCTCAGTACTGGTTCCAAGAAAGGTGGGATTGAGCATCGCTCGAGAAACGATATCCGAACGCACGGTTTTCGGCACATAAACATATCGTGCTTTTTCAGGCAAAGTGACACTTTGCTCCCCGACCTCCTTAGAGATGACAGTCACTTCTCCCACATCGTCCAGGCTGGCGAATGCTCTCACCACAGAACGCAAATAAAGTCCGCCACCAGAGAGTTCCTGGACGCCATTTAAAGAAACGATCAGAACTTTAATGCTCACCGCTCTCACACCCGGCCATATGTATCTTCGAGACGAACAATATCGTCCTCACCCAAATAAGCCCCCGTCTGCACCTCAATCAGTTCCAGGGAAGTTTTGCCCACATTCTCTAAACGATGAGTCGTTCCCAAGGGAATATAAATAGACTGGTTCTCGGATAACAGATGCTGCTCTTCGCCCCTGGTCACCAGGGCCGTACCTTTGACAACAATCCAGTGCTCGGAGCGCTGATAGTGTTTCTGCAAGCTCAATGCGGCCCCCGGTTTCACAACAATACGTTTGACCTGAAAGCGATCACCACTATCAATGCTGTCATACGAGCCCCAGGGACGCACGACATTACGATGCGTATCGGCTTGAGCAACATTAGACTTTCTCAGGTCCTCAACAACGTGTTTGATTTTTTCCACTTCCGAAGCCCGTGCCACCAGCACAGCATCTGCCGTTTCCACTATCTGCAAGTCTTGCAGACCCAGGCCGACAACCACACGATGTTCAGCTCGAATGCTGGTACCCGAACAACCATACGCATAGGCTTGACCCGACAGACGGTTATCGTCCTCGTCAGCCTCCTGGACTGCTGATAAGGCATTCCAGCTACCGACATCACTCCAGGCGCCACGGAACGCGGTCATCATGACCTTGTCACTTTTTTCAAGCACGGCATAGTCGAAACTGTCTTCAGGAGTCTGGGCAAAGACTTCTGCATCTGGGCGGAAAAACAAACCATCCACCTGCCCTGCCTGGAATGCTCGGGCAACATGATCCAACATATCAGGAGCCAACACCTCCAACTCGCTCAACAGTACATCTGCTTTGGCCAGCACCATGCCTGAGTTCCAAAACACATTACGGTTGGCCAGCAACTGTGTGGCAAGCTCCAGTGACGGCTTCTCGATAAAAGCCTTGACCGGCACAGCAGACTCTTCACCCAGCTCATGCTTGCTTTCTATATATCCATAAGCAGTACTAGGGAAGCTAGGCTGCACGCCAAAGATCACGATTGCTCCCTGCTCGGCAGCAGGCACTGCTCGACGTATGCACTCCTCGAACAGTTGCGCGTCCGGAATAAAATGGTCTGCAGGACAGATCAGCAATAAGTCATCGGGTCCGACGGCCATTGCCGCTAACGCCACCGCAGGGGCCGTATTCTTGGCGACGGGCTCCAATATGATCTTGCCCAGCAAATTCACGGACTCCAGCTCATTGCTGATCAGAAAGCGATGTTCCTCAGAGCCAATACAAACCAAAGACCCGCTCTGCATCAAAGGGCTTAATCGCTCCAGCGTCAATCTGAGCAAGCTGCGATCATGAATGACAGGCGCAAACTGTTTCGGAAAACTTTTCCGGCTAAGTGGCCATAATCGGGTTCCCGATCCACCACACAGCACTACCGGAGAAATCACAGGCTTAGTCATCAATTACCTACTTCAAAGTACGCTATATTATAAAGTCCGGCGGATTCCGTTCCTGCAAAGAAAACGCATCTCATCATAACCGGACTGTCTCGTAGGTCGGAGTATGGCATAGGCGTCCGTTTACCACTTGTATCGATACTCGCTTAATTGCATCCTTGCCTATAGACACGCAACGAAATCCGTATCGTTTTTATGATTCAAATAGTGGCCCGGCACAAGCCATCTCCACCTCAGTACTGAAATACCACGTTACAGACCGCTGCCATTGCCAGATAAGGTGTGGCAGACCAGCAGGCGAGAAGCCTGTGACTCTTTGCCCAAGTGCCCTCACCCCTCAAATATTCATGTCCTTAAAAAACGAATCCGCCCTTGTCAGTGTCATTATGCCGGCCTACAACGCTCAAGCTACTCTGGCCGATTCCGTTCGCTCTGTGCTCAAGCAAACTTACCCCCATCTTGAGCTTTTAATTATTAACGACTGCTCAACCGATAACACGAGTCAGCTCATGCAAGAGCTGGCTCAAGAGGATGCCAGAATCCGTTTAGTACAGTGTGAAACTAATGGGGGTGTTGCTCGGGCCCGTAATGCCGGGATAGAACTTGCCCAAGGACAATACATCGCTTTTCTGGACTCAGATGACTTATGGCTACCTGAAAAGCTGGAAAAACAGCTCGAGCTAATGCGCGCCACCAACACGCTGGTATGCACTAGTGCATACTACCGGTTCCGTGAGCCTGGACAGTGGCTAAGCACCTCATCGCCCCCTCAACAGACTAGCTACCACCAACTTCTTCAAGGCAATGTCATCGGTAACCTGACCGGTCTATATGATTGCCATGCCTTGGGCAAATTTTATCAGCAGCCCATCCGCCACGAAGACTATCTCATGTGGCTGGAAGTCACGCGCAAGGCAGGCACAGTCTGTGCAGTACCCGAACCCTTGGCGGCCTACCGGGTGGGCCATGCCTCGCTGTCATCAAACAAATTTAAATCGGTTCAATGGACCTGGGAAATCTACCGCAAACATCTGGGCCTGTCTGCGCCTTACAGCATGTATCTGATGCTGCATTACCTCAGCAAAGCCATCCTCAAAAGACTTTAATCCCATGAATGTTTCATCACAGACCACAGCTTGGGTAGACATACTGCTCGTCAATTACAACGGTGGCAGCCAGATTCTCGAGACCATAGCAAGTATCGAGCAGTACAGTACGCCAGATACCTATCGCATCACCGTCGTGGATAACGGCTCCAGTGATGACAGCTGTGATCAGATCGAACAACGTTACCCGCGGGTTCAATTGCTGCGCACAGGGGCAAACAACGGGTTTGGCAAAGGCTGCAATATAGGCGCACGCCACACCAATGCGCCTCACATCATGTTGCTGAATCCAGATGCCCAACTGCTCTGTAATGTTATCGAGATCTTCCAGCAGTATTTGGCTGTCCCTCAACCGGGGCCACAGCCTATTCTGGGAGGCTTGTCTGTTGATAGCCAAGGCACGCCAAGCTATGCCTATGAGCACTTTCCCACGCCACTGACACTAATGCTCAAGGCGTTCGGACTAGGGCGTTTGCTAACTCCCTCATACACCCGCACAGAGCCTCATCAGGTGGACTACGTTTCGGGCTCCTTGCTGCTAATCGGTCGCGAGCAATTTCAACAGCTTCACGGCTTTGACGAGTCGTTCTTTCTCTACTTTGAAGAGACAGACCTGCAATATCGAGCAAGGCAACAAGGCATTGCTTCCGTTCATATTCCTGCCGCGCGTTACTTGCACGAGTCAGGCGGCACATTTACAGATGAGTCATTTCGGGGACGTTGTTATAGCGACGGCATGAAAGTCTATCTGAACAAGCACTACGGGCATTGGGGGTCCGTCTTGCATCGCCTCTACCATCTGATCCATGGCACCCTGCAACCGCTGAAAAATTGGATCAAGAAGCGCTTGTCATCAAGCGCCTAACGTGCTCCAAAACCTGTAGCCATCGTCTTGAGAGTCAGAAATGTAATGTAGAGATCCAGCATGATTGAACAATTCTTAATATAGTAAAGATCGTGCTGAATCTTGACTCGGGTATCTTCTGCATTGGAAACATACCCATGCCGCACCTGCGCCCAACCCGTAATGCCAGGTTTGACGACATGGCGGTAACTATAGAAAGGAATCATTTCATCAAATTCCTTCACAAAAGAGGGTTGTTCAGGCCGCGGACCAATCAGGCTCATATCCCCGCGCAACACGTTGTAGAACTGCGGCAGCTCGTCAATACGCAGTTTACGAATAATCCGCCCTACTCGCGTAATACGTGGGTCATCCTCACCAGCAAACTGCTCGCATGCGTCTCGATCGAAACGCATGCTGCGCAATTTATAAATGGTGAACGGACGGTTACCCTGCCCCACTCGCACTTGCGAGTAGATCGCCTTGCCCGGACTTTCCAGTCGAATCGCCAATGCGGTCAGCAGGCACACGGGCACCACAACAACAGCGCTCAACAAAACAATCGTGTAATCGAACACAGTCTTGCTTATCTCATATTGACGTGAGGGCAACAAAGAGCCGATGTTGTTCTCGGACATTCGATCAATACGCACACGCCCGGTCACCGACTCAAAGACCTGGCGGGCGCTGTATACGGCAATCCGTTGCAATGCACAGCGCGTTAGAAAGCGCTCGCCATTCGCATCTAGACAGGAAAAATCGGCCACAACCCCATCGAACCGTCGCCCAGTCAAATCAAAATCAGAAATATAACGGGCGTCCACACCTGGCAATCCAATCAGGGAGTCCGCCTCGCCGCCAGGCAACACCGCTAACTTGACAATGCGGTATCGACTGGTCAAAAAATACTCAAGGTGCAACCAGCAAAGGGATAAAACACCACTGCTTAGCAGCAGGGCCCGTGATGCATCAAAGCGCAAGAAAAAAGTCACCACATACAGCAGGATGTATACACAGAGCACCGTGGGCGCAATAAGCCACGCACTATGAGCCCCGGGGTAGTCAGACGAACTTTTATTAATACTTAACTTGCTGACGACAAAAGCACAGCTGGTTAATATCCATGCACTTAACTGCCCCACATCAGGGTGTAGCAAAACACGCGTTCCCCACAGCCCTAAGGCAGGGGCAACGACTGTGACCAACAGGCCACATAACAGGGAAATAGGTAGAGACAGCAACAGCAGCTCATGCAAGCGCTGAAATCGACGAATTTTTAACTGGCTCATTCTGGATCGGTGGTCCAATATTTCAAGTTGGAGTCAAAAAGCATTATACGCATAGGACGTTACAACTAAATATTGGTCGTATCGCGAAAACGCTTATATTTATCTAAACGAATGAGAATCACTACTATTAAAATAATTCCTAAGTTATCTCATCTTCACGATTGCTGCGGATGCTAAGCTTTGTAAATTGTAACCTACAGCAACCTTTTTCAGACTGTTTAACGATGGTCAACACCCAATAAACCTACGCGTACAATACAGCCCACCATGCAACGACCTTCTTTCCATTTTTCCGCATACGCGAATTTAGGTATCAACCTGGGTTTTTCACTGTTTTTCGCCAGTATCCTATCGACTCGGAACGTATATGCCATTGCGGCAGGCCTATTGTTAGTCAGCTCGCTGGCATTATGCTTTCTACGCTCCCTCCAACCCAACCCGGCAAGCTCATTTAACAAAGGGCTGCATGTACTGCTGCTCTTGATCTTCCTGAACGGGCTTGCCATGTGGCTTTATCACGGCGACGCCGTCCGTCAGCTTGACCTGATCAGCCGCTACCTGCTGCTACTACCCATTCTGTATGCCTTGAGCAAGGCGACACTCAAACCTGACTGGATCTCGGCTTCCTTTGCATTGGGCAGCCTATCTTCTCTATGGCTAGTCTACGCACAATTAGGCGGTGAGCTTCATAATGGCAGGGTTTATGGCTATACCGGCGCAATTCAGTTTGGCAATATTGCCCTCCTGCTTGGGCTATTTTGCCTGACTGCTTTACTGGCGCAATGGCACGCCAAGGAGTTCAAGCGCGGCCTTGCCTCTCTCTATGCCTTAGGAGCCCTCGCAGGTTTATTCGCCTCTCTGGCTTCTGGCAGCCGAGGAGGATGGATTGCACTACCCCTTGCTCTTGCCATACTGATTATCGCCTACACGCCCAAACGCTATGCCGTGCGCAGCATCACAAGCTGCGTACTGGCGGCAATCCTGGCAGGAGCCCTGCTGACGCAAAGTTCCTTTGTGCAGGAACGATATCAACTAGCTGCTCAAGATATTACTCAGTTCCAGGAGGGCAACGCCAATACCTCAATCGGTGCCCGTCTCGCAATCTGGCAAGCGAACTGGGAATTAATCAAGCAGCGCCCTATTGTGGCTTGGTCCGATGCAGAACATCAAAAAGCGCTGGAACAACTCACACAAAACAGAGCCGACGCTCCGATTATTCTCGGCCTGGCAAACTCACATAACAACTATATTGAAACATGGCTGCATTTTGGTATTAGCGGCTTATTTCTTTTAGTTTCTTTATTTGTTTTTTGTTTTTTTAATTTTATTAAAAATATTTTCCACAACAACCCGATAAAAAAACAGTCAGCCATTAATGGATCTATTCTTGTAGTTGTTTACTCAATCTCCAATCTCACGCAAAACATGATGGAAAGAAACAATACATTATTATTTTTTCTTCTAGCCATTTCCATTTTCTGGAGCCTCATGAGCTTCAGTAAAACTACTAACACTCATGCGTCCTTATCCAAGCAATGAGTTTAATTAAAAACTCCTTCTGGAACTTAGCGGGGTATGCGGCCCCACTCATTATCGCCATTCCGGCTATGGGCGTTATTGCTCGTCTGCTGGGGGTGGAGCAGTTTGGTATTTTCACCTTGTTTTTTGCAATTGTTGGCTACGCCAGCCTGTTTGATCTCGGTATCAGCCGTGCCGTCATTCGCTCCGTTGCCATAGAGCAAGGCAACCTGGCAGGCATCCATAGCATCCTGGGCACCTCGACCATACTTGTCGCGGCAAGCAGCCTGCTGGCATTGCTACTGATCGCTGGGTTCAATACCACACTGGTGCAGTGGCTTTCCATCAGCCCGGAGTACCAGGCAGACAGTGCACGAGCCTTTTCCATACTAGCCGTGACACTTCCTCTCGTACTATTGAGCTCGGTCTGGTTTTCTTACCTGGAAGGCATGTCCAATTTTCGCCTTCTCAATATGCTTAGAACTCTCAGCGGAATTTTTCTCGCTGTTTTTCCATTGATTGGCGTCTGGATACATGCTGATTTGAGCCACGCGGTCTGGGGACTGTTCTTTGGCCGTTTACTAACTGCCCTGATCGCCTATATCTGGAGCTTACCCGGCTCATCCCGCAAATATCTGTTGCGCTGGGAAACGGCAACCGCTTTCACCCTTTTCCGCTTTGGCGGCTGGCTAACAGTTAGCAATTTAATCAGCCCCTTAATGGTGTATTTTGATCGTTTTCTGCTCTCTACGATGAATGGAGCCAAAGTCGTGGCCTTCTATACCGGGCCAGCCGAAGCAATCACCCGACTGCTAGCCATACCAGGATCAGTGGTCAGAGCCATCTTTCCGGTGCTCAGCGCACGCAGCGGCATTGGCAATGAAACGCGGTTATCCTACCTGCTGCTATGTGGCGTATGTGGCGCCATTTCACTGACAGGCATTTTTCTGGCAAAGTGGATTCTGCTTTTATGGTTAGGACAGGACTTTCTGGGAGATGCCGTTCCGGTCCTGCAGATTCTGTTGGTCGGTTTTTTCTTTAATGCCGTCGCGCAAATCCCATACACCGTCATTCAAGCAGCTGGCCACTCACGCGTCACAGCTTTGTTGCACCTGGCCGAGATCATGCCTTATTTAGGACTGCTCTATTTGAGCATCAACCGGTGGGGTGTCATCGGCGCGGCACTGGCATGGACGATACGAGTCGGCGTAGACTGCTTGGCCCTTATCCTGTTGTCCAGACGATATCGCTAATTCTCACTGTCCGAGTCTAATCTTTTGTCCAACTGCACTAACGAGATCACTTCATGCGCATTCTAGTCACCGGCGGAGCGGGCTTCATCGGCTCGGCAGTTATCCGTCACTTGATCCTGGATACGAATCACAGCGTCCTTAATGTTGACAAACTGACTTACGCGGGGAATCTGGAGTCTGTTGCTCCGGTAGCTAACAATCCCCGATATCAGTTTGCTCATGCCGATATATGCGATGCCTCCCAGATGAGCCATTTGCTCACGCAGTTTTGCCCTGACGTGATCATGCACCTGGCCGCGGAATCCCATGTTGATCGCTCCATCGACGGACCCGCCGCATTTATTCATACCAATATCATGGGCACCTACACCCTGCTGGAAGCAGCACGGCAGTACTGGTCAGCCTTGCAGCCTGAAGATCAAGCCAGATTCCGCTTCCATCATATTTCTACAGACGAGGTTTATGGCGATCTGGATGGAACAGATCAATTATTTGTGGAAACAACGCCATATGCGCCCAGTTCGCCCTATTCTGCGAGTAAAGCCAGCTCCGATCATCTGGTCCGTGCCTGGCACCGTACCTATGGGCTACCGGTACTGATTACCAACTGCTCCAACAACTATGGGCCTTATCACTTCCCCGAAAAGCTCATTCCCCACGTTATCCTGAATGCCCTGAATGGGAAGCCTTTGCCGATTTATGGCAAAGGCGATCAGATTCGAGATTGGCTATATGTCGAAGACCATGCTCGTGCGCTGGTGCTGGTAGCTACAACTGGCAAGGCAGGTGAAACCTACAATATTGGCGGCCACAACGAAAAGCAGAACCTGGAAGTCGTACATAGTATCTGTACTATTCTGGAAAAATTGGCTCCCACCAAACCCGAAGGGGTCAAACAATACGCCGATCTGATCACTTTTGTCACAGACCGCCCAGGTCACGACAAACGCTACGCAATCGATGCCAGCAAAATTGCTAATGAGTTAGGCTGGCAACCCAAAGAAACATTTGAAACAGGACTGCGCAAGACCGTGGCCTGGTATCTGGAAAACACGGGCTGGTGGGAACGAGTACTTAGCGGCGACTACCGTCTGGATCGTATAGGAAACAAGGCATGAAAGGCATTATTCTGGCAGGCGGGTCAGGGACTCGCCTTCACCCCATTACCATGGGCGTATCCAAACAGCTGCTGCCCATCTACGATAAACCGATGATTTTCTATCCTTTGTCGGTTTTGATGTTGGCCGGCATCAGGGAGATCTTGATTATCTCCACCCCTGAAGACCTTCCTAATTTTCGCAAGCTACTTGGAGATGGTTCTCGCTACGGCTTGTCTCTGTCTTACGCTGAACAACCCTCACCCGATGGATTGGCCCAAGCCTTTATTATCGGAGCCGACTTCATCGGCCAGGACAATGTCAGTCTGATTCTCGGAGATAATATTTTCTACGGATACGGCTTTAGCCAGATGTTGCGCGAAGCTGCAGAACGAAAAACAGGCGCAACTGTCTTTGGTTATCAAGTCAGTGACCCGGAACGCTTTGGTGTTGTCGAGTTCGACGCACAAGGTAAAGCGATTTCGATTGAGGAAAAACCCTCCAAACCCAAATCAAACTTTGCTGTCACTGGCCTGTACTTTTACGATAACCGGGTGGTCGACATCGCCCGTCAAGTTAAACCTTCTGCCCGCGGCGAACTGGAAATCACAGACGTCAACAATGCTTACCTAGAATCCGGCCAATTACACGTCAGCCTTTTGGGCAGGGGCTTTGCTTGGCTGGATACAGGCACTCACGAAAGCCTGCAAGAAGCTGGCAGCTTCGTGCGCACGATTGAACATCGCCAAGGCCTGAAAGTCGCCTGTCTGGAAGAGATTGCTTTCAATCAAGGTTGGCTCAGTCGTGAGCAGCTACACGAGCAAGCCCAGGCACTGGCTAAAACGGGCTATGGCCAATACCTGCTGAAACTGGCTGGAGCAAAGCATGAAGGTGATTGAAACTGCACTGAACGGCGTCATGATCATCGAGCCACGTGTCTTCGGTGACGAACGAGGATTCTTTAAAGAGACATTCAGTGTCGAACGGTATCGTGACCAAGCCGGCATTACATTGCCATTCGTTCAAGATAACCACTCCCGCTCTCAGCAAGGTGTTCTGCGTGGGATGCATTTTCAGCGCACCCGGCCACAAGGTAAATTAGTCAGCGTGACACGGGGTGCAGTTTACGATGTCGCGGTCGATATCAACCCCGCCTCCCCCACGTTTGGTACCTATGTGGGTGTAGAGCTTAGCGACAGCAACCACCGCCAACTCTGGATTCCCCCAGGCTATGCACACGGATTTTGCGTTCTGTCCGAAATTGCCGACTTCACCTATAAATGCACCGACTACTACTTCCCCCAGGACGAGGGCGGACTTGCATGGGACTGCCCTGAAGTGGCAATAGCGTGGCCAATCCAGAACCCAAGGCTATCTGATAAAGATACACAGTACCCAGGCCTCCAAGAGCTGGCGACGCAACAGAAAACCTGAGCACCCATGTCACGCACTCTTATTCTTGTTACAGGCGCTCAAGGCCAGCTTGGACAATCCCTGCAATGGATACACAAGCTCGCTCCTCAGGACAGCGATCTGGTTCTGCTTGGTCGAGATGAGCTTGATATCACCCAAACAGACTCAATCTCACACGCATTAGACAAGTACAAACCAGCAGTCCTCATCAATGCAGCGGCCTACACAGCGGTGGATAAAGCCGAATCTGAACCTGACCTTGCACATCTGATCAACGGTGTAGCTCCTGGTCTACTAGCCATAGCTTGCGCACAACGCGCCATCAAGATGGTGCATGTCTCCACTGACTACGTGTTTGACGGCCTGGCAAGCCAGCCTTACCCCGAAGAGGCCCCTACAGCCCCTGTCAGTGTCTATGGACAAAGCAAGCTGAAAGGTGAGCAGTCTGTCTTGAACGCACTGCCTTCAGCCATTGTTTTGAGGACCAGCTGGGTCTTTAGCCAATTTGGAAACAACTTTCTGAAAACCATGTTGCGTCTCGGGCGCGAGCGAGCTGAGCTCAGTATTGTGGCCGATCAGATCGGAGGCCCAAGTTACGCGCCCCATATTGGCCAAGTATTATTAAGCTTGGCTGCACAACAGATCCAGCCAACTCATGGACAGAGCCCGCATTCCGCTCCATCTGGTATTTACCATTTCGCAGGACAACCTTATACAAGCTGGTACGACTTTGCGCACGAGATTTTCAAGCAAGCCTCCACGCTAGGGCTACTGGCTCAGTCTCCTGCTTTACATCCTATCCCCAGCAGCCAATACCCAACACCAGCCACGCGACCTGCCCAATCAAGCTTGGAACAAGGCAAGCTGAATGCCCTGCTAGGGGATAAAAACATAGAGCGGGACTGGAGCAAGGGAATTGAACAAAGCTTGTTGTTCCTGCAAAAACAAGCTGAATAACACTTTGCCAAATTGGCTATATCACAACGCAAAAAAGCCACCCCTAAGGGTGGCTTTTTCACGGATGCTACCGACTTGAGCTTAGTGCTTGCGCGCGTTGCTCAAGCGACGTGCTGCGGCAGCTTGAGCGGCCAGCATGGCCAGCTCGGCTTCCACAACAGCGATGTCGGCCTTGTCCTTGGTGTTGCGCAGGGCCTCTTCCGCATGCTTGCGGGCTTCCAGAGCCTTTGCTTCATCCAGGTCTTGTGCGCGAATCGCGGTATCCGACAATACAGTGACTTTCCCAGGCTGAACCTCGAGTATGCCGCCAGCGACAAAGATATGCTCTTCGCTGCCATCGTCCATAACGATCTTCAGCGTGCCGGGACGAATCCGCGAGATCAGTGGAGTGTGACCGGGCAAAATACCCAGCTCCCCAGCCTCGCCGGGCAGTGCCACGAACTTTGCTTCACCAGCAAAGATCGATTCTTCAGCACTAACCACGTCAACATGAAGCTTAGCCATGAGTAATCCTTATTACTGAATAGTCTTGGCTTTTTCGAAAGCCTCGTCGATCGAACCGACCATGTAGAACGCCTGTTCTGGCAGTGCATCACACTCGCCGTCGACGATCATCTTGAAGCCGCGCAGGGTTTCAGCCAGTGGAACGTACTTACCAGGCGAGCCGGTAAACACTTCTGCCACGTGGAAAGGCTGAGACAGGAAGCGCTGGATCTTACGGGCGCGGGCAACAGCCTGCTTGTCTTCTGGAGACAGCTCGTCCATACCCAGAATCGCGATAATGTCACGCAATTCCTTGTAGCGCTGCAGCGTTTGCTGAACACCGCGAGCCACTGCGTAGTGCTCTTCGCCCACAATTTGTGGATCCAGCTGACGGCTGGTGGAGTCCAGAGGGTCCACAGCGGGGTAAATACCCAGAGCAGCAATGTCACGCGACAACACAACAGTGGAGTCCAAGTGCAGGAAGGTCGTAGCAGGCGATGGGTCAGTCAAGTCATCGGCTGGAACGTAAACGGCCTGGATGGACGTAATCGAACCGGTCTTGGTGGAGGTAATGCGCTCTTGCAGCTTACCCATTTCCTCGGCCAGCGTAGGCTGGTAACCCACTGCGGAAGGCATACGACCCAGCAAAGCGGACACTTCGGTACCGGCCAGCGTGTAGCGGTAGATGTTGTCCACAAAGAACAGGATGTCACGGCCTTCGTCACGGAACTTCTCGGCCATGGTCAGGCCGGACAGTGCCACACGCAGACGGTTGCCTGGAGGTTCGTTCATCTGACCGAACACCATGGCCACTTTGGACTCGCTCAGGTTGTCCATCTGGATAACGCCAGCATCGGCCATTTCGTGGTAGAAGTCGTTACCTTCACGGGTACGCTCACCCACACCGGCAAACACGGACAGACCGCTGTGTGCCTTGGCGATGTTGTTGATCAGCTCCAGCATGTTCACGGTCTTGCCCACACCGGCACCACCGAACAGACCAACCTTACCACCCTTGGCGAACGGGCAAACCAGGTCAATCACTTTAATACCGGTTTCCAGCAGCTCTACGGAAGGCGACAGTTCGTCGAAAGTAGGAGCGGCTTGGTGAATGGCGCGACGCTCGTCGGACTGGATAGGACCGACTTCGTCGATCGGGCGACCCAGAACGTCCATAATGCGGCCCAGAGTACCAACACCGACTGGCACGGAGATAGGAGCGCCCGAACCGGCCACTTCCATACCGCGGCGCAGGCCGTCGCTGGAACCCATGGCGATGGTGCGAACTACACCGTCACCCAATTGTTGCTGTACTTCAAAAGTCAGGCCTTTTTCTGCGAAAGCCGAACTTTCGTCAACGAGCGTCAATGCTTCGTAGACTTTAGGGATGCTGTCGCGGGGGAACTGAATATCCACCACGGCGCCGATGCACTGAACGATGGTACCGTTGCTCATGTTGAGTCCTTGCAATATAACTTTGATGGTGTGCCTTGCCGTGATTACACAGCAGCGGCACCCCCCACGATTTCAGAGATTTCTTTCGTAATCGCTGCCTGGCGGGTCTTGTTATAGACCAGCTGAAGATCACCGATAACGGTCTTGGCGTTGTCCGAAGCGGCTTTCATGGCCACCATACGGGCAGACTGCTCAGAGGCCATGTTCTCGGCAACGGCCTGATACACCAGACCCTCTACGTAACGCAGCAGCAAGTCGTCAATAACCGACTTGGCATCGGGTTCGTAGATGTAATCCCAACCGTATTCGGAAGAGTTAGCGCTTTCTTGAGCGACTACCTGATCACCAGCCTGGAAAGGATCTTTCAGACCGGAAGGCAGAGGCAGCAAGCGAATAAATGTTGGGTCCTGCTTCATCGTATTGACAAAGCGGCTGGTCGCCAGATAAACAGCATCAATGCGGCCTTCCACGAAGTCGTCGATCTGCACCTTGATAGCGCCAATCAGACGTTCCAGGTTAGGCGCGTCGCCCAAGCCCACTTCCTGAGAAACCAGATTGGCACCAACACGCGCCAATGTTCCAGCAGCTTTACCACCCAGAGCCGTTGTCTGAACCTTAATACCCTTGTCTTCAAACTCGCGAACACGCGCAAGTACCAGACGCAGAATATTGGTGTTCAGGCCGCCACACAGACCTTTGTCCGTGCTGACAACCACGATACCTACCGATTTGACTTCGGCAGGCTCAACCATGTAGGGGTGAGTGTAGTCGGGGTGCGCCTGCATCAGATGCGAAGCAATCTCGCGCACCTTGTCTGCATAGGGACGACCAGCACGCATCCGCTCTTGCGCCTTGCGCATCTTGGATGCCGCCACCATCTCCATGGCTTTGGTGATCTTGGACGTGTTTTGCACGCTCTTGATCTTAGTACGAATTTCCTTGATTCCGGCCATCACACTTTCCTGTAAGGGCATTATCGGGAGCCAGACTAGGCTGTCGACTCCCGCTAATCATGACGCCGGGGTTTCCGGCGCCTGCCAACAATGATTAGAAAGCGCCGTGCTTTTTGAAGTCCTGGATGGCTGTAACCAACTCAGCCTCGTCTTCTTTAACCAGTTCCTTCTTGCTTTCGATACGCTCAACCAGGGCAGCGAACTTGCTGCGCAGGTGATCTTTCAGGCCTTTCTCGAAAGGCAGAACCTGAGCGACTTCCAGATCGTCGAAGTAACCGTTGTTCACAGCGTACAGGCTCACGGCCAGTTCCCACACAGCCAGAGGCTGGTACTGGGGCTGCTTGAGCAGTTCGACCACGCGCTTACCACGTTCCAGCTGGCGACGGGTTGCGTCATCCAGGTCGGAAGCGAACTGAGCAAACGCAGCCAATTCACGGTACTGAGCCAAGTCGGTACGAATACCGCCGGACAGTTTCTTGATGACCTTGGTTTGAGCAGCGCCACCCACGCGGGACACCGAAATACCGGCGTTAATAGCGGGACGAACACCAGCGTTGAACAGGTCGGACTCCAGGAAGATCTGACCGTCAGTAATCGAAATCACGTTGGTTGGAACGAAAGCGGAAACGTCACCGGCTTGCGTTTCAATGATAGGCAGTGCGGTCAACGAACCGGTCTTGCCTTTCACTTCACCGTTAGTGAATTTTTCTACGTACTCGGCGTTCACACGAGCAGCGCGCTCGAGCAGACGGGAGTGCAGGTAGAACACGTCACCGGGGTAGGCTTCACGGCCTGGTGGGCGACGCAGCAACAGGGATACTTGACGGTAGGCCCAAGCTTGCTTGGTCAAGTCGTCATAAATGATCAGGGCGTCTTCGCCACGATCACGGAAGTATTCACCCATGGTGCAACCGGAGTAAGGAGCCAGGTATTGCATGGCAGCGGACTCGGAAGCCGAGGCGGCCACAACAATTGTGTACTCCAAAGCACCGTGCTCTTCGAGCTTGCGCACCACGTTGTTGATCGTGGAGGCTTTTTGGCCCACGGCAACGTAGATACATTTAACGCCATTGCCCTTTTGAGCAATGATGGTGTCCACAGCCACGGCAGTCTTGCCGGTCTGACGGTCACCAATGATCAGTTCGCGCTGACCACGGCCGATTGGCACCATGGAGTCCACGGCTTTCGTGCCGGTCTGCATGGGCTGGGAAACGGACTCACGGGCGATAACGCCAGGAGCCACTTTCTCGATGACGTCAGTCATCTTGGCGTTGATCGGGCCCTTGCCGTCGATAGGCATACCCAGAGTATCAACCACACGACCCAGCAGTTCGGGGCCAACGGGTACTTCCAGAATGCGGCCAGTTGTTTTAACTGCGTCGCCTTCGGAAACACCGGTGTATTCACCCAGAATCACGGCGCCGACAGAGTCGCGCTCGAGGTTAAGGGCCAGACCGAACGTGTTGTTCGGAAATTCGAGCATTTCGCCCTGCATCACATCGGACAAACCGTGGATGCGCGTAATACCGTCGGTCACGGATACGACCGTGCCTTGTGTACGAACGTCAGTCGACGCACCCAGGCCTTCGATGCGGCTCTTGAGCAGTTCGCTGATCTCGGACGGATTAAGTTGCATGTTCAGACTCCTGAAATCCTGTTTACTGACTCGCGCTATGCGGTCAGCGTATCGCGCATGCTGGCCAGCCGGGCCTGCACGGAAGTGTCGAGCACCTGGTCACCAACAATCACCCGAATACCGCCGATAAGGTCAGCGTCGACGGTCACAGTCGGTTTTAGCTTCAGGCCAAACTTTTTCTCCAGCCCAGCGGTCAGCTCAGCAACCTGAGCCTCAGCCATCGGGAAAGCACTGATAATCTGTGCCTGCGCCGTGCCTTCGAGTTGGTGTTTCAATAGATCAAACTGTTCTGCAATTTGTGGCAACAGCAAGATGCGCTGGTTATCCACCAACAATTGAAGAAAGTTGCGAGCCTTTTCGGTGACCTGTGACTTAACCAGGCCCGTAAAGAGTTCGAGTCGCTGCCCGTTATTCAGGCGCGGATCGTTCAGTGCCTCGCGCACATCGTGGAGACCGGCCACCTGAGCCATTTCGGACAACAGGGCCGACCACGATTCGAGACCCTGGCTGTCGTCGCGCACGGCGGCGAACAGGGCTTCGGCGTAAGGTCTGGCAATAGTCGATAGTTCAGCCATGGCCTGCCTTGATGTTAAAGTTCTGCCTTGAGCTGCTCGAGCAGCTGGGCGTGCGCATTAGCGTCAACTTCGCGTCGCAAGATTTGCTCGGCACCCTTGACGGCCAAGGCAGCCACTTCGCTACGCAGACCTTCACGTACACGTTGCACTTCCTGGTTAGCGTCTTGCTGGGCCTGCGCAATAATGCGGGCTTTTTCGGCTTCGGCTTCACGACGAGCTTGCTCCAAAAGAGCAGTCGCTTGTTTTTCAGCGTCGACAATGCGTTGATGGTTTTCGGACTTGGCCGAAGCATCCATCAGGCTGATACGCGCTTGGGCCTGTGCCAGATCGGCCTTGCCTTTATCGGCAGCAGCCAAACCATCAGCGATTTTCTGACGACGATCATCGATTGCTTTCGTCAGTGGCGGCCATACGAATTTCATCGTAAACCAGGCCAAAACGAAAAACACGATCATCTGAAAAAAGAGAGTCGCGTTTAAATTCACGGTCGTATCCCTTCAATACCACGTGTGTAGGAAGCGGTATGCGTCCTGACACATGTATGTTCAAGTCGACAAGCGGTGCATGATCAAACCGAGCAACACACCGCTAACGACGACTGCCTGCCCGTCTGCCAAAAGCGGCAACGGACTCGCCTTATTACCCAACGAATGGGTTGGCGAATGCAAACAACATGGCGATACCGACACCGATCAGGAAAGCAGCATCGATCAGACCGGCCAACAGGAACATCTTGGTTTGCAGAGCGTTCATCAGTTCAGGCTGACGAGCCGATGCTTCCAGATATTTACCACCCATCAGGGCGATACCAATGCAAGCGCCAAAAGCGCCCAGACCGATGATGATACCGCAAGCAAGAGCAACGAGAGCTACGTTGGTCATGACAACTCCTTGGTTAAAAATCAGGTGTAATTCAAAAAAATCAAAGCGTTAGCAGGCCAGGCCTGCTCCCCCCAACCAGACACCATTGTCCAGTCGGAATCGGATTAATGGCCTTCGTGTGCTTGTCCAATATAGACAAGGGTGAGCATCATGAAGATGAACGCCTGGAGCAACACAATCAGAATGTGGAAGATTGCCCACACAGAACCGGCCAGAATGTGACCGATACCCAGTCCCAGGCTGGCGCCATTAAACCCTGTCCATGCGCCACCCAGCAGAGCGATCAACATGAAAACCAGTTCACCGGCAAACATATTGCCGAACAACCGCATGCCCAAGGACACGGACTTGGCCGCGTATTCGATGCAGTTCAGCAAGAAGTTGAAAGGTGCCAGCACAACAGCCATCAGGCCTGTGGCAGTGAACGGTGCAGTAAACAGCTCTTTGACGAAGCCGCCGGGGTGCTTGATCTTGATGCCGTAGTAGAACATCAGCAGCAGCACGCCCATGGACATGCCCATAGGCACGTTCAAGTCAGCGGTTGGCAAAATACGGTGGTAGTAAAGAGGGTCGCCATGTTCAGCGGCCAGACCGGTCTGGATGAAGATCCAGCCCAGACCATCAACGGGCAGCAAGTCCAGCACGTTCATCATGACGATCCACAGGAACACGGTCAGCGCCAGGGGCGAGACAAATTTCCGGGACTCAGCGTTAGGAACAATGGATTTGGCCTGGTCTTCAACCCAATCGACCAGCATTTCTACAAAAGACTGCAAGCGGCCTGGTACGCCGGCTGTTGCGGCCGAAGCGGCGCGCCACAGAAAGAAAACCACAACCAGACCCATCAGCAGGGACCAGAACATGGAGTCGTAGTTAATGACACCGAAGTTGGCCAGAACATCCTGTTTTTCACCCAAGTTGTTCAAGTGAACCAAGTGATGCTGGATGTACCCTGACTGAGGCGAAATATCACTAGCAGCAGCCATCTGTATTTACCCTGTGATGTATACGTTATGGGACGAGCCCGTGAAACAAAAATTCGTTATGGCAGCTTGCGGAAAAACAGCAGCAGCACATATCCCTTCAAGACACACAGCAGGCCAAAGAGCAAGGCAGGCCAAACTAACCAGCCCGTGTTTGCCATGGCAGCCGTTGCCAGTGTCAATACCGCAAAACCGAGTTTGAATGCCTCCCCCCAGAAGAAGGAAAGCGCTCCGGCGTTGCCGCCGCCCATCAAACCCAGCAAAAGACGCAATGCGAACAATGCGTTAGGCACAAAATAAGCAGCCGCACCAATCAGTGCTGAGGCTGCTGCATATGCGCCGGAAATCCATGCCGACAGGCCAATTGCCACCAGACCCATAAAAGCTTGGGCAACAAGTGTGCGCACAATTCCTTGCCCTGCCCGGCGAGCCATGCGGCTACGTTGCTCGGGTGTAAGTACTACGGGTTCCGGAAATGGTGGCTTGTCCCCTGCTGCCTGCACCGTGGCTGTGGTGCCTGTCTGCTGATAAATCGGCTGATTCATAGTAGGAAACAATCAGATAACGTTGTGTGGGTGGATGTACTGCAAAGGCCTTGGCCAATCCATCCGCGCAATATTATCGGCCCCTTTCAAAAGCCGGTGTCGTCAAACCCATAAAGTATAGCGTCTTTTTTTTGTTGTAAGCAAATTCAGCCTTGCTTGTTTGATACTTAATGCAAGGCTGATTTACGCAATCTCAATGGCATCAAGGGGTAAGCTTATTTTGTAACATTGCAGTGCAGCAATTTTACAACACACCCCTTGTTTTATCAGCGATTGAGAAACTTAGCGGTGCTTGAACTCGGGCTTGCGCTTCTCGACAAAAGCACGCATGCCTTCCTTCTGATCGTCAGTGGCAAACAAGCCATGGAAGTTACGACGCTCGAACAGTAACCCTTCTTCCAGTGACGATTCAAAAGCACGGTTCACACACTCTTTGGCCATCAGGACCGACGGCAAGGACATGCTGGAAATAACCGTTGCGGCTTCCAGCGCCTCTTCAATCAGCTTGTCGGCAGGCACCACGCGCGACACCAGACCGGAGCGCTCGGCCTCTTCGGCATTCATCATGCGCGAAGTCAGAATCAGATCCATGGCCTTGGCCTTGCCCACGGCACGGGGCAGACGCTGCGTACCACCAAAACCGGGAATCACGCCCAGCTTGATTTCTGGCTGACCAAAACGAGCGGAGTCAGCGGCAATGATGAAGTCACACAACATGGCCAGTTCGCAGCCACCGCCCAAGGCATAGCCAGCGACGGCGGCAATGATGGGCTTGCGGAAACGGCGCAGTTCTTCCCACTGGCCACCCAGATAGTCCTGGGAGCTGACATCGTGGTAATTCCAGTCTTTCATGGCGCCGATATCGGCACCGGCGGCAAAGGCTTTTTCGTTACCGGTCAGCACGATACAACCGATTTCGTTGTCGGCATCGTATTTCTTTAACAGGGCATACAACTCGGCGATCAGCTCGTTATTGAGCGCATTCAAAGCCTTGGGCCGATTTAATGTCAATAAAGCAACACGACCATGCACCTCTGCTTTGACTAAGGGTTCGTTCATGCTGACTCCCAGAAAAATTAAATAGAATAGGGGAATGGAACCTACACCCGTACTTTACCGTGCCGAGCCGACAGATCTCGCCGGCCACCGCCTGACTGTCCAGATACAGATCACTTCCCCCCAAACAGATGGCCAGATCTTGAGCCTTCCGGCCTGGATCCCTGGCAGCTACCTGATCCGCGACTTCTCGCGTCAGATCGAAAGCATAGCCGCCTTCTTCGGCGAAAAGCCGGTTTCCATCCGCAAGCTGGACAACCATCGCTGGCAGTGCGAACCCTGCGAGGGCCCCTTGAGCATTCAGTACCAGGTCTATGCCTGGGACCTGTCCGTACGAGGCGCGCATATTGATCAGACCCATGCTTTCTTTAATGGCACCAGCGCCCTGCTGGCCGTTGAGGGCCAGACTGAACAGCCGTGCCTGCTGGAACTGATGTCCAACGAGGACATGGAAGACTGGCAGGTTTACACCAGCCTGCCCGAGGCCACCGGCATGCCAGGCGCGGCAGAGCGCTATGGTTTTGGCCTGTACCGCGCCAGCAATTACGATGAGTTGATCGACCACCCCATTGAGATGGGTACCCCCCAGGTCATCAGCTTCTTTGCACACGGCGCTGAACACGAACTGGTCTTTACTGGCGTCATCCCGAACCTGGACCTGCCCCGCATTGCCCGTGACGTAGAGAAAATCTGTGCCGAGCAAATCGCATTTTTCGAACCTGAAACCCGTCGCGCGCCCTTCCTGGATTGCAGCTCGCGCTACGTGTTCATGACCATGGTGACTGATGACGGTTACGGCGGGCTGGAGCATCGCGCCTCGACCGCCCTGATGGCTTCGCGTCGAGACCTGCCTACCCAGAGCCAGGACAAATCGGTGAAAAGCGCGGGCTACCAGACCTTTTTGGGCCTGATCAGCCATGAGTACTTCCATACATGGAACGTCAAACGCATCAAGCCCGCCGTCTTCGCACCCTATGACCTGAGCCGTGAAAACCACACCCGCTTGCTATGGGTGTTTGAAGGCTTCACCTCGTACTACGACGATTTGATGCTGCTGCGCTCGGGCGTGCTGAGCGAAGCCGACTACCTGAAGCTGCTGGCCAAGAACATCAATGCCGTTGAGCGTGGCCCCGGGCGCTTCAAGCAGTCCGCCGCACAAAGCTCTTTTGACGCCTGGACGCGCTATTACAAGCAGGACGAGAACTCCCCCAACGCACTGGTCAGCTATTACAGCAAGGGCGCACTGATCGCCCTGGGCCTGGACCTGTGCATTCGCAGCCATACCCAGCAAGCCAAGAGTCTGGACGATGTGATGCTGCTGATGTGGGAGCGCTATGGTCGTGACTTCTATCAAGGCAAGCCAGAAGGCATTCCTGAAGATGCCATGCCTGCCCTGATCCTGGAAGCCACCGGCTACGACGCCACGGATTTCATTGCTCGCTACGTTGAAGGCTGCGAGGACCTGCCCTTGAAACCCTGGCTGGCCGAACAAGGCTTGAAGCTGGAATGGCAAGCCTCCTCCAAGCTGCCCAGCCTGAACGCTCGCTTGCGCCAAAGCGCAGGCCAATGCCAGCTGGCTACCGTCTTCACTGATGGTGCAGCGCATCAAGCAGGCCTGTCTGCGGGTGACGCCCTGGTCGCGATTGACGGCTTGCGTGTCAGCGACACGGCGAGCCTGGAGCGTCTGCTGGCCGCTTACGAGCCGGGTCAAACCGTTCAGGTCCACGCCTTCCGCCGCGATGAACTACACTGCTTCACGCTGCAACTGGCGCGTCCTGCCTTGGACGAATGCGTCCTGAGCCGCCAGTCCTGATTGACTTCACAGGCCCGCCATACCCGGCGGGCCTGATACTTTGTTTTTGCCATGACGACACGCCGTATATTTATCAACAATCTGGTGGTGCAAGCCTCTATCGGCATGCTGGACCACGAGCTGGTTCACCGCCAGCCCCTGCATATTGATGCCGAATTCGACACCACCATTACACAAGACGTAGAAGACAGTGATATTGGTACCGTGCTGGACTACCGTCAGCTGCGCGAGGCACTGATCGACGTCAGCACCACGGAACACACGAATCTGCTGGAAACACTGGTAGAGCGCCTGGCTGATCGCATCCAGAATGATTTCCCGACCGTGGAACGCGTTAAAATCCGCGCCAGCAAACCCGAGGCCTTTGCCGACTGTGATGCCGTCGGCATCGAGATTGAACGCAGCCGCTAAAGCCCCCTGCCCCGCCTCTGGCCGGAGCTACGACGACACTTCTTTCCGCTTTTCCTTATGTCCCAAGACACCAGCACCCTCCCTCCTTCCGAAACCGAGACTCCCGTGTTTGCCAGCAAGGCTGAACGCAAGCAGCGCGTCAATGACAACAAGCTGAGCAAACGCATCATGCGTGAGGTGGGCCGCGCCATCGGTGACTTCAACATGATCGAGGAAGGCGACAAGATCATGGTCTGCCTGTCTGGCGGCAAGGATTCCTACGGCTTGCTGGACGTGCTGATGACTTTGCAAAAGCGCGCTCCGATCAAGTTCGACATCGTGGCCGTGAACCTGGACCAGAAACAGCCCGGTTTCCCTGACCACATCCTGCCCGAGTATCTGGAAAAGCTGGGCGTGCCCTATCACATCGAAACTCAGGACACGTACTCGGTGGTGACGCGCGTGATTGCCGAAGGCAAGACCATGTGCTCGCTGTGCTCGCGTTTGCGTCGCGGCATCTTGTACCGTGTCGCCAAGGAGCTGGGTGCTACCAAAATCGCCCTGGGCCATCATCGTGATGACATTCTGGCCACCTTCTTCCTGAACCTGTTTTACGGTGGCCGTATGAAGGGCATGCCGCCCAAGCTGATGTCGGACAATGGCGAGCACATCGTGATCCGTCCTCTAGCCTATGTGCCCGAGAAGGACCTGATCGCCTACGCCAAGCTCAAAGAATTCCCCATCATCCCCTGTAATCTGTGCGGCTCACAGGAAAACCTGAAGCGCCAGGAAATCAACCGCATGATTGCGGACTGGGACAAGAAATTCCCGCACCGTTCCTGGAACGTGTTTGGTGCCCTGACTCGCGTGGTGCCTTCGCACCTGATGGACCCCAAGCTGCATAACTTTGCAGACCTGAAGGTCACAGGCCAGGCCGATCCGGAAGGCGATAAAGGCTTTGATCAGGATTATTTTGACGATCACCTGCCCGAGAGTTTGCTGGCCGCAGGCTTTGAGGAAGATAACGACGAAGCTACTCCGGGCGTGCGTCAGGATGCCTTCACACCCGCTCAACCTGCCGCTTCTGGTGAACAGCAGATTGTGTTCATGAGCAAGCGTCGTTCCGGCCAATAAACATGACACGCGGCTTAGCGTAGCGCTTGCCGCCTGCCAATACACAAGCGACAGACAATAAAAAGCCCCGATATAAACCGCTAGCGTCTGGAATGACATCCAGATTGTGGAGGTTTATATCGGGGCTTTTTTTTGCGCCCGCTGAAAGATTATCAGGCCTTAGCTCGGTTTTTGCGAACCATCCCAGCGTTCACCGGGCACCTGAATATCGAACAATTCCAACACCCGCATCACCGTGTGATCGACAATATCGTCGATGCTTTTGGGTCGCAGGTAAAAAGCGGGCATAGGCGGGAAGATGATCCCGCCCATTTCCGTTACGGCCGTCATATTACGCAAATGCGCCAGATTGAATGGCGTTTCGCGCACCATCATCACCAAACGACGACGCTCTTTCAAGGTAACGTCGGCAGCCCGGGTAATCAGGTTGTCAGACAAACCATGCGCCACGGCGGCCAGCGTACGCATCGAGCACGGCACAATCACCATGCCCGCCGTAGGAAAACTGCCACTGGCCAAGGTTGCACCCACATCGCGGAAGCTGTGCACCTGATCGGCCAGAGCCTGAATCTCGTGCCTGCCGATATCCAGCTCATATTTGATGTTCAGCACCCCGGAGGGCGAGATCACCAAATGGGTTTCCACATCCGGACAGGACTGCAGCACTTGCAGCAGGCGCACGGTATAGACCGCCCCGGTAGCCCCGGTCATACCTATGACCAGGCGTCGCTTGGTGCTCACTCCAGAGCCCCAGCCTCGCGCAGCATGGTTTCCAGTTCGCCGTTTTCGTACATTTCAGACACGATGTCCGAACCGCCGACGAATTCGCCCTTGATGTACAGCTGGGGGATGGTGGGCCAGTTGGAGAAGTCCTTGATGCCCTGACGCACTTCGGCGTCGTCCAGCACGTTGACCACAACCACCTGGCTCAGGCCAACAGCGCGCAGAATCTGCACGGTGCGTGCGGAGAAACCACACTGAGGAGCTTGAGCTGTGCCCTTCATAAACAGCACAACGGGGTTTTCCGTTACGGTTTCGCGGATGAAATCTTGAACTTCACTCATGATGTTCTCTTAAGAAAAGAATTAACACTGTCCACCTGTGACCCGCCGGATTCCTGCCAGATCTTCATAACTGATGACCTGTTTGAACCCTGCCTGCCGCAGCATATTTTGCACATGGTCGGCCTGATCCCAGCCGTGCTCCATGAGAAGACTAGCACCAGGACGCAGATACGGCCCGGCTCCCTGAACTATTGTACGCAAATCCGTCAAGCCGTCAGAGCCATCTGTCAGTGCCTGACGCGGCTCGAACCGCACATCGCCCTGCGCCAGATGTTCATCATCCACTGCAATGTATGGAGGGTTGGACACGATCAGGTCAAAAGGTTCCTGGCCTGCCACGGCATCGTACCAACTCCCCAGGCAAAACTCGACTTTCCCACACAAACGCTGAGCATTTAAGCCCGCCTGCGCCAATACCAGTGTGCTGATGTCACTGGCGACCACATGGGCATCGGGACGGGCCAGCGCCAGAGAAACCGCAATGGCACCGCTGCCACAGCCCATATCCAGAATGCGGGGAGATTGGATATGCTGCACGCGCTCCAAGGCACGCTCGACCAGGGTTTCGGTATCCGGGCGAGGAATCAGCACCGAGGGCGACACCAGAAACTCGTGACCCATGAATTCACGCACACCGACGATATACGCCATGGGCTCGCCCGCCACACGGCGGGCTTCCAGTGCTTGATAGGCTTGGATCTTGTCCAGCGGCAACTCGTCCGTATCGTGCGCAATCAACCAGGAACGACCGACGCCCAGCACCTGCATCCACAGCATGTCGCGCTCCAGGCGCGGCAAGGGACTTAGCGGCTGCAAGGCTCGCAAGGTACGTGGAGAATCGGCAGGCGTGGCCATTGAGGACACGGCCTGCTCACCGGATAGGTTCATGCTCACGCCTGCGCCAGATCAGCCAGCAAACCGGCCTGATGCTCGGACAGCAAGGCCTTGATCAGCTCGTCCAGATCGCCGTCCATGATGTAGCCCAGCTTGTACAAGGTCAGATTAATACGGTGATCCGTCATGCGGCCTTGCGGGAAGTTGTAGGTGCGGATGCGCTCGGAGCGGTCACCCGTACCGACCAGGCTTTTACGCTCGGCGGCTTCTTTGTCAGATTGCTCACGCTGCTGCTTGTCTTTCAGACGCGCGGCCAGCACCTGCAAGGCCTTTTCGCGGTTACGGTGCTGGGAACGGTCGTCCTGACACTCCACCACCAAACCTGTAGGCAAATGAGTCAAACGGACAGCTGAGTCCGTCTTGTTCACGTGCTGACCACCAGCACCACTGGCGCGGAAGGTGTCCACACGCAAGTCAGCGGGGTTAATGGTGATTTCAGCCAGGCCTTCGGCTTCGGGCAACACGGCCACGGTACACGTAGAGGTATGGATGCGGCCCTGAGCTTCAGTCTCAGGCACACGCTGCACACGGTGCGCACCGGACTCGAACTTCAGACGCCCGTACACATCCTGGCCTTCAATTCGGACGATCACTTCCTTGTAACCACCCACTTCCGAATCGCTGGCAGACATGATCTCCGTACGCCAGCCGCAGTTTTCGGCATAGCGCATGTACATGCGCAGCAAATCCCCGGCAAACAAAGCGCTTTCATCCCCACCGGCACCGGCGCGGATTTCAATGAACACGTTACGGGTGTCGTCCGGGTCGCGCGGCAGGAGCAGGATTTGCAATTCATCTTCCAGTTGAGCGATACGTTCCTTGCCCAACTTGTATTCTTCCTCGCCCATTTCCTTCAATTCAGGGTCGGACATCATGTCCTGGGCCGCTTGCAGATCGCCTTCGGCAGCCTCATAGCTTTTGAATGCTGCTACAACAGGGTCCAGCTCGGAACGTTCGCGCGACAGTTTGCGAAACTCGTCCATATTGCTGGCAATTTCAGGCTCGGCAAGCATGGCATCAACTTCATGCAGACGGCGAGCCAATTGCTCAAGCCGACTGCGCATAGAGTCTTTCATAGGGAACAGCCTAAAGGGAAAATCAGAGGGTCTGGGCGCAGTTCAAAGCTATCGGGCTGCACCGCAGGAAAGTCGGTGAACAGACAACAGCCCAAACGCTAACGTCGACGGGTGGTCGAGGGCAACAGGCGAGGCAGCAGATTCAACAATTGCTCGCGCTCGGAACCTTCACTGCGCGTCAATTCAGCCATCGGGCCGTGCATGTACTTTTGAGTCAGGCCATGCGCCAGCATTTCAATGACTTCTGCTGGATCATCACCACGGGCCAACATGCGGCGCGCGCGCTCCAGCTCGTGTTGACGTACTTTTTCGACCGACTGCTGCACATCCAGAATGGCCGGCACAATCGCACGGGTACTCAGCCAGTGCATGTAATGCTGCACCTGGGTGTCAATAATGGCTTCAGCCTGCACCACAGCGGCCTGACGGGCATCGGCACCCCGTTGCACAAAGCGGCCCAGATCATCGACGGTATACAGGTACACGTCGTCCAGGCGACCTACTTCGGTTTCAATATCGCGTGGCACGGCCAGATCAACCATGACCACAGGGCGGTGACGACGCGAACGCACGGCTCGTTCCACCATACCCAAACCCAGAATGGGCAAGGTACTGGCCGTACAGGACACCACCACGTCAAAATCTGCCAGACGATCAGGCACATCAGCCAGCTTCATGGTGCTGGCCATGAAGCGCGAGGCCAGGCTTTCAGCCCGTTCCTGAGTACGGTTGGCGACCACGATGCTACAGGGATTCACTGCTGCAAAGTGCGTGGCACACAGCTCGATCATTTCCCCAGCACCAATAAACAGCACTTTGGCCTGGCTCAGATCACCAAACACACGCTCGGCCAAACGAACAGCCGCGGCAGCCATGGACACCGAATGGGCACCAATAGCCGTTTGCGTACGGACTTCCTTGGCCACCGAGAAGGTGCGCTGGAACAATTGATGCAGCAAGGTGCCCAGCGAGCCGGCTTCATTGGCGGCACGCACGGCATCTTTCATCTGACCCAGAATCTGGGGCTCGCCCAAGACCATGGAGTCCAGACCGCTGGCAACACGGAACGCATGGCGCACGGCCTCGTTCTGGTTGTAGCGGTACAGATGGGGGGTCAGCTCGGCAGAGCGCAGACTGTTGAAGTCTGCCATCCACTCGGGCAGACGTTCTGCCACATGGGGCTCGGCCGCACAGTAGATCTCGGTGCGATTACAGGTAGACAGGATAGCTGCTTCACGGACACCGGTGCCAAACGTGGCACGCAAGGTATCAAGCGCAGGCTTTAACACATCGATCGGAAACGCAACGCGCTCGCGCACGGCAACGGGCGCGGACACATGATTCAGACCGAAGGTTAGAACATCTACAGACATGAGCAGTACAGGCTATAGCCCTGAAAAGACCAAGACTGGCAATTTTGCAAAGGCAAAACGCATGAAATTTAAGTGATTTTACGCCGCAAGCCGCAATTTTGCCAAAAATGTTACTTGAATTGCCCTTTTGTGATTACAATTGCACTCCTTTATGCAGCCCTCTTTTCGCTGAAAAGGGCCTCCCCCTAGGGGTACGGCAAATTTGAAGTCGAAAAGATGCATAAATTTTTTGTTGTACTATGCGCACAAATTAAAAAACGTGGTATAGTTCTATTTTTACCGAGCAGTACACGTTGGCCTGGTAGCTCAGTCGGTAGAGCAGAGGATTGAAAATCCTTGTGTCGGTGGTTCGATTCCGCCCCAGGCCACCAAGAATTCAAGCAAAAAGCCCAGTCAAACGACTGGGCTTTTTGTTTTTCTACTTGCCAGATGCGCAGACTCTAGCCCATACACACGACGTGAAGCATTTTCATTTCAGTATGGAAATCTGCCCTACCTGCCTCGGACACCTCGTCTATCGATCATCAGACAGCATGCTTTGCCTACAGCAGTGTCGCTGGCATCGCCTCCAAGCGCTTGGCGGACTCACGCATTCCCAGTTCAATTGCCTCAAACACTTCCATAGGAAACTCAGCAGGCAGCTGCTGGGCGACCACCTCCAACACGTGCGGGACTCGTCCTAAGCAATCCTTGATCAGGCCCTCCATGTTCTCTCCCCACCCGCACAGTCGGGCCATGTGGTTGAAATGCCGGCGCTGAATATCACGCAATCGGTAGTGGGTATTTTTCCCGCGAACGGCCATGGCCAGCTTGAGACGATTCACATCCAACTTGTTCGGTCCAGTACCCGTGACTGGCCAAGCCGACAAAACATCGTACAGAGGCGTCAAGCGGTAACGGCCACCAGGCAATAGAAAAATCGAAAAATTCTTCGCATGCCCATCAGTCGCTGCCAACATCCAAAACACTAATTGTGCTGTCAGCAAAGTACGCAAGTCCTGCTCCCTCGCTTCAGACAGCTGCAAAATACGCGCGATATCAACAACGCCCGGCCCGCCATCGGCCTCGTATTTAGCATCAGGAGACTTGCCTGTTGCCTGACAAAAGTCCTCCTGTGGCAGCCTCAGCCAATAAGACTGTACAGCCAACTTCCGGTCAAAACGCTCAACGATCAATACCTTTTGCTCTTCAAAACTGGCCATCTCGCAGTTAGCGACAGGTAAATCAAAGGCGCGCAAAATCTGTGCACACAGCCATTCATTTTCTACAGAACTGCGCATATCCGCTTGGCGGCCCCCCACCAAGCCCAATGGTAGTTTGAAGATATGCGTTGTCGGAGTAGATCCAACAGGTCGACACCATTGTCCGTGATGCCATAAAAAGGCTGTTTTTTCCTGGGCTCCTGCCAAGGATATTCTGAAGTCTTCATCAGACGCTTGCTGTTGCCCCAAGACCAACGGTGCAGCAGTAGCCGCCCTCAAAGCGTTAGCGATTTCAGCCTCGTTTAAAGGACAAGCCTGAATATCAAAGACATCATCGGGCTCCTCACCTTCGGGAAGCAGCTGAATAGCTCCAACACAATCACGCCCGATAGCCGTTAGCAAATCAAAAGCATCTGTGCTGGATGTTCTGAATCGTGTCTGCAGGCGACGGCGGATTACATCACTGTCTGGTAGCAGGTTGTCAAAATAATTTCGTACTTGAGGACCACGCAAAGGCGCGTTATCAATAGTGAACGGCAAAGAAAGCGATAAGGGACGCCCTTGTGATGATACGAGCCAAACAGGGTCGTAAGTCAGTCTATCCTCGCCATTGGCGGCTACTTGCCAAGTCCCTACCCGAAGGCCATTCGCCCATAAACCCAATAGGCGTTGCTGTGAACGGTGCGCCATGGCTACCATTCACTTGTACTTAAAGGGGCTTGAGAGCGCTGTTGTATGGCTAGCTCCAGCCCCAAAATACCAGTCAAGGCTAACAATCGCTCAACGGTTAACTGGCTCGGCTGACTTTCCAGTTCGGACAAACGATTTTGGCTGATCCCCAAACGAGATGCGACTTCCTGCTGCGTCAGACCTAAAGCCTTGCGTCGAGCAACAAGCTGATAACCAAGCTGATCACTAGTAGAAAGTATGTACATATCTATTTATCGCTAATGTCGATAATTTGAGTATATCGATTATCTCGATAAACAACAAATATCGACAATATCGATAAAATTAAATTATCGATATTAGCGATAAAAGCCTCAAAATCCCACCGGCTCCGCCATCCAGCCAAACCCGGCCGTCATGGTCGGTGGTGGTGTTACACAGGCCTTGCGCCCCTGTCGCAGCTCCGTCCAATTTCCCAGCAACGCCTGTTCGCAATGCGCCTCAGCCCGGCGCAGCTCGTTGCGTGCTTTGCTGGTGGTGACGCCGAAGCGTTCGGCCACCACACTCAGGCTCTGTTCTTCCAGCCGGGCCGCCAGAAAGATGGCGCGACGTTGGCGGGGCAACAGCTCGATGGCGTAGATCAGGACGGACAGCAAAGATCGGCCGATCAGGCTGGACTCTGGCCCCGGCATGGGGGAAATCTGCTGATGCTCTTCCAGTTCCTCCAGGGGTACCAGCGTCCCTCTGCCAGATTCGGCACGCCATTCATCAATCGCCAGGTTGCTGGCCATACGCAGCAAATACAAGCGCGGGTTGGCAACGGGCCCGATCTCCCGGCTGTCATGCAGGCGCAACCAGGTGTCGTGCAAGGCATCCGCTGCGCGGTCGCGGCAGCGCAGGCGGATGGTCAATTGCCGCAGCAGTTCTTCGTAGTGCACCTTCAGATACAAGCACAGTGAATACTGCGGCGTCACACACTCTTCATTACGCTTGCGGGTAGGCAAGGGCAGGCAAGTGGACAGCATGATCAGATCTCCCAGGCTCAGGCTACAGTGTCATCCGCCGCCGCTCCTCGGGCGTCAACCGATCCAGAGCGGATTGCGGATTGGCGCCCAGTCCCAGGACCTGCACCGTACTGTCTTGGCGATACGCAGAGGCATCTATCCTGGAAGTCGCTGGGCCTGCTCCTGATGATGTGGCCCCGCCCCCTGACTGCCCTGCATCCCCAAATCCCAGAATCTGCACAGTAATGACCGAAGGCAGATTCTGACGAGCCTGTGCACGAGCGCGGTTGACCGTATCCTGCGCCGCCGATGCGGCCGAAGATGCTGTCGCGCTGGCGTTACTCAAGGCGCCTGTGTTGACAGTCGCCACCACCGGAATTCCCTTGGACTCGCCCTGTACCTGAATATTGTCTGCATTGACCACACGCAAGGCGGCGATATTGATGTCGCCCGACACGCGAATCCCTGCCTCGCCCGCGTCCACCGTTCCCAATGGCGCAATCAGATCGATATAACCTGGCGGGACCTCGGGAACCGGGTTCAAGGTAGCGATACCCGCACCGGTATTCGGTGTTGATGGTGACAAGGCCACATTGCCAAACAGATCGTAAACACGACGCTGCGGTGTGTAGACCACCGTGGTCTTGCTACCCCGACCCGCGTTGATGTCCCCTGCTGCCGACCAGGCCAGAATATTGCCGCCAAAGGTCGTAAAGACCCGGCTCTGCCCCATCAGAATGTCGCTTTGCGAGAAGAAGTTGATGTCCCCTTCCCCTTGCGTGATCACACCTGATCCCGGACCAGGGTTAAAGCCACCATCAATCCCCACCAGAGCACGACCGCCTGGAGTCAGGATGCTGATGTCCCCACCAAAGTTGGTGTGAATACCTGCATCCAGCACGTCGTAGAACGACACGTTGTAACCCGGACTGCCCAAGGCCTCCCACTCGGCCTTGGTGATGTAATCCAGCTTGGGATTAGGCCGGCTCTTGCCCGCCGTGTTGTTCACGTAATCCGCGTCGTAATACAGCGCACTGCTGTACATCGTCAAATCACCCGTGTAGCTCAAGGCCTTGCCTTGAGCATCCTGTTCGGGGAACAAGGTGGCAATCGCTTCACGGCCACGCAAATAGCTGCCTGCGCGCTTGCTGTCACTATCGTTGTACTCACGGCCCGATGCCTTCAGCTCTGCGTAGTACACATTGCGCAGATAGCTACGTTGCTGCTCGGGCGGCAAGGCCTCGAAGAAGCTGCGGGCGTCCATGCTGGCCGCATCAAAATGCAGGCCCAGGCCGTTCTTGTCGCCAAAGCGGGTGCTCAACCAGTTGACCAGATGCAGCTGGCTCTCCAGCTTGTACTCGCGCGCCAAGGGACGACTGGAGGCATTGCGGCCTTCAGCCCTGGCCTGATCGCGTACCTGATCCAGCTCTCCCTGCTTCTCCTGCAAGAAGGCTTGTGCGCCGGATTCATCACCTGTGTAGCCAAACTCGCGTTGCAGCCATTGCCCCAGCGTCAGGCCACCGCTGTAGATGTACAGCGCCTTGCCCTGTTGATCTGCAAACGGCAGCTCCAGATCAGCCTGATTCTCGGGGTTCAGATAGCGCGCCGCAAAGTCGTTCCAATGCGCTCCTTCGCCCATTCCGGCCGAGACCGAAATACTGGCGCCACCACCACGACTATCGGACAAGGCACTGCTCAAGGGCCCCAGACTCTTGATCTCGCCCTTGTCAGCCAGATACACATGACGCCCGGCCGACACGTCCAGCAAACCTGGCCCCAAGATGTAGAAGCTGCTGTTACGGACATCCCGACCCGCTTCAACAATGGAAATATCGTCTGCCCAGGCATGGGTAATCAAATTACCGCGTGTCGTCGCAGTGGCACTCTTGGCCCCTGCCACCGCATCTTTCTGCCCCAGGCGTGTGCCCGAGTCGGTAATGTCACGCCCGGCCCGAATCGCCACAGGAACCGAGCCTTCCATACGTGAGCCCTGCGAGCCTGGAGGGTACCCCAACAACACTTCCTGACCGACGCGCAAGCCAACAATGTCGCCGTTGACAGCGTAGTAACGAGCAGGCTGACGTTGAGCTGCGGCAGTACCGATATTGACCGGCGTACCAAACACAAACAAGGAACCTGTATTTTGACGGCCTCCGTACAGCGAAGTGACCGCCTTGCTGCTGACGGTGAACCAGTCGTTGAGCTTGACGGCCTCGCCATCCACGTTATGAATAATGCGAGGGTTATAGCCGTACTCGCCGCCCCCTGTCTGCGATAGCAAGCCTACAAAGGCAGGACGGAAAGGGCTGGACATGGCCGCTGCGTCTGCCGCCGAGGCCGAGAAAACATAGCCGGCCGCCTGAATGGAGCCCCCCGCCAGGAACTGCAGTTCACCACGCCCTGTTGCGTTGACAAACTGCTCGCCCATTGGCGAAGGGGCCAGTACCGTACCAAAGCCATAACGCAATATCGAATTGCTGGATACAGTGGCATCGCTGGCACTGGCTCCATACTGAATATTGCCGTTGGCGGCCGCCGCACGCAGGATAGAAGGATAAAAATGACCATCTGCGTTATGAGACTGGTTGCGGCCTGGGTCGCCCCAACGCGTATCTTCATACGCATTGCGCTCATCCCAGGACGTGGTGGGCGTCAGGTTGCCCCCCACGCTCAACAAATCAATCGCCGTCGCCGGTGTCCACAAGGAGAACCAGGACCAGCCATTGCCGTCATAGTGCTGGCCATCTACGGAGAAAGGCGTTGAGCTTAAAGACAAGGTACGCCCTGGGTCTACCGTACTGCCCAGCACCAGATCGCCCCGCGTTTGCATGCGTACTGCGGAATCACCCAAGACCAGAATCGGACCACCGGTTGCGGCCCCTCCGCCGCTGGCATAAATATTGCCAGGACGCGTATCCATTTGATCTGTTCCACCAAAGCCCAGCTTTACCCCACCAACCGCGCCGGCATCCAGAGCAATGGCTCCTCGCAAATTCACCAAAGTGCTGTTCAGATCATGCTCGTTCAAGCGCACATCGGGGTTCGGGTTCAGTGTGCCGCCCAGGCGCAGGACCAGATCCCCGCCACCTGTCTGTACCAGTTCGCCCCCCGGGGTGATTCGGCCTGTGCTGCCCACCACCAGATGCAAGCCCTGGCTGCGCGGCGTATGCGTCTGCTGATTCCAGCTGCTGCGAATACCGCGCTGGTTCAACATGCCGGCATCCGCCCCGGCCTCCACGGTCAAATTGCCACCACCCAAAGTACCCACTCCGGTAAAGCCGGCCAGGAAAGGATCATTGGCAAACAACCAGGTGTCGTACTCGCTATACCCGCCATTTGCGGTACCCGCCACATATGTCCCGAAGTTGACCCACCAGGCACTGGGAGTCCCTTCCGAGGCTGACACTGCACTACCCGTTCCCTGGCGCCACAACCAGTTACCCACTGCCGTAGAAGCAATCTGCTGACGCGTGTTGTAGAAGGTGTAGCTCAGATCATTCTTGCCGTCGTTATTGCCGACCAGATCCCCCTTCACACTGCCTTGAGCACGCAGCAACACATTGCCGCCCTTTTCGGGATACCAGGCCTGGTACAGGCTGTCCGCACCACCGTCGACCAGCGACTCGAAACGCTTGCCTTCCGCACGCAAGATCGTGCCATCGAACAACTTGCCACGCGCCTGGTTATAGGCCGCCCCCATCGATGCCGACGGCGTGCCCGCGGTGTAGACCCCATACAGCGAATTCATCTCGATGTCGCCACCAGACACCAGATCCAGGTCACCCACGCCCGTACGCAGGACACTGAACAGTTGCTCACGGGCGGGCTGTTTCACGTCTTGCATCTCGGGCGGTGTAGCGGGCGAGAGCTCGGCGGCCATATCGCCCATGCCAAAAATATTCAATTCAGTGACATCGGCACCGATAATGCCGTACGCTTGCAGCTCTTCGATCTGAGCCTGTGTCACCTGCTCACCAGAGACAGGCACAAAGCTCAACCAATAGCCCCCCGCCAGCAATTCAATCAGCTCTTCAAAGCGGCTGACCTCTCCCCAGCCATACACCGCTGGTTTACCCGTTCCTGGAATTTCGATTGATTTCACGCCAAGGCCAAAGTGCGTATCCGCCAGCATCAAGCGACGCTCGGCATCAATCAACGTCAAGCGATTATCCGCTGCCGAGGTATCCGCCCCGGCAACCAGACGCAAATCCCAGGACTGCGACCCAGCGGCCAACATGGGGGCCAAAGCCAGCATACGACCTTGCGTGTCATCCCCATCTCGAGGACGAAGATCAACCATCACGGCCCCGCCCGGCAATACCACGTCCGTCTCGGAAGGCACCAGCGCCCCTTTCTTCAAGGCAACCTGCTGGTTCAATTTCATGAGCACCGGCAAGGGCACGCCTTTGGGCCACAGAGTAGCCGCCATTTGCGCATCCTCCGGCAAACGGAAGCCCGCGGCCAACTGCATATTGGCTGGTAGTGTCACAGCCTCTTTCAAGACCGTGCCAGCGGCATAAACCACTTGCCCGGACGCATCCAGCACGGCCGCTGACAGCACCGTTCCTGCCTGCAAGGACAGGCCTTGCGCCAGACTCATCAGGCTGGGGATTACGGTGCCGCGTGGCAAGCTCATGCCCTCCACGGGCAGGTCATAGTTAACGGTACGACCGGCCGCGAACTGGGTCCCCACGTCCAGCGTGGCCATGCCGCCATGGGGGATGATGAGATCACCGCCAAAAGGCATACGACCTGCGGGCAGAACCCAGCCACCATCATCAGCCGTGACACCCAGCACGGAGGTATTGAAGCCATCCGTCAAACTGCCAAAAATCGTCAGATCTCCAGCGGCGCGCAATACCAGGGCCCCGGCCTCGCCCGAGCCATATACCGAGCTTTTCTGAGCATGAGGATTTACGCTGGCATAGCGGTAGCCCGACAGATCAATATCCCCATCCACATGCAGATCACCATCTGGATTCGTGACGGCATTGCTGACAATCTCCACACCAGGGCGCAGGTGGAATTGATCACCATAAGCACGCAGCCCGGCCAGCTTGCCTTGCATCAAGGCCTGATTCGCCAGAGCCTTGTTGATGAAGGTTTCACTATCCAGATGCTTCTGACGCAAGTAGTCCTGATCGATACGCTGGTAGCTGCGACCATCTACCGTTTCATCGAGGCCGAGCTGCGCATCGTCGTATTGCTGGAAAGCATTGACGGCAATCGACCTGGCCCCGGTAATGTTGAGTGCACCGCGTGCATCAATATCGACATCGTTGCCCGTCGCGCCACCCAGGCGCGGTGCGTTCAGAGCGACAGTGCCGTAATTCGCATGGGAACCAGCCACACTCAGATTCATGCGCATGCCATCGACCAGAACCAGACGACCCTGGCCCGAATCAATTTCAATGACAGCCCGGTTAGGTGCTTCAATCACTTGGCCATAACTGTCCCGACGCAGCACACTGGCACTGGCATCCAGCACGGCGCTGCCAGTCAGGGTCACCCCTCGCTTGGCAGCCAGGCGAATGCTGCCCGCCTGCTCACCGCTGGCATCAATGGTACCGTTGACCGTCAGGCTGCCATTGTCCACGGAGACATTGACTTCACGCGCTTTAAGCTCGTTGCCAATGAGCAGATCTCCCTGGCGCAGCTGGAAGCTGCGACCACCCCACACCGATCCTTCATTCAGACGGGCGTTAAGTCCCGCAAAGTCCGCAATCTGCTGTCCACGCAGCTCAATAAAGCCGGAGGCAAAAGGCACCAAGGTACCGCCCGCATCGTAATGCCCTGTTCCAGCTCCCAACATACGGCCACGCAAGTCCACCAAGCCGTTCAAGGCCAGGGCCGTCAGTTTGCCTGCACGATTGTGCTGGGCCGATACATCAATCAGGGATTCCGCCGCTTGGGTCACATTGCCGCCGCGACTCTCCAGCACAACCTCGCCACCCCAGCTGTACTTGTTCACATCAAAAAAGCCGATCGGACGCCCTGCCAGATCCAGTTGCGCACCCTCTTGCAGAACCACATCGTCCTGAGCAGACAGCTTCAGCTTTCCGCTAGGCAGCAAGGCCGCACTGTCCCAGACCAGGGACCTGGCAGCATCCAGGCTCAACTCGGCTCCCAAGGCGTGCACCGCTGTGGCCAGATCAGGCTGCACCGTGCTGCTCCCCTGCGGACGAGTCACCGCAATGTTGCCACCTGCACGGATGTTGTTGACCGAACCGGCCTGTCCGGTAAACAAGGGGGTGCTGATGTTCAGATTGCCGCCCTGATAGGTCCAGCCATTGCTGGCTGCATCCCAGGCACCACGACTGTGGTACACGGACAAGCTGCCCTTGTGATTGGCTGTGATGCGCTCGGAGGCATTCAGGTTCACGCTGCTAAAGCCCAAGGCCAGACGGTCGTGCATGCCCACGGTATCGGGCTGGCTTTTCGGGCCGTAACCAAACTCAATCTGCTGAGCATCAAATACCAGACGGCCATTCCCCGTGCCCGCGCCACCTTCCACGATGCTACCCGCCGGTGTCGTGGCTCCGTTCCAGACCAGAATTCCGGTTTCAATACGTGCTTCACTATGTGCGTCGCCATAGCCATAAATGGCAGCTGCGCTTAACACCAGGCGCTCCAGTGCCGACTTGCCTGTCACCGGGTCCAGCGTGCTCAAATTGACATCACCATAGAAGTTGACGGAGTCACGCGCCGTCAACACCAGGTTCTCCAATGCAGGCGCCCCCATCTGGGTATCGCCGCGCAGCAAGCGCTCCAGCACACGTTGATTCAGCGTCAGACCGGAGGGCAAGATACCCGCAACAGACGCGTCGGACAGGGCCTGCGCTCCGCCCACATTGATGCCACCCATAGCCAGCACCAGATTGCGTGTGCCATAGCGCACCGACTCATCCAGCTCAAAGGTTTTATTGGTGGCAGCAGTAATCGTGCCTTCAGAATACAAACGGGTTTCACCCGAACAGCTGCTACCGACGGCACAAGTCCCAATATGCAGAAAGCCCGCCCCTACCGTGCCCCAACTATCGTCGTTGCTGGGTGAAGTGACATCCAGCCAGCCATTGCTCAAGGCCAGAACCCCTTTCTGGCCGGGCTGCAGCACATAGCCCTCACTGGAGTCCCAGGGCGCGGCGCCTTTGCCCAAAGTGTTGATCGTGGCGCCCTGCTCAACCGTCAGGCCCTTTTCACGATTACCCACCACCAGAAATACCTGCGCTGCTTCCAGCACGGCGCCGCCGCGAATATAGATTTCATCTGTGCGCGTGTTGCCCAGACTGACACGCCAGGCATCGCGGGTCGAACCATAACCTTGCAAGGCAAACGTGGAGGTAGGTGCCCCCCCGATACTGATGCCTGCCGCCCCCAGGCGATTGAGCACACCGGACTCTACCGACATACCATCAAAGCCTGCGGTCGGCGCTGCCCCATCAGCCAGCACTTCAATGCGCTGACCAGTCAGCACCACATTGCCCCCACGGCCATTCGGGGCCGGTTCAAACTTGGCAACACCGGACGCCACCTGCAAACGGTTCGCCTCCAGCTGCAGTTGGCGGGCATCCCGCTCCAGTTGAGGGCGCGGGACGCTATCGCGCATGGCCCAGTCCAGCCCAAACTGCGAGTAAGACGTTTCGTTGTACTGGGAATACTGGCGCAGAGTGTCTGCCGAGGTCAGCACCACGCGCGAGGGCATGGCATCCATGACATGGGTATTGGCGATCCCCAAACGAGCGGCCACATTGTAGGAACCATTACGCATTGCAATGGTGCCACCCATAGCCGCACTGGCACTGCCCGAACCACTGATTTCAACGCGGTAAGCACCAGGCAACAAGGCGTAGGTAGAGGGCAGCAAGGTATACGTCCCTGCGGCCAGGCCCGGCACGCCCTCTCCGATATGAATCTGGCGTCCCACCATAGGATCGCCTGCACCATTGTCGGCCGCCAATGGCGCCACCACTTGCTGTACACCTGGCACGACGGCATAGACCGGGTTGCCAGAAAGCTCGGGCAGCATGAAGCCGTTATTGGTGCTCTGAATCAGGGGGTGCAGACGGGCATCCGTAGAACCACCCCGCCCAGGCAGGAAACCTGCTCCTGTCAGTTCTCCACCACCCGACAGATCCAGCAAGGCACCTTCTTGCACGTCCACGCTGGTGGCTTTCAGGCTGAGATTACCCAGCAGACCGCCCAGGCCCACATAAGGCGCATCGCTACCTGCATAGTTATAGGTCAGCCCATCCACCGTCCCGCCGTAGGGCATGATCAAACCCGCGGCACTGACCGAGGTAATGCTGCCAGGGCGCATCACCATGGAGGTTGGGGCTTGCGAGGCACCACCTACACCCACACCCAACTCCAACTGCCCCAAGGGAGCCAGCAACACACCGCCCTGATCAATATTGCCCGACATCAGGCGCAAGACACCCAAGGCAGAATAAGGCTGGGCGACAGGGCCACTGCCAATGCGCTCGATACGCAAGCTGCGCTGCGGGTCATACTGTGTCAGCGGGTTATTCCACTGATCGCGCTGGATATAACGGCCGGAAATCACCTCCGCCGTCACGCCAGTTCCCGGATAAATGCGGCCAGCCGCCAGCACCAGATCCCCTTCGGTCAGCAACTGTGTACGATCACCGACCGAATGCTTCAGGAAACGCAGATCGTTCTGCGCACGCAAATCCACCGTATCAAAGCCGGCACGCGATACCTCGGCCTTGCCACTTTGCAAGGACCGGCCCAATGCACCGAAGGCGATCTGGTTGGCTATGTCCAGCACATTGGCGTCGATACGCAGATAGGAGTCTGGCAGCAGCTCGGGCAATCGGCCTTCATTACTGTTCAGAGCCTGAATCAGCGGAGTCACATACTTGTCGCGGGTGGGATGCGTTGCCCCTGCCAAACGGACATGAGGCGCGGCCAGCTTGACCGTAGCACCGGGCATTGAGCCAGGGGCCAAGGCAATCTTGGGGGTGGCCAGATGCAGGCTTTGGCCCATCTGCAAATCCACACCGTTTTCAATCGACAAAATGCCGTTGGACAGCAGGGCCAGATTATCAAAGCCCCCCGCCTGAATGCGGTCCACACCCAAACGAGCATGGCCGTAGACCAAACCCGCATCAGCACGACCAGCTTGCAGATCAAGCGGCAGATTCTCCAGTTGCTGCTCTTGCACCAAGGTCATTTCACGGTGTGCCAGCACGCGATCACCCGGCCCACCTGACATTTCATAGTTCGGCGACTCCAGGGCGACCGACAAGGTTCCGCCTGCCGCATTGGCACCACCGGCCCAGGCCTGCATATCGCCATCCAGATACAGTCCGTTGAAGCTGGCCAGATGAATGACACCGCCATTGGAAGCGATGGTTTGCGCGCCCTGACCAGGCATGTCCAAAGTCGCTGCGGCTCCGGATGCCAGCAGGCGCGCGCCTTCGCGCACAATGACAAAGCTGTCGATAGCCTTGACCTGCGTCGCAGCCTGCTGGTACTTGCTACCAATTTCGATACGACCACCATTGAGCACCTTGCCGTAGCGTTGACCCTGGGTATCGACAGCCGTCATGGCCTTGCCCGACACATCCAGCACGGCATTGCTGCCCAACCAGATTGAACCGTCGTGTCCTTTGAGGTGGCGCACGTCCTCGCTACCAGCACTCAGGCCATAGATACCGATCTTGCCACCCGAGGCTCGCAAGGAGCCATCCACCGTAATCTGACCGCTGCCTTGCAAGATAATGTTGCGACCATCATCTACGCTAATATGCGCCGCCTTGCCCACGGACAGGGTGGGGCCACTGGGGTCCACATCTTGCTGCTTGTACTCAAAACCTGCCGTCAAGCTCAGATCGGCACCGCCGCGCTGGCTGATCGAGCCTTTTTCGGGCGATTCGCTGAACTCGGGTGGCAACCACAGGGAGGCAACCTGGCTCAGATCCCCACCATTGGCCAGTTGACGTGCAGCGGGCAGATCCAGCTGCATGACGGGCATGTTCAGCGCCAGATTGGCCCCTTCTGCCACGGCCACGCCGTAACCGCCTATCACGTCGTAATTCGCAAACCCTTTCTGGAACAGGCTGCTGTCCAGATGCAGCATGGTCCCCACGGCCACATCCTGCGTCAAGCGCGTTCCGGCACGCAGCAAGGTGCCTGCGCTATAGCTCAAATCGGCATGAGCGACCGTGCCAGCCTTGTAAACACCGGGGGATGGCGCAATGGCAATGCCATCAGGCAGGATATCTGCCGGCACCACATAGTTGGTCGGGAAGCCGGCGGGATTCATGATCTCCATGATCACCGTTCCCGCTGGCAAGGTTGGCGCCACGCTCCAGCTATAACCGTCTACCCGCAACTGCTGGCCATTGGACAGCCAAACCGAATAACTGGAGTTCTCGTTGCTTGGCTTGGGCAAGGTCCAGGGGGTCGTCAAATGAATCCAGCTGGACTGATTGGCCTGCTCAACCTTGGGCGCCCCGCCAATAACCTCGCCAGCGGCGGCATGGGTACGCATGTAGTGGAAATCCACCGGCAAAATCGCACCAGCAGCAATGGTAAAGGCCTCGGTCGTCAGCAAATCGGCCAGAGAGCTTTGACCCGCCTGCAGGACGCCATCACTGCCCTGCACCGTGCCACCCAACACGACAGTCTCCCCGGTCTGCAAGCGCAAGGTGCCACCACCAGCCACACCATGACCACGGATTTCACCTTCGAAGACCAGTCGTCCACCTATGCCGGATACGCCGGATATATACGCATCAGCGGCCAGAGTGATATTGCCACCCTTGCCACCTAGCACCGAGCCATCGGCCATATAGGCCGCCGCCGAAGAGACGTCCAGCAGCGCGTGTTCGGCCACAGTCACATCACCGCTGCTGCGCAAAATGATTTCACCACCATTACGCCACGGCAGATAGCGCATCGCGCGGCTATCCATCTCCTGATTGCTCCAGAAGCCTCTGGTATCCAGGGTGACACCTGAGTCAATTCGTGTGGCAGCAATAGCGCCGGCTGCCACATCGGCAATCTTGCTGGATTGCCAGCCCAAACTGGCGCTGGTCCATTTATCCACCATATCACCCAGCAAAATACGGCCACCGCGCGCCGTCAGGTCAGCCTTCACATCGACTTGATTGGCATGCAGCGCGATCTCGCCCCCCAGAGCAAGCTCCAGCGCGTCATTGACTTCCACACTTTGGCTGGCATAGGCACGTAGAGCCCCCAGACCCATTTGCGTCAACCAATCGGAATCCAGGCTGATGCGAGAAGGGCCGGACGTCGCGTCGGACTGCTCACCCCCCTCTTGCGCCTGAGCCTTGCCAATCACAATCTGCTCAACCACTGCACTGGGGCTATAACGCAGATTCTGCGTGTCCTTGTCATAAACCGGTGTCCAACCACCCAGAATCAGCTCGGCCCGACGCGCTACAGCCGTTTGTGACTGCTGATAGCCATCCAGCTTGGGAGCCGGTGCCTGAATCTGGCGCGGGCCCTGGTAAACCTCGGATTCGATATGCCCTTGCAGGTCCGCCGCCTTGGTCGAAATAACCAGGCGGCCCGCATCACGTCCTACCGTATAGCCTTCTTCGTAACGCTGGGTAGGAGCCAGAATCGGGTTATAGAAGCTGCGGGTTTGACCCCAGCGCGCGCTGGTCTGCTCGTAACCTTTGTACAAGCCGGTGTAGAGCAAATCGCCCGGTGCACTATCGACCGCGTATAGACGGCCATCCACACCCCGCAGCCAGCTTTGGCGCAGATAACCGCTTTGTACATCCAGCGTGCCGCCCGACAAGTTGATCAAGGAGCCGGGACGCGTCACCACGCTGGCACCGCTGAACTGCACGGTGCCACCTTGGGCGGCCCACTCGCCGATACCGTGGCTGGCGACCCCCAGATAACCACCCACTTCCAGTAGCCCGCCCGCGGTGTACCAACGGTCCTTTTCATAGCCATTGGTGCCAGCAGGAACAAACACCAGGTTGCGGCGATCCAGCCAGACATCGCTGCTGCGCAGATTGTCGCCCTCGCGGTTGACCGGAGCATCGCGTTGCTCATTACCCTGAATGTTGATCATCAGGTTGTTGGCTTCCATCGCCACGCGAACACCCACATGGCCGGACACATCAATCACGGCGTCCTGACGTACCTCGCTGTTCCTGGCCGCGTCCACAAAGACCTGACCACCCGTCGCCAGCGTAAGGCTGTCGGCGTCAAAAACCACATCGCCACCGCTGGCAATCTGTACCAGCGACTGATCACGGCGATGACGCAGGCCGTCGCCTTCCTTGTCCGATTCCTTGATCAGAGCTTCGCGTTGCACATCCAGGGCGGTAGCAGCGCTTTCGTCCAGCACAATGGCTGTGACGCTATCCTTGCCCAAGGTCACGCTGGATTGAGCATCCGTCTTGTTGTTCTGCAGATGAATCGTGCCTCGGTTGTGAACCGAGGTGCTGGCCACCAGCACGCCGTCCTGGCTGATCGTGCGCCCGGCCAAGGTGATGTCGCCCGTTGCGGCTTGAATCACGCCCGTATTGCGAACCAGGCCCGCCTTGTCGGATGCCCCTGCCTGAGCTACCACCGTATTGCCACGGGTGGTGGAATTGACGTTTTCCTCTGTCCCCATCCCCTTGCGGATGATGAAGTTCTCGCCAGCGGCCAAGGCAGCCTGCCCGCCCGGGGTCGAGATACTGCCTGCATTGTGCACTTCCTGCCCCAGCAAGAGCACATAGCCCCCGCCCTGGTTCACGGTCTCGGATGCGTGTGTGCCGATACGTGCACCGGCGTGTATCTCGATCTTGCCTTGCGCATTAGTGAAGGACGCCGTGTTGGCATCCTTGCCATACAAACCTTCCTTGAATTGCTGGTCCGTGATCTTGGCGGCGGCTGTCACCAGATTACGCACGTTCACTTGAGACGTGCCACTGAACACCACCCCGTTCTGGTTCACCACCATCACGGTGCCATCACCCTTGATGGCGCCTTGAATCTGGCTCGGGGCGGTCTCTGCCCCCACAACACGGTTCAACACCGCATCGGACGCTTTTTGCTGGAACTGCACCGTGGTGTTGCGGCCCACGTTAAAGCTTTCCCAATTCAGTACGGCTTTGCTTTCGGTCTGCTTGATGGCAACGGTGTGCTGACCATTGTCTTGTGTGTGCACCGGACGCTCTGCGCCGGTCCAGACGTGCAGATTGCCTGCAGCATCACGATCCCACACCCCGCCTTGCACATAACCGTCCGGCACACCGGCTTCTTTGGCAGCAGCCTCGCGCGCGGCTTTTTGTGCAGCTTGCTGAGCAGCAATCGCACTGGCGGTACGACCCAGGTTCTCGACCGAACGGGCCAATTGCTGACGTGCTTCGGCATGTTGGCGTGCCGCCGAGTTCAAAAGGCCATTGCCCGGATCAACCATTCCACCTTGGGCGCCGGAGACATTGCGCTCTACCGCTCCCCGCGACGCGAACCACGCGCCTGATACGGGCTGGGTTTGCGCATAAGCCTGCGCACTTACCCCCCCTGTAAGCAGCAAGGTCGCGATGGCTCGGGCCACCGGCGTAAGGCGATTTCGGGTCTTGTCGCGAGAAGCTCTATCGACAGGGTTTCTAGGATCAGATGACTTGGAAGACAAACTGCGTAGGCGTGGCGACATTGCTTGAGTTTCCCGACTTAAGACTGGAGGGATTTCGTATCCATATCTACAAGACTGGTTCTGGCGAGAAATCAATCATGCCTATTTTGTTACTTTATGTAACTACGCCTGCCTTACCAGAGCAATACCACCCGCCAACTCTTGCACCCGTATGCCGGACATGGCGCGCAGCATATCCAGGGCCAAATCCATATCGCTGATGGACAAGCTCAAGTACACCGGGCGGCTCTTCAAACTATCGCTGTAAATCACGATTTTTCCGGGCCGATAGCGGTTCAATTCTTCCACTACATCAGCCAGAGGCTGACCTTCAAAAGCCAGATAACCACGTCGCCAGGAACTGACCTGGTCCAGGTTAGGGCGCTGCACCGCGTGGATGCGCTCATAGTCGTAAACCGTTTGCTGGCCCGCCTGCAAAGTGACGGTTTGATTCGCCTGCACCTGGACCTGCCCTTGCAGGCACGTCACCGTTACGTTCTTCCCCGTGTAGCGCACGTTGAACTGTGCCTGTTGCGCTTGCATGCGCCCTGGCCCAGCCTGGACGTGGAGGTGGCTGGTCGCTCCATCCAGCACCCGAATTTCGACTTCACCTTCAACAAGCTCAATGCCTGCCCCCTGGGCAGTATCACGACGGTTGATGCAAGTTTGCGTGTTCATCTGAATGGCAACGGCCTGCCCCAGTTGAATCTCGCGCTGCTCGCCCACCCCTGTTCGAAAATCCGATGTCAATTCCGTGAACGATGGCCACAAGCCCCAGGGCGGATGTACCACTCCCACCACCGCCAGGGCCGAGGCTGCAAAAGCTCCCCCCATGAAGGCGCGCCGGGCCGTAAATACGGGTGGGGCAGCGGGAGCTTTCCATTCCGGCAACAAGTCTCTGGCGGCCTGCAAACCAGGTGTTACCGTGTCCATCGTTACCGTCAGCTCCTGCCAGGCCACACGATGTTCGGGACTTTGCTCCAGCCATTGCTGAAAGCTCTGCGCATCGGACTGCCGGGCACTGCCCGAATGCAGCCGCACCCACCATTGATTGGCTTGGGTACGCACGGCGTCAGACGGAGAGGAGGAAGAAGAACTCATGGGGCAAAACTTAAGCGTCGGTAAGGCTGTCGGAGACGCTGACACCCACAGCATCATTGAATTGTTCCGCGCACCGCAGTCGCAAATAGTCCAGCGCGCGCATCATTTCCTTGTTCACCAGGGAAACCGAAATATTGTACTGTTTGGCGATCTGGGCATAGGTCAGACCATCTACCCGCGAAGCCATCAAAATCGTGCGCTGACGAATCGGCATGTCCTGCAGCACAGCCAGCAATTGCGCCGTCGTGATGCGCGCCCAGGCACAACGCTGGGTATCGAAGGTGTCATCGGCAATATGGCTCAAGGCGTCCAGATCCATGGCAGTCAGCAAGCTGTTGCGCTGTTTGTAGGAATCAATGGCGATATGGGTGGCCATGCGCAGCAAGTAGGCTTCGTCATTGTTCACCGATACTCCATTGCCTACCCCCCCTATCCGTATCCAGGTTTCCTGCAAGGCATCCGCCGCATCTTCACGCGAACCTATCGTGCGCTCCAGCCGCCGACGCAAATGCGTGTAACGGGCGATCAGACTTTGGCGCAAACGGCTACGCAGTGCTTCGGACATGATCTACTTCCCGGCCTGCACAGGGCAGTCGTCACGCACATGGCCCGAAACGGGGGCCAGCAACAGGACCAAGGGTTGCGGCAGACTGGCATCCGGGGCCACGCCCATTGCCAGTGAGTCCAGCACCTGACTGATCGCCTGATCGCGGCTGGCCTGCCCGGTCGAGCCCAACAGGTGCACGCGTTCCACTTGCCCCTGTGGGTTCAGCCACAGCTGCATGGCCAGCCGGTACGCGCCGGGGCGGGTCTGGGGTGATCGGCACAAGGCATGACGCACGGTCTGCTGGACTCGGGTGACATAGGCACTGTAATCATGGGCACCATCACGCACGCCCGAGATGTGATTCAGATTCAAGGGGCGCTGGCCGGTGGCCACTTTGCCCGGCCTGCTATCGGGCAAGCGGATCACAATCGAGCGGTTATCCACGTAATAGGCTTGCAAGCCCGAACCATGCAGCAAGGAGGACAAGGCTTGCTTGCGCGTCATTTCGCCGCGCACGGCTGGCATGGGTCGCTGCGGATCGGCACCGTCCAGCAGCACAGAGAGATCAGAACGTTGACCATACGCTTTCAAGGCCTGAGCCAAAGGCTGAGCCTGAATGTCGAAAGACAAACGTTCGGAAGAATTTAGCAGGGTGTCAGCATCAGACCGGGCAACTGCGAGACTTGCACAGGCAAATAACAAGAAAGCGCCGAGTAACACCGCCACACTGATCGCCACCTGAGTCATGGTCATGCGCACGTTAATAGGTCTAGCCGCGGCGTCGGACAGTGAAACGAAAAGGGGTGAGGCGAGGCGATTGTAGAAGTCCCCAATGACAACATAGTGACAGTTCCCGCCCGCTTTACGTGCCAAGCCACCTTAGCGCAGCACCAGCCAGGGCGTAGCGCCCTGCAGGTGTTCACGCATCTGTTCCAGGCTGCGCTCCAGCGCCTGAGCATCCTGGCGGTACAGATGAATCAAGGAAAACAGCGGCGAGCGGGTATCAATCAAATATTGATTCGCCCCGTTCAAGGCAGGCACACACAGCACAGGCCGGTCGGCCAGCAAGCGCCAGCGCAAGGTCAGGTCGCGCGTTTCTTTCAGGTTGAAATGCCAGTGGCGCGAGACCTGCGCACGGCGTATCAAATTCTGGCTGACACCGACTGAATGCAGGGCCTGGTGGCTGGGGATCAGGTCTGGATGAGGCAGGCAGTGGCGCAATAAATACGCGCACACTGCCGCCAGAGGGGAGGCATGGTAGATGGAGATGGAAGAAGTTTTGGCACTGAACCACGGCGTGGCTTCATGCTGCTTTTCCCAATGCGTACTGCTGATCCGCCACAATCGCATGCCATTCTCCTTCACCCGCCCTGCCCCTGGGCCTGCTGCCTGCTGCCTGCTGCCTGCTGCCTGCTGCCTGCTGCCTGCTGCCTGCAACATTTTGCCCGGTACAAACAGCCAGCATCACCCCCAGGGTTCAAGACTATGGGGTCTGCTGCAACAACTGACTCAACACCTTGCCATCCACGCTTACCGTATCGGCATCCAGCATGCCAGCCACATAGGCCTGCGTTGCTTCCTGCTGTCGCTGACGACGCAAGGCATCACGTAGCGCCGGCTTTACTTCCTCCAGCGAACGCACGCTAGCCGGGCGCAGATCAGTCAACTGCAGAATATGCACACCATCGGCCTGCACAATCGGATCACTCAGCTGGCCCGGTTCCAGCTTGGCAACCGTGGCACGCATGGCTGGCACCAACTGGCTAATCGGTAAAAAGCCATTGTCGCCACCCCGCTCGGCACTGATTTTCTCGTCCGAATGCTCTTTGGCCAGCGCCGCAAAATCCGCCTTGCCTTCGCGCATTTGCTTGACCCAGGCATCGGCCCGTTTCTTCGCTTGCGCCAAAGCCTGTTCGTCCTTGTCCGGCACGCTTAAAAAGATCTGGCTCAAGCGATACATGGCCGGCAACTGGAACTGATCCTGATTGGCCTGATAAGCCGTTTGCAGATCCTGCTCGGACGGGTAATCCGCTGCAGGTTCAGACACGGATTGCAGATAGCTGCGCAGGATCACCTGATTCTGCGCTTCTTCAATGGCACTGCGTATCTCGGGCTTCTTGTCCCATTCCTGAGCCTTGGCCTGCTCTACCACGGCTTTCTCGGCCAGGCGGCTGCGCAGCCACTGCTCCAGCACCACGCGATCATTACGCATGGCTTCACGCTGTGCTGCGGGCAAAACCTGCAGGAACTGCTGTAACTCGTCCTGGCTGACCACCACCTGTCCCAGCGTGGCGACCGCAGGCGTCGCAGCACTGCTTTTTGCCGTCGATGCCGGAGCGCTGCTTTGTTGCCCGGCAGCTTGCGGCTGCTGGGCTTGAGCATCGCCATTTTTCCCACAACCCACCAACAGGGCCGACAGGCTCAGAGCCAGCACACTTTGCAGCAGAAATTTGGGGTGTGTCATCGTGCTCACCTGGTTCAAGCTTGTGCCGCTTCAGTTTGTTCAGCGTCGACAGGCGCAGTAGTCTCTTGGGCTACTTCTGGCTGAACAGCAACCGCTTCACCCTTGTCGGCACTCTGGGCTTCATTATTCGCCGCCGCATGCTGACGCAAAAACAGCAGGAATTCCTGCAACAAGCGGTCCCACAATTCAGCGGTAGCTTGCAGGTAGCTTGGTGCAACGCCACCGGCCACGATAACGTCCATTTCCAGCACCAGAAACTCGCCTTGTACCGCTAGGCGAGCAAAACGCTTGCCAATATTCCAGGCCGATTCGATACCGGCAGGCATCTCGCCTTGAACGCGCAAAGCGCAGCTCAAGGTGTAATCCAGTGCCTGGTCCGCCTCATGCGCAGGATTACCCAGGCGCAGCGCAAAACCAATGCCTTGCGAAGCCGACAAGAGCTGGCGATTCCCAGCCTGCTCGGACTCGGTCACGCGATAGCCCATCTGTTGCAACAACTCCTGCAATTGCTTCAAGGAGACGGATTGGATGGTTTGGGAGTCAGTCATACATATTCCTTGTGGGTATCAATCAATAAGGCTCAGGGCGCGACAGGCGGCTGTTCCGACGACGTGGCACCGGGCGTGTACAAGCCGTCATAAAGCTTGTCGCCCAGCGCCTGCGCGTGCTCGTCGAACTTCACGCGTGCAGAGCCGGCCAGCGGTTGTCGGATCTTGAGCAAGTCGCCCGTGCTGAACTGCTCATACGCCGCCAGGATTTCTTTCCCGGCTGCATACAATTCCTTGTTTTTTGCCGTGCACAGTCCCAGTTCCTCTTCGCGCTGGGCCAGACTGGACGCCAGGCTGGCACGCTGCGTTTCAGTGGCACGAGCTTGCACCTGCAAGGTTTCAAACTCGTTACGCGCACGGCCTAATTGCGATTGCGCTGCCGCCACTTGCTGACGCGCAGAGGTCTTGATGCCCTCCTGCTCGTCTTGCAAGCTTTGCGCCTGCTTGCTGGCCTTGTCCAAACGGGCCTTCAGTTGCTCGACCTCCTTGCGGGCCGCATCACGTTCGGTTTCTGCAGCCGTCTTAGCGGCCGTCAACTGCGCTTGCTGGCTTTGCAACTGCTGCAATTGCTGCGTGCTGGAGCGCAACTGCGTGCGCAGCCGCTCCTCCATATCCGATTTTTGTGCCATGGCTGGGCCAGCCCATTGGCCCAGGCCCGCCAGCAGCAGCGCGCCCAGCGTCATGAGAAAAGGCTTGCGCCCACTTGGCTGCACACACGGCTTCCAGGATGAGTTCAATATCTTCATGGCTTAGAACCTGGCGTTAAGTTCAAGCTGGATGATGTCGATAGACAGCGGTGCGCCATAGACTTCCTTGGAGCTGCTCCAGCGCAGATGGCCGGTTACGTTCTTCTCGAAGGCATAACCTGCACCCAGGAAGTAGCCACGTGCATTGGTGCCACCCAAGTGGAAGGAAGAGTCGTTATAGCCATCAGGCATGGCATCCGGTTCGATGTACTTGTAGCCCGCAAAAGCCAGCCAATCGCCCTTGTCCTTCAAGCCCAGGCTGCTGCCCAAGGTCGCTTGAACCATCCAGGCATTGCCGCCGCTTTCGATACCAGTCGGGTTACCGGAGGCATCGTAAGTACCGTTGGAGGCGATGTTGTGCAGACCACCAGCACGATCCGCCATCTTGTTGCTGTCGTAAGCCAGGTTACGCACGTAATTACCGGCCAAACGCAGGTTCAAGCCATTCATGACTTCGGTATCCCAGCGCATGTTCACGTCCAGCAAGTTGAACTTGGAGGCCAGGCCCACGTATTGCCATTCGTTCCAGTTCTTGGGATCTGCCGACCACTGACGGATGTCACGCAAGAGGAAGACGGTATTGCCCTTTTGCATGAAGGCCGGACGCGACCAGTCTGTGTCACACACATCGCTGGACGAGTACAAAGTACACGCGCTGGAGCGCTGGCCGGCGATATTGTCAAAGTGGTAGTACGCTACGCTGCCGCGCAGATTGTTGCGCTGGTTGATCTTCCATTCAGCACCGATCTGCGCACCCAACAGCCATTTGTTTTCGCTGGAGCCTTCGGACAGGCTGTTGCGATCCCATGGCGTGTTGGCGTATTCCAGCGCATAGGCACCCAGATTGCCAAAGACGGTCACTGGACGATCCGACATCGCGTGCTTGAAGGCAGCAGAAATCCCATCGACATTCAAGTCAGACGACCACAGCAGATCCGTGGAGTCAAAGGGGCTGGAGGCGCGACCCGCCACAATAGTGGCCCAATCGGTAGGACGGTAAGACAAGTAGGCCTGATCCAGCCACAGGTGCTTCTTGCCCATGCCGTTGCCCAGCGTATCGGAAGTGGACACCGGATTGTCATCGCTGCCCGTGGCCAGGCGGATACCGGCCTCCCAACGCTCGGACAGCGTCGCTTTCACACCCAGACGAGCACGGATACGCCACAGGTTGCGGCGATCCTGGCGACTGTTCAGATAAGGAATCTTCAAACCATAGGGCTTGTTTTCGACCACGGTAGGAATGGGGCCGTTGTCGTTCCACTTCGCAAAGTTGATCAACTCGTTACTGTTCGCGCCATCCATCAGGCGCGACTCGTTACGCACGCGTACATCGCCTTCAACCGTGATGCGCGACACCCAGTCCGGGAAGGTGTTGGGCTGGGCCCAGTTCTCGGCCTTGGCTTGCGACATCACTTCATTCTTCACTTCTTCGCGGATCTGCTCACGCACCGTCTCCGGGATGTACGTGACACGCACATCACCTGGCCGGGCCTGGGCGGCACCTGCTGCACCAATATCGGCTTTACGAGCCTGGGCCGCTTCCGCCTCGGCCTGAGCCACCAGGGCATCGGCCTGAGCCTGGGGCAAGACGCCTTGCTGCACCAGCAGACGAATCAGGTTAACGGTGGCGTTCTGGGATGGCGCCTGAGCCAGCACAGGGCCAGCGGTGCAGGTCAAGGCCAGCGCCACCGCGCAAGCCAGCCGACTAGGATGGGTTTTCATGAAAAGCGCACTCCAAATCATTCGGTCAAAAAAGGCAGACAATCAACTGGGCCTACGACCCGTTACCTGGGCTCGGATAGGCATGCTTACCGACGCCGGTGGCCGCTCGCTCAAGCGCCCGACTTCACGCAAGGCAGCTACCAAGGCCTCATCAATCTCGGTATCGCCCGAGGACTGCGCCAGGGCGACACGGGTAATGGACCCGTCTTCGGTCAACCACAACTGCACCTGAACGCGGTAGACCAAGTTGCGGGTGCGGCTGTCCTCACGCAGGATTTTTTGCAGCGCATAGGCCAGGTACTGGCTATAGGTGGCATTGCCTGCACGGCCACCGCCACTGCCGCCCATGCCTCGTCCCTGTCCGGCACTGATGTTGAAACTGTCAGTACCGGCCTGGGCGTCGCTGTCCATCTGCATCGGGTCTGACAAATCGTCCGATGGCGTAGGTGGCGCTTCATCCTGCGGTTGGGGCTCTTCAACCGGCGTAGGCTCGGGTTCAGGCTCCGGCTCGACCACTTCCTCTTCTTTGGGCTCTTCAGGCTCCGGTGGCGGCTCGGGTTCGGGCGGCGGAGGAGGCGGTGGCGGCAAAGGAATCAACATGGGCTCTTTGGGCACCTGGCGCTTGATCCCTGCCATGTCGTTGGCCCATTTCCAGACCCACCAGCCCAGCAGCGCCACCAGCACCACAACCAGCCCCCTGATGGCCAGCCGACGCCAGCGTGCGCGTTGGTTGGCTTGCGGTTTGGATGAGTTTGGCAACATCGTTAGAACACCAATTAACTTACTGAGGTTTGCCGGTCACCAGACCGACCTGGGACAGTTCCAAGCGCCGCAACACATCCAGCACTTCCACCACTTTCTGGTACTGCACAATGCTGTCGCCGCGCACAATGACCGGGAAATCCGGGTTCAGGGCTTTCTCGGTACGCAAGCGGTCTTCCAGCTCGGGCAGGGTCACCGGATAGGCATCCAGAAACACCTGGCCCGCTTCGTTCACGGAGATGGCTTTGGTTTTGGGTTGAACCAGGGACACGGTGGAACTGGCCTTGGGCAAATTCACCTGAATGCCGGAAATTTGTGCGGTGGCGGTCAGGATGAACATGACCAGCACCACCATCAGCACATCAACCAGCGGGGTAATGTTGATGCCGTCAACGGCTGCGCCGTCATCGTCGTCGTCTCGTAGGGCTGCCATGTCCGTTCCTTATGCCGAGCCAGCAGCCTGGGCGTGGGCCAGATCAAGGTCAGCGCCTTGAGCCAATGCCGCCTCGTGCTTGTCGTGTTTGGTTTTGCCGGGCGCGCTGTTCTGGCCATGGATTTCAGCCAGGCGAGTCACAAACTCGTCCACAAACACACGCATATCCGCGCTGACATCTTTATTGCGGCCAATCAGGCGGTTGTAGCCAAACAGGGCCGGAATCGCGACGAACAGACCCATTGCAGTCGCCAGCAAGGCAGCAGCCATACCGGGAGCAATTGCATTGATGTTCACATCACCCGCCATCGCGGTTCCCAGGAACACCACCATGATCCCCAGCACCGTGCCAAGCAGACCGATGTAAGGGCCACCGGCAATCGCGTTGGACAAAATGCCCAGACGTGCACCCAGTGCCTGATTTTCTTGTGTGCGAACACCGTCCATGGAAGCGCGGATGGCTTCGATGGTGTTGGGAGACAAGGCCTTCATGCCTTGGGCCTGACGGTTGTGCAGCTCTTTCACCCCCATGCGGTACAGGCGCCACAAAGAGGAATGAGCAAAGTTCTGTTCGGCCTTGGCGTCGGTCTGTACCGCATCCAGCTTGCCGCCGGACTCACCAAATGCAGCACGGAACTGACGGTTGGCTTCTTGCACACGGCCCACCTGACGGCTCTTGCGGTACATGATGACCCAGGACTGGAACATCATGAAGACCAGCACGGCGATCACAATCCAGGCGTCCATCGGGACGGCTTTCAGCAGAAAGCCCAGAGCACCGAAACCGAAGCCGGACTGCTCTTCATCCGCACCGTACGCAATCAGGCGAGACTCGGCTCCTTGTGCCAGTGCATCGGCGTAAATCAGGGCAGCAGGTCGGGCAGTTTTGGACAAGCGCAGCTCGTCGATCGCGCCAACAAAGGGAGCATAGTTAGCGACTGGAGCGGCGACAGGCGCTGTGGCCTCGGCACCGGCAGAGGCGGCGGCACCGGGCGTGGCACCGGGCGTGGCACCGTCAGCGCCAGCTACTTCAGCCGCCACAGGAGCAGGCGCGGCCAACAAAGTGCCAGGGACATCACCACCCAAAGCGGCAACCGTGTTCAGCGGTGGCAGGCTGGCATTCAGGGAAGCCGTGGCGCGGCCCTGGACGTACAGAATCACTTGGCTGCCATCGGCTGTCACGGCCAGGTGCTGCCAGGTGCTGGGCGACAAGGGGGCACCAGCAGGACTGCGTTGGCCATTGATCTCAACAAAGGGCACGCCCTGGTCCAGACCGATCAGAAAGCTGTTGGCACCATCACGACGGGCATAGACCAATTGCTGGCCTTGGGGCTGATCTGCACGCACCCAGGCGCTGAAAGAAAAAGCACCGGCTGCTGGCACGGCCAGGGAAGGACTGGCAGGCAGCATCAAGGGCGCTGTACCCACAAACTGGGCGGCACGTCCGGACACGCCGTCAATCACGCCCGCTGGGGCTGTTTGAGCGTGGTTGGTGTACGCCGTACTGTCACGCGAAGGTGCACCAGCGGCGCCATCAAAGTGGTAGACCAGGGTGTAGTTGGGATCGAAGGTAATCTGGCCGTTGGAAGCCACCGGGGCTTTCTCGTTGCCGTAGTACATCCAGATATCCTGCTTCTGGCTGGCCATCACCTCAGGAATATCCACCCAGATCAGCGCCATGCCCATCAAGGGGTCAAAGCTCTCGATCTGGTGGTTCAGCACGGTCTGATCATCACCGGACACAAAGCGCAGGTCCGAGCCATTTTCATTGGTGCCATCAAAGGAAAAATTGCCAGTATGCAGACGCACCAGCAAGGGGGTGCGGCCTACGTTTTCGCTGATGGCCGCGCCTTCAGGCGTAGTATCAACAGAGATTTGCTTGCGGTACTGCCAGTCAGGCTGCCACCAGGCCTGCGCCACGGCGGGTAGCCAGCCCACCATCATGGCGAGCATCAAAAGAAGAAGGCGTTTCATGATCGAATTACTCCGGGAACAAAATCAGGCAGATTGTTCTGGCTAAGGGGGTCAGAAGGAGGCGCGCAGGCTGAAGTGCACACGCGGATCGTGTCGTTCGGTGTTGACGCCTTGCGTCAGGGGATAAGCCCAGTCGGCATGCAGGGACAGCCAGTCAAACATTTGCAGACGCGTACCGATGCCCACACTGGCCAGATGAAAGCTGGACTCCTGCTCAGGCAAGGGGTCACGCAAGCGCAAACGAGCAACGTCGCTGAAGGCGTAGAAGCGCCACTCGTTAACCGAGGGGCCAATCCAGCGGGCCAGCGAGGGGGTACGCAGTTCGACGCTGGCCATCCAGCCATCGTCTGCACTGCGCTCAGCGGCCAGATAACCGCGCACGCTGGTCGCGCCACCGGCCGAAAACTGTTCGTTGGAAACCAGAGCACCTGAACCAATCTGAAAGCCCACTCGGCCATAGGCCTGCCAGTCTTTGGCAAAAGTTTCGGTGTGGTTCAGATCGCCCTTGAACACCATGAAACTGGGGCTGGCCATCCAGCGCTTGTAGTCGAACTCTTCCCACTCGCTGTTCAGGCCAAACAGGCTGCGGCTGGCGCCCGTCAAGGTCAGGCCGACACTGGTTTGCGAGTCTTCGGTATAGCGGTAGCCGTTGTAGGCCAACGTGAAGGGCAGATACGTCAGCGGCACGCGGTCACTGGTCTCACCAAAACGGGTTTGCTCTTCAAAATCCTTGTAGTCCATGCCAATCGAGGCGGTGTGATACCAGGAGCCGGACTGCGGAAAGGTGTAGGTGGCATGAATGCCGTAGGACTGGCCCTTGCCCAGCACATTGGTACCGCCAACAGTCGAGACATCGCTGTCAGACTTGTAGCCAGAGAACGCCAGGCTCCAGCGCGGGGACAAAGGCATGGTGTAGGCCGCCGACCAGACCTTGGCATCCTGCATATCACGCGGAGCTGTGAAGTAGGTCAGGGAGAAGGTATGGCCGCTTTGCCAAAGATTGTCGTGGCCAAGAGTGACCATGCCGCGCAGCTTGCTGGTGTCGGCGCTGTAATCATTGTTCAAGCCCACACTGGCACTCCAGGGGCTTTTGTCGTCAACGCGCAGATCCACGTCCATGGTGCCGGGCACACGCCCCTCTTTCACCATGGGCATGACCTGACGACTGGCACCGCGATTGAGCTCCGCCAGTTCCGCCTGCGCCTTGCTGAAATCCGGCACCTGACCTTCTTGCAAGGACGGCACGCCGTCACGAATGGCCAGCGGCGAATAGTGTTCAGCACCGACCACGCGCACACGGCCTACCTTGGTTTCCGTGACCTGGAAAAACACCACGCCATCGGCCACGGCCTGCTCGGGCAGGTCCACGTAAACCGACTGATAGCCCTGCGCGTTATAGACTTCCTGCAAGGCGTCGCGCGCTTTTTCAATATCCTCAAGGCTGCGCTCGGGGCCTAAAAAGGGGTAGACCGCTTTTTCAATGCTGCGGGCATCCAGCACGGTATTGCCACGCACAATGTATTCATTGATGTTGACCTTGCCCTGAGCCTGCGCAAAGGCACTATGAGGCAGCAACAAAGCCAGCGCCATCACTGGCGCAGCACAAAAGGGGTGGCCCCTCCACCCGGACAAACGGACGTTGCGCCCTGAAATTTCTGCTGGCATCACGATGCTTCCGATCCTCAATCTGATGAGCGCTGTGTCGGTGTACCCCTGCTGGGACGACACGCCGCGCGACTCGTTGACATCTAGACGCAGCAGAAATCGAAAACTTTCGTTTGTAACAAAAACTTCATAATTCTTTCTGGGCGGCGGGGGCCAACCAAGCGGACTCGTCCCCAACGGCGCGATGTGCCTGCCCCCATGACAGCGGCAAAATACGCCGCCTTTGTCATGAAAACTTCACCCAGAAAAGAGAAAGCTTGCGCTAGGGTGTGTGGAACCCGAACGCCGTTATGGTGTGACTTCTTTTTATTGGCACCACCCTATGCGCCCTCTCCTTTTCTTCTTATTGTTTTTGGTTCAGGCAGGCAGCATGGCCCAGGAAAACGCGCAGACTGAAGGCGCAAAAAGGCCCCCGTCCGATGTGTCTCCCGGCTGTGTCAGTGTAGTAGTGGATGGACAGGCGGCCCTGTCCTACGATTGCTTGAGCCAGCAAATGCAGCCCAAAGCAGGCACAACACCCGGCGCGCCAGGACTAGGGTCTGAAGCCATCATCCAGAAAGGCCCGAATGCAATGGGTTTGGTCAATCCGGCAACAAGCAGCAATCGCATGGGCTCGAACTTCGGGACCTCGGCTTATCCGCAACGACCGCCACGGCCATCAGCGCCTTCGCCTTTTGCGCCGCCTAATCCCTGAGAAAGCAGCCGGCCCCAAGCAAACCTGTTTGAATATAAAAAAGCCCCACACAAATCGGTCCCCTGTCCGATTTGTGTGGGGCTTCTGCTAGCGCTGACTGACTCCAGCCCCTCAGGTAAAAACACCTGGGGTGATGTGTTTTTTCTAACTGCGCTGATACTGCAAGCAGCGCCCCTTGTAAGACACCTCCTTGCCTTCGGGCATCAAAATGGGGCGATCGCGCAAGCAGACCTGTCGTACCAGCTCAAAACCGTAGCGCGACATTTCCTGAGTAAATTTGTTGCGATGCCCCCGGTCCGGGTCTACCACCCAGACTTCGGCCTGTTTCTTCGCACGCTGGTCTACCAGTTGGGCTAATTGGGCGGGCGTATTCCCTTCATACAACAGGTCACTGCCCACGATCAGGTCATAACGCTGCCGGGCGGGTTTCAGCCCCAAAGAAGCCAATAAATCAGGGCAAGATTGCTCCCCCCACTGGGCATGGACATACGGCAGATCGGACAAGCCATTCAAAGCCTGATTCAGCTTCAGGAAATGCGGCACCATGGGATGGCAATCGCTGGCGTGGATTTGCGCGCCACGTTTATGCATCACCAGACTGGTCAGGCCCAATCCGCAGCCCAGTTCCAGAATGCTTTCATCCGCCCGAATGGGGCGGTTTTTCAGTTTGCGCGCCAGCTGGATGCTGGACGGCCATACCAGGCCAAACAAGGGCCAGACAGCCGGGCCTATGCCCAGAGACTGTGCATGTCCCAACGGGTCAGCATATTGCATGTGATCGGCCAAGGAACGAATACGTAACGATTCTCTGGGCGAGATTCGTATATGCTGGAGACGGGTTTTTAACTTGGCGGGCGTGGATGAGGTCGAGCCATATAAGTCTGACATAGACTGATGATCGTCCATATCCACACAAAAAGCGAATTTTGGCTTAATTTGCTGTGGTTTAAACTATAGATAGCCGAATTTAAACGAATTTTCGCTCAACACCATTGATAAGGACCGCTATTGTTCAAAGACCTGATTAAAGACCTTGACGACCATTCCATCGTGGAACCTGACATTTTTCTGGACGTACCCTTCGTCCCCAGCGACGACCGCGTCATCGACACCATGCTGCAACTGGCTCAAACCGGGCGCAAGGACGTCTTGTATGACCTGGGCTGTGGCGATGGGCGCATTGTTATTGCGGCCGCCAAAAAATACCACTGCACCAGCATAGGCGTCGAACTGGACCCGCTGCGCGTTGCCGATGCCATGGAGCAAGCCGGCCATGCCGGCGTGGAGTATCTGGTGGACTTTGTGGAAGAGGATCTGTTTACCGCAGACTTCAGCCAGGCCACCATCGTGACGCTGTACTTGATGGACACCATCAATGCCATCCTGCGCCCACGCTTGTTGCAGGAGCTGCGACCCGGTGCGCGCATTGTGTCGCACGCCTTTGATATGGGAGACTGGGAAGCCGACGAGATCCTGCATGTAGGCGGCATCAAAATCTACAAATGGATTGTGCCCGCGCAGGTGGCCGGTGAATGGGAATGGGAAGGTCTGGACGGGACGGACTACCGCTTGCAGCTCAAGCAGCGGTATCAGGATGTCAGCGGGAAAATCTGGATGAATGGCAAGCCCGCTCTGCTGACTGATCTTTATCTGTCCGGCGATTGTCTGGAACTAAGTGCACAGGCCGACGACTCCTCGTCCGTAATCAGCTCCCATCTATACTTCGACCACCAGGAGCTGCTGTCCGTGGAAGAGGTGGAAGCAGAGGACTGATTCCACAAACCTCTGCTTCGCAATATCAAGCCCTGGCATCAGACCAGGGCTTTTGTTTTAGAACTGGTACTTCATCGTCAGCATGATCTTCTGCGGTGCACCGTAAAAGCCCTGAGAGTCTTCCGTCAGGTCTACATACTTTTTGTCGAACAGATTATTCACGTTCAACTGGGCCGACAAGCTAGGCGAGAAGCGGTAATGCGCCATCAAGTTGGCCAGCAAAATGGAACCTTGCTCGCGTCGTGCGCTAAGATTTGGCGCCACAGTTCTATCCACATAAACATGACTGCGCCATTGCACACCGCCGCCTACCGTCAACTTCCCTTCGGTACCCGGCACGATATAGGAAGTTTGCAAATGCGCCAGGTTCTGCGGTTCAGAAGTTTTAAAAGGACCACCCTCAGCATTGCGCACCAGATTACGTGCAAAGCCTGCGGACACCTGCCAGCCAGGTTGAATTTCACCCGATGCCTGTAGCTCGAAACCCTCGCTGGTCACGCCCTTGGCCCCCCGATAAGCAAAATCGCTGGAGCCAGGTACAGTCCTGTCACCGTCTTTTTCGGCCACATTGTCCTGCTCGATACGAAACAATGCCAGCGAAGTGTTGAGCTTGCCATCAAAGTGCTCGGATTTCAGACCCAGCTCATAACTCTTGCCCTGCACCGGGTCCAGAAAGCCGCCACTGGCATCACGATAGGTCTGGGGCTGAAAGATATCCGTGTAGCTGAGATAAGCCGTGAAGTTATCGTTGAAGTCGTACAGCAGGCCAGCGTACGGCGTGAATACATGATGGTTCATGGTGTCATTGCCGGACTCGCGCTTCCAATTGGTTTGTCGACCACCCACAATCAGCTTCAGGGAATCGCTCAAGGACAGGCGCAGAGCGCCATAGACCGCATTCTGGCGCGTTTCCTGTTCGCCCAACGGCTGAAAACTCCCCCATACCGGCTCGGGATAGGAGCCGTCCCATTCAAAGACATTACCCACTGGCGTATTGCCTTGCGGAGCGTGGTTGCCATAACGGTAGTTGGACTTGCTGCCCATCACTCCCACAAAAGCCTCATGCTCCTGGCCGAAGGCATTAAATGGCCCGCTCAGTTCCAGCGAGGCGCTGTTCTGATCGAACTCCTGATGCGAGTTGTTCAGCAAGGACGTCATGCCCAAGCCGGTGACAGGATCAGGGTGGCCCATCAAATACACCAGCTTGGAGTCGTACTCGCTCTCCAGACGGCTGACATTGGCTTTCAAGGACCAGCCATTGGAAAAGCGATGGTCTATACCCGCGTAGAAGGTATTGCTGGTCGTATCCCAGCGTGTCCAATCTGCACCGACACTGAAAGAGCGACGCCAATCCAGATCCCCGCCCTTGTTATCCAGCGTAGGCAGACCGCCCCAGGTCACGCCCGTCGGACGTTTGGCCTGATGCTCTACTCCAACCCGCACAGTCGTGTCAGGCGTCAGATCCGCTTCCGCAGTCGCTAACCAGGCACGATTGCGCGTGTGGTAACGGTCGATATACGAGTCGCGCTCCTCCATCATCCCTGCCACGCGGGCACGCACGGTACCGTCCTTGTTCAAGGGCGTAGATAGATCAATCGTGCCCCGGTGATGGTCCCAAGAGCCTATGCCAACAGAGGCGGTGCCGGTAAACACATCGCTGGTCGCGCGTTTGCGCACGATATTCACCGAAGCCCCAGGATTGCCCGCCCCCGTCATCAAGCCGGTAGCACCACGCACTATCTCGATGCGGTCGTACAGAATGGGATCAAAGTTGGAAGTTCCGAAGAAATCATTCTGTGTGGCAATAGACACCCCATCGTATTGGTAAGTGTCGATATAGAAACCACGCGAATGAATATCGGTGCGGTCAATATCCGACATGGACGTTGCAATCCCCGTGACGGTCTTAAAGCTCTCGCCCAGCGTAGTCAAATTCATATCTTCCATCTGCTGGCGTGTAATCACACTGACGGACTGCGGGGTCTCGCGTGGTGACAGACGCAAACCTGTTGCCGCCGTGGTCGCCTGAACGGCATAGGAGCCCGAGCCTTCAGTAGACAGATCACGCCCCACCACACGAACCGGAGCCAGCTGCGTCGTCTCGCCCTGCACCGGGCGGGTCAGGGACACATTCTTGCCCTTACGTCGAAATTCCAGACCCGTGCCTGCCAGCAAGCGACTTAAGGCCTGATCTGCCGTGAGACTGCCGGACACAGGGGGAGCCGCAATCCCTTTAACCGCGTCAGGCAGATAGAAAATCTGCAACCCGGCCTGTGCACCTAGCTTTTCCAGCGCGGCCTCCAAGGGTTGTGCGGCAATGCTGATCGCCACCGGCGTTTCCTGCGCCCAGGCATGGGGTGCGTACAGACCAATAGCCAGAAAAAGGGAAAGTGCGAGGGCGTTAAGACCAATCGATGTCGTACCCCGACGCGCGGCGGCGGGTATTGCTTGCGTGTCCAGCATGAACAGAGTTCCAAAAAATAAGTACGCGCATGGTGCGCAGACGCCCTTGGCCAAGGCTATGGGCTAGCCTGTTTCCGATCTGGAAAGCAGGCCCCCATAAGTAAGACGCCGTAGCGAAAAATTTTCCGGAATGATTCTCACTGCTCTTTTTGATACAAAATGTATCAATAGTGGTGCACGACTTGCTTGGCAACGGAACTCGACAGCACAGCATCGTTCGTCTTCGAATCGCTGTTCACCATTCGCACTTCACGGTTCGTGGCTTATTGCTTGCTGCCAAACGCAAAACGAGCCGTAACCTTAACGCGCCATCAACAAAGCGCTGCCATCCGCTTGTCGCACCACCCGTACTGGCGCGATGTCCGGCAGGATATCCAGCGCCGCTGCTGGTTCCTCAATACTCAATGTGCCCGAAATGCGCAACTTGGTGATCTGTGAGTCTGTCACCCGCAAGGGGTGTTCCAGATAGCGGCTCAGCTCCTGTGCCACCGTCGTCAAAGGCACATCACGGAACACGATGCGCCCCTCTTGCCAGGCCATAATCGCTTCCACACGCTCCTGAACTAAAGGCATCACCTTGTTGTTTACCGCGCTGGATACCTGCCCAGCCGATAACATCGCCCGGTCCCGGCGCCACCACGGGCCTGTGGAAAGCTGCACCGAGCCCTCGCGCACAGCCACGGCGACACTCTCCGCCTCTCGACGCACATTGAACTGCGTCCCGGTAACCAGCACCTGCGCCTGACCCGCGTCTACGGAAAAGGGGCGATTCTTGTCGGACTGCACCGCAAACAGGGCCTCGCCCCGCAGCAACTCCACGTTTCGGCGCGACGCGTAAAACGCGATGCTCACCTCCGTGTCCGTATTCAAATCCAGACGCGAACCATCCGGCAATTCAAGCTGCTTGCGCTCGCCGCGTGCGGTCAACAGGCGCTGGGTAAACACAGGTGTCTCGGCCCACATCGAACGACTGAACCAGGCCCCGGCGGCCACCGTTGCAAGCGTCACCCCTGTACCCATCACCCAGCGTCGACGCGCGAAGTCAGGCACCTCTTGCGCCGGACGATTCATGATCTCCCGCATCTCGTCCATGGGCAGATGGTCCGCCACCTGCCAGACCTGCTGCAAGGAACGGTACTCCCGCTCATTGGCCGGATCCTGCGCCAACCACGCATCCCGCTCACGCTGCTCCTGCGGCGTCAGCTCACCGAGCTGCTCTCTGGAAAACCAGTCCAGCGCTTGCTCTTGGGGCAGATAAGAGGGGGGATGCTTGTCGTTTTTAGGCATGGCTCGCGTCGCCAGGGACACAGGGCACAAAACCGTGCCCTTCACTGATAAGACGTTTATGCATAAGGAAATCCGGAATCAATGAGGGGCATAGCTTTGTAACTTTTTCTGAAGATGCCGCAATGCCCGCTTCATGTATTTTTCCACCGAGCTGGGCGTCAGATCCAGCTTCTCTGCAATTTCCTTTTGCGTATAGCCCTCTATTTTGTTCCACAAAAACACTTGCTGGCACTTCAAGGGCAGCTCCTGCAAGGCATCTCGCAACGCCTGGCTAAGCTGCTCCATGCGCAGATCACTTTCGGGTCCAAGACCTACCGGGTGCTCCTCCTCTCGCAAATCGTGTAGAGGCACCACGTCGTGGCGCGACTGACGGCGGATCTCACTGATCAGCTGGTTTTGCGCACTGCGATACATATAGGCTTTTTGATTCAGTGCCGCAGCATGTTCGCCGCGCAGCAAGCCTTCAATGGAGTCCTGCGCGGCATCTTCCGCGTCCTGCGGCAAAGAGCTGCGCTTGGCCCACGAGCCGATCAGCCCGCTGTAATGAGCGAGCCAGCCTTTCTTGGACGTGGGGCGGCGGGACATGGCAAATACAAGAGACGGATGTCGAATGAAGCGAGCATATTAACAATAATTCTCATTTAGATATAGAAAAGTCCCTGCGGTGTGGCATCCCACCTCATCCTGCAAATTTGCAAGAGGGTTTGCAACATTGGCGCTTTCCTATCGCGCCCTTCTTCTTAAGAATGGCAAATACAAATCCAATCAAAAAAGGAGACAAACATGGCGGATATCTCTGCCCAGGTTTATGAGGCGCTGTACGCAAAGCCTCAATTCCAGGATCTGGTACGCAAGCGAAGAGGCGTGGTGCTGCGGTTGTTGTTTGTCAGCATGGCCTTCTTTTTTCTGGTTCCCATTCTTTCCAGTCTTAGCCCCGAGCTTTTTCGTCTGAAACTGAGCAACTCCACCAATTTCGGGCTCTGGTATCTGATCGCCCAGTATCTGGTGGGGGGTGCCGTGGCCTGGCGCTATGCCGTCCAGTTGCGTCACCTGGACAAGATGGTGCAGCAGTTAACACAAGAAGAATCCCAGCAGTTCTCAATGCGCTCCGCGACCGTTTAAGGGGCTCATCATGAAAAAAATAGTATTTGCGACAGCCTTGATGGCTGTCAGCGAAGCTGCGCTCGCACAGGAAAGCACCTTGGTTAATGAAGGCAACAGGGTGCTGACGTTTTCAGTATTCGCCTTCTTGTTCTTGTTCACGCTGGGCATCACCTTTCTGGCGGCACGCCGCAACGCCACTGCCAGCGACTTCTACACGGCGGGCGGCGGTATCAGCGCCCGTTTTAATGGACTGGCCATTGCCGGGGATTACCTCTCAGCCGCCGCGTTTTTGGGCGTTTCCGGGCTGATCGCGATATATGGTCTGGACGGTATCAGCTATCTGGTGGGCTTTTTCGTATCCTTCATTCCAGTGCTGATTCTGGTGGCCGAACCTTGCCGGAATCTGGGTCGCTACACGCTGGGCGATGTGCTGTCCTATCGAAACAACTTCCGTGCCACCAAGCTGGTTGTGGCCGGGTCCAGCATTCTGGTCGCGCTGTTTTACATGGTCCCGCAGATTGTGGGCGGTGCCGTGATTATCCGGGCGCTGATCGGGATTCCCTATGAGGTTTCTGTTGGCATCGTCGGCCTGATGATGCTGATTTACGTGTTATTTGGTGGCATGCGTGCCACTACCTCAGTGCAAGTGCTCAAGGCTGGTCTGCTGATCAGTTTCTGCTTCGTGCTGGTGATTCTGTCCTGGGCGCCCTACGGCTTTAACGTGGAAGCGTTTTTTGGCTCGGTCATTTCCAGCCCCGCCATCCAGAATCATGTGATCAATTTCCTGGGGCAATCTTCGCTGGGTGTGGCCGAAGCCGGACAGCGCTTTCTGGAACCGGGCCTGTATCTGAAAAACCCGGTCGAACAGATTTCGCTGGGTATGGCACTGGTGCTGGGAACCGCCGCAATGCCACATATCCTGATGCGCTTTTTCACTGTGCCACATGCGCAAGCCGCCCGCAAATCGGCACTGTACGCCATGTTTGCCATCGGCCTGTGCCATCTGTTCATTGTGGTGATCGGCTTTTCTGCCGCACTGAATGTCAGCCCTAGCGCGATTCTGGGCCTGGACAAGGGCGGCAATCTGGCCGCGCCCATGCTGGCGCAACTGTTGGGTGGGGGGCCGGAGAGCATGATGGGCAACTTCATGCTGGCCGTGGTGGCTGCCGTGTCCTTTGCCACGATTGTGGCGGTGGTGGCCGGCCTGACACTGGCCGCGGCTTCCTCGCTGGCCCATGACGTGTATATCGGCGCAATTCGCAACGGTGCAGGCACCGAGCGCGAACAGGTCATTGCAGCGCGTATCGCCACCTTGCTGATGGCGGTGATTTCCATCGCTGCCGGTATTGCGGCCAAGGGACAGAACGTGGCGCATCTGGTGGGCCTGGGCTATGCCGTTGCCGCATCGGCCAACCTGCCAGCGCTGGTCTGCACCTTGTACTGGAAACGCTGCAATACCGCCGGTGTGGTGGCGGGTGTAGTAGGCGGAACGATCCTGTCCATCGGGCTGGTGCTGGTATCGCCCAACATGAGCTACCCGCTGCTGCAAAAAGAAGCTGCACTGGCCACTGTCACCACCGTCAATCAAAAGCTGAACACGGCAAGCGACCCTGCCCTGCGCGACAAGCTGGTCACTGAACGCAACGCAGCCCAGGCCACGGCAGATGCCATTCCTGCCGATGCAAGCAGCGTGGTGGGCCTCTCCAAGCCCCTGATCAGCCTGCGCAATCCCGGAATTATCTCCATTCCACTGGGCTTTTTACTGGTGATTCTGTTCTCGCTGTTCACCCGCAGCGCCCTGTCGGAATCCAGGTGGGTAGAGATGTCGGTTCGCCGGGAAACCGGATTAGGTGTGGCCAAGGCCACGGTTCACTAAACGTAGAGAGAAACACACCATGTCACTTCCAATCACTCAAGTTGCCGCGGCACATATTGCTTCTGTTTACATGGACGCGTCCGCCTCGGTACGCAAGGCCGTTGCCATTATTGACGAGGCCGCCCGCCACGGTGCCGAGCTGATCACCTTTCCCGAAGCCTTCATCCCCGGTTTTCCAGTCTGGGCCGCGCTGTGGGCGCCCATTTACAACCACGACTGGTTCAAGAAAATGGCAGCCAACAGCATCCATATTGATGGCCCGGAAATCGCCCAGATTCGTGCCGCTGCCAAGCGCAATGGCATCTTTGTGTCCCTGGGTTTTAGCGAAAGCACCGAGGCCAGCGTAGGCTGCATCTGGAATTCCAATGTGATCATTGGCGATGATGGTTCCATCCTGAATCACCACCGTAAACTGGTGCCCACCTTCTACGAAAAAATGGTCTGGGCTCCGGGCGATGGCCATGGTCTGCGCGTGTGCCAAACCCGCATTGGCCGCATCGGTGCCCTGATCTGCGGGGAGAACACCAACCCGCTGGCCCGCTACTCACTGGCGGCCCAGGGCGAGCAGATTCACATCTCCGCCTGGCCGGCTATCTGGCCGACCCGCATGCCCAAATCCGGCCAGAACTTTGACAATGTGGCAGCCAACAAAATACGAGCAGGCGGCCACTCTTTTGAGTCCAAAGTCTTCGGCATTCTGAATGCCGGTTTCATGGACCAGGCCATGCTTGATGCCCTGACCGAAGGCGGGGATGCCCAGGCGCGCGAAGTGCTGGAAAACACCCCGCGCGCGGCAACCCAGTTCCTGGACCCCACCGGCGCATCCGTAGGCGACTTTCTGCAAAATGAAGAAGGGATTGCCTATGCCACTTTTGATTTGAACGCCTGCGTGGAGCCCAAGCAGTTCCACGACATTGTGGGCTACTACAACCGCTTCGATGTGTTTGATCTGTCCATTGATCGTCGACGCATCACGCCCGCTACTTTCCGAGGACCAAACAGCGCAAGCGGTAAACAATCACGTAGCAGTGAGCCCGTGCAGGACGGTCAGGTAGCCAGTTCGGAAACGATGGAGGAGTAAGGCCATCGTCTGACCCACCCTGCTAGCAGTACCTGCCATGTACTTCCGTTGCCTCGGGGGTACATGGCAGCCTCTATTTCTCTTTCTAAACAAGGCCGTCAGCAACACAAGGTGCATTGCAAATTTGCAACTCCCTGAAAGCTTGATCTATACCGTGATAGCTCGCAGTAGACTTAAAAATACGCACGGGTTTCGTCCATTATTTGGTACCCGCCTTGCAAATATTCTTGTCCAGGGTTGTAGCCATGTCTCCTATTGATCCCAATTGGCATGATCTGAAAATTTTCCTGGAAGTGGCGCGCTGCGGCACCCTGGGCGCGGCCGCCAGACGTTTGAAGGTAGACCCGTCCACCCTGAGCCGTCATATCAGCCGATTGGAAGAAACGATTAACGCGCCCATCTTCGAGCGCAGTAACCAGGGTCTGCATCTGACCGCAGGCGGGCAAGGCTTGCTGGAGTATGTGGAGTCCATGGAAGCCAGTGCCGTGGCTCTGGCAGAACAATTGGGGGATCGCCCTAAAGAACCCTCCGGCACAGTGCGGGTCGGCTCCATGGAAGGCATTGCCTCCTTATATCTGGCTGCAGAGTTTCAGGGCTTTTCATCGCTACACCCCAAAATCGCCATTGAGCTAGTCACGACGACCCAGCAAATGCACGTCAACCGGCGCGAAGCGGATGTATTCCTGAGTTTTTTTCCCATGGCAGGCAAGTCCATTGATGTGGTGCCCCTGGGCTCCTTTCCGCTACATCTGTACGCGTCTCCCGAGTACCTGACCCGTCACGGCCATCCCTGTGATCTGAACGACCTGCTGGATCACCAATTTGCCTCTTATGTGGACGACCTGATCCAGCTGGATACCGTGCGCTGGCTTAATGAAATCATCTCCCGGCCCAAGCTGGCTTTTCAGTCCTCCAGCATGATTGCCCAGATGTTTGCCGCCGCAGCCGGTGCAGGTATCGTCATGCTGCCCTCTTTTGCCAAACCGGAACGACTGGGCATGATCAAGCTGCTGGATGAACAAGTTACCGTACGTCGCACCATCTGGATGACAGTGCATCGGGACTTGCAATACTTGCCCCGCATCAAGGCAGTAACTCGTTTTCTGGAAAAGACGATAGGCCGGGACTACCCTTGTCGGACCGACTAAACCCTTGCTTGGTCCACCGCTTTCAGGCACTTTTTCAGGCCGACTTTACTGACAAAGAGAAACGTCTCTTAACTGCATGGCGCGGCTGCAATGCTAGGCTGATCTAACCTTCTGTTTTATTTCAGCAAAGGAATCAGCCTTATGCGTTTTTCTTCCTTCAAAGCGCGATGCGCAATGGTCTTGGCCACCGCAGGCGCCACCCTTGCTTTATCCGCCCCCTCGCTGGCCGACGTCATCATCCCCATGAATATGGCGACCGAAAGCGGTGCTGGCGAACAGATCGGCCAGGTTAGCGTCCGTCAGACAGAGCATGGTTTGGTTTTCACGCCAGACCTGAAAAACCTGAAACCCGGTGTACATGGCTTCCATGTGCATGAGAACGCCAGCTGCGCCCCCAGCGAAAAAGACGGCAAGGTAACGCCTGCCGGAGCAGCGGGCGGCCACCTGGATCCTGCAAAAACCGGCAAGCACGGCTTCCCATGGGGCAACGGCCACTTGGGCGACCTGCCCGCCCTGTATGTACAGGCTGACGGTACCGCCAGCACACCCGTTCTGGCCCCACGCCTGAAGTCCTTGGATCAGATCAAGGGCCGCTCCCTGATGATTCACGAAGGCGGTGACAACCACTCCGACCACCCCGCGCCCCTGGGCGGCGGTGGCGGACGCTTTGCTTGCGGGGTGATTAAGTAAGCAGTATTAACTCTTCAACCTTCTCAAGGAGATGCCATGAACGAAACAATTGAATCTTCCTTTGAACATCTGCAAGAGATTATCAAGGACATCCGCTTTGCGATGTTCGTCACCCATGCGGCCAATGGCGAACTCCATGCCTGGCCCATGACAACCCAGAAGGCAAAAATGGGGTCGACCCAAGAGGACTATGAGCATGACAAGCTATGGTTCTTCATGTCGCGCAGCAGTGACCCGGTCAGTAATCTGAGCGCCAATCCGCATGTGAACGTCAGCTATGCCGATCCTAAAAGCGACACCTATGTGTCGGTGTCCGGTATGGCCCGCGTGGTCGACTCCATGAACCAGAAAGAACGCTTCTGGAACACCATGACTGAAGCCTGGTTTGCCGAGGGTATTACCGACCCCGATCTGGCGCTGGTGTGCGTGCATATTGATAGTGCGGAGTACTGGAGCGTGCGCGAAGGCAAGCTGGCACAAGCCGGAAAAATGCTGAAAGCCACGCTAATGGGCGAGCGCCTGACCGAGATCGGCGAGCATGGCAAAGTCACGCCTGGCCGCTAACCCTCTGTCGCAAGCTACCCTTTCTTGATGCAAAAGAAAAAAAGCCCGGTCAGACACCGGGCTTTTTTCATCAGGCTGATACGAACAGCCCTCAACTCAGTTTTAAGTGGCGGGCAAGACGGGTATATAAAGGTCCGGTCAACACCAACACGCAAACCATGCGCGCCACCTGAAAGGAGGTCACCATCGGCGCTCCCAATTGCAGCACTTTGGCGGTAATCGCCATCTCTGCAATGCCGCCTGGGCTGACGCCAAGCACCAACGTGGGATAGGCAATATCGGAAAGCCGATACAGGCCATAGGCGAAGGCAAACGCCAAGCACAGATTGATCAGGTTACTGATGGCAGCGACCCCCAAATACCTGGGAGCACGACGGAAAAAGTCCGGCCCGAACTTGTCGCCCAGAGCCCAGCCAATGCACAGCTGCCCCAAGTTGGAAATTTGTATCGGCAGGCCCGACAAAATAATGTCGTTATACGTAAGAATGGCCACCACCAACAAAGGGCCTAGCACCCAAGGGTTGGGCAAACGCAAGATTTGAAAGAGGAAGCCGGCCGCACTGCTTAACAGCACCAGCAGAGCCAGGCCAGGAAGGTTCAAAAAATCAGGCCGTACAACAGCTCCCGCCTGCTCCCCTGAAAAGCCCAAAGCCTCGAACGCGAAGGGAATAATCACTACGACCATCAGCACCCGCAAACCATGTGCAGAGGCGACCAGATCCGGACGTGCGCCATAACGCTCCGCCAGCCCCGTCATCTCACTGGCTCCCCCTACTGCACTGGCAAACCAGGCAGTACGCAGATCCGTACCGGCATAACGAGTCAGCATGAATGTACCTATGCAGCACAAGACCAGCGCAAACACCATGCCCATCACGATAAACAGAGCATTACTGCCAATCAGATGCACCATGGCTGGGGTGAAATACAGCCCCAAGGATGTTCCAATAACCCATTGACCTGCGTTGCGCGCCAGCGGCATGCAGGCCCCCGGACTGCCTGCCATTTTGGTAGCTGCCGTCAAGATCAGGGCACCCAACATCCAGGGCAAAGGCATACTTAGCCAACTGGCCACCAGGGCACCAAGCAGGGCTACCCCAAAACCCAGGGCAATTCGAAACCAGATAGCCATAACAAAAACAACAAGGCCAGGCCGCAGCCTGGCGCTTTCTCCCGATAAAAGCCCCACCGAGGCGGTGGGGTCCCCCTATTTATGTCTCGTCGCGCAGTTGCTTGCGCCCTGCAATACGACGCAGCACGATCGGACCTACACTAACCAAAACGGCCGCGATCCACAAGGCAATTGAAACTTTGCTCTCGAACAGAATACCGATTTCACCGTTCGTGATGGACAGCGCGCGACGCAGATTCTGCTCCATCATATTGCCCAGAACCACTCCCAGCACCATCGGTGCCATGGGCACGTTCATCTTGCGCAGGAAGTAGCCCAGAACGCCGATACCAACGACCAGCAGCAGATCAAAGCTCGTGCCATTGATGGCATAGACCCCGATATAGCTGATCGCCAAAATACCAGGCACCAACAGGCGCGGAGGAATAGCCAGCATGGAGGCAAAGACCCGCACCATGGGCACGTTCATCAAGAACAGCATGACGTTGGCGACCATCAAGGAAGCAATCAAGCCCCACACAATCTGTGGCTGCGACTCAAACAACACTGGCCCCGGCGTGATGTTGTACAGCGTCAGGGCACCCATCATGACCGCCGTTGTTCCAGAGCCTGGCACGCCCAGTGTCAGCATGGGAATGAAGGAGCCGGTTGCAGCACTGTTATTGGCCGCCTCTGGCGCAGCCAGGCCACGCATATCGCCCTGGCCAAACATGGCATTGGGATCTTTGCCTTCGATATATTTTTTCTCATTGGCGTAGGCCACCGCAGAGGCCACACTGGCCCCGGCACCGGGCAGGATACCGATGAAAAAACCCATCACACCACCACGCACGGTGCTCCACCAGGTCATGCCCAGCTCTTTCAGGTTAAAGAGCTTGCGCTTGCTTTTAGGTACTTCGATCGACACGCCACCCAACAGGTTTTCCAGCATCTGCAACATCTCTGCCACAGCAAACAAACCAATCACGACAACAACAAAATCAATGCCATCTGCCAGGTTCGGAATATCAAAGCTGTACCGATATACCCCCGAGTTGGCGTCCACTCCCACCGTAGAAATGAACAGGCCCAGCATAGCGGCCAGGATACCTTTGACTGGCTCATCCCCCAACAAACTGGTCAGCGCACAAAAGGCAAACACCATCAGCACAAAATACTCGGCCGGGCCAAAGGCAACCGCCCAGCCCGCCAGCATGGGAGCCAGCAGCACAATACCGCAGATGGCAATGGTGGACCCGATGAACGAGGAAAAAGCCGACAAGGACAAGGCCACACTGGCCAAACCTTTGCGCGCCAGCGGATAACCGTCCAGCGTCGTCATGACCGCTGCCGCTTCACCGGGCACATTGATCAGAATGGAGGTAATACGACCACCATACTCCGCACCCACATACACAGCGGCCAGCAGGATCAGAGCAGACTCCGGGGGCAGCTTCATGGCAAAGGCTATCGGCACCAGCATGGCTACACCATTAATCGGCCCCAGCCCAGGCAACACGCCCACAATGGTGCCGATAAAAGCGCCAATCGCGGCGACCAGCAGATTCTGGGCAGAAAAAGCAACGCCAAAGCCTACGCTCAAATAATCAAGAATCGAGCTCATAACCACTCTCCCAGGATGCCGTAGGGCAGAACCACATCCAGGCCCAAATCAAATAGCAGAAACAGCCCCACTCCCATCGCCAGCCCGCCAATCAGGGCCTGCTTCCAGCTACCGCCAAACAAACGGCCTACCAAGGTAGCCATCAGCGTGGTGGCAATGATGAAACCCAGCCACTGAAACAGCCAGGCATAAGCCGCCAGGTAGGCCACCATCATCAAGATGCGGCCATTGGCTCCACTGGGGTTGGCAGGCACAGTCCCACCACCTTTGATAATCAGGCGCAGCCCGCATAAAGCAATGATCAAGGCCAGCAATAAAGGGAAGGCCTTGGGGCCAACAGGCTCATAGGAAAAAGGCGGCTCTAGGTCGTAGCCAAAAGCGGTGATCAAGGCAGCGAGCACCAGCGCGCCCACGCCTAGTACGCGATCATTCAGCGTCATGATTGGAATCTCCGGATTCACCCGCCATGGACGACGGGGCAGACAGGCGGCACTCCCGGCGCAAACCGGCCGGGAGTACCGTAAAAACTTACTTCTTGATCAGGCCAAACGAGTCAGCCAATTCTCGATACTGAAGTACTTGTTGTTTTACGTAAGCATCCAGTTCCTGGCCGCTCATATTGAAGGGGAACAGGCCCTGCTGGGTTTGCATGCGAGCAAACTCGGGCGTTTTCATCAGCTGCTCGAACGCCTGAACCCACCACTGATATTGCTCGTCAGAGACTTTGGGGCCCACATAAAAGCCGCGAATAATAGGCCACTCGATATCAAAGCCCTGCTCTTTGGCCGTGGGAATCTCGGCCAGCGCACCGTCCAGTCGCTTATCGTTAAAGACAGCCAGAACACGAATAGGCGCTCCACCCTCCAGCATGGTGTGAGCTTCGGCTGCATCGCCCATATAGGCCTGAATATGGCCACCGCGCAGGGCCGTCATCGCCTCGCCACCGCCCTCAAAGGCAACAAAGCGCATTTTGCGGAAATCCACATCTGCGGCACGGGCCGTCAACGCAGCCTTCATCCAGTCCTGCCCACCCACGGAACCACCCGCTCCCAGAACAATCTTGGTCGGGTTGGCCTTGAAGGCCTCCATCAGGGATTTCAGGTCCTGATAAGGCGAGTCCGCACGCACAATGGCCACGCCATAATCACTGCCAATCGACGCCAGCCAGCGCACGTCCTCTACCGAGTATTTGCCAAACTTGCCCTGTGCCAGATTCAGCAGGGAGCCACCCGAGAAAGCAGCAATCGCATTGTCGTCGCCCGGGCGCTGCGCCACGATATGGTTATAGGCCACCGCCCCTACACCGCCGGGCATATAGACGGTGCGCATGGGATTTTCCAGCAGCTTGGTTTCCAGAAAACCGTTCACGGCTACACGACAGGTCAGATCAAACCCGCCGCCTGGCTGTGCTGGAGCAATACACTCAGGCTTGGAGGGTTGCTGGGCCTGTACGCCACTCAGGCTGCTCAAGCCCAGAATACTGCTGGCCAGTAGCACCCGTAGTTTCATGTGGATAGTCATTGATTCGCCTCTAGGAGGATCTTGGTCGTTGTAATGGGTGCGACCTTACCGGAGCGAAGCTTTCGCCTACCTTTCAATTTCGCCAAAAAACACGATTTTCAAGGGTATACCCTGAACAATCCAATCAGTGTTCAAGCGAATCAAACTCCAAACGCACAATCAAACCACGCTGCTGCGGGCCTGTCCGCAAGCTCATGCGAGCGCCATGAATCTGTGCAATAGCCTGTACGATCGCCAGCCCCAAACCGGAGCCCTGCAAGGCCTTCCCCGCCTCGCCACGCCTGAAACGATGGCCTGCCTTGGCCATATCATCAGCACTCATACCCGGACCGTCGTCTTCAACCTGAATGCTGCACACCGGCCCTTCCTTGCGCACCGTTACCGTAATGCATGCAGCACGTGGGCAGTACTTGATGGCATTGCTGACCATATTGCTTAAAGCCTGTTGCAAGAGCCAAGCCTCCCCGGCTACCCGAACAGGGGTGGAGGGCGCGTCCAGGCCCAGGTCCTGACGCTTGGACCTCGCCAGGCTCCAGAGCTCATCCACCACCAGCCCGGCCTGCTGGCACAAGTCGACTGTGCCCAAGGCTGCGCGGGTGCGTAGCTGGTCAGCAGCATCGCGAACCCTGGACAAGGCCACCATTTGATGCGTCATCTGGGCCGTGTTGTTCAAGCGTAATTGAATTGCCTCCAGCACCTCCTTCATTTCATCGGTCTTGGCCAGAGACAGGGCAAAATCCACCTGGGTCAGCAAAACAGCCAAGGGGGTTTTCAACTGGTGCGAGGCATCGTCCAGAAACTGCTGTTGCTCGCGTGATTTGCGTGCATAACGATCCATATGCAAATTGATGGTCTGTACCAAAGGCCGGACCTCTCGCGGCAGGCTGGCCTCGCTGATCGGTTCCAGATTATCGGGGGAACGATGCCGTACCTCGGCGCTCAACTTGCGCAAAGGGCGTAGCGCCAGCAAGGTGCCAACCAGAATCAGAATAATGAAAAGGCTGAGCACCGCCACGTCCTGAATCAGATTCTGGATAATGACTTTGCGTATGAAAGCATGGCGCTCGCTCAGGTTTTCACCTGCCTGAATCAGGATTCGGCTGTCTTGATAAGTCTGCAAGCGTCCATCCGACTCCAGCGCCACCGCCGCGATGCGCAAGGGCTCTCCCAGATATTCAGCGTCATAGAAAACGGGCTGATTACTGAGCAGACGCCGCACTGGCAGCGGCATACCGGTAAAGCCAATTTCCGATAAACCATCTTCAGTAGCCACCCTGAAATACACCTGACTGCTGATGGTGTACTCCATGAACTCCATCATGTAGTAAGACTGCTCCATCGCCAGCCCGCCACTAATGGTCAAGACATTGGACGACATGGACTTCAAGGCACCGGCCAAAGCCCGGTCAAACGCGGCGTTGACCTGATCCTTCAGAGTCATGCTGGAAACAAACAGGGACACGCCCGAGGTCAGCAAGGCCGCAGGAATCAGCATGAACAACAAAGTACGACGCAGACTGCTTAAGGCCATATTTGCCCCCGATAAGGCAATACGCTAAGGCTCATCATCGCCCACAGGCTCCAGGCAATAACCTACGCCGCGCAAAGTGACGATATGGACATCCGAGGACTGCAGTTTCTTGCGCAAGCGATGCACCAATACCTCGATCGCTTCGATATTGATTTCATCCTCATCCTTGTCATTGAGCCGATCCAGGATGAACTGCTTGTTCACAGGTTCTCCGCTACGCTGCACCAGAATACGCAGCACCTCGGCCTCGCGCGGTGACACGGACAGAAGCGCCGAATCCAGCGTAAAGCGCTGTGTGGACAAGTCATAGATCAGGCTGCCACACGCCATACGCGGTTTGTCCTTGCCCCGACTACGACGAATCAGGGCATTGACGCGCGCCACCAGCTCTTCAATACGAAAAGGTTTGGGCAAAAAATCGTCCGCCCCACACTCCAGGGCTTCCACTCGCTCCTGCAAGGAGTCGCGAGCCGTCAAAATCAACACGGGAGTCCGGTTATCCTCCGAACGCAGACGTGCCAGCAAGGCACGTCCGTCCATGCCCGGCAAGCCCAGGTCCAGGACGAGCGCATCAAATTCCTCGATCTGCAAACGATGGTAGGCCACCATCCCGTCGTTGGACCACTCGACTGCAAACCCTTTCTTTTGCATGCTGCGTGTCAGCCACAGGGCCAAATCAGGCTCGTCTTCAATCAATAAAATTCGCATGGCGGATAGTAGAAAAGAAAACAGAACAGGGGCAATAGTACGCCGCCGGATCGTATCAGCAGCACGTCACTGGCTGACAGACTCGGTCAGCTCCAGCACAAAACGCCGCAACCAGCGGCTTTCTTCATCATGTTCCTTGTTGATGTCCCAAATCATGGACACCACAAAAGATGGCACTCGCAACGGCACCGGCGAGACGGCTAATCGACTATTGCACTCCACAAAGGAACGGGCGGCGTAATCGGGCATGGTCAGCACCAAAGGGCTGCCAATAATGGCGTTGATTGCCCCGGAAAAATGCGTGAACGAGGCCTTGACCTTGCGCTGCAGTCGCTCGGCATCAAAGAGTTCATCAACAAAGCCGCGCAAGCCGTCAAAGGACACCCGCCCATGATGAGCATGCAGATACTCCTGCTTGCTGATGGGGGTTGAAAACGCAATGGACTGCTTATCGTAAATGCAGATATAGGAAGCGGAAAACAGCACTTGCGACTTGTGCATGGTGCTCAGAAATTTGGGGCTGGAGCAAATCGCCAGATCCGCCCCATGCTCCACCATGCTTTGCGGCCACAAATAGCTATTCGTTTGGTAGAAGGAAAAACTGATCGTCCAGCCCTGCTCGTCAGCCATGCGAATCATGCGTTTGGCCAGCATATTTTCCAGATCGTCGGACAAAGCGATGCGAAAAACCCGGCTGGAGCGAGCTGGATCGAACTCCTGCTCGGATGTGACCAGCGCCGAGATGCTTTTCAGGGCCTCGGATATCTGCGGGGCAATCTCCAAGGCCCGATGCGTAGGCGTCATTCCGTGCGAACCACGGGTAAACAGCTCGTCATTGAATACCACCCGCAACTTGCGCAAAGACGCGCTGACCGCGCCCTGGGTCAGAAATAGGGCATTGGCGGCCTTGGTCACGCTGCGCTCGTTCATCAAGCACTGGAACACCAGCAGCAGGTTCAGATCCATCCGCCTGATATTAGCGATATTAATGGAAGCCATTTTTCTAATTAGTTTGAATAATTATTTGGCTTGATTAGACTAAAAATCAGCCACAACCACAATAAGGGTCGGGTATTCACCTGCCCTGCTCGAGGAGATCTTTATGGGCACTGCTACCGTCGCCCCTGCACATGCCAAATCGGCCCCCCCAGGCCAGCCGGGCTTAAGTAAAAAACAAGTTGTTGCCGTTGGTATTGGCAACTTCATGGAATGGTTTGACTTCGCGATCTATGGCTACTTTGCAGCCATTATCGGCAGCATCTATTTTCCATCCGACGCCGCTGGCGTTTCCCTGCTCTCGTCCCTGGCCGTATTTGCCGTGGGTTTTGTCTCGCGCCCCTTTGGCGCCCTGATTCTGGGCCCCATAGGCGACCGCTTTGGCCGCAAGACCGTGCTGATGATTACCGTCTTTGGCATGGGCGTGTTCACCACTCTGATTGGCCTGCTGCCTGGCTATGACACCATCGGCATTACGGCTCCTATCTTGCTGGTGGTGCTGCGCTTCCTGCAAGGCATGATGGTGGGTGGCGAGTGGTCCGCTGCCGGTATTTTCCTGGTGGAAAGCGCCCCCTCCAACCGTCGTGCCACCGCCGCCAGCGTGGTGACCTTCACCGCCGGCATCGCCTTCCTGTTGGGTACCGCCACCGCTGCCGCCATCAACGCCACGCTGACCGAAGCCCAAGTCTACAGCTGGGGCTGGCGTGTGCCCTTCGTGCTGTCGATTGTGATGACCTTCATTGCGGTCTTTATCCGTCGCAAACTGAACGACACCCCCGTCTACCACGAGCTGCAGGAAAAGAAAGCCAACAACACACTGGAGCGCGTCTCGTCCAAGGACAAGTTCAACGCCTTTGTTCTGTCCTTTGCGTTCTCCGCCCTGTTCCTGGTGTCGCTGTACTACTTCATCACCTACGCCAATAACCACCTGATTTCCATCCTGGGAATGAGCAAAACCTCGGCCCTGTGGCTGTGCAGTGCCTCGTTGGTGGTGTATTGCATCTTGCACCCGCTGGTTGGCCGCTTCTCGGACCACTACGGTCGCCGCAAACTGGCCTTGTTTGCCGCTGCGGGTCTGACCATCATGGCCTACCCGATTTTCATCATGATGAACTCCGGCAAACTCGCGCTGATTCTGCTGGGCCTGATCATCATGGCTTTCCTGGTAGCCATCTCTGCCGTCATGAACGTGGTGCTGCTGGTGGAAGTGTTCCCCGCCTCGATTCGCTCGACCGGCGCCGCACTGGGCCACAACGTCTCGTCGGCACTGCTGGCTGGCCCTGGCCCCTTCATTGCTGCCGCCCTGATCCAGTACACAGGTAACCCCAACGTACCGGCCTGGTACCTGGCGGCGGTATCCCTGGTGTGCTTCCTGATCCTGTATACCCGCCTGCCTGAAACAAAAAACGTGGACTTGTCCGCAGGCTGACCTTTAAAGGAGACCTAGTTATGAGCAAAGTTGCTGTTATACAAGCGGCATCCATTCCGTTTGACTCTGCCAGCAGTGTCGAAAAAGCCGCCGCCATCTTGCAGCGCGTAGCTGCCAATGGCGCCACTCTGGCTGTCTTTCCCGAAGCCTTTCTGGGCGGGTATCCCAAAGGCATCAGCTTTGGCAGCGTCATCGGCAACCGCCGTCCTGAAGGCCGTGCCCTGTACCAGATGTATGTGGAAGGCGCAGTCACCCTAGGTGGCCCTGAACTGGAAGCACTGGCCGATGCCGTTACCCAAACCGGTGTGTACACCGTCATGGGTGTAATCGAGAAAATGGGCCGCACCCTGTACTGCACCGCTCTGACACTGGCTCCGGGCAAAGGCGTGGTGGGCATCCACCGCAAACTGATGCCTACCGGCCAGGAACGTCTGGTCTGGGGCTTTGGCGATGGTTCCACCATGGGTACTGTCGACACCCCCATGGGCCGAATCGGCAACGTGATCTGCTGGGAGAACTACATGCCCACCCTGCGTCAGACCATGTATGCCCAAGGCACCGAACTGTACTGCGCTCCCACGGCAGACGACCGCCCTACCTGGGCCTCGTCCATGATTCACATCGCCGTTGAAGGCCGTGTGTTTGTGCTGTCCGCCTGCCAGGCCATCCGCCTGAACAACTACCCCGAGTCCTTCCAGAAAGAATTTGCCCTGCCCGGCGAATTTGCTCCGGACAGCTACGTGATGCACGGCGGCAGCATGATCGTCAGCCCCACCGGCGAAGTGCTGGCCGGCCCGGTGTTTGACGAAGAAACCGAGCTGTACGCCGAACTGGATATGGACCTGCTCAAACAGGCCAACCTGGACTTTGATGTTTACGGCCACTACTCGCGCCCCGACATCTTCTCCCTGCATGTCGACACCCGAGCCAAGCAGGTAGTGAAACTGCAAACCGAAGACTCGGCCGAGTAAAACCAGCCAAATCCTGCACCAAAAAACCGGCCCCATCGCGCGATAAACGTGATGGGGCCGGAACTGCTTTTGAGCCTGGCACAAGCTGCTGCCTGCACCTGCCCTTTCCTGTCGTAGCTTTCTTTTTAATCCCTTGGCACTAGCTCAAAGCCAAAGGTTCCAGCACGGGCTGATACGAAGACATCTGCAACTGCGTCTCGTCCAGACCCATTCCCTGCGCCAACAGAGCCAACATCGTCAGGCTCAATGGAACAAGACCTTTCTCGATCACGTTGTATTCCGCCACACTGATTCCCAAACGACTGGCCAAACGCTCGCGCTTGATCTCCAGATACTCGCGCCAGGCACGAATCAGGGTCCAGCGATGCGTTCGCATATCCTTGAGCACCACATACGGAATACCCTTGTCCGAACGCACGAAACGCGGTGCGGCCATCAACTTGCGCACGCACTCATCATTCATGGCATCTCGTGTCAACAGATGGGCATACAGCACGGCCTGCTCGGGCAAAGTGCGAGGATCAATATCTTCAGTGGTCAACAAGTATGTATTCATCATGGCTGACAAACCTAAGGATGTAAGAGAACGGTGAACCCTGAACTTACCTACCCGTTCCACCCCGGTCTGTCAGATAATTCTGAAAGTGCACCCTGACCGCCCTATCGGCTGATCCTGATCAAGACACACATCCAAACAGACCAAAAAAAAGCCTCTGAACACGTCAGAGGCACTCTTCCACCGCACTACACAACAACAACAACAACAACAACAACAACAACAACAACAACAATTCAGATACAAGCGGGCCTTAATCCACCCAGACACAGCGTCATAAACCCGTGGCCGATCCAAGGGACCGTGCAATGAAAGCCCAAGTCACGCCCCTGTAGTCGGAAAGCCTTAAGGCAAGAATTCCCTGTGAGCCCCTCTGGCCTGCGCCGGGGCCTTGGGGCGATTCAGAGTGCTTGCCGCAGGCGAGAGATCAGGCAGGGGTTCAAGCACCCAGCTGTTTGAACCCGACGCTTGTACTTGGTCCGGGGGACCAAGTACCGGGTGAGTTCTGGGTGCGCCCTGCCTGATCTCTTGACAAGGGGACCGGTGCGCAGCACCGGCAAGTGCTCAAGCCCCATGGCCCCGGCGCAGGCCAGAGGGGCGTCTACACTGAGACAACTCCTGCCTAATCGTTAACTAATCATCAAGCCAAAAACCAAGGCATCAAAAACGATCAGAAGTTATATTTCACCCCACCAAAGAAACTCCTGCCATTGCCCGCCAGATAAGTAGGCATCGCCTCCGAAGCCGAACGCCGAATCACATAACTGCTGGCATACGTCTTGTCAAAAATGTTATCTGCCATCAGATAAGCACTCCAATGCTTGTCATGCTGATAAGCGACCTTGAAACCCCAAATGGCATAAGCATTTTGATGCGTGCCTTCCACATTCTGATGGTTGGTCGGCGTATCCGAAGCCAGCCAGCGCACGTTCGGCCCAAACCGCCAGCCACCACGTCGATACATCAGTTCTGCACCCAGCAAATGCTTGGGCACCCCGGCAATACGATTGCCTTCATACTCGCCCCCTCGGAAGCGGAAATCACTGTAGGTATAGGACAGACGATAGTCCCAGCGCCCTGCAGCCGGAGCAGGCAAGGAACCGCTCAAACCAGCCTCCACGCCCTGGTGCCGCGTCCGATCAGCATAGTTAAATGTCACTGATGAAGCCCCGGTTGCATCACTGACAGCCATCAGCTCATCTTTCACATTGCTGCGATACACAGCCAGGGACCAGTCCACCGCCGACTCGCCACTGCCCCAGCGCCCGGCACCACCCAACTCAAAAGTCGTCGCCTTTTGCACATTCAATTCCGTCAGCCCTGTCACTGCCGAGCGCACATTCATGGGCTGCGGTACTTCCGCACTGATGATCTCCCAATACGTAGGCGCCTCATGACTGCGGCTGACATTGGCAAACACCCGCAAATCCTCGGACGGCTGCCACACCACGCCCAGTTTCGGGCTGGCGTAGGACCATTTCTGGTTCAGGGTATCGCCCCCCAAACGATTGCGCGCATCACGAATCGCCTGGCTGTACTTCACATCCCCCACCACGGTCCACTGGGGCGCAACCTTCCAGCTCAAACCCAACAGCGCATTGCGGTTTTCAGCCCGCAGGCGATAGTCCCCAAAGAACAAGGCACGGCTGCCATTGGCAGGATTGACCGCATACAACTCACGATCCATATCACTGCGCGCCCAGTCCAGGGCAAGGCGATAATCCAGGCTGCCTTCACGACCAGCCAACTGCCACTGTGCGCCATAGGTATTCCCCTTGGTGGGCGAAGACACCTGCGGATTCGTAAAAGTATCGTCCACCGTCTGCCAGTACAGGCCCACGGTCTGGTTGAAATCCTCGGTACCCCAATAACTACGGTTAGCCAAACGGAATTGAGTGGCCTTGCGATTCGGATCACGCTTATAGACATTGGCCGCCATATCCTGCGGCGTGCCATAGTCCCCCATCACACTGCGCGGATCGCTGTAAAGACGCTCACGCGGGACCACATTGGGAATATCAAACTTCAAATCCACATAGGACAGGTAAGTGCGGTTCTCGAACTGCCCGCGCTTGAAACCGATATTGCCCTGCACATTCGTGCGCTCGGAATCCGAGTGATGACGGTAGCCATCAGCCTTGTCATGGCTGACTGCCAAGCGCCCATCAAACTCGTTCGTCTGAAAACCCTTGGCGGCATACAAACCCAGACGCCCGAAACTGCCGCCCTCCACGCTGATGGCGTCACCCTGCGTACCGTTCATGGAGCGAAAATCCAATTCTCCACCTAAAGTGGTCGCACTGGCCGACAAGGCATTTGCACCACGCCGCACGCTGATCAAGGAGCTGTTGCGCGGTTCCAGAAAGCCGATCACAAACGAGCCATCCGCCTCGTTCAAAGGCAGACCATCTTGCAACAGCAAGACACCTCGATTAACCGGATTACTTTGAATCCCCGAACCGCGAATATTGAGCCGAGGCTGATCAATCCCGCCAAAGAAATCCTGCACGATCAAGCCGGGCTGATAGTCCAGGGCATCGCGCAAAGTCACCAGACGCAGCTCTTCCTGCGGCTGAATCAAATTGGTGCCACCAGGCACCGCATCCAGGCGAGCCTTTTCTTGTCGCAGGTCGGCCTGCAGCACGCTTTGCCCGACAGGCGCCTTGATGACAATGGGAGACAAGGTGGAGGTAGACGGGTCGGCCCAGGCGGCGCCCGACCACAGCCCTCCCAGCGCCAGGCTGACTGTCAGCCGACGCAATACAGGAACGTGTGACATCGTATTCTCGATAGAAAGTGAAATTACCAGTGCAGATAAAACATGGTCTTGGCCAGGATCACGATCCCGACCATGTGACAGAACACGCTTAGGTGAATGCGCTTGAAATGGATGGACTTCATGCGCCCGGTGCGCCGCAAAGTCATGGCCGTCAGAAAATGAGCAAAAACGCTAAGCGCCAACAGAATCTTGATGGTCAAAAACAGGCCCAAAGTGTTATCGAAAGGATGGGCCAGCGCAGCGCGGTGATGCCAAGCCAAACCTATCCCGGCGCTGTACAGAACCAGCAGAACCCAGGGCATGATGCGGCGGGCACGGTCACCAATGGCAATCTCCAAGGTGCGCATGGCTTCTCGCGGAACGTGCTTGCGTATGCCTTCCAGCATCAGGACTTCAAAAAACACCGTGCCGATGAAAAACAGAGCGGCAAACAGATGGAACAGCAGGATCACGGGATAGGCAGTCATGGCGTCAAAGCCTCCTGAGACAAAAGTTGGGCGTACAAGGAATCGGCCAGACACTCACGGGCAGCGGTATCCGCCGGGGCCACCGGCTCAAACAACTGGCCTTGCCCCTTTTTCAGCAGCAGGCAGGAATCAGCGACCCGCATCAATTCACGGGGTTGATGACTGACGTACAGCAGCGCTGCTCCGGTTTCTTCCAGGCAGCGCAGGCAGACTTGAGCCAGGCTATTGCGCAGCGCCGGGTCCAGAGCACTGAAGGGTTCATCCAGCAGCAAAAGATCCGGTTGCAAGGCAAAGGCGCGGGCCAGTGCCACCCGCTGTGCCATGCCACCGGACAGCTCGCCGGGCCAGGACTGGGCGACATCGGCCAGTTCCACCTGCCCCAGCCAATACATGGCACGCTCTTTGGCTTGCGCAGCCGACAAGCCTTGCGCACGCAGCGGAATCTGCACGTTGTCCAGCACGCTGCGCCAAGGCAACAAACGGGGCTGCTGAAACACCAGCACGGGGTGACGAAACTCGTTCCAGACCTGGCCGGAATCAGGCTTGATCAGGCCCGCAACCAAACGCAGCAAGGTACTTTTCCCTTCGCCACTAGGCCCCAGAACGCCCAGGCGCTGCCCGGCTTTCAAGGTGAAACTTAAATCCTGCAAAACCGGCTTTTGCCCGAACAGGACCTGGACATGGCTTAGCTCAAGCATGGCTGTCCTCCCGCCACTGTCCCAGACGACGCTGCAAGGGTTGCAGCAGAACAAATTCAATCGCGGCGACCAAGCCCAGAATCAGCACAACCCAAGCGTACAGCTCGGCGCTGTCAAAGGTGCTACGTGCATTGGCCAAGGCATAGCCTGCGCCACTTTCTGCACCCAGCACTTCGGCCATCACCACCAGACGAACCCCACCGCAGCAAGCAATCAGCAAAGCGGCAGTCAAAGGAGCCGTCAGAGAAGGCAGATACAGGTGACGCAGACGGCGCCACCAGCCAAAGCGGTACACGTGGCTCATCTCGATCAGATCTCGGTCCACCTGCAACATTCCTTTGACGGTGTTCACGTACATGCCCGGCACCATCATCAGCACCGTCATGAAAATCACCATGCTCGAACCCAGGCCAAACCAGAGCATGGCCAGCACAACGACCACCACAGGCGGAATCGCCATCAATAGCCAACGCAAAGGCTCCAGCAAGCCACGCAGACGCGGGCTGTGTGCCGCCAAAATGCCTAGCGTGAAACCAATGGAGCAACCCACGCTGACGCCAATTGCCACGCGCAGCAGACTGGCTCCGGCGTCATTCAGAAAATGGCCGGACATCATCAAACGCGGAATCGCACGGGCGGTTTCCATGGGCGAGGCCATCAGCAAAGGCCCCAGAAACATGGCGCTGATCTGCCAGCACAGCAAGATCAGCAGCACGCCCGCTACGCCCCATGCACGAGAGCTACGTGCCGATAAATTCGACTTGCTTTTCATGGTCCATAAAACCCGGCAGCAGGCAGGCCACCACCCAAGGCTTGGGGATGCTGATCCGCCAGCAATTGGTACAGCGCCTCCAGTTGAGGGCGGATTTCATTGGCTGGACGACTATCCAGACGAGTCTTTTCAATCGCGGTTTGAATTGCCGGAACCGGGAACTGAGGCAAATAGCCATGAACCATTTGGGCGCACTCTTGCGGCTGCTGGCTGCACCAGCGGGCCGACTCGGCATAAGCCCGTTCCACGGCCTGATTCAGCTCGGTATCGTGGGCCACAGTGACGTTAGCCATGACACCGGCTTGAGGCAGCGCCTGTTGCAAAGGAAAAGCCTGCGCCCAGGCTTGCTCCAGACTTTGACCGCGATGCAGCTCCACCTTCTTCTGCTCCGCCTGCCACAAGAGCAAGGAAGCAGTGGGTTCAACTAGCAAGGCTTGATCGCCCTGGCCGGTCAGCATCAAGGCAATGGCGTCCTGAGCATCGCGCGTACGACGCAAGCGTACAGTTTCCTTACCCCCTTGGGCTTGCTTGGCCAGCAAGGTATCCAGCAAGACAGCAGGCAGATCGCGCTGAAATGGCACCAGCAGTTCCTTACCGGCCAGATCGCTAAAGCTCTTGACGGCGGGATCACGGCTGACTAGCCACAAAATGCCCCAGACCGAAATATTCAGCTGTTTGACGGCCTGCCCCTTGTTGAACATCAAGGCAGACAGATTGCTGGGTGCAGCGCTGTAATCCACTTCCTTTTTAGCCAGCAGAACACGCAACTGATCCGGGTTCTGCCACAGACGAAACTCCAGCTTGTCCGTGTATTGGCTCAAGGCCTGGGTCCGCGCCATATGCATCAAGGGGTAGGACACCACGGCACCGGGGCCGGCCAAAGTCAAAGTCTCGTAGCGGGGAGCGGCGTGGGCACCTGCTACCAGCGAGGCCAGGAGCAAGCCAGGCAAAACACGGCTCAAGACCTTGCGAACGAACATCCCACGGCCATCTCTTTTGGAGTTACCCAGCGTCGTAGAGGCAAACCGAGCACGAACCCGCTCCTTAACCCCACCAAAAACGTGAACCTGTGCCCCGTTTTTTAGATCAAGTTCATCCAGACGGGGCATGGCAGCACGCTTACCTGATAAGCCAGCATCAATTGCCTTGGGGGTAGCCTGATTTAAGGGAAGTCCACGCGCATGGCTGGCTATAGCCAATTGCCCTCTGTCTGAACGGGCACTTTTTCCCTGAGATGCAGCCCAGCGACGAAACCCTTGATAGATATATGGCATGAAGATTTGTATAATGAGAACTATTATCAAATGGGAATTCTCCCATCTTCATCCCAGCCCCCCAATGACAAAAGTCAACATGCCCGGCTCGTGTCCTGCTTTGTTTGAATTGCTGGCTCGCCACCGTCTCCTGCAAGGTTTGCCCATCGAGGTCATCCAGCATTTGTGCCGTGACGCTTTGGCTCAAAACGCCAGCTCTGGGCAGATTCTGTTCAATGAAGGCGACGAGGCCCGCTATTGCTTGCTGGTGGACAGTGGACAGGTAGAAATCCTGCGCTACAGCCAAAATGGCGACGAACGTGTTTTCAATGTTTTCGAGCCCGGCCAATTGGTGGCGGAAGCCGCCATGTTCATGCCGCATGGTCGCTACCCCATGTGCGCTCGCGCCAAGGGAACCGTGCGCGTCTACAAACTCTCGCGCAGCAGCCTGCAAGAAGCCTGCCGCCGCTGGCCCGAACTGGCCATGAACATGATGGCGGGCCTGAGCAGCGCCTTGTATGCACAAGTCAATAAAGTGGACTGGATTTCAGCCAGCTCGGCCGCCGAGCGTTTGGCGAACTACTTGCTCAATCTGCAAGCCCGCCAAGGGGAAAAAATCCAGTTACCCTTGAACCAACGGCAACTGGCCGCCCATCTGGGTATACGGGCAGAGACCTTGAGCCGATTGTTCACCGACTGGCAGGCGCGTGGTTACGTCAGTGGCAAGCGCAGCGATTGGCAGGTACATGACCAGGCCCACCTGCGCCGCTTGGCCAGTCCAGCCCAACGCTCTTTTTAAGCGATCGACACACTCATGACTTTTGTCATTTGAGTACTTTTCAAGCAGACCGAGAATGCCGACTTTTAGCTTCTCTGCTTGATACTCATGACACACTTGCCGCCACAGGCCGCTTACACTGAAGCCGACATTCGCCAATTGGTGACCCAGTTCTACGCCCAGGTTCGGCAAGATGCGCAGCTAGGCCCGATTTTTGAACACAATGTGCAGGACTGGGACGAGCATCTGGATATGCTGTGCGATTTCTGGTCGGCCATTTTGCTGGGCACACGCCGCTTCAAGGGCGCCCCGATTGCGCGCCATGCGGCCCTGCCCGAGTTATCCTGGCCCTTGTTTGAACGCTGGCTGGAAATTTTCCACCAAACCACGGCCACGCTGGGCAAACCCACCCTGCAACAAAAGGCAGACGCTATGGCAGACCGCATTGCCGCCAAACTTTGGCAGACCTATCAGGCGCAAAGCAATCAAACGCGCCTGCCTGACACCCTGCCTGAAGGGCTGGAGCGCTACAGCCAATCCCCCGTTTTCACGCCGGACAATTTGCCCGAGGCCTTGCGCCGTGCCCACAACACCAAAGTTGGCACCTGGGGCCTGCTGCGTGTTCAAACCGGCGTGCTGCGCTTTGCTCTGGATCAGGAGCCTTTTACTGAAGTGGTGCTGACAGCCGGACAATGTGTGGCGATTGAGCCCCAAGTTCTGCATCACGTGGAGTTCGAACTGCCCGGCAGCTTTCAGATCGAATTCTTCAAACAAGCCCGCTAAATTGAAAAAATCCCTTGCAAATAGTAGGTGAATACCCGCATCACCGACTACACTTGCGGCTCCGGCGTGAAAACCTCAATAGAATCAAGATTGTCCTTGATCAATTAGACACGCCCTCTTGGCAGTAGCCCATAAGTTCAACGCTTATACTGTTCAACTATAAAACAGGGGCAGAGCTCACAAGGCGCCTCCCCTGACGATTTCAAACACGAAAACACAATCCTATTGGAGAGCCGCATGGTGAACATGAATCGGCGTCAGTTCTTCAAAGTGACGGGGGCCTCGCTGGCCAGTTCCAGCATGGTCTTGCTGGGCGCTGCGCCCACCCCCGCCATGGCGGAAGTCAGGCAGTACAAACTGACCCGCATGACAGAGACGCGCAATACCTGTCCTTACTGTTCCGTAGCCTGTGGGGTGCTGCTGTACTCCCGTGGTGACGGCGCCATGAATGCCGAGCCCAGCGTGGTTCACATTGAAGGCGATGCCGACCACCCCGTGAACCGCGGCACACTCTGTCCCAAGGGCGCAGGCTTGGTGGATTTCATCAAGAGCCCCAACCGACTCAAATACCCTGAATACCGTGCCGCTGACTCGGACAAGTGGGAACGCATCTCCTGGGAAGACGCTTTCACGCGTATTGCCAAGCTGATGAAAGAAGACCGCGACGCCAACTTCCAGACCACTGCTGAAGACGGCACCGTCGTCAACCGTTGGCTGACCACCGGCATGCTGGCTGCTTCGGCAAGTAGTAACGAAGTGGGCTATGTCACCCATAAAGTCATCCGCAGCATGGGTGTACTGGCGTTCGATAACCAAGCACGTGTCTGACACGGCCCGACGGTGGCAGGTCTTGCCCCGACGTTTGGCCGTGGAGCGATGACGAACCATTGGGTCGACATCAAGAACGCGGATATTGTGCTGATTATGGGCGGCAACGCAGCCGAGGCGCACCCCTGTGGTTTCAAATGGGTGACCGAGGCCAAAGCACACAACAATGCAAAACTGATCGTTGTGGATCCACGCTTTACGCGTTCGGCATCCGTAGCGGACTTTTACGCGCCTATACGTACCGGTAGTGACATCACCTTCCTGGGTGGCGTCATCAAATACCTGCTGGATAACGACAAGATCCAGCACGAATACGTGCGCAACTACACCGATATGCCCTTTATCGTGCGCGAAGACTTTGACTTCGAGCAGGGGCTGTATTCGGGCTACAACGAAGAAAAACGCAGCTACGACAAGTCCTCCTGGGACTACGAGCTGGGCGAGGACGGCTACGTCAAGACGGACCCCACCTTGCAACACCCACGCTCGGTCTACCAACTGCTGCGCAAGCACTACGAGCGCTACACGCCCGAGATGGTGGAACGCGTCTGTGGCACGCCCAAGGACAAGTTCCTGAAAGTCTGTGAAATGCTGGCCTCGACCGCTGAACCGGGTCGCGCGGGCACCATCCTGTATGCGCTGGGCTGGACGCAACACAGTATTGGTTCGCAGATCATCCGTACCGGCGCCATGGTCCAGCTGCTGCTAGGCAATATTGGTATTGCCGGCGGTGGCATGAACGCGCTGCGCGGACACTCCAACATTCAGGGTCTGACTGACCTGGGTTTGATGTCCAACCTGCTGCCCGGCTATCTGACTTTGCCCAACCAGGCCGAGAAAGAGTTTGACGGCTACATCGGCGCACGTGCCCAACAGCCGCTACGCCCCAACCAGCTAAGCTACTGGCGCAACTACAAGAAGTTCCACGTCAGCCTGATGAAAGCCTGGTTTGGTGATGCCGCCCAGGCCGAGAACAACTGGGCCTACGACTATCTGCCCAAGCTGGACAAGCTCTACGACATGCTGCAAGTGTTCGAGCTGATGGACGAAGGCAAGATGACGGGCTACATCTGTCAGGGCTTTAACCCCCTGGCGGCGGCACCGTACAAGGCCAAGCTGCTGCGTGGTTTCTCCAAGCTCAAGTACATGGTCATCATGGACCCGCTGGTTACGGAAACGTCAGAGTTCTGGAAGAACTATGGCGAGCACAATGATGTCGATTCCGCTTCCATCCAGACCGAAGTCTTCCGTCTGCCCACCACCTGTTTCGCCGAGGAAGAAGGCGCACTGGTGAACTCGGGTCGCTGGTTGCAATGGCACTGGAAGGCCGCCAACCCTCCGGGCGAGGCCAAGAGCGACATTGAGATCATGAGTACGCTGTTCACGCGTATTCGCTCGCTGTACCAGAAAGAAGGCGGTGCCTTCCCTGATCCGATCCTGAACCTGTCCTGGCCCTACTCCAACCCGGATGATCCAACCGCCGCTGAACTGGCCAAGGAATACTCGGGCCGCGCACTGGTGGATCTGCATGATCCCAAGGATCCGACGAAGATCACGCGTAAGGCAGGCGAGCAGCTGGACGGCTTTGCCGAATTGCGCGACGACGGCACCACGCTAAGTGGTTGCTGGATCTATGCCGGTGCCTGGACGCAGCAAGGCAACCTGATGGCTCGCCGCGACAATAGCGATCCAACCGGAATCGGCCAGACGCTGAACTGGGCCTGGGCCTGGCCAGCAAACCGCCGCGTGCTCTACAACCGTGCTTCCTGTGACCTGACCGGCAAACCCTTTGACCCACGCCGCAGCCTGGTTCACTGGGATGGCAAGCGCTGGGGTGGTGCGGATGTCCCTGACTACAAAGCCGATGAAAATCCGGCTGATGGCATGGGCCCGTTCATCATGAACCCCGAAGGTGTCGCCCGTTTCTTTGCCCGTAAAGGCATGGCAGAAGGCCCCTTCCCCGAGCACTACGAGCCCTTTGAAAGCCCCTTGAGCTACAACCCGCTCAGTCCTGACGAACCACGTGCCATGACCAACCCGGCGGCCCGTATCTTCAAGGACGACCTGGCAGCCATGGGTACGGTAGACAAGTTCCCCTATGTGGGCACCACCTACCGCCTGACCGAGCACTTCCACTACTGGACCAAGCACGTGAAGCTGAACGCCATCGTGCAGCCCGAACAGTTTGTGGAAATTGGCGAGGAGCTGGCCAAGGAAGTGGGCATTGTGCAAGGTGACCGCGTCAAGGTGTCCTCCAACCGTGGCTATATCAAGGCCGTGGCGGTGGTGACCAAGCGCATCAAGGCCCTGAACGTGGATGGCAAGGTTGTCCACCAAGTGGGTATCCCGCTGCACTGGGGATTTGTGGGTCTGGCCCGACCTGGTTTCCTGATCAATGCGCTGACCCCGCCGGTAGGCGATGGCAACTCGCAAACGCCAGAGACCAAGGCCTTCCTGGTTCAACTTGAAAAGGTTAAGGAGTAAGCCATGGCCTTGCAATCACTTGATATCAAACGGCGCTCCGCAACCACCACCCCATCGCCCAGCGTGCGCGAGCCCGTGGGCGGGGAAGTGGCCAAGCTGATCGACACCAGTAAGTGCATTGGCTGTAAGGCCTGTCAGGTCGCCTGCATGGAATGGAACGATACGCGCGACGAAATCGGTCACAACGTCGGGGTGTATGACAACCCGGCCGACCTGACCGACAAGTCCTGGACCATCATGCGTTTTGCGGAGTATGAAAACCCCGCTGGCGATCTGGAATGGCTGATTCGCAAAGACGGCTGCATGCACTGCGAGGACCCAGGCTGCTTGAAGGCCTGTCCCTCGCCAGGCGCCATCGTGCAGTACACCAACGGCATTGTGGATTTTCACGAGGAAAACTGCATTGGCTGCGGCTACTGCGTTACCGGCTGTCCTTTCGATGTGCCTCGCATTTCGGAAAAGGACAAGAAAGCCTACAAGTGCACCTTGTGTTCGGACCGTGTGGCGGTCGGACAGGAACCGGCCTGTGCCAAGACCTGTCCTACCGGCGCGATTGTGTTCGGTACCAAAGAAGACATGCAGCACCACGCTGCAGAGCGTATCGAAGACCTGAAATCGCGCGGCTTTGAAAACGCAGGTTTGTACGACCCGGCTGGAGTGGGTGGCACCCACGTCATGTACGTGCTGCACCACGCCGACAAGCCCGAGCTGTACAGCGACCTGCCCAAGGACCCGCAAATCAGTCCGATGGTCTCGCTCTGGAAGGGAGTGGCCAAGCCGCTGGGGGTTGCTGCCATGGCACTGACCGCCCTGATTGGTTTCTTCCACTACATCCGAACCGGTCCTAACGAGACCGACGAGGAAGACGAGCGCCGCGCCGACGAGGACGCACGCAAGATCCAGGAGGCTCACCATGACTGATCACAACCGCAAGGGCTTGATTCAGCGCTACACCACCAGTCAGCGCATTAATCACTGGATCATTGCCATGAGCTTTGTGCTCCTGGCCTTGTCCGGGCTGGCGCTGTTTCATCCGTCAATGTTCTGGCTGACCAACCTGTTTGGCGGCGGTCCGTGGACACGCATTCTGCACCCGTTCATTGGTGTGGTGATGTTTGTGTGCTTTTTCCTGTTTGCGGCCCGCATGGTACGGCACAATATGTTCTCCAAGGGTGACGCGGCCTGGCTGCGTCACTTCAAGGACGTGCTCAATGCCAAGGACGAGCGCATTCCCGAAGTAGGCCGCTATAACGCCGGGCAAAAAATCCTGTTTTTTGCTTTGGTGATCTTCATGATCGGCCTGCTGGCAACCGGTGTGGTGATGTGGCGCGAATACTTTTCCGCCTTCTTCCCCATCTGGGCTATCCGCCTGGCCTCCGTGCTGCACGCGGTCTGCGCCCTGCTGATGATTTGCGCGATTATCGTGCACATCTACGCCGGTATCTGGGTAAAAGGTTCGGTCAAAGCCATGACCCGCGGTACGGTTACCCGTGCCTGGGCCTGGAAGCACCACCGCGCCTGGTTCCGTGAAGAAATGGAAAAAGGTCCCAGCCGTCCTGCCGAATAAGCGGGGCTCTGGTACATAAGCAACCCGGCTGCCATGCACCATTTCGGGCATGGCAGCCTTGTTTTCAGGAGTCTGTCTTGCAACGCATCCTTCCGCGCGGCGAAATCGAAAGTCTGGACCACACCTCCATCCCCCGACTGCGCCTGCCTGTGCGAGCCAGCGTCTTTGCTGACCGAGCAGCACGTCTGCGTCAATTGGCTGACGGCAATCCCGTTGGTGCCTACCTGCTCTTGCTGGCCCATCTGGTTGATGGACAGCACAAACAACTCAATGCCCTGCCCCCGGCCGAACTGCCCGCCGAGGTGCTGGAAACAGCACAAAGACACGGTATGCCACCCTTGCTGGCATCGGGCTGGAAGCGTGATCCACAATGGCTCAGCATTTTGAGCAGTCTGCTCAATCACATGATCAACACTTCGGACGTGCCTGCAGCCGCCCAAGAAGTCTGTCAGAGCCTGCTAAAGAAAGCCAAATCTGACCCACAAAAACTGGAAGATCTGGCTGACGCGATTCTGGCCGAGCAATTGCCTGAGCAAGACGGTGCCGCGGCACCTTTTGTCATGGCCGCCTTGCAGGTTTACTGGACTCACCTGGCCTGCTCGCTGACCGAGGGCCAACTGTCTGTAACCAGCCCCTTTGGCGTATGCCCGTCCTGCGGCAGCCTACCTGTATCCAGCGTGGTGCGTGTGGGTGGTCGTGAAGATGGTTGCCGCTACATGTGCTGCCCGCGCTGCAGCGTGGAATGGCATCTGGTGCGTGTCACCTGCTCGCATTGCGAAAGCACCAAAAGCGTGGCGTATCACGCCATTGAAGATGGCCCGGAAGGCATCAAGGCCGAGTCCTGCGACAACTGTCATACCTACCGCAAAATCTTCTATCAGGAAAAGCAGCTGGGCATTGACCCGGTAGCGGACGACCTGGCCAGTCTGGCTTTGGACGTTCTGATGGGTGAAGAAGGCTATTCCCGCGCCAGCGGCAATCCACTTCTTTGGCACCAGTCTTAAGCTAAGATTCCCCTACGCCTTGCTGCCCCGAGCACAAGGCGTAGCTGACGGACCCTGCCCATAGACTCAAACGCCTGCCTTTGAATGATGAGCCCTACGCCTGAACTCTCCCCCGCCCACATCCCTTCCCTGGATCGCTTGCTGCGCTCGCCAGAGTTCGAGCCCTTGCTAAGCCAGTTCGGTCACACACGCCTGAGTCAACGCACTCGTGCCCATTTGCAGGCACTGCGGGAGGCCGTGTTGAAGGGAGCACTAAGCCCTCAGGACCTGGAGCCCGCTCAGCTTGCCAAAGCACTGCAAGCACAACTGCAGGAAGAATCCCGCTTGCAGCTGCGCCCGGTCTTCAATCTGACCGGCACCGTGCTGCACACCAATCTTGGGCGAGCAATGCTACCGGATGAAGCCATACAGGCTGTCGTCCAGGCCATGCGCTCGCCCGCCAATCTGGAGTTTGACCTGGAAACCGGCGGCCGAGGCGACCGCGATGACTTGATCAACCCCTTACTCTGCGAACTGACCGGCGCTGAAGCCGCCACAGTCGTGAACAATAATGCGGCTGCCGTGCTGCTGATGCTCAGCACCCTGAGCCCCCGCCGCGAAACCGTGGTGTCACGTGGCGAGCTGGTTGAAATTGGCGGAGCCTTTCGTATTCCCGACATCATGAAGCGTGCCGGTGCTCGCCTGCATGAAGTAGGCACCACCAACCGTACCCACGCGGCTGACTACGAAAACGCCATCAACGAGCGCACCGCCATGTTGATGAAGGTGCATTGCAGCAATTACGCCGTCAAAGGCTTCACCAAAAGCGTTTCAGTCGAAGAAGTTGCACAGATAGCCAAAAAACACGGCCTGCCCACCAGCGTGGATCTGGGCAGCGGCACCTTGGTGGACCTGAGCCAATGGGGCCTGCCGCCTGAACCCACCGTGCGCGAGACCATCGAAGCCGGTGCCGATATCGTGACCTTCAGCGGCGACAAGCTGCTGGGTGGCCCCCAGGCCGGTCTGATCGTAGGCCGTGCAGACCTGATCGCCAAGATCAAGAAAAACCCGCTCAAACGTGCTCTGCGCGTGGGCAAAATCACCTTGGCCGCACTGGAACCTGTGCTGGCCTTGTACCGTTCGCCAGAGCGCCTGCCCGAGCACCTGACCACCTTGCGTCTGCTGACTCGACCTTCGGCTGAAATGCGTGCCCAAGCACTACGTTTGGCCCCTGTCTTGCAGCAATGGGTGGGGACACAATTTGCAGTCGAACCCACTGCCATGCTAAGCCAGATCGGCAGCGGTGCGTTGCCCGAAGACGTACTACCCAGCTTTGGACTGCGCTTTGCCTACCAAGGCACAGGCCGTCCGGGCCGCCATCTGACTCAACTGGAAAAACGCCTGCGCACTTTGCCCCAGCCCGTCATCGGGCGCATTGCGCAAGATGCCTTTTGGCTGGACTTGCGCTGCCTGGAAGAGCCCTTTGAGGCCGCCTTCAGCGCACAACTGATTCCCGAGCAAGCATGATTGTTGGCACCGCAGGACATATCGATCACGGCAAAACCACCTTGATCCGCGCCTTGACCGGCGTGGATACCGATCGTCTGGAAGAGGAAAAAAAGCGCGGCATCTCCATCCAGCTGGGCTATGCCTATACGCCTTTGCCCGACGGACAGATCCTGGGCTTTATTGATGTGCCCGGTCACGAACGTCTAGTGCACACCATGGTCGCAGGTGCGACCGGCATTGATTTTGGCCTGCTGATCGTGGCCGCAGATGACGGTGTCATGCCGCAAACCCGCGAGCATCTGGCCGTACTGCAATTGCTGGGTTTGCAGGCGGGAGCCATCGTCCTGAGCAAGGCGGATCGCGCTGATGCTGCCAGAATTGAATTCGTCAAAGCCGAGCTGCAAGCACTTGTCCAAGGAAGCTTTCTGGACAATGCCCCCATCTTCGTTGTTGATGCCCTGTCCGCCGACAAACCCGGCCTGGAAGCACTGCGCCAGCATCTGCATGCACAGGCCATGCAATCCACCAAACAGGATGGCAAAGGCTATTTCCGCCTGGCCATTGACCGTGTCTTCACCTTGCAAGGTCACGGCACCGTCGTGACCGGCACAGTGCACGATGGCGTGCTGGATCTGGATGGCCCGGCGATGGACTTGCGCCTGATGCCACGCGGTACACCCGTACGAGTGCGCAGCATTCACGCCCAGAATCAGGCATCACGCCAGGCCCGTGCCGGCCAGCGTTGTGCCCTGAACCTGGGCGGAATTGATGTACAGGATATCGAGCGTGGCGACTGGCTGGCCGACGCCCGCTGCTTCATCCCCTCCACACGTATCGACGTGGAGTTGAGCCTGCTGGACAAAGATATTCCCGCCCTACGTACCTGGTCGCCCTGGCATGTCCACATGGGGGCTGCTCACCTGACGGCCCATGCCGTGCCTTTGGATGGCGAGTCCTTGCAGCCCGGCCAGACCGGCAAGGTCCAGTTGGTCTTTGACCGCCCGATCTGCACCATGACGGGCGAGCGCTTTATCTTGCGCAACGCCCAGGCCAGCGAGACCGTCGGCGGCGGGATTGTGCTGGACCCAAATGCGCCGGACCGCAAACGACGCTCTACGACACGTCTGGCCTGGCTGGACGCCTTGGCGCAATGGACACGCGGCGGACCGTTGGAGGGCCTGCTGGCCCAAGCGCCTTACGGTCTGGACGAAGCAACGCTGCTGCGTCTGTCAGGAGGATCTCAACAAGGCTTGAGCGCCCCCGCCAATGCCCGCTGGCACACCGGATCTCGCCCACAAAGTCAGCCCATCTTGCTCAGCGATGCGCGCCTGGAAGCGCTGTGTCAGCACATAGAAAGCGTGATGCTGCAGTTTCACGAGCGCAATCCGGACGAGCCTGGCCTGTCCAACAGCCGCTTGCGACGCATGGCCGCCCCCACCATGCCCGACGCAATCTGGCAGCTCCTGACCGAATATCTGCTGGCAGAACAGCGCCTGGCCCGACAAGGAGTCTGGCTGCATACACCAGGCCACCGCGTCACTCTGAGCGCCGAAGACCAAGCTTTAGCCACCGCCCTGCTGCCCCTGATCGAGGCAGGCCGCTTCGACCCTCCATGGACACGCGATCTGGCCAAAGAAACCGAAGCCCCGGAAGACCAGACCCGCAACGTACTGCGCCGACTGGTACGCCAGGGCGAGCTGTTTCAGATCGTGCATGATCTGTTCTATCACCGCCGCCAGATCGCGGTGCTAGCCAATATCGTCAAGGAGCTGCACAGCGGCCAAGGCGTCAGCGCCGCGCAGTTCCGAGACGCGACAGGGCTGGGCCGCAAACGGGCCATTCAGATTCTGGAGTTCTTTGATCGCGTCGGCTATACACGACGTGTGCGTGATCGCCATGTATTACGAGGTGAAGCCTGGGCAGCGGCGGACTGAGCCCCGAGCTTCATGCGGGAACCAGAGCAGGCAAGGCCCTGATCGTTGAAGCGTCATCGGCCCTAACGTATGATAGGGCCTCTTGAAGGAAAGCATCCGTGCCCGGTGGCACGGCCGGGCTTCAAACCCGGTTGGGGGCGTCAGACGTTCCCAGGTAGGTTCGACTCCTGCTGCTTTCCGCCACCGACCTCTGGGCCAAAGCACTGCTCCAAGCTGACTCGCCCCCAAACAGCCCCCATCTTTTTACTCGAGCGCATCGACATGATGCTTCAACGCCTTGCGCACGTAATATTCAAACCCGATCTCGGACCGGCGAGGGCGCAAAATCCAGTCGTGTGCCTCGCGCCCCAACTCCGGCAATATGGGTTTGATCTTTCCGGCTGACATGGCCAGCAACTGCATCCGCGCGGCACGCTCGAACTGCAGGGCAAGCACACAGGCCTCCTCAACAGAGCTGGCCGCAATCAACAGGCCATGATGCGCCAGCAAGATCGCCCGCTTATCACCCAGGGCCCGGGAAATAATCTGCCCTTCCTCATTGCCTACAGGCACACCAGGCCAGTCCTTCAGAAAAGCGCAATCCTCGTACAGCGTGCAGTTATCCATATGGGACACCTCCAGGGGCACGCCCAGCATGGATAAGGACGCGACATGCAGAGGATGGGTATGAATAATGCAATTGACATCAGGACGCGCACGATACACCCAGGAATGAAAACGGTTGGCAGGGTTGGGCATGCCCTGACCTTCCAGAACCGTCAGATCTTCATCCACCAGCAAGATATTGGACACGCTGATTTCATCAAACCCTAGCCCTAACTGCTGGGTGAAATACGTGCCTTCCTGCTCGCCCCGCGCCGTAATCTGCCCCGCCAAGCCCGAATCATGACCACCATCAAACAGGATGCGACAGGTCAGAGCCAGCTTTTCTCTAACACTACGTTTCGGAACCTGAAACTGAGCCTGCATCTGCTCCTGGGCGCGGGCGATCAAAGTGGGCTTGGAGAGGTTTAGAGTACTTGTCACAAGAATTCCTTTAAATGCGTGTGATCTTTTATCAAGCAACAGCCTCAAAACGCGCTGTCTGGGGACCACACCGACCAGGACATGGAAATGCCAAAAAACACCCATGTTTTCTTGGCAGGAAGCTAAGTGTCAATTCAGAAAAATAATTCCCCTTTACTTTGACCGTGTTTTACACACCACAAACCCGTCAGCTTTCTCGACAGCCGTCACATTTTTAAACACAATCCTGATCGCGAACAATTCTCATTCTGTTTATCGTTTACTAGGAAAGTGATTATGAATTTATTGGCGCCTCCGGCTCGCCGCCCGATCTTTGCATTGGGCCTGCTCGCCACGGCTTTGGCAGCCAGTTTCAGTGCTCAGGCACAAACTTCCAACGTCCGTGGTGGGGTCACCTCGCTGGAAGAAATTCGTGTCTTGCCTTCGGCAGAAGAAGCCGTCAAACAGGCTCCTGGCGTGTCCACAATTACTGCCAAGGATATTGAAAAACGCCCTCCCGCCAACGACCTGTCCGAACTGATCCGCACCATGCCCGGCGTGAACCTGACCGGTAACAGCCCATCCGGTTCCTACGGCAATAGCCGCCAGATCGACTTGCGCGGCATGGGCCCTGAAAACACCCTGATCCTGATTGACGGCAAACCTGTTAGCTCGCGCGACTCCATTCGCATGGGGCGCGACGGTGAACGTAATACCCGTGGTGACAGCAACTGGGTGCCCGTCAACGCCATCGAACGCATTGAAGTGCTGCGTGGCCCGGCTGCTGCTCGCTATGGCTCTGGTGCTGCCGGTGGTGTCGTGAACATCATCACAAAAGCGCCTACCGATACTTTCTCCGGCTCGGTAACCGCCTACGGTCTGATTCCTGAAGACAGCGACTACGGCTCCACACGCCGTACCGGCTTTAACTTGTCCGGCCCCATTGCCGACAAGCTGTCTTTCCGCGTCTACGGCAATATCGCCAAGACAGATGCCGACAAACCCGCGTTGAACGCCCAGGCTTCCGGCATGGAGGTGAACGAAACCACCGTGCCACCCGCGGGCCGCGAGGGGGTACGCAATAAAGACGTTAACGGCTTGCTGCGCCTGGATATCAACCGGGACCACCGTCTGGAGCTGGAAGGCTCATTCAGCCGCCAAGGCAATATCTACTCAGGAGAGCGCCTATTTAGCCGCAGCACGCAAACCATTGCATCACTTGCCGAAGATGGGGCTGAAACGAACATCATGTATCGTCGCGCCGGCTCGCTCAGCCACTATGGTGACTACGGCCAGGGCCGCCGCTCCCGCCTGACCTTTGCATATGAAGGCACGACCAACTCACGTTTGAATGAGGGCCTGGCCGGTGCCGTTGAGGGCAGCATCTCCAACCCCGGTGCCGGCTCGGTTTCCGAACTGCGTTCACTGAACATCTCGGGCGAATACAACACACCCCTGCAGATCGCTAGCAAGCACGTCTTGATGACGGTCGGGTTCGAGCACCGCGATCAAAGCCTGGATGATGACTACGCCACTCGCTCTGGCCAAACCATCAACAAAAACACGGATTCCAAAAGCAAGGCCCGTACAACAGCCGCCTATGTGGAAGGCAATATCGAGCTGACCGACGCCTTGACCGTGACACCAGGAGTGCGGTTCGACCATCACAGCAAGTTCGGTGACAACTGGAGCCCCAGCCTGAACGCCTCCTACTTCATCACCGACAGCATCACTCTGAAAGGCGGTATCGCCCGCGCTTTCAAAGCACCTAACCTGTATCAATCCAACCCCAACTACCTGTATCAGACACGCGGCAACGGTTGCCCGTACGACCCGGTAACTGGTCAACGCGTAAGCGGTCCTTGCTACATCTTCGGTAACGACAATCTGTCGCCCGAACGCAGTATCAACAAGGAAATCGGTCTGGCCTACGACAACGCAGGCTGGGCAGCAGGTCTGACTTACTTCCAGAACGACTACAGCAACAAGATTGTGGCCGATATGGGCGACCAGACCATTCCGGATGCGGTGTACATTGGCGGCTCCCTGGTCCGCCCATTCCAGTGGGTGAACTCCGGCAAGGCCGTGATCCGTGGTCTGGAAGGCAACCTGACTATCCCGATCCTGGGAGAGAACGGCGACACACTGAGCCTGAGCAACAACCTGACTTACATGATCACCAACAAGTCCAAGGAAACCAATCAGCCTTTGACTGTCATCCCCCGCTACACCCTGAACAGCACGCTGGACTGGCGCGTCAACGACAAGCTGTCCTTGCTGGCTACCGCCACGCTGTATGGAAAACAAAAGCCACGCTCGCACAACCTGTCCAATAACTCGGAAGTGAAAGGTGATGGTCTGCGTGAACGTGGTTCATATGCCATCTTCGGTCTGAGCGGCGCTTACCAGGTCACCAAGTCCACCAACATCCGTCTGGGCGTGAACAACCTGTTCGACAAACGCTTGTACCGTGAAGACTCGGGTAGCGGCCAAGGTGCCAACACCTATAACGAACCTGGTCGCCAATACTACGCAACGTTGACTGCCAGCTTCTAATACTCCACGCTTTACTTCGGACTCCAGCAGGAGTCCGGATGCTTGATCGCTATGCCCGCCCGTGCTGCCCCGTCTGGAGCAGCACGGGCGGTATCTTATCCCACCTCAATCCAAGAGAGCCCTCCCGACCTCACTCCAACAGCGCTAGACTAAAGCCTGGTTAGCCAGCTTTCTGGCTACAGAATCACCACATTCGGGAGCTGATCTTGTCGTCCACCGAGTCTGATCTCGCGATCTACGCCGGGCCTCGTGCTTATCGTCATATTCAAAGCAATGGCTTGCATGCCAAGGACATCAGCACGCTGATTGGCAGCGCGGGTGGGCCCAAGGCTTTGGCGCTAACCGGGCTGGATCAGTATTTGTTTGGCGACTGGCTCAACACACATGATGAGCCGCTATGGCTATTTGGCAGTTCCATCGCTTCCTGGCGCTTTGCCTGTGCGGCCCAGAGCGATCCGTACAAAGCCTTTGCGGACTTTGCGCAGCTTTATATACACAGCCCCTTTCTGCCCAAATCCACGGTAGCGGACATTACCCGGTCGACCCAGACCATGCTGAAAACCTTGCTGGGGGACGCCGACTCACAGGCTGCGATTCTGAACCATCCACGCTATCGCTTCGCCATTACCGTGGCACGCAGCAAGGGCTGGGCGGGTTCCCGCAATCCCAAACAGCTTGGCGCAGCCCTGCTCAGCTGCATGGTCGGCAATTATGTGCACCCTGCTATCCCGCACTGGTTCTTTGAGCGGGTCATCGTGCACGACACTCGTAGCCGCCTGCCCATTCACGGCAGACATCAAGACCTGGCTCGCTACGCCGCACTGGATCAGCACAATCTGTTCGAGACCCTGGCCGCCAGCACCGCTATTCCACTCGTGATTGACGGTGTGAATGCCGCCCATAACTGGCCTGCCGGTCTATACCGGGATGGAGGCCTAGTCGACTACAACTTCTGCGCTCTGGATCTGGATAGCCCAGGCTTGACCTTGTTTCCCCATTTCACTCAAAAGATCAGCGCCAGCTGGTTCGACAAATACCTGCCCCGTTGGCAAAAGGCTCGCCGCCGTCACAGCCTGGACAATCTGATTTTGCTGTGCCCGACCGAACGTTTCTATCGGCGTCTAAAAGACCGCAAAATCCCCGATCGTTCCGACTACAAGCGTCTGCCCGACGCAGACCGGCGTATTGCCTGGCAAAACTCCGTCGAACAAAGCCAGCGACTGGGCGAGCAATTTGCACAGTGGGTGGCCGCCGACCAACTGGCCCAGCGTGTTCGACCTCTGCCTTTTCCGTAGCAAAAGCCTGCAGGGCATAGGGGCAATTTAGTATCATTTCATCTTCAACCTCTTTCTTGGTACGCGCTCATGGATACTCCCATTCGTCTGACCCAATACAGTCATGGAGCCGGTTGCGGCTGCAAGATTTCCCCCAAAGTATTGGACATTATCCTGGCGGGAAGCGGAGCCCAGAACGTGGACCCGAACCTGTGGGTAGGCAATACATCACGTGATGATGCGGCTGTGTACGGCTTGAATGAGGAAACAGGCGTCGTCTCGACCACCGACTTTTTCATGCCCATCGTGGACGATCCGTATGACTTTGGGCGCATTGCTGCGACCAACGCCATCAGCGATATCTACGCCATGGGTGGTAAACCGATCATGGCCATCGCCATTTTGGGCTGGCCCATCAATGTCCTGTCCCCTGAAGTTGCCCGCGAGGTCGTGCGTGGTGGGCGTGCGGCTTGCGATGCCGCTGGCATCACCCTGGCCGGTGGTCACTCCATTGATGCCCCCGAGCCTATTTTTGGTCTGGCTGTAACTGGCGTAGTTGATAAAGGCCAGTTAAAACGCAACGACACCGCAACTGAAGGCTGCCAGCTCTATCTGACCAAGCCTTTGGGTATTGGCGTGCTGACCACGGCCGAAAAAAAAGCCAAGCTTCGTCCTGAAGATCAAAACCTGGCACGCGACTGGATGTGCACGCTCAACAAGCCCGGCAACCGCTTTGCACAACTGCCCGGTGTTAAAGCCATGACCGATGTGACTGGCTTTGGTCTGCTGGGCCACCTGATCGAAATGGCTGATGGCAGCGGCCTGACCGCCCGTCTGAATCTGGATCGTGTGCCCCTGTTGCCCGGCATTGAATACTACCTGCAAGAAGGCTGTGTGCCCGGCGGCACGCAACGCAACTTCGACAGCTACGGCCATCGCATCGCTCCTATCAGCCAGGATCAGATCAACATTCTGTGCGACCCACAAACCAGCGGCGGTTTGCTGATCGCCGTAGAGCCTGCTGCCACTGCCGAGTTTCTGGCAACAGCACAAGAACTGGGCCTGACCCTGGAAGCCATCGGGGAATTCATCCCCGCCAAAACCCACGCCGTCGAAATCGCTTGATGCGTCCTGATACCCACCACTACCGCGAGCTGTTCCTGAACGATGTGCCTTTGATGGACGCTCGCGCTCCCATCGAATTCAGTAAAGGCGCCTTTCCCGGCGCATTGAACCTGCCACTGATGAACGACGAGGAGCGTCACCTGGTGGGGATCTGCTACAAGCAACATGGCCAGGATGCCGCCATTGCCTTGGGTAACAAGCTGGTCAGTGGCCAGCTCAAGCAAGCTCGCCTGCAGGCCTGGGCACAATTTACGCAAGACCATCCCGACGGCTACCTGTATTGCTTTCGAGGCGGTCTGCGCAGCCAGATCACACAAACCTGGCTGCGCGAAGAGGCAGGCATTCCCTATCCCCGCGTAGTGGGCGGCTACAAGGCTATGCGTGGCTTTTTGCTGAATAATCTGGAACAAACCGTCGGCAGCGCCCGTTTTCAGGTTCTGGGCGGCATGACAGGCACGGGCAAAACCGATGTCCTGCAGCAGCTTGATAACAGTCTGGACCTGGAAGGATACGCACATCATCGTGGTTCCAGCTTTGGCAAACACGCCACCAGCCAACCCAGCCAGATCGACTTCGAGCACAGGCTATCGATCGCCATGCTCAAAAAAACGGCCCAAGGGCACCAGCGCTTCGTCCTGGAAGATGAAAGCCAAACCATAGGCCGTTGCAGCCTGCCACTGGGCCTGTACCGGGGGATGCAGCAGTGGTCCATCATCTGGCTGGAAGATAGCCTGGAAAACCGCATTACGCGCATCGTGCGCGATTATGTCCAGAACCTGCACGCGGAGTACATTGCCCAGCACGACCCGCAAACAGGCTTTGCCCTCTTTGCCGAACAACTGCGTCAAAGCCTGGCCCGCATTACCAAGCGCCTGGGCCATCAACGCTACCAGCAACTGGCCGCCATCATGGATGAGGCCTTGCAGGAGCAGGAGCGCAGCGGCGCGCTGGAGGGTCACCGGGACTGGATCGGTGGTTTGCTGACGCAATACTACGACCCCATGTACGCCTATCAACGCGAACAAAAAGCGGAACGGATCATTTTTCAGGGTGATGCCGACGCGGTCCTGAATTATTTGCGTCAACAAGACTGAACCTCATCTAAAGCCCGGCCAGCAAAGCCCGCCATCATTCCTCACAGATCAAGGACCGGCTGACGCCGACCCACATCCACTCTTGTCAGAATCTGTCCTTGCTCTGACACAAAGAATAAACAAAGGGTAACCCCTACCATCTCGCAAGAATCTTGTTGCAGGTGGTAAGAAATGACGTCCCTCAATCGCGTTGCCCGGCATGTTCAGTTCCGTATTATCTGGCTCCTGCTTTTTGTACTGGCAGCCTGTCTGAGCAGTCCTCCGGCACACTCCAGTTCACGCATTGCCCATTTCTTGCCGGACATTGCCCTTAACGAGATCTTTCCCACCGCCACCCACACCAGCGAGCCCGCAGGCACTTTGCCTGTTGCCAAGGTCTTTAAGGATCAGGAACAGCTAGGGTATGTGTATGTGACGACCGACATCGTCAACACCCGTGGTTACTCCAGCTTCCCCATCGACACCCTGGTCGCAATGAGCATGGATGGCAGCATCGTCGCTGCCAAACTGTTGGAACACCATGAACCCATCGTCTTGATCGGCATCCCCGAATCGCGGGTAGAAGCCTTCATTCAAGGCTATGTGGGTCAGAACTACATCAAGAACCGTCCCAAACCCGGCGCACCACCGCCTGTCGACATTATCAGTGGCGCTACCGTGACCTTGATGGTGGTCGGTGACAGCATCATGCGTTCCTCACAATTGGTGGCCCGGCAAGAAGGCATAGGCCAGCCTGCCGCCCCCGCCACGGCACCCGTCGCCGTCAAGCGCAGCATAGATACCAGCAACCACACCATTTCCAGCTGGGACGAACTGCTCCAAAGCGGTGCCATCCAACGCCTGCATGTCAGCGTGGCCGACATCAACCAGGCCTTTATTGATAATGGCCGTACAGAGGCCGCCGCCCATCCTCAGGAAGGCGATCCACAAGACACGTTTATCGACCTGTACGCCGCCCTGGTCAGCGTGCCCAGCATTGGACAAAGCCTGTTAGGCGAGGCCGATTACAACTACCTGCAACAAGAACTGAAACCCGGCCAGCAGGCCATGCTGGTCGTGGGCAATGGGCTGTATTCCTTCAAGGGATCGGGCTATGTGCGAGGCGGGATTTTTGACCGCATCGAAATCATCCAGGACCTGGACAGCTTTCACTTCACCGACCTGGATCACCAACGTCTGCCCGGCGTGAAAGCCGCAGGTGCTCCGGATTTCAAAGAAGCCGCCCTGTTCAAGATCCCTGCTACCGCCACCTTTGATCCTGTTTTGCCCTGGCGACTGCAACTGTTGGTACAGCGTGTGCTTAGCGTCAAAGACAAAGCCTTTGTCACGCTGAACCTGAATTACCAGCTTCCTGACTCCTATTTGACGGCGCCCCCTCCAGCAGCCGCTGCAGCAGCCCCCGAAGCCGCAGAGCACGATGACCTGGAAACCGCCAGCGAGCCTTTGTACAAGCAAATCTGGGCTGGCAAGAAGGTACAAATTGCCGTGCTGCTGGTGTCTTTGCTGACCTTGGGCGGAGTCTTCTTCTTCCAGGACACGCTGACAAAACACGAGGTGTTCTACCGACGCTTTCGTATTGGCTTTCTGCTGTTCTCCCTGGTCTGGATTGGCTGGTACGCCTCGGCCCAATTGTCCGTGGTGAATGTACTGACGTTCTCCCACGCCCTGCGCACCGATTTCCGCTGGGAATACTTCCTGATGGATCCACTGGTCTTCATTCTGTGGATTGCTACCGCCATTTCCCTGATTTTCTGGAACCGGGGCGCCTTCTGTGGCTGGCTCTGTCCTTTCGGAGCACTGCAAGAGCTGGCCAACAAGCTGGCCCGCTTCCTGCGCATTCCCCAGATCAAGGTGGCCTACAGCGCCCATAAACGGCTGGTAGCCATCAAGTACGTGATCTTCATTCTGCTGTTTGGCTTTGCCCTGTACGACATGGCCGTGGCCGAAAAGATGGCCGAAGTCGAACCCTTCAAGACCGCCATCATCCTGAAATTCATCCGCGACTGGCCCTTCACGATCTTTGCCGTACTGCTGCTGATTGCCAGCCTGTTCATCGAGCGTTTTTACTGCCGCTATCTCTGTGCCCTGGGCGCTGCCCTGGCCATCCCCGCCCGCCTGCGCATTTTTGACTGGCTGCGTCGCTACCCCATGTGTGGCAACCCCTGTCAGCGCTGTGCGACCGACTGTCCCGTACAAGCCATCGAACCCGAAGGCCCCATCAACCCCAACGAATGTATCCAGTGTCTGAATTGCCAGATGCTGTATCACCACGAGAAAAAATGCCCGCACCTGATTCAAAAGATCGCCAAGCGCAAGCGAGATAAACCGGCCCCCGTCGCCGTTGCCAGCTCGCTGCAAGACGATGCTGCTGCCCGCCCTACCGTGCGTCCGCGCAGCGTAGACAGTACCGATTCCACCCCCGCCACGCCGTGAGACGCCTGGGCGCGCCCCAGCGCCAAGTCGGTCACGTCATCACACACAAGGAAAATCACACCATGTCCGAGAACAAGCAGGATAAACAGGGTTTGAGCCGCCGCGCCTTTTTGGGCACTGCCGCCTTATCCGGCGCTGCTGTGGTCAGCGCCACCCACATTGGCAATGCCTTGGCCGATACCAAAAAGGCGCCGAACGGGCAAAACGCCCATATTGAGCCGGGCGAGCTGGACCAGTACTACGCCTTTAACTCCGGTGGTCAATCCGGCGAGATCCGCATCATGGGTCTGCCCTCCATGCGCGAACTGATGCGCATCCCGATCTTCAATATTTGTAGTGCCACCGGCTGGGGGATTACCAACGAAAGCCGCCAGATCATGCGCGCCAATCTGACGCCTGAAACCCTGGCGTTTGCAGACTCCCTGGGCGGCATTTTGCCCAATGGCGATGCTCACCACCCCCATATGTCCTTTACCGACGGGACCTATGACGGGCGCTTCATCTACATCAACGACAAGGCCAATAACCGCGTGGCTCGCGTGCGCTGCGATGTCATGAAGTGCGACAAGATCATTGAGATTCCCAATGCCGACGGTATCCACGGCCTGCGCCCGCAACGCTACCCACGCACCGGCTATGTGTTCTGCAACGGCGAGCACATCGTCCCCCTGCCCAATAACGGCACAATCTTTGGCAACCCCAAGGAAAACTATTTCTCGGTGTTTACCGCCATTGATGGCGACACCATGGAAATCGCCTGGCAGGTGATCGTGGACGGCAACCTGGACAATTGCGACGCCGACTACCAGGGCAAGTACGCGTTCTCCACCTGCTACAACTCCGAAAAGGGAATAGATGTAGGCGAGATGAGCGCCAACGAGCAGGACTGGGCCGTGGTGTTCAACCTGAAAGCCATTGAAGACGGCGTCAAGAAAGGCGACTTCAAAGAAATGCAGGGCGTCAAAGTGCTGGATGGCCGCAAAGGCTCGCGCTACACCCGCTACATCCCCGTACCCAACTCCCCCCACGGTTGCAATGCCTCCCCCGATGGCATCCACGTGGTCTTTAACGGCAAGCTCTCGCCCACCGTCACCATGATCGACGTGCGCCGCCTGGATGACTTGTTTGCCGACAAGATCAAACCACGCGACTGCGTAGTGGCAGAACCTCAACTGGGCCTAGGCCCACTGCACACGGCCTATGACGGCCGCGGTAATGCCTACACCACGCTGTTTATCGACAGCCAGATCGTGAAGTGGAACATTGCCAAGGCCATCGAGGCGTATCAGGGCAAGGACGTAGACCCCATCATCCAGAAACTGGACGTGCACTACCAGCCCGGCCACAACCACACCACCATGGGCGAGACCAAAGAGGCCGATGGCAAATGGCTGGTGTCGCTGAACAAGTTCTCCAAAGACCGCTTCCTGAACGTAGGCCCGCTCAAACCCGAGAACGATCAGTTGATCGACATTTCAGGCGATGTGATGAAGCTGGTCCACGATGGCCCAAGTTTTGCCGAACCGCACGACATGCTGCTGGTTGCCGCCGAAAAAGTACGACCCAAGCGCGTCTGGACTCGCGACGATCCATGGTGGGACAGCGCACGGAAGATGGCCGAGAAAGATGGCGTCACCCTGGAAGGTGCCTCCAAGGTGATCCGGGATGGCAACAAGGTTCGGGTCTACATGACTGCCGTGGCACCCGTGTTCTCCGTGCCCAGCTTTGAGGTCAATCAGGGCGATGAAGTCACCGTCGTAGTCACCAATATGGAAATGATCGAAGACTTGACCCACGGCTTCACCCTGTCTGGCTATGGCGTGGCCATGGAAATTGGACCGCAGCAAACCAGCTCGGTCACCTTCACGGCCTCTCGCCCCGGTGTGCATTGGTACTACTGCCAGTGGTTCTGCCACGCCTTGCACATGGAAATGTCCGGTCAGATGAATGTGAAACCCAAAGCCTGACGGTGACATGAAGCCTTTCCGCCTGCTCCCCGCCCGTGCACGATGCCTCAGCCCAACCCTGGTGCTGAGGCTGGCCTTCAAGCCGCTTACGATCCTGGCCCTTGCGGCCAGTGGTCTGGCTGCTCAAGCGGCCACCATTGAGGTGCCTGCCGATACCGCGCTGCAAGCCGTTATCGATGCCGCCCAAGCCGGCGACATCCTGATGCTGGCTCCCGGCACGTATCAGGGCAATATCATCGTGAACAAACCTTTGACGCTTCAAGGCCCCAGCAACCGGCAAGCCGTGTTGATGGGCGAACGTGAAGGTCGCACGGTGTGGGTCCAGGCGGAAGATGTGCAGATACGTCAGATCACCGTGCGCAATTCCGGCTTGAGCCTGCCGGATATGGATGCGGGCATCTTCCTGGACAAGCCCGCCCATAACGCCCTGATCGAAAACAACGACATCCTCGACAATCTGGTGGGGGTGTATGTCTGGGGGCCCCATAACGCGCTGGTGCAACACAACACCATAGTGGGCAATAAAGAGCTGCGTCTGAATGAGCGCGGCAATGGCGTGACCGTCTGGAACTCCCCCGGCTCACGCATCTTGTACAACGATATTTCCTGGGGTCGCGACGGGATTTTTTCCAATACCAGCCGCGACAATGTTTTCAGCCACAACCGCTTTACCCAGCTGCGCTATGCGGTGCACTACATGTACACCAATAACAGCGAGGTCAGCAGCAATGTTTCCATAGGCAATGACATTGCCTATGCCCTGATGTTTTCGCAGTTCCTGACAGTACGTGAAAACATCAGCATCAACAGCACGCATCAAGGCTTGATGCTCAATGCCGCTCAGCAATCGACCATTACTGACAATATCGTGGACGGTGCCGAAAAAGGCGTCTTTCTCTACAACGCCAACTTCAACACGATCTCCGGCAACCTGATTCAGAACACCCAGATCGGGGTGCACTACACCGCCGGTTCCGAGGGCAATGAAATCACGGAAAACGCCTTCATCCAGAACCAGAATCAGGTGAAGTATGTGGGTACCCGCTACCTGGAGTGGTCCAGCAAGGACCGGGGCAATTACTGGAGCGATCACAGCGCCTTTGACCTGAACGGTGACGGCATTGGTGACACCGCTTATCGCCCCAATGGCCTGATTGAACAACTGGTGTGGCGAGCCCCTTCGGCCCGCGTGCTCTTGAACAGCCCCGCCGTTTCCATTGTGCGCTGGGCGCAAACCCAATTTCCTGCCATTTTGCCCGGCGGCATCATCGATAGCGCACCGCTGATGCGTGCGCCCGACAATCCCGTCTGGGAGCGCTACAAGGCCAATCATGACTCCAAGCAATAACTGTACAGCCCCCGTGGCGCTGTCCAACGTCAGCAAACTGTATGGTCAGCAGCGTGCCGCCAACGCGGTGAACTTCGAACTTTACCCCGGCCAATGTACGGTGCTGGCTGGCCACAATGGCGCAGGCAAAAGTACTGTCATCAAGCTGATTCTGGGCCTGATCCGCGCCGACGAAGGCAAGGTCACGTTGCTGGATCATGACGCTGGTTCCTCCCAGGCTGCCCGACTACGGGCCCATATCGGTTACTTGCCCGAAACCGTCGCCCTGCACCCCGCCTTGACCGGCACCGAAACACTGGCCTTTTACGCTCGTCTGAAAGGGCTGCCGACCCGTGACAACCAGGCCTTGCTGGCACGTGTCGGCATTGCACAAGCGGCTCACAAGCGCGTGGGCACCTATTCCAAAGGCATGCGCCAACGCTTGGCACTGGCTCAAACCCTATTGGGCAAACCTCGTGTGCTGTTACTGGATGAGCCCACCACTGGACTGGACCCAGCCTCCCGTCTGCTGTTCTACGAAATCGTCCAAGAACTGCGCGATGCCGGGGCCACCATCCTGCTCAGTACCCACGCTCTGGCGGAGATGGAACGTCTGGCAGACCGCATCATCGTGATGCAACAAGGACGCAAGATTGCCGATGGCACCTTGTCCGAACTGCGACAACACGCTGGCTTGCCGGTACGTATTCGCCTGACCGTGGAACAAATCCCCGATTCTATTCCACAGCACTGGAATGCCATCGGTGCAAATCGCCTGGAACGTCATTGCACCGAAGCCGAAAAAATCCAGATTCTGCGCGAAGCGCATGCCATTCAAGGATTAACCGACCTGGAGCTGGAATCCCCCGGTCTGGACGAGTTATATGCGCATTTTTTGAAGCGCGAGGATTACTAAGCCATGAACCCTGTCCTGATCATCATCCAAAAGGAAGTGCGCGACGGATTGCGCAATCGTTGGGTACTGGCCGTCACCCTCTTGCTGGCCGCACTGGCTTTGTCCTTGGGTTTTCTGGGCAGCGCCCCCACCGGCAGCGTCAAGGTAGATCCTTTGACAGTCACGGTTGTCAGCCTGTCCAGCCTGTCTATTTTCCTGATCCCGCTCATAGCCATGCTGCTGTCCTACGACGCCATTGTGGGTGAAATAGAGCGCGGCACCATGTCCTTGCTGCTCAGTTACCCCGTCCATCGCTGGCAAGTTCTGGTTGGTAAGTTCCTGGGCCATGCCCTGATCCTGAGCTTATCTACCGTGGTGGGCTACGGCTTGGCAGGCGTTACCTTGCAAATGGCACATGGCGGCCTGGACTTCAGCGTCTGGACGCCCTTTCTGGCCATGATGGGTGCCAGCGTTCTGCTCGGCGCCAGCTTCCTGTCCATGGGCTATTTCATTAGCACCCTGGTCAGAGAGCGTGCCACTGCGGCCGGACTAGCCATCGGTATCTGGCTGTTTTTCGTGGTGATTTATGACATGGCTCTGCTGGGTATTCTGGTCGCTGACCAAGGTGCCATGATCACCGCTTCCTGGCTGAACATCATCCTGCTGTTCAACCCCACCGACGTGTACCGCCTGCTGAATCTGACCGGCTACGAGAATGTCGCCATGTTTGCTGGTATGGCCGGTTTAAGCGAACAGGCTCGTCTGCCCGCCAGTGTGTTGATGAGCGTTCTGCTGATGTGGATCGCCGTGCCTTTTGGTCTGGCAAGCCTGGTATTCAAAAGAAAAGCACTATGAAAAAACTGCGCACTTTTCTGTTGCTGTGCCTGGGTCTGATACTGGCTGCCTGCGGCCAACCAGAACAGGTGCAAGCCCCACCGCCTCCCGTCGTCCAGATCCCACAAACGGCTGTAGGCCACTACTGCGGCATGTACCTGTTCGAGCATCAAGGCCCCAAAGGGCAAATCCTTCTGCGCGAACGCGAAGCGCCGCTCTGGTTCACCACCATACGCGAGGTCTTTGCCTACACCATGCTGCCTGAAGAATCCAAGGCCATTGCCGCCACCTATGTGCAAGACATGGCCCAACGCAATCAGGACGGCCAGTTCCCCGAAAAAGCCTGGATACCGGCACAAGATGCCTGGTATCTGATCTACAGCCGCTACACCGGTGGCATGGGCACCATCGATGCCCTGCCCTTTAGCCAGGAGCAGGCCGCCAAGGACTTCCAGCAACAGCATGGCGGCCAAGTGGTTCGCTTTGCCGAGATGCCGGAGAACTACATCTTTGGTGCGGTCGCGCTGCCTTGAAACGCTTATCTTCCTGATCCCAGGTATTTGCCATGACTTCTACTCCTGTTTCCCGCCGTCGTTTTATCGGTATCGTGGCCGCGACCAGCGCCCTGACTTGCGTGCCCTGGGCCGTCAAAGCGATGCAAGCAGCCACTACCCCACTCAGCTCCTGGCAAGGGGTGGCTTTAGGTGCGGACGCACAACTGCATATTCACCATCCCGACCCGGTTTTCGCACAAACCCTGATCGATCAGGCCCTGTCCGAAGTGCGACGGCTGGAGCGAATATTCAGTCTGTATGAACAAGACAGCGCCTTGCGACGCCTGAATCGCGATGGCTATCTGAAGCAAGCCCCCGGCGATCTGACGCGGCTGCTGCTGGAATCACAGCGCCTGAGTGAATTAACGAACGGGGCCTTTGATCCAACCGTGCAGGTGCTCTGGGAGCTGTATAGCCAGGCAGCCCAACGCAGCGCTAAAGCTTCCATCCCTGATGCCGCCGAGATTAGCCAAACACTGCAGCAAGTCGGCTACCAGGCCATCCACATTCAAGGTGACACAGTCCTGCTACAACACCCCGGCATGGCCCTGACCCTGAACGGGATTGCTCAGGGCTACATCACCGATCGCATCACTGAACAGCTGAAACAGGCAGGCCTGGAGCACGCTTTGGTCGATATGGGCGAGATACGCAGCCTGGGCACGGCTCCGGGAAATCGTCCCTGGCGCGTCGGTCTGGCAGGCGATCAAGCAGAGCCAGCCAGCTTGTTGAATCTGGATGTACACAATCAGGCAGTCAGCACCTCGTCAGGAGCAGGCACAGCACTTAGCCGGGATGGCTCCGTCACCCATCTGTTCAACCCCGCCAATGGTCAGGCCCGTCCTTTGTATCGCAGTGTCTCTGTCGTGGCCGGAAATGCCACCATTGCCGACGCCCTGTCCACAGCCTTTTCCTGGATGTCGCCACCAGAGATAGCTCGGGTACTGGCTGGCGATCCTGGTTTGCAGGCATGGGTGCTGCCCTACGATGGTGATCAGCTAGTACGGATGCACTCGTAAACACCAAGACAAACCCGCTTACCGGCAGACGCTCAAGCCCGATAAAGCCTCGTACAATGGCGGTTTCGTCTACTGCAGGCCAAAACCCCATGCCCCTGAACGCTGAAACCCTTCCCTCTGCCGCCCCTTTACCCGGTCTGCCAGAATGGACCGGGTTTTGCGAGGCAGCTCACCAGTCTGATCGATACGCGTTGGACCTGCATTGCCTGAAAGCCGCAGGCTTGCAAGTGGACTTGAGTGGACAGCGGCATTCGCCGGAACTTCAAGCAGCCGGAGCCGCTCTTTTAGCAGCCCGCCATTTCGACACGGCACGCAAGCAGTTGCTAAACGGCGGCATCGTCAACGGCACCGAACAACGCGCCGCCTGGCACAGCGCCCTGCGCGCCCCCGCCCCCACGGCGGAAGTTGCCAAGGAACGCGAGCGTATGAACGAATTCGTACGCGTCGCCGACTCCGAGCGCCGCTGGCGCAACATAATCCATATTGGTATTGGTGGCAGCGACTGGGGCGTGCGCCTGTCCCTGGCGGCCTTTGGCTATCGCCACAGCTGGCGCAACGTACGCTTTCTGGCCAATATCGACGGCCATGCGCTGGAACATGCCTTGTCGGGCATGGACCCTCACGACACTCTGATCGTGATCGCCTCCAAATCCTTCACCACGACCGAAACTCTCAAGAACGGACAGCGGGCCCTGGAATGGTTGCAAGCCGCTGGTGTTGCCAACCCCTACGAACAAATCGTTGCGGTCACCGCGCGCCCTGAAACGGCCTCCAACTGGGGGATTCCACAAAAAAATGTCTTCCAGTTCTGGGATTGGGTAGGTGGCCGCTTCTCACTGTGGTCGGCAGTCAGCTTAACAACGGCTTTAGCGGTTAGCAGTGACGTGGTGGCCGGGATGTTGTCAGGCGCTGCAGCCATGGACCAGCATTTTCAGGAAGCCCCCATCGCCTCCAACGTGCCCGTGCAAATGGCACTGGCTGGCGTGGTCAACCGCAGTGTGCTGGGTTATGGCTCACTGAACATTTCCCCCTACGACTTCCGCCTGGGCAATCTGGTGCCCTACATTCAGCAACTGGATATGGAGTCGTTGGGCAAGTCCGTCACCACCAGCGGCGAACCGGTTGGAATCGCTACCGGCGCAGCCGTCTGGGGACTGGCCGGAACAGACGCACAACACACCTTCTATCAGTGGCTACACCAGGGCAGCGATGGCGCTCCTGTGGACTTTATTGTGTGCCAGCAGGCGGATCACAATCAGGTCGAGCACCATAACCTGCTGCTGGCGAACTGTCTGGCACAGCGCGAAGCCTTGATGCGCGGCAAAACCTACGAGCAGGCCCTGGCCGAGTGCGAACAACAAGGTCTGGGCGAGCAGGCTGCCGAACTGGCCCACCATCGCGTGCACTCGGGCGGCCGCCCTAACACCCTGATTGTGTTACCTCGCCTGAACCCCTTCTCGCTAGGCGCCCTGCTGGCCTTGTACGAGCACAAGATATTTGTGCAGGCCTTGATCTGGGGGATCAACCCCTTCGATCAATGGGGGGTGGAATACGGGAAAGTATTGGCGAACGGGATTTTGCAGGAACTGTCGGGAGAGAAAAAAGTCTCTGCTGAGCATGATGCGTCTACTCGGCATTGGATAAAGATATTCCAAGGCTAAGCGGGTACCAAAACTCGTCTATTAACTTGCCAGCATTAACACGCTAGCCCAATAATCCACACTAGGAAAACTGGGCTAGACTCTCCACCCTGAATCGTTAACGCAACTCAGGAAAACATCGTTCCCCAATCGCCCACTGTACCTGCACTTACAAAGGCTGGTCTTTAGTCGCCAGGTGATTTCTCTCGAGCTCCAAGGCCACATCCAAGGGGCCTTTCCCTGCAAGCAACAGAGTTAGTCCCGCCGCAATCATGTCTTTTGATGGGGGTACATGTCCATCGCCCCAATCACCTTCCCAATAAGCAACTTTTTGGTTGAATGACAGAACATCCTCTGATGCTTTCTCACCAACCCCAAATTTTTCCAAAAAGGGTTTGGCATGGGACTCTACATGCCAATCACTCTTATTCTGCAAATACAAAATAGAATGTTTATCAGCCATCACAGAGGCACGCGAGTCCAGATTATAAATTATTCCTGCCGAATCTAACGCGCTTTGTATATCATCAGAATCCGCAATCGACGGAAACGCCACGTCTAAATAGCGCCGTACAGGCTTAGGTAAATAACGTGCCAGCGAGGTTTGTGGATTCCACACAAAAGCTGATACTTTTGTAGTTCGAATTAAGCTTAATAAGAGCAAAGATGCGAACCCTCCCCCCGAGCCACCCATAAGTATCAGATGTGCGCCAGTACGCTCGACAAATGCATCCAGCAAGTTAGCAATGCGACTAGGAAGATTAACTAACCCTTCATGGCCCGCATACCAGCCTAAAAAGAGGCGATGTGATCGGGACAATGTAGGATCCGAAACTGATATCACTGGAGCACCAAGTTTTTTCGCAATTTCTACACCAGAGAAAAATGGAGCCGAAGTACCTTCTCGAGAGGTAAGAGCCCCACTGCAGCAAACCAGCACTGCCGGACTAGTTAAAAGCTTATCCATACCACTAAGAAGGAGATCGATATGACTCTCTCCTTCCGTGAAGTGATACAAGCCATCAACAAAGGCTTCCTCCCCCCAAGAAGCGCCTAAATCACGCTCAAACAACGGCCTTTGCCCCCAACGCCTTAGATCATAAGGGAGGCCGTTTTGGACGACTCGCTCTGAGTCCAAGGTCTTAGTTGAAGCGTCTGCACTTTCAGTAGCCGCCCTTTTAATAAACACTCGGGCCTGATAACGTCCTGCAACTCCATCGTTGACAAATTTCGCTGTCAGGCCCTTCTCATACCAGCGATGAGCAACCCGAACCCCGTTTCTAAGCAGATAAAAAGCGTAGGTCACGCCCTCGGTAGATCCTATAGATCCCTTAAATTGGGCAACCCAATTTTGACCATCCAAGGTTAAGCAGACCTCGGGGGTTTCGACAAACTCAACCATCAAATCCATCCTCTCTTATGTGGCATGCTCCATGCCAAGGCGTTAAGAAACTGACCACGAGATCACGTTTTCAGTCGTCTATGATGCCACTCAAACTCATAACATTTTTTTTACTGCATTAGCACAAAGGTACTCCACTGAGACACATCCACTCCCGTGCCAGATCATGAATCGCCGCATCCCGATGCGGCGTTCTTGTCTGCCCCTGAGTAGAGTTCCAGATAAAGTAATCCACATCCCCACAAGGAGTACCTAGCGCCGCGTAGACCGAAGGCATGATGGGAACGTGGTCGCCATACCAGCACAGGCTGGCAGGCCTGTCCGACGAGATCAAGGCTCCGCGCAGACGTGTAAGCATGGCATCGGCATTGCGAATATGGCGCAAGTAAATCGTCAAATCGTCGCAACCTGGTGGAGGTGGCTGATGGTACAAGGCCTCGATATCCCCCGCTGCAACCTTTTCCAGGTGCAAAGGCCCGTGATTCTCCATCGTAATCACATGAATGAATACCGGCCCTGTAGCCTGCTCCAGCACACTGGCGACTTTATCCACCACCGCCAGATCGCCAACATAAGGGCCTGTACGTTCCACATCCGCAAAGGCCTTGATGTCCAGAAACTCGTCAAACCCAAACAGCGGAAAAACACGGTTGCGCTGGTAAAAACTGGCGGGATAAGGGTGAATGCAAATCGTGTGGTAACCCTGCTGCTTCAACCAGGAAGCCAAAGTCGCCACAGACCATCCCGCACATACTGCACGATAGGGGTTGAAGCGGTGCACGCCCAAAGCGCTGTTTTCAATACCGCTTAAGAAGGAAAACTCCGAGCGCACGGTGTTCGCCCCCCAAGCCGGGACCTGCAAGTATCCGCTGGCAACTGCTTCGGCTTTGAAGCGGTCAAACTCCGCCAGAATCTCTGGCCGAATTCCATCAGAAATTCGCCGGGCATCAAAGAAGGACTCGCTTTGCACGGAAACCAGATGAGGCAGATCCCCGGAGGAATCCGCACCGGACAAAACAGACGCAGACGTTGGGGCAGCACTTTCAAAAGGGGAGGACAAGCTGGGGCGCTCCCGCCCTTGCTGCCAGTAACGCCAGAAGCTGGCTAACAGCCCCAAGGCCTGCACATCCTGCTCCGGTGCAATCTGCACCATCAAACGCGCACTATTGCCCCAAAGCAGCAAGCCCAGACTCAGCACAGCCAGCAGAGCCAAGGCTCCCCATTGCGCTGTCCAGGCAGCCCGCAAGGCAGGCACGGCCTCCAGCCACAAGCCAATCGTCAACGCGGCAATAAAACCCGCTGCTGCCAGAAAGAACTTCCCCCACCCCAGAAAAGGAATGTAGAGCCGAGGGTGACGAATCGCATCCGTGAAATACTCGTAGTCCTGAAATACAAAAGCTTCACGCAAAGCCTTGAACTTGGCATTGCTGACCACGACTAGCAACAGGAAAAAAGCGCACAGCAAGGCCGTGGCAAAGATAGGCCGTCCAAGCAAAAAAACCAGGGCGACATATGCCAAACCGTACAGGCCTATGTGCAAGGCCCAGGCCGCTGCAGGACGACGCAAGCTGGCTGCTGTTTGCAGGAAACGCTCCAGACCGACTGTCAGGGCCAGTCCCGACACGGCAGCCAGGATTGCAGTCCAGAATCCGGGCTCAAGCGTCATAGCCAATCTTGCTCAGAATAAAGACAGACACTCGGGCGGGCAGCACGGCGAGAAACCAGCAACCCAGGTTCAAAGGAAACGGAAAGCTGATACGCGCTTTGTTGGCTTTCAGGCCACGGGCAATACGCTTGGCTGCTCTTTGCGGGGTCCACAGAAACGGTTTGGGGCCCGGCATGGCATCGCACATGGGCGAGCTAACGTAGCCTGGCATCACCACATTAACCTTGATTCCTTCCGGAGCCAGCCAACCACGCAGACCTTCACCATAAGCTTTGACCGCCGCCTTGCTGGCGCTATAGGACGGCGTGGTGGGCAGACCAAAGTAAGCGGCCAAGGAGCTCATCAAGACGATCTGACCGCGCCCTTTCGCCCGCATGGCGGGCAGCACAGATTGCACGACTCGCAGTGAAGCCTTCACATTGATATCCAGCAGCAGCTCGGTATCTTCCCAGGCCTCGGGCTCGCCATTGGGACCTACATGGATATTCATACCCGCATTCACGATGACCAAATCAAAGGCTGCGCATTGCGACAACCAGTCATGCAAGGCATCCAGATCACGCAAATCCAGCTGATGAGTCTGTACCTGCGCACCCGCCTGTCGGCAGCGCTCGGCCAGAGGTTCCAGAATCGCAGCATTGCGACCATGCAAAGTCAGCTCTGTACCGGGCTTGGCGTAGTAAAGCGCCAGCTCGCCACCAATGGCACTGGTGGCACCGGTAATCAGAATCCGTTCCTGCTCTGCTGGTTCAGCTACGCCCACGCGCTCTCCTTTCTTGGAAGGACCAGTACAAAACCATGCCAAAGCCTACACAAACCGTCGCATTCAGAGGAATCAACAAATAGTTGCCCATGCGTATGGCCACATACAGGGCCAATGCCGAATACAGGAAAGTGAACACTTCACCAATCAGCAAATACAGATTGATGCGAGGCTGTCTTGCCACCTTCTCGCCCTCACCTTTTGGCGTACGGTTAAATTCCCCGTAGACCTTGAAGGCGGCTCGCACACCACCGACAAAATAATACCAAGCCATGGGCGGGAACATGGCGACATACAAGTAGGTATGCCACAAGGTGCCCAACACCCCCGGCCTGTCATCAAAACGTGCTCCCTTGCGGGCACCAAAAGCATTATTCAACGCCCAGACAGCGACCAGCAAAAAGAATAGCGGCGCGCCCCACTGCAAGACGACATGATCAAAATTCAGCAAATAATTCAGCGGCAGGCTTAGCAAGACCAGGGCATAAATCGACGCCAGCATGACCGATGAAAACATCATGGAAAACGCATGCATGCGCTTCATCAAGGGCATGTCCTGCTGCCACATCTGCCCCAGGTGCTTGAAGGCACTATGAATCAGACCCCGCCCCCAGCGCTCCCGCTGCACACGGAACGCACTGATGTTCTCGGGCAAAGTGGACATGGACACCACATCGCGCAAATAAGCGTATTTCCAGTCACCAAACTGAGCTCGATAGCCCAGGTCCACGTCCTCGGTAATGGTAGAGGCATTCCAGCCCCCCAGGGCTTCCACGCAAGCGCGTCGCCAGACACAGGAACTGCCACTTAGCGAGGCCATGTCCCCATCTTCACTCAGCCCCACCGTCACATACTGCTGGTGGCCCATTTCCATGGCCTGAAAACGGGTCAGAAAAGAATGGTCGCGGTTCTCATAGCCAATACCCGTTTGCAAAAACCCCAGCTTCTCGTCCTTGAAAGGAGGGATCGTTTTCTGCAGAAAATCGGCAGGCGGCAAGAAGTCCGCATCGAAGATCGCAAAAAACTCGCCCTGGGAATGCTGAATGCCATGCACCAGATTCCCGGCCTTGTAGCCTGCACGATCAGCACGCTGAATGCGGCGAATGGGCACACCTTGCCGAGCACACTGATCCACCTTGTTCTGGGCCAACAGCGCAGTCTTGTCTGTTGAGTCGTCCAGCACCAGAATTTCCAGCGCGGACACCGGATAATCCAGACGACAAGCCGCATCGATCAAACGCTCGACAACAGCGGCCTCGTTATAAATCGGTAATAAAACGCTGACCTTGGGATACCAATCCTGCTGCAAGGCGGCAGACGTCTGCACCAACTCGCTTAGCTTGCGACGCTCCACCCGTCGCGAGATCAGCAGTACCCGCAGTTCCAGAACCACGTATAGGGCAAAGGCCCCAACAACCAACAAGAACAGCGCCTGAATCAGGTACGCAAAAATGCTCACAATCATGGAAACAAGCGCACCCTAGAAGCCGACCACATCAGCCAGCTCCTGGAGGCGATGCTCCCAGGTGTGGAACTGACGCACATACGCCGCCCCCGCCGCCGCACGCTCGCAATCCTGCGCGGTGGGGCCCTGGCGCAGACGTGCAAACAACTCAGTGGCCTGCTCACGGGAATGCACCACGTGGCAGAAATCGCGGAAATAACGATCCACCGCACGACCGGGATTAGTCACCGCAATGCCCCCACTGGCCAGAATCTCCAGCAAGCGGCGCGAGCACATGGTGTCAGAATCCGTGACCGAGTTCACGTTCAGGCACATCACATGTTCTTTGTAGATACGCCCCGTCTCGCGGTGCGGAACCTGACCATGAACCTGCACATGCGTCGAGCGCGGAAAGCGGAATTCGATATGCCGGGACAATCTGTCATGATTTCTGTCGTAGGCATTAAGCTGCATCTGCGCATCCTCACAGGCCCCGAAAATCATGTCCAGAAAACGCCTACGTTCACTCAGGATGCGACGGTAATAACTGCCCGTAAAGCACCCTTCCTTGCGTGTGAAATCAAAGCCCGTGAAGTTATGAAACGCAGGCTGATACGGCATGCTCAGGGTGTTCACAGGCACATCAGGATTCAATCGAGCGCGATAGCGCGGCAGGCAATCACTGTCCGTGGTGAACACATAATCAAAGGCCTTGGCCACATCAATGAAGTGCTCGAAATACGCGCCATCGTCCTTGTTCCAGAACACCGTGGGCACACCCTGATCTTTAGCGAACTGCACCAGCTTGTAAATCGTGCGAGGCGTACGCAAACGGATCAGTCGCGACTGCTTGGCCAGCTCGTAGCGCCACGCGCCACCCAGCCCATGGAACACGGACTCCACAAAAAGCAGATCAGGCTTCCAAGAGGAGATGACCTCCTCGTAATTGCGCGGGTTCAGAATACGGATAGAGCATTCGGCTGACAGGCAGTCTGCCGTGAAATAGTCCGACACCAAGGCTACTTTCAATTGCCCAAACTGCCCCGCGGGCTTGCCGTCTTCACTGACGGTTGGGTGCGTGTAGATGCGCGCCCCTAAAGCCCGGATTGCACGACCGATCATGAGTTAGCCCCGGCCGGCAAAGCATGCACCACAAAGTCAGCCCAACTGCGACGCTGCGTGGCCTCTTCACGTGCCAAGGCACCATCCTGGGCCAACACCTCCGGACCAGCCTGAAACGTTTCCTCCAGCACACGAGCCAAGTCCTGCACATCCCCTGCTTTAAAAAAGCGCACCGAACGGCAGGGACCCACTTCATCCTGAAACACCGGCAAATCCGGCACCAGAACAGGCTTGCCCATCGCCATCGCCTCAACCAGCTTGATGGGGGGCACAATACGGCACACCTCAAAGGGACGGCGAGGAATACATACCAGCGCGGCCTTGGCCTGCAAGGCGCGAGCCTCCTCAGGCGAGACCCGACCAGCAAACAGCACGTGCTTTTCCATACCCAGACTTTGCACCTGAGCCTGCAACTGAGCGCGCGCCTCCCCATCTCCAATAATGGTCAGGGTCACATCCTTGCCACGGCCAGCCAGATCCGCCACGGCGTCGATCAAGACATCCAGCCCTTCATAAACAATCAGGGAGCCAGCATAAACAATCGTGTTGGGCTGCACATCCTGGGCAGCGCCAGGGGTAAAGCGCGAGGGGTCGACACAATTGGGCATCAGGCCCATGCGTGCAGGATCTACATTCCAGTGCTCGCGAGCGTACTGCCCCAACTGCTCGGAAATCACAAACAGCCGGTCTGCCTGACTGGCAACCAGACCTTCCAGCTCCAAACCCTGCTTGAAGCCCTGCGAGTCACGGAACTCCGGCATGCGGGAGGCTCGGCTCAGCTCCCACAAGCCACGCATTTCATATTGGAACGGAATACCTAACTGGCGCGCGGCGATCAAGGCAGGCAAGGCATTGACGTGGTTGGAGGCAGCATGAATGACAGCAACGCGCTGTTTGATGGCTTCCTGAGCAATGGAGGCGGCGGCTTCTATGGCGAACTGCATGACGGGGCGCTTGTTGGAAGGATTGCGAGCATGTGCGTAACGCACCCCATCCACCAAGGTTTCATCCTGCTCGGCCTCCACCAGTCTGTCTTTACGATCCCATGGATAGCCGGGACGGGTCAGCACGCAGATATCCCCGCCTGCCGCTTGCATGGCACGGATAATCTCATGGGTTCGGGTAGTGTAGCCACTGATGTGATACGGCAAGGCACTAGCCGGCACATACAGCAAACGTCCTGGCACGGGCTCGTAAGGTGTCTGGCGGTGCTGACCGCGTCGGGTTTGCCGACGCACAGTAAACAAGGTCAAACGCCGGCTCAAAGCCATCCAAGGCTCGCGCACCAGCCCACGCCATAACTTAAAGAACATGTTCCTCAGGCCTTTTTCTGAATTTTATTGTCCGGTTCTGCCTTCAGCTCTGCCAATGACAAGTCCACCGTATCAGGCACAACAATTTTCCCGCGAGCCTTCAAATCCAGAAACTCTGCCGTCGTAATCACGTCATAGTCCTTAGTCAGACGGGCCAGCAATTTGCGATACCCCTCCATACGGCTATCATCACGATACTCACCCAGACCATTCTCGTCCCAGAACAACAAGGACCAGGAATGCAGCAAGAAAACCGCAAATGAAGGGTTGCCGCTAAGCGTATTCAACAACAACTGCCCCCACCAGGGGCGGAAGCGGAAATAGCTGGACTCTGGGTAAGTAAGGCGAGCCCACCATTCAGGCTTGCCTACCTTACCTAAAATCCGCTTCTCGGTCGTAGGCACTTCGATCACGCCGTTAGACCAAACAAAAGGATTATTTGTGGGTTTGCTGTAAACGCACTGATTATTGTGGACAGCGCATACAGAGTTATTGAAGGACAGAGGAATGCCCACTGCCTTCAAAGCACGAATCGTATCCGCATTCCAGCGGAATGAACCCGCCCGATGAGCCAGAACCGGCTTGCCTGTTACCTCGGACATCACACCTGCAAAGTGCCTGAACACAAACTCTGCACGAGCCTGCTCGGTGTACTGGTTCATATACTGCGGACGGTTCGACAAACCATGCTCTTTCCAGAAGCTGTCGGGCAAGTACTCCGGGTGGGTATGCAGTTGTACATCTTGGCCTTGCTCATCCAGCCAACGCACCACTTCTTTCAGCTCGTCAAGGCGGGAGTAAGCCCCGCACAAGTCCGTAAAGAACACATGCTTGACGCCGAACTCGTCACCGATCTTGCACATTTCGGCCACCCCGGCCGTACCCTTTGGAAATCGCCCCCAGATCAGACGATTAACATGGTCGTCAGAGGCCCGCTTTGGCAGCGCCTCTGTGTCGACCGTAATCATTGCGTAGCGATCCCTCATACCTGTGTTTCTACCTGCTCTAAGTTAACTGTTCGCGAAAGACGGATTTTACCCCGCGCCTGCAGATCTAAAAAATCAGCTGTGGTGATCACGTCGTAATCCTTAACAACTCGTTGCAAGAACAGGCGGTAACCCTCCAGCAAGCGGTCATTCGTGTACTGGAAATGGCCGTTTTCATCCAAATCCAACAAGGACCAGGAGTGCATCAATACCACCGAGACCTTGGGCAAGGACCACAAGGGATCCTTCCAGAAAGTCGTAGGCCGCGAACCATATTGAAAATAAGAAGATTCCGGATAAGTCAGGCTGGACCAGCGATCTGGTTTGCCCCCCGGTTCACCGGGCTTAAAACGCTCTGTGACCGGAACTTCAATCGTTCCGTTCGACCAGGCATAAGGCAAACAATCAGGCTGGCCTGTTGGGCAACGCTTTAACAAGGCGGCCCGCATGGACTGGTTGAAGGACAAAGGAATACCGACGGCCTGCAAAGCACGGATCGTCAGGGCATTCCAGCGGAACGAGCCTGCGCGGTGGGCGAGGATGGGTTTGCCGGTAACGTCCGAGATCAGCTTGCCAAAGTGTCGAAAGACGAACTCGGCACGAGCTTGGTCCTTGTATTGGTTCATCAAACCGGGACTGGGAGGCAAACGATGTTTAGCCCAAAAAGACTTGGGTAAAGTTTCAGGATGGGCATGTAGTTGCACATCCTGACCTTGCTGATCCAACCAGCGAACCGCTTCCAACATCTGAGGCTGCTGCGCAATCGTGGCACACAGGTCTACAAAGAACACATGCTTGGCACCGAACTCGTCACCAATGGAGCTCATTTCACGGATACCAGCAGTTCCGGTGGGGTGCTCACCCCAGACCAGGCGTTGGATATGGCTATCCATAGCACGCCTGGGCAAAGCCTCAGTATCTACTGTCAATAGCGCGTAGCGCTTGGCCAAATCAAATTCTCCTGTATAAACCAAACCTGCTTTCTACGAGCTTGCAGGGCGGCCAACAGAATCGGCCCTCATATCCGTCAAACATACGCGCTATTTCATCCACATCTCTCTAAGCGATACACAATATCATTCTCCCCAAAACCAAAGTCCATCCTATGTCAATAAAATGTAACAGAACTCTTTAAGTCCAACTCGTAAGACATGTGACCTACAACCGGCCCTCTGTTTAAGGCCCTATACAAACCATGGGGAAAGCTATGGCGTGCAGGTCATAAAAGAACAAAATGCCTAAGAAAATCACTAATTCTTAACTTAAAATTACTGCGTCTCTTTAAGCTCACAAAGCATTATTTTACAAAAAATATATCGGTTTTCACTGAAGTAACTTTTGCCTCATACTCTATGACCAAAACATCAATTTTAAATTTTTTATTATAAACCTTGCTCGCCCATCCAAACCCTACCCCACCACCACGTCTTATAGAAATAGATTTATAACCAGGACCAGGCCTAAGTTTCGCCAAAAGGACATTATCCTTTTTCAAAGAAACAAAATCATCTTCAAAACTAGCACTAACACCTTGCCCAAAGTGAAACCTCATTTCAGAACAAGACCCAGACTGATTATCAATAAAATCCTCTAAAAACAAACCAAAATCAGGTTTATAAACTATCTTTCGACTAAACATGAAGTCATCGCTCTTCCTAACCGAGCCAGATAGCTCATAAAAATCTAAACCAACTTTAACTGGGTTTAAATGAGCAGATCCTAATTTCACATCTGAAGGCAGGAACGCCCTCCCTGACAAACCAATAACATTATGTGCCTTGTCAGATACAAAATAATCCCGCCATTCACCATATTCGTAAGTAAATTTACCTGGATCAGTAATGATTTCATGACCACTACGAAAAAAAATAAATGACAAATGATCTGAATGCGAGTGAATATAACTTTTGTTGGTTGCATGAAACAAAAGAGAAAAATTCCCTAATGTCGGAGCCCGAGGATGAGTACGAACAACAACATATCCTGACCGACTAAGATCCTTATGCACATGTTTAATCTTAGCGGCCACCTCATCAAATGGCCCTGCACTCTTAATCTCTTTACCCACACCCTCAGAATCGCCTACAGAATAATAATTACCATCAACTCCTGTAAGCCAACCAGAAATAGCTGAACCTTCCCTAAGAATCTTATTTATTTTTTCATCCAAGCTCGGGAATACACCGCACCTCATCCTTGAGAGCAAGTCAAGATTATATCCATGATAAAACGGCGAGTTCTCTGTATTCACGGAATAATCATCAAAACTAAGGCGTAAAAGACCTTCTAAAATTGAAGTGCAATATCCCTCAAGCTGAGGACCCTGCCCTGCGGAAATTGATAGTATCCTAAGCCCTATGACTTGATACAAAGCATGGTTTCCGCCAGTAATATTCCCCCTGTCCGAGAGATTTTTCAGATGATCATCGACGAGAGATTTTAATAATGAAAAATCATCTGCTGAAAGCGATACAATTTTTTGATTATGCAGATCAAAAAACAAACCCAAAATAATCGAACGAAGACCAACAGCCATGTCATACCAAACAAACTGGCTCTTTTTCCCTTCCGAATCTCTGTAACGCTTCCAGTCTTTGATATATTCAAAGGCCTCTTTTAAATAAACCTCATTAAAATCAGAAAAGAACTTCCCAAGAAATGAATTAATAAATCTCCACGAATGAAGATTAAACTCCACATTTCTGTCTGGGTGCCTCCAAGGGAAAGGCAATGATAGCTGGATAGGAGTGACGCCTGCACGAGGCGAAAAACCATTACTCTTTAATGCCTCATACCCCCCACCCAATACCAGTCGGTATTTCAACTTAGCATTTTTTACAAACTCTTCGTCAAAAACCATCATCTAAACCACCCCAAAAACCCAATTTTCTCTTTACATAATAAAGCTTTCTTGAAAAATAATGACTTAAAAATTACTCAACTAAAATAACGCACTTCAATTAAGCCACTTTCCAAATCACGCTATCAAACCTCTAATTTTCACTGCTCATATGTTTAACGAACAACGAAAGCTCCTGTTTCGCAATCAACTCTGCAGCACATTGTCCTCTTACTCGCCTTGCCGCCTCCATTGATTTCTCCAAAAACTCCTCCGGATTTTCATACATGCGAACGATTGCATCAGCCAATCCAGTTGCACTTTCAGGCTTCACGAGAAACCCACTGCGGTTATCAACGAACTCTGGAATAGCAGTTACTGCCGTCGTCACAGGAACTAAGCCCGACGCCATTGCCTCATCTCTAGATACGCCTTGGGAATCCATGCGAGTAGGCGTTAAGAACACCCCATACTCCTTATGTATCTGAGCAATTTCACGGTGCGTAATAAACTTACGCTCAATATCTACGTTAGAAAATTGACGAAGTGGCGCGACGGTTTCTTCGAACAAAACACCATCCCCAATCAACTTAAACTCAAGATCATTAAAGATTGGTTTCTTCGATAGTTCCAATATCGCCTGAACACTCAAATCATTTGCATATTTTTTTGAAGCATAGGGGCGAATAGAAAGAACCTTCTTCCTTTGCTCTACATTCTTTTCTTTATAATCAAATAACTCAGCATCAATTGGATTATGAACAATACTGTACTTCTCTTTTGGAAGCCTTACCTTCAAATCCTCAAATACCTCTTCAGCGAAATAAGAAGACACAAAAACCACGTGGAGATTTTCAGGCGGGTTACTGAACAACCTCTTCCAAAAACCAACCCTATTATCACTAAGCTTTTTCTGACGAGTTATTTCAGAATCATCCATTAACTCAAACTCAAACTCTCGCCGCCACCAAGCCTGAATTTCTGACCCATGCGCCCACACAGTAACTTGAATTTTATCTACGTACTTCTCTAAAGCCTTCCACATGTTCTGATCCATGATATGGACTAAAACATGTTTCACCTGTCCGGTAGCAAGTGTTGCCTCCAACAAACGCGCATCACCTGTTGCAACATCAACATTCGCGAACTCTCTGTATTCCGCCGGCCCGTTGTGAATCTTATACATATCCACCAACTGCCCTGCCTCTTTATAAGCACGGATACGGCTATGCACAAATCCATAACGATATAGATCGTCATATGCTGGGTACTGTTTAGCAAGCACTAAATAAGGTGATTTCGTAATGACTGCGGCAGGTCTTTCCGCTGTACTACCTAGCACCAACTTTTCTATTGTTATTTCACCAGGCCCCTCAATGCGAAGACCAAAGCGAACCTTTGTACAATGTGCAGGTATCGCAAGTGCATGTTTATCCCCTGCCGGATTCATTTGGTAGGAGATTTTTTTTCCTCGTTTGTCCTGAAACTCAAAGACGGTTTTTATATTTATTAATTGCTCACAATGTAGATGAAACTGGCTATTAAGCACCAAATTCAGGTCCTGACGAACTCGTGCATTTCTGGAGTACAGATAAAGGTGCTGACCGGGTTCAAGTGTAGACACTAACCGTATCTGTCCATCAACAATAGAAAGCGTCACGCCCTCCTTAGACGGGATCCACTCCAGTAGTTCTTTCGCACCCAACTGAGGCAGGCTACTGCTATCGTCTGCATCCTCCTGCGAAAATGCTGGCAACCCCTCCGCAACAGCAGCCAGATGATTGCAGAAAGACACACCTTGATCTAGTAGCATTAGATCCATGGCTACAGCCCTGCTTTGATCAGAAAGGGCTGACCCATGAGCGATGTAATTGAACTCGTCAATCGCCAGCATTCCAGGAACCTGGATATTGGCCTGCCCTGGATTCAGCCAGGAACGTGCCACTTGGTGATGTTTCCACGCTGAACCTCGCACCAGTGCAGCACGTAAAGGCAATATGTCTACTTCTCGGTACTGATGCGAATCCCCTAGCAGGACGGGGACACCATCACGGGCACAATAATGAGCTGATTTCCCGAAAGCCGAGGCTGTAGTATAGGTACTTGCCAAGGCTAAATCCGTCAGATAGTGCTCTCCATAATAGTCATCAGCATGCATTTCACCTATCAAATCATCTTTCGACAATGACATAGTGGCCTGGAAGGCATCCTCGAGAACGGAGTAACAAGTAACACCCTCAACATTCGCCACACCCTCTGGCGTAACGAGGTACAACTGCTTGTTCTTATAATTTTGGCGCTGAAAAGAGTCCAGAATCTGCTGCTGCTCCGGCCCATTTTTTACTTCAGCAAGTAGAACAACTAAAGGCTGATGAATAGCAAATTTTTTCCCCGTCAGTTTAGCTTGGATATAGGCTAAACGCTGAGCATAAGTATGCTCAGTCATCACCTTGCGTAAACCTAGAAGACGCAGCTTACGATAATACAACTCATCACTAATGATTGGCCGCATACGTTCAGCAATTTGCTCTTGATTATCTGAAGATACAACGAGATCCCCAAAAAGCAGGCGAGTGCCACGAGAGAAATTTGAAACAACAACAGTATTGGAAGCCAACAACTCAAATACCCGTCGAGCAAACATCGTCTGTGACTGCTTGATGGTATTCATGTTTATGCCATATCGGTAGCCTTTATACGCCCGATCAATCTCAGAAAATGGCAATTTACCCAAAATCATGGGCTTGTATTCGTCAGGGAAAGTGTAATGCGGGTGAGGGTTGTCAGCATTGCGATCATATATATCAACCGACCTCAAACCCTTGACAGCACCGATCAGAGCCGCAAAGTCGCGCTGACGCTCCGGATAACGGAGATAGTACGAACCCGCAAAATTAAAAGCATCTTTTCGATCAAAAATCTCCAGAGGGTTATGCGTTTTGGGTTGGGCGGCAAAAGGCAAGAAGTAGACATGATCGTGACCAACACGGGCTTTATATTTAGGCACGCAATCAATATCTGTAGTAAAGACGTAGTCCACTTGCTTAGCCAAAGGGATAAATGTGCCAAAGTGCACAGGATCCTCTTTATTCCAAAACAAGGTAGGCACGCCATTACGCTTGCACCAATCGATGCAAGCGTTAATTTCAGGCCCATTTGTACTAATCTTCAGTTTCCAGAGCTGTTCAAATCCCTGCCAGGCTGACTCAATAAAAAGTATATGGGGTTTGAACTTTTCTAACTGCTCAATGCAGTGCTCGGGGTGCAACTGCAACAGCTCACACTCCGGGTCGTAAGAGTGAAAAGTAAACTCATCCATCACCCCCGCCACACGTAGCTGCCTAGCTGGCAGGCTGGCCAATTCGCCTTGGCCTACCGAAGCACCTAAGCGTGACTGACATAAAGCCAAATTCGCAGCAAAGAACTGGTGTCCCAACTGCTCCCCCAGCTCTTTATAAAGGGTCATCGCCTTCGCGTAATCCTTATCGCGGAATGCCCGCGCAGCACTACTTACTTTTGATTGCAACATATCAGCCTTTTCTGCTTTCCTAGCGCTTATTCCGCAAACAAACCTACAACGTCGATGCACTGAGCATGCTTGCGAATCTCAGCAACTTGCTCGATGAATGGACGGTGTTTAACAAGAACGCAGACAACATCGGCATCAGCCATGGCGCTACCCAAAGCAGACAACTCAATACCCGTACCTTGTAGCTTGGCTGGCAATTCGCTGATATTGGGTTCTACGGCTTGCACCTTGCAGCCCAGGCTGGCAATTTTCTTGGCAACACCAACAGCAGGACTTTCACGCAAGTCATCGATATCGGGTTTGAACGCCAGACCCAGGCAAGCCACTTTGATATCGGCCATACGCGCATCAGGACGCAACGACAAAACACCTGCAATAGCGGCTTTAACTTTCTCTACAACCCATTCAGGCTTGTAGTCGTTAATCTCACGAGCCAAGCGCACAATGCGAGCCTCTTCAGGCGTCTTGTCCACGATGAACCAAGGATCTACGGCGATGCAGTGACCACCCACCCCGGCACCAGGCTGCAAAATATTAACGCGTGGGTGACGGTTAGCCAGGCTGATCAGTTCCCACACATTAATATTCAAGCGATCGCAAATCAGGGACAGCTCGTTGGCAAATGCGATATTCACGTCGCGGAAGCTGTTCTCTGTCAGTTTGCACATTTCAGCAGTGCGAGCATTAGTTGGTACCAAGGCACCTTCCACAAAAATTCGGTACAGCTCAATTGCCATCTCGGTAGCTTTTTGAGTCATGCCACCAATAACACGGTCATTGCTAACCAGCTCATGCACTACGCGACCGGGCAAAACACGTTCTGGGCAGTAGGCCACCTGAATATCAGCCTCCTCACCTGCCTGCTGAGGAAAGCTCAGATCAGGACGAGCTTCAGCCAGCCACTGCGCCAATTGCTCGGTCGTACCAACAGGGGACGTCGACTCCAGAATAACCAGATTGCCTTTGGCCAGCACTGGCGCAATGGCTTTAGCGGCGTCGGCGATATAGCTCAGGTCAGGCTTGTTGCCTTCCAGGAAGGGGGTCGGGACGGCGATCAGAAACGCGTCAGCAGGTTCTGGGGTCAGCGTAGCGCGCAAGTAACCACCGTGCACGGCGGCCTGCACCAGCATATCCAGTTCAGGTTCAACAATATGAATACGGCCTTGATTGATCGTGTCGACCGCGTAAGCGTTCACATCAACGCCAATGACCTTTTTGCGGCGTGAGGCAAATAATGTTGCAGTAGGCAGGCCGATATAGCCCAAGCCGATCATGGAGAGAGTTTCAAACATGCTGGTCTTCCGAATCAAGAGATCAAGGTTTTTAAAATTTCACTAATGCGGGTGGCGGCTTTGCCGTCCCCATAAGGGTTGTGCGCCCGTGCCATACGCTCATATTCAGCAGCGTCATCCAGCAGCTGCGTGGCAGCGCTGACAATGGCTTGTGTTTCTGTTCCCACCAAACGCACAGTTCCTGCATCCACGGCTTCAGGGCGCTCGGTCGTGTCACGCATCACCAATACCGGTTTGCCCAAAGAAGGCGCTTCTTCCTGAATGCCCCCGGAGTCGGTGACCAAAAGGTCACAACGATCCATTAGGTAAACAAAGGGCAAATAATCCAGTGGTTCGATCAAATGAACATCGGAAACGTCGGATAAGATACGACGTACTGGTTCCTGAACATTTGGATTCAAGTGCACTGGATACACCACCTGCACATCGCCACGGGAGGCAATCTGGCGCAAGGCCAGGCAGATGTTTTCAAAGCCAGAGCCAAAGTTTTCGCGACGATGCCCCGTCACTAAAACCAAGCGTTTGGCTGGATTGATAAAAGAGAACTGAGCCTCAAAACGGCTGCGCAGTTCCGAGTCCTGACGTACGCGTGCTGCCACATCCAGCAGCGCATCGATGACGGTATTGCCCGTAATGTGTACCGTCTTGGGATCTACACCTTCACGCAACAAATGCGATTGTGATTGCTCGGTTGGAGCAAAGTGCACATCAGCCAGTACGCCTGCTTGGCGGCGGTTCATTTCCTCTGGCCACGGCGAGTACTTATTATGAGTACGCAAGCCAGCCTCTACGTGACCGACCTTGATCTTGGCGTAATAGGCCGACAAAGCTGCGGCCATGGTGGTAGTCGTATCACCATGCACCAGGATCATGTCTGGTTGCCATTGTTTGTACACATCCCGCATACCCAACAGCACGTTGCTGGTGATGTCATACAGATCCTGGCCTGGCTTCATCAGGTTCAAGTCAAAATCAGGTTTGATGGAAAAAATATCCAGAACCTGATCCAGCATCTGGCGGTGCTGACCAGTGACGCAAACGCGCGCTTCAAATGCAGAGTCAGCAGCCAAAGCCTTAACCACCGGAGCCATTTTGATGGCTTCAGGTCGTGTGCCAAATACAGTCAAAATTTTCATAAACTTACTTTGAGTCTTTAGGGTGAACAGTTATTAAACAGGCGTCTTTTTCAAGCTTGTATTCAGTAGATGTACCCGCAAGTCCTTGAGCTTCTATATCGGCTAACCAACGTTGAGCGACTTGCTTTTCATCCTCACGGATATAGTCATCCATCAAGAAATCAATCTGCGCATTTGGGAAGTACTCCACGAACAAAGGACCTGCAGGATAGCGAGCTTGTGGACCAGTAGCAGCCGGTGGGCCATCTACAATCACCAAAATGCGCTTTCGAGACATTTGTCTTTGCTTGGCAAGTTTGGCCAGGGTGCTTTGACAGCTGTAATACGGATAGACTTGACCGTCAGCTGCTTGCCAATCCTCCAACGGTGCTAACGTCAGTTGAACCGCCTTTTCTAATCCTGCCTGTTGAAGGTGGGCTAAAGTTTGTTGATAGTACGATTCCAAATGTTCGAACGAAACGAACGGAATCAGGCGAGAGCCATTACGCTCCGACATTAAGGCCAGCGTCTTGGCAACAATAACCGTAGACATACCAGAGCCAAGCTCAACCACAAGGTCATATGGCTTCAGCGTCAAACACCGCATCAAACACAGTGCGAAATCAGCAGACACCGGCCAACTGTGGGCTTCACTATTGAAGGCAGGTAATACACCTGTAGCGAAATACTCTTGCATTCCCACGAAAGACTGTATCTGCCGTACAGCATTAGCACTATTGTTCTTAACCGTTGTTTCAATATGGCGACGAACCCGGAGCAGTTCTTCAGATTGTTTCCTAAACAACTCCTCTTGCATTCTCGGAGCTGTCTCGTCACGAGCAACCAAGGACTGCACTTGGGCGCTCAGCCGCTCTAGCAGATCTGTTTCACGCGCAGTCTGCGCCGCCAAGGATTGCTGTAACTCCAGCTGACGGGCCTCCAGCGCTGCTTTACTCTTTTCCAAGTTCAGTTGCTCTTTAGCTTGCTGCAGCAATTCTCCCTGACGCTGTGCGGCTAAAGCAATATGCTCATCACGCATTTGAACAACTTGATTCAGCTGAGCCTGCAAAGACTTATAGTCTGTTCGCTCCACACGGATCTGCTGTCTTGCCTCATCCAGTTGCTGGGCTAATGCCTGAGCTTGAGACTGCAAGGAATGCACTTCATCCAAGCGCTGGGCAGCAAGTCCAGCCAGCTCATCACGAGCACCTACCAACTCTTGCACTTGTGACGCTAAAGAGTTCTTCTCTGCCTGCGTCTCCCGCAATTGCCCCCGAAGCTCCTCAGACTCAACAACTGACTCTTCCAACTGAACTAATAGGGACCCAACTTCCTCCAGGCGTTGATCTGCTATGACAAGCAATTCATCGTGAGCGATCGTCAAAGTTTGAAGTTGTGACAGAGCTGCCTCTTTGTCCTGATGATGCGTATGCAACTGCGCCTTCAGGCCCTCATATTGCTGAGCCATCTCCGCTAAGCCGCCCTGCACAGTGACGCACTGCTCAAACCATTGCCCCGCTTGAGCTTCTTTCTCTAGAAGCGTTTGTTTAAGCCGCTTCAGATCAGCTTGCAAACCCATGCTCTCACGCTGCAACTGTGATCTCAACAGTCCTTCTTGCTCAAGTTCACGCTTCAAGTCCGCCACTTGCTTAAGCGCAGCCTGCGTATTGTCTTGCTCTTGAAGCACAAGTTGTCGCTGTTGATCCGCTTCAAGCTTTCGCTCTTGGAGCCTTTCCTGGTACGCCTCTTCTAACTGCTGGATCTGTGCGCGCAACTCTTCAGCTATTACAAGTTGCTCTTGTTTCTCTTGCCTTAAATGCTGCACCTCATCTCGCGCATTCGACAGCTGTATACCTTGTTGCTCAACTACACCGGCCAAGGTATTGCGCGACTGGGCCAGCTCATCCCATTGGCGCCGCACATCCTCATACTGCGCCTCAACCCCAGACAAAGAACGGGCTTGAGCCAAACGCACTTCTTTTGCTTGCTTCAACAAACGATCACGTTGACGCGCCTCAGAATCAGTAAAAGTCACATCTTCCGGCAAGAGCGCCAAGAGTGCTTCTGCCTCCAGCAAATCCCCCGACTCATGTAATCGGAATGCCAGCCACTTTTGACGAAACCCTCGTGGCTCCAGAGCAAACGCACGGCGCGCCATCGTTGCGACCAGGGTAGGCTCAGTCGTCATGTAAGTACGGGCGACAGCCGTCCAAGCACTGGCTTGCACATTTTTTGAAACAGAAGCTTGATTCAGCAAGGCCTCGACCTGTTGGTCCCCACCTTGCTGATAAGCCTGAATAACTTTGTCGAAAGACTTTCCACCCAACACAGCAGGGGGCTGCGTACGACGACTTTGACGCCAAGCTTGGCGTAAACGCCCAGGTACCGAAATTAACGAGCCAGTGGACTGCACACCCTCAATCAAAATATCGCCTAGCTGAGCGGCTAGGGCGTGTTGAGTCTTTAAATCATGTAGTTGGGTTTGCACCTTGAGCATGCACTCCAACCGGGCAGCTTCCGCCTGAGACTCTACAAGTCGCAAATCTACAGGCGCCACATTAATGACTGTCTGCGTCAAACCTCTCCCAACACCTTGGGGGCTCTCGTACAAACGACACAACTCTTCCTGCACGACCTGCAACTGGTCTAACAACAAGCAGTTTTCCTTCTCGATATGCTGCATCTGCTTGGACTCAGAGCACTCCTGACCTAACTCAGACGACACAACAGGTGACATAGACATTAAATGAATTTCCTATCTTTCTTTTTAGTCGACATGGTCAAGCACAATACTCTTGAGCAGCTTCAATATCCCAGCCAGGATCAACGCCAACAGCAAGGTCACCAAGGTGTTATAGAGACGACGCGGCTCCATTGGATACTCAGGCAAAGTCGCCGATTGCAACACTGACACTTTCTCCAACATGCGAGTTGCATCAATACGCCCTTTCTCCAGAGCACTCAAAGAGGACTTGTAAAGCTCTTGGGTGAACTGCACGTTCATTTCAAGGCGATAAAACTCTTCTACATATTTATTCAATGTCCCACCCGATGGCGTCGCCAACTTCAGCTTTTCCTCTTTAATTTGCGCATCCACAGCTCTCAAGGATTGCTTCAACATCAATATATTGGGATGGTCTCGATCCAAAGTTTTGGGCAACGAGGCGAGTTGCGTCTGCAATTGAGCGCGCTGCCCTTCTAAAGCAGCCACAATGGCATTAATGCTTTCTGCTGTAGCCTGGGGCGACAGCAAACCGGCCTTGTTTTGATAGTTCAACAGGTCCTGACTGGCTTTCTGAAAGCGGTCCTGAGCTTGATCAACTTGAGTAACCAAGAAATTCACTTGCACCTGGGCCATTTCATGGCCAAGCACGTTCATGTAACGCTCGCCTTCCTGGACCAACTGCTGGGTAATAGCCTGTGCCATTTCGGGGTTGTAAGCTTGGACCTTGATACGTAACACACCAGAGAAGTCATCAAACTCCACCTCTACACGACGCAGATAATGACGATGGAACCACTCTAGCGAGGCGTCCTGAAACCACATCCGCGACACCAAATCATGGTCCGAGGAGCTGTAATGCGTACGTAAGTCCAAAGACTCATCAAGCTTCTTGAGCATGTCCACGGACAACAAGTAATCACGTAACAACAGCTGATTCGCGCGATCAACAGTAGCTACACCCGATACCAACATCCCTAGGTCAAAAGACGGCGCCCCTACCGAGTCTGTCTTTCGAATAATTACGTTAGCCTCGGATACATAGCGGTTCGAGGCAAAAACTAACCAGTACGCCGAAGCCAAAACAGCCAAAATCAGAATCGCACTAACGGCGTGATCAAATAAACGCAATGAAAACCATGATCGGAGGCGAGCCCCAAAAGATGGTTTCTTTGAAACAGCCTTATCGGGAGCGGCACTAGCAGCCTGCGTAGTGACTTGAGGTGTATCTGTCATTTTGGAAGTGAATCCTTGTAGGCATTGAGCGCATCGTCAATCTGGTCAAACCAGTGCGCTCGCCCTTGATGCAGCCAGACACCAGCCTGGCAAAATTGTTTTAAGGTTTTATTGTCGTGAGCCACCATGATCAGGCCTGCACGATTTGTCATGGTTTTGAAAGCATCGGCTGCTTTCTTACGGAATGCTGCATCACCTGCCGCCGTCACCTCGTCCGAAATATACACATCGAAATTAAAAGCAAACGACAAGGCAAACTGGAGGCGGGAGCGCATTCCAGAGGAATAGGTATAGACCGGCTCCTCAAACGCTCGGCCCAATTCAGAAAAATCTTTAATAAAAGCGAGCCGGTCTGCCAAATCGTCTTGATGCCCATGTACTCGGCACACAAACTTCGCGTTTTGACGGCCCGTCAAGGTACCCTCCAGCCCACCATTCCCCATAGGCCAAGAAACCCTGCACAACCGCTGCACAGTCCCCTTATTGGGATGGTCCACCCCGCCGATCAAGCGTAGCAAGGTAGATTTACCGGCACCGTTAGCGCCGATCAAACCCACATTCACCTTGGGTGGAATTGTCAGGTTTACTCCTTCCAATACCCAACGGCCCACGCCATGGGCGGTCTTGTAGCGCTTATAAACATCATTGACGACGATCATTTCATCACCAACTGTTGTGTGAAGCGTCTATACAAAATCAGGCCTAAAAACAGACTGACTATCCCCCACAGATACAGGTATCCCATGCTGATGCCCGGCACCATGTGGTAGTAATTCGAAAAGCCTTTGCGCACTAACTCCAATCCATGCACTAAAGGATTAAACAAAAGCAGATCCCGATAAGGTTGAGGAACAGCAGAAATAGGCATGATGACCCCTGAAATCAAATACAAAGGCATCATCATGATTTTCAGTATGTGCTCAGTTTCGCGAACCAAGGCCATCAACACAGAGGCAACCAAGCCATAGCCTATGCCAAAGAGCCATAATCCAAACATCGTCACTAAAACCTGCAGAGGATCATCAGGCCGTACGTCATGCCCAAGCAATGCTGCACCGGTCAAGATAATTGCAGACACCAAAGTCATCAAAAACGCTTCCAGGACGCCACGAGCAACAGAGGTATCAAACGGCTGCACCTGCCTATAAGCAAACAAAGGCTTATTGCTATCGACTGCATGCATCACCTGCATCGCAGTACGGCGAAACATAAAAAACGCCAGCATCCCCACCACAATCCAGACAGTGACATCAATGCCACCGACTGTACGCAAACGAATCACTGTGAAGATGAACGTGATGAAACTGATATGCAGCACTGGCTCCATCAGCAACCAGAACCAGGCAGCCCGCATATCAAACAAGCGATCCAGGGACTCTCGCAAAACTAACGCCCGCCAGACCGCCCAAGTGACGGCCATGGGGCTGCGCACCTGCTTACTCATCTCGGCCTCTGTTGAAGGAGTTGTTCTTAAACATGCGCACGATCACTTCATCATGTTGTTCAACGTCGTACTAGGCACAGCCACCGACACCACTAAACGCAGGAATTTCTGGAACTCCGCCGCTGGCGAGTTCGAAACATAAATCACGTCCTTATCCTGCACCGGGAAGTTCTGTGTAACAAAGAAAGAAGCCGGGTCACGCAGGTCGATTTCATACACCACGGGCACGACGCCCTTCTTGTCCAGCAGTGTCGATTCAGGTGCACCGTCCACCAACGCAGCATCCTCAAAGCGGAAGACAAACACACCGCGGGCATCAGCTCGTGACGTATCCAGACCACCCGAACGGGCCAGGGCCTGTACCAGGGAAATGCCCTGAGCTTCAAATGGAATTTCTTCGTTCTTGCCGGTGGCACCCAAAATGGAGAAGCTCTGGTTCTGATACAGCGCCGTAATCACATCACCCGGTTTCAACATGATGTTCTGGTTTGGATTACGGATGATCGTATCCAGCGCCATGGTGGATGTGTTCAGCTCTCGCGAGAGCTGAATGGCGATGCGGTTGACTGCTTGCTTGACGCCACCGCCTGCGGCCAGGGCATCCAGCAAACGCTCACCTTTAGGCGTCAAGGGCATCAAGACGCTTTGATTGACCTCACCCACGACCGTCACGTTCGAGGTGTTGTTCTGAATGACGCGCACCAGAACCTGCGGATTATTGGCCTTGCCTTGCAGACGCTTGGCAATGCTTTCTTCAATCTGTTGGGTGTTGCGGCCTTTGACGGCAATACGGCCAGCGAAAGGCATGCTGATCATGCCGTCGGGCGTGACCATCTGCTGAGGGAAAGCGACGGCATTGGTGGTTGCTGCCGTTGCCTTGGGATCCAGAGAAATGCTGCCAAACAGCATGGCCGGCGGCGCTTCCCAAACCGACACTTCCAGCACATCGCCGGGGCCAATCAGGTAGTTGTTCGAACCTGTGCTGGGGAACTGGGCGGCAAAGTCACCCATGCGCTTTTTAGCGGCCAACTTCTTGGTCAACTCGTCTGTCACGTTGACCAGGGTGATGCCTTCGATACGGCCTTCACGTCGTTCCTGTACTTGCTGGCGGCTGGGGCCGTCTGCAGGCATCCAGTCGGGCATCGTGGCACATCCGGCCAGTACGGCGACCAGGGTGCTGGCCAGTACTGGCCGTCCCATTGCTGCAATCTTGCTTACTGCTGTGTGTAGTAATTGAGCCATGCTTATTTCTTCATGAGCGTGTGAACGATTTCACACGCCAGGTCTATGTCATCCTGGCTATGTGTGGAGGACAGGAAAAAGCGCAAACGCGCTGCTTTTTCTTCCACCGCAGGATGGATAATGGGTTGCACATTCAGGCCGGCATCAAACAACTGGCCGGACAGTTTGACTGCTTTAAGAGAACTGCCTGTAATCGCGGGAATCACGGCATAGCCTTCGGCAAAACCGGTATTGATTCCCATCGAGCGCATCGAATTCAGAAACTGACTGCCCCGCTCTTGCAGGGTATGCACACGCTCGGGTTCCCGGCGCATGATCTGCAAGGCTTTAAGCGAAGCAGCCGCCAGCACGGGAGAAATCCCCACGCTGTAGACAAAGCCGGAGGCAGCGTACTTGAGCAGCTCCACCAGCGCGCGGTCGCCAGCGATATAGCCGCCGCAACTTGCCAGGGTCTTACTCAAGGTGCCCATCCAGATGTCGACATCGCGGCCTGCCACACCAAAATGCTCGTGCGAGCCGCGGCCTGTCTTGCCCAGCACGCCCAGGGCGTGGGCTTCATCGACCATCAAAAACGCTTTATACCGCCGTTTTATGTCAATAAATGCAGGCAGGTTCGGAATGTCGCCATCCATGCTGTACAAGCCTTCGATCACAATCAGCACACGTTCAAACTGGCCACGAATCTCGGCAAGAATGCGCTCCAGAGCGGCGCTGTCGTTGTGAGGGAAGGAACGGCGGGCGGCACCCGACAACTGGATGCCTTGCAAAATACTGTTGTGGATCAGGCTATCGTGAATCACCAGATCCTTGGGACCGAACAAGTAACCAATGGTGCTGACGTTAGTGGCATGTCCACTGACAAAAACCACGCAATCATCCACCTCATAGTTCTGCGCCAGCTCTTCTTCCAGCTCACGCTGGACGCGGCGCTCGCCTGCTACCAAACGGCTGGCCGAAGCCGATGTGCCGTACTGGTCCATCGCGGCTTTGGCGGCCGCATTCACTTCCGGGTGTGCAGAAAGACCCAGATAGTTGTAATTGGCAAAGTTCAGATAGTCACGCCCGTCGATACGGGTGTGCGCAGCGGCCACACCATCGTGGCTGCGGAAAAAGGGGTTACGCACGCCCATACGATCAGCCATGGCCTTGGGCACCAGCATTTTCTCGTAACCGGGATGGCGGTCAAAGCGGGTGAAGGACTCCGGAATATGGCTGTCCGCCCCCAGATGAGTGGCGGACTGCTCGGCCATGCGGCCATTGCTGGCCGCTTGTCCGGTTTTACGTCCCAGAATGCGCTGTATCAGTTGTGCTTTACTGCCTGGCGCTAGATCGTTCTTACTCATTGATCAGTGATGTTCCTGTTTCTGCCAATCGCCGTACATCTTTTGCCAAGCCTTGCAAGTCAGCCTCGGACATATCATCTCCGTGCTGACGTACGACATCGGCTACCAAATGCCCAGCGTCCTGCTCTGCCGAGTCCTCGCTACCGGCCGTCAACTTGTCCACAATGCGGGCCGCGACGTTCCAGACGGTGGGAGAATCGTTCAGCACCATGGCGGGCAACTGCACGCCAAAGCGTTGCTCCAACCCCAGGGCCAGTTCCACAGCCATCAAGGAGTCCATGCCCAGATCATGCAAGGAGCGCTGGGTTTCAATACGGTCTACTTCGGTGCGCAGAATGTTAGCAACTTCCTGCGCCACCCACTCGGCCACCAAAGCGTGAATTTGCTCGGGCGTTTTACCCGCGATCAAGGTGTGAATATCCTGGCCATCACTACCTGAGTCGTGATCCTTGCGGGCACGGTTCAAGATGGCAAAGCGTTCGCTCTGAGCCGAAGCCAGCAAGCGGGCCAAGGCATTCCAGTCGAAGTTGGCCACAATGGACACTTCGCCATTGACGGCCAGGACGCGATCCAGTTGATCCAATGCCTGATCCGACTGTAGCGGTGCCTTGCCCAGACGTTTACCCAAGCTGTCCTTCACGGTTTCATTGCGGGTCAGGTAACCTGCATCGCCAATCGGTCCCCAGGCAATGCAGGACGCCGCCAGCCCCAGGTTCTGGCGCAAGCGCGTCAAACCTTCCAGGCCTGCATTGGCGGCCACATAGTTCGCCTGTCCGGGGTTACCAATAGAGGTCGTCACAGACGAATACAGCACGAAGTGGGACAGCTTCAAATCCTGAGTAGCCAGGTGCAGATTCCATGCACCCACCAACTTGGTCTGCAGCACCTTGTTCAAGCTGTCCTGATCCATATTGGCGATCAGGCGGTCATCAAACACGGCGGCAGCATGCAGCACGCCAGTCAGTGGGCTATCACCCGTCTGAATCTGCGCAACAACAGCTTGCACTGCTGCGAAATCCGTGACGTCACACGCCACAATTTGCACGCGACAGCCTTGTGCCTGGAACTGCTTCAGCAGCTCTTGTGCACCAGGAGTATCGGCACCGCGGCGACCAGCCAGGATCAGAGAGCGCACGCCACGCTTGACCAGCCATTGGGCGGAAGCCAAACCGAAGCCAGACAAGCCACCCGTAACCAACCACGTGCCCTGTTCGGACAAGTCGAGAGGGGCAGCGATTTGTGTTGCAGGCAAACGGGGTTGGGCATCCTTCAGCGAAACCACCAGCTTGCCGATGTGACGAGCCTGCTGCATGGCGCGGAATGCATCAACCACATGCTCGGCACCGAAGCTGCGGTAAGGCAGTGGGAACAGCGCGCCATCATGGAACAGCTCCATGACTTCCTTGAACAAACGTCCCGCCAAAGCTGGGCGTCCCGTCAGCAGTTGGTCGGCATCAATACCGAAGTAGCTGATATTGCTCTTGAAGGGACGTAGACCAATCGGCGTGTTCTCGAAGAAGTCACGCTTGCCCAACTCCAGGAAACGGCCAAAAGGACTCAGGACGTCCAGGCTGCGGCGCATGGCCTCACCCGCCAGCGAGTTCAGCACTACGTCCACACCTTCACCGCCAGTGGCGTCCATCACGTCTTGAGCAAAGCTCAGGCTGCGCGAATCGAACACATGGTCAGCGCCCAGCAAGGAGGCGAATACGCGTTTCTCGTCCGTGCCAGCAGTGGCATAAATCTCTGCGCCCAAATGACGGGCCAGCTGGATTGCAGCAATCCCCACACCACCTGCGGCACCGTGTATCAACACTTTTTCACCGGGCTGGATATGAGCCAGATGCGTCAGGGCGTAGTAGACCGTGAAGAACACCGTTGGAACGGTGGCGGCAGCTTCAAAATCCCAGCCTTCAGGCATGGAAGCGATAGCATCCGCACGTGTCACCACATGGCTGGCAAAGCAGGAGGAACCAAAACCCATCACCGGCTGGCCTACCGTCAAATTGGTGACATCAGCACCAACGCGTGTGACCACACCCGAGAACTCCAGGCCCAGGCTGGCACCGGCAAAACCGTTTTCTACAGCTTCGTCCGGCAACAAGCCCATCAAATACATCACGTCACGGAAGTTCAGGCCTGCGGCCATGGTACGGACTTCAACCTGATCCGCAGCCAGGCTCGACGCTTGAACAGCTTGCCATTCCAGATTGCGCAGTTGTCCGGGCACCTGAAAGTCCAGCTTGAAGCGGGCGTCCTGGCTTAGCTGGGCAGTCGCTGCCGCAGTAGCCTCTTCCAGCACCAAGGTATGGCGTGCGTCTTGAGACAAGACAATTTCTGTTGCTTCATCCGGCCACAGCAACTCCAGTTCCAGACGCTGAGCGATATCGCTGGCATTCACATCACCGGCCAGATCAATCAAGGTGCAGGACAAGGCGGGCAGCTCATTCATCACGACGCGACCAAAGCCCCACAAGGCCGACTGGGCGGGATTCACCGCCCAATCCAATTCCTCTGCCATCGCCGGCAAGGCACCGCCTTGCGTCACCAGGAACAGGCGACTTGCAGCGGTACGGGCGGACAAGTCCTGCGTCAGGCTCAGCAGTTGCGCGCTGGTCTGACTGACCGCAGCAGCAGTATCGGCCCACCCCAGCATCTGCACTACATTCAGAGGACTCTCATCAGCCAAAATGTCGGCACTGAGCGGCCAGACTTGAGCGTTAACTGTTTGGCCAGCTGCTTCCAAACGGGCTTGCAACGAATGGGCTTGAACTTGAGAAGCCTCATCAAACAACAAGACCCATTTCGCTGCAGCGACGGCTTCCTGGTTTGGAATCGCCTGCGTTGTGGCGGCCTTGGCCAGCAACAAATAGGCACCTTCACTCAATTCCTGTGCGGCAGGCTCTTGCGCAGTTTGCACCTGCTCAAAACCTGCTTGCTCCAACGCCTTGTGCCAGCCTTCGGGCGACAACAAGGAGGAGGATTGCGACTCGCCGGCGGCGTGCCACCAGCTTTGGTCCAGACCGGACAAGAAGTCTGCATGCCAGTCAGGGTGACACTCAGCCACCAGCAGGCCCCCACCCGTCGCCAGCCATTGTTTGCTACGCATCAGGGCGGGAGGAACATGCACGGTACGGTGCAGGCTGTGGCGCAAAATCACGACATCAAACTGGGGCTTATCGACCTGCTCCAGTTGCCAGTCTTGCAGATCAAAACCGAGCACCTGCACGTTGGCCAAAGCATGGTGCTGCGTCGCCTGACGAGCCTGCAAATCAGCATCTGGCAAAGCCAATACGTATTCAAACTGGTCTTCGGACAGGCAAGCAGCCAGAGTCTTGGGCAAATCGCTTGGGCCTACGGCGACTTCCAGCACGCGCAGTCGCTGGGAGGCAGGCAAGTTCGCAGCCAGTTCTCGCAACTGGGTTTCCAGTGCCAGACGCACACCCAGATACATGGGGTCATCGTCATACAGCACTTCAACCACGGGGGAACGGCGCAAGGAAGCCAGCAGTTTTTCGCCTGAAATATCGCCACGCAACAAGGCCGGCAATTGGCGTCCGACCGAACCAATCTGGGTCAGTTGCGGCAAGCTGCTAGGCGAATCCTGCAAAATTGTGCGCCACAAGTCCTGGGCGGCAGGCATATCGGCCTGCTCCACCACACGATAGCCTTCGTCATCTTGCAGCAGCTCTTCAGCGCGCAACAGCTCGCTTAGCCAGCGGCCATACGGGCTATTCAATACTTCGGTGCTGAGTTCGGAAGGCTTTACGTTCTGGAAGGCTTCATAAATAAAGGACAGGCTCAAGGCATCCAGCAAAGGCAAAGTCTGCTGGAACCAGGTTTCTCGCTCTTGCTGCTGGTCAGCCAGTGCTGCCCAGCCGCTTTGGGCCAGTTGCTCAGGCGAGAGCGTAACGGCAACTCGCTCATCGCGAGGATGAGGACGCAGATACGGGGTAATTTGCCAGTTCGACACCGCGTGGCGATCCTGGCGCAAGAAATACGCAGCGCGGAAACGGCAGGCCTGGGCGCTGGCCAGCAAACGGCCATCAGCTCCATACAACTCGAAATCCGCCAGTACCGAACGGGCACTGCTACGACGCAGGTGTGCACGGAAATGCGTTACCTGCCCTTCTGTAGACAGGGTGAAACGGCCTACTTTCACAGGCAGCAAGGCCACGCCTTGGCCTGCTTCAATATCTTGTGCGAAGAAATCCACCAGAGACTGGTAGCACACGTCCATCAAGGCCGGGTGCAACAGATAGCCATCTTGCTCCAGGCTGACGGGCATCTCCAGTTCGGCACTCAGATAAGTACCTTGCACCTGCGAGGCTTTCAACCCCTGGAAGGCCGGACCGTAATCCAGACCCAGGGAATGCGCCAAGCGATAGTGTCGATCGCGATCAATATGCAGTTCAGCCGAGGCCAGGGGCGAGAGTTCCGCCACGGGCATGCGTTCATCCGAAGCCAGAATACGACCGCTGGCGTGTACCACCCACTCGTCCTGGCTCAAGCGTTGGCGACTCTTGATATGGAAGCTACCATCACGCGGGCTCAGCACAAAACGCAGGCTGCGGGCATGTTCACCATCAAAAACCAGCGGAGCCAGAATATCCAGCTCGTCCACCAGGATCAGTGCTTCGCCCAGCCACTCACAAGCTGCAGCCAAAGCCATTTCCAGATAAGCGGCACCTGGGTACACCATGGCACCACCCACTTTGTGATCCGCCAGCCAAGGCAAAATCACCGGGTCCAGCACGTTTTCCCAGCTGATATCGCTATCCGGCAAACGCCAACCCAGCAAATCATGCACACGACGACGCTCGATGGAGCGCATCCCTTCTGTGCTGTTCTTGTACCAATGACGCTCGCGCTGCCATGGGTAAACGGGCAGCTCCACTGGATTGCCAGCCACAGGGAAACGGGCTTTCAATTGGGTCGGCAATAAAGCCAGGGTATGCAAGGCCGTATCAGTCAGCCGCTGCGGGCCATCGTCATGCTTGCGCAAGCTGGACAACACCACACCCTGAACCTCACACTGAGCCAGGGTTTCACGAATGTAGCGCTGCAAAATGGCGTGCGGGCCAATTTCCAGAAATACGCGGCAGCCCTGGTTCGCCAGACAGGCAATAGCCTGCTCGAACTGCACGGGTTCGCGAATATTGCGCCACCAGTAATCCACGCCCAGCTCTTGCGGGGACAGTTCTTCACCCGTAACGGTCGAGACAAAACGGGCTTGTGGAGACTGCTGACCGGGCTGCAAATCGCCCAGGCTCTTTTCCAGATGCGGCAGCAAGCCATCCATATAGGGACTGTGAAAGGCGTAATCCAAATCCAGCAGGCGGAAGAAAACGCTTTGTCCTTCCAGAGCAGACTGAATACGCTGCAAGCCTTCCAGACTGCCGGACAGAGTGATATTGGAAGGGCTGTTTACCCCCGCCACATTCACGCCCAAGTCCGCACCCAAGCCTTCCAGCAAGGTGTTCACCGCTTCGTGCGACAGACCGATAACGGCCATCCGGCCTTGGCCACGAGTCAGACCTTGAGCCTGACTACGGGCACAAATAACGCGTATGGCTTGTTCCAGATCCAAGGCACCAGCGGCCCAGGCAGCAGCGATTTCGCCCACACTGTGGCCAGCCACGGCATCAGGTTCAATGCCATCTTCGCGCAGCATGCGCGTCACAATAACTTGCACCGCAAACAACAAGGGCTGAGCGACTGTTGTGTCGTCCATGCGAGAAGCGGCAGGCTCGGCTTGCAATTGTTCCAGCAGCGAAAAGCCCGCCAAGGGCTTCATCATGGCGTCCAGCTCGGACAGCAAAGCCGCGAAACGAGGGGACTCGCGCAACAAGGTCACGCCCATGCCCAGCCACTGCGCTCCATTACCGGCGTAGACAAAAGCCAATTGGCCTTCTTTGCTCGGGGCGTCTACGGTTTGCAAACCTTGTGGGGCTTGACCTTGCGCGTAAGCACGCAATTGCGCCACGCCTTCTTCAACCGTTTCGGGCTGCATGATCAAACAACGAGCCAAAGTCTGACGACGGTGAGTGACCGCGTAGCTGACATCGTAAAAATCTTGTGCCGTCTTGCCGTCCAGCAGGTCCGCATAATTACCCGCTTGCTCACGCAGAGCGGCTTCTGTCTTGCCCGACAAGACCAAAGGCGGCAAACCCGAGTTCAGCACCGTTGCCGATTGGGCAGTTGGCGCTACAGGAGCCTGCAACAAGACGTGGGCGTTGGCACCACCAAAGCCAAACGAGTTAAGTCCTGCGACCAAAGGCTTGCCATCGGTACGTTGCAACTCGCGGCCCTGGGGCAGCAGCTCCAGATTCAAACCATCAAAATCAATGGCGGGATTGGGGGTATTCAAGTGCAAAGCAGGCGGCAAGGCTTGGTGCTGCAATGCCAGCACTGTCTTGACTAGGCCAGCCATGCCGGAGGCCGATTCCATATGGCCCAAGTTCGCTTTGACTGAACCAATAGGCAAACGCTGCTCGCGCGACTTGCCATACACCGCGCTGATGGCGGTGGTTTCAACAGGATCGCCTACGGCTGTACCGGTACCGTGGGCTTCTACAAAGTCCACATCAGCCGCTGTCAGGCCACTGCGCTCCAGCACGGAGCGCATCAACTCGATTTGTCCCTGGCAGCTAGGAATAGTAATGCCGGTCTTGCGAGCACCATCGGCATTCACACCCGTTGCCAAAATAACGGCCTGTACCTGATCGCCGTCGGCCAGTGCCTGCTCCAGGGGCTTGAGCATCAGTACCGCGCCACCTTCGGAACGCACGTAACCATTACCAGCTTCATCAAACGCCTTGCAACGGCCATCTGCCGACAGCATCGACGCTTTGGTAAAGCCAACAAAGGGATAAGGGTGCAGCAACAGATTGACGCCACCGACCAAGGCTGTAGAAGCCTCGCCACTGCGCAAACTTGAGCAGGCTTGATGCAAAGCGACCAAAGAAGACGAGCAGGCGGTATCCACCGCCATGGACGGACCGTGCAGGTCGTAGATATAAGACAGACGGTTGGCGGCGATACTCATGGTATTGCCGGTCATCATATGGGCTGTCAGGCTGGCCAAATCGTCCAGACCGCGCATGCCGTAATCCAGGCCGGAAATACCAACATAAACCGCACAGTCACTACCGGCCATGCTGGAGGGCAAGACGCCCGCATTCTCCATGGCTTCCCAGGACAGCTCCAGCAACAAGCGTTGTTGGGGGTCCAGCCAGGCGGCTTCGCGAGGGGAAATGCCAAAAAAGTCTGCATCGAACTCGTCAATGCGCGACAAGACACCGGCCGAAAAAGTAATGCTACGCCCCGGCTCGGACCTTTTATCGTGTTGCAACTCGGCCGTCGCCCAGCGGTCCGCGGGGATTTCCGTAACCAGATCGCGCTTTTCAATTAAGGCATTCCAGAACTGGTCGGGCTGCGACAGGTCACCCGGAAAGCGAAACGCCATACCAATAATGGCGATTGCTCCAGACGCAGTATTGCTTTTATTAATATCCGTACGGGATGCTTCTAACTCCTTAGCACCCTTGCCTGTATTTTGAGACACGCACCCTACCCTTTCGATCTTTACTGACTTGCCCTGTCACCGCGGAGCACGGAATAGTCATATTTGATAAAACGCTATTTCGGACAACGACTTCTGACATAGCCGTGTCGCAGGCAGCACACCAGTAAACAATGGCGAAACTTACGTCCCGTTACTATGATTTACAAACCCTAATTACATGGAATATATATAAATTCCATGTAATCCGATAATATTTATTTTCGATTTTTATTTAAGCAATCATGCCAAAAATAAAACATCCAAATTAAATATTCACTGACGATATTATTCTATTTATTGTTAAGCACAAAAAACGAGTGTTTGAAAAATAACAAAGCCTTGGGTATATTTACCAAGGCTGTCTAATCAAGACACTAGGCAAAATATCAAAGGTTTTTTTATTTCGTCGCCACCTTTAGCGAAATAAAAACTTCAACTCGACATTAAGCAAAGACTGTTCCTCGCCAAAAAACCCTGCCTACTTGGCGGTAGCCTGCTGCACTGCAAAAAGATTAGCAGCTGCGAATGTTACCATTACGCAGTTATTCTAATCTATAAAGAATTGAAATCGAGCAGGGCCGCACTGTAACAATCCGATGCTGTGCTAAAGCCGCCAGACGAGCTTTTTCAGGACTATCAGGCAGCTTACAAGGCAGCCATGACTGACACTTGCTGACGTTCCAGTAGGTCTGACACAACCATCAAGTCGTAGTGAAAAACTCATTTTTGATACAAACACGACATACGCGCGACGAGCGCAAACCCGTTACTGGTGCCGGTATACAACGACCTTCCCTCATGGCCTGACCATGTGTCACCAAAGCAGTGTTTTCCCTTAGCCGCATCAAAAACGCCCAAATCAGGGCGTTTTTTTTGGGGGTTATCCCTCATCTATAGCTAGGTCCACCTAGGCTCTATACGAATTGTCTTATGACAGGGCTGTCGCACGCCGTTACATTGAAATGGCTTCATCTAATAATTAATCCACTCTGGAGACATTTCATGGGTACGAACGCGACCACCGCACCCGTCGACGAACGATTACCGAACGGCAGGCTGGCTGCACTGGGCTTGCAGCACGTTCTGGTAATGTACGCCGGTGCCGTCGCGGTTCCACTAATTGTGGGCCGGGCATTAAACCTGACGTCTGAAGAAGTATCAATCCTGATTGCTGCTGACCTGTTTGTCTGCGGCATCGTGTCCATCATCCAATCGATGGGCTTTACGCAGTATTTTGGTATCAAGCTGCCCGTCATGATGGGCGTGACCTTCGCCGCTGTCGGCCCCATGGTCTCCATGGCACAGGCCAACCCCGGCCAGGAAGGAGCCCAGTTACTCTTTGGCACGGTCATCGGGGCGGGGATCATCACCATGATCATCGCCCCTGCCGTCAGCCGCATGCTGCGCTTTTTCCCGCCTGTGGTCACCGGCACCATTATTGCCATGATCGGCATTACGCTGATGCGAGTGGGGATCAACTGGATTTTCGGTAACCCTGTTGGCCCTACCGCCCCCACAGTCATCAACCCCGACCACCTGGCCTGGATTCAGCACGCACAATCGGCCGCAGCCATGCCCGGCTCGGCCTTGCCCCCACCTCCAGAAGGTCTGGCCTTGAAAGCAACGGTACCGAACCCGCGCTACGCCAACCTGACTGGCCTGGGCATTGCCGCCATCGTGCTGACCTCGATCCTGCTGATCGCCAAATTTGCCAAAGGCTTTCTGGCTAACGTGGCCGTCTTGCTGGGTATTGTTATTGGCGCCATTGTGGCCTCGGCCATGGGCATCATGACCTACGAGAAAGTCGCCAATGCAGCTTGGGTTGATCTGGTTCTGCCCTTCCACTTCGGGATGCCCAAGTTCAATATCCTGCACATTGCGACCATGACACTGGTCATGATTGTGGTGCTGATTGAGTCTACCGGCATGTTCCTGGCTCTTAGCGACATGACAGGCAAGAAAGTGGATCAGAAAGATCTGGCACGCGGCCTGCGCACCGACGGTCTGGGCACCTTGCTGGGCGGCATTTTCAACACCTTCCCCTACTCCAGCTTCTCGCAAAACGTGGGCCTGGTTGCCGTGACAGGCGTGCGCAGCCGCTTTGTCTGCGTGGCCGGGGGTGTGATTTTGATCATTCTGGGCCTGCTGCCCAAAATGGCTGCCCTGGTTGAGTCCCTGCCCACAGTGGTGCTGGGCGGCGCCGGGATTGTGATGTTCGGTATGGTGACGGCCACCGGTATTCGCATCCTGTCCAACGTGGATTACAAAACCAACCGCAACAACTCCATGATCGTGGCCATCTCCATTGGCGTCGGCATGATTCCGCTGGTTGCGCCCAACTACATGCAGTGGATGCCTCACGCCATTCACCCGCTGATCGAATCGGGCATCTTGCTGACCTCGATTGCTGCCGTTCTGCTTAACTTGTTCTTTAATGGTGCTAAAGAAGATACGCATGCAGCGGTAGAAGCAGCCAAGCACGCGGAAGCCTAAAACGCTTGCTCAGCTTGTCTTGAAACCGGCCTGTCCATGAATGGGACAGGCCGGTTTTTTATCGTCCGGCTTCTGCCATCAGGAGGCAAAGCGCCGCGCACCGGCTACGCATAAGGCAGCGCCTAAAGTCACCCAGATCATGCTGGCATTGACGGACTCACCCAGCAAGGCGGCAGCCAATCCCAGGCCCATAAAAGGCTGCAACAACTGCAGTTGCCCCACTGCGGCAATCCCGCCCTGCGCCAACCCCCGATACCAGAACACAAACCCCAGGAACATGCTGAACACTGACACATAGCCGAAACCTAACCAAGCTGCTGTATTCACATTGCTGAATGTTTGCGGCCAGAACCACAGCATCATGACGAACATGAAAGGCGAGGAGAGCACCAGGGCCCAGCAAATAACTTGCCAGCCACCCAAACGACGCGACAGACGTCCACCTTCGGCATAACCCAAGCCACACACCACCACGGCGGCCAGCATATACAGGTCCCCTTGCCAGGCCGCATCCAGACCTTCTCGCGCGGCATAGGCCATCACCAGCAAGCAGCCTAAAACAGAGCACAGCCAGAACACGGGCTTATGCCGCTCTCCGGCAAAGACCACCCCGAAGAGGGCTGTGCACAAAGGCAGCAAGGCGACATACACAATAGAATGCGCCGAAGTGATGTACTGCAAGGCCAGCGCCGTCAACAAGGGGAATCCCAGCACGACACCAAAACCGACCACGGCCAGGGGTAACAAGTCTGATCGCTTTGGCCGTGCCACACGCCCGATCAGCAACCAGACAGCTGCCAACAAGGCAGCGACTACCGCTCGCGCGCCAGTCAGAAAAAAAGGATCCATGCCCAGCACAGCAACACGTGTAGCCGGCAGAGATCCGGCAAAGATTGCTACGCCTATAAAGCCATTTAGCCAGCTGACTGCCTTGCTATCCATCATTCACTCTCCAACAAAGATGCTTGTCAGTACAACACAGCTATGCCAGCATACACAGGCACAGTCCAGTACAGTTTTAAAAAACTGTACTGCTTACCAGACCCGTACACCGTGCCCGAGCCCGCCCCATGTCTGCTTTGACCCGTATCGACCACATCATGCAATCCGTACGTGAACGCATCGCGGCACGGACCTACCCGCCCGGCACCCGCCTGCCATCCGTACGCGCACAAGCAAAATCGGCGGGCGTGTCGGTGTCCACGATTGTCGAAGCCTATGGCAGGCTGGCCGCCGAAGGTCTGATCGAGGCTCGCGCAGGTTCCGGCTTTTATGTGACGGCTCCTTTGGCTCCACTCAGCTTGGCCGCCCTGGAACCAGCTCTGGAAAAGGATATCGATCCTTTATGGATCTCGCGCCAATCTCTGGAAGCCGAGGCCGATGTCCTGATGCCCGGCTGCGGGTGGCTGCCCTCGGATTGGATGTATGACCAAGGAGTGCGCCGCGGTTTACGTAAGGCCGCCCGTAGCCCCAGCGCGGACTTGACGGACTACGGCTCGCCTCTGGGCCTGGAGCCCTTGCGACAAATGCTGGCCCGTCGTCTCGTGCAGTCCGAAATAGATGCTGCCCCGCATCACATCATGCTGACCGACTCGGGCACTCAAGCTATTGACCTGCTTTGTCGCTTCTTTCTGGAGCCAGGCGATACGGTCCTGGTGGACGACCCCTGCTACTTCAATTTCCATGCGCTGCTGCGAGCGCATCGGGCCAAAATCGCCAGCGTGCCCTATACCCATCAGGGCCCTGATCTGGCGGCCTTTGAGGCTGCCCTTAAAGAACACAAACCCCGCCTGTACATCACCAATTCAGGCATACACAATCCAACCGGCGCACGTCTTTCGGCCATGACGGCCCATAGCGTGCTGGCCATGGCGCAACGTGCCGACCTCTACATTATTGAGGACGATATTTTCGGAGATCTGGAGACCCGACCCGCTACCCGACTGGCGGCACTGGATGGGCTGTCCCGCGTAGTACAGATAGGCAGTTTTTCCAAAACACTGTCGGCCGCCTTGCGCTGCGGTTATATCGCAGCCCAGACTCCATGGATCGAGAGCCTGGTCGACTTGCGTACCGCCACCAGTTTCAGCAGCAACCGCCTGGCCTCGCATATTCTGAACAGCGCGCTTGGCGACAGCGGCTATCGCAAACATCTGGAACGAGTTCGATACCGGCTCTCCAAAGCCATGGATCACGCCGTGACACAGCTGCAGCAACTTGGCCTGACGCCATGGCTGCGCCCCCGCGAGGGCATGTTTCTCTGGGTGCGCCTGCCCGCCGGGCATGATGCCCTGACGTTGACACGCGCCTGTCTACCCCATGGCATCGTGCTGGCCCCTGGCCCTGTTTTCAGCCAAGCTCCTGATGCTGCCCAGTTTCTGCGCTTCAACGTCGCTCAATGCGGGGACAAACGCGTCTTCAACGTCCTGAAACGGGCTTTGAACAACGAGCTGTCTGTTTAAAGCATCAAGGGATTTCAGACCTTCCACTTGAACGTCCCGCATCGGTGTCCTGGTCGCGGCCAGAGGATTACAATCGGCTCTGTTATGCGGCCCATGCGGACCGCCGCCACCAATCTGACTCCCATGTCCCCCAAAGACTTACGCGATTTATTCCTGCTGGCCGCCATCTGGGGCGGCTCGTTTTTATTTACGCTGCAAGCGGTCCCCGACTTTGGCCCCTTTCCCCTGACCGCCATACGGGTCGGTGTCAGCGCCCTGGCCTTGATGAGCTACATCACCGCCACGGGACGCTTGCCCATCTTTCTGGCGAACTGGAAACCCATCTTTGCGCTGGGCATTCTAAATGCCGCCGTGCCCTTCTCCTTATACGCCTTCGCAGCCTTGCGACTGGAGTCGGGCTTGCTGGCCGTCTTGAATGCCATGGCTCCCTTGTTCGGCGCACTGGTGGCACGAGTCTGGTTGAAAGAGCGCCTGACACCCAGCCGCATTCTGGGCCTGTGTCTGGGCTTCCTGGGCATTCTGATTCTGGTGTACGACAAGCTCAGCTTCAATAAAGGCGCCGAAGGCTGGGCTGTGCTGGCATCTTTGCTGGCCACAGTGTTTTACGGTATTGCCGCCAACTTTACCGCCCGCTATCTGCGCGGCGTGCAGCCACAGGCAGTAGCAGCAGGCAGCATGGTCAGCGCAACATTGGTTCTATTGCCCGCAGCCATTTACTGGTGGCCCGCACAGTTTCCGGGCCTGCATGCCTGGGGGGCTGCGCTGTCCTTATCCCTGCTGTGCACGGCCGTCGCCTATCTGATTTTTTACCGCCTTCTGTCCAATGTCGGCCCCTCCAAAACCATTACGGTGACCTTTTTGGTGCCACCTTTTGGGGTGTTGTGGGGTGCCTTGTTGCTGGACGAGGCCCTGACCGCGCAGATGCTGATCGGTATGAGTACCGTTCTGTTCGGGACATTGCTGGCTACAGGGCTGATCGGCAAGCGCAAGACGACGTAAGTCAGCTACGCCGCCTTCAAGCGTCTTCGTTCTCGGTTCTCGGTTCTCGGTTCTCGGTTCTCGGTTCTCGGTTCTCGGTTCTCGGTTCTCGGTTCTCGCAGCCTATTTGAACTCGTGACTGACGCTGGCCGTCTTTCCTGAGCGCACTCGAATTGTTGTGCTGAACTCTGGCAATCCCGCATTCTTGACAACAATGCGGTGCGAGCCTGGAGCCAGTGACAAGGACTTCAAAGGCGGGCTGACACCTTGCTTTCGGCCATTCACATAGACCTCTCCCCAAGGCCGTATATCCAGGGCGATTGTGCCCTTGGCAGGTGGCGCAGGCTTGGCAGCGACAGGTTCCAGTTGTTCCACATGATCAACTTGCGCGGAAGGTGCTGAGGATTCGGCTTGCGTGCTTGTGGCAACTCCTGAAGCAGCGGACGTGTTAATCCCAGTAGCTCCCGTTGCTCCGGCACTTCCCGCGGCTCCGATGGTTTCACGAACACCCGGGCTTCCCGTTGCTGCGACTTCTCCTCCCGTAGCTCCAGAGGCGCCAGTTGTATCGGCTGTTCCGGCAGCATGATCGGCCAAAACCAGGCGAGCTGCATCATCCGATGTGTTTTGTGTTTGAACTGGCAAAGCAGGCTGCAAAGCTCCCGACTCGGCCAGCAGTTTCAACTCCGGTGTTGTCGCGGCTTGCGAGCCCGAAGCTTGGGCTAATTGCTGCCCTGCCACCGAGTCATTTTGTGCACCTGTCGACTGCGACCCAAGCTGATCTGATCCTGCCTCCAAAGGCTGCCCCGATTGAGGTGCAGACGCCCCCCCTGCCCCCAAAACAGCTACATCATTCGGCTTGGACTCCCCAGCCGCCACCAGCCCGCCCTGCAACTCCGACGTGATTGATCCCGGTCCCGGCCTTGATGTGGACTCCTCAGGCGTGGCGCCCACCACCGCCGGACGATTGGAATCAGACGCTGCAACAGCGGGCCCGGAAGTATCGCCATCACCGCTCCAATACGCCGCCCCCAGCCCTGCCAGAACGACTACTGCCAAACCCGCCAGCCACAATGGCAAGGAAGACCGGCGTTCAGGCGTAATCGGCAGCACAGTTTGCGCAGCGGGAGCATGTGCGGGCACAGGCTCTGGCACTTGCCCCAATCGTTCCAGCCTTCGGTAAGAAGCCATGGACTGAGGCCGCTGCACCCAGTCAAGGGCCAGGCCCTGCAACATGGCCTGCGTCGGACCGTCCGCGTCCTCGTCCATCACCACAGGATCTTTCAACTGCCGCCAAGGGGCGGCCATCAGAGGAAAGCCCGTTGTCAGTTGCCAGCGCAAGGCCGCATAAGCGTAGACATCCGTCCAGGGACCGGCAGGCCGCACAGGATCATCCACATATTGCTCGGGGGCCGCGCAAGGCTCATCAAAGGCCATACCCTGAGCACGCGCCTGTGCCAGACTGCGCTTGTGCATGTTCTGCTCCAGCGGCAATAACTGAACCAGACCTTCATCACTCAAAACCACCGTATCCAGCCCCAGCGCGCCATACCATTCCTGGCTCTCATGCAGCTCGGCCAGTTGCAAAGCCAATTGATCCAGAATCACCAGCCGTTGGTCCAGCAGCAAAGAGTCCAGAATCTGCCCCAAAGGGCGACCCTGGACATCCTTGGCAGAGTTTGTACGTTTCATGAGGGATCTCACCATGGTTGATAGGCGCGGTTTGCTGCATCTGCCGCTGTTGCTGACACGAACAAGCGCCGAAACAGGGCCAGACTTAGCTCGCCACTGTGCGTCACGCTGCGCCAGCTAGGATTGTTCATGCCCAGGCACCACCAGTAACTACGGTGGGAGCCGGGCTCCAGACAAGGCTGCAGGACAGCCCACGGGTCTTGTGGCACAGACGGCGCACGAGAGCCATACAAAACATCCAGAATGTCCTGCCCGGCATCACGCTGCTCGGACTGGGCGGCGGCACTCTCCGCCAGCAAACCGGCATAAGGCACGGCACTACACAAAGTCTGATCCAACTGGGTTGCCGCCCAGCAAAACCGCACCCCTTGCTGCAAGGACAGGCCCAATTGCTCAACCATATTGGCCAGTACAGGCAGACGGACACGCTGACATTGCTCGGCATTCAAAGGCACCAAAGCGCACACCAGATACTCGCGCCCAACCCGGTCCTGACTGGGCATGACCGCTCCTGCTTGCACGCCCCCTTGCGGCAAGGACATCAGAAATCCCCAGGCATGGACAGGCGAGCTGGGCATATTGGCTCCAGCCGTTTTGTGGGGCGAACGAATCTGGCTGACACCACTGCTGAACCAGCGCTCCCACGGCAACAAAATCGGCTCGGGCATACGTCTGCGCACAAAGTCCCCCATGGCCGGAATCTTGCCGTACCACATCACCTCCGGGCTGGAGTCGAAATCATCCTGGCGCATCTCAATGGCTCCCTGGGCAGCTAAACCCTCTCATCTCCGCCAAACGCCACGGATTCCTGGAGCTATTGGCCACCACATCCACCACAAACTGACGACTCCCCAAAGCAAAAGACAAGCGCTGTGCCCCAGCAGACGCACCCGATACAGGCTGTGCCTTGTCCAGCAATCGCAACAACGCCCAGGCACCTGTCGCCCTCATCCCTGACCCTTCGGATTGTGGCTGTGCCTCCAGACTGACCTGACGGCCCCCGCGCGGCCCCGGCCACTGCACGCCCATGGCGACCTGCGGGCCATGGGCATAACGCAGCACCTGACCATCCACATCCAGCAGCACTTGCGACAGTTCTGCATCCAGCTGAACCGGGGTGAACGCCATATCAATACGCGGTTGATTACTGCCTGCCGGGAAGAACACGTCCCGAATCACAGTCGCACGCTGAAACGCATCCAGATAACGGAAGTTGGCCGCCGCCTGCCCATCTATGCCCGGTTTGAAACGCCAGCGCCCACCTGACATATCCACCTGGTGCATCAGATGCTCTTGAAAAAAGGCATCCATCAAGCCACCCGGCGCAAACATGCGGGCAAAATCGTTAGGTGCGACATCCTGCCTGGATTGAGCGGCGAAGGGATAACGCCCCGCAATCGCACTACGGCAAAACTGACCGATAGTGGCGTTTACCAACTGCCCCAAACTGGCTTGAGTCCGCGACGCGATCTCGGCAGAAGCACCCACCGAAAACTGATCCAGCGCATCACGTAAAGGCCCAGGCAACCGACCTGCCTCTGCCTGCAACTTGGTCAAGACATTGGACTGCGGCGGTGTACCCGCGCTGCGCAGAGCAGCATCCGAGGAGGTCAAAAAAGCATAGAACTCATCCAGCAATTCCAGGGTGCCATCAATAGGCGCTGGTGCCCCGCCACTACTGGAAGCCAGGCGGTGATAAGGCTCGAAATGCTGATCCACGATGGCCTCTACCTGCTTGGCCTGAGGCTCATTACGACGACTCCCCTCCAACCCGACCGGGCCAAACATCTGCTCCAGCGCCTGCCGGGTATCGTCCAGCCGCACTTTGGCTTGTGCCCCCAAAGAGGCCCCCTGCTGCGCATCCTCTCGCAACAGACGAGTTTGCAAAGCCACCTGCTGGACCAACTGCTTCAAGGGAGAATCGGCCATGGACAGGGTGCGGGCCAGCTGAATGTTTTCCAGCAAGCTGCCGCCTTGCAACAGGCGCAAGTCAGCCAGATACTCATCCCACACACGCACATAATCCAGCAGATACAGACGACGCAGCTCCTGGCTTGCCGCACGACGCGCCGCCTCGGACTGTCCGGCTCCCGTATCCAGCCCCAGAATCCAGCGATCATCCTCACGCATCTGCTGCAGTTCGCTGTCGATACGTGGTTCAACCACGGTCCAGTAACCCTCGTAGGTGTACAGACCGTCTATCCCTTCGGTTAACGGCTTGCCGCTGTCGCGCTTGAATACAGAGGCCGCGTAGGGCCCGGCCATGCCTGAGACCGACATAGGTATCAAACCGGGCGTGGCCGCCAGAATACGGCGCATGCGGCTGTAAGTGCGCTGCTCCAGGCTGATACGCGCCAGACGTTCTCGGCTTTGCTCAATCAAGGCTTCATTGCGCGGGAAGGGATTCAAGAGCAAGCCCGCCTGTGTCACTGCACGGACATGGCTCTCCAGCCTGTCGTATTGCGACTGGGTAAAGCCTGCCGGCAAGTCCTGCTTCAAACTACCCAGCAACCAGGTCTGTAAATGGGCCGCGTCATAACGTCGCGTGTCGTACAACATCAGATAGGCGCGCAGGGCCTCGTAGCCGTACTCCAGATCCTGCGCCTGCTCGCTACGCAACACGGTTTCGATACGACGCGCCAGCAAGGGGGCCAGCAGTTTTTCTAAGGCGCGTTGATAAACGGTATCGGCGGCGGCCTTCATCTTGTCGCCCTGATACAGGCCCATGCGCCGCTCCAGACCGGGCGCATCCAAGGGAAACTGATCGCTTTGCGGTAGCAGCGACAACATATCCAGCAAAGGCAGCAAGCCGACCGCCGGTGTGGTATCCAGCACCTGTGTTTGGTCCGCCTGTTGCTGAGCCTGCGGAACACGTCCTTCAACCTGCTCCACATAGCTGCGGTTCAACAGAAAGCTGCGACTCCAGGCCAGCCCCAGTAGCAACACACCCACCGCCACCAGACCGTAGACCAGAAAATGACGCAAGCGCACGCGGCGCTCCCAGCGCTCGTCGCGGCCTGCAACACCGGCCTCCTGAAAGATCAGCTCTTTCAGCAGCTGGGTCAGAAAATAGCTGCGGCCCTGACCGGCCACCGGCTGCGCTTGATCCGCCTGCACATCCACTTCCAGATACTCGCGCATGGAGTCCCGCACCTGATCCAGACGCACACCTCCTTGCCGACCACTGGTGAAGTACACGCCGCGCAGCAACAGGGGTGCCTCGAAGCGGGACTGGCTAAACACCTGTTCCAGAAACTCCTCCAGCACCGGCCCCAGGCGAGCAAACTGTTGTGGCAGCAGATAGGCTTCGGCACGCACGCTTTCGTTGGGCTGCTCGGCCATCACGGCCGCCAGACCACGCTCCAGGCGTTGATGCAAGGCTTCGTACTCGCGCCCATAGGTATGCGACAAGGAAAATCCCGCTTCGCGCGAGCTTTCATAAGGCAAGGTGAAGCCCCAGACCTGCTCCAGCTCCTGACGATCACAATGGTCGAAATACTCCTGAAAGCCCTGGAGCAAATCCATTTTGGTGACCAGCACATAGATAGGAAACTGAATCCCCAAACGCTCGCGCAATTCGGCCAGGCGCTGGCGCAAGACCTGCGCATGATCGTGACGTTGCGCGGCCGTGCTGGACAACAAATCGGGCACGCTGATGGTCAACAAAGTGCCATTAATCGGCTGCCTGCGGCGATAGCGCTTGAGCAGGCCCAGGAAACCACGCCATTCCTGCTCATCCCCTACCGGATCACTTTCATGCGTGGTGTAGCGTCCTGCCGTATCCAGCAGGACGGCTTCGTCAGTAAACCACCAGTCGCAATTGCGCGTGCCCCCTACACCTCGCAGCGACGTTTTTCCGTAGCGCTCCGACAAGGGAAACTGCAAGCCGGAATTGACCAGCGCCGTGGTTTTGCCCGCTCCGGGTGCCCCGATAAAGACATACCAGGGCAATTGATACACGTACTGGCGCGACAGCAAGGAGCGCAAACGTCCGCCCATATGCGAACCAAAGCGAATCCGCTTGAGCAGTTCGATCGCCTCATCAAACTGGCTTTGCAAAGGATGCGGCGTAGCCGTATTGCTCGATGCTGATGCCTTCTGCGCCGGGCGGCTTAATTGGCCTAGCAACTGCGCGTTCAGGCGGCCTTCACGCCAGCTGCGCCACAACAAGCGCAGCAACCAGAACACCACCACCACAGCCATCGCAATCCAGCGCGACAGCTCGGTTTCCAATGGCCGGGTTTGGCCAATCGCCAACAAAGGCCCCAGCAACCAGATCAGCACCAGCAGGATCAGCACACCCACAAAGGTCCAGACGCTACGGCTAAAGACCAGACTCAAAAGACGTGTCATTGCCCGGCCTCCTTGCTCAAGGGCACGATCGTGATCTCCACCCGTCGGTTCTGTGCCCGACCTTGAGCGGTGCCATTGTCTGCCACAGGCGCAGCATCGGCCCGGCCTTGTGCGCGTACACGTTCCGGCTGACTCAAGCGCTCCTGCAAGACGGCTTTAACCGAATCCGCACGTGCCTGCGAAAGATGGAAATTGGAAGGAAAGCGCACGCTGCGTATGGGGACGTTATCGGTATAGCCATCCACCAGTACCAGGCCCGGTGCAGCTTCAACGGCATCCGCAATACGAGCAATGACAGGGAGCAGCGGCGCACGGATCTGGTCGGCTCCTGAGTCGAACAGACCGTCACCTCGCAAGATAATGACGCTGCGATCGGCCTGATCTCGGACGGTCAGCAGGCCCTCGGCCACCTCGGGGGCCAGCAGCTCTGCCAAGGCCAAGGGTGCCTGCGGCGCAACGCCATTGGACGGTGGTTGGCCCTGTGTCTGCAAGGCCGGCAGGCGCAAAGCCACAATGTCCTCGAAAGCCCGATCAGACTGCCGGTTCAGCAACAGACTGGCACCCAGGTACATCAATAAGCACAGCAGCAAGGCCACACAAACGGCCACCCAGATAGGCACAGGCAAAGGCTTGCCAACTTTCTGCGCCGGGTTGTCGCGCCAATGCGGGGACAGAGCGGCTGGCACCGTTTGCCCATACTGGCGCAAGCTCATGTACAGTCGTTGGCGCACGGTTTCCAGCTGGCTGGTGCCCTGCTCATGCACGCGATAGCGGCCTTGAAAACCCAAAGCCAGGCAAAAGTACATCAGCTCCAGCAACTGCAAATGCGCTGCCGGGCTTTGCATCAATTTATCCAAAAGCTGAAAGAACTTCTCCCCGCCCCAGGTTTCATTATGAAAAGTGACCAGCAAGGTGTGCGAGGACCAGACTCCGGCTTGCCCCCAAGGGGTTAGCGCGGCCGCCTCATCCAAGGTCGTGCACAGGCAATAACGAGCCGCCAAAATAGTTTCATTGGCCACGGGCACGGCCTGGGCGCGCAACTCAAATTGACGGATTTCAGCCACCAGCTTGGCACGCAGACCTGCCGGGTCTGCATGTCGGGCGCTGCGGCGTATATCGGACACCATCACCAGCAAAGGGTTGGCGGCCTCCAACAGGGGATTGGCCCCCTGCGCAACAAAACGCGGTGCATCCGCCCGCGATCGGCGCTCGTCCGGGACCGGGCCGTTACTCCAGGAAACTGTCTCATTCATAGCCATGCTCCGGATCAGCGGCGTATCGCCCAAAACTCAAGTTGCAGGCCGGGAAAGTCTCCAGCCAAATGCAGGGCCAATGCGCCGTTCTGCTCCAGCTGACGCCACAGCTCGCCGCCTTTTTCCAGCTCGAAGTAGGTGAATCCTGCGTGATACGGCAAGGCTCGTGGCGCGACAGACAAAGGCTGCAAACCGATGCCCGGCAATTGCAGATGCACCAGATCGCGGATGCGTTCTACCGGCCCCAATTTCACCTGGGCCGCAAAATGCTGCCGCACGGTTTGGGCGGGCAAATCGGCCTGCACGGCCAATACAAAACCCGCTTGTCGCAAGAGCGCACGATCCGCAATCTGGGCCAGACGTACGCCCTGCCCCTTGTCCTCCAGCGCAATCGACACGGCCTGCTGTTCCAGGACCACGGACAGAGCACGGCGCAACTCCAGCACCAGCGGCAAAAAGGACTGGGCCAGATCGTCATGCTGATAGGAAGGCCAGATCAGCGGCTGACGCCCGTCCTGGGTGTAGGTAGCCAAAGCACCATATAATTCCATCCAGGCCTGATACAGCTCGCCAGGATGTACGTGTACGCGCTGCTCCATGGCCCACAAGGCAGCCCGATAGCGATTGACCAGCTCCAGCATCATGAAGTCGGCCACATCGCCCTGCCCGCGCCCTCCCGGCCCCAGGCGTTCTGCCAGAGCTTGGGCACGGGCCTGCAGTAAAGCCTGCACATCCGCGCTTAGAGCACTTAGCCGGGCATGGGCCTGAATGGATAAGATAGGGGGAATGAAATCCGGGTCCAACACCAGCGAGCGGTCGGGTCTGCGCTCCAGAATGCGGGCCACGGGCATGGCAACACTTTCTTCATACACCTCGGATTCGGGCAGCAAAACAGGCTGCAAACGCCCCAGTTGCGACAGGCACGGTTCAGGTGACAAACCACTGCTGTCATACAAATCCTGCTCGCTGACCACATAACGCGAACGACGCGAGCTGTGCCCATCAAACTGAATCTCTGCCCGCCCGGCCTGACGACGAGGCAGCACCAGCATCAGACGCTCGGGACGCACCACTTCGGGGGCCGTCCAGGCCACAATCTGCATCGCTCCCGGCCTGCAATCAAAGGGCGTGCCATCCGGCAACAAGCCGCGCGCTTCGCGCAATGCGACACTGCCCATACTCAGGGCCTGTTCGTCCAGACTCAAGGTTTCAAAGCCCCAGCAAAATGGCTGCGCAGCCCGCCTTCCGGCGTGGGCATAGTGCTCCAGATAGCGCTCCATCTGCTGAAAATGCTGAGGCCGTAAAAACAGCCCTTCGGTCCAAATGACTTTATCCATTGAAATAATCCGTTCCACGCCCATCAATCAACGACATGAATGGCGTTCTTGCGTAATTGCAGGCTGACCTGGACGGCATCCGGGGCCGACTGCCAGAACTTGTAGATATTGGTGGTGCGCGACTCGGGCAGCGGCAAGAGGACACGCCACACACTGGCATCCAGGTCGCGATACCCTACGACCACGCCAACAGCGGTGGCTTGCAAATCGCCTGGCCGTTTGAAGGTATGGGTCTGGCCGGGGCGCAGCACGATCTGCTCCACATTGAGCAGATCCGCCTGCAAGGCTTGTTGCGGGTCGGACTGCAGGGCGAAGAAGTCCCTGGATTCGAAGGTGCTGCCCGAGCGCAGCTCGAACACAAACACCTGTACCGGGGAAGGCCGACCCGTGGCATCCGGGTTGAGCTGTTCATCCGCAGTCAGAACAATCTCGTAGGGCACGGCCATGCGACTGGAGGTGGACGCGCACGAGGCCAGCAACCCCAGCATCAGCAGCGCGCACAAACGAAGCAATCGGCGAACGGTCACGATGTCTCCTTGAATGGCAATGCGCCCCATCTAAAAGCATGAATACGACAACTTTGTTAAGGACACGGGGTGTTTCGGTGCTTACCCTTGCGCAACAACTCTTACAAAACCGTCCGCGTCATGTCATGTGGCTGTCTTTTTCCTTTCCTAGTCTTGAGGGCAAGTACAACTTTTCTTTTTCCTGCCATGTATTTACCTGCCCGCCTGATCGTTCCGGCTCTGGCCCTTTTACTGACAGCCTGCGCCCAAACCCAGAACAAGCCAGTGGCTGTTTTCAGCCCGGCTGCCGAAGCTGAACTGGAGCAAATACGCTCTGCCTTTAATGAAGGTGACTACAGCACCGTGATCCGGCAAGTAGGCCGCTCCAGCACCCTGCCTGCTGCCGCGCCCAATCAATACAGCGAAGCCTTGAAACTGCAGGCCTTCAGCTTTTGCGTGCGCGACTACACTTTTTTGTGTGAAGAGCGTTTCAAGCAGGCACGGGCTGTAGACCCTGGCTTTACCCTGGCCCAGGCCGAGCGCGGTCATCCCACCTGGGGCCCGGTTTATGAAAAAGTGGCAGGAGCACAGCCATGAGCACAACTGTAGATTGGCGTTTGCAAGCAGAGTCCGGTGGAGCTGCGCGCCCTGTTCCTGAACCCGGTCTGGTCTGCGGTTCCTGGACTCAGGCTGATCTGGTTTTGCCCGATAACAATCAAACGCCGCCCGTGCTGTCTTACCTGCGTCGCCAGCACGATGTGCTGACGATTCAACGAGCCAGCTCAGACGGTCAGGTCGCCGTGAATGGCATCGAGTTGGCACTGGCACAGGTCAAGACCTTGCAGAATGGGGACCGCCTGACCTTGGGGGAAATGCACTACCGGGTGGAATCGGGAGTCAGCCCTGTCACACAGGATGAAACGCCTTTGGCAGCTGCGCCGGCGGCCGATCCTTTCGCAGATCTGCATGTTCCCGGCATGGTCCCGGTCGGTGGTCCCATGCCTGCGCCCTCGGACAAGCACCCCTTCGATACAGCAGCCAAACCAGCCAGCTCACCCAGCACCGACAGCACCATTCCGGCAGCCAGTTGGCAGCCAGAGTTGGGCCACGCCCCGGAGTGGGTCAGCACCTTGTCCGACAAGGAAAACGAGTTCGATCTTTTGCAGGGAATGCGTCAGGCCTAGGCCTTAGCTGCGCGGATCTTGCCAATCTGGACGGCTGTCCAGAAACAGGCACAGATCCGCTCTGTCCTGCGTGCCGGGCGAGCCCAGCCAGGTTTCCTGACCCAGGCCCAAGCCCGCCCCCAAACCCAGATCAGGCTGCTCGCTGGCTTGCAGCACCAGTTGTAACTGAACCGACCACTCCAAGCCCAGATACAAAGCCAGGCAATAGCGCAATTGCCGCCAGGCCGGACGACCTGGCAAGAAGCGGCCATAGTCCTGCCGACTCAAAGGGCCAATCCTTATTCGTATGGTTTGCTGCACATCCAGAATACGTGCACCCAGAACGGAATTTTTCCCAAGCCCCGAACAACTGCGGCCCAGGCTGACCTGAGTTTGATCATCCAGCGGCACCCAAACCGGCACGTTCTGCTGAATGCTGACGGGCAATTGGAAATAGCTGGCCAGTAGCGATTGCAGAGCAGGCGCACTACGGGTTTGAGACGCCAGCGCGGGTGCCTGAAAATGGACCGCATGGTCGCTCATGGGAGCCGATTCGCTCTGGCTCCCGACTCCGACCAGGCTGGCCAGCCAGCGTGTAAAACCGTCCTGGTCATGTTCCAGGTCACAGACTGCCTGCGCTTGTGCCCAGGCTCTGAAAAACAGCAAAAACAGACGATGATGAAACTGGTCCAGAAAGGCCACACCAGCACGGTCACCAAAGTTACGACTGCGCTGAAAAAAGTACTCCGTCATATGCAGCGGCAAAGGGCCATTGGGCCCCCACAAACCAAAGCCCTGCACATCCAGATGCAGTTGTTCATCGTCCCAACGAGCGGTTTGCACACTGGAGGCCGCAAAAGCCAAACTAGGCGGCTGGCCTACCCGCACATTTTCTTGGCGAGGCGTAGGCGCGGTTCCCAAACGAGGCTGGCCCTGGGCGGCTTGCAAGGCATCGACGGCCCGCAAAACCCGAAACAGATCATGGCCATAAGGCCATTGCTGAATGATCCGGCCCAGCTCTTCCAAAGAAGCCTGAGGCTTTAGCAGCTCCTGCTCGGCCCGGTTCACAGCACCGCCCGCGTACCTGCTTGCGGCCCCCACGCTCCCAGTTCCACCCCTGTCTCGGAAAGAAACTGGGTAGAGACAAAACTGTTCAGGCTGACATGACGGGCCAGATAACGACTGAGCACGGCGGCCAGAACAAAAGGACGGCCACCGGGAAAACCGCTTTGGTCCAGCGTGACCTCAAAATGCACGCCACGCGCCATCACCAAGGGTCCTGGCACCGGCATGGCCCTCTGCACAGGCCGCGCCTGCACCGCCACAATGGAAGCCAACTGACGCAAGGCACCGGCATCCGCGCTATCCACATGCGGGGCCAGCAAGGCACGCCAGCGTCCTGCTGCCTGCTTAGGGTCGGACTGGGCCACACCCAACTGGGCCAGACTCATCTGTGAAATCAAATCCCAGGCCTGACGGCCGCCGGTTGATGCAGGTCGAGGACGGGTCAAACCACCCAATAAACTGACACCGGCTACGGGCGCCGAGACTTGCAGGCTGAAGTCAGACTCGGGCGAGCGCGGCAGCAACAAGGGCAAATCACGGTTGCTGCACCAGGCCGTAACACTGATCTGATTCATGCCAAAAAACTCGGACTGCTCGTGCTGATTCACCAGCGATAAATACACTTCGCTACCGCCATAACTGCTGCGGCCACCCCAGCGTTTCTGGGTATCAGACACGACACGCGGTTCGCGTCGCACAGTGTAGTAACTGCCATAGCGTCCTGCATCCTGCGCCGTGCTGGCATACAAGGGTCGAAACAGCACATCGTCTGTTCCCTGTCGGCCATGTCCTTGCACTTGCTCCATCAAGCAAACTTCAAAGTCCATGGGACGCGTTCTGTCCATGACCACATGATGATCTGTTGCCTGAGGGCGCAAGGCCATGCGTTCACTGCGTCGACGAAATAAATTCACGACCGGTGTGCAATACAAACGCACATGGCCAGGGCCAACGCGTGCCGCCAGATCGGGCCAAGCCTGCTTAAGGACAATATGCAGGCTCCAGCGGCGGCTTTTTCGCTCCTGCGCACGTCTTCTGGCGATAGCTGCTTGCAGACCACGCAGCCGTACAAAAGCAAAACGGCCCGGCAAGGCGAAATACTCCCGCAGCAAGCGATGGCCGGAGAACTCGTGAGACACCATGGGCAAGATGGCTTGATCATCTTCCAGGCCATCGTGTGTCAGACAATCAGACGTAGCCAGAAATTGTGGGGCCTCGCCCTCCATTTGGATGAACACCCCCAACGCCTGCCGCAGCAAGGCATCCAGCAGCAAGCTGCTGTCAGATTCCGGGCCGTCCAGATGCAGGCTAAGCTCATCCAGAGCCAGCTCCTCCAGTGTCAAACCGCCATGCACCGTGAAGTCCAGTTTCAAGGCCGAACGGGCTTGTGCGGCCTGTCGGCTACCTAAAGCCGCCAGAGGCAGATCAGCCGCCACATCCCCTAAACTTACCTGCGACAAGCTCATGGGCCACAAGTCCACGGCATGGCAAGTAGAAAACTCGCAGGCGGTTTGTTCTCCGGCTGGAATACGGGAGCGCAAGGCGGTGTGGCGCGGCATGGTAAAACCTTTGGCCAGAGCACCTTCGCTCATGCTGGGACGAAACTGCACCAGTCCCATACTGGGGGTGGGCATCAACCAGGAAGGTTGAATCACATCCAGCAACTGCTGGCTTAGACGGGGAAATTCCGCGTCCATCTTCATCTGAATGCGAGCAGTCAGAAAGCTGAATCCTTCCAGCAGACGCTCGACATAGGGGTCAGCCACCGCCGTATCGTGCACGCCCAGACGGGCCGCCACTTTGGGGTAGGCTTGCGCAAATTCGGCTCCTAGCTCGCGCAGGTAAGCCAATTCACGGTTGTAGTAATGCAGCAGCTCCGGATTCATCCCGACGCGTAACTCTCTTCAAGGTCCAACTGCCCGCTTTCCAGATCAATACTGGTGCGCAGCAAGAATTCCTGCGGATACGGCTCGCACCAGACATGGCCCTGAATACGCAAGCTCAAGACGTTATGCAAATCACGCTGAGCCCTGTGATCCAGACAATGCACCTGCAAGGTATCGGGCAAAATGCGAGGCTCGAAATGCAGGATGGCGGTACGCAGCGCTTCTTCCACATCCAGCCACTCCACCTCGCTCATGGTCTTGCCCGCCAGCGGGCTCATGCCGTAGTTCAGGCAGGAGCGGCGCACATGAGCCAAGGCCTGCATCAAGGGGGTGGCCCCCTGATTGGGCGTGTTGAGCAAATGGCCCAGATCGCGCAATACTGCCTGACGCATCTGGTACTGGCTCATGGGCTGAGGAGGCTCCCAGGTTTGATCGGGCCGCTCGTCGGTCAGCCTGTCCAGCAGACAAGGTTGCAAGCGATCCGCCTGACCGCGCATCAGCGCGGCCCCGCGGCGTCCCGGTAAGCGAAAGCGGTCCATAGCGGCCCTGCCTGAAAACCCAAGCCCGATCAGGCTTCTTTGTTTTGCTTGATGTCCCAGGCCACCAGCGTTTCAGCACCTTTGCTGCCGCGGTCGGACTGTTCCCAGTACTGCTGTTTGACGCGTGCGGCCTGGAAGGAGTAATTGACCATTACGCTTTCCACATCGCGCTCGGCATTGAGCTGAACCGAAGTCACCAGCACTTCTTCCAGGGTGATTTTGGAGTATTCCACCTGCTCGCCACCGGCCTTGCACACCGACAGCTCCACCTTGCCCAGGTGCTTGCCGCTGGCGCAATGCTTCATCACGGCAGGGGCGGCCTTGTCGATGCGGGCGACCACATGCAGATCGTTGAAATTGGCCTTGCCCTGGCCGCCACCGCCGCCCGAACTCATGCTGCCGGGTTGCGAAGCGCCCCACGAGAAGGACTGGATATCGGTCCAATCCTTGTGGTTGGAATCTTTGGATTCGCCATTGGCGCCTTCAATTTTCATGAACATATCAACAGACACGCTTTTCTCCTTGGAGGTCGAATAAGGCCATCAAAAGGCCAGGGTGGGAATCAGTTCTGCTCGCCTTTCAGTGACGGCAAGCGGGACACCAGGCGCAGGGAAACCGTCAGGCCTTCCAGCTGGTAGTGCGGGCGCAAGAAGAACTTGGCAGCGTAATAACCGGGGTTGTCCGGCACTTCCTGCACCGAGACTTCGGCGGCGGCCAGCGGCTTGCGTGCCTTGGTTTCCTGCGAAGAGTTGGTCGGGTCGCCGTCCACGTAATTCATGATCCAGCTGTTTAGCCAACGCTCCATATCGTCGCGCTCGCGAAAGGAACCGATCTTGTCGCGCACAATGCACTTCAGGTAATGCGCGAAACGGCAGCAGGCAAACAGATACGGCAAGCGCGCCGCCAAACGGGCATTGGCGGTAGCGTCTGCGTCGTAGTACTCCTGGGGCTTCTGCAAGGACTGAGCACCGATAAAAGCCGCAAAATCGGAGTTTTTGCGGTGTACCAAGGGCATGAATCCGTTCTTGGCCAGCTCGGCCTCGCGGCGGTCGCTGATGGCAATTTCCGTGGGGCATTTGATGTCCACACCGCCATCGTCCGTGGGGAAGGTATGGCAAGGCAGGTTCTCGACCGCACCGCCCGACTCCACTCCGCGAATTGCCGTGCACCAGCCAAAATGCTTGAAGGATCGGTTGATATTGACCGCCATGGCATAGGCCGAGTTGGCCCAGGTGTAGCGGTCATGGCTGGCTCCGTCGGTGTCTTCCTCGAAGTCGAACTCATCAACCGGGTTGGTACGTGCGCCATAGGGCAAGCGCGCCAGAAAACGCGGCATGGCCAGGCCCAGATAACGGGCATCATCAGATTCGCGCAGGCTTTGCCAGGCGGCGTACTCGGTATTGGAAAAAATCTTGGTCAGATCACGCGGATTGGCCAACTCCTGCCAGGATTCCATCTGCATCACGGACGGCGCAGCACCGGCGATAAAGGGGCTATGCGCGGCAGCGCCGATACGAGCCAGCTCACCCAGCATTTCCACATCAGGCGGGCTGTGGTCGAAGTGATAATCCCCCACCAGGCAACCAAAGGGTTCGCCACCAAACTGGCCGTATTCCTGTTCGTACACTTTCTTGAACAAGGGACTTTGATCCCAAGCCACCCCTTTGTAGCGCTTCAGGTTGCGCGCCAATTCCTTCTTGGTCGCAGGCATCACGCGGATACGCAGCAGCTCATCAGTTTCGGTATTGCTGACCAGATGGTGCAGGCCCCGCCATGCCCCTTCCAGGCGCTGAAATTCGGGGTGATGCAGGATGTGATTGATCTGCTCGGTCATCTTCTGATCGATCTGGGCAATCACTGCCTGAATGGTTTGATAAGCGTCGTCGCTCAAGGTCACGGACTGGTCCAACGCCTGCTCGGCCAGCGTGGTGACGGCAAACTCAACCGCCTGCTGAGCCTGCTCGGTTTTGGGACGAAACTCTTGCTGCAACAGGCTGGACAGTTCATCCAGTTGGGCCGTATCGCGAGTGGCGGTCAAGGTCTGGGTGGAAGTCATGGGATGGGCTCCTTATGCTTTGGGCTCGTTGTCCTGATAGGGCTGGGACTCGTCCATCGTCAGGGCCTGGGGCGGGCGGCCAGCCAGGGCGCGCAAGAGTTCGGGCTGCTGCAGGAGACGAGACAAGAGTTCTTCCGCTCCGCTTTTGCCATCCATATAAGTCAGCAAATTCGCCAGCTGGGTACGAGCTTCCAGCAGGCGGGCCAGAGGTTCGATCTGACGGGCCAGTTCAGCCGGGGAGAAGCTGTCCATGGAATCAAAAGACACTTCCACTCCCAGCACGCCATCGCCCTTCAGGCTGTTGGGAACCTGCATGTTCAACTTGGGTGCGATGGACTTCATGCGGTCATCGAAGTTGTCCACGTCGATCTCCATAAACTTGCGCTCGCCCAGCTCCGGCTGGCTCTCCGTGTTGTGCCCGGCCAGATCCGCCAGCACACCCATCACGAAAGGCAGTTGCACACGATGCTCGGCGCCGTACAGTTCAACGTCGTACTCAATTTGCACACGCGGAGCCCGATTGCGCCCAAGGAATTTCTGGCCGCTGCCAGAATTGGATTTCACAGACATCAGGTCTTCTCCAGTTGATTTATGGAATTAAGAAGCGGCAGAGGCCGCTTCGGATCGAGGCATGAAAACCTGGATCTGATCCCAGGCGGCGGGTGCCAGATCACGAATCAGCTCGTGAAAACCCATGGGCACCAGTTGCTGGGCACGACGCAGCAGCAAAGGGGCAGGATGGCTGGGTTCGTGCTGTTCGAAATACGCCACCAGCTTGTCCAGCAACAACACCACCTCTTCGCGGGATGAAACATGCAGGTTTTGCCAACTCGCCAAGCCCATCACCGGGGGTACCTGATGAGCAGGTTGCGGGAGCACAGGAATGGTGGGGTCGCTTGCCTGCACAGGCTCGGGAGCGGAAGGGACAGATAGTGAGGTTGCCGCGTCCAGCACTGCGCAGGCGGCTTCCACGGTGTCCCAGGCTCCGTCCAGACGCACGGACCACTCGGCATCCAGATGACGATGCACCAGGGCCTCCAGCTCCTGGCGGAACTGACGCAAACGACTCAAGGCCACGGTCTGACTTTGGCCGGCGGCAAAGGCACGGCGCAACTCTTCGACCAGACGGTCACGACCCGGCAGGCCGCTATCTTTCTGGCTGCCATCCAGCACATAGCCGACTTCACGTAAATTCAGTTGACGATGCCCCAGGCTGACCACGGGAGCCTCACGCATCAGGCGACCCAGACCATCAATAGCCGACAGCCCGGCCAGCGCATTGACGCGCGGCAAGGGGTCCAGCTCGCCATCGTCGTGCAGACGCGGATGAACGTGCTCCCAGCCTTGTTGCAGGGCGCTCAATAGCCAATCGCACACCTCCACCAAGGCGGGCAACCCGCCTGTCTGCAAACGCGCCTGGGCCAGCACCACCAGCAAGCGAATATCTGCCGAGCGGTCCAGCAAGTCCTGCACCAGGCGCACGATGCGCGTCCATTCCGGAACCTGAGCCGGGATGATGGTTTGGCCAAACTGCTGCTCGCCCTGTACTTGCAAAGCCTGCATCAAGGCCAGAAAGTCTGTCTCGTATTCCAGGTTCTCGCCGTAGTGGGCGTTTTCGGGAGCCAAAATCCAGGCTGGCTGCCACTGCTCCTGTATTCCTTCGACCATAGCTGTCGTCTCGGATAACTGATCACGGAGCCAGTCTAGGAACTGAAGGTGACACCTTTTTGACGAAAATTTTTCCTTACTTATTTTGCAAAATGGATGTATTTACGCTCTTTTTGAAGCAAATAAAGCAAAAGCGCCGCCCGCAGGCAGCGCTTTTCAAAGGAAAAAAATTGGCGAGAAGCTAGTCGTCCAGCCCCTGCTCCTGTCGCCAGTGCTGGTAGCGTTGCTCCAGAACCGGCCGCAAGGTTTCGTAGCTGTCCCAATCGTCAGGCACGTGATAGATGGATGGCAAAACCTCGTCGTCCAGCGTATCCACGTAATCATCCAGATACAGCTCGTCGTAGTAAAAGTCGCTAAAGGCTTTGCCCTGCTCGGACATGTCTTCGCTGACCAGCACATCGTCGCAACACTCTTGCAGCAGTTGCGAGCCTTTGATCATGTGATCACGGCACTGGCGCACCTCGTTGGGGTAACGGTCCATAAAAGCATTAGCCAGCAGGCCTTTTTCCACCAGCCAGGCCAGATACATGCCGATGTGCGTGCGACCACCTTGCGGGCCCAGATCAGAGGGGTAGTCCCCGCCCACATGCCAGTCCACAGCGTCATATTTAACGGGATCAGTGTGCGTTTTCAATGTCGTACCTCCGTAGGTATGCGTATGTTCTTGGGAAGTGGCTGCTTGGGTGCATTCTTGCCAATCAACTCTGCGCCCTTGCTCTCCATTGCCTTGTCCTTGGCCTTCTGGGTTGCGGAGCGGCGCGCTCCCCCGCTCTTGACTTCGACCGCCCGGATTTTGCCCGTGTTCTTGTCCTTGATCAGTATATCGATCACACGGCGGGTCAATGGGGTTTTTGCAGACACCTGCGTGCCCATGACCTCGTGGCCTTCCTGCTTCAGCTCGGCCTCGACCTCACGCTCTCGCTGCGCACCCCGACGCCGGTTGCGTTTCAGCTGTGCCCGCTTGGCTTCGCGTGCCGCTGCCTTGCGTGCCGCCTCCGGCCCGCTGCCCGACACGCCCTTGCCGCCTTTACCGGCGCCGCCCCCGGCACCACCGCCACCTAGCAACAGCACTTTGAACTGGCTGGGCACTACCCGCATGCCCACCGTATTCACCGTGTTCTGCATGCTCAAGCTAGTCAGACGGGTCGCCGGAATTCCCTTCCACAGCACATTAGGTACGCAGGTAATGGAGCGCGAGCGCGACATCACGGTTTGCGAGATCAAGCCCAAAGCCACACCCGGATTGTCACCATTACTCAAGGGTATCGTTGTGAGCAGATTATGGGCAGGGCCGCCCTGCAACAGGATGTTCCAGGCATTGGGAATACCCATCAGGCCCGTCGCAAAATTCGGGTAAGGAATCGGCAACAGAGCCGGTGGTGTCTTGCAGATGTCGGGAAAGGCAATATCCATGCCGCCCCGTTGGCAATTGGCAAACATCAGGGCTCCTTATTCAAGATTCATGTGACACGCGGTCCAGCTCTCAGACTCGTGCAAAGCCGGGTCATTGGGCAAGCAGCCTGCGGCCTGTTCTTGCCTGGCCTTGTCCAGCAAGCAACGATGAAACTGGGTGCGCTCAAAATGTGCGCCATCCCAGCGAGCACGGCGGCAATCTGCATACGAGAAATCCGCATAGCGCAGTTGGCTATGCTCGAAACGGGCCCGCTCCAACACTGCCTGCGCGAAGTAGGCCTGCTGCAAAAAAGAGCCACGAAAATCTGCCTCGGGAGCGTGGGCTTGAGCCCACAGACTTTGTGTCAGATCCGCCTCCCGAATCTGCAGTCCTTGAGCCTGTGCCTGAACAAATAAAGCCTGCTTGGCTTGGACCTTGTTCAGCACGGCCTGATTCAAGATGGCAGACTTGAAATTGGTGCCGTAAAGACGAGCGTGGCTTAGATCCGCTTGAGTAAAGTCGGACTCCATCAAGACACTGCCGCTGAAATCCAGCCCCGACAGGTCCATGCCCTGGAAATTGCAGGTTTTGGCCGTCACCCTATGCCAGCGACTACCGGCCAGAGTGCTGCCCCGCCAATCCATTTCGGTGACCACCACATCTTCCAGACGGGTCGACTGCAAGGACAAGTCCCCTGCGCGGCAGCCAGTCCAAGTGCAACGCTGCAAAAGAGCTTGGTCGAAGTTGCCCGATTGCAAAATGCATTGCGCCCAGTGAGTGTCGCTCCAGGCTCCGCCTTGCCAGATAGCGCCCTGTAAATCACAGTCCTGCCACATTACCTCCCTGGCCTGGACATGCTTGCAGGACAAGCCGATCAAGACGCATTCCATAAAGGCGCAGCCATCCAGCACACTGGCGTCCAGTATTGCTCCGCTCAAGTCACATTGATGAAAGCGGCTACCCGCCAGATTGACGCCCAAGGCTTGCACACGCGGCAGGCGGCAAGCGATGAACACCGCTCCTGAATAATCGCCCGGTGGCAAGTACAGATCTCTGAAATCCAGCCCCAGCAAAGGCTCGCCTTGCCGAATGCGCAAACGCAAAGCATGTGCGTCCATCAGGCTTGTCCCCCGGCAGGATCGCGACGTGCCGTGCGTAAATACAGATTGCGGCTGCGGGTACGCGCATCCGTTTGCAAACCCATCAAATCAGCGCGGAAGAAGTTCACGGTATCCAGCATCGTGCCTTGAACATTCGCGCCCCCGGCCAGGCTATTGCTCATATCCACCTTGTTCATGATGGCTTGGCTAAAGTCAGTCTCGATCAGAATGCAGTCACTCAGGCGGGCCTGCGTCCATTTCGACCCCTGGAGATTGGCACCGGATAAATCACAGCGAATCAGTTGGGCCTGTTCAAAACAGGATTGCGACAAATCCAGCCCACGCAAATTGCTTTCTTCCAAGCGGGCACCGCGCCAGTCTGACCCCGGCATGTCCACGCCGGACACCACGCTTTGACGCCAGCAGCTGTCACGGCAATCGAGCACACCGTCCAACAGACCCAGCAGCCAGGACGTGTCCTCCAGGCTGGAGCCCCTCAAGGACAGGTCCCGCAGATCACAGTCCAGCCAAGCGCATTGCTGCAACTGGCAATCCAGATAAGACAATTCGGACAAGCGCGAGCGCATCAAATATTGCACGCCACTTAACTGCGAGGTCTCGAAGGTGCAGCGCAGCAAGTCCACATCCAGCCACTCCTGCTCCTGAAGGTTCGACTGCTGGAACAAGACATCCTGCCAACTGGACTCGCGCGGCTGCCATCGGGCCGCCTGCACCTGACGAAACTGTACGGATTGCAGTACTGCCGCACTGAAATCCACATCATCCAATTGGGACTGATTGAATTGAACCTGCTCCAATCGCGCCCGCACAAATGTGGCTCCCGAGCAATCAGCTCCTGCAAACGTGCCTTGCCGTAGAACCGCATCGTTAAAGCAGGTGCCAACACAGCGCACCCCGGAGAAATCGAAGTCCTGCAAATGCAGACCGCTCAAGTCCAGGCCAGACAGATTGCGGGTTCCGGCCAGAATCAACTCCACTCGCCTGCGCAAACGCTGCTGACGCAGATCAGAGGCAACAGGCGGTGCAGGGGCATAAGCTTGCATCGCACGTCTGGCCTGCTCCATGGGTTTGGATAGCAAGCCGGACACAGGGGCTTGATCGCTGGCTGTGGCATCCAGCTCGCACAACATGCGCTGTGTATCACGAGCCGTCACACGAGTGCTGGCCTGATCCTGAAATGGAGATTCACGCTGCAAGTCCTGCACTTTCGCCATGCCCTCTTCCATCTGCTGACGCGCATCCCATTGCTGGCGATTGGCTTGGCGCACTTCCTGCACCCAATCCGTTCGGTCCACATCCATAGGTTTGGGAGGCCCAGCCTGCGCCAAGGAAAACAGCTCGTTCTGCCAAGCCGGGTGTTCCTGTGCCGCGTCCTGCGCCCAGCGCTCCAGGCGCATCCGCATGGTCAGGGACAAGGGGTCGTCTGCGCTAGTCTGAAAATCATCCAAAGGTGCGCAGCAGTCAGCGGGTAGCAAATCCTGGTCGCGTAAGGCAAATAATCCGGCTTGATCGCCTTCACTACGCAAGCGCAGCACTTGCTCGTAATGGTCCTGGCCACGCGCTTGCCCCAAGGGCTCCAGGGCAGGCATTAATAAGTTCACATCTTGCGCCTGCGCGTCCTGAACCGGCACGCTCCCTTGGTACAGCAAAAGCATGTGGCCTAAATCAGGGAAGAACCAAACGGTGGTGTGCCGCAGGTCCAGCTTTTGCAGACCAGGTAGACGACGATCCTGATACCAGCAGATCGCCTCCCACTGCGGCAAGCTGCCACTCCACCGGGGTCGCTGGGCGTGCAGATGGTGTAGTTCCCAAGAACTGTCTGCGGGCCAATGACCTTGCTCACGCCACCACTGGTCCGGTTCAGCAGCATTGAAAAAATGTGGGTCCAGGCTGTCCAGCATCATGCCTGGATCGCCTTGCTGCCAGGCGGGGTCATAACGGCCCGCCAAACGAAAGCGACGTGGTCGCAAAGGCGATACCGGCCCCAAACCCGCTGGACGGCCCTGCTGGCCAGAACGGTGCAAGCGCCCTTCCCAAGGCTCTACCTGCGGCAAGCAAAGCGGTTCGCCCGGACTGGCTGCTTCCATTCCCATGCCGGCGGGATTATCGGGATACTGCGGCCCGCCCCAGCTACGGCTGCCATCCAAAGGCACGCGGGTAAAAGGCTCTGCCTCCCCCGGTCTGCCTTGCCGCCACTGACGTTGCCCAAATACAGCCAGCTGCTTTTCTATCGGGCCGACACGCGCTTGTACGGCCAGTTGGGATACCGGCTCACCACCAGGAGCGCAGGCATGGCCAGAGACCAGAAACTCTGCACAAGGTTTGGGCAAGGCCAGATCCAGCACATCGTCGTCCTGCATCAGCCCGGATACGCTTTGCCACATACGTGCATCGGTGCTCAAGACATGCGGGGCATCCATGGAACACCAGGCCTGTACCGACACGCTTAGCGCGTGTTGTCCGCGCCAGCTCCAGGGGCGTGCCAAAACACCCAAGCGCAAGGGCTTTACGATGCGCATGGGACTTGTCCTTTGGGAGAGCACGAGCAGGACTGACTTGGAGCAGGAGCACTGCCTGACTGCTCCGGACCCGCGTGTGCGTCATCCCCGATCAACTGCGAAGCCAGCGCCACCATCAATCAATCCCCATAGGAGTTGGCGGCGGGTTTCAGCTGCAAGGTCACCTGTTCACGGTTCAGAGCACACAGCTGAGCATTGGCCGGATCGCACAGTACGCTGACCCAATTACCCGGTTTGAATCGCTTGTTCAGTTCGGGCTGCACCAGCACATCCACATGGGTTTTCTGACCATCCACGTCCAGGCCCAGGCGCACTAGCGGATAAGCAGATTTGAAGACTTCTGGCAGCAGCTCGTCCTGAGAGACGATCATTGCCTGTTGGGGGACGACTTCGGCACGATGCAGACGCTGATACAAGAGCTCTTCAGGACGAGCACGCCAATAGCGCGTAAAACCCCTATACCCAGCCACAAAACCACCCACTGCGATCAACATGGGCAAGATGACCAGATAAGGCAGCCAATCCCGCCACTCCAGAGCAATACCAATCGAAATCATGATGGCTCCCATCAAAGCGCTGAAAGCCATCCATATAATCTGTCCCAGCATCGTCGCGGACGTCCTTAAAAAAAGATGTGCAAGCCGGACTTGGCCAAACGCAGAGCCGAACTGCCGACGCGCACCGCCTGCTTGCCCAGATACACCGCACTGGTCTTGATCGCGGCGTAGGCTTTCTCGTCCTTGAAGGCCGAGTGGTCCATCTTCATGACGGCAGCCTGGAAATTGACCAGATAGCCCTGCGCCCGAATACCCCAGGCATCCAGCGAGGAAATCGTGCCGTTCAGGCGGAACCCCGTCACTTTTTCGGTATGCGGAATCCACCATTTTTCAATACCTGTGACATTCACCTTCCAGCTAGGCGTGGTGATGTTCACGCCCGCTGCGGCGGTAATGTCCACAGGACCGGAAATGCTTTTGGTCAGATTGCCAGTCAGGGTGTCAGTGATATTGCCGGTGGTGGTCAGATCCACATCACCTGTAATGGTTTCTTTGACATCGCCAGTCACGGTGTAATCCACCGCGCCGGTAATCGTGCGGGTGTAATCGCCGGTTTGGGTGGAGTTGCGAGTGCCGGTGATGGAATCCGTGACATCGCCCGTGACCGTATGAGTGACCTCGCCGGTGATGGTTCGGGTCAAATCGCCGGTCAAGGTGTCGGTGACATTGCCCGTCACGGTACGCGTCACATCACCGGTATGAGTTCGGGTCTGCTCGCCTTCTATGGTTTCAACCAGATCCCCGATGACCGTACGTACGACGCCGCTATTAAATGTCTCGGTTTCCAGATCCTGCACCGTTGTCGTGCGGGTTGCCATGACGCTCAAGGTATCGTGGCCTGTGACCACAGTAGTCCGGTTACCGTCGACGGTATGGGTTTCATCACCCTCGACTTCCGTATCCAGATTGCGCTCGGCATGTAGCCAGATACGCTCCTGCCCGGCTCTGTCCTCGAACATGAAGGCGTTGGCGTTGCTGGGATCACCGTCTTTGGAACGACTTAAAAAGCCGCTCTGTGTGGCATTGTCCGGCAGGTTCCAGGGCGGCATATTACTGGCGTTATACACGCGACCGACGGCAATGGGCCGGTCCGGGTCGCCCCCCAGAAAATCCACAATCACTTCGTCGCCCACTCGGGGCAGCTGAATGCCACCAAAGCCGCCACCTGCCCACGGGCTGGAGACTCGCAGCCAGCAGGAGCTGTTTTCATTCGCCTGCCCGTAGCGATCCCACAAAAACTGAACCTTGATGCGACCATATTGATCGGTCCACAATTGCTCGCCGCTCTTGCCCACCACCTTGGCGGTTTGCGGGCCGTAGGTACGCGGAATAGGTGTACGTCGCAACGGGCGATACGGCTGGCTGGACGGGATCACCAGAAAATCGATGAAGTAGTGGCTGGCCATGCCGCTCTCGCCGGTATGGCCTACATCCAGAAAGTCGTAATCGACCTGCGTCACCAGATAGTCGCGGTTGTCCTCGGGGCGCGGATGATTGCGTACGGACAGCAAATAACCCGGCGCGACACCACGCGCATTAGTCTGGGCTTGAGCCTGGCTACGTACTGCTTGCAAGGCTTCCAGCCGCAAGCGGGAGTAATGTTCACCATGTTGAGGCTCGGTGTAGCCACCCGCCCATTCGTAGACTTCCAGATCACCCAAGGCGTGTTCAGCCGGGTTGCTGCGCGTGGCGTCCAGGCTGGCTCCCGGCTTGCAATAGTCGTAGTCAGCGGTCGCGTAGCGGCCCGGAGTGACTTGCTCATACGGGTGCCAGGCATGGATATGCTCAACATCGGGATGCGCTACCCGATCGGGGGAAACAAAGGGCAGCTCAGAAAGCCAGAGCGCAGCCGCATGTTGACCGGCATCATCGGCCATCACCAGGGTATGGGCGCCATTACGATGCTCAAACCAGTAGTAAATCCCCTCGCGCTCCATCAAGCGGCTAACAAACTGAAAGTCGCTTTCCTGATACTGAACGCAATAGGTTTGACGCGGATAGTCCTGCGTCAGGCGCGACTCCCAGGCAAAGGGGTAGCGGCCCAGCACGTCCTGCAAAACCTCGGGCACGGTCTTTTCCTGAAAGATCCGGCTGTCCATGTTCTGGCTCAAGAACCAGAGCCAGGGGCGCAAGGTGGCCCGATACGTGTAGAAGCGGTCGCTGCGGCCGGTTTTACCCATCAGGCGAAATGCGCTGATGCGGCCATCCAGAAAGCGCGGCACCGCAAAAGGTGTTTTGATTTCCAGGCTCAGGGACTCGCCCAGCAAGCTGCGCAAATCCAGCAAGGGGGTATTGCAGACCACATCCACCTGCAATTCAAAAGGCTGTGACAAGGCTTCCCGACCTTGCAGAGCCTGAAACAGCAAGACCTCCGGCCCGAGCGGGCTATGCACTTGTACAAGGCGTTCTGTCAGCATGCTTACCCCATATGGATTTGGTCAGCGTCGACTTTGACCAGCTCGCGCGCAGTCATCAAGGTATGGCGGGCATGCAAACGCATTTGATGCTGGGCTTGCACATCCATACGGCCCCCACGCCAACGCTCCTCTTTTTCAGTCAGACGAAATACGTGATTGCACACTTGGGACAGGCGATCCGCCACGGTTTCCTGCACGCGCGACAAAATCCGCAGCGTGCCTGCGGTCAGGCTCATCTCCCGGCCAGACTGGCGCAAATGGCCACCTGCCTGCAAAGTCAGGTCCGCCTCGGACTGGATATGTACCCCACCCTGCGCCGCCTGCACATGCAAGCCCTGCTCGGCGATCAGATGCAAAGCCCCGCCCTCGGGTCGCTCCAGCACGGCGAACACATAGGCCTGCTCGCCATCGGCACCGCCTACCCAGACCTTGTCGCCCACTTGCGGCTGCACCAGGCAACTGACGGCCTGCGGCACAATCCAGCAGCGCTCGCCGCAGTCGACTTCAAACTGCCCCGACTCCAGACGAGCCTTGACCCGTCCCTGCCAGAACATGGGGGGAACGTGCAGGCTGGACACCATGCGCGAGGGCAATCCCATACATCCTCCGTGTGAGCTGTTCAACACAATGAAAAGGACTATGGCCCGAGCCCATGTCTACTCTATGACAACAACAAAACTTTACTTTTTTGACATTTAGCGGGTTTTAAGCAAATTTGCTTACACGTATTGTGCTATTGCCCACCGATGCGGGGGACGCCCCAATAAAAAGCCGCCCGAAGGCGGCTGTGTCCAGCAACGATAGAAACAGCAGCAGATCGGAAATTATGTCCGCTCGAAAATCCCGGCGGCTCCCATGCCTGTACCGATACACATGGTGAGCATGCCGTATTTCAGCTGACGACGCTGCAAGGCATGAACCACGGTGGCGGCACGCATGGCACCAGTCGCACCCAGAGGGTGACCCATGGCAATAGCGCCACCCAGCGGATTGACGCGCTCGGGGTCCAGACCCAAATCACGAATCACCGCCAGAGATTGAGCAGCAAAGGCTTCGTTCAGCTCGATCCAGTCCATCTGATCTTGCTTCAGGCCAGCCAAGGCCAGCGCATGAGGCACGGCCTCTTTAGGACCGATACCCATGATTGCTGGTGGCACACCACGGACCGAGAAAGTCACGAAACGGGCCAGCGGAGTCAGATTGTGTTCACGCAAGGCGCGTTCGGAAACAACCAGCAAGGCACCTGCCCCGTCCGACGTCTGCGAGCTGTTGCCAGCCGTGACCGAACCACGCGCTGCAAACACGGGACGCAGCTTGCCCAGCACTTCCAGGCTGGTATCAGGGCGTGGACCTTCGTCACGATCAACCACTTGAGTTTTGACGGAGATTTCCTGCGTGCTCAGGTTCGGTTGACGACGTGTCACCGTCACAGGCAAGACTTCGCCCGTGAACTCGCCCGATTCCCACGCCTTGACGGCTTTCTGGTGCGAGGCCAGGGCAAACGCGTCCTGATCTTCACGGGAGACTTTCCACTGACGCGCTACTTCTTCAGCGGTCAGACCCATGCCGTAAGCGATCCCGTAGTTCTCGTCCGAAGTGAAAATCTCGGGGCTGAACGTGGTATTCACGCCCATCACCGGCACCTGACTCATGGATTCCACACCCGAAGCCACGATAATGTCTGCCTGGCCCGTACGGATACGGTCGGCAGCAATCGCAATGGCGCTCAAACCCGAGGCGCAGAAGCGGTTGACGGTCATCCCGGCCACGGTATGCGGCAGGCCTGCCAGCAAGGCAGAAATACGCGCAACGTTAAAACCTTGCGGGCCTTCAGGCAGGGCGCAACCAGCCACCACTTCTTCAATGGCGGCAGGGTCCAGTTTGGGCACATCGGCCAGCATGCCGCGAATGGCTTCTGCCAAGAGCTCGTCAGGACGGTAGGACGAAAACACACCGCGAGGCGCTTTTCCAATGGGCGTACGCTTGGCAGCGACGATATAAGCTTGTTGTACAGTCATGTCTACTCCTTGATCCGCTCTAGTTACGCACTGGCTTGCCAGTGGTCAGCATCCCAGTAATACGTTCCTGGGTCTTGGGGGAATTGAGCAGCTCCAGGAAGGCCTGCCGCTCTTGCGCCATCATCCAGGCTTCATCCACCAGCGAGCCTGGATCCACATCGCCCCCGCAGATCACGGTTACGACCTTCTCGGCAATATGGAAGTCATATTCCGAGATGAAACCACCTTCTTTCATGTTCACCAGTTGAGCTTTCAACGTGGCAATGCCATCGCGACCGGCAACCGGGAAGCGACGTGGCAATGGAGCACGCCAACCGGCGCTGGCCAGAGCCTGTGCCTGACGAACGGCCACATAAACCAGTTCCTGACGGTTCATGACGATGGTGTCGGACTCTTTCAGGAAGCCAAGCTGACGCGCATCCAGAGCGGAGCGCGACACTTGTGCGCTGGCGATAGCCAGAGCAAAACGCTTCAGGTAGGCCAGCAACGGGGCATCAGGTGCACCCATGGCTTGCAGTTCAGCCGAGCGACGAGCCGAGTAAGCCAGACCACCTGCGCCTGGAACCAGACCCACACCCACTTCAACCAGACCAATGTAGGACTCGAAGTGAGCGACGCGGTGCGCGCAATGCACAGCCAGTTCGCAACCACCACCCAGAGCCAGACCGGCAACCGCAGCCACCACAGGCACCTGGGCGTAGCGGATACGCAGAACCATGTCCTGCATGGCGCGCTCTACCGGCTCAACACCGGCCACGCCTTCTTTCTCGAACACGGGCAAAATGGCTTTCAGGTCAGCGCCAGCGGAGAATGGATCACCATCCTGGGCCACCACCAGAGCCTGATACGAGGCTTCAGCCAGCTCAATCGCCTTGAACATGCCATTGACCACACCAGGGCTCAGCGTGTGCATCTTGGTCTTGAAGGACACGATCAGCACGTCTTGTGGGTGCGGTGCGGGCAGCGTCCAGCAGCGAACCGACCCATCTTCGAAAACCGTGGTGGTTTCCAGAGACTCGACCTCGCCCACCAGCAAAGGTGTGCCAATGTGGCGCAGGTAAACAGGCAGATCGCTACGGCCTTCAAAGCGGCTTTGCGACGGATTCCAGGAACCGGCAGCGGTATGCACGCCTTGCGCTTCCCACACAGGACCACGAGTCGCCCAGTCTGGCAGCGCCTGGCTGCTCAGTGTCTTGCCGTCTTGAATGTCCTGGTTGATCCATTCGGCCACCTGACGCCATCCGGCAGCCTGCCAGATCTCGAACGGGCCTTGCTTGTGACCAAAGCCCCATTTCAAGGCCAGATCCAGCTGACGGGCGTTGTCGGCAATGTCTTGCAGATGAATGGCACTGTAGTGGAAGGTATCGCGCAGTACGGCCCACACGAATTGAGCCTGAGGCTTGTCGGACTCGCGCAGCTGGCGCAGGCGCTCAGCCGGGTCACGTACAGCCAGAATGGCGGCGACATCAGGATCGATTTTCTGGTCAGCAGCCACGTAATCGCGCTGTTGAGCATCGAAACGCTGGATTTCACGGCCCTTCTTGCGGAAGAAACCGGCACCGGTCTTTTGACCCAAAGCACCTGCATCAATCAGGCCCTGCACTTCTGGTGGCAGGCCAAAGTGTGCTTTGAAGCTATCATCGGGCAGCTGATCCTGCATGGTGCGGATCACGTGTGCCAGAGTGTCCAGGCCAACCACGTCAGCGGTACGGTAAGTACCCGATTTGGCTCGACCCAGACGTGTACCCGTCAATTCATCAACCTGCTCGTAAGTCAGGGAGAAACGACGAGCCTGCTCGAACACGGACAGAATGCCAAAAACACCAATGCGGTTACCGATGAAATTGGGGGTATCTTTGGCGCGAACCACGCCCTTGCCCAGTTGCGATACCAGGAAGGTTTCCAGAACATCCAGCAGCTCTGGCTGGGTGTATTTCGTGGGGATCAGCTCCACCAGGCTCATGTAGCGTGGCGGATTGAAAAAGTGCACGCCGCAAAAACGTGGGCGCAGCGCTTCCGGCAAAACATCTGCCAGGGAAGTGATGGACAGGCCGGACGTGTTGCTGGCGATGATGGCATTAGGGTTCAGTGCTGGCGCGATCTTGCGGTACAGATCCTGTTTCCAGTCCAGACGCTCGGCAATGGCTTCGATCACCAGATCGCAATCGGCCAGACGGTCCAGATTGTCGTCGTAGTTGGCGGGCTCGATCAGGTCGGCCAGGTCTGGCGTACCCAAAGGAGCGGGATTCATTTTGCGCAGATTGGCAATGGCACGCAGGGCGATGCCATTTTTGGGCCCCTCGCGGGCGGGCAGATCAAACAGAACTACTGGTATGCCTGCATTCACACAATGGGCGGCAATTTGCGCGCCCATGACGCCGGCACCGCACACGGCGACCCGACGCAAGGTACGGGCACTGCCCGTCACTGCACTGGCTGAACTAGATGTCATAGGTTTGTCTCCAGGAAACTGAAACCCCACGCAGCATAAGGTCCCAAACGGACGCTCTACGATGCGAGGCAATCGAATAATCGTACACGCACAACCGCTTTTACGACCATAAAGTCTTTTTTATTTTCAATCAAAGATGGGTATAGATCAAATCCATCTTCATGAAACTGTCCATGTTTGGATCCGGATCGGGCTGATCAGCCGCTCCAGCAAGCCACCATAAATTCAAACGATCGTTTCAATCTCTTTTATTTCAACAGATTGAACCCATAAAAAGCTCATTACACCCTTCATTAGCCGCCGGAAGCACCCGTCCCCTCAAGCGGGCATCACACATGGTTTCAAGTTATTTTTTTAATTCTTTTCTTATTTATTTCAATTCATTTTTTATTTAATTTCTGCTCCCACTTTAATTAATTTTTATCTTTAAATATTTCAAACAAATAAGCAGCGCTTGAGGGTAGAAAAAAATTTGAACGACCGCTGCCCGACAGCCGTTTTCTTGCCAATAAAGGCCACGCCGCACCCCCAGCAAGAAGGATCAGGCCGCCACCCGAGCGCACAAGAGGGAAAAAACGGCTTAATTTGTATGCCAGAATGTTCAAACTTCCACTTTTGACGAGCCCTATCCGCCTTCATTGCTCTATGACCCGGTCTCAAGAAGCTGCCCCTTTATCCTTAAGCGCTCTATTTCTGATCTTTGCCCGCATTGGCCTGACCAGCTTTGGTGGGGGCTTGAGTGGCTGGTTAATGCGTGAGTTTGTTGTTCAGCGGCGCCTGATGAGCCAGGCGGATTTTCTTAGCGGTCTGGCGCTGTCCCAAGCACTGCCCGGCATCAATGTGGTGAACCTCTCTATATGGATTGGTTATCGTCTGCTGGCCGGGCCTGGGGCGTTAGTTGCCACGCTGGGCATGGTGCTTCCCCCGCTACTGCTGGCCATTTTGATGCTGATTGGTCTGGAACAACTGACGGGCTCTACCCTGGTGCCTCAAGTCATGGCCGGAATTGCCGCCGCCGCTATTGGCCTGTCTCTTGAAATGGGCGTACGCTCGGCGCGCAGCGCCGCCACCGGAATCGTGCCCATTGCCCTCATGTTGGCCGTTTTTGTCGGCATTTTCGTCATGGAATGGAGCCTGATCCCCGTTATTCTGATCTGTGCACCGCTGTCCGTCTGGTATGCCTGGCTGCAACTTGGAGACAAAGCGGTGGAGCAATCATGATCACGGTTTTGCTCCAGCTCATGCGCGTCTTTGCGCCCCTGTCTTTTCTGACCATAGGGGGCGGGCAAAGCATCATCCCGGAGATTCACCGGCAATCGGTAGAAATCCATGGCTGGCTCAGCAATCAGGAATTTCTGGATCTGTTCGCCCTGTCGCGCCTGACACCCGGCCCGAAATCCTTGCTTGTCACCCTGGTGGGCTGGAAGGCGGCTGGCTGGGCCGGTGCCCTGGCCGCATCCGTCGCCATTTTCCTGCCCTCTGCCCTGCTGATCTATTACCTGGCAACAATCTGGAAGCGCTATGAGGGCACACGCATCATCCACGCCATTGAAATTGGTCTGCTGCCCATTGCCGCCGGCATGATCCTGGCTGCCAGCGGCACAATTCTGAAAGCGGCCCAGGGCGGACTGTGGGCCTGGGGCACGGCTCTGGCCTGTACGGCCATTTTGCTGCTAAGTCGCATCAACCCTTTATGGTTGCTGGCAGGCGGCGGATTGCTGTTCGCCTTGATACAACCCGCTATCTAAAACAAATTCGACACAAAAAAGGGCGACTTCACCACCAAAGCCGGTTTGAAGTAAGTGGCTGTATCAAGAGCCACAAAATGGCTCATAAAAGCGCCACGATCCCGCCCCCATCGCGCGCAAGACATTGAGACGCCAGAGCTGCAAGCGGTACAATGGCAGGTCCTTTTATCCCCTTTTGCCCGCGACATGGTTGTAAATACTGACCGAGCCGTACTAAATCTGGACTCCGCCTCGCTGGGCTACGGTGCCTTTACCGTGCTCGCGGACGTGTCCATGACCGTTCAGAAAGGTCAGGTCGTCGCCATGATGGGGGGGTCAGGTTCCGGAAAAACAACACTTCTGCGTGCTGCGACCGGACAAATTCGTGCTCAGAAAGGGACTGTTACGGTTTTTGGCCAGGACCTGGCCAAGCTGGACGGCGAGGCTCTGCGCCAGACGCGTCAACGCATGGGTGTGCTGTTTCAGCAGGGTGCCCTGTTTACTGACCTGAACGTGTTTGAAAACGTGGCGTTTCCCCTGCGGGAGCTGACAAACGACTCCGAAGCCGCCATTCAGGACCGTGTACTGGACAAGCTGGACGCCGTTGGCCTGCGCGCGGCTGCCCATTTGGGCATCAATGAAATTTCCGGCGGTATGGCCCGCCGAGTTGCCCTGGCCCGTGCCATTGTGCTGGAGCCCGAGCTGATTCTGTACGACGAACCCTTTGCCGGCCTGGACCCTATTTCCATGGGCATTACCGCGCAGCTGATTCGCGACCTGACCGACCGCCTGAACTGCGCTTCAGTATTGATTACGCACGATGTGGCCGAATCCTTTGCGATTGCCGACCAGGTTTATATTGTTGGCCAGGGACGTTTGCTGACCCAGGGCACGCCCACCGAGCTGCGCGCTTCCAAGGATCCTTACGTGCAGCAGTTCCTGCGTGGTGAACCCGACGGCCCTATCGCCTTTAACTATCCCGTCACCCCGGCTTTTGAAGCCTGGCTCCAGAATCGGACGACGCGCTCATGAATTTCATCACCGCCCCGATTAGCGCGCTAGGCGCTGCGATACGCAATAGCATCTACGGCCTGGGTGCCTTCAGCCGCCTGTTCGTGGCCTTGCTGGCCCGGTCTTCCCTGCTGTGGCGTCGCCCCCGCCTGGTTTCCCAGCAAATCCACTTTATTGGCAACTATTCGCTGCTGATCATTGCCGTTTCCGGGCTGTTCGTGGGTTTTGTGCTGGGCTTGCAAGGTTATTACACACTGAACCGCTATGGTTCCGAAGAGGCCTTGGGCCTGCTGGTCGCCCTGTCTCTGGTACGTGAACTGGGGCCGGTCGTCACCGCCCTGCTGTTTGCAGGCCGAGCCGGGACATCATTAACCGCCGAAATCGGCTTGATGAAAGCCGGTGAACAGATTGCCGCCATGGAAGTCATGGCGGTGGACCCCTTGCGCCGCCTGCTGGTACCGCGCTTTTGGGGTGGCATTATTGCCATGCCCATTCTGGCCGCCGTGTTCTCCATGGTCGGCATTCTGGGCGGCTATGTCGTCGGCGTGCAGATGATCGGCATTGATGCGGGCGCCTTCTGGTCGCAAATGCAAAACGGTGTCGATGTGATTGATGACGTACTCAACGGAGTGATCAAAAGCCTGGTGTTTGGCCTGATCGTGACCTTGATTGCGCTGTATATGGGCTGGCATGCCAAGGCCACGCCCGAAGGCGTTTCTCGCGCGACCACACGCACGGTCGTCAGCGGCGCTTTGGCGGTATTGGGCACGGACTTCCTGCTCACCGCCCTTATGTTCAGTTAACTATTTAGGAATTGCTCAGCTATGAATCGCGAGAAAACCGATTTCTGGGTTGGCCTGTTTGTTTTGCTGGGGCTGGTCGCACTGGCATTCCTGGCCCTGCGTGCGGGTAACCTCAGTTCTTTTTCCTTTGCCAAGACCTACCAGGTATCGGCCAAGTTCGATAATCTGGGTGGCCTGAAACCACGCGCTCCCATCAAGGCCAGCGGTGTGGTCGTTGGCCGGGTTGGCTCCATTGGTTTTGACAACCAGGACTTCAAAGCCGTGGTCACCCTGGATATGGACGAGCACTACAAGTTTCCTGTCGACACCTCGGCCTCCATCCTGACGTCAGGCCTGCTGGGCGAACAGTACATTGGCCTGACTGCGGGTGGCGACGACAAGGACCTGCAAGGTGGCAGCACCATTACCTATACTCAAAGCGCGGTTGTGCTGGAAGAACTGATCAGCAAGTTCCTCTACAACACGGCCTCCAAGGACGGCGGCTCCAAATCGGAGTAAGCAAACCCGCCCGTTCATGCTCATTACAGACGACACAACCATGAATACAACAACTCGCCGCTCTTACTCCCTGCCTCGTGGAGTCCGTTTGAGCCTGATCGGTGCCAGTGCTGCGCTTGTGGCCGGTTGCGCCAGTGTGCCCAACCCCAACCCCCAGGACCCCTGGGAAGGCATGAACCGTGGCATCTACGCCTTTAACGAAACCGTGGACGGCGCGCTGATCAAACCGATTGCAGAAGGCTACAACGCCCTGACGCCGCAGCCTGCACGCACATGTATTAGTAACATTTTCAACAACCTGGGCGATGCCTGGTCGGCCGTCAACAGCTTCCTGCAAGGCGAGCACGTTGACTTCTTCAACACCCTGGGTCGCGTCCTGTTCAACTCGACCATGGGCCTGGGCGGTTGTATTGACGTTGCCACCATGAACGGCTCCAAGCGCATCCCCAACGACTTTGGTGTGACGCTGGGCGTATGGGGCGTCAAGTCTGGCCCTTACGTGGTTCTGCCCTTCTTTGGCCCCAGTACCGTTCGCGACGGTGTGGCACGTGGCACCAGCTTCCTGGAAGGCTTCTCCTCCACGGGTCCGATCATGGCGATCAAGGATGTACCGGTACGCAACAGCATCCTGGGTTTGTGGGCCTTGGATGCCCGTGCTGGCGTGCTGGATGCAGAAAAACTTGTTAACGACATCGCCCTTGACCGCTACAGCTTCATACGCGACGCTTACCTGCAACGACGCCATGCGATGGTGCAAGCCCGCCGCACCGGTGGCGACACCAGCCAGGACCTGCCTGACTACTCGGACGCAGACGAATAAAAACGCGCTGCCCGCAGAACATTCTTCTGGAGTTTTTTATGATTTCCCGTCCCGCCTTGGGCGGGACTGCTTTGCAGTCCTCCCCCTCTCGCCTGATTTCCTGGATCCTGACCGTCTGTGCGGCCCTGGCTCTGTGTTTGCACGCCGTCGCAGCCCAGGCACAAGTTGCAGATCCCAAAGGGGAGCCCAACAAGTTTGTTGAATCGGTCGGTAATCAAGCATTGCAAGTGGTCAAGGAAAGCGACGCCATCCGCAAGGGTGACCGCGCTGCCATTCTGGCTGCCGTGAACGAAAACATCATGCCCTACGTGAACCTGGAAAAGACGACACGTCTGTCCGCTGGCCGCTACTGGCGTCAAGCCAGCCCCGAACAGCGTCAGAAGCTGGTCGAAGCGTTCAAGGGCACCTTGGTGCGTACCTACAGCGGAGCCTTGTCCCGCGTGGATGACAAGACACAGCTGACCATCCTGCCGTTCCGTGGCGATGCCAATGCAGACGACGTGGTGGTGCGCTCCTCGCTGACTCAATCCAACGGTGGCCCGGTTGGCGTGGATTACCGTCTGGAAAAAACACCTGAAGGCTGGAAAATCTACGACTTGAACGTGGAAGGCATCTGGCTGATTCAAAACTACCGCAACCAGTTTGCCCAGCAAATTGAGCAAGGTGGCATTGATGGCCTGATTCAGGCGCTGAACAAGCAAAACAGCTAAGACAGGCCGTGGCAAGCACGGGCGCTTTGGTCGGGCATTCTTAAGCAGACCAGAGTCGTACTCTATAATAAAGAGCCTGATCACCCCCAAACAGGTCTACGCCCATGCGTAGGCCTGTTTAGTTAACAAAGACGCTACAGCGACGACTTACACCGCCACACCCGCGTCAGGCCAACCCAAATTGCCATGTCCGCCTTCAAACTCGATAACGTCAGTAAACGCTTCGCTCCCCAAAGCCGGGGACTCAAAAGCCTGTTTTCCCCTCCCCGTTCCGATGCCGGTTTTCTGGCCGTCGATCAGGTCAGCCTGACTATCGAACATGGTGAATTTTTCGGCTTGCTCGGCCCTAACGGCGCCGGTAAAACAACCCTGATTTCCATGTTGGCAGGCCTGACACGCCCCACCAGCGGCCAGGTCAGCGTCTGTGGTTACGATGTGCGCACCCAGTACCAGAAAGCCCGCCAATCGCTGGGCGTGGTGCCACAGGAAATTGTTTACGATCCCTTTTTCACCGTCCGTGAAACCTTGCGTCTGCAATCAGGCTACTTTGGCCTGAAAAACAATGACGACTGGATCGACGAGATTCTGGCCAATCTGGCCCTGAGCGACAAGGCCGATGTGAACATGCGCGCCTTGTCCGGCGGCATGAAGCGTCGCGTTCTGGTCGCCCAGGCGCTGGTGCACCGCCCCCCTGTCATTATTCTGGATGAACCCACTGCCGGCGTGGACGTGGACCTGCGCCGCACGCTGTGGGAGTTCATCATTCGCCTGAATCAACAAGGCCACACCATCTTGCTGACCACCCACTATCTGGAAGAAGCCCAGGCCCTCTGTGGTCGCCTGGCCATGCTTAAAAGTGGCAAGATCGTCGCCCTGGATACCACGCAAGCCATTATGGAGCGCGCAGGCGGCCACGATCTGGAGGATGCATTTGTGCGCATCATGCACAACGAAGGAAAAATGGGAGTCGCACTGTGAACCAGAACAATTCTCCCAAACACTGGGGCGTGCCTCAAAACACGGACGCCCCCGCTGCCAAGATCGGCACCCTGAGCCTGCCCCCTCAGCCCAAGATGGGCTCGGGCTTTCCTACGCTGCTACGCAAAGAGCTGATGCGTTTCTGGAAAGTGGGCTTTCAGACCATTGCTGCGCCCGTACTGACGGCGCTGATGTATTTGCTGATTTTCGCCCACGTCCTTGAAGGCCGCGTCACGGTATACGACTCCGTGCCCTACACCGCCTTCCTGATTCCGGGCCTGATGATGATGAGCATGTTGCAAAACGCTTTTGCGAACCCGTCCTCATCACTGATTCAAAGCCGCATCACTGGCAATCTGGTCTTTATCCTGCTGCCACCGCTGTCGCACCGCGAGATTTTCGCCGCCTATCTGCTGGCGTCCATCGCCCGCGGTGTCTGTGTGGGCCTCTGTGTGTGGCTGGTGTCGCTGTTCTTCGTGTCCCTGCCTGTAGCCAAGCCCTTATGGGTATTGGTGTTTGCCGTCATGTCTTGCGGCATCATGGGCACCTTGGGTCTGATCGCCGGACTGTGGTCTGAAAAGTTTGACCAACTGGCCGCGTTCCAGAACTTTCTGATCATGCCTGCGACGTTCCTGTCGGGCGTGTTCTATTCGATTCATAGCCTGCCGCCGTTTTGGCAAACTGTTTCACACTGGAATCCGTTGCTCTATACCATTGACGGGTTCCGCTACGGTTTTTTTGCCGCCTCGGATATTTCTCCCTGGTTCAGCCTGACCGTTGTCGCCAGCGTCTTTGTTGCGCTGTGTCTGATTTCGCTACGCCTGCTTGCCTCAGGCTATAAATTACGGAATTGATTTCATGTTGCCGACCCCCGAACAAGTTCACCAATACATTGCCGACAACCTGCCCTGTGAACACTTGCAAGTGCAAGGCGATGGTTCGCACTTTGAGGCCCTGATCGTCAGCACCGCCTTTGAAGGCAAACGCCTGATTGCGCGTCACCAACTGGTTTACAAAGCCCTGGGCGACCGGATGAAAGCCGAAATCCACGCCCTGTCCATGCGCACGCTTACCCCCGACGAATACAAGGCCAATCCGAATGGATAAATTACGCATCACGGGCGGACAACGCCTGAATGGCGAGATCACTGTCTCTGGCGCCAAAAACGCTGCCCTGCCCATTCTGTGCGCCAGTCTGCTGACTGCCGACACGGTGTACCTGGACAATGTCCCGCGTCTGCGTGACATCGACACCACCCTGAAGCTGTTGGGTCAGTTGGGTGTCACCCAGGAGCGCAATGGCACGCTGGAGCTGAATGCAGGCAACATCACCAATCTGGAAGCGCCCTACGAACTGGTGAAAACCATGCGCGCCTCCATTCTGGTGCTGGGCCCCCTGCTGGCCCGCTTTGGCGAGGCCCGCGTCAGCCTGCCCGGTGGTTGTGCTATTGGCCAACGCCCTGTGGATCAACACATCAAGGGTCTGGCGGCCATGGGTGCAGAAATCCATGTCGAGCACGGCTTTGTGAATGCCCGCGCCAAACGCTTGCGCGGTGCCGTGGTGCGCACGGATATGGTGACGGTGACCGGCACCGAAAACCTGATGATGGCCGCCGTTCTGGCTGAAGGCCAAACCATTCTGGAAAACGCAGCCCGTGAACCGGAAATTATTGATCTGGCCGAGCTGCTGATCAAAATGGGTGCCAAGATCCAGGGCCACGGTACCGACCGTATCGTCATTGACGGTGTCGAACGCCTGCACGGTGCCAAACACACCATCTGCCCCGACCGTATTGAAGCCGGTACGTTCCTGTGCGCCGTTGCCGCTACCGGTGGCGAACTGACCTTGCGCAATACCGATGCTAACGCCATGGGCGCCACGCTGGACAAGCTGCGCGAAGCCGGACTGCAGATTGAAACCGGCTCGGACTGGATCAAGGCCAGCATGAATGGTCGCCCCAAGGCGGTCAGCTTCCGTACCAGCGAATACCCCGGCTTCCCCACGGACATGCAGGCTCAATTGATGGCACTGAACACCATTGCCGACGGCACCGCCTCGGTCGTGGAAACCATCTTTGAAAATCGCTACATGCACGTACAGGAACTGAACCGACTGGGTGCACAGATCGATATCGAAGGCCATATGGCCGTCGTTACCGGCGCTCCTTACCTGACTGGCGCCACCGTCATGGCAACCGACCTGCGTGCGTCGGCCAGCCTGGTCATTGCAGGCCTGGCGGCTCGGGGTGACACTACCGTCGAACGCATCTACCATCTGGACCGTGGCTACGACCGCATGGAAGCCAAGCTTCAAGCCGTAGGCGCCAACATCGAGCGAATCAGCAGCAAGGAAACCCAATGAGTCCCGCCGGTTTAAATCAACCTCTGACGCTGGCCTTGTCCAAAGGCCGGATTTTTGACGAAACCCTGCCATTGCTGGAAGAGGCAGGCATCAAGGTGCTGGAAAGCCCCGAAACGTCGCGCAAACTGATCCTGCCCACCAATAACCCGGACCTGCGTCTGATTATTGTGCGTGCCACCGACGTGCCAACCTACGTGCAATACGGTGCCGCCCATATCGGAATTGCCGGCAAGGATGTGCTGTACGAGCACATGGAACAGCACCCCGGCGGTCTGTACCAGCCCGTGGACCTGAACATTGCCCGTTGCCGCCTGTGTGTGGCCGTGGCCGAAGGCTTTGACTACCATTCGGCCGTCAAGCAAGGTTCGCGCCTGCGTATCGCCACCAAATACACCCGCGCTGCCCGCGAACACTTCGCCAGCAAAGGCGTATATGTGGACTTGATCAAGCTGTATGGCTCCATGGAACTGGCTCCGCTGGTCGGTCTGGCCGACGCCATTGTGGACCTGGTCTCCAGCGGCGGCACCTTGCGTGCCAACAAGCTGGTAGAAGTGGAAGACATCACCCCCATTTCCTCGCGCTTGATCGTCAATCAGGCTGCCATGAAGAACCGTGGTGCCCAGTTGCAACCCCTGATCGACGCTTTCTCTCGCGCTTCGGTAGACGAGTAAAACTTCCCCTGCCACGGGCGGGGGATAAACAGCGTGACAATCCTGCTTGCGCAAAAGGCGCAGACCGCCTTTTGCCTAAGCGAAATGTTATACACTGGCCCTTGAACCTTAGCTTTTTCCTATAGCGACATGTCACTGATCCATCGCCTAACCTCCCAATCCGCCCAGTTCGATGCCGAACTGCGCACTCTACTGGCTTACGAAGCGTCCGAAGACGCGTCTATCGAGCACGCTTGTGCCGAAATTCTGCATCGTATCCAGCATGAGGGGGACACGGCCTTATTGGATTACACCCAGCGCTTTGACCGACTGGCTGTTGAACAGGCCTCGGCACTGGAAATCTCCAAAGAAGAACTGTTTACGGCTCTGGACAGCCTGCCTGCCGATCAGCGCAAGGCACTGGAACAGGCCGCCGAGCGTGTGCGTCGTTACCACGAGCATCAGCGCACTGAAACCTGGACCTACACGGAAGCCGATGGCACCGTGCTGGGTCAGCAAGTTACTCCCTTGGACCGTGTGGGACTGTATGTCCCCGGTGGCAAGGCCGCTTACCCCTCCTCGGTTCTGATGAACGCCATTCCTGCCAAAGTGGCTGGTGTTCCAGAACTGATCATGGTCACGCCTACACCCGATGGCGTGCGCAACCCCATCGTGCTGGCGGCTGCCGCCCTGGGCGGTGTCGATCGCGTGTTCACTATTGGTGGCGCGCAGGCTGTAGGCGCTTTGGCTTACGGTACGGACACCATCCCGCCGGTAGACAAGATTGTCGGCCCCGGCAACGCCTATGTCGCCGCTGCCAAACGCCGCGTCTTTGGCGTCGTTGGCATCGACATGATTGCCGGCCCCTCCGAAATCCTGATCATCAGCGACGGCAGTGCTCCTGCTGACTGGGTGGCGATGGACCTGTTCTCCCAGGCTGAACACGACGAGCTGGCCCAGGCCATCTTGCTGTGTCCCGATGCGGACTTCCTGGACCAGGTTGAAGCGGCCATCGAACGTCTGCTCCCCACCATGCCACGCGCGGACATCATCCGTCGCAGCCTGTCTGGTCGCGGTGCCCTGATCCACGTCCGCGATCTGGACGAGGCCTGTAAGATCAGCAACCATATCGCGCCGGAACACCTGGAAGTCTCTACCCGTAACGCCCAGGACTTGTTGGGCAAAATCCGCCATGCTGGCGCCATTTTCCTGGGCCCCTACAGCTCCGAATCGCTGGGCGATTACTGTGCCGGGCCTAACCATGTCCTGCCGACGGCACGCACTGCGCGTTTCTCGTCACCTTTGGGCGTCTACGATTTCCAGAAACGCAGCAGCATTATTCAGGTTTCAGAATCAGGCGCCCAAACATTGGGACCCATAGCCGCTACGCTGGCACAAGGCGAGGGCCTGTACGCCCACGCTGCCAGCGCGCAATTCCGATTGAACCAATCCTGATACCGGCCTTGCCGCCGGCACTGATATGCGTACCGCCGAGATTACCCGCAATACCAATGAAACCCGCATCCGCGTGGCCGTTAACCTGGACGGCACCGGCCGTCACTCGCTCAACAGCGGCGTGCCCTTTCTGGACCACATGCTGGACCAGATCGCCCGCCATGGTCTGATTGACCTGGACGTGCACTGTGAGGGCGACACCCACATCGATGATCACCACACTGTCGAGGATATCGGCATTGCGCTGGGCCAGGCTTTTGCCAAGGCCGTAGGCAGCAAAGCCGGTCTGCGCCGCTACGGCCATGCCTATGTACCCTTGGACGAGTCGCTGTCGCGCGTAGTGGTGGACTTCTCCGGTCGCCCCGGCCTGTTTTATTTTGTGCCCTTTACCCGCGCACGAATCGGCCAGTTCGATGTAGACTTGGCACGCGAGTTTTTCCAGGGTTTTGTCAATCACGCCCTGGTTTCTATGCACATCGATAACCTGCGCGGCGAAAACGCACACCACCAGTGCGAAACCGTGTTCAAAGCCTTTGGCCGAGCATTGCGTATGGCTCTGGAGCTGGACCCACGTAGCGAAGGCGTGGTGCCTTCGACCAAAGGGGTTCTGTAAACGTCCTTCGGACACACATCGTGACCACTATCGCTATTGTCGATTACGGTTCGGGCAACATCTTCTCGGTTGCCCGAGCACTGCATGCCGCCGCACCTGATGCGCGCATCGTTCTTGCTCAAACCCCTCAAGCCATTCTGGATGCGGACCGGGTTGTCTTACCCGGCCAGGGTGCCATGCCCGATTGCATGGCCCACCTGGACCAATCCGGTTTGCGCGATGCCTTGCTGACAGCCGCCCGCAACAAGCCCCTATTGGGCATCTGCGTAGGCGAACAAATGCTGTTCGATTCCAGTCAGGAAGGCAATGTCCCCTGTTTAGGTCTGATTCCCGGCCAAGTGCGCCGTTTTGAGGGCCCGAACTACAAAAGCAGCGACCACGCCTCCGGCCCCGGGCTGAAAGTGCCCCATATTGGCTGGAACCGCGTACACCAGACTCAGGATCATCCCTTATGGGCTGGCATTGAGGATGGCGCGTTCTTTTACTTTGTTCATAGCTACTTTGTCGATCCGCTGCATATAGATCAAACTTGTGGTTCGACGCACTATGGCCAACGCTTTACCTCGGCGATAGCAAACGCTAATATTTTTGCGTTGCAATGCCATCCTGAGAAAAGCGCAGACAACGGCCTGCAACTGTTCCGGAATTTCGCCAACTGGAAGCCATGATTTTTCAAGCAAGCTTCCCGGCGTTGTTCTGACTTTTTCCGACCCAGTATTTCTTACGTTTTTTACGGCTAAAGACCATGCTTTTGATTCCCGCCATCGACCTCAAAGACGGGCGTTGTGTGCGCCTTCGCCAGGGTGACCTGGACGATGCCACTATTTTCTCGGATGATCCGGCCAAAATAGCAACACAATGGCTGGAACAAGGGGCCCGGCGCCTGCATCTGGTGGACCTGAACGGCGCTTTTGCCGGTAAGCCCAAGAACAGCGAAGCCATCAAATCCATTATTGCTGCCATCGACGGTGAAATTCCCGTACAGATCGGCGGTGGTATCCGCGACCTGGATACCATCGAGCGCTACCTGGACGCTGGCATGAGCTATGTCATTATTGGCACTGCCGCTGTCAAAAGCCCTGGTTTCCTGCAAGACGCCTGCAGCGCCTTTCCTGGCAACATCATTGTTGGCCTGGATGCCCGTGACGGCAAAATCGCCACCGACGGCTGGAGCAAGCTGACCCGCCACGACGTACTGGATCTGGCCAAGAAATTTGAAGACTACGGCTGCGAGTCCATTATCTACACCGATATTGGCCGCGACGGCATGCTGACTGGTGTAAACATCGAAGCCACCGTCAAGCTGTCCCAGCACGTGAAGATTCCCGTCATCGCCTCCGGCGGTGTCACCAACCTGAAAGACATTGAAGACCTGTGTGCCGTAGAGCACGAAGGCATCGAAGGTGTGATTTTGGGTCGCAGCATTTACGAAGGCACCCTGAATTTTGCCGAGGCGCAAACCTTCGCTGACGAGTACCAGGCATGAGCCAGGACGTTACCAACGAATTAGCCTGCCGCATCATTCCTTGTCTGGACGTGACCGCTGGCCGCGTGGTCAAAGGCATCAACTTTGTGGATCTGGTCGATGCCGGAGACCCGGTCGAGATCGCCCGCAAGTACAACGACCAGGGTGCAGACGAACTGACCTTCCTGGACATTACGGCCACCTCGGACAACCGTGATCTGATCTTGCCCATCATCGAACAGGTGGCCAGTCAGATTTTCATCCCCCTGACAGTGGGTGGTGGTGTGCGCGAAGTAGCCGACATCCAGCGCCTGCTCAATGCCGGAGCGGACAAGGTGTCCATTAACAGCGCCGCCATCAGCAACCCGGACCTGGTGCGTGCCGCCAGCGATCACCATGGCAAGCAATGCATGGTCGTCGCCATTGATGCACGCCGTGTCAGTGCTGAGAACGAAGCACCACGCTGGGAAGTCTTTACCCACGGCGGTCGTCGTGGAACCGGCCTGGACGTGGTGGAATGGGCAGCCCGCATGGCCGAATACGGCGCCGGCGAACTGCTGCTGACCAGCATGGACCGCGACGGCACCAAATCCGGCTTTGATCTGGAACTGACTCGTGCCGTGTCCGAGGCGGTCTCCGTTCCTGTTATCGCCTCTGGTGGAGTGGGCGGCCTGCAAGACCTGGCCGATGGCGTGATCAAGGGCGGCGCCAGTGCCGTACTGGCCGCCAGCATCTTCCACTACGGTCAACACACTATTGCCGAAGCCAAGGATTTCATGGCTGCGCAAGGTATTCAGGTGCGACGCTAATGGCTGACTTACCGGCCTGGCTGGCTGAAATCCGCTTTGATGAACAAGGCTTGATCCCCGCGATTGCGCAGGACCAGGCCACGGGCAAAATCTTGATGGTCGCCTGGATGAACCAGGAGTCCCTGCAAGAGACCGTCAGCACCGGCCGCGCCGTGTACTGGTCGCGTTCCCGCCAGCGCCTGTGGCGCAAGGGCGAGGAATCCGGTCACGTACAGCATGTCAGCGACTTGCGCCTGGACTGTGATGGCGACGTTATTTTGCTTAGCGTGGAACAGGTTGGCCAGATCGCCTGTCATACGGGTCGTGAAAGCTGCTTTTATCGCCAGCTGCAAGGCCAGAGCGATCAGGCACAATGGGTGACGGTTGACCCCGTCCTGAAAGACCCGGAGCATATTTACCGATGAGCGAACAACCTACTGTCGAGACCATCCTCGATCATCTTGGCCGCACCCTGAAGTCCCGCCTGCCTGCACAAGGCGGGGATCCATCCTCTTCCTACGCCGCCAAGCTGCTGGCCAAGGGACCGGATGCATTCCTGAAGAAAATCGGGGAAGAAGCGACCGAGCTGGTCATGGCTGCCAAGGATGAAGAACGCGAGCGCATCGTCTACGAAACGGCAGACCTGTGGTTTCATAGCCTGGTGGCACTGACTTACTACGGTCTGGAGCCCCGCGATGTCCTGACAGAACTGCTGCGCCGCGAAGGTACATCAGGCCTGGAAGAAAAAGCTTCGCGCCCTAAGGACCAGGTGTAATTCTGTCATTTAGACGCGCTACACTGTCCTGATACCTAGATTTTTGGCACTTGCCCAGCAAGTGCTTCGCTACCGAGGTTGCTATGAGCGAGAACTGTCTGTTTTGTAAAATTGCTGCCGATCAGATCCCGTCCAAAAAAGTGTACGAGGACGAGGACTTTCTGGCATTTCACGACATCAATCCAGCTGCACCTATCCATATCCTGGTAATCCCCAAGAAACACGTCGTGTCCATGCAGGACGTATCGGGCCAGGATAGCGAATGGTTGGGTAAAATGATGGCTTTGGCACCTTCCCTGGCCGCAAAGGCTGGTTGTCGCCCCGGCCCTGAAGGCGGTTTCCGCATTGTCATCAACAACGGTTTGGATGGCGGGCAGGAAATCAACCATTTACACATGCACATCTTGGGCGGTGAGCGCCCATGGCAACAACGCGCAGCCATGGCTGCTTAAGGGAGATACATTATGGGTAGCTTTAGCATTTGGCACTGGCTGATCGTTCTGGTCATCGTTGCCCTGGTTTTCGGCACCAAGAAACTGCGTAATATCGGCTCGGATCTGGGCGGTGCAGTCAAAGGTTTCAAAGAAGGCATGAAAGACGTGGGTGAAGAAGAAAAAACACCCGAAACCGTCAGCCAACGCGCTGCCGATCCTCAAACGATCGACGTGCAGGCCAAGGAAAAATCCGATCGCGCCTGATCCCCTTCTTGTGTGAGTCTGAATGTTTGATGTCAGCTTTAGCGAACTGCTCCTGATTGGAGTGGTTGCCCTGATCGTCATCGGTCCCGAACGTCTTCCTAAAGTAGCGCGCACCGTCGGCCATTTGCTTGGCCGCGCGCAGCGCTACGTTAACGAGGTCAAGACCGATATCCAACGCGAAATCAATCTGGATGAGGTGAACAAGCTCAAAGACCAGATGGAGGACGCCGCGCGCTCGGTGCGCAGTTCGGTCGAGGACACGGGCAAAAGCATCAGCCAGCCTCTGACAGAAGCCCGCGACACCCTGCAAAACGCGTCGGAGTCCGCACGCAAGGCCTTCTCGGATACCGCCGAGAGCGTCAAGGCGAGCCCCGACGCTACCCCCGCGAAAGAATCGGCTGCCAGTCAGCCCGATACGGATGCAGCCGCCCAGCCAGCGCCCAGTGCGCCAGCCAGTGACGACGCTCCCCGTCCTACGGATGCTCCCGCCCAACCCTCTAAAGGACCGACGGCATGAGCACCGAAGCGCCTCAAGAAGATACCTTCATCTCCCACCTGGTCGAGCTGCGTACACGCCTGCTACGCGCGGTGATTGCCGTGGTCGGGATTTTTATCGTGCTGTTTACGTATCCGGGCGCTTCGGCCATTTATGATGTGCTGGCCCAGCCCATGATGAGCTCTCTGCCCGAGGGTACGCGCATGATTGCCACCGGGGTGATTACCCCCTTCATGGTGCCGGTCAAGGTCACCTTGATGGCATCGTTCGTATTGGCCTTGCCTATCGTGCTCTACCAGGCATGGGCCTTTATTGCGCCAGGTTTGTACAACCACGAAAAGAAGCTGGCTCTGCCGCTGATCATGACCAGCACCTTGCTGTTCATTGCCGGCATGGCGTTTTGTTATTTCGTGGTGTTCCGCACCGTGTTTCACTTCATCGCCTCGTTTGCCCCGCAATCGATTACACCAGCACCGGACATCGAAGCCTATCTGGGCTTTGTCATGACCATGTTCCTGGCCTTTGGCATTACCTTTGAAGTGCCTATCGCCGTGATTTTACTGGTGAAAACAGGCGTTGTAACGGTAGCCAAACTGCGCGAAATCCGTGGTTATGTAATTGTGGGCGCGTTTGTGATCGCCGCTATCGTGACCCCGCCCGATGTGGTCAGCCAGATCTTGTTGGCCGCCCCGCTATGCCTGCTTTATGAATTAGGGATTCTGGCCGCCAGCCTGATCAAGAAACGGGAAGCGGAAAACAGCGAAGGCCGCGAGCTGGATCTGTAAAACGATCAAAGCAACACCTATTTGTACGCGTCACATGGCGTGCCGACCCAAAAATGGCTCTCTTGCCTTGCTCCAAAAGGAGTAGCCCAGAGAGCCATTTTTTTTAGATACCTTGCCAAGCCTTCGCGCCACTACGATCTGCAAAACAGCGTAGCCAAATGCAAATCGCCTGACCACACAAGCATCAACACACTACAAGAGCCTGTACGGCCTGCAAGGCCATGAACGCATCTCTACGCTCTTTCAGTGAACTCCAGCGAAGAGGGAAGCTGCTGGCCCTATTTGCGCACCTGAGGTCGCATACCGACCTTGACGGGAACGTCCAGCTCCTTGCCATCGCGCAATACGCTTAATGTCACGGTCTGCCCGGGTTGCACTGGGCCAATCTGATTGAGCAGGCCAATTGAATCGGCCACTTGTTGACCATTCAAGCGCAACACAATATCGCCCACCTGCAAATGCGCCTCGGCAGCCGGGCCGTGACGTTGCACACTGGCAATAATCACACCTGCATCACTCTTTAGTTTGAAAGACTTGATCAGGTCCGGGGTAATGTCCTGTGGCTCCAGGCCCAGCCAGCCGCGTGTCACTTCACCATTACGGATAATTTCGTTCATGATGGCCAGCGCCGTCGAGGACGGAATGGCAAAACCGATACCCAGCGAACCGCCCGTTTCGGAATAAATAGCGGTATTGATTCCCACCAGACGGCCAACCGCATCCACCAGGGCCCCACCCGAGTTGCCGGGATTAATGGCGGCATCGGTCTGAATGAAGTTTTCGTAAATATTGATGCCCAGGCGATTGCGCCCCAAGCCGGAGACAATGCCCATCGTCGTGGTCTGACCCACTCCGAAAGGATTGCCAATGGCCAGCACCACATCGCCCACCTGCAACTGATCCTGTTCCTGGGTCTGGATCACAGCCAGCTTGGGCAGATCCACTTTCAGCACGGCCAGATCGCTTTCAGGGTCCGAGCCAATCAGACGCGCCTTGGCCTGACGTCCATCCGATAATGCCACCTCGATGGCATCAGCCGCTTCAATCACGTGGTAATTGGTCAGGATATAACCCTGCTCGTGTACGATCACGCCCGAACCCAGGTTGATTGTGGAGCGGCGACCCATCAAGTCGGGCAGTTCGCGAAACAGGCGCTGCAGATCAGGATCTTCCAGCAAGGGAGAATTGCCTTTCAAATGCTTGCTGGTGTACACATTAACGACCGCCGGCGCGGCGCTAGTGACAGCCGAGGCATAAGACAGCGGGCCATCCTGCTCCATAGCAGCCGCGGGGATCAGGGGCGGAACCGGTGCAGGCAAAACCACCGTATTCGTAGAGCGGACGGGAGCCTCGGGCGCGCCCACCCACTGCGGTCGCAGCGTCACTACAATAAAAAAGCCCGCCAGACAAATTGTCACCGCTTGAGCAAACACTAGCCACAATCGACGCATAGCACTCTTTCAGATAAGGATTTCCATGACTCAGGTTTCAACAGCCGAACTGGCCAGCTGGCTCAATAGCACCTTGGATGTCGCCCGTTTCAAGGACTATTGTCCCAATGGGCTTCAGGTCGAAGGCAAGCCCTATATTGGCAAACTCGTCACCGGCGTGACGGCCTCGCTGGCACTGATTGATGCCGCTATTGCCCGCCAGGCGGACGCAATTTTGGTGCACCACGGCTGGTTCTGGAAAAACGAAAACCCGTGCATTGTAGGCGCCCGAAAAACTCGTATAGAACGCGTCCTGACGCATCAGCTTAACCTCTTGGGCTATCACCTGCCCCTGGACGCTCACCCTGTCCTGGGCAATAACGCCCAGTTGGCTCGCCAGTTAGGCATCGAGGTGCTGCGCGACGCAGACGGCGTGGCACAAACCTGTGGTCCGGATGGACTGGTCTGGCTGGGTGAACTGCCAACCCCAGTTTCACTGGAAACATTCAGCCTGACAGTTTGCAATAATTTACAACGGCAGCCACTGGTTGTTGGCGATTTACAACGGAAAATCCGCCGAATAGCCTGGTGCACAGGAGGGGCACAGGGCTTTATTGATAGCGCCATCGCTGCGCAGGCCGATCTCTACATCAGCGGCGAGGCTTCGGAACAGACATTTCACAGTGCGCAGGAAAACAATATTGCCTTCATGGCAGCCGGCCATCACGCAACCGAACGCTATGGGGCCAAGGCTTTGGGCGAAGAAATCGCTCGCCAGTTTGGCATAGAAGTGGAGTTCATCGATCTGGATAACCCGATCTGATTTCATCAAAAACCCGCACATATGACCTTGAACAAGCTTTAAAGCGCCACAGGCTAGACAAGCCCAGGCCCTGAAAGGCTAAAATCAGGCATCCGGCGCGGGCAAACTTGACCCTGCCGGTGGGTTTACATAAACAAAAAGGTGCCGAAAGGCACCTTAAAGCTTTGATAAGTCCGGGCTTTTATTTTTTCAGCGAATCCCTGATCTCGCGCAGCAAGATGACGTCTTCAGGGGTTGGTTCGGGTACGGCCTCAGCAGCTTCAGCCTTGGCCACGGTGGCACGCATACGGTTAATCATCTTGACCATGCAAAACACCACGAAGGCCAGCAAGATGAAGTTGATGAAAATGGTCAGGAAGTTACCCCACGACAAAACAACAGCACCGGCCGCATTCAGAGCTTCCAGGGTTTCTGGGCCGGTAAAGCCCTCTGGTGTACGCAAGACCGTGAACTGATTGGTAAAATCCACTTCGCCGCCAAGGATGAAACTGATGACGGGCATGACGATGTCTTTTACCAGCGAGTCGATAATCTTGCCAAAAGCAGCGCCAATAATGACACCGACCGCAAGGTCCATCATGTTGCCCTTAACTGCGAACTCCCGGAATTCGTTCAGGAAACCTCGAGCCTTGTTCATATGTTCACCTTTGATCAAGTTATGCTGCGCTGGGTAACGCGTATAATGTGCGGTTGAATAATATACCCAGGCCCAAATCCGTAAATTGTGGTATTGCCCGAGTCGGGCAGGAATAAGGATACTAGAATGAGTCAGAATACGACACAGCCCGATGCCATAGGCGCGGTTGATTTCAATCTTCCGCCCGATCCTTCGCGCCGCACCTGGGTCGCCACCGCCTGTGCATTAGGTGGTGTCGCTGGTGTGGCGACAGCTGTTCCCTTTGTCAGCTCCTTTGCTCCTTCCGAGAAAGCAAAAGCGGCCGGCGCTCCCGTAGAGGTCGATATTTCCGGTATCGCCCCCGGTCAGATGCGCACCGTGGAATGGCGCGGGAAACCCGTCTGGATTCTGCACCGCACCAAAGAGCAGCTGGACGCACTGCCCAAGCTGGACAGCCAGCTGGCCGACCCTGACTCGGATCGCCCCGGTTACACCCCTGCGTACGCCAAGAACGAATACCGTTCGCGTCGCCCTGAAATCTTTATCTGTATCGGTATCTGCACCCACCTGGGGTGCTCCCCTACCCCGCATCTGGCTGCTGGCGCTGGCGCTGGTCTGCCCGGTGGTTGGGAAGGCGGCTTTCTGTGCCCCTGCCACGGCTCCACGTTCGACCTGGCCGGCCGCGTCTACAGCAACAAGCCTGCTCCAGACAATCTGGAAATCCCGCCCTACGAGTTCTCGGCTGACGGCACGATGGTTACCATCGGCGTAGACGAAAACAACAAGGCCTAAGGCGGCTGTAACCCAATACGTACTATTTAAAAAGATAAAGGAGCCGTTTCATGGCTGGCGAGAAAACCGTCGAAACGACAGGACTCTTGGGATGGATTGACAGGCGTTTCCCCCTGACATCCATGTACAAAGAGCACATGTCAGAATATTACGCGCCGAAGAACTTCAACTTCTGGTACTTCTTTGGCTCTCTGGCACTGCTGGTGCTGGTTATCCAGATCGTGACTGGTATTTTCCTGGTCATGAACTACAAGCCAGATGCCAAGCTGGCCTTTGAGTCGGTTGAATACATCATGCGTGAAGTGCCCGGTGGCTGGATCATCCGCTACATGCACTCCACAGGCGCTTCCATGTTCTTCGTGGTGGTGTACCTGCACATGCTGCGCGGCTTGTTCTACGGTTCTTACCGCAAGCCACGTGAACTGGTCTGGATCTTTGGCGTTGCCATTTTCCTCTGTCTGATGGCTGAAGCCTTCATGGGCTACCTGCTGCCATGGGGCCAGATGTCTTACTGGGGCGCCCAGGTGATTGTTAACCTGTTCTCGGCCATTCCTTTCATTGGCCCTGATCTGGCTATTTTCATCCGTGGTGACTACGTGGTGTCCGACGCCACCCTGAACCGCTTCTTTGCTCTGCACGTGATTGCGGTGCCTCTGGTCCTGCTGGGTCTGGTTGTGGCTCACCTGATCGCACTGCATGAAGTGGGTTCCAACAACCCCGACGGCGTGGAAATCAAGAAAGGCCCCAAAGACGCTCAAGGTCGTCCTTTGGATGGCATCCCCTTCCACCCTTACTACACCGTGCACGACATCCTGGGTGTAGCAGGCTTCCTGATTGTGTTTGCCGCGATTGTGTTCTTTGCCCCTGAAATGGGCGGCTACTTCCTGGAGTTCAACAACTTCAGCCCTGCCGATGCACTGAAGACTCCTCCGCACATTGCTCCTGTCTGGTACTTCACGCCGTTCTACTCCATGCTGCGTGCCACGACTGCCGACTTTACCTGGGTTCTGGCCGGTGCTTCCGTGCTGGGTGCTCTGGTGCTGTTCGTCAAAGGCAAGCTGCCCGGTATCTGGCGCCTGGTCGTACCCGCTGTCCTGATCGCTGTTGCTGTGCTGCTGCGTGTTATCGACGCCAAGTTCTGGGGCGTGGTGGCCATGGGTGGTACGGTCGTGATCCTGTTCTTCCTGCCTTGGCTGGATAAATCGCCTGTGAAGTCGATTCGCTACCGTCCTACCTGGCACAAAGTGCTGTACGCGATTTTCATCATCAACTTCCTGATCTTGGGTTACCTGGGCACACAGGCTCCGAACGACTTGTTCAACCTGCTGAGCCAGATCGGTACGGTGATCTACCTGGCCTTCTTCCTGCTGATGCCAGTATGGAGCCGCATGGGTACGTTCAAACCCGAACCTGATCGCGTGACTTTCCGCCCTCACTAGGCCCCCAACACGAAACGGAATGACCATGATTAAGAAACTGCTTGGCGCTCTGGCCTTGTCCCTTACCTGCACGGTGGCTGGTGCCGCCGAAGGTGGCTATGCCCTGGAGCGCGCGCCCGACCGCATGAATGACATGGCGGCGTTGCAAAATGGCGCAAAACTGTTTGTGAACTACTGTCTGAACTGTCATAGCGCCAACTCCATGCGCTACAACAAGCTAACAGACATCGGCCTGACCGAAGAGGACATCAAGAAAAACTTGCTGTTCTCCTCGGACAAGGTGGGTGATCTGATGAAGATCGCCATGACCCCTGAAATGGGCAAGAAGTGGTTTGGTGCCGCTCCTCCGGACCTGTCCGTGATTGCGCGTGCCAAGTCCACCAACTTGGGCCCCAGCGGCGCAGACTACATCTACACCTACTTGCGCACTTTCTACCGTGACGCATCCCGCCCAACCGGCTGGGATAACCTGGTTTTCCCAAGCGTGGGTATGCCTCACGCCATGTGGGAGCGCCAAGGTGGCGTCACCTTGCACCGCACGACCGTAGCTCAGGAAGCCAAGGACGATGGCAGCAAGGAATGGGTCAAGACCACAGCCACCTACGATCCAGCCGGCTTCTCCGACGTCAAGAAAGAAGTTTTGGCCGATTACACCGGCCACGCTACTGACAGCGTCAAGCTTGAGCCTGTTAACGCCAAGGCTGCTGCCAAATACGACAGCGACGTGGCCGACCTGGCCAACTTCATGGACTGGATGGCCGAGCCTGTGCAGCTGGAGCGCAAGAAAATTGGCGTGGGCGTGATCCTGTTCCTGCTCTTGTTCTTTGCCGTTGCATGGCGCCTGAACAGCGTTTTCTGGAAAGACATCAAGTAAAACGCTATGCTAGACGGGCAGGCCTAACTAGCCTGCCCGGCTTTTTATTGTTAAAACCCCTTGCAGGGTTTTAAATTCTGAGCCGTGAGGCTCTTGTTTTTATTTCTACGACTGGAATCTCCTACCATGATGGTGCTCTACTCTGGAACAACTTGCCCATTCTCACAGCGCTGCCGTTTCGTGTTGTTTGAAAAAGGCATGGATTTCGAGATCCGCGACATCGACTTGTACAACAAGCCTGAAGATATCGCCGTCATGAACCCCTACGGACAGGTGCCGATCCTGGTAGAACGTGACCTGATCTTGTACGAATCGAACATCATCAATGAATACATTGATGAGCGTTTCCCGCATCCTCAGCTGATGCCTGCGGACCCCACCATGCGCGCCCGCACACGCCTGTTCCTGTACAACTTCGAAAAGGAACTGTTTGTACACGTGGCCGCCCTGGAAGACCGCCGCAACGCGGATGCCAAGGCACAAGAACTGGCCCGTCAGCAAATCCGCAACCACTTGTCGCAGCTGGCTCCCATCTTGCTCAAGAACAAGTACATGCTGGGTGAAGAATTCTCCATGCTGGACGTGGCGATCGCTCCCCTGCTCTGGCGCCTGGACCACTACGGTATCGAACTGCCCAAGAGCGCTGCTCCTGTGCAAAAGTACGCCGAGCGCGTATTCTCGCGTCCTGCCTACATTGAAGCACTGACTCCTTCCGAAAAAGTCATGCGTCGCTAATCCACTATGCAAGAAACCTCGACCAAGCCTTACCTGCTGCGCGCTCTACACGAATGGTGTTCCGACCACGGATACACCCCACACATCGTGGTCACGGTAGACGCCAACACGGTTGTTCCACGCGGCCATATTCAGGATGGACAAATCACCCTGAATATCGGACATCTGGCCACCAATGGCCTGATCCTGGGCAACGACTACATTGAATTCCAGGCCCGCTTTGGCGGCGTCACGGAAGACATTTTCGTACCCGTGGCAGCTGTATCGGCCATCTACGCACGCGAAACAGGCGCTGGTATGGGTTTTGAGGTGGTGGAGTCCGAGCCTTACGCAGAAGGTGACACACCGGACGCCGCTCCTGAAGCTGCACCGGAAGCTCCCGCTGCCAAGAAAGACGCTGACAAGGTCTCGCACCTGAAGATCGTCAAATAAGGCGCGTTCGACGCAGACAAAAATAGAGCCCCGCATGGGGCTCTATTTATTTGGGTTCCAAGCTCGGCATTCACCCACACTTTGGCTTGGCTTGGCTTGGCTTGGCTTGGCTTGGCTTGGCAGATCAGTATCAGCTACTTAAACCACCTCAGGGAATACTCAGCCACCTAACGCCACTGAAAATATTTCCCAAGCCTCCAGCCCACCATCTACCCTTGTACTGCCTCCGCTTGATTACGGCGACGTCCAGCCGCCACACGCCACTCCAGCAGGCTCTTGAGCATCACAGACACAATCGCGAACACCGCCAGCAACGCAGCCGCTGTAAAAGCCGCTGCTGCCTTGTTATCGTTGTTCAGCTGATCCACCAGCAAGGACAAGGTCAAAGTCTGATTCATGATGGTGCCCGACACCACGGACACGGCCCCAAACTCCCCAATCGCACGGGCATTGGTCAACACCACACCATAGAGCAAAGCCCATTTGATATCAGGCAGCGTCACATGCCAGAAGATCTGCCAGCCGTTTGCACCCAGACTTAAAGCCGCCGCCTGTGCATCCGAGCCCTGAGCCTGCATGATGGGAATCAGGATACGAGCCACATAAGGCGTCGTCACAAAGATAGTGACCATCAAGATACCCGGCCAGGCGAACATCAACTGAATATCACGCGCGCTTAGCCATTGCCCCAGGGACGACTCCACACCGTAGACCACCAGGTAACACAGGCCCGCCACCACCGGAGAGACCGCGTAAGGCAAATCCACCAAGGTACTTAGCAGACGACGACCACGGAACTGGTAATGCGTCAGACACCAGGCCAGCAAGATGCCAAAGACCATATTCAGGGGCACCGTCAGCACCGCCACAAACAGAGTCAACCCGATGGCATGCAGCATATAGTCCTCTTGCAGATTGCTCCACAAGGCAGGCAAACCATCGCCCAAGGCTTTGGAGAAAATCAGTACCAAGGGGACTACCAGCAGCCCCAGCACCAACACAATGCCCAAGGCCAAAATCAGGCGGTCTGCCGTGCTTTTAGGTGTTTTTCTCATGGTGCCCTCCGCTGCCAGCCCAATAGACGATTCTGCACCATCTGCAAGGTGAACAAGAGCAGCAAGGATGCGATCAAGATCACCGAGGCAATCGCGGCAGCGGCCGGGTAATTGAACTCTTGCAGCCGCACAAAAATCATCAGGGACGACACTTCAGTTTTGAAGGGAATATTGCCCGCAATCATGATGACTGCGCCAAACTCACCCAGGCTACGAATAAAAGCTTGAGACGCTCCAGTCACCAGAGCAGGAATCAGCGGTGGGAACACCACCTTGCTAAAGGTCTGCCAGCCACTGGCACCCAAGGTGTGGGCAACCTCTTCATACTCGGCACCCAGCTCTTCAATCACGGGCTGCACGATACGCACCACAAAGGGCAAACTGGTGAACGTCATGGCCAACACAATACCGGGGTATTGATAAGCAACCTTCCAACCCTCCGGCAGAAACTGGCCAAACCAGCCACCAGGCACAAATAGCGTCGCCAAGGTCAAACCTGCTACCGACGTTGGCAAGGCAAACGGCAGGTCCACCAAAGCATCAATCAGACGGCGCCCCGGAAACTCAAAGCGCGTGATAATCCAGGCAATGATGAAGCCCACCACACTGGCAATCACAGTGGAGTAAAAAGCGGCACTGATCGTGACCTGATAACTGCTGACAACGCGTTTATCAGTCACCGCACGCCAATAATCGGCCAGGCTCATGTCACTGACGTACATGAACAAGGCCGACAACGGCAGCAGCACAATAATGGACAGGTACAGGACGCTAAAGCCAAAGCTCAGTCCAAAACCCGGCATGACGGGGCGGCGCAGAAAGAAGATGGGCTTTAGCGCAGTCTTCGCCCCGGAATCCTGCGCCCCGCCCACAAGAGTACGACTCATGAATTACTTGGCCAGCAACTGGTCCAACACCCCGTTAGCAGCAAAGTGGCGGCTCTGGATGTCAGTCCAGGAACCCAGAACATCAGTAGGATTGATCAGCTTGACCGGCGCGTACTTGGACTCGAACTCCTTGGCCACGGCAGGATCCGTCACACGGTAGTTGAAGCCAGCCAGCAGGCGCTGAATCTCGGGGGTGTACTGGAACTTCAGGTATTCGGTTGCTTCCTTGCGAGTGCCTTTCTGGTCGACCACTCGGTCCACCACGGCTACCGGGAACTCGGCCAATACGCTGACAGGGGGCACCACCACTTCCAGCTCGCTGCCCTTGAACTCATCGCTGGCAGCAATATTGATCACTTCGGATTCAAAGGTCAGCAAAACGTCGCCCTGACCATTCTGGGCAAACGCCACGGTCGCACCACGACCACCTGTGGGGAAGCTTTCTACATTCCCCAGCACCTTGCCGACAAACTCCTTGATCTTGGCTTCGTCACCGCCGAAAGCCTCATTGGCGTACAACCAGGACGCCAAATAGGTGTAGCGGGCATTACCCGAGGTCTTGGGGTTCGGGAACACCAGCTTCACATCGTCACGTACCAAATCATCCCAGGACTTGATGTTCTTGGGATTGCCCTTGCGCACCAGAAAAGCGATGGTGCTGTAGTAAGGCGAGCTGTTGTTCGGGAACTTGCTGGCCCAATCCTTGGCAACCGCCCCGCGCTCGGCCAGGAATTCAATATCGGTAACCTGGTTGAAAGTAACGGTGTCTACTTTCTTGCCCTGGATAATGTCCTGGGCTTGACGAGAGGTCCCAGCAAAAGACTGGTCAATCTTGATGTCTTCACCAGTCGTCGCTTTCCAGTGTTCGACAAACTTGGGGTTGATCGCCGCAAAGGTCTCGCGCGCCACGTCAAACGAGGCGTTCAGCAAAGAAACCTGGGCACTGGCCGTGCCACCCAGCAAAGACGCCAACAACAAGGCAGAGCCAACAATAGACTTCAATTTCATGGTGTTCCCCAAAGGTCCCGGACGCGGCCTTCGGAGCCCGTCACTGATGTTCAATCGCGTGCTATCTATATAAGCGCAGCTTGGATAGATCAGATTATGGGTAGGGGAAAAGGCATTTAAAACGACATTTTCATCATGCTCTTATAACCAGAACCTATCTATTGGCTGGGCTGGCGTGGTGTGCACCACAGCAATATTTTTCTGGTGATTGCTTCTTGGCGAAAAACCCGGCTATAATCGTCAATTCGCCGGCTTAGCTCAGTTGGTAGAGCAGCGCACTTGTAATGCGAAGGTCGAGGGTTCAACTCCTTTAGCCGGCACCACGAATAAAACAAAACGCCAAGCTTTTGAAAGCTTGGCGTTTTGTTTTTCTGCTGTCGGAATCTTGCCTTTACTCTGGCGGGAATGCTTCGTACTGAGACAGATCATCAGTAATCTCATGCCAAGATGCTTTCGAACCTACGAACACATGGCATGTCGGACGCGCACCAGGGTCATCATCCAATACACCTAGCGCCAAGCCTAGCTCCCCCGGCTTCTGATCAAACTTGGTCAAAATATTTGATCCACACCGAGAACAAAAGCCACGGTGTTCCCCTGGCGAGGACTCATAAAAGCGCAACAGCTCCTGCCCGCGAAGCCAATGAAAGTCTTTAGTCTTTACCTTGCCCCGCGCCCTGAACGCAGAACCATGAGACTTGCGACACATACGGCAATGGCAATAGAGCAGATCCGTAATGGAGCCGGTGATATCAAAGACCACGCCTTGGCAAAGACAGCTTCCTCTCACAAGCCATACCTCCAAAGAGTAAATTTCTCGCCGCTGATTTAAGCGGGCGTCGAACGCCTTACTCGATAGAGGATACAAGACATTGGGCCAAATCTGCCGGACGACATAAGGCCGCCAGCCCGCCGCCCCACCTTATAGCCTCACCGGCGTCACCAGCCCCCCTTCCTTGACGAAGCGCTCCACATTCTTCAACACCAGCTCACACATGGCCGCTCGGGTTTCACGGGTCGCGCTCCCTACATGGGGTAATACTACGACCCGATCATTGCTCAGCAATTCAGTTGGCACTTCAGGTTCGTTCTCGAACACATCGAGCCCTGCTCCTGCCAATTGGCCGTTTTCAAGAGCGGCGACCAGGGCTTTTTCATCCACGACAGAACCACGGGCGACGTTGATAAGGTAGCTGTGGGGCCCAAGAGCGTTCAAGACCTCGGCGGACACCAGGTGGTAGGTTTCCGGGCTGCCGGGGCATGCCACGATGAGGAAATCGCACCATTGCGCCAAGGCCAGCAGCGAAGGCTCGTGCTGCCAAGGCAACTCAGGTTTGGCGCTACGTGTGTGATAGCGGATCTCCATGTCAAAGCCGATCGCGCGACGTGCAATCACCTGTCCGACTCGGCCCATGCCCAACATGCCCAGACGCTTGCCGCTGACCCGCGTGCTTGGCATGGTGGGGCCGACACGCGGCCAGTCACCACGCCTAACGTGACGGTCAGAAGCAGAAATGCCCCGCACCGTATCGATTAGCAAGCCCATGGCCAAGTCGGCCACGCAATCGTTTAGAACATCCGGCGTATTGCTCAGCATCACCCCACGCGCACGGACGGCATCCAGGTCGATGGCATCGTAGCCAACGCCCAAGCTACAAATCGCTTTCAGGTTTGGCAAGGCATCAATCAGTGCCTTGTCTGCGCCCTGCGTTCCGGTGGTGATCAGCACCGTGAATTCAGCTCCGTGCTCACGCAAGAACGCCGCTTGATCAGGCGCATCGCTCAGGGTTTCGACCGGGCACAAGGCGGGCAGTTTGCCCGCCAGCGGTGGTGGCAAGGGGCAGGCTTGAAGAATTTTCTGGCTCATGGTCATCATTCGCTCGTAAAAACGTCGAAATCGACTTGTTTCAACAGTGCATTGCTCTGGCGTATGACATGCCCCGCAGCGGCGGCTTTACGGCGATAGGCCAACCAGCGGGGGTCAGCCTCCAAGGCATTACGACGGGCCTCTCGGTCAGCCATATCTTCGTATGCCCACAGGTGCACCACCTGATTCAACTCGCCCACTTCCGTGGTGTAGTAGCCGTGGCAGGGGCCCAGATGTTCGATCTGTATGGCACGTCCTTCCGTCGCGTACAAGGACAGGAAATCGCGCAGCAGGCCGGTGGGGATGGTGTAGGTTCTTTGGTCGATAATCATATTGCGAATCCGTTTTTATCCAAGGTATTTGGGCAAAAGCAGCGAGATGGCCGGGAAGGCCAAAAGCACCGCCAGGCGGAAAACGTCGGCTACCACGAAGGGAATCACACCCCGATACAGCGTGCTCATCTTCACGTCGGGCAGCAGGCTTTTCAGGACCATCACGTTCATGCCCACGGGCGGGGTGATGAAGCTGATTTCCGTAACCACCACCACGATGATGCCGAACCAGATCAGGTCAAAGCCCAGGTGCTGCACCAAGGGGTAGAAAATAGGCACGGTCAGCAAGACCATGGACATACTTTCCAACACACTGCCCAGCACGATGTAAATCGCGCAAATCAGCAGAATCACCACGATCGGGCTCATATCGAACTGTTGCACCCAATCCTGCAAATCGCCAGGCATGGAGGTGAAGTTGATGAAGCTGGAAAACAGCAAGGCTCCGATCAGCACCATGAACAGCATCCCCGTGGTACGCGCCGACTCGACCAGCACGTTGGAAAGCACTTGCCAGGTCAAACGGCCACGCAACAGCGCGAACAGGAAGGCACCACACGCACCAATCCCCGCCGCTTCGGTAGAACTGAAGATCCCGCCGTAAATACCGCCCATGACGATGATGAACAGCACCAGCACGCCCCAGACATCGCGCAACGCAAGCAAACGCTCTTTCCAGCTCATGCGCTCGCCGGGAGGGCCCGCATTGGGGTCACGCCAGATCGTCCAGCGCACCGCCAGAAGATAGAAAATAATGGCCAGCAGGCCCGGCGAAATACCGGCAGCAAACATCTTGCCTATGCTCTGCTCGGTCAAGATGGCATAGACCACCATGACAATAGAGGGCGGAATCAGAATGCCCAGCGTGCCACCGGCAGCGATGGAACCGGAAGCCAGCGCACGGCTATAGCCCAGTCTGCGCATTTCCGGATAAGCCACCTTGGACATGGTGGCCGCTGTTGCCAGGCTGGAGCCACACACGGCACCAAAGCCACCACAGGCCACCACCGTAGACATGGCCAAACCACCTTTACGATGGCCCAGGAAGGCATACGCCGCCGCATACAGTTCTTTGGACAACTTGGCTTGAGTAATGAAATTACCCATCAAGATGAACAGCGGCAGTACGGACAGCAAATACTGAAAACCGCTTTCACGCACGACTGCGCCGGTCATGGCATAGGCAGAAGGCCAATTGCGCATGATGCCAACGCCAATAAAGCCCACCAGGGCCATGGAAAACGCCACCGGCACCCGCAGGAAGATCAAGAGGAGCATGGCTGCAAAGCCAATCAGTGCTTCAGTCATTCTGTGCCTCTTCTTCCAGATGGGCGGTGTCTGCGTTCAGATCCCGGCGAAGCTGAGCCAGCTCCACGATGGTGTTGACGAACAGCATGATGCTCATGAAATAAACAACTGGAGCCAATGGCAGCCCCAGCAAAGTGGTCTGATCCAGGTATTCGGCCGCCGACTCGGCTTGTGTCCAGCTGACCATGGCCAGCAAGGCACTGATTCCAGCGGCCAGCAGGTGGCTGGTGACATGGACGACACGGACACCCTTCTCCCCACCAGGAATAGGCACTAAATCAACAACAACGTGTTCGCGCTCCATGGTGGCAAACACGATGCCGCAGAAAATGACACCTACCATCAATATTTCGGTCAGCTCTACCGCCCCCATGACCGATACGTTGAAAATGTAGCGCCCTAATACATCAGCCAGAGTCAGCAAGGCCAGCGAGACCATGCATAACTCGGTCAAACGTCGAAGACCCGCTCTTAATAAAGAGAGAATGGAGTTCATGCTTTGTAGCTCCGGGACTGCTGGCGCACGAGGCGCACAGCAGGTTCAAGACAGTCTGCGTGTACTGATCAATTCGCGCTTTCCCGCTGCTTCAGGTCGGCACGGAACTCGGCCAGTACAGCAGGCCCGTCTATGCCCTTGGCCTTGGCGGCATCCAGCCATGCCTGCTCGAAGGACGCTGTGCGCTCTTTGACGGCGGCAATCAGCTCATCGCTGGCAGGATGAAACTGCACCTTGTGCTCTTCCAGGATCTTCATGGCGGCCACGTCTGCATCACCCCAGGCCTTGCCGCCCAGGCGAGCAATATGCTCACCGGACAGGCTCATCAGAATCTCGCGGTCTTTTTCAGACAAACGATCAAAGGCGCTCGGGTTCATGATGATGCCGTGCAGATCCGCATAGAGGCCACCGGGAAAAACCGTGGCGTGCTTGACCACCGTATCCAGGCGGAAAGAGGCCACGGACTCGGGCGGGAACAGCACGCCGTCCACCACGCCGGTGCTCAGCAGCTCATACGATTCGGAGGCTGGCTTCACAACCGCGTTCACCTTCAGGGCCTTGGACAAGTCGGCCTGCATGCCACCACCAATGCGCAGCTTCAGGCCCTCGAAGTCGGCAATGTTCTGTACCTGCTTGTCAGTGGTGTAGACGCTGCCTGGGCCGTGTCCATAAATGCCTAGCAATTTGATACCGCGATGCTCTTTGGCATCTTGCAGGTACTTGCTATAAATGTCCCAGGCCGCCAGCGAAGTAGACTCGGCGCTATTGCCCGAGAACGGCAGCATGGCAAACTTCATCAAATCAAAATTGCCGGGGTAATAGGAGTAGGAAATAAAGGCCAGATCCACAATCCCATTGCGTACCGCATCCAGGTGCCCTACCGGGTTGGTCACGGCCTTGGTCAGAAAGTTGATCTTGACGCGCCCTTCAGTGGCCTGCTCCACCTCTTTGGCCCAGGGCTTCATGAAGTTCGCCACCAGCACATGCGTTTGCGGAATCCAGGCAGAGAAAGTCAGCTCCACAGGCTTGTCCGCTTTTGCGGGACCAGCTGCCACTGCCAGGCTGGTTAAGGCCATACCCAACAGGCGAGAAATCCATCGGTTCTTCATGGGGAAATCCTTTTTTGGTGGTAGTTCGTTATAGGTATAGTTAGCCAGGCCCGTCAGGAGACAAGGGCCTGCTCAATCAAGGTTTCGGCATCGCCGTCATGATGCATACCCAACTGCGTGGCGATTGCCGTTGTCAAAGGCGGCCACTGGGCAAACTGCTGGTCAAACTGAGGGTTGGACTGAAAGCTCAATCCCGCATCGGCCCCCCGGCCATAGCGGGATTTGGCAGCCTGTACCAGGTCTGCCACCTGAAGACGCTGGGCGGGAAGATTCCACACCCGACCAGCGGGCAAGCGAGCGGCTTCCAGGCTCGCTGTTGTCAGAAGGTGCCGCACACAGGCGGGCAAAGAAAGCAGCCAGATCCAGCCTTGGGGGCCGATGGGGCACTCGTAAGTGCTTCCAGCAGCCAAGGCATGGATCAAAGAGCTGGCAAATGAAGACAAGGCCGTTTCAGCAGTCATGGGGCGAGCAACCACAGTAGGCAAACGAACCGAGCGGCCATCCAGAAAACCCCGGCGGCTGTAATCGGCAAGCAGCAGTTCCACCATCCGCTTCTGCGTTCCGTAACTTAAAGTGGGTGCGACGGGCGTGTTGTCATCCACCTGCTGGGGCAGTGGCGTACCAAAGACACCGATACTGCTGGCATACACCACAACGGGACACTGGCCTTGCTGTCGCAGATGCTCAAACAAGCCTATCGTGCCGTCTATATTGACGCGCAAACCCCGTGCAAAATTCTCTTCAGCCAGCCGGCTGGTCACCGAGGCCAGATGGAAAACCGTGTCGGGTGCTGGCGTTAGCACCGCCCCCAGCACGGCTTTATCGGACAAGTCACCACTAATGCAACGCAGTCCAGGCAGGTGGGGATAGCCTTGCTCTTCAAAAGCCAAATCCGTCAGCGTCAGGCTTTGAATCTCATTGGCCGCAAGCAGTTTGGCCGCCGCACGAGCAAGCGCTTGACCGATGTAGCCGTTGGCGCCGGTAATCAAGACGTGCTTCATGGCTTATCTCCCGGCAGCCTGCATGCAAGCAGCATCACGCTGACGTGTCGCAGCCAGCACACCACGATCACGCAAGGGCTGGCACCAAGCCAAACCTTCTGAAGGCAAGCCGCGAGGCTGATACTCGCAACCCAGCCAGCTGTCGTAAGCCAAGGCGGGCAAAGCGGCTACGCCTGCCAGCAAATCATGCTGTGCAAGATCAGGCTCGTAGCGACCATCGGCACCCGCGATCTGCACATAGCCAATCCAGGGAGCACAGACTGCCACGCTGGACGGGACATCCAGACTTTCTTTGACGCAGTGGTAGTAATCAAACTGCAGACGCAGGCGCGGGGAGTTGAAATGCTGGAGCACCTCAATGACCTGCTCGGGCAAATAATAGAAGTACCCGGCCATATCGCTGCGGTTGAGCGCCTCCAGCGTCAGCACCAGATCATCCGCTTCAGCCAGGGCCAAAGCCTGTTCCAGATTACTGAGCAGTGCGGCCCGACAGTCTTGCTGTGCAAAAGGGCTGACGTCACCCGCCATCACATGAATACGGCGGCAGCCGGTAGCCTGTGCCACAGCACGGGCGCGATCAAAGGCTTCCTGAAACTGCGCCTGTGCGCCGGGAATGGCTGCCCAGCCCAAACGGCCCTGCCCCTCGCCTATCGGCGTATTGATCAGTGTCAGTTCCAGCTTGGCGGCTTGCAACTGACTGGCGTACCAGTCGGGTGCATAGTCATAGGGCAGTAAAATCTCGACGCCCTGAAAACCGTCAGCCGCTGCAGCCTCGAAACGTTCGCTCCAGTCCAGATGCCGATACAACCAGCTGAGATTAGCGGATAGTTGCATGGGGCCGCCTGTCTTATGCGTCTATCTGGCGAAGGAAGGCGTCACGCTGCTCAGGCAGCACAACGCTGACCAAGGCAGACACTTCGGCCTGACCCAAACCCATGGCGCTTGCCACGCGCAACATTTGCTGCACGCTGGCCGCAACCGGCATAGGCGCGCCGCTTTGTTGAGCATTGGCGATCAAGGTGTCGATATCCTTGAGCATGGTCGAGAGCGCACCGATGCTTTGCGCCTGGGCTTCTATCATGCGCGGGGCAAAGATCTGCAAGGGCTTGGAGTCCGCCCAGCCGCCCGCCAGCGCCGGGGCCAGCTTGTCCACATTGATGTTATTGCGCTGGGCAAAGCCAATGGCTTCGGCCAACGCCGCAATCGAGGTCGCCACGATGGCCTGGTTGCACAGCTTGGTCGCCTGCCCGGTACCGGAAGGCCCCATATGCGTAATATTGCCGGCATAGGCGCGCATGGCGGCCTCGGCTTCAGCCATATGGGTTTCACTACCGCCCGTCATGATGGCCAGGGTACCGGCCTCCACGCCGGGAATACCGCCAGACACCGGGGCATCAATCCAGTCAGCGCCGCAGCTCTCCACCAAACGAGCGGCCAATTTGCGTGTGGCCTCGGGGTCGATACTGGAGTGATCCACCAGCCATTTAAGGCCCGCTGCCTGAGCAATCCCGTCCGCGCCAAACACCACGGCCTCGGCAGCCTTGGCATCAAACAGACATAACAAGACGCCGTCGGTGCCTTCAGCCGCTTCACGTGGCGTGCCCACAATCTGCGCGCCGAGCGCTGCCAGCGGCTCGGCCTTTTCCCTGGAGCGATTCCAGACTTTGACCTCGTGACCCGCTTTCAGCAGGCGCTGCACCATGGCAGCACCCATCAATCCCAAACCGCAAAAACCGAGTTTCATCTTATACGTCCTCAAGCTGCTCTTGCGGCCACTCGGCAGCACCCGAGTGAGTCACTGCCCCCTCATTGGTCGGTCCAACCAGGCGTGCGTACTTCTCCAGCGCGCCAGCCAAACGATCTCGTACGAAGGGTTTCCATTGCTCTCTGCGTGCAGCCAGCTCCTCGTCGGACACATGCAGCTGCATGCTGCTTTGCGTGGCATCGATGGTGATACGGTCGCCGTCGCGCACCAAGCCGATGTTCCCACCGGCTGCCGCTTCGGGGCTGGCATAGCCGATACACATGCCGCGTGTCGCGCCGGAGAAACGGCCATCGGTCAGCAGTGCCACTTTCTCGCCATTGCCATGGCCGTAAATAGCGGCGGTAACGCTTAACATCTCGCGCATGCCGGGGCCGCCTTTGGGCCCTTCGTTGCGGATGATCAGCACGTCGCCAGTCTCGTAGGCCTGCTTGGACACCACGGCCATGCAATCTTCCTCGGTTTCAAAGACGCGAGCACGGCCTTCAAAAACCAGAGACTTCAAACCAGCAATCTTCAGCAAGGCACCATCGGGGCACAGATTGCCCTTGAGCACGACCAGGCCGCCCGACGCGTGAATGGGCTGATCGCTGCTACGCACGATACGGCCATCCACATCGGGGAAGCTCTCCAGGGCTTCGGCCAAGGTTTCGCCGGTAATGGTCAATACATCGCCGTGCAGGTGGCCGCTTTTCAACAGTGCCTTGAGCACTACAGGCACCCCGCCAATCACGTCCAGATCGCGAGCCAGATAACGGCCGCCAGGCTGCAGGTCGGCAATCAGCGGCGTGCGGTTGAACACTTCGGCCAGATCGTCCATGGTGAAACGAATGCCCACTTCGTGCGCAATGGCAGGGATATGCAAGGCCACGTTGGTCGAACCGCCAGTCGCTGCAACAGCCGCTGCGGCATTTTCCAGACTCTTGCGGGTGATGAGATCACGCGGCAAAGGACCACCGTTTTCCAGAATCTCCATCACGCGGCGACCAGCTCGGCGAGCCAGTGCGTGCCGCTGGCTGTAAACCGCCGGGGTGGTCGACGAACCCAGGAAGGACATGCCCAAAGCCTCTGCCACCATACCCATGGTATTGGCGGTGAACTGACCCGGACAGGAGCCCGCGGTCATGGCACAGGTGCGCTCAATGCCGTGCAGTTGCTCCAGGGAAATCGCCCCAGTCTGATAACGACCCACACCCTCAATGGCAGTCAGCACCGTGTTTTCAGTGCCATCGGGCGAGTAGCCCGGCAACATGGAGCCACCGTAAATGAAAACCGAAGGGACATTGAGGCGCGCCATGGCCATCAGGGTGCCGGGCAGCGTCTTGTCGCAACCGCCCAAACCGACCAAAGCGTCATAGGCATGGCCACGCACGGCTATTTCCATGCTGTCGGCAATCATCTCGCGCGAGACCAGGCTCATGCGCATGCCAGCGTGGTTCATGGAGGTGCCATCGGACACGGAAATCGTGTTCATCATGACGGGTACGCCACCACCTTGGGCTACACCCAGGCGAACGCTGTCTGCTTGTGGGCCCAGCGATTTGGAACAGGGTGTGTTGTCTCCGGCGGTTCCAATGATGGCGACCATCGAACGGTCCAGATCATCATCGTCCAGGCCTGTTGCACGCAGAAAGGCTCGGTGTGGGGTGCGAGTCACGCCCTCGGTCACTGCTTTTGATCTATGTTTTTTTAGCATGGTCTTTGGTGGTGATGAGTAGTTGAGAGATCGACTTAATCGGCCAGGTCCAAGCGATCAAAGATCCAGGAAACATCTTCCTGAATGTATTGGCGCGCCTGGGCAAAATTGCCCGCGCGCAGCGCTTTGACGGTGGATTCGTGCAGGTGATCGGCAGAGTCTTCGTTGTGCAGCTGCTCGCGGGTTTCACGCAAGTAAGCGCCCGACTGCAGCCACAGGCTCTCGATCATGGCGAGCATGACGGGAGACTGAGCAGCTCCGTAAATCGTGAAATGAAAGATCCGGTTTTTTTCCAGGCTGCTGGCCACGCCTTTGGGCGTGCGGCGCTCTTGGGTGATTTCTTGCGCCAGTTGTTCCAGCTGATCCAGCACGGACGGAGTCAGGAAAGGCCCCGCCCATTCGGTGACGGTGCCTTCGATCAAAACACGGGCGCGGCGAATATCGCTCAGGCAGGCTTTGGTAATCAAAGGGACACGGGTAGTGCCGTTAGGCAAAGGCTCCAGCCCCTGCTGTGCCACCAGACGGCGTAGTGCTTCGCGCACGGGCATGGTGCTGGTGCCCAGCGCATCGGCCAGGTACTGAATGCCAAGCACTTGGCCCGCACGGTACTCACCGTGCATCAGCTTGTTACGTAGGGCTTGATAGACCGCTTCGTTGACGGATTGCCGAACGATGGGTTGAAAAGCTTCGAGCGGAGCGCTTGTGCTTGCAGCATCTGAATGTTTCATTAAATTCCGTCACAACGTGAATTCGAGCAAAGATTTGTGATTTTTGATCAATTCTAAGGACGGACTTCTACGACAACAAATCAGAGCTAACCCTTAGCCACCTGATTCGTGATGAGCGACTCGACACGCTTTGTGAGCGAGCCGCGCATCAGCTTTTGCAGAGCACTTGATCAGGCTGCAGGGCCGGCCATTGCTGGGATTGGCAGCGCGTTAAGGCCCTTGAATTCCTGCAAGGAAAAACTGGTCTGCGCTTGCCGAACACCGGGTAAACGATGCAATTTTCGTTGCAACAATTCCGAATAGCTGTCCAGATCCTTGGCCACGACCATCAGCAAAAAATCCGCCGGACCGGCAATGCCGTGGCACATCACCACCTCCGGAATATCGCGCACGGCCTCCACAAATTGCACCGAACGCTCTTCATTTTGAAAGTCCACACTGATGCTGACAAAGGCCACCACGCCATAACCCAGGCCACGACGATCCAGCCGGGCGTGGTAGCCTGAAATAAGCCCGGCTTCTTCCATGCGTCGAATCCGGCGCCAGCAAGGCGACTGCGATATACCCACTTTTTGCGCCAGCTCGCTTGTTGTCAGCCTAGCGTTTCCTTGCAGCTCGGCCAGCAAACTGCCATCCACCTGATCCAGTTCTATTTGCATAAAAAAACCCGTTTTTTAAGTTTTTCAGAAAAAGTTATGCTTCTATAAAAAACAGCTTGGCGCAAGACCCTTAAATCCATAAGATCAACGCATAAATTTAAGTGGGATGAAATTATGAAACCACAGACCCATTTCAGCTTTACCCCTATGCCCGCCTACTCAGGTGACCGCATCCTGCCGCTGATGGAGACCTTCGGGCAAGATGTATTGCAAACTCCCCTCGGCGCGCAACGCGACTTTGATTTTCTATCGACCCACGCGACCTGTTCCACAGGTCGCGCAGATCATTATTAACGTACCGGGAACAGAACAAATGAATGCTTCCAAAGCATCGGCTGACAAGGGAATCAGCGAGACAGAGCGCATTGTTTCGGAAGAAAAAGCGCAGTTGGATTTCAGCCAATCCATGAGCTATGGCGACTACTTGCACCTGGACGAGGTGCTGGGCGCTCAACACCCGCTCTCGCCTGCCCACGACGAAATGCTGTTCATCATCCAGCACCAGACCAGCGAACTCTGGATGAAACTGATGCTGCATGAAGTGACCGCCGCCACTGCAGCCATCGCAGCCGACCGCTACGCCGACACCTTCAAGATGATGGCGCGGGTCTCGCGCATCATGGAGCAGCTGGTCAGTGCCTGGACCGTGCTCTCGACCATGACCCCGCCGGAATACACGGCGATGCGCCCTTATCTGGCCAGCTCCAGCGGTTTTCAAAGCGCGCAGTATCGCTGCATTGAATTTGCTCTGGGCAACAAGAATGCGGCCATGCTCAAGCCCCATGCCCATAGGCCAGACCTGCTCCAGATGGTCGACAAGGCGTACCGAGCCCCTTCGCTCTATGACGAGTCGCTGCGCCTGCTGGCCCGCCAAGGCTTTGCCATTCCTGCCGATCACCTGGACCGTGACTGGACACAGCCCTACGAAGCCAGCCCCGAGGTGGAAGCTGCATGGTTGGAGGTCTACCGTGACCCGCATGCACACTGGGATCTATACCAGCTGGGCGAGAAGCTGACCGACATTGAGGACGCCTTCCGTCTTTGGCGTTTCCGCCATGTCACGACTGTTGAGCGCGTCATCGGCTTCAAACGCGGCACGGGCGGCACAGGCGGCGTCAGTTACCTGCGCAAGATGCTCGATGTGGTGCTGTTCCCCGAGATCTGGACTGTTCGGACCGCGCTGTAATGCAAGCCCCACAAGACTTACTCTCCGCGCAGGAGCGCGAGCGCGAATATTCGCCCAGCTCCTGCATAGGCGGGAACTATGCGCCCTATATCGAGGACTACGCCACGCTTAGCACAGCAGCCTTGCAAAGCGGAGCTCGGCATGCCGAGCTTGCCTATGGCAGTGCCGCCGCGCATAAGCTTGACCTCTTTTTACCTGCGCCCCGCGACTCGAAATCCCTCCCGCCGCTGCTACTGTTTATTCATGGCGGCTACTGGCAGGAACTTTCCAAGGCCTCCTCTTTATTCTCGGCCCCGGACTGCATCGAGGCCGGCATTGCCTTTGCCGCTATCGATTACACCTTGGCACCGCAAGCCTCTGTCCACGAGATGGTACTGGAATGCCGCCAGGCACTGCGCTGGCTGCACCAACACGGCGAAGAGCTGGGCTTTGACCCGCAACGTATCGTCGTTTCCGGCAGTTCTGCCGGCGCCCATCTGGCGGCCATGTGCTGCTTGCGTGGATGGAAAGATGATGCCGATTTACCCGTAGGGGCACCCGCAGCGGCGGTACTGGTTTCAGGCATTTACGACCTGCAGCCCCTGATTGGCACCAGCATCAATGAGGCACTGTCTCTAGACTCGGCGAGCGCACGGGCGATCAGCCCCCAACTGCTTGATCTGACGGGCTTTCCGCCCGCCATCATCAGCTGGGGAGAAATCGAAACCTCGGAGTTCAAACGCCAGAGTCAGGCTTTTGCCGATGCGCTTAATGCACTAGGTGTCCGGTATCTGCCCCCCATCGAAATGCCAGCACGCAACCACTTCGATGTCATTCTTGACCAGGCTCGTCCCAACACCCGCTTGGGCGATGCCACGCACGCGCTCTTTGCGTCCTTGCCGGTCACCCCTACTCGGAGCAAGTGATGAAACAAGTTGTCGACGTCGGACTGCCACCCCTGAAGCAAGCGTTTTCCTGGGCCGTCAAAGCCAAGGGGGAAATGCTGTTTACGGTGAACGGACCTGTGCGGCCGGACGGCAGCATTGATACGGGAAGCATCGAGCAGCAAGCTCGCCTGACCTTTGCCAATCTGCAACGGGCCACGCAAGCGGCCGGTGGCAGCCTGGAAAATGTCACCCAAGTGCTGATCTACATGACCGATGTTGCCGACATGGACAGCATCGACAAGGTGTACAGGGAGTTTTTCTCTGCGCCCTTCCCCAACCGCGCCAGTGTTGGCGTTGCAGCCTTGGTGGAGCCGGGCATGAAGCTGGAAGTTCTGGCGTACGCAATGATCCCCTAAGACCTGCAGAGGCGGACGAGCATCCAGCAAAGCCGTCCGAGCCTTGATCAACAAGCGTGTTGATTACAGCGAGTCAAACGGATCCTGGGTGCTTGGCAAGCCGGTGTCATCCCCCAGCACAAAGCGCGGGATAAATTGCAGCACATACTGCCGCATGGCCTCGACCAGGCGCTGCGCATCCGGACGCAGTTCGCGGGATCGCAAAGACACCACACCGACCATATAAGGAACGTGGATATCAATCGGGCGCAACACGACGTTGGGCAGTGGCAGGCCGTGGGCGGTAAAGGGGTCAATCAAGGACACGCCTACCCCTTGGCTGGCCAGAACCAGGCCTTCCAACGAGGAGGCAACCTCGATATGACGGATATCTTCCGGGGCTTCCGGGCTGGCACGCAGCAAGGCGGTTGCCAGGGTATGACGCAAGCGGTGGCGGTTCTGGATAGAAATCAGGGGGGTGCCCTGAATATCACTGAGACGCACCAGTTCCTGTTTGGCCAGGGGATGATTGACGGCCATGCCCAGCAGGCAGGGGCTTTGACCTGACCAATGCAAGGTGCAGCCATCAATGTCCAGCGGCAAACTGGTCACCGCCAGATCGGCCCGTCCTTCGTCAATGGCTTGCACCACTTCTTCCGGCTTTACCGTATCAATAATCAGCTTTTGCTTGAAGGCCGGATCGTGCTGCTCCATGATGCCCAGCGCTTGCGGCACCAAGCCAATCGCCAAGGCGTGAGTAGTCACAATGCGCAGAGGTCGCAGGCCCCCACGGGCGATTTCCAGAGCGCGGCTTTGCAGCACCTCCAGATTCATCAGCACGGGCCGGGCTTCCAGATAGAACTCGCGCCCTTGTTCAGTCAAGGTGACCTGCGGACGGGTACGGGTAAAAAGCCTGAAGCCCAGTTCCTGTTCCAGCTCCTGGATCTGGCGGCTAACCACTGGCTGAGAGCGGTCCAGCAGTCTGCCAGCAGCGGTAACACTGCCAGCAGACATCACCGCTGCAAAGGCTTCTAATTGGCGAATTTCCATGTCGTTCTATGTGAATGCCGCATTTATCAACACGGAATATTCTAATGCGGAATAGTTAGCCGGACTAGCGTTTCACACCGAAACATTGATCCAGCGTGGGGAAAGAACCATCACGCACTTCAGCCGCGTATTGACCGGCTGCCTGGGAGATCAAGGCACCCACATCCGCGTAGGGTTTGGCGAATTTGGGGATCTTGCCATTGGTCAGACCCAGAATGTCTTCCGTCACCAGAACCTGGCCATCACATGCGGGGGACGCACCGATACCGATGGTCGGAATGGCGATGGTTTCAGTAATACGGCGGCCCAGACCTTCTGCCACCCCTTCCAGCACCACCCCCCAGGCACCCGCCTGTGCGTGAGCCACAGCGTCTTCCAGCACACGTTGGGCAGCGGCATCTGTCATGCCTTGAGCCTTGTAACCGCCCATGGTGTTGACGTACTGGGGCATCAAACCCACGTGTGCCAGCACGGGCACGCCGCGCTCGACCAGGAAGCGCGTGGTTTCAGCCATGGCCTGACCGCCTTCCAGCTTCACCGATTGGGCACCGCTGATGGCGAGCATACGCGATGCATTGGCAAATGCCTGCTGGGGTGATTCCTGATAGCTGCCAAACGGCATATCCACGACAATACAAGCATGTTGAGTCGCACGCACCACGGCAGCAGCATGGGCCGCCATCATATCGACCGTAATGCTCAGGGTATCGGGCATGGCATAGCCCACCATAGCGGTCGAATCGCCCACCAGAATCATATCCAGGTGCTCGTCCAGCATACGTGCGATAGGCGCGATGTAGGCTGTTAATGAAGCAATTTTTTGTTTGCCCTTGCAGGCGATCAAGGCGGGTACGCTAACGCGGACCTGCGTGGTATGTACGCTCATACTTACTCCAGCTGGAATCCCATAGAGCTAAAGCTTATATGGGATCATGAATGATGCAGATTGCAACATCTTAAGAAAAAATCCAGTCGACGCCTCTATAATCGCCGCAGGACAAAAAACAATAAGCTAATTTCCTGCCTACGTACAAGCTTCGCGTGTCCATCCCATGCGGATTCATGTCCTTTTAAGGACTTTTGCTTTGACACCGCCTGTACTCTAGAGCCCGATCGTTCCCAATGCGCGGTGGTTTCATCAGCCATGTCCTGGCTGTTTTGCCGTGCACTCAACCGAGGAGAGACCTATGTCGACTACCCCCCCAACAATCACCTTCCACGACGATAACCGTGCGCCACAACTGGGCATGGGCGTGTGGCAGGTACCTGCCGAGCAAACGGCCGATGTGGTGTGCAGTGGCATCGAAGCAGGCTACCGCCTGATCGATACCGCCGCCATCTACGGTAACGAGGCCGAGGTGGGCCAAGGGATTCGTCAGTCCAAGGTGCCACGCGAAGAGCTGTTTGTGACCACCAAGCTGTGGAATGACATGCATGGCCACGACAATACCCGTGCAGGCTTTGAAGAAAGCATGGACAAGCTGCAGCTGGATTATGTGGATCTGTACCTGATTCACTGGCCCGTGCCCAAGAACCGCCAGTACATCCAGACTTGGGAAACGCTGATCAATCTGCGCAATGAAGGTCGTGTGAAGTCGATTGGGGTGTGCAACTTCCTGCCCCAGCACCTGCAAACCTTGCTGGACAAGACGGGTGTGTTGCCCGTACTGAACCAGATCGAGCTGCACCCCGGCTTTCAGCAGGCTGAATCGCGCCATTACCACGAAGACCACGCCATCCAGACGCAAGCCTGGAGCCCGCTGGGATTGGGCACGCTGTGGGACAACCCGGTGTTGAACAAGATTGCCAAGGAACATGGCCGTTCCGTGGCGCAAATCATGCTGCGCTGGCAGATTCAGCTGGGCAATATGGTGATTACCAAGTCCAACTCCCCCGAGCGCCAGCGCGACAATATGGACATTTTCAGCTTTGAGCTAAGCGAAGCCGATATGGCCGCCATTGCCAGCCTGGATCAGGCCGACGGCCGTCTTGGCCCGGATCCAGAGCTGTTCCGCCTGCCCAAAAGCACCGTCCAGGACTAAGCCTTGGGGCGCACCCGACGCGCAGGCCCGGACAAGAAGGCTGCAAGAAGGGGCGCCAGGGCAAACAACCACAGCAGAGCCTGCGCCGACTGGCGTGCGCCCTGCACCCCACCGGGGTCCACAAAGCCCGAGGCTGTCGTAATGATTCCTGCCAAGGCCGCACCCAATGCCATCGTGAACAACTGCAAGGTGGTAATGGCGGCCGAGGCAATATTCTCCTGCCCCTTGGGCGCGGAATGAAATACCCGCGTCAGCAAATGCGGCCAGGCCAGACCAATCCCCACTCCGACTCCCAATAAAGACAGGTACAAGGCCCAGGAATAGTCTATGCCCTCACTCAAGCCTACCCACGGGATAAAGACGCCCAAGGCAGCCAATGACAAGCCCGAGAGCACAGGCCCGGCAATAATCATGCGATCCCCGGTTTTCAGCCCCCGGCTGGAGCTGGCAATAGAACCCAGGGTCCAGCCGCCTGACATCAAGGCCGTCAGGTAGCCTGCTTTCAGCGGGCTCATGTGGTGGATGATCTGCAGGAAATAGGGAATGAAAATTTCCGTTGCCACGGCCACGCTGACCAGACCAATACCGGCATACAGACTGCCCAAGGCCGTGCTGATGGAGTAAGTGCCCTGCGGAAACAGGCGACTGGTGGACTTGCTGTCGGCACGCGCCATCAAATAAACCAGAATCGCCCCGCCCAGCACACCGGCCAGATTGATCATCCAGGAAGTAGACAGGCTACCTGCGGACATGACCAGCACAGAAGCGGTCAGCAGCAATACCTTGCCCAAAGTGGAACCGGATTTACGGGTTTCAGGCGCACGCGCATCGCGCAATTGCGTCCAGACCAGAATCGCCAGCAAAGCAGCACATGGCAGGACACTCCAGAAGGCCAGACGCCACTGTCCCATCTGGGCAAATACCCCCCCAATCGCCGGGCCCGACAAGGTTGCCACGCCCCACATACTGGACACCAAGGCCATGACGCGCGGCCAAAGTCGCTCTTCAAATACCAGCCGGATCGAAGAATAGCTCAGGCCCAGCAGCAAGCCGCCGCCCAAACCTTGAATCGTGCGGGCAAAGAGCAGGAAAGGCATGGAAGGCGCTGCCGCGCACAGGGTCGTGCCAATGGCAAAGAACAGCAAGGACATCAAGAAGCTGTGACGCAGACCCAGTTTTTCCAGAACTTGTGGCGACAGGGCCGAGCCCAGAATCGAGGCCACCACAAATAGCGTGGTATTCCAGGCGTAGTACTCCAGCCCGCCGATATCCTCCACCACCGAGGGCAGAATCGTGGTCGCCACGTACACGTTGATCGCATGAACGGCCACGCCCCCGGCCAAGGCCAGTGAGCGCAAGCCATTACGGCCAGACAGGAGTTCAGACCAAGACGCTTCTTGGGTATTTGCCATTTTTCTTTATCCAAACAAAGAGCCGGCAACCGTGCCGGCCCTTCAAACACACCAGTGCGCCAGTTGCACAGGGCACAACTGACGCACTGTTGGGCGTGCATGCACACGCCTTGACCTGCTGCCAGGCTTACGCTTTCAACAAGCCCCGCAAAACGTACTGCATGATACCGCCGTGACGGTAGTAATGCGCTTCGCTAGGCGTATCAATTCGGACCAGAGCCTCGAACTCGATATCGCCCGCACGCACTTTGACCTTCTCGGGAATCTTGTCCTGATTCAGGGCGGTAATGCCTTCAATATCAAAGATTTCATCCCCCGCCAGGCCCAAGGTTTCGGCGTTCTGACCAGCCGGGAACTGCAAAGGCATCACGCCCATGCCCAGCAGGTTGCTGCGGTGAATACGTTCGTAGGACTCGGCAATAACTGCACGGACGCCCAAGAGCACCGTACCTTTGGCCGCCCAGTCACGCGAAGAACCCGAGCCGTATTCCTTGCCGGCCAGAATCACCAGCGGGACAGCGGCATTCAAGTAATTGCGCGAGGCATCGTAAATCGTGGCCACTGGTGCACCATCTTGCGTGAAGTCGCGTGTATAGCCGCCTTCTGTACCCGGAGCCAATTGGTTGCGCAGACGCACGTTGGCGAAAGTGCCGCGAATCATGACTTCATGGTTACCGCGACGCGAACCGTAGGAGTTGAAATCCTGCGGTTTGACATCGTGATCCATCAAGTACGTTGCCGCAGGCGAGGTACGCGCAATCGAACCGGCGGGACTGATGTGATCGGTTGTCACTGAATCGCCCAGCTTGGCCAGCACGCGCGCACCTCGAATGTCCGAGACGGGGCTTGGATCGCGCTTCAGATCAATGAAGTAAGGCGGTTTGCGCACGTAGGTGGAATCATCCTGCCACTCGAAACGATCCCCTTTGGGGGTAGGCAGAGAGCGCCAGCGCTCGTCACCGGCGAACACATCGGCATAACCATCACGATACATATCCGAGGCAATCGCCTTGCTGATCACGTCCTGCACTTCAGCGGCAGACGGCCAGATGTCTTTCAGGAATACATCCTTGCCATCGCTGCCCTGCCCCAAAGGCTCGTGGTACAGGTCAATATCCATGGTGCCCGCCAAGGCGTAGGCGACCACCAGCGGTGGCGACATCAGGTAGTTCATCTTCACTTCGGGGTGAATACGGCCCTCGAAGTTGCGGTTACCGGACAGCGTGGACACCACGGCCAGATCGTTCTGGTTAATGGCCTGGCTGACCTCTGGAATCAAGGGGCCAGAGTTACCGATACATGTAGTGCACCCGTAGCCAACCAGATCAAAACCGAGCTTATCCAGATAGGAAGTCAGGCCTGCACGCTGGTAGTAGTCCGTAACCACGCGCGACCCGGGGGCCAGACTGGTTTTCACCCAAGGCTTGCGGCTCAAGCCCTTTTCCACGGCTTTCTTGGCCAGCAGACCAGCGGCCATCATGACGCTGGGGTTGGAGGTATTGGTACACGAAGTAATCGCGGCAATGACGACCGAGCCATGATCCAGCGTGCACTTGCTGCCATCGGCCAGCGTAAACTCCACCGCCGCTTTCCGAGGTGCTGGCGGCTTGTGCGAAGGCACGTCCGACGCGGGGAAGCTTTCTTCCACGGCCTCATCGTAGGTCGCTACATCGTCGCCCAGCAAGTCGCGCACAGCGGTACGGAATGCCGGTTTGGACGAAGACAGCGCAATGCGGTCCTGGGGACGCTTGGGGCCAGCAATCGAAGGAACAACGGTGGACAGATCCAGCTCCAGGCGCTCGGAGTAGCGAGGCTCGTGCTGCGGATCGTGCCACAGGCCCTGAGCCTTGGCGTAGGCGCGTACCAGTTCGATCTGCTCTTTGCTGCGGCCCGTCAGCTCCATATAACGCAGGGTTTCCTCGTCGATGGGGAACATGGAGATGGTGGAGCCGTATTCAGGGCTCATATTGCCGATAGTGGCACGGTTGGCCAACGGCACAGCGCTGACGCCGGGGCCGTAGAACTCCACAAACTTGCCGACCACCCCATGCTGACGCAGCATATCGGTAATCGTCAGCACCAGGTCGGTAGCCGTGGTGCCCTCAGGCATTTGACCCGTCAGCTTGAAGCCCACAACGCGAGGGATCAGCATGGAAATGGGCTGGCCCAGCATGGCGGCTTCGGCCTCGATACCGCCTACGCCCCAGGCCACCACGCCCAGACCGTTCACCATAGGCGTGTGCGAGTCCGTGCCCACACAGGTATCGGGATACGCCAGCTGACGGCCTTGTTCATCACGCGTAAAGACCACGCGGGCCAAATGTTCCAGGTTCACCTGGTGAACAATACCGGTGCCCGGTGGCACGACCTTGAAGTTATCAAAAGCACTTTGGCCCCAGCGCAGGAACTGGTAGCGCTCCATATTGCGCTCGTATTCGATTTCCACGTTGCGTTCAAACGAACTGGGCTTGCCAAAGTCGTCCACGATCACCGAGTGGTCGATAACCAGCTCTACCGGTGCCAGGGGGTTGATTTTTTGCGGATCACCACCCAAGGCCTGCATGGCTTCACGCATGGCGGCTAGGTCCACAACGGCTGGCACACCAGTAAAGTCCTGCAGCACAACGCGTGCGGGGGTAAAAGCGATTTCACGATCGGGCTCGGCAGCAGGGTCCCAAGCGGCCAGGGCGCGAATATCATCGGCCGTGACATCGCCACCATCTTCGGTGCGCAGCAAGTTTTCCAGCAGGATCTTCAAGCCATAAGGCAGGCTGGCAACATCCAGGCCATCTCCACGAACCGCATCTAACCGATAGTAGTCGTAGGACTGCCCGCCGACATCCAACTGGTGCAAAGCCTTAAAACTATCTACGCTTTTCATATCGGGATCTCCATGGAAAAGTGCCGGCCGATACCATCCAATCTACCCAGCCAGCGATACACATGTGGTAACTGTCTATTGGTCTAGACCATTTCACATCTTACACTCTGGCGTAATCCCCTGCCCTGCGCGACGTCCTTCCTGTGGCCTTAGGTCACACCTCCTCAAACTCGGAAACATTCTTTACGTATAATGTTTTAGGCGTCTTACGCCCGTCTGTTCGGCCTCCCCCGCCCCTCCCTTTACTTCGAGCGTTCGCCCATCCTCATGTTTTTTGTTGATCTGCGCCGGCTGATTCTCTTGCTGGCTACTGCCAGCAGTCTGCTGACCATGGGCTACACCTTGTATGGAGCCTATTCAGCGGAGCGTTCCTTGCTGATCGAGCAAGCTCTGGAAAAGAACCGCGCCTACGCGCTGAAACTGGCCAGCAGCACCGATGCCTTCATCGCCAATTTGCAACAGCAACTTCGTTATAGCGCCAACGAACTCTCCCGTTCCCTGAATCAGGGCAACGAGCCCATGCTACGTGACGAAGTCAGACGCCTGAAAGAACAAAACAACAGCTTTAACTCGGTTTTGATTCTGAATACCGAGGGCCGGGTCCTGGCCAATGCTCCCCAACAGCTCAACCTGCTTGGCACGACACTGCGGGGGGAAGGCACGCAACTGGCACTGAAAACCCGGAAACCCGTGGTCAGCCCACCCTATCTGTCCGCCACCGGGCGCTTGCTGATCTTCCTGTCCCACCCGATTTTTGATGCAGAAGGCAATTACAAAGGCCTGGTAGGCGGTTCCATCTACCTGCACGAGCCCAATAGCCTGAACGCCTTGCTGGGCGAGCACTTTTACCGTGATGGTTCTTACATTTATGTAGTCGACCAGCACAAACGGCTGATTTTTCACCGTGACGTCGCCCGGATTGGCGAAGTCATACACGGCAACCCGGCCATTGACGCTGTCAGCCAGGGCGAGAGTGACGCTCTGTCCCTGCGCAACGTGAAGGGCGTAGACATGCTGGCCGGTTTCGCGCCCAGCAACGATGTGAAATGGGGAGTCGTGGTGCAAAGCCCCACCAAAGTGGTGCTGGATGAATTAACGGTCCTGCTGGGCAAAGTACTGCGCAATTCCATCCCCTTTTTCCTGGCCGTGCAGATCCTGATCTGGATGTTGGCCATGCTGATCGCCAAACCCTTGCGACAACTAGCTCGCCAGGCTCCGCATCTGGATTCAGCCAAGGCCAGCTCGCGCATCGAACAAGTTCATGCCTGGTATTTTGAGTCCCGCCAGATCAAGCTGGCCATGTTGCTGGGCTTGAAACGTGTTAATCGCAAAATGGGCGTCATGGATGTGGAGCGCAATACCGACCCGCTGACCGGGCTGAATAACCGCCGGGGCATGGCTGTTGTGCTGCAACAATGGAAGGAAACGGACACCCCCTTTTCCGTGCTGACGGTGGATATTGACCACTTCAAACGCGTGAACGACACCTACGGGCACGATGTGGGCGATCTGGTGCTGAGCTTTCTGGCCGACACCATGCGGGCCTGTACCCGCGATACCGATCTGATCTGTCGAGTCGGGGGTGAAGAGTTCTGTATTTTCCTGCCCGATCAGGATGTAGACCAGGCCGTGCAACTGGCCGAGCGCCTGCGCATTCTGATCAGCGAAACCAATAGCCCAACTGGCTCACCTATTACGATTTCCATTGGGCTGGCGCACTGGCCCTTGCATGCCCGAGAACACAGCACAGTGTTGAAACTGGCGGACGAAGCGCTTTACAAGGCCAAGCGCAATGGACGCAACCGCGTAGAAATTTGCGATCCGGCCGCCAGCGACGCTCAGAGCAGATCAGCTTAAAGACGGCGCAAGACCTTGATACGCACATCCACCTGAAGATCCAGGCTCGTCAATTGACGAGCCTGCTCCAGCCCTTGCGCGCTGGCTCGGAACAAATGGGGCGTCATCAAGAGCAGATCGGCAATTTTCTCTTGTGAATCAAGGCTGATCTGACAACGAACACGTTCAACAGCTTCCAGACTGAAACCGACCGGGGACTGCGGAGTCTCGTCCTTGTCGGCTTTCAAGGTCGGATAAATAATGCGGCGCAGTTCCAGCAAATGGTCTGGCCCCGCTTCCACCTGCACCCAGATACCGCCCGGCTTCAACGCCCGCAAGAACTCCTCGGGCACGGCAAAACCAAACATGCACAGCAAGGCATCCAAAGTACCATCCGGCACGGGCAATTGTGCATTGCTACCCACCAGCCAACGTATGTCCGAGGAGCTGCGCGCTGCTGCCATGACGGCCCACTTGGAAATATCCAGACCAATCAGGGCCAACTGCCCTTCCTGATCCTGCTGACGCAAATAACGCGGGTAATAGCCTTCGCCACAGCCCGCATCCAGACAGGCATAAGGCGCCTCTCCTTCCAGGCCATCCATCAAGGCACGCCACACGCCGGCGGCGATAGGCTCGTACACACCGGACTCCAGATAACGACGTCGCGCCGCCACCATTTCCTTGCTGTCGCCCGGATCGCGTGAGCGCTTGTTTTGTACAGGAAGCAGATTGATATAGCCCTGGCTGGCCGTATCGAAACAATGGCCCGAGGGGCAGCGCCAGCTGGGAGCCTCAAACGAGAGCGGCAAGCCGTCCAAAGGACAGCACAGTTTCTCGAACAGGGGCGGGGAAAGGTCAGACATGAATGAATCGCTCTACGGCCACCGTGGCCAAGGCGATAGTGTAGCGCCCCGGCCTGTCTGTGCCGGGGCTCAGGATGAATTTACGACTCGGTCGCAAAGGCCAGCGCGTCGCGCAGCAAGGCCTCGATCAGGGGCTGGATGTTGTGGGCCGCCTCTTCTTTGTAATCAAAGGGCCACTGCTCTTCCATATAGCAGCACTGCGCCATTTCCAGCTGCACAGCATGGATGTTCTGCTCGGGACGTCCGTAGTGGCGGGTGATGTAACCACCTTTGAAACGGCCATTCAACACGCTGCTGTAGTCTTTGTTGGCCGAGGCGGTTTTCATCAGACGCTCGCTCAAGGCAGGATCACAACTCTGGCCATTGGCAGTCCCGAAATTCAGATCCGGCAGGCGGCCTTCAAAAAAACGCGGCACGACCGAACGAATCGAATGCGCATCCCACAGGACCACACGGCCATGCAGGGCCAGCAAACGCGTCAGCTCTTCTTCCAGTTTCTGGTGATACGGCAGCCAGATGGTCTCGCGACGCTGGGCAACCTCACGCTCGTCCGGTTCCTGGCCAGGCTGGTAAATGGGTTCATCGCCAAACGTGTCCACGGGACACAGGCTGGTGACGCTTTGACCGGGATACAGGCTGGCATTGTCCGGCGGGCGGTTCTGATCCACCACAAACCGCGAATACGTCGCCACCAGCACGGATGCACCCAGTTTCTGGGCGCACTCATACAAGCGTGGAATATGCCAATCCGTATCCGGCACCTGACGCGCTGACTCCGTAAAACGCGCCTGCAAGTCCGAAGGCACGTAGGTGCCCGAGTGGGGCATGGAAATCAACAAGGGGGCAGTGCCCGGATAAAACTCAAAGGCAGCAGGTACGGTCATGGCAGACTCCAGTCTGTTTCAGCACACAATCAAGAAGGAATAGGATACAGATCACCCCGGCGGTGCTGCCAGGCCGGAAGTGATTCACGCATGCGCTGCACGCGAGCGGGGTCCAGATCGGCGCAAATATAGCCTGGATGATCAGGCATACAGGCCAATACGGTGCCCCAAGGGTCAATAATCATGCTGCGACCCAAGCACGGCATGGCGGGACCGGGACCGCCAATCTGCGCGGCGGCCAGCACGTAACACTGATTTTCAATGGCTCGGGCGCGCAACAGCACTTCCCAGTGGTCACGGCCGGTATGCACATTAAAGGCGGCGGGCACTACCAGCACATTCGCGCCACGGGCACGCAAGGTACGGAACAGCTCGGCAAAGCGCATGTCGTAGCAAATGCTCAGGCCCAGATTCAGATCCCCGACCTGCACATTTTGCAGATGCTGGCCGTGGCAGAAATCGTCGGACTCGCGGTATTCCAGACCGTTCACCACCGCATCGTACAAATGCACTTTGCGGTATTGCGCCACGATTTCGCCCTCTGGTGAAAACGTCACGCTCGTGTTGCCCAGGCGATGATCATCAGGACGGCGCTCGTGCATGGAACCCAGATGAATCCAGGCACCGGTGCGGCGCGCCAGGCTGGCCATGTGATCCGTCACCAGACCCGGAATGGGCGTGGCATTTTGCTGCAACCATTCCGTATCAGCACGTACATCGCTGTACTCGGGAGTCACAATCAGTTGTGCGCCGTCTTTGGCAGCGGCCAGCACCCAATGTTCTAGCTGGTCCAGATTGGTTTGGCGGTCGCGGCCGCTATCCAATTGAACCAGGGCAACACGTGTCGTAGACATACTTTTATCCTTTCGGACCGGCTCAATACTGCAGGGCGCGGGCCGTTTCCAAGGCCAGACGGGACAAGACACCCGCTCCCTGGCCACCGTATAAAGAGGTGCTGGTGCGGCCATCGGTAAAGCCATCGGCCATCACAGCCAGCACCACACTGCGTTCGCCCATCGTCAAGATACCGGCGTCGTGACGCAAGCCGGGCAAGGAGCCGGTCTTGTGCGCCAGTTGGGCGATAGAAGGCAAAATTGCCGCAAAGTGACCTCGTTCACGCTGATCCGCCAGCATGTCCAGCCCCTGCTGACGCAGGCTTTCCGGCAGGGCAGGCGAATGCAATAGATACAGCAAGGTCGAGCAGGCATCCTGAACGGTCGTCCAGTTGTCTTTACCGGCCTCGCGCGCCTTCATGTCCATCATGTGGCGCTGCAAATCCGTATGCTGCAAACCGGCCTGGGCGCTCCAGGCGTTGATGTTATCCATGCCCAGCAAGTCGATCAGGGCATTGGTGGCGACGTTATCGCTCAGGATAATCATCAGCAGGGCCAGCTCGCGCAGGCTCAGGCTGGGCACGCCGGGCAGCTGGCTCAAGATGCCAGTGCCAGGGGTACGGTCGCCCTCGGGCAGAGGGTAAACCGTATCCAGCGACAGCTTGCCCTGAGCAACTTGCTCGAGCAGGCACAGGAGCATGGGCGTTTTGATCAGGCTGGCCGAGGGCATGACGCGCTGCGCATGCCACTCGAACAAGGAGGTACCGTCGGTAGCGTAGACCGCCATCGAAATACGGGCGGACTCCTGGGTCAGCAAAGGCTCCAGTCGTTCCTGCAGGCGCTCACGAACCAGTGGCGCATCCAGCAACTCGCTTCCTAAGGTAAACATACACACTCTCCTTCAGTACTCAGACCAAAATCATGAACAGACCGGCGAACATCAACAAGTTGATGATCATGACCGCCCAGCCGTTATACAACATGTATTTGAGCTGAGTGGATCGCGCCAGGCCCATCTGGCCGAACATGTCCGAAGAGGGGAAAGGACCAAACCAGTCAATCTGCGAGCTGCCCAGAATAACGGCAGCGGTAGCTGCAGGGCCCACACCAGCCGCAGCCAGAACGGGGCCAAAAATCTTGGCAGTAAAGGTCATCTGCGCGACGGCCGCACCCGGTATGTGACCGACCACGTTAAAGGCCACAATCAACATGCACAGCACAGCGCCACTAATACCCACCAGATACGGTTGTACCGAGTCCAGCAAGGCGTGGTAGGCGTTCAGCTGATCCACCAGCACCAGCACCGGGTTGAACAGCCAGAACAGGAAGAAAATCCAGATCAGCTTGCCCGCACCGGCATACATGGCCTGCAAAATTTCACGTGGGTTCATACCACCGGCCAGACCGGTTGCCGCACCCAGAGACACCATCACGATAATGGCGTAAGCAAAGCCGGCCTTGGAGGCGATACCCACCGCAGCCAGACCCACGATGGTGATGCAGAAAGCCCAGGCAGCGCGCACAGCCTTGGGCGAAGCCTTGGCATTCACGTCAAAAGCAGCCTGACCTTGCGAGGCTTCTTCGTACTGGAAATAGTCCTTGGTCATCTTCTGAATGCGACCGGACATGAACCAGCCGGTCAGCAAGGTCGCCGCTGCCATGGGCAAGCCAGCAACCAGCAGGTAATCGGTGTAGCTCAGACCGGTCAGACCCGTCACGGTCACCACGTTAGGGGTGAATGGGCCCAGCACCAGACCGGCGGAACCGGCACTTTGGAACAAGGCAGCCACAGCGGGAGGGGACAGGCGCACGGCCGCGGCAATTGGAATCACCACCGCAGCAATAATGGCGTTACCGCCAGCCAGCGTACCCAGAGCGCCACAGATCAAGGTGGAGGCCACCATGATGCCCAGACGCACACGCACCGGATTGGACAAGCCAATACGCTTCACAATGGCTCGCACCAATTGCTCGGCGGCACCCGTACGGGCAGCCACTTCACCCACCCCGGCGCCCAGCACAATAATCAAACCCACCACGGCAATGAACGAGCCCAGAGACTCGGCCAGCAGTTTGCCCATGGCAATGGGCGTGGTACTGGTCATGATGGCGCCCAATACAATCGCACCAATCGTGGCCAGAACAATATCCACACCCAACAAGGCGATAAGCGCAAACACCACTACCGGCGTCAAGCCCCACAGGGAGTTTTCACCCGGCATGTAAAAGTGGGTGTACAAGGCAATCGCCATGCCAATTAAAAACACCACCATGGCAGCATTGCGCTTGCCCGTTGGCATTTGTTGCTGAATGACACTCATGTCGTCTCCTTAACGATCCTTCCTGGCCAGTTTTCAAAAACCGACCTGCATGTGATGCAATCGCCCTGCCCTGGTTGACCGCCCCAGATCACAGCGACTGTTTTCTTGTCCGACGCGCCGCTTATAGCGGGATAATCGGCGCATCCAGGCTTTGTGCCTGAGCGGCAAAGGCGCGATCAAGCACCTGGCCGGGCCGCTGCTCCGGGGCAACAGGGTGAACCTGTACGCCATTCACAAACACGGTCTGCACACCTTGAGACGGTAAGGTGGGCTCTTCCCAGGTGGCGCAATCTTGCACCGTTTCGGGATTAAACACCACCAGATCCGCCCAGGCGCCGACTTGCAACACGCCGCGGTTTTCCAGCCCGAAGACCGAGGCAGGCATGGCGGTCATTTTGGCAACCGCCTGCTCCAGGGACATCAGGCCATCTTCGCGTACGTACCGCCCTAAAATGCGCGTGAAACTACCCCACAAACGAGGGTGGGGATGCGCATCCGCAGGCAATCCGTCCGAGCCCACCATGCAACATGGGTGGCTGAAAATGCGCTGGACTTCTTTCTCGTCCATCGCAAAATAAATCGCGCCAGCAGGCAGCAAACGCCGTGCGGCAGTTTCCCGGTCGCAGCCCCACTGCTCGGCAATCTCGGCCAGATACAGGCCATTGCACTCGGGGTGAGGCTCGGACCAGGTAATACGAATCTGGTCTATGGTGTGGGCGCGCTCGGGGATCAGGATCGTGGAGCTGCCCGAATAGGGATAAATATCCAGGGTGGCCTGCACGCCATCGGCGCGGGCCCGATCAATATTGGCCAAGGTATGGCTGCTGCGGCCCCAGTTGGCCGGCATCATGCACTTGTGGTGCGACACCAGGGTGGCGCACTGCGTCTGGCGGCCTACCGCCAGCACTTCTTCTACCGACTCCTGCACCGTGTCGCCTTCATTGCGAATATGACTGGTGTGCAAAGAGCCTTTGGAAGCGGCAACACGGGCCAGACCTTCCAGTTCGGCCGGCTCGGCCATGCAGCCGGGCTCGTAAGCCAGGCCGGTGCTAAAGCCCACGGCGCCTTCTTCCAAGGCCTTGGCCAGCAAGGCTTCCATGGCCTTTTGTTCATCGGCATTCGGCTGGGACAAGGGGTCCTGCATCACGGCCATGCGCAGATTCGCGTGACCGACCAAAGCCGCCACGTTGATCATGGGCTTGAGCTTGCGCACGGCTTGCACGTACTGCGCCATGTCTTCAAACAAGGGAGAATCGCCCAGCAAGGCCAAAGCCGCTGCCGAGTTACCGGGCAAAGGAGCCGGGAAAGCGCTGACGCCACAATTGCCGACCACAACCGTCGTAATGCCCTGGCTGGTTTTCCAGTCCAGAACAGGCCGCTCGATGAACATCAAGTCATCATGGCCGTGAGTATCAATAAACCCGGGAGCCACCACATGGCCGCTGGCGTCCACCGATTGATCGGCGTGCCAGGCGCTCAAGTCGCCCACGGCGACAATCCGTCCTTCTCGAATACCCACATCACCACGCCAACGCGGGGTGGCCAAGCCATCAATAATCCAGCCATTGCTGATCTTGACGTCCAGCCTGCGGTCGTCTGTCTGCATCTACGTCTCCACTAACCCTCCCACAAAAAGGGGAGTTGACCGCATTATCCAAAGGTATTATTAATATGAAAAATTGTTTAAGTTAATTGATTAATCAGAAAATGATATGGACAGACTTCCCAAGCACATCACGCTCAAGCACTTGAACGCGTTTGTCGCCGTGGCCCAGGAGGCCAGTTTCACCCATGCCGCGCGTCGTCTTTTTCAAACTCAATCCTCGGTCACGGGCCTGATCCAGCAGTTGGAAGTTGCCCTGAACACCACCTTGTTCAACCGCACCAGTCGGCGTGTATCCCTGACGCCTATTGGTCAGGAGTTCCTGCCACGCATCACCCGCCTGCTGGCAGATTTTGATGGCGCCATCAGCGATGTCATGCGTTATGGGGAATTGAAAAGCGGGCGGGTCAGTGTGGCCGCAGCGCCGTCGGCCATTACGGATTTGATAGCACCGGCAGCCGCCAATTTCTCCCAGCAGCATCCGGCGGTCCGTCTGTATTTACGGGATGACAACTCGGGACGCATTCAACGCCAGATCGTGGCCGGGGAGATCGACTTTGGTCTGACCAGTCCCTGGGCGGATGTCCAAGGGCTGGACAGCCAACCCTTGCTGGAAGACCAGTTTGGCGTGCTCTATCGCAGCGACGACAAGCTGATCAAACCGGATGCCAACAACACGGTCAGCTGGTCTGCTCTGGATGAACGCAAACTGGTCGGCGTCGTAGACGAAACCGGGATCATGGCGGTGCTGCAGTCCCGTCCGGACCTGCCCATCGAAACCTCGGCCCCGTTTTATGAAGCGTCCAGCACCACCTCGCAAGCAGCGCTGGTGCAAAGTGGTCTGGCCATTGCCCTGCTGCCCGCCTTGGCGGCACAACGGGTCTTGATGCCCGGTCTGAGCTTCTCCTTGCTGCAGGCCCCCACGCTGGTCCGTACCTTGTGTCTGATGTTTCACCAAGAACATGACTTGACGCCCGCGGCGGCGGCATTGGTCGATGAGGTGCGAGCCTACGTGAAAAAAGCTCCTTTACCGCCTGGATGCCGCGCTCTGTAAGCATGTGCAAATATGGTGGGAGACAGTCTTGGGCTCAGTAACAATAAGGACGGCAAGTCGCGTCCCGTTTTTCTCGCGACTTGGCCCTGACTGCTCGACCCTTTCCCTTCGATAGACGAACAGCAAAGCCGGACGTAGAATCGCCTTCAAGCCTCGCCTGATCAGAATGCCGTCATGCCAGTGCTTCTTCTCTGGTATCGATCGCACACAGGGCGACCCTGCAGGTCATTGTCCTGCTCTCCAGGAGAAGCCATATGACGCAGTCCTCCGCGGCATCCAGCAACGCCAAGCCGCTTCACATTGACGACATTACCGTCGTAGATAACAGCAAACTTAAAAAAGCCGTAACCGCCGCTGCCTTGGGCAACGCCATGGAATGGTTTGACTTTGGCGTTTACGGCTTTGTGGCCGCCACCTTGGGTAAAGTCTTTTTCCCCGATGCCTCTCCCGCAGTACAAACCATCGCCGCCTTGGGTACCTTCTCGGTGCCCTTTTTGGTGCGGCCTCTGGGCGGAGTGTTCTTCGGGCTGATGGGAGACAAGTTCGGGCGTCAGAAAGTGCTTTCCCTGACCATTATCATCATGGCCATCAGCACCTTCCTGATCGGCCTGATTCCCTCTTATCTATCCATCGGCATCTGGGCACCCATTTTGCTGCTGCTGTGCAAGCTGGCCCAAGGCTTTTCCGTAGGCGGTGAATACACTGGCGCGGCAGTTTTTGTGGCCGAATACGCGCCCGACCGGCAGCGCGGGTTCCTGGGGAGCTGGCTGGACTTTGGCTCTATCGCGGGCTTTGTTCTGGGCGCCGGTTTGGTCGTGCTGCTGCAAACGTCCCTGACCGAAGAGACCTTCCAGGATTGGGGCTGGCGCATTCCTTTCCTGATTGCCGGTCCACTGGGTATTTTGGGCTTGTACCTGCGCCATGCCGCTGAAGAGACTCCCGCCTTTACCGAGCAACTGGAAAAGATGGAGAAAGAAGACCGCGCCGCCCTGACAGAGCGCCCCACGGTTTCCTTTGGCGAGATCTTCTCCAAGTACCGCAAAGCCCTGCTAATTTGTATTGGCATGGTGCTGGTTACCAACATCACCTATTACATGTTGCTGACCTATATGCCTACCTATCTGTCCAGCAGCCTGGGCTATGCCGAAGAACATGGTGTCTTCATTATTGTGGTGGTGATGATAGGGATGCTGTTCGTGCAACCGGTGGTGGGTTTTGTCAGCGACAAGATAGGTCGCAAACCCTTTCTGATGGCCGGTAGTCTGGGCCTGCTGATCTTTGCGATTCCCGCCTTTCACTTTATTGGTAGCGACAGCAATGTGCAGATCTTCCTGGGGCTGCTGATTCTGGCCGTTTTACTGAACTGCCTGACCGGGGTCATGGCCTCTACCCTGCCCGCCCTGTTCCCGACCCGGCTACGTTACAGTGCCTTGGCCGCCTCCTTTAACATCGCCATTATTGTGGCGGGCCTGACGCCTACGGTTGCGGCCTGGCTGGTGGAGCAGACCAACAACTTGCTGGTGCCTGCCTACTATTTGATGTTTGCCAGTGTCATCGGCTTGATTACCGCCCTGTTCCTGCCCGAAACGGCGAACCGCCCCTTGCGCGGCGATACACCTACCGCCTCCAACCGCATGGAAGCCAAGGAACTGCTGCAAGAAGCGTATGACCACATCGAACAAAGCGTGCAAGATGTGGAAGAAGCCATTGCCAAGGCCGAGGAAGAACTGGAAGCCTTGAAGCAAAAACGCCAGCGTCTTGTGGACCGCCACCCCGAGCTGGATTAATAAAACAGTCCTCTCTATATAGAGGGTAGGTGCTGTCGGATGGGGGGCCTGAAACGCCCCCTGCAACTTTCACAGCGGCAACGCCAAACCGCTTGTTCCCGTAGAAAAAGCCTGAATCTGCTTCAAGTCAGATTCAGGCTTTTTTGTGGCGGCTCAGGATTCAAACAGGAATCCTCCAAGCCATCGTTCAGAACACGGTATTAAACCGTCAAACCGCCCGACACTTCCAGCGTCGTGCCATTGATGAAGCTGGCTTCATCCGAGGCCAAAAACGCATACACATTGGCGATCTCTTCAGGCTTGCCCATGCGGCGCAGCCAGCAATGATCACGAAAGCCTTGCAGCACTTTTTCGGGGATGGTTTTCAGAATGTCTGTCTCGATAAAACCGGGACAGACGGCATTGACGCGTATCCCCTTGGGGCCCAACTCCCTGGCCCAGGTTTTGGTAAAGCCTATCACCCCGAACTTGCTGGCCGCGTAATTGGTTTGACCATAATTGCCGTACAAACCCACCACGCTGGAAGCGTTCAGAATGGAACCGCTTTCCTGCTCCAGCATCACCGCGGCCACGGCCTGAGTGAAGTTGAAAACCGCTTTCAGGTTCACATCAATCACATCATCAAATTGCTGCTCGGTCATGCGTACCAGCTTGGCGTCCTTGGTGATCCCGGCATTGTTCACCAGCACATCAATGCGGCCAAACTTTTGCTTCACATCCGCCACCATGGCGTCAATCTGTGCACGGTCCGTCACATCCACGGTATAGCCTACGGCGGTAACGCCATTACCACTTAAAGACTGCGCTGCTTGATTGACGGCATCCGCATTACGATCGCACAACACCACAATCGCCCCTTCCTGGGCAAACTTCCTGGCTGTTGCCAAACCAATTCCAGCTGCCGAACCGGTGACTATGGCCACTTTATCTTTCAATCGCATTCCAGCTACCTTTTAGAAATTGTTCAACGCTGTTGTGCAAACAAAAGGGCTTGACCGCAGCCGTACAGACCTTTTCCTGTGGTCTTGCTTGCACCAGCACACTGTTTTGTACTCCGATCACAGGCAGACCGCCAGTCACGATGGGCAAACTGTACACAGATACAATGGCCCCGAAAGGGGCCATTTGAACAACGGGATAAGGGCGAAATACACATGCGCCATAGCCCTGCTCGAAAACCAGGACAGGCAGCCAGCAAACCACGGCCAGCGTCATCGCAATAGACGATCAGAACCAGCAGCCGTCACTGAAAATCAGTTGCTTTCCCATGGCAGATCCGGCGCAATCAAGGGTTCACCGTCATAGCCATGCACCACACCAAAGCGCTCATGGGCCGCACGCCAATCGCGTTGTGCCTGGCCGATGACATCCTTGTTTTCACCAACAAAATTCCACCACAGCACCAGCTCCTCGGTGTACGGCTCGCCACCCAGCACAATGACTCGGCTGCCGGCACTCAGACTCAAGCTCAACTGCGTCAGGCCACGGCCCACATAGGCCAGTTCATTGGCCTCGAACTGCTCGGACTGAATACCCAGGGTGCCTTGCACGACTAAAAAGCCATACTCAAACTCGGGGTTCAAATTCAGTCTCACTTCCCCAGCCTTGGAGCTGCTCAAATCCATCCCCACCATAGGCGAATACATTTTGCTGGGTGCCTGATGCTGTGCATAGGTACCGGCCAGCAGGGTAAAGTCGCACTCGTCCTCACGCCAATGAGGCAAGTCAGGATGGTGGTCAAAAGCGGGTTCACAGGTGGCGTCCTTGGACGGCAAGGCAATCCAGAGCTGAACCGCATGCAGCTTGTCCTCGCCGGGCAAAGACTCCTCGGTATGGCTGATACCGCGTCCGGCTGTCATCAAGTTCACCTGACCAGGCTTGACCACTTGCACATGGCCCAGGCTGTCACGGTGCAGAACCTCGCCCTGAATCATCCAGGTAAAGGTTTGCAGGCCAATATGCGGATGAGGGCCCACACGCAGGCCGGATCCCGACGTGAACACGGCGGGCCCTGCATGATCCAGGAAGCACCAGGCCCCCACCATGCGCCGTTCCGAGGAAGGCAGAATCCGGCTGACGGTAATGCCCCCACCCACTTGTGCGCCGCGCCCGGCAACACGTTGAACACGTTTTTCGCCGTTGATGTCTTCGGGACAATCAAAGGATGAAGAGACTTCGGAACTGTGTGTACTCATGGGTCGAACTCCTGAAAACAGATCTGGGGGCTGGGTTTCAAACAGCCAAAAGCGCTGGCCACTCAAGTGACCAGCGCAGCGCCGAAGCGATTTACTTACCGGATGTGAACTTGGTGTGGCTATTGATCAAGTTGCGGTAGTCGGGGATATGGTTGGAGAACAAGGCACCCAGACCTTCCACGTCGTTACGCCAGTCGCGGTGCAGTTCGCAAGCCACGCCAAACCAGGTCATCAGCTGAGCACCAGCCGAGGACATGCGATCCCAGGCCGAGTGACGTGTCAGTTCGTTGAATGTGCCCGATGCATCGGTGACCACAAACACATCAAAGCCTTCTTCCAAAGCCGACAGGGCCGGGAAAGCCACGCACACTTCAGTCACCACACCGGCAATAATCAGCTGCTTCTTGCCCGTTGCCTTGATGGCTTTGACGAAGTCTTCGTTATCCCAGGCGTTGATCTGGCCAGGGCGAGCGATGTAAGGCGCATCCGGGAAGGTTTCTTTCAGCTCGGGGACCAAAGGACCGTTAGGGCCTTCTTCAAAGCTGGTGGTCAGAATGGTGGGCAAGTTGAAGTACTTGGCCAGATCGGCCAGAGCCAGCACGTTGTTCTTGAACTTGTCTGGATCAATGTCACGCACCAGAGACAGCAGCCCCGTTTGGTGATCAACCAGAAGTACAGCGGCTTGGTCTTTATCAAGACGTTTGTAAGGCGTAGTCATCTCAGTCTTCCTTAACGATGATTGAAAGGGGCGGGTGCGGGGACTGCACCCGGTACTGCAAGAGCGCGGCGTTGATTAACGCTGCGAATCCAGCTGTTCCTGATTCTTGAGCACGTCCTGTGCTTTGGCATAGCTTTCGATCAGCAACTGATAGGCGGGGAAAATCTTGGTGTAGACCTGGGCCCATTCCTGGGCATCAGGGCGGTTCCAGGTGCGCTGCAGTTCGGAGGCAACAGCACCCGTATCGATAGGCACCACACCGGCCTGCATCATGCGAGCCAGGGTAATTTCCTCGGCCATCTTGGAGTAGGTGCCGGAGGCATCAATCACCACAAACACCTTGTAGCCTTCAGCCACCGCGCTGATCGCAGGGAAAGCCATGCACACGCTGGTAATGGTGCCGGCAATGATCAAGGTCTTACGGCCGGTTGCCTTGACGGCGGCAACAAAGTCCTCGTTGTGCCAGGCATTGATCTCGCCCTTGCGTGCCACGTATTGGGCGTGGGGAGCATTCTGGTGAATCTCGGGAATCAGAGGACCGTTCGGGCCTTGTGGCACGGAAGCCGTGGTAATCACGGGCAACTTGCTCAAGGTGGCGATTTTGGCCAGTGCTGCCGCATGGTCACGCAAGGTGGTCATGGGCATGTCCTTCACGGTCTGAAACAGGCCGCTTTGGTGGTCGATCAGCAGCATGACTGCATCATCGGGATCAATTACGGGAGCGGCACCATTAAAGTTGGCTACATTGCTGGGGATAGTCATCATGTTTCTCCTGTGGATGAAAGACGGGGGCCACCTGAATGCGGCCCCCGCGGGCCTTGCACTACGATGCCGACCCTGGTGCCATCGAACCAAAGCGGCCACTGCTGAAGTCATCCATAGCCTGCAAGATCTCCTGCTTGCTATTCATGACGAAGGGACCGTGTCCCACAATCGGCTCATCAATGGGTTCACCACTGATCAGCAAGACCACGGCGTCGTTATTGGCTTCCACGCTGAACTGGCTGCCTGTCCGATCCAGCACAACCAGCTGCCCTTCACGTGCCACGCTTTGGCCATTGACCAGTACCGTGCCTTGCAGCACCACCAAGGCGGCTGTCCAGCCTTCAGGGCTTTCCAGCTCGGCAATACCACCCTGATTCAGACGCATATCCCATACATTCATGGGAGTGAAGGTCCTGGCAGGGCCAGTGGCACCGTCCTTTTCTCCGGCGATCACGCGCACCATGCCAGCAGCATCAGGCAGTGCGACCACAGGAATTTGCTGGTCGGTAATGGCCTGATAGCCAGCGGGAGCACGCTTGTCTTTGGCAGGCAGGTTGACCCACAGCTGCACCATTTCCAAAGTGCCGCCAGAACGAGCAAAAGCGTCGGAGTGATACTCCTCGTGCAAGATGCCCGAGCCGGCCGTCATCCACTGCACATCACCGGGGCCGATCGTGCCGCCCTGACCCGTGGAGTCGTGGTGTGAAACCTCGCCCTTGTAGACGATGGTGACGGTTTCAAAACCCCGATGTGGGTGCTGGCCAACGCCGCGCTTGTGGTTGCTGGGAGCAAACTCGGCAGGGCCGGCATAGTCCAGCAGCAGGAAGGGGCTCAACTGTTTTGCGTGTGTGTGGTACGAAAACAGGGAGCGAACGGGGAAGCCGTCGCCCACCCAGTGAGGACGGGGAGCGCTATAGATACCAAGAATTTTCTTCATGTCCATCTCCTTGTTTCAACATAAGAGACAGAATAAACTCGGGACAACGAAGCCAGTAGCCCCCTAAATCGGCCATCTATGTTCCATTTATGGAACGATAAAACTGCCATGCAAGATTTAAACGACTTGTACTTCTACGTTCAGATTGTGGATCACGGCGGCTTTGCCCCGGCCGGTCGCGCACTGGGTTTACCCAAATCCACGCTTAGCCGCAGGCTGGCTGCACTGGAAGAGCGCCTGGGAGTGCGGCTGATCCAGCGCTCCACCCGCCGCTTTACCGTGACCGAGATTGGCCAGACCTATTACGAGCACTGCAAGGCCATGCTGGTAGAGGCCGAAGCGGCACAGGCAGCCATCGAACTGACACGTGCCGAGCCGCACGGTGTGGTGCGCCTCAGTTGCCCCATCACCTTACTGAACGCCCATGTCAGTGATATGTTGGCCGACTTCATGGTCAGCTACCCGCATGTCACGGTGCAATTGGATGCCACCAACCGGCGCGTGGACCTGATCGGGGAAGCGCTGGATATGGCGATCCGCGTGCGCCCGCCACCATTGCAAGACAGCGATCTGGTGATGCGTGTTCTGTCCGACCGCAGCCAATGTTTGATAGCCAGCCCGGAGCTGATTGCCCGCCACGGAATGCCCGGCTCACCCGCTGATCTGGCGGACTATCCCAGCCTGGCATTGGGTTTGCCACAACAAAGCCATACCTGGACCTTGTATGGTCCCGATGGCGCACAAGCCGTGCTGCATCACACGCCCCGCCTGATTACCACCGATATGACGGCCTTGCGCTGCGCAGCACTAAAAGGCGTTGGTGTGGTGCAGTTGCCTACCCTGGTAGTCTGCGATCAATTGGCCGACGGCTCTTTGGTGAAACTGATTCCGGACTGGGCTCCACGACGCGAAATCATTCATGCCGTGTTTTCCTCCCGCCGGGGGCAGATGCCAGCTGTGCGAGCATTGCTGGATTACCTGGTCGAACGCTACCAGCAGATGGATGAGGACTGACAGCAACCTTGCCAAGGCACAAAGAAAAACGCCCTGCATATGCAGGGCGTTTTGTAGTCCTGGGCAATCAAGCCAAAGGATCAGACGCCGCCATTAAAGTCGCGAACTTGCTTTTCAGCTTCTTCACGTGCAATGCCGTAGCGTTCCTGAATTTTGCCGACCAGATATTCGGTATTGCCTTCGGCAACATCAATATCGTCATTGGTCAGTTTTCCCCATTTGGCCTGAATCTTGCCAGACAACTGTTTCCATTTACCTTTGATCGTATCTTCATTCATAGTCGTTCTCCTGTTTCAACGGGAATTCACAATTAGGATTGATGTCGGAACATTTATTCCGGTTTTACTTTCAATCCCGACGAATCGACTTTCACAACGCCCTTCACACTTTCCGTTGCAGCAACGGCTTTCTTGTGTTCAATTTCGCTGGGCACGGTACCGGTCAATGTTGCAACACCGTTATTGGTCTCAACAGAGATATCCGTGCTCTTCAAATCCTTGGTGCTGGCCAGATCAGCCTTGATCTTGGTGGTGATCCAGGTATCGCTGACGGCTTCGCCTGCGGTTGCCGAGTGATCCTGATTGACCGCTGGCTCATTGGCCATTGCGCCGCTTTGCAGACCAAAGCTCAAGGCAGTAGCCATTAATACACTGGATAGGATGGCGGATTTTTTCATATATGCTCTCCAATATCAGAAAGGGAATTTTCAATTTCAAAAACCCTTGCCCCTGCTATTAAAAGAAGTCCAGTTCAATCAACAAAAATTTCGTTGTTTGCAATGGATGGTTCCACCGTAACACTCCCGACCAGACTGAAAACTACGAAATGCTACAAGCGATTTCTTTATAAGAATTTTTCCTGCTTTCCATGAAATTCTATTCGCCCTGCTTATGACAGGCTGCTGGGTTTCGTCAGATTCTGGCCTGCATGCTGGCCAAGTTCAATCAGCTCCCACCTACAACACAACTGGTTTTCACACGTTTTCAACCAAGATCCCGTGCCCCCTTGAGACTGGCAATCCTGAGTGAGAACAGAGCAGTAAAGCAGGGCGTCGCTCTCTGCAGAGGGACCGTCCGGGCCAGATACATCAGGTAAAAAATTTAGCAAAACTTCTAACAAAACAAGCGTCCTGGCCACGGTGCTTGCAGTGCAGATACGCCTGCCGCAGCCGGTAAACACAAAAAAAGCCAGATCATCAAATTGATAATCTGGCCAAAATCAGAACAAGGTGCAAACCCACACACCTCCACTCGAACAACAAGGACTTTACCCATCAACGCAGATGATGCACCTCCTGCATCCCATAAACCTGCACCGGCAAGCCCGCCTGACGCGCCTTCAGCTGCAAGGCCAGGTACTGTGAGTAATGACGCGACTGATGCAGATTGCCGCCATGGAACCACAGATTTGGCTGCTGAGTAGGCTTCCACATATTGCGCTGCTCGCCCTCCCATGGCCCTGGATCTTTGGTGGTTTCCGAACCCAGACCCCAGCACTTGCCCACCCGGTCCGCCATTTCCTGGCCTGCCAGATCGGCCACCCAGCCATTCATGGAACCGTAGCCCGTGGCATACACCACCAGGTCCGCAGGCAATTCCGTACCGTCTGTCAGCACCACAGCGTTCTCGGTCAAATGACTGATACCGGTCCGAGACTTCAACTTGATGCTGCCATCAATAATCAGCTCGCAAGCGCCCACATCGATGTAATAGCCCGAAGCACGACGCAGATACTTCATGAACAAACCGGAGCCATCGTCACCCCAATCCAGCATGAAGCCTGCCTCCTCCAGCTTCTGATAGAACTGTGCATCGCGCTCGCGGATCTTGTCGTACACAGGAATCTGGAAGTCCGCCATGATGCGGTACGGCAGAGAGGCAAAGAGCAAATCTGCCTTGCGCGTGGTGACTCCCGATGCCAGTGCCCGTTCAGAATATAGATCTCCCAAGCCGATCTCCATCAAGGAGTCGGATCGCACAATATGCGTGGACGAACGCTGCACCATGGTGACATCTGCCCCCGCCTCCCACAGCGCCGCGCAAATATCGTGCGCCGAGTTATTGGCCCCGATCACCACTACTTTCTTGCCCGCATATGCTTCCGGTCCGGGATGCTGCGAGGAGTGCTGCTGTTCACCCTTGAACACATCCTGCCCCTTTATGCTGGGCACATTCGCCTTGCCGGACATGCCCGTAGCAAAGACCAATTGCTGTGGCCGTAACGTCATGGGCTTGCCATCACGTTCGATCTCCACTTCCCAGGTCTGGCTGGACTCGTCGTAGCGCACCTTCTTGCATACGGTGCTGCTCCAGTAATTCAGCTCCATCACCTTGACGTACATTTCCAGCCAGTCGCCAATCTTGTCCTTGGGTGCAAAGACAGGCCAGTTATCGGGGAAAGGCATGTAAGGCAGGTGGTCGTACCAGACGGGGTCGTGCAGGCACAGCGACTTGTAGCGTTTGCGCCAGCTATCGCCAGGGCGGGCATGTTGATCAATGATGAGCGCGGGTACATTCAACTGCCGCAGGCGCGCGCCCAGCGCAATACCACCCTGCCCGCCGCCGATCACCAGCACATAGGGCTGCTCGGTCGTGCCCAACTCAGCCTGCTCCTGTTGACGACGTTCCTGCCAGGTCTGACGCCCACGGCGAATGCCATGCTCGGCCCCCATGGGGCGGCGCACACCCAAAGGCTCCTCGTGCCCTTTCAATTCCGACATGGTGGTCAGAAAGGTCCAGATCTTCCCGTCCTTGACCCGAATATGGCCGTAGCCACGCGCCACGTCAGTTTCCACACGAAACCAGCCCTCCACCAAACCTCGGCCGTCGTCACTGACCGGCTCGGCACTGTCGCGCTCGAACCTGGCTGACACGGCACCTTGCTGTTGCTGCGTCAGCATGTCGCGGATCTGGTCACGTCCTTCCATGGTTCGGATATTCCAGGTGAACATGACCAGATCACGCCAAAAACATTCTTCGGCAAACAGGGCTGCCGCATCGTCCGGTGCATTGCTGGCAAGCGCATGGGTCAGCTGTTCAAGAACCGTGTCCAACTGTCGCGCAGACGGCTGCAGTTGCTGCTGTGTTTGCATGATTTGTCTCCATATCGTTTTAATGTTGCGCCGGGCTTTTGTTGCCCAGCTATGGAGTACATAGCAAACACCGTGCCAAACCGGGAGTGGCTTGTTTTAAAGGGGTGCTGCCTGTTTTAAGGCGGTGAAACTGTGCCAGCGGTGACACAGGTGGTGCATCAGGTGTCGCAACCTGTGTCAGAGGGCGACTCTTGGCGAGCTACGCCTGCCCGTTTGATATAACGATGCAAAGTGGACCGGCTGATACCCAACTGCCGGGCCGCTGCACTCACGTTATCGCCACAGGCCTGCAAAACCTGCTGCCAGGACGACTCTCCGGCAGAGACGGCTGCGGCCGTTGGGCTGCCTGTCGATGTGGCCAGACGCCGCTCTCGCAAGGCCTCCGGCAAATCCTGCACCTCAATGCAGGAACCTTCCGCCAAGGCCAATGCCAGCACCAGCGCATTGTCCAGCTCGCGTAAATTACCCGGCCACTCGTAGGCTTGCAGCGCTTGCCAGGCCTCGGGAGACAAACCGGGCACATCGCCTTTATTACGCCGATGCAATATCTGCTGCACCAACCATTCCAGATCACTACGCTGACGCAAAGCGGGCAAGGCCAGCACTGCCGCATTCAAGCGATACAGCAAATCCGCACGAAAGCGGCCTTGCTCTACCAAGGCACTTAAATCATGGTGGCTGGCTGAAATCACACGCAGGTCCACGCGCTTGCTTGTGCGTGCGCCCAAAGGCATCACCTCGGATTCGGCCAGCACCCGCAGTAAACGGCTTTGCAGGGCCAGCGGCATATCGCCGATCTCGTCCAGGAACAGGGTGCCTCCATCAGCCGCCTCGATCAAACCCGTGCGACCACGTGCAGCACCGCCGGTGTACGTACCAGCCAGATAGCCAAACAATTCGCTTTCAATCAGGCTCTCGGGCAAGGCCGCACAATTGACGGCCACAAAATTCCCGCCACGGCCGCTAGCCGTGTGAATCGCACGTGCCAAATACTCTTTGCCCGAACCTGTCTCGCCCTGCAACAACACCGGCATTTCCCGCGTTGCCAAACGCGCGGCTTTCAATAGCATGGACTGCATGGCCGCATCCGTGCCTGCCAAACCTCGCAAGGCCTGTGGCAAGGCGGCATCCACGGCTGCCCCATCCATCCCCACAGACCGGTTGCTCAACACACGTCGGGGTTCAATGGCATGGGCAAACAGCACACTGCCATCACGTGCCATAACGACACGCTCCTGCGTGGGGCGGTAACGCATCAAGGTCGGCAACTGGTCCACTTCCAGATGCAGAAAGCGCATCAAGCTCTGCCCCAACAAACCCGCAGGATTACGCCAATCCACCCCCGCCGCCCGCGCCAGAATGCGCGCCCCCGTATGCGTCATGCCCTTGATACGGCCGGAGCCATCAATCGCAATAGCCGCTTCCGGATCAATATCCAGAAACTCCGGCGACTGCGACAAGCATAAAATCCATTCCTGACGGTGACAGGCCATCAAATTGGCCAGCTCAATACGGCGGGTAGCCGCATTGGCAAGGTGCAGGGCCAAACCTTGGCTAGCCTTGGCCTGCGGCGACTGCAGCAAGGATAAATCCAGCACCGCAGCCAGCTCGCCGTCGTAATGATAGATAGGCGCCGCCGTGCAGGACAGGGGCGCGTGCATATGATCGAAATGATCGTTTTGGTGAATGGTCAGGGCCTCGCCCGTGTGCAGACAAGTGCCCACCGCGCACGTTCCCGCGCGCTCTTCAGACCATTCCGAGCCCATATACAGACCGGCCTGCCGCAAGGCATCACGCTGTCCATCCGAGCCCAGGAAATCAACCGTGACGCCCTTGTTATCGGACAGCAGCAACACGTAATTCAGCCCGGAGACCTGCTGATAAAGCCGCTCCAGCCCGGAGCGCGCAATATTGATCAGGGCTTCGGACTGCTGACGATGCTCGCGCAATTGGGAGTCCGGCACGATATAGGCCTCGCAAGCCTGCGCCGGGTCCAGTCTGTGATGCTCAATGCATCGTCTCCAGCTGTGGACCACAGCCTGATCGCGCCGGGACAGGCTGCCCTGCCAAACAGCCGTGATCTCTTGGACGTGTGCCACATGTGAAGACTGCATATCTGCGCTCATCCCGAAAACAGACCACCCCCGGGCGGGCGCGGCCTATCTTCCAGTGTGCCGTCATGCTTAGCTGCCGTACATGGAGGTTTTCCTTGAGATGCGGTGCAGCATCCCACACCGTCTCCAAGCAGACACACTCTGCAAGCAATTCGGACATGGGAATGAGAATTATTGCTAATATGAGCGCTTCCCTGCTCACCCGCTTTGTTTGCCTGCATTGTCATGTCCCGCTCACCGCCATTCCTCAAAGCTTGGCTCGCTCATTACAGCGGGTTGATCGGGACATGGGCAAAGCGCAACTCCCTGCCCTGCGATGCGGAAGATGCCGCCCAGGAATCGGCCCTGCAGTTTCTTAGCAAGGGTTCGGAAGCGGTTCTGAGTCCCAAAGCGTATTTGATGCGCTCTGCGCACAATCGCCTGATCAATGAGGTCAAGCGGCAGTCCCGTGCCAATCTGGTTTCTTTGGAAGAGTTGGCCGAGGAAGATCACCCGCTGCTGGCCGACCCCGAATCCCATTTGCATGCCAGCGATCTGGCTCAGGCATTGGAAACGGCGCTGGCGCAATTGCCCTTGAAAAAGCGCCAAGTCTTTATTTATCACCGACTGGAAGGCTATACCCACGCTGAAATTGCCCAGAAAATGGGGCTGGCGATCAATACTGTCGAACGCTATGTCATCGACTCAACACGCCATATCCGCGGGCAGCTGCACAGCTTCTGCCCCCCTGATATCGGCCGCGTGGACAAGGCTGGCAAGCCTATAATCCGATGAGTTTATTTGACGCTCCCTTGTCGGACCATGATTCTGTGAACGATCCCATTGCCCCTTCCAGCGAGCAGGACCCCCGCGATGCGGCCTCGTTCTGGCTTGCGCGCGAGAAATCGGGACGCATGGACGAGGCCGAGCGCAAACAGCTGCAAGCCTGGCTAGATGCCAATCCGGCACACCTGCTGGAATACAAGCGGGCCCAAGGGATCTGGAATGCCATCAGCCTGTTGCCTGGCAATCGCCTGCGTCAGCTGGCTCAGGAACCAGCCACCCCCGCTCCCCGTTTTCTGCAACGTCGTGGTTTACTGATTGGTGGCGCTGCTGCCTGCACCGCCGCCATCAGTGGCGGCATTGCCCTGTCCTGGTTTCATCAGGGCGAAACGCTGTATGAGCAGCAATTTGCCACTCGTCAGGGCGAGCGCGAACAGGTTTCTTTACCGGACGGCTCGATTATTGAGCTGAACACGGCCACCACCCTGCATGTGCAACTGTTTGAACAGAGCCGTGTCGTAACCCTGGCTTCGGGCGAAGCCTCCTTCACCGTTGCCAGTGATACCCAGCGCCCCTTCCTGGTGGATGCCGGGGATACCTCTGTACGCGTCACAGGCACCCGCTTTGGAGTGCGACGGGATGAGGCACAAGTGCGGGTAGTGGTGGAATCGGGCTCCGTACAGGTTCAGCATGGTCCTTGGTGGAGCCGCAGCACTGCCGCCCTGACTGCCAAGCAAGGCGTCAGCGCGCAAGCGGGCACGGATCTGGTTCCTATGGGTGACGGTGATGTCGCCTCCCTGATGGCCTGGACGCAGGGCCGCTTGCTGTTTAGCGACACGCCGTTGATCGAAGCGATCAACGAGATCAACCGCTACGCTCCCAAGGCGGTGCAGGCGAACCGCCAGGAACTGCAAGGACTGCATATTGCCGGGGCCTTCAGTACCGGGGACACGGCGGGCTTTCTGGAACTGCTGCCCGATATTGTTCCTGTCACCGTCAGTTATTTACGGGACGGCACTCCCGTGGTGTCACGCCGCCCATAAGGCATGGCCGAATGAAGAAACAATTAGTTTCAAATTCGGCTCAGATTTTTATCAGGTTTTGTTTCGGCTGCTTTGTCTTTATCCATAAGAGGCCGTTTTTTGTACACCCCGCCGCGCCATCGCTGTGGCCTGTGTCACGAAACGCCCGCAACCCTAACGGAACCCTCGCTCAGTGAACCAGACCCGAACAGGCCGCAGCCGTGCTGCGAGCAGCAAGACTTTTGTTTCCTTCTCAATAAGCTGCCTAACTGCTGCTGTGCTTTTAGGCATGAGTGCGGCCCCTGCCCACGCTAAAAGCGCTGCCATCTCCATCAGCATTCCCGCTCAACCTTTGAGCCAGGCCCTGCTTGAACTGGCTAACCGCTATTCACTGGATCTGGCTTACTCTCCCGAGATTGTCAAAGGACTGTACGCCCCTGCAGTCTCGGGCAGCCTGACGGCGGATCAGGCCTTGGGCCAAGTGCTGGCCAATACCAATATCCGCTATCAACGCCGCGGCAAGAATGTGTCCCTGACAGCCATGGCCCCCAACGCAGACAGCCAGGTCACGCAATTGGCTCCCGTCACCGTTACCGGCTCCCTGAATGGCCTGACACCCACCTATGCAGGCGGACAACTGGCCACGGGCAGTCGGGTGGGAATGCTGGGCAACAAGGACTTTATGGAAACGCCTTTCAGCACCAAGGCGTATACCCGCGAGTCGATTGAAAACAGCCCCTCCGGTAATCTGCTGAAAGTAATTTCGGACTCGGACCCTTCGGTCTCCACCACAGGCAGCGACTACGACTTGAGCAACTACGCCTCGGTCCATATCCGTGGTTTCAGCACCGCCGGTTTTGAGGATCTGGGGATCAATGGCCTGTACGGTCTGGCCTCTTACGGCAACCGTAGCCTGGGCGACTTTGCTGAACGTGTGGAAATCTTCAAAGGCCCCTCTGCCCTGCTCAACGGCATGATGCCCAGCGGCAGCGTGGCCGGTACCGTCAATACCGTCACCAAGCGAGCCACGGACGAAGCCATCAACCGCGTGACGCTGGGTTATGAAAGCGACTCCATCTACTCCGGCAAGGTGGACTTTGGTCGTCGCTTCGGGGCTGACAATGAATGGGGCATTCGCATCAATGCCAGCAAGCGCAAGGGCGAAACCGCCGTCAAGCACAAGAAGGTGGACAACGAAGCCGTTGGTCTGGGGCTGGATTATCGTGGTTCCCGACTGCGCGTAGGCCTGGACTGGATTCACAATGAAGAAAACACCGACGGGGTCTCTGCCCAGATCACGTCCCGTCTGTCTGCGGTTCCGGCCCCTCCTACCCACGACAAGCTGATTGCTGGCGAGCCCTGGTCCATCTACAACACCAAGGGTGACTTGTTCATGCTTAAGGGCGAGTACGACCTGAGCGATGACACCACGGTCTGGGCCAGTGTTGGTCACAACGACCGCAAGATGACGGCCAACGTCATGAACTGGCGTTTGTTGAATGAAAATGGTGACTTTGCGCGTGACTCCGTGCTGGTGTGGAATTCCAAGTTCAAGAATCTGGCCGCCGACATTGGCGCCCAGACCAAATTCGAGACAGGTCCCATCAGCCACCAATTGTCGGTTAACGCCAATGCCTCGGAACGGACCGTCTATCAAGTACGCGCCAACTACCCGATTGCCGGTCTGCCCGGAGGCAATATTTATGACCCCACCTACGTCTCCAAACCGACCAATGTCGACTATTCACCCAGCATCCCCAAAAGCAATGAAAACACCCTGCAAAGCATAGGCGTAGCGGATACCCTGTCCATGCTGGACGATCGCTTGCAGCTGACCGTGGGCGTACGCCAGCAGCGGGTCAAGCAAAAGACCTTTGACCCCATTACCGGCCAGGTTAAAGGGGATGTATATGACGAGAGCGCCACGACGCCTGCAGTTGCCGCCTTGTTCAAGCTGACGGATCAAGTCTCGGTTTACGGAAACTACATTGAAGGGCTAAGTGCGGGAGCCCAGGCCCCGGTCAGCGCCGCCAATGCAGGTGAAATGTTTGCGCCCTACAAATCCAGGCAAAAAGAGCTGGGCGTGAAGTACGACGCTGGCAGCTTCGCCACCACGCTGGCCGTGTTTGAAATCACCCGTCCTAGCGCCGTGACCAATGCCGACAATATTTACAGCTTTGATGGCGAGCAGCGCAATCGCGGTGTGGAGTGGGAAGTGTTTGGCGAACCCATGAAAGGCCTGCGCCTGATCGGTGGTCTGAGCTGGAAACAAGCCAAGCTGACCAAGACCCAAAGCGGCCTGTACCAAGGCAATGACGCCCCGGAAGTTCCACGCTTTGAAGCCAAGCTGGGCGTGGCCTATGACGTACCGCAGATCAACGGCCTGACGCTGACAGCCAATGCCATCCACACCGGCAAACAATACCTGGATCAAGCCAATGTGCAGTCCATCCCCAGCTGGCGCCGTTACGACCTGGGCTTTGCCTATGCCACCAGGATTGCGTCTACCCCGGTCACCTTCCGTGGCACGGTCTATAACGTCGCCAACTCCCACTACTGGTATGGGGTCTTGTGGCGCGGCGTAAGCCAGCCTCGCACCTTCAACCTTTCTGCCACCTTCGAGTTCTGATGGCGATGTTCAACCCTTTTATACGGCCCACTTCCATGACCCGAACTTTTGCTTCTACCCTGGTATACGCGGCGTTGGCAGCCAGCCTGATGGCATGCAGCACACCCGCACAACATACGCACAGCACCGCCCCAACCGCAGTAGAAAACCGTGCCGAGCCTGCGGTAAGCCGCGCCCAAATTGCCCAGGGCATTTACGAACTGGTCTATAGCGACAAGCTGGACCTGCTGTTTGTGGCGTCTGCCGGCAGTTTTAGCGACAGCACCGTGCCCTATCAAATTCTGATCGTGAATCCCGCAGACCTGAAGGTGGTGGGCACCATTCCGCTGACTCGCAAGGCATTCAGCCTGGCTCTGGATGACCGGGCCAACCGCTTGTATGTAGGCAACACAGGCCAAGGAGCCATCACCATTGTCGACACGCAAAATCGCCAGGTGCTGCAGACCGCACAACTGGCCCCCATGCTCAAGGGCAAGGACGGCAAGGAGCGGCCTGAGTACCATTTCCGCCAGTTGATGCTGGATACCGCCAACCATCGCTTGTACATGCCTGCTTTCGACAACACACAAAGCAAGCTGTTCGTGATTGATACCCAGGCCAACAAGGTAGAGAAAATCATTCCCGGCTTTGGTTTTACCGCTACGGGTATCGCACTGGACGCCAAGCACCAGCGCCTGTATGTCTCCAATATGCAAGGCGAAGCGGTGGTGGTGGACACGCAATCCAATGAAATCGTGAATCGCTTCAAGCTGGGTGCGGAACAGCCCTTGAATCTGGCGTATGACGAGGCTAACCATCGTCTGTTGGCGGTAGACCAGGGCCATCCCAAAATGCGTGGGTTCCAGGAACGTGGCATTCCGGGTTATCAATCCCGCCACCCCGGCCACCGCGTTATAGCCATTGACTTGAATACCGAGAAAATGGTGGCAGAAATGCCCGCCTCCGGCCCCGTCAATCTGAAGCTGGACCCGGCACGCCAACGCTTGCTGGTGACCAACCGCGAGTCAGGCGAGATCACCGTGTTCGACAGCAATACCTACCGCCAACTGCACAGCATCAGCACCCCGGCGCACCCTAATACCTTGGCTATCGCCAAGAAAAACGGCGATGTGTATGCCACGGTAAAGAACGGCGAAGATGCTGCCAAGGGTACGTTCGAGAGTGTGGCGCGCATTCAGTTCTGATGCTGGGAACTGATCACCAATAATGATAACGGGGTTGGGAACGGGCTGGAGCGCCTGTTCCCAACCCCTATTTGCATCAGCTTTCACACCACGGCCTTCCGGCCCTGCAAAACAGCACTGCCCGCGATCAGGCCTGGGCCAGATCCGTCAGATGCTGGGCAAAGCCTCCCTCTGCCCCTGCCGCATTGATATGGTCGAAATACTCGTACCAGCCACTGGCTTTGATACCAGCCAGCAGTGCCTTGCATGCCTGTTGATCCGGGAAGCGCCAAACACCCATAAAGCGGTGGTCGCTGGCGTGGTCAATATCGTGCTCAGCTGCTGTCAGGGACAGCACCTCGATACCCAGACTGGAGAGGCCACCCATCGCTTCCTGAAGGCTGGCCAGAAAATGCTGACGCTGCTTTTCGGGCAATGCCTTCCACTTGGCATTAGGCGAATAAAGCTCGATCAGATAGTGAGACATGGGCAGTTTTCCTTTAGCTGAAATAGGCACAAAATGCTGAAAAATTCAATTTGATTAGATATCTAATCTTATAGATTCACACTAAATATCGCAAGCAGTGCACACACGTAAAAAAGCCCGAACTCGGCATGACGCCGAACCCGGGCTTGGACCCACCTTGTCACTCAGTCGTGCAGCATGGCTGCCTGCGAAATCAGCTTAAAACTGGATACGCACCATACGTTCTTTGGTCCCTTTTTCCTTGCTATTGCCGTCGTTCTTCACCGACACGTACAAGGCTTTTTCAGCGGGGAGGTATTCCAGGCTGTTGGGGTGTGGAGCCAGCTCAATGGTTTGCAGCGGTTTGTAGTTCACCGTATCGAAAACACTGACCGAACCCTTGCCTTCTTTCTCGCGCACACCGCCACGATTCGCTACAAACAGACGCTGGGATTCAGCATCAAAACGCACGCCAATTGGCACTTCGCCAGTAGGCATCACAGCCAGGGTTTTGCCGTTATCGGCATTCAGCACAAACACCTGGTGGCCCGCGCTGCGGCGCTTGTATTCACGCTCCAGGTGCAGATTACGGGCGTCATCGCGGTCGATACCTTGGTCCACACCGAACAAGCGGTTCTGGGCCGGGTCGTAGCTCAGATTCAGCAGTTGGTCGGCCTCAATTTCCAAGACCTGATCAATGTTCAAGGTCTGGGTATTCACGACCATCAGTTGGCCCTGCATATTGGAGACAAACAAGCGGTTATTGGCCTCGTCCAGGGTGATGCCCACTACGTTATAGCCAAAGCCCGGCAGCACTTTTTCCAGCTCCAATGTCCGGGTATTCACCACGAACAGCACGCTGTCGAAACCCAGGCCCAGACCAGGCGCAAACACGCGGTGGTTTTTCTTGTCCACAACCAGTTCACGCATCTTGTACTGGAAGTCCTCGGTGATCTTGAAGCGCTCCATCATCTTCAACAAACCGTCTTTACGTGCCTGGCCGAAGTCAGCAGCATTGATGGTGTCCTGGAAATTGATTTTTTCCTGCACAGGAATGCGCTTGATTACCTCGTTCTTGGCAGTATCGACTACGGCGATCGTGCCGTTGAAACCTTGAGTCAGATACAGGCGGTTGGCGGCATCATCCAGGGCTACCCCAAAGCTCTTGGCCTCCATGGGAATCTCTTGCTTGATTTCCAGGGTCTTGGGGTCCAGCACCAGCGTGCGCGACAAGGTCTCGTCCTTCCAGTTGGGAGAGGACACGTACAAGCTGGATTGCGCAGGGCTGAAGACGATTTCCAGAACTTCGGCGGCAGTCGGTTTTTGCATGATCTGTGCTTGGGTAACGGCTTGGTAGCCTGCAGGGGCAGGAGTTTTGGCGTGTACGTAGCCGGCCGACAAGCTCATTGCAATAGCAAGGTACAGACCACGCACAAGATGGCGAGTAGTAGACGACGTCATAATTTAGGCTCGATAAAAGTGGGGGAAGGAATTACCACTGGTAATCAATGGACAGATGCACATTGCGCGGCGCGCCGTAACGTGCCCGGAAGATCACGAAGTTGTCGTAGTAACGCTTGTCGAACAAATTGTTTACCGTGAGCTTGGCATTCCAATGCTGGTTCACGCGGTAATTGGCGTGCAGGCCAACCAGGGCATAGCTGCTGTGGGTGTCTTCCAGCACCTTGCCGTTGCTGGCGGTGTAAGGACGGCCAGCCGTCCACAGATCACGCTTGCCAAACCAATTCACTGTGGCGCCGGCGCTCAAGCCTTGCAACGCACCGGAGAATTGGTACATAGTGCCCAGACGGAAGGTTTGGCTGGGAATGTAGGTGTTGATCCGCTCGCCTTCACCGTTTTTAGTGCTGGCGTAGCTATAAGAAGCAAACACATTCCAGTTGTTGGTCAGTGCGCCGCTTAGCTCCACTTCAAAACCTTTGGTTTTGTTGCCAGCACCCGAAGACACGTAGGGGCGGCTGCCATCAGGCAATAGGAAGTCATCCGGCACCGAAGGGTCCAGCACGGCCAGATTGTTTTGACGGGTCTCGAAAGCGGCCAGGGAGAACTGCAGGGCCTCCTCCATCAAGCTGCCTTTCAGACCAATTTCACGGTTCACCCCAGTAATGGGATCCAGGAAGTTCTCGTTGATGTCCTTGTAGCTTTGCGGCTGGAACAGGCGGGTATAACTGGCGTAGGCCGTCAGGTTCGGGTTGATGTCATACGTCACCCCAAAGTACGGCGTAATTTCATTGCGATTGCGCAGCTCGTTGGACACGCCGGTGAACTGGCCGGTTTTACCGTAGTTGTCACGGTAGGTTTTGTAGTCCGACAAGCGCATGCCCATGATCACATTCAAGGGATCAATAATGTTCAGGCGCGTGCCGGCAAAGAAACCGTATTCGCGTGTGTGGACGCGGTTCCATTCACCTGTGCGGCTGACGCTGGGCTCGGGCATATAGCCGTCCCAGTCGTAAATATTGGGGATGAACCAATTGCGGGTATCGCTGACCTGCATGGTATACGTGGTGTCACGCTTGCGAGTGCCGTTAAAACCGAACATCAGCTGGTGCTCGCGGCCAAACAGCTCGAAAGGACCATTGGCCGACAACTCCAGGTTGTCCTGATGGCGATAGCCATTGGCGGCCAGGTTGGCGCGGATGCCTATGCCGGATCCGTCCGGGCGCACCACCGGATTCACGCCCTGCCCCAGGCCAGTAATCAAGGCATCACCATCGTCACGTTGATGGCTGTAGCTGAGCTTGGCATTCCACTTGTTTTCAAACTCATGCTCGACCGAGAAGAAAGCGTTTTGATGCTTCTTGTCCCAGTAGGTCCAATCCGGCACCAGCGACATGGAGCGCGAAACGTCAATACGGTCGCCCTCGCTGGTAAACAAGGGCACACCCATATTGCCTTCGCCTCGCAGCTTGGCGGTCTGGTAGTCGTAGCCCGCGGTCAGCAAGGTTCGGTCAGTCAAATCGAATTCCAACATGCCGGACAGCAAATCGTTCTTGTGGTCCTGGCGATCCATGAAGGAGTCCGCCTGCTTGCGCGAACCAATAACACGCATACGCAAACGGCCGTCTTCAGTCAGCGGGCCGGTCACATCCGCCGTTACGCGTTTGTCGTTCCAGGAGCCATAGTGGGCGCTTAACTTGCCGCCAAATTCTGCTTGCGGACGTTTGCGAATCAAATTGATCAAGGCGGAGGGCTCGCCGGTAGGCGACAACAAACCTGTCGCTCCGCGCACGACTTCCACACGGTCGTATAAATCCATATCCAGAGAAATAGGATTAAATGCTCCACGCCCGGCAGCACGGTAGCTGCTTTGCACGCCATCCACTTGCACATTGCTGATGTCAAAGCCACGGGCCTGAAACTGAAACCCGCCTCCCACCGCAGCCGTATTGGCCGTCACGCCGGTGGTAAAGTTCATCACATCATCGAAGCTGGTCAGGCCGAAATCATCCATTTGCTGGCGCGTCATCACACTGACCGACTGCGGCGTGTGCTGGGTGTCCATGTTCAAGCGCGTCGCGGTGCTGCTGGTACCGTTCAGCGTGTACAAGCCTGTGTCTTCAGTCGCCCGATTCAAGGTGCCCTGCACACGCACGGGGGCCAATTGAGTGGTTTCCGTGACGGGCCACAAATTGACGGTATTGGCATCACGCGAATACTTGATGCCCGTGCCTGCCAGCAAAGTACCCAAAGCCTGCACCACGCTGTAATTGCCTTTCAGGCCCGCGCTTTGCTTGCCTTCGGCCACGCTGCCTGCGCCAACCAGATAGACCCCGCTTTCTTGCGAGAAGCGCATCAACACCCGGCTCAAGGGGCCTGCTGGTATGTCATAACGCTGTGTCTTGTCTGCCGTCGGGCTGTTTTGCGTGGCCGCCTGGGCAGGCTGGGTACTCACGACAAAGGCGCTGCCGGCCATCAACACATACAGGGCCAAGGCCAGTGGACGCAAAGGGGCGCAATGCGATCCTGCATCCTTGGATAGGGAAAGGGGATCGAGGCGACGATGCATAAGGAGACATCCTTCAAAAACACGGGTCAGTCACAATAAAAACGATGAACCTGAACGATGTTCTTGCGTTGATGTTCAGTACTGAGCAGCCACGGCGGGCTGCCTCCTGCTTCATTGGCCTCACGCCAATCAGGTCCTCTTACTGTCTAAAACCACCAAGTCTCCAAAACCCGGAACCTGCTTTTGCATCTTTTTTGAGATTTTTTGGCCCAAATCCGGCAAGCCTTTGAATCTGATAGGTTTTTATTTTTATTATTTATGACCATCGTTGGTGAAATGCCCTGCTCAATCAATCCAGAGCTTGCACACTGGTCCACCAGGGCATGGGCTGATCGATGCGAATCGGCAATGCTGAAGCCAGCATTTTCAGCACGCGGTCCGTGTCATGAATGGGGAAGCTGCCATAGACCTTCAGATCGGCCACTGCCTCATCTACACCTAGATAGCCTTTGCGGTAACGGCTCAATTCCTTGATCACGCTACGCAAGGCAATGTTGTCAGCCACCAGCACGCCTTGGGTCCAGGCTTCGCGCGCCTGATCGGCGTCCATGCTTTGCCGGATACGCTGCGCACTAAAGTGCACCTGCTTGCCCGCCTGTACCGTGGCGGTGTTTTGACCTTTTGCCGTAGACACCTGCACAGCCCCTTCGTAGACCGCCAGCTGCGTACAGTCCTTGTCCATACGCACATTGAATTGCGTGCCCAAGGCACGCATATTGCCCTGCGGAGTTTGAACAGTGAACGGTCTGTCCGTATCGTCTTTGGCCGTCTGAATGAAGGTCTCGCCGGAGATCAAAACAATATGGCGAACCTGCGCAGTGAACTGCACATCAATCGCAGAGGCGGTGTTCAGCCACAGCCGGGAACCGTCTGCCAGCACAATCTGGTTCTGCTCTCCGGTTTGTGTAGAGTGGTCAGCCGCCAAAGCCAGAACACTGGAGGGCAGCCAGGACTGACGCCAGCCCAGCCAGCTTAGAACTCCCGTGCCTGCCAGTACGGCGACACTGGTCAGCACGCGACGGCGCTGATGCAAACGCTCGTTAGCCGTATGCAATTTCTCTACCACACGGCGCGAATCCGGCGTGGTACGCACAGGCTCAAAACTGCGGCTGACTTCCTCCACATAACGCCAAGCGGTGCTGTGCATCTCGTCCTGTTTGAGCCAGTTCTGCCAGGCAGTGCGCTGCGCCGCACTGGCTTTGCCATCGCGCAGGCAGGCATACCATTCAGCGGCTTGCATCAAAACGGCGTGGGGAGGTGTAGCGGGAGAAGAAAAACTGGAGCCGTGCTTCATGAGGCTTAGTATTGAGGTTCCTGACGCAATTCGGCGACGGTCTGGCAAGCATGCAGGCTGATGCAGCCCAACATGGCTTGTGCCACGTACTTGCGCACCATGCGGCCGGAAATGCCCATTTCTGCACCGACCTCATCGTCTGTCATCTCGCAAATGACGGCCAGGGTAAAAGCCTTCGCCGCTTTGGGAGACAGGCTGCTGAGCATGGCGCTGATCTCTTCCAGCGCCTGTAAAATCATGGCCTGACGTTCTGCCGAAGGGTAAAAGTTCTCGGGTGTAGCAGCCAGAATATCCAGCCAGGCCTGCTCAATTTCCTGACGTCGCCACAGATTGATGCACAGGTTTTGTGCCGTCTTGCGCAAGTAGGCGCGCGCCTCGCCAGGACTGGTAAATTGCCAGCGAGAACGGCTGCTTAACAAGCGTACAAACGTGTCCTGCGCCAAGTCAGCCGCCTGGTCCGCGCCACCCAAGCGGCGATGCAGCCAGCGCTGCAACCAACTATGGTGGTCGCAGTAAAGTGACTCGACCGACTCGGCCGAATACACGCCTGACAAGGGAAGAACTGAAGATGACACGAGGGTACTCCGCACCGCTAGATAATGAGAATCGTTATCAATTATAGAGTGTGAGCTGCAAAATCCGCTAGCGGTGTGTGTTTGCAGCGACACATAAACTGGCTTTCAGGCAAGGCTCACCCTCTTTCGCAGGATTTATTTCCCTATAAAAACCACTCGAAAATTGCCAAACGGCGAAGAATGCAAAAAGAGCCGCATAAGCGGCTCTTTACGGTCGATGTAATCTGAAAAACTTATTCGACAGTCACACTCTTGGCCAAATTCCGTGGCTTATCCACGTCCGTGCCACGCGAGCAAGCCGTGTGATACGCCAGCAATTGCAGGGTCACGGTGTGCAAGATGGGGGACAGCTTGCCGTAGTGCTCTGGCATACGGATCACATGCACACGCTCGCTGCTGCCGATGCGGGTATCGGCGTCAGCAAACACGTACAGCTCACCACCGCGTGCATGGACTTCTTCGATATTGGATTTCAGCTTTTCCAGCAGTTCATCACGTGGGGCGATGGTGACCACGGGCATGGCTTCGGTGACCAGGGCCAGAGGGCCGTGTTTCAGTTCACCAGCTGGATAACCTTCAGCGTGGATGTAGCTGATTTCTTTCAGCTTCAACGCGCCTTCCATGGCGATGGGGTAATGCATGCCACGGCCCAGGAACAAGGCGTTTTCCTTGCTGGCAAAACGGTCAGCCCATGCCATGATCTGTGGCTCCAGAGCCAGCACGGCAGCGATAGCGGTAGGCAGGTGGCGCAGGGCTTTCAGGTAGTCGCCTTCCTGCTCCTGATTCAGATGACCTTTGACTTGAGCCAGCGCGATGGTCAGCAGAAACAAGGCGGTCAACTGGGTGGTGAAGGCTTTGGTGGAAGCCACACCAATTTCCACGCCAGCACGGGTGATGTAGGACAGTTTGCATTCGCGCACCATGGCGCTGGTGGCCACGTTGCAGATGGTCAGGGTCTGTTCCATGCCCAGGCTGCGGGCATGTTTCAAGGCGGCCAGAGTATCCGCGGTTTCGCCGGACTGGGAAATCGTCACCACCAAAGTGCGCGGGTTGGGCACGCTGTCGCGGTAGCGGTACTCGCTGGCAATTTCCACGTTGACGGGGATTTTGGCCAGAGACTCGATCCAGTAGCGGGCGGTCAGACCGGCGTAGTAGCTGGTGCCGCAAGCCAGAATCAGCACATTGTCGATGTCCTGGAAGACCTTGTAGGCCTGGTCCCCAAACAACTCGGGTGTGACGCTTTCAATGTCTTGCAAGGTATCGCCTACAGCGCGGGGCTGCTCGAAGATTTCCTTTTGCATGAAGTGGCGGTATGGGCCCAATTCAGCGGCTGCGGTGTGCAGATGTACAGTGTGTACCGGACGATCAACGGCGCGGCCGTCCTTGTCCATGATCCACACTTTATTGATCTGCAAATCAATCACATCACCGTCTTCCAGGTAGATGATTTGATCGGTCGTGCCGGCCAATGCCAAGGCATCCGAAGCCAGGAAGTTTTCATTCTGACCCACACCTACAACCAGCGGCGAACCATGGCGCGCACCCACCACGCGATGTGGCTCGTCCTGACAGAACACAGCGATGGCGTAAGCCCCCGTCAAGCGACGGATGACCTGTTGCACGGCCTCGAACAGGTCACCGTTGTACAGGTGGTCGATCAGGTGAGCGATCACTTCGGTATCAGTTTGACTCTCGAACACGTAGCCAATGCTTTGCAGCTCGGCGCGCAATTCGTCGTGGTTTTCAATGATGCCGTTATGCACCAGCGCAATACGCGCTTTGCCCTTGCCGGAGAAATGAGGGTGAGCATTGTGAGTAGCAGGCGCGCCGTGCGTTGCCCAGCGAGTGTGAGCAATGCCGGTAAAGCCTTGCAGATGATCTGCCTTGACCTGTTCTTGCAGCTCGGCCACGCGCTGAGTACTGCGTGCCCGCAACAACTGGCCCTGCGCATGAACAGCAACGCCGCAAGAATCGTAGCCCCGGTATTCCAGACGCTTCAAACCTTCCAGCAGCACGGGGACAATATCGCGTTGCGCTACCGCGCCAACAATTCCACACATAGCCAACTCCTGTTCATGGCCCCTTTCGGCGGGCCAACTAATCAATTCAATCCGCTTATTCTGATCTGAATCATGAAAAATTTTATGTCTATTTTTTCTTTTAAATGAATTAAAATTTCATTTAATAATCAATATGAAAGAAAAGATAAATTCATTTTATTTAACGGAATTTTATTTCATCATAGATAGATAAACATTGTCATGATTGAACTGGACGAGCTGGATTTACGCATTCTGGAGCAACTGCAAAATGATGCTTCCATCAGCAATCAAGCGCTGGCTTTGCGCGTGCATGCCTCTCCCCCGACCTGCCTGCGGCGAGTACGTCGTTTAAGTGAACAAGGGGTAATTCGCAGGCAGGTTGCCTTGCTGGACCCGGAGCAACTGGGCCCCAGCTTGACGGCCATTGTGGAGATTACGTTGGACCGTCAGGGTGAAGAATATCTGCAGCAATTCGAGCGCCTGATGGCCCCCGAAGCAGCGGTGACGCAATGCTATCGCGTCTCGACCGGGGTGGATTTCATTGTGATCTTGCAAGTCAGCGACATGACGGCGTATCACAAGCTGGCTCACGCTTTATTCACCAGTCAGGCGAATATCCGCAATATACGAAGCTTCTTTTCGATTCATCAGGCCAAGTTCGAGACGCGGGTGCCTTTACCTGCACCAAAGATGTAAGCCGGGCTCAGGTCCGTACTCGTTGCTGTACCAGTTGCTGATACAGACGCAAGTAACGCTGCACCATGACAGCGGGGTCATGCTCCTGCTTCACCCAGCGATGCGCCAGCGCTGCCTGTTGCCGCGCTGCTGTCGGATTGCTCAAAGTGTCATCCAGAGCCTGTGCAATGGCTTGTGCATCCCCTACCGCGCATAACTTGCCACGGCCATTATCCAGCAGCTCACTCAAACCGCCCGCCATCGTGGCCGTAACGGGCACGCCGTACACGAACGCATCAAGAACGCTGGAGCCCAGGGCTTCATGACGGGAGCTCAGGACAAAGCCGTCCATCAAGCGATAAGCCTGTTCAGGGCGGGCTTCAAAACCAGCCAGCTTGTAGCAGTCTTCCAGCCCCAACTGCGCAATCAGTTCCTCTGCCGCCGAGGTCTCGGAGCCAGACGCACCGAAATGCAGAAACACAAAGTCCTGACGACGCTGATACAAGGCATGAACCGCGCGTATCAAAGTCTGGGGGTCTTTCTCGGACGTCAATGCCGCCATCGTCCCCAGAACGTGCAAGCCCTGCGGATTCCACCGCAGCCGCAAGTGGTTCACATAGGCTTCATCCTGCTCGACGTACTCGATGGCACTAGGAATCACATCTACGGTAAAGCCCAGGCGACGCGGCTCTGCCGCTGCTGCCTGGCTGATCGCTACCAAACGATCCGCCTTGCGCCACTTCCAACGCGTGCGTCGTTCCTTGGAAGTCAAAGCGCTGTCTGGCTGCTGTCCGCTACGTTGCTCGACGCGTTTGCGGTCAATCGGAAAAGCCGTGCGACGCGTAAAGACCACCCGTTTGGGCAACCAGAAATGCAGCAAGGCCAGCCAGCTCATGCAGGACGCGGTTTGGGAATGGACGATATCAAAACCCCGGCCATGCACCAGTAAATAACGCAGTGCGGCACCCACGGAGGCGCATTCCACCACACTCACGCCCTGCTCTTTAGCACGCCTGGCCAACTCTTCATCACGTCGGGCCAATAGACTGACCTGATGACCAGCCTGTTGCATCTGCTGGATGCTCAGCAGGGTTTGCCGCTCGCCACCGCGCCAACCGCGCTCGAAGTTAAGCTGCAGAATGCGCATGACGACGATCCAGAATCAGCCCATCCGGGCACTGTGTGCCACAAGAGCAAGCAGCAATGCTCCCCTTGCGATGCAAAGGGAGCAATACCGAAGATGGGCTAACACACATCAAGATTTGCGAACCGGGCGCTTCCAGCCGGACACGCTGCGCTGTTCCGAACGCGACAAGGTCAACTGATCATCCGGTGCATTGCGCACCAGGGTCGTACCCGCGCCAATCGTTGCGCCACGGCCTACCGTCACCGGAGCCACCAGTTGCGTATCCGAGCCGATGAAGGCATCGTCACCAATCACGGTGCGGAACTTGTTCACGCCATCGTAATTGCAGGTGATGGTGCCTGCGCCAATGTTCACACGCTGCCCCACATCGGCATCACCGATATAGGCCAGGTGATTGGCTTTGGAACCTTCACCCAGCTGGGTGTTCTTGATTTCCACAAAGTTGCCCACGTGGGTGTGATTGGCCAGAACAGCACCAGGGCGCAGACGGGCGTAAGGGCCGATACGGGCTTCTTCGCCAACCTGGGCTTGTTGCAGATGGCTGAAAGCTTCGATTTGCGTACCGGCACCAATCGTCACGTCACGCAGCACGCTATGCGGGCCGACGCGCACGCCGTCTTGCAACACAACCTTGCCTTCAAACACGCAACCCACATCAATGAACACATCACGGCCACACTCCAGTGTGCCGCGCAGATCAAAGCGGGCCGGGTCGGCCAAGGTCACGCCTTTTTCCAGCAAACGGCGAGCCTGTTCTGCTTGCCACAGACGCTCCAGCTCGGCCTGTTGAATGCGGCTGTTCACACCCAGGGTTTCCCAACCAGCAGCTGGCTGAGCAGCTTGCACGGGCACGCCATCGGCAACCGCCAAGGCAATGATGTCGGTCAGGTAGTACTCGCCCTGAGCATTGTCGTTGGTGATGCGGGTCAGCCAATCTTTCAGGCGCGCCGTCGGGGCTACCAGAATGCCAGTATTCACTTCTTTCACGGCACGCTCGGCTTCGCTGGCATCCTTGTGCTCGACAATGCGTTGTACGGTGCCGTCTGCACCGCGAATGATGCGGCCGTAGCCGGTAGAGTCTGCCAGTGTTTCGGTCAGCACGGCCACGCCTTGGCCACGCGCTTGCAGCAAGCGGCGCAAGGTGTCAGCCTGGACCAAAGGAACGTCGCCATACAGAACCAGCGTGGCGTCATCTTCCTGGTCGCCACCGACCAGTTCAGGCACGGCCTGTTGCACTGCATGGCCCGTACCATGCTGCGGTTGCTGCAAGGCAAAGGCCAGCTCGGCCTGTGCGAAGGTTTGCTGAACGCGCTCGGCGCCATGACCCACCACGACCACAACTTTTTCCGGCTCCAGTTCACGTGCGCTGTCGAGCACGTGGGCCAGCATGGATTTGCCGGCGATAGGATGCAGTACTTTGGGCAGGTCAGACTGCATACGCTTGCCCATGCCTGCTGCCAGAATCACGATATTAAGCATAAAAATTTACCTACAAGGTTGGTCGATCAGTTCTTTTTGGTACTGCTTTTGGTGCTGCGCGTGGCGGTTTTTTTAGCCGCCGTTTTGGTGGCCGCCTTGGCCGCAGTTTTAGTGGCGGCTTTCGCTGCCGTTTTTACCGGCTTGGCTGCTGCCGGAGCACTGGTCTTGGCCGACGTCTGGGCATGGGCAGCTGCCGGTTTGGAGGGTTTGGCCGACGAGCCTGCCGCTTTAGCCTTGCTCGCCTGCTGACGATAATTTTCCACCTGCTGCATTGATGCGGCTGTGGCGGTCGCCATGGCATCAAACTGCTGTTGCAACATGTTCCACCACGCTTGTGCAGCGGGATTGCCTGCGCCGGCGTCCTGCTGGACACCGGGCTGTTTATCTTTTGGGGCGTCCTGCTTGGCAGCCGCTTCGGGCTGTGGCGCAGCTTGTTGTTGAGGCTGTGCCGAAGCATGCTGAGATGCCGTTTGCGATGCCGCTTCCGGCTTGTTGGCCCCAGACTTGGAATCTGAGGCAGCCGCGCTATCCGCCGCTGCTGCCATGGGATTGAAGGCCATAAAGGCTTCAAAGGGATTTTTCCCGCCCGCAGCCTGCGTACCTTGCTGTGCCATGGTTTTGATGGCCGCCAAGGTGGAGCGCTGAATCTCCAGCCCCTGGATGGTCGTGCTCAGCATGGACAGGTTCAGCTGCAACCAGCTTTCCACGGCACGCAAGTCACGAATACGACGATCCAGATCATCGGGGGACAAGCTGGGCATCATGCCCGAACTCAAATCGCCCGCCCCGCCGCTGGCCATGTTTTTCCAGGCCTGCGCCATCATGTCCATGCTGCGCAGCAAGGGATTGTTGCCGCCGCCCAGGGCATTGAAATCAGGTATACCAAAAGGATTCGGGTTCATGCGTAGCTCCCATCGGGTTGATGCCTGCCCGGTGACTCCCAGGTTCAGGCCAGCTGTTCCAGATGCTGCTTGATGCTGTCGATCAGCACCACTTGCGCTTCCAGGGTGAACAAATCTGCTTCTATCATTTGCCAGGCTTCATCCAGCGTCAATAAGCGAAACTCACTAACCTCGCCGTCCATATTGCAGGGCCGTACATCGTCGGCCAGCACGCAATCGCTAACCAGGGCGTTCTCCACCTGATAGCCTTCCGGCAGGCGACGGTGCATGCGCAAAGACACACGCAAAGGGGTGCAATTGTCCAGCACGGACTCGGCCAACCCCGCTTCTTCATAACTTTCGCGTATGAGGGAGGTATGCAGTGATTCACCACTGACCGCCAATCCACCGACCAGCGTGTCCCACATATTCGGGTCTGTCGATTTGGTAGGTGAACGACGTGCGGCCCAGATACGGCCATCTGTGGACCAGCCATTCAAATGCACGGCTTGCGTCAAAAAACCCAAGGGCCGCACCGCACCGCGTTCAATGCGTGACAGGCATTGTCCTTCACCGACCACGTCCAGCAACTCGTCACGCCAGGCCCGAATGCAACCGCCTTCCTGCAAACGCAAGGCGACCTGATCCAGGACCTGAGCCAAGCTCAATTCCTGGCTGGGGCAATCGCTCAGACGCAAGACATCTTCTTCAATCGAGACCCCTGGCAAAGGCTCGATACAACGAGCGGCCTTGGGGGTGATCCATCCGGCAACGCGCCCATCAACAGTGACAGGGCGGCTGCCCGGTGGGGGCAATTGTTGCAGCTGACTGGTCAAGCTGGCCATGCGCTGACGCAGGGCCTGAGTAAGTGATCGGTTCTGGAACAAAGTCATAGTCGGCGATTGTAATTCAAGCCTTGCCCCATTACGGCTTTTGTAGCGTTTAGTCCAACCTTGTCTTCTAGGGACATACCCTGCCCTTGAAGGCTAAAACAAGTTCTATATAATTTCCGTGAACAGATAAGCTACTAAAAACTTCGAGCGGACCAGCACTTAGATGCGACAAGCCCGCCACTGCAACACAGCAGTTTCTTCCAGCGTTGGATTTTTCGGAGCGTTGACGCAGCCGAACCCCGGTTTGGCATGGCAACACCAAAAGAGGGACAACAATGAAGATGTGGAGAAGTTTATTTGCTCTGACCGCCTGTTCGACGGCAGGGCCAAGCCTGGCTCAGATCACCCACATGGAGGGTGGTCCCCGTGTCAATCAGCTCAATTTGCATAACGGGGTTACCCCCATCGCCCAGGACATTGCCTGGCTGCATTGGATGATGCTGATCATCTGTACCATCATCTTTATTGGCGTGTTCGGCGTGATGTTCTATTCCATCATCCGGCACCGCAAGTCCAAGGGCGCGATTGCCGCCCGCTTTCACGAACACCTGGGTGTGGAAGTGGCTTGGACCATCATCCCTTTCCTGATCGTGATCGGCATGGCACTGCCTGCCACCAAAACCGTGGTGGCCATGAAGGACACCAGCAGCGCCGACCTGACCGTCAAGGTCACTGGCTATCAGTGGAAATGGGGCTACGAGTATCTGGACGGTCCGGCCACGGGTGTGAAATACCTGTCCAACCTGTCCACCCCGCGCGCCCAGATTGAAGGCCGCGAACCCATTGGCCCGAACTATCTGATGGAAGTGGACAAGCCACTGGTCGTGCCGGTTAATAAAAAAGTGCGCGTCATGCTGACGGCCGAGGACGTCATCCACTCCTGGATGGTGCCCGAGTTTGGCGTCAAGCAAGATGCCATCCCTGGCTTTTTGCGCGATACCTGGTTCCGTGCGGACAAGGTCGGCACCTACCGCGGTCAATGCGCCGAGCTGTGTGGCAAGGACCACGCCTATATGCCCATCGTGGTGCAAGTGATGGCGCAAGAAGACTACGACAAGTGGGCCCAGGAGCAGAACGACTTGATGACTGCCCAGGCCGACGATCCCAATAAAGAGTGGACCAAGGACGAGTTGACCGAGCGCGGCAAACAGATCTTTGCGCAGAACTGCGTGGCTTGCCACCAGGCCAACGGCAAGGGCATGCCCGGCACCTTCCCCGCTCTGGATGGCGATACGAAATTTGTGCTCGCCCCCAAGAAAGGCCAGATCGACACGGTGTTGAATGGTCACCCTGGCACCGCAATGGCCGCCTTCCGCAATCAACTGACCGATGTACAGATTGCTGCGGTCATTACCTACACACGCAATGCCTGGGGCAACGCTGGCAAAGGGCCTGACCCTGTCGTGATGCCCGCCGACGTCAAGGAACAGCGCTAATTTTGCGCGCGCCGCCTATCACACTATCAATCTATCCCTGACTACGGCCAGGGGGAGTGCAGCAAGGAGTCAAGCATGAGTAGCGTCACCGTCGACCATGTAGCGAACCCGAGCGGACATGATGATCACCATCATGCCCATGCCACCCCTAGCGGCTGGCGTCGCTGGTTGTTCGCCACCAATCACAAAGATATCGGGACCATGTACCTGATCTTCTCCTTTGTGATGTTGCTGGAGGGCGGCGTGCTGGCCTTGCTGCTGCGTACCGAACTGTTCCAGCCGGGCCTGCAGTTTTTCCGGCCAGAGCTGTTCAACCAGTTCACCACCATGCACGGCCTGATCATGATTTTCGGCGCGATCATGCCGGCTTTTGTGGGCTTTGCCAACTGGATGATTCCGCTGCAAATTGGCGCATCGGACATGGCTTTTGCCCGCATGAACAACTTCAGCTTCTGGCTGCTGCCCGTGGGCGCGATTCTGTTTACCGCGTCCTTCTTTGTGCCGGGCGGCGCGCCTGCCGGTGGCTGGACCATGTACGCCCCGCTGTCCTTGCAAATGGGACCAGGCATGGACTTCACGATTTTCGCGGTCCACATTCTGGGCGCGTCCTCCATCATGGGGGCCATCAATATTGTGGTGACGGTATTGAACATGCGCGCGCCTGGCATGACGCTGATGAAAATGCCGCTGTTTTGCTGGACCTGGCTGATTACCGCTTATCTGCTGATTGCCGTGATGCCCGTGCTGGCCGCTGCCGTGACCATGCTGCTGACGGACCGTCACTTCGGTACACACTTCTTTAACGCCGCCGGTGGTGGTGACCCGGTTCTGTACCAGCACATCTTCTGGTTCTTCGGTCACCCCGAGGTCTACATCATGATCTTGCCGGCCTTTGGCATTGTCTCTGCCATCGTGCCAGCCTTCTCGCGCAAAGCTTTGTTTGGCTATGCCTCCATGGTGTACGCCACCGCCGCCATCGCGATTCTGTCCTTCCTGGTGTGGGCCCACCACATGTTCTCCACCGGGATGCCGGTAACCGGGCAGCTGTATTTCATGTATGCCACCATGCTGATCTCCATTCCGACCGGGGTGAAGATCTTCAACTGGGTAGCCACCATGTGGCGCGGTTCGCTGTCCTTTGAAACGCCCATGCTGTTTTCCATCGGCTTTATCTTCGTGTTCACGATTGGCGGCTTTACCGGCCTGATCCTGGCCGTGGCCCCGATTGATATTGCGGTACACGACACCTATTACGTGGTGGCCCACTTCCACTATGTGCTGGTGGCCGGATCGCTCTTTGCCCTGTTTGGCGGTGCCTACTACTGGCTGCCCAAGTGGACCGGTCGCATGTACAACGAGCGCCTGGGCAAGGTCCACTTCTGGTCCACCATGATCTCGTTCAACGTGACCTTCTTCCCCATGCACTTCCTGGGTCTGGCGGGCATGCCACGTCGTTATGTGGACTACGCCGGTCAGTTCACGGATTTCCACCAGATTGCCACCATTGGCGCCTTCTGGTTCGGCCTGTCGCAACTGCTGCTGATCTACATCGTGATCCAGGCCGCACGCGGCAAGGGCGAAGTGGCCAGCGCCAAACCCTGGGAAGGTGCCGAAGGTCTGGAGTGGACTGTTCCATCGCCCGCTCCGCACCACACCTTTGAAGTACCCCCTGTCGTCAAGTAACACTGGAGGAACGCCGTATGACCCCCGAACAACGCCGTCGCAACCGCCGTCTGGGATTGCTCCTGGCCGTGTTCGTCATTGCCGTCATGGCCTGGACCTTTCTAAAAGGCAGTCAATTTTTAGGACAGTGATATGGATGACGATTTTCGGGACCTCACACGGCGCAAGCTCAGTTTTTTCCAGACATTGAAAGCCATTGCCTGGGGTTTTTTTGGAGTCCGTCGTGGTCGTGACCATGAGCAGGACATTGCCAAGATCAATCCGGTCTATCTGATTATTGCCGCCTTGATCGCCACGGTTGTTTTCGTTGTGGGCCTGATTATGGTGGCCCGCTGGTTCATTGGTCAGGCCAGCTGAACCCTGGCCGGATACTGCGCCCCAGGGCACATGACCCGAAGGAGAACACTATGCATGTCGAGACTACGGCTCACCCGTCCAAGGCGCCGTATTACTACGTCCCCGGCTTATCGGGGCACCCGGTACGCGCCAGCCTTTCCCTGTGCCTGACGCTGTTGGGTGCGGCGACCTGGATCAATAACTGGCCGGGCGGTTTCTGGGTGTTCCTGGTCGGGATTCTCAGCTTCTTGCTGGTGCTGTTCTTCTGGTTCAGCGATGCCGTGCGCGAGTCTGAAACAGGTCTGAACAGCACCCGTGTCGATATCTCCTATCGCTGGAGCATGTCCTGGTTCATCTTTTCCGAAGTGATGTTTTTTGCGGCCTTTTTCGGGGCGCTTTGGTATACCCGTGAAATTGCCACGCCGCTGTTAAGCGACCTGGATCACCGCGCCCTGCTCTGGCCCGACTTCACCGGCACCTGGCCGAATCAAGGCCCGGCGGGCACTGTTGCTCCTTTCCAGACCGTAGGCCCGCTGTGGCTACCTACGATCAATACGGCCTTGCTGCTGACCTCGGGCGTCACCCTGACCATTGCTCACCACGCGCTGCGAGCCAGCAAGCGTAGTAGCGCGATTTTCTGGCTGTTCATGACGGTTGCGCTGGGCTTTGCCTTCGTGGCCTGCCAGGCTTACGAATACATGCACGCCTACGCCGAGCTGAACCTGAAGTTCACTTCCGGTGCTTACGGGGCCTTGTTCTATATGTTGACGGGCTTTCACGGCTTTCACGTGATTATCGGCGCCACCATGCTGACGGTGATGCTGATACGGCTGATGCGCGGCCACTTTACCGCCGAGCACCACTTTGGTTTTGAAGGTGCCGCCTGGTACTGGCACTTTGTGGACGTGGTGTGGCTGGGCTTGTATCTGTACGTGTACTGGTTCTAGCGATTCATGCTCCAGGCCCGTGTCTTCGGGCCTGGATTTTTCCTTCAAGCCAAAGGCACACCAGTGCTTTCAATCCAACCCAGATGATGGGCCAGCAACACAAACAGAAACAGGGCCACGGATAAGCCCACTCGCCAGGTCAGCGCATAGGCCATGCGATTGGAATTACCTCGGTCCCGCATCAAATACACCAGGGCCGAACCCAGCGAAACAATAATCCCCAGAAACACGATCAGGACTAGCACACGCATTACGTATCCCCCGCTTCAGGTTGAATTGATGTCCAGCAACAATCCTCGTTCTTCTTCGACTCGATCCCTGCTTGCCCTGGTTTGTCTGGGTTTGCTGATGCTGCTGTTCATTAGCCTGGGGCGCTGGCAACTGAGCCGCGCGCAGGAACGTCAAAGCCTGGCACAACAAATAGAACAAGGCCGCCAGCAAGCTCCCCTTCATATTGATTCCCAGGCCAGCCTGGATAAAGGTGCCTTGTGGCAGTCTGTCTCGGTGCACGGCTCCTGGCGCAGTGAGTTAACTGTACTCCTGGATAATCGCAATTTCAAAGGTAAGCCGGGCTACTGGATTGCCACCCCTTTTGTGCTGGATGAGGGCGATTTGGCGGGCTCCAGCCTGCTCGTACTACGTGGTTGGTTGGCTCGCGTACCGGGGCAAACCCCTAGTGTTCCGGCTGCACCATCCGGCCACCAAACCATTTCCGGCGAGTTGATGGAACGCGTGCCGCGTCTATTTGAGCTGGGCAGCAGCCCCTTGCCTGCACACTTGCCCGACCCGTCTGGCACGCCCCCCGTCGTGCAGAACCTGGCTCTGGAAGATCTGCGCAGCCGCATTGACCTGCCTGTGCTGCCGCGCGTGCTGGCCCAGACGGCTCCCGCTTCGGAGTTGCAAACCAATTGGCCCGACCCGAATATCGACTTTGAAAAGAACCGTGGCTACGCACTGCAATGGTTCGGTTTTGCCCTGATTGCCCTGTGTGCCTGGATCGGTGTAGCGTGGAAATGGCTGCGACGCTCCAGGCTCAACTCTGCCCCTACAAGGAAAACCTGACGTGGACACGACTCAACCCCCAACCCGCCCGCGTTCCATGACTCCGCTGTATCTGCTGCTGGCGATCAGTCTGGCGCCGGTACTGTTTGCACTGGCTGCCTACTACATGCCATCACTGGGACTGCGGCCAGACGAGAGCAATGCCTACGGCCAATTGATTCAGCCTCAACGCAGCGTGCCTGAACCTGCCGCACTGCCCCTGCGCAATCTGCAAGGCGAAGCTTTTGATCTGCAATCGCTGCGGGGCCGCTGGGTACTGGTCAGCGCCGATGAAAGCGCCTGCCCCGAAAGCTGCGTGCGCAAGCTGTTCATTCTGCGCAACTCCCACGCCAGCCAAGGCAAGAACGTGGAACGCCTGACACGCGTCTGGTTTGTGACTGACCAGGGCCAGCCTTCGGAACAAATTCTGGAGGCCTATCAAGGCACCCATATGCTGCGTGCGGACCCACGCCAACTGGCCGAATTCCTGACCCCTGAAGCCGCTGGCAAGGCCCCCGAACAAGCCGTCAAAAATGGCATGTGGATCATCGACCCCAATGGCAATTTGATGATGCTGTTCCCCGGCGATGCCGACCCGCTCAAGGTTCGCACCGACATTCGCAAACTGCTGAACAATTCACGCATCGGATAAGCTCATGGCCGATATACGCCAACGCTACCGCAAGCTGGTTTACCTGACCTGGTTCCTGACCCTGGACCTGATCATGTTCGGCGCGTTTGTGCGTCTGACAGATTCGGGCCTGGGTTGCCCGGACTGGCCCGGTTGCTATGGCAAGCTTACGCCGCTGGGTGCAGGGGCACATATCGAACAAGCCTATCAAGCCATGCCCTATGGCCCGGTCAGCTGGGGCAAAGCCTGGATTGAAATGATCCACCGCTACGTGGGCGCGGCTTTGGGCATGCTGATCATTGCCATTGTCTGGATGGCATGGCGGCATCGCCATACGCTGGGGCATTCGGCCAGGCTGGCGGCTTTCACCTTACTGGCTGTGTGCGTGCAAGGGGCCTTTGGTGCCTGGACCGTCACTCACAAGCTGATGCCCATTATTGTCACCACTCACTTGCTGGGTGGCATGAGCGTACTGGCCTTGATGACCTGGCTGGCCGTGCGCGAAAACCCAGGACCGCCAGTCTCACCTGTAACCCGCCGTTGGCGACCCTGGCTGATCGGGGCCTTTATCCTGCTGACGATTCAGATTGGTCTGGGCGGCTGGGTCAGCACCAACTACGCGGCGCTGGCCTGCATGGACTTCCCGCAATGCCACGGTCAATGGATACCGGAGATGGATCTGCACGGCGGGTTCTCGCTGTTCCGCGCGTTGGGCGAGCTGCCTTCCGGTGAAATGATTTCCCAGGCCGCGCTGACCGCCATCCATTGGGTCCATCGCAATATGGCCTTTCTGGTGTTTCTGCTTCTGGGTTCCGTTGCGTGGAAATTACGCGCCGACCCCATCTTGCGTCGCCCCGCGACTTTAGTGCTTTTGCTGCTGCTGGCCCAGCTCATCACGGGGTTAACCACGATCTTTTTCCAATGGCCTCTTTTGATTGCCGTCCTGCATAATGGGGGAGCTGCCGGTCTCGTTTTATGCTGCGTCACCCTGTTGGTACGGCTTTCCCGCAAGTCGACTGTCCCCCAAGGAATACAGTATGACAAACACCGCTACCCTGGCTCCCGCCTCGCTCCTGCGCCAGTATCTGGTACTGACTAAACCCAGAGTCACCCAGTTGGCTGTTTTCTGTGCCGTTATCGGCATGTTTCTGGCTGCTCCCGGCCTGCCCGATCCGGGCACCGTGGTCGCGGGTACGCTGGGCATATGGATGCTGGCGGCTGCCGCCTTTGCCATCAACTGCCTGATCGAAAGCCAGATTGATGCCCGCATGTTGCGCACCGCTCGACGCGGTACGGCACGCGGCACCATTACCCCGCCGCAAGTGCTGGCCATGTCCGGTTTGTTGGGCGGCATGGGCATGCTGGTGCTGTATTACTGGGTGAACCCGCTGACCATGTGGCTGACCTTGGCCACCTTCATTGGTTATGCGGTGATCTATACCGTGATTCTCAAGCCCCTGACCCCACAGAACATCGTGATCGGCGGTTTGTCCGGTGCCATGCCCCCTGCCCTGGGCTGGGCAGCCATTGCCAATGCCGTACCGGCTGAAGCCTGGCTGCTGGTGCTGATCATCTTCATCTGGACGCCGCCGCACTTCTGGGCCCTGGCGCTCTACCGTCAACACGACTACCAGCGCTCCGGCCTGCCCATGCTACCCGTCACCCACGGCAAGACCTTTACGACGCTGCATGTGCTGCTCTACAGCTACATCCTGATGGCTTCCAGCCTGCTGCCCTTCATCATCCGCATGAGCGGGCCGTTGTACCTGGCCGCGGCCATCTTGCTGGGCGCACGTTTCATTCAATACGCCCACCAACTGCACCGCAACTACAGCGATGAACTGTCTCGCAAGCTGTTCCGCTTTTCCATTATTTATCTGGCGGTCTTGTTTGGGGCATTGCTGCTGGATCACTGGGTGCGCTTGATCTGATCACGCCCAATAAAAAAGCGAGCCATGATCGGCTCGCTTTTTTTATGCCTGTCCCTCGGTGGGCTGCGCCTGTCGTACCCAGTCCGGGGGTAAAGGCGGGCCTACAAAACTTTCTGCCTCGCTCAAGGCATGAGCCAAACCAAACAGCGGTGGCAGTTCCTCATGTTGGCGTTGGCCGGACTCGAACTCCTGCCACACTTGATACGCGCGCTGGCGTTGGCGCACAACGGCTTCAATCTTTTCACTGAAGCTGGGATCTTTGCCACGCAAGGTATCGAAATCACGCTCAGTCAGCATCAGCAAGCGGCTATAGCCCAGGGAGCGCACTTCACCAACGTGGTCGCTATGTTCCACGACATTGACTTCACCAATCGTTTGCCCTGTCCCCAGTTCCACCAGGCTACCATCAGGCAAAGTCAGTTCCAACGCCCCGGACGCCACAAAGAACATGACACGCATGCCACCATAACGCAGATGAATTTTCTGGTCTGGCAGCGCCAGACGTGGGCGTAAACGTCGCGCCAGCTCTTTCTTGGCTTGCTCGGAAATGCCATCGAACATGGGCACCTGGGCAATCAGTTCCATGGCACTCATGGTCATGTCCAGCGTGGGACGCTCGTCCAGATAACGCCAGCGTTGTGTGATCTGCTTGACCAGATCAGCGTACATCTCGCTGGTAATCAGAGAGTGGGACAACATGGTGCGGTAGTGGGCGCGTTCTTGCGAAGCGGCGACGCGCGCCAAATAGGACTCTTGCAGCCACTGCGCGAACACCGGGTATTGCAGTGTCAGCGAGTGCAAGGCATCTTCCAGTTGAGACAGACGCAACTTGTGAGCCTGCACAATCGTGCCCGTAGCCTGTTGTCCCAGTAAAGGAGCCAGCTCGGTTTCGGCAAAACGTATCAAACGCTGGGCCACAGACCGTTTGGCGATCAGGTTCGAGAAACGCTTGTCCAGTTCCCGCACCAGCCAGCCTTGCAGGCCAAACAAATAGTGCAAGCGCAAAGCAGACCGGAAACCTCGGGAGTAACGCAGATCATTGGCAATGGCGGCCTCGAAACCGGCCAAACCAGCCAGACGCACCGTATCGTTCATGCGTTCGGCGCGGCTCAACAAGGACTCGGCGGTTTTCCAATCCACAATCTGCGATTTCAGCAGCTCGTAAAACAGCTCCACCTCGCGGGCCGACAGAATCGCCATCCCCATTTTTACTTTCTGTGCTTCGGTCAGGCTTTGGATCTGGCCGGATGCCACACCGGCCTGACTGGCATCGAACACCGTACACAGGCGTTCGATGACCTGTGGCTTGATCTGCTCTTGCCGCCCCAGTTCTTCGGTCTTGTCGCGCAGCTCTTCCAAGGCCAGGCTCACCGCCTGATCACGCAAGTGGCGCTCCAGCGGGGTCAGCTGATTCAGACCTAAACGACGAATCAAGGGGCGTAAACTGATCCCGTTCACAAACAGGGTCAGCAACACAAAGCCCGTGGTGGCCACACCAATGAACTGGCGCACATCATGCGGAATGGCGTGCTGTTCCGTAACCGCCAGGGCCAGTGCCAGGGAAACAGCGCCACGCAGGCCGCCCCACAGAATCACCACCCGATAGGGGCGACTGACTCGGGTGCCAAAGCGGGTGCGCCCCAGCAAGGGCAGAACGGCAAACACCATAACGGCCCGTGCCAGCAAGGTCACCACAAACAGCAAGGCCACCAGGCCGATCTGCATCCAGGTGATTTCAGCCATCAGGCGTGGAATCAGCATGGCGGCAAACAAGAAGATCAGGGAGTTGGCCAGAAAACCCATCTGAGTCCAGGAGCTGCTCAAAAGCTCGAAGGTCGCAGGCGACATGCGGGTGCGGCCTGTCGAGCCCACCACCAGGCCGGAAATGACCGTGGCGACCACACCGGATACGCCCAGATAGTGCTCGGACACAAAAAAGGCCAGGTACGCCAAGGCAATGGTCAGCGTGACTTCAGCAGCCGGCCAACCGCGCAAGAGCACAAACAGGCCGCTGGCCAGACGCCCCATCAAGAAACCCGCGACACCACCGCCCAGAAAACTGAACAGGAAGCTGCCCAACACCTTGCTGCCACTTAATTCCCCACCCCCCGTCAAGACTGCCAACAGCACGGAGTACAAGGCAATGGAAGCCGCATCGTTAAACAGAGCCTCGCCTTCCACCAAGGTAGACAAGCGTTTGGGTGCGCCCACTTCACGGAAAATGCCCACCACGGCCACAGGGTCTGTCGTGGCCACAATCGCGCCCAACATCAAACAGACCACCAGACCATAAGACGAAGCCGCGTTCAAGGCGTAGCCAACGGCAAAGGTACAGACCACTACGGCCACGATGGCCATCATCAAGATGGCGCCGATATCGTCGAGCAGGCGGCGCAAGTTCATGGCCAGCGAAGTCTCGAACAGCAGGATGGGCAGGAAAGCGTAGAGAAAGGTCTCGGAGGAGATGTCAAAGGCCTGCAAGGTATCCAGGAAGTCGGACACCATCTTGGGCGCCCAGGCATGCAGGTGTAGCAAAATGCCCAGCGCAAAGCCGATCAAGGCCAGAAGTACGGAGTACGGCAGTCGCAAGCGTCCAGCCAAAGGCGGCATAAAGGCAACCAGCCCCAGCAGGCCTGCCAACCCAAAAACAAACTGCCCAATCTGCATCGCGACATCCTTTGTCATCGGCATTGAGTCGATCGGCATGTACATACGCATTCAGGCATGGGCAGGCCAGATCGGCACGGAAAATCCCCCGCTTTCCGCATGAATCAGAATAGCGCCTTTTTCCGGACACACAGCCGCCGAATTATCTTTTTCTCGCAAAATTTACGTTTTTTGGCCTATGGACCCGCATTCAGAAACACAAATGGACGGTGATACGGCGGCAAGCCAAAATCTGCGCCAGCGCAAGTTCACGTCTGACATAACTCGTTATACTTTCGCATCATGAATTTCCCGCGCACCTTCCTCGCTGCGACTCACTGGCCCCATCGTCTGGGCCTGTGCTTGTTATTGCTGGCTGTGGTGCTGCGCGGCATGGTCCCTGCGGGCTATATGCCCAAGCAGACAGATCAGGGGTATGCGCTGGCCTTCTGTCTGCCTTCAGGACAAAGCCTGCCCCCTGAAATGATTCAGCACTGGGCGGCCTTGTTAGGCGAGGACACCACGTCCCATTCGGACGAGGCCACCACCAGCGCCACCTGTCCGTTCTGCGTCATGCTGCAAGCCGCATTGACGCCCGCGCCGATTGCTATCGTCACGCCTTTGAGCCTGGGCCAGTTCCGGCCCTTCCTGCTCTCCCCTCTTAGCCCCGCTCTGGCGCAGGCCTTTATTCGTGGCCCGCCTGTGGGGCAACGCGCCCCGCCCTCTCTTCTTCCTGTCTGATTCCCCGCGTTCGGCTCTGCCGCCACGCCTTTTCTCCTTTGTTGCTATCGCCCAAGCGGGTTTGCCGCTGGACGACGGCTGCTCTTCGGAATTTAGTCATGAAGAAATTAATAAACCCCGGCCTGATCAGCGCCGGTGTGCTGGCCTGCGTGCCCTCTCTTGCCCTGGCCCAATCCACCGTTATTGAACAACTCAGCCCTATCGTAGTGACCGGAGTGGCTCCTGAGTCCCCCTTGCAGTTCAGCACCAACCCCAAACTGCCCCGCCTGCCCTTGCCTGCCAGCGACGGCACGGATTACTTGAAAACCATTCCTGGCTTTGCGGCCATTCGTAATGGCGGCAGCAACGGGGACCCCGTGCTGCGTGGCATGTTTGGCTCGCGTCTGAATGTGCTGACCAATGGCAGCTCCATGCCCGGTGCCTGCCCGTCACGCATGGATGCGCCGACCTCCTACATTTCGCCCCAATCCTTTGATGAACTGACCATCATCAAGGGCCCTCAAAGCGTGCGCTGGGGCCCGGGTGCTTCTGCCGGGACGGTACGCTTCGAACGCAAAGCGCCCGGCTTTACCGAGAACGACGCCACGCTGGACGCCAGTATTCTGGGCGGTTCGGCTGGCCGTCACGCAGGCAATGTGGACTTTGCGGCTGGCAATGCCTCTTACTATGCCCGCCTGACTGCCAATCAAGATCGCGCTCAGGACTACAAGGACGGGGATGGTGAACGTGTGCCCTCGCGCTGGAAAAAGTGGAATACAGACGTCGCCATTGGCCTGACCCCGGATGCCGATACCTTGCTGGAGTTAAGCGCAGGTACGGGTGACGGCTATGCCCGCTACGCCGGTCGTGGCATGGATGGCACGAAATTCAAGCGTGAAACCTTGGGTCTGCGTTTCAAGAAGGATATGCACGAAGGCGTGCTGCGCAATGTAGAGGCCCAGCTCTACTACAACTACGCCGATCACGTGATGGACAACTACGGGCTGCGCACCTTCAAACCGGGAGGAGGCATGTCCATGCCTATGGCCTCCAATGTGGACCGCCTGACCTGGGGTGGCCGTCTAAGCATGGACTGGGCCTTGAGTGAGGACCTGACCTTGACCACGGGTGCTGATTTGATGCGCAGCCGCCATCGCAAACGCAGCGGTATGGGCATGCAGGACTACCGCGATCAGGACTGGGTGAAAGATGCCGAGTTTGACAATATTGGCCTGTTCACCGAAGCCCGTTGGGATCTGAACGACGCCAGCCGTTTGATTGGTGGCGCACGTCTGGATTGGGCCAGTGCCCGCGACCTGCGACCCAGCCTGGGCAATGGCATGATGAGCAAGCCCAACCCCGGTGCGAACGAGCGCCGTAGAGAAACCCTGCCTAGTGCTTTCCTGCGTATCGAGCATGATCTGGATTCCCTGCCCTTGAGCCTGTACGCCGGTATTGGCCATGTCCAACGCATGCCGGACTACTGGGAGCTGATTTCCCCGGCCAGCGGCCCGCAAGGTAGCGCCAGTGCCTTCCTGGGCATTCAGCCTGAAAAGACCACGCAGCTGGATTTTGGTGCTCAGTACAAGGATGAAACGGTCTCGGCCTGGGCTTCCGCCTATATTGGCCAGATCCAGGATTACATCCTGTTCGACTACCTGCCCGGTGGCATGATGGGCATGAAAACCCAGGCAAGAAACGTCAAGGCCCGCATCATGGGCGGCGAATTGGGTGCGGACTGGAAAGCGACGCCCAATTGGACCTTGGGCGGCAGCCTGGCCTATGCCTGGGGCCGTAACAGTACGGATGGCCGAGCACTGCCGCAAATGCCCCCGCTGGATCTGCGTTTGACAGCGGATTATGTGCAAGGCCCCTGGTCTGCCGGCGGTGTCTGGCGCATTGTGGCCAAGCAAAATCGCTATTCGCAGGGACAAGGGAATGTGGTGGGTTACGACTTCGGGCCTACAGGTGGCTTCAGCACCTTGTCGCTGTATGGCGGCTACAAGATCAACCGCAATCTGTCCCTGACAGCCGGTGTGGATAATGTGTTCGACAAAACTTACGGCGAGCACCTGAATTTGGCCGGGAACAGTGGTTTTGGTTTTGGCGCAGCAAGCCGCTTTAATGACCCTGGCCGCACCGTCTGGCTGCGTGCCGCTCTGACCTTCTAACCGTTTTTGCCTGCCGGGTCGGTCTGACTCGGCAGGCAAAATAGCTGAAAAATCAGGGCAAAAAAAAGGGACACCTAGCTGGTGTCCCGTAAACATCCGCTTCAAAAGGGAGGGGAAGAGGAGAAGCCGAAGCGGATGCGCAAATGCCGAATTGCATAGGTGGCAAAAATCAGCAAATGTATTGTTTAGTCCGCGAAGATCAGCTTAAGTTCTTCGGATTCCCCGAAAAGTTGTAACTCTTTAAAACGACTTAAGCCGCAGGCGCCAAGGCGACGCGCAGCTTCTTGAACGCCGCCACTTCGATCTGACGGATACGCTCTGCCGACACGCCGAATTCCGCGGCCAGATCGTGCAAGGTGGCACCGCCATCGTCCTGCAACCAGCGGGCGCGCACAATGCGCTGCGAACGCTCGTCCAGCGTGTCGATCGCTTCTTCCAGGCCGCTGCCTTCCAGCATGTCCTGGGCACGACGCTCCAGCACGCGTGTGGGTTCCTCGTGTCCTTCATCGGACAGGTAGGAGATAGGCGCGAAATTGTCATCGTCGTCGTTGGCCGGGGCTTCCAGGGCCATATCGTGACCGGACAGACGCACTTCCATCTCGCTGACGTCCTGAGGACGCACATCGAGTTCACGTGCAATCGCGTCTACCTGGGCCGTATCCAGCGTTTGACCGTCCGGACGCATGCGGCGCAGATTGAAAAACAGTTTGCGTTGGGCCTTGGTGGTGGCCACTTTCACCATGCGCCAGTTGCGCACGACATATTCGTGGATCTCGGCCTTGATCCAGTGCACGGCAAAGGACACCAGACGTACACCGCGATCGGGGTCAAAGCGCTTGACGGCCTTCATCAGGCCCACGTTACCTTCCTGAATCAGGTCAGCATGCGGCAAGCCGTAACCCAAGTACTGGCGGGCAATGGAGACCACCAGACGCAGGTGCGACAAAATCAGTTCACGCGCAGCATCCAGGTCATCCTGGTCGCGCAGGCGCTGACCCAGCTCGGTTTCGCGTTCGGCGCTGAGCATGGGCAGGCGGTTAACAGCAGAAATATACGCTTCGATCGTCCCCAGTGCGCCTGGATTAGACACGGCGGCGACGAGTTCATTACCAGACGTCAGGGCCAAAGCGTTCGCTTGTTGTGTCATGGAAAATCCTTCAAAAGTCAGCCGGCGAGAGCACTAAACCAGGCTCTCAAACCGCAGAAAACGTATTTCAACAATCATTGAGTTTAGCACTCGATGGTCTGGAGTGCTAAAAATTTCGAGTACAGGAATAAGAGCGTCGCAGCAAGAAAAAGTTCACTACTGGAGGGAAAACTGCGGCAAATCGGTGGGCAGGACGCCACAAACAGGCAAAAAACCGTGGCTGCCTGAGAGTAACGCCTTAACACCCACCTGAAAATAACAAAGTGCGACCTTGTTTATCCAGCGATCACAGTCGCTCGGCGTGGAAATTCAGATGGTCCTGAATGAAGGTCGAGATGAAATAGTAGCCGTGGTCATAGCCGTCGTGACGGCGCAGGGTCAAAGGCTGTTTGGCCTGCTCGCACGCCTGCTCGAATACTTCCGGATACAGTTGTTCGGCCAGAAAGCCATCGCTCAAGCCCTGGTCCACCAAGATACCGGCAGGATACGGCGTACTGGTCTTGGCCATCAGGGCACTGGCGTCGTGTTGTTCCCAAGCCTGACGATCCTGACCCAGGTAGGCACCAAAGGCCTTTTCGCCCCAAGGGCAGCGGGTCGGCGCAGCAATAGGCGCAAAGGCCGACACGGAGCGGTACTTGCCAGGGTGGCGCAGAGCCAGCGTCAAGGCACCGTGCCCGCCCATGGAGTGACCAAAAATACCGACACGGCGGGCGTCGCCGGGCAGGATGGTCGTGACCAGATCAAACAGTTCCTGGGTCACATAGCTTTCCATGCGGTAATTCTTGCTCCAGCCGGGCTCAGTAGCATCCAGATAGAAACCGGCACCGGTTCCCAGATCCCAGCCATCGTCCTCCCCGTCCACACCAGCGCCACGCGGGCTGGTATCAGGGGTGACCAGCATGATGCCGTGCTCGGCAGCGTAGCGCTGGGCACCGGCCTTGATCATGAAGGTTTCTTCCGTGCAGGTCAGCCCTGCCAGAAAAAACAGCACAGGCACACGGCCTTGCCCGATAGCCTCTGCCAGGCTGGCAGCCCCTTTCTGAGCGCTGGCCTGTAGTTGTGGCGGCATGTACACAGAAAAACGCATGGGCAGGCCAATTGTCTGCGAAGCGTGTTGGTAGTAGCGCTGCCAACCATTAAAACAGCGGTGTTCGTTGAGCAGTTCCAGTGTCTGAGTCATAGCCCCCTCGTGTTCTCAATTGCAGATCCGGTCCAAAGCCCGTGGCACGCCCAAGGGCAGCATACGAGCTCTGAAACCGGGATAAAGGGGGCAGGCGACTGCCTGCGCCCTTTTCAAGCGACGTCTATCAGTACATCACCACCGAACGGATGGATTTACCGGCATTCATCAGGTCAAAGCCTTCGTTGATGCGCTCCAGCGGCAAGGTGTGGGTGATCAGATCATCGATATTGATCTTGCCATCCATGTACCAGTCCACAATCGTAGGCACGTCGGTACGGCCACGAGCGCCACCAAAGGCAGAGCCCTTCCATTCGCGGCCTGTGACCAGCTGGAACGGACGGGTGGAGATTTCGGCACCGGCTTCGGCCACACCAATAATGATGGACTGGCCCCAACCGCGGTGGCAGCACTCCAGTGCCTGACGCATCACCTTGGTGTTGCCGATACATTCGAAGGAGTAATCCGCGCCGCCGTCAGTCAGTTGAATAATGTGGTCGACCACGTTTTCAACCTCGTTAGGGTTCACGAAATCGGTCATGCCAAACTGGCGAGCCATGGCTTCGCGCTCGGGGTTGATGTCCACACCGATGATCTTGCCAGCACCAACCATCTTGGCGCCCTGGATCACGTTCAGGCCAATACCGCCCAAACCGAACACCACCACGTTAGCGCCCGCTTCCACCTTGGCGGTGAACAGCACAGCGCCCAAGCCTGTGGTCACACCACAGCCGATGTAGCACACCTTGTCGAAAGGTGCGTCGTTACGAATCTTGGCCAAGGCAATTTCCGGCACCACGATGTGGTTAGCGAAAGTCGATGTGCCCATGTAGTGGTGCACTGGCTTGCCGCCAATGGAGAAACGCGAGGTGCCATCGGGCATCAGGCCCTTGCCCTGAGTCGAACGGATCGCGGTACACAGGTTGGTCTTGCGCGACAGGCAGGATTTGCACTGGCGGCATTCGGGCGTGTACAGAGGGATCACGTGATCGCCGGGACGCAGGCTAGTCACGCCAGCACCTACATCCAGCACCACGCCTGCACCTTCATGGCCCAGAATCGCTGGGAACAAACCTTCTGGATCAGCACCCGACAAGGTGTAGTAATCGGTATGGCAAATGCCCGTCGCCTTGATTTCGACCAGCACTTCGCCCGCTTTGGGACCTGCCAGATCGACCTCTTCAATCGTTAGCGGAGCGCCCGCTTTCCAGGCAACAGCTGCACGTGTTTTCATGTGGTCCACCCTCCGGGTAAAAGTAATTATGGTTACGGCAAACTCGGTCCTTCGGGACCAAACTCTTAAAGTATAGAGAGTATTTTATAAGGCGCTGCCCGGCTGGCGGCACCTTGTATGGGTAAAGACCCGTACAAATCACCTGGCAGGCATCAATACAAGGACGATTTACCCGTCAGCAGCACGCCCAGGCGCAACATGCCATAAGCCAGATAATCGCCCAGTCGACTGAACAAACCCAGACGCTGATACTGGTCCGGGTAGACGCGCGCTGCATTGTGCTCGATCTCGTACTCCAGCTTGGCCTGCAGGTCCTGGGTGAAAGGCACATCCTGAATCAGCACATTAGCCTCGCGCGCCAGCAACAGGCTGAACGGGTCCAGATTGGACGAGCCCACCATGGAGTAATCGTCGATAACGGCGACTTTAGCGTGTAAATAGCTGGCCTTGTACTCGTACAGCTCGATGCCATGATCGAGCAGCTTCCCGTACATGAATCTACAGGCCCGATATTGCAGGAAGTATTCGGCATGGCCTTGCAGCAACAAACGCACCCGCACGCCTCGTTCCGCCGTCTGTTCGATACGGCGACGCAAGGTACGGCCCGGAAAGAAATAGGCATTGGCTAGCACCACCTGCTCCTGCGCTTTGCCGAGCAAGTGCAGATACGCCTGCTCAATCTGCTGCCGATGGCGCACATTGTCCCGCAGCAGCAAGCAGGCCCGTACTCCTTCAAAAACCTGCCCGGCCTGCTCCGCCTTCTTGCGCGCCTGACGCCGCTTGCGCCATTCACGCCACAGGGTAAAGCGCTGGGTGAAGCTGTCCCAATCCTTGCGTCTGCGCCAGGCCATGCGCAGCCATAGAGCCTGCTGAGCACGCACCATATCGTCGACAATCGGCCCTTCGCAGCGTACAGCAAAATCAAAGCGCGGCCTGCCCTGTCCATTGATCAGGGGCACTTCATCAAAGTCGTCCAGAATATTGATGCCACCCACAAAGCCAATGCGCTCATCGACCACCAGCATTTTCCGGTGCAGTCTGCGCAAACGTCGCAAGGACAAGCGCGGTTCGCGCCACCCTTGGGGTTTGGGGCGATAAATCCGGTAACGGGCACGCATGGCCTTCAACTGTTCGGCAATCTGCAAGGCATGCACATCACTGCCAAAGCCATCAATCACCACACGTACGCGTACACCCCGCTCACAGGCTCGTCGCAAGGCGTCCAGAACGCTGTGACCGCTGTCATCTAGGTTGAAGATATAGGTTTCCAGATGCAGACGCTTTTTCGCCTGATCGATAGCTTCGCAAATGGCCGGAAAGAACTCCTGGCCGTTTTGCAGCAAGGTGATTTGATTACCTTCGTGCCATAGTGGATCGCGCTTCAGACTCGGCATGCTTGCTAGGCCTATGCGTTAAGAAACCACTGAACGCCCCTTTACGGCAGCTCCAGCTCGGTCAGGATGGGGGCATGGTCGGACAACTGTTTCCAGGGGTCTCCCACCAGTACACGGGCATTACGCACTGCAAAACCACGCTGGTAGACACGATCCAGACGTAGCCAGGGAAATGCCGCGGGGAAGGTACGAGGCGGTGGCGTCATGCGTGCGGCACCGTTCACGCCCAACTGAATGCCTTGATCCGGCACGACCAGCCCGCTTTTGCGCATGGTACGCAGCCATTTGATGGGCTGACGCAGTCGGAAACGGTTATCGGCCTGACCACGAGGCGAGAACGAAAATACCTCGTACAGATTCAACTGCTGCACAAAGATGGGTGCCAGGCGGTTATTCCAGTCGTTGAAGTCGCCTGCAATCAGCAAGGGCTCGTCCGCAGGGACAATGCGCTTGATGCGATCGAGCAAGGCCTGAACCTGACGAACTCGGCCGCTGTTGAACAATCCCAGGTGCACCACAATGCAATGCACCGGACGGCCATCGACATCAATGACGGCATGAAGCAAACCGCGCTGCTCCATACGATGGTCAGAAATGTCCTGGTTTTCGTACTGCAGAATGGGAAAGCGCGACAGCAAGGCGTTGCCGTGGTCCGTATGAGGGCGAACCACGTTACACCCGTAAGCCGTATTCATGCGCAAGGCAGCGGCCAGGGATTCGTGCTGGGCGTCCAGACTGCCTTGCAGCTGGTTACGCCCCTGCACTTCCTGCAAAAACAACAAGTCGGGAGACAGTCCGTAAAGTCCCAGGCGCAGATCCGCCAAAGACTCCCGTTTGCCCGAAGCCGAGCGGCCTTTGTGAATGTTGTAGCTAACTACCCGAATCACTGACACGCCGTCCCCCGTTCTGACTTACTTGTTTTCAACAGCCCGCAGACGAATGTGCAACTCGCGCAACTGCTGCTCGTCCACAGCCGATGGGGCCTGGGTGAGCAGACACTGAGCACGCTGTGTCTTGGGGAAAGCAATCACGTCACGGATCGAATCGGCACCGGCCATCAGGGTGACCAGACGATCCAGACCCATAGCCAGACCACCGTGTGGAGGCGCGCCGTATTGCAGCGCATCCAGCAGGAAGCCGAACTTCAGTTGTGCTTCTTCAGGGCCGATCTTCAAGGCATTGAACACTTTGCTTTGAACGTCAGCACGGTGGATACGGACCGAACCGCCACCCACTTCCCAACCGTTCAGCACCATGTCGTAAGCCTTGGCAAAGGCCTTGCCGGGATCTGTTTCCAGCAGGTCCTCGTGGCCGTCTTTGGGGCTGGTGAAGGGGTGGTGAGCTGCAAAGTAGCGGTTTTCGCCCTCGTCGTATTCGAACATGGGGAAGTCCACCACCCACAGGGGTTTCCAACCTTCTTCAACCAGACCGTTCGCCTTACCGAATTCGCTGTGACCGATCTTGATACGCAGGGCACCAATCGCATCGTTCACGATCTTGGCCTTGTCAGCACCAAAGAAGATCAGGTCGCCGTTCTGGGCGCCCGTGCGCTCCATCACCTGTTTCAGAACCTCAACATTGATGTTCTTGACGATAGGCGACTGCAGACCTTCAGGGATTGAGGTCACATCGTTGACCTTGATGTAAGCCAGCCCCTTGGCACCGTAGATGCCGACGAACTTGGTGTATGCGTCGATTTCGCTACGTGGCATGGCGCCACCACCAGGAATGCGCAGAGCAACCACGCGGCAGGAGGGGTCGTTGGCCGGTGCGGAGAAGACCTTGAAGTCCACTTCACGCATCAGGTCAGCCACGTCCACGAACTCCAGCTTGACGCGCAGGTCAGGCTTGTCCGAACCGTAGCGCTGCATGGCCTCAGTCCAGCTCATGGTGGGGAACTTGGGCAGTTCCACGTTTTGCACAGTGCGGAAAATGTGCGTGACCATGCCTTCAAAAATATCGCGAATCTGCTCTTCGTTCAGGAAAGAGGTTTCGCAGTCGATCTGGGTAAATTCAGGCTGGCGGTCAGCACGCAAGTCTTCGTCGCGGAAGCACTTGGTGATCTGGTAGTAACGGTCAAAGCCCGACACCATCAGCATCTGCTTGAACAGCTGGGGCGACTGGGGCAATGCAAAGAATTCGCCTGCGTTCACACGCGAGGGAACCAGGTAGTCGCGAGCGCCTTCAGGGGTGCTCTTGGTCAACATGGGGGTTTCAATATCAATGAAACCCAGGTCGTCCAGGTAGCGACGGGATTGCATGGCCACTTTGTAGCGCAGCATCAGGTTGTTCTGCATCTGCGGACGGCGCAAATCCAGCACACGGTGCGTCAGACGCGTGGTTTCGGACAGATTGTCATCATCCAGCTGGAAAGCAGGCGTGACCGAAGCGTTCAGGATTTCGATTTCGTCGCAAACGATTTCAATCTCGCCCGAACGCAGATCAGGATTGACCGTGCCTTCAGGACGAGCCTGAACGCGGCCGGTAATGCGCAGGCAGTACTCATTACGGATACGTTCGGCCACTTCAAAGGCCTGAACGTTGTCAGGGTTGACGACAACCTGCGCCAGACCCTCACGGTCGCGCAGATCAATGAAAATCACACCCCCGTGGTCGCGGCGACGATGTACCCAGCCAAACAAATTGACCGTCTGGCCCAGGTATTCTTTGGAAACCTCGCCGGTATAACACGTACGCATCTAGGATGACTCCGAAATAGTAAAAACTGCAAATTGGAAAATTCAGGTTCCAGCCAAGGGGGGTGTCCCTTTGGGACCCTCCGGCTGGTCAGAAACAGGGGGCAAAGCGATCGGCTCGGTAGGGCTGACCACTCCCATGGATACGATGTATTTAAGCGCCGCATCCACTGTCATGTCGAGCTTGTGTACATCCGCCCGAGGCATCATCAGGAAAAAACCGGAAGTCGGGTTGGGCGTGGTGGGCACGTAGACGCTGACAAAGTCCTCTCCCAGAATCTGCGCCACTTGTCCGCCCGGCGTGCCGGTCAAAAAGGCAATGGTCCAGGAACCGGCCCTGGGATACTGCACCAGAACGGCCTCGCGAAACGCCTGACCATCGGGTGCCAACACCGTATCACTGACTTGTTTGACGGAATTATAAATGGAACGCACCAAAGGAATACGCCCAAGTAGCAATTCCCAACGATCCACAACGGCACGGCCCAGGTAATTGGCCGCCAGCAAACCCGTACCAAACAAGACAGCCAGCACCAGCACAATTCTAAAGCCGGGAATCCGCAGGCCGAACAGGGCCTGCGAAGACAGAAACTCCGGCACTACGCTCTCCAGCGTTTCGATCAGCAAGGTCAGCACCCAGACGGTGATGACCAAGGGCACCCAGATGAGCAGGCCAGTGACGAAATAACGCTTGAAGGGGCGCATAAGAAATGGTGTTAGCTGGACGATGAGGAAGAAGGTGTCGTCGCAGGCGCGGGTGTGGACGTAGCGCCACTGTCCGCGGGCTTGCTGCCACCCTGGTTACGAAAATCCGTTACATACCAGCCCGTACCCTTGAGCTGGAATCCGGCCGCCGTTACCTGTTTGGTAAAGGTAGGCTGGTTACATTCTGGACAAACCTCCAAAACGGGGTCCGACATTTTTTGCAGCACATCTTTTTCGTATTGGCACGAGCTGCATTTATACGCATAGATAGGCACGACTCACCCTAACAAAAAGCCGAAACAAACTTCGAGATACAAATAAGTAGGGTCGAAACCAGCAAATTCAAGCCGGAGACCCGTTCAATCAGCAACCGCAAAGGGTTCCCAGGGGCGCTTCTGCCGTGATTTTAGCCCTTTTGGCGTTCAATCGCACTGAACTTCGCCCCGGCCAGACAGGCCGCCCCTGGCGGCCATCCGGTTCAGATCAAAAACAGGCAGGCTGCGACCAGGGTTGGCACCATGGCACTGAGCAGCAAACGCAGAGGCGAGATCGCACCATCCGGGAAGCTGCCTTTCAGAATGGAGAAGCCGGCGGGGTTGGGCGCGTTGGCAATCACGGTCAGACCACCGCCCGTAACCGCACCGGCCACCAGCATATAGCGCCAGATATCCGAGGTGCCTTCCACCAGAGAGCCCAGATAGGTCAGTGCCGCGTTATCCGTTACTGCCGTCAAGGCCGTCGCCCCCCAGAACAGCACGGTGGGCGACAAGCCGCCCAGCAGATCCTGCAGCCACCACTTCTGCAGACCGCCCAGGACCACCAGACCGGCCAGGAAGAAACCGACCATCAGGCCTTCACGCACCAGCAAGGGGTTCTGGTAATGCTTGTAGGAGTGGGCGTAGCCAATAAACAGCATCAGCAGGGCCATGAACACAATGGGGTGATGCGCGCCCAGCACAATCGCCACCAGGAAAGCCACGTGAATGGCCATGACGGTAATGGGCACTGTACGCTGTGCCTGTTTTGTTTCAGGCATGCCCTGTCCCATTTCCATCAAGGCTTTACGGCAAACCAGGGTGACCAGGGTGGCATTGATCAAGACGGCCATCACAGCACGCCAACCAAAATGCGTCGCCATAAAGGCGGTGTCCCAGCCAAAGGTGCTGGCCACCATCAAGACCGGAGGGGCTGCATAGGCAGTCAGCACGCCACCAATAGAGACGTTCACAAACAGCACGCCCACGGTTAAATACTTGAAACCGGCATGGCCTTGGTGACGGAAATAGGCTTTGTGCAACAGCAGCGCCGCCAACGTCATGGCAGCAGGCTCGGTAATCAGGGAACCGGCCAGAGGCACTACCGAAATAGTGATGAAGTAGGTGGAAATCTTGTCAGACACGGGCACGGCACGCGCCAGCACCGACACCGTCTTGTTCACCAATTCCAGAATCGGACGGCTGGCAGCAACCACCATGATCGCGAACACAAACATGGGTTCGGTGAAGTTGCGGGTTTCCAGATACTCGATAGCGGACTGCAAATCCACAAAAACGGCCATATAGGCCACCAGCACACAGGCCCAGACGCCAAACACGGCCTCGACCTCGGACAACATGTGCCACAGCCCCGCGTGGCTGCCGCCTTTATTGGCCAGGCGGGCGAATACCGGAACCGAGAAGGTGTGGACGATGGCAATGGCAAATAGCGCCGTTGCGACATACTCAAGAGGAGAGGCCATTCTTCAAACCTTTAAAGCTTTACGTAAATTGCTTGAATGCAGATCAAGCCAGGCTGATCGTGCCAGCCAAAGCGGCCACCACCAGCAACACACCAACCCAGATGTTGGCACGGAAAAGGCGCAGGCCTCGTTCGGGATAGCGCACGTCAAACTGTCGCATCTGCCACAACAGATGAATGCCGATGACGGCCATCACCACGTAATACAAAATCCGCTCGTTCAGCAGAAAACCGCCCACCAGCCAGCAGGCCATGGCGGCGATGTAAAAACCGCTGATCCAGGTTTTGCCTGCATCGCGGAAACGCAGAGCCGTGGAGTGCAGGCCCAGCTTGGTATCGTCAGCCATGTCGATATAGGCATAGATGGAGTCGTAGCCCACCTGCCACAAAATCGCGCCCACCCACATCAGGATGGCGCCAAAAGGCACCATGTTCTGCGTATCGGACCAGGCCATCAACATGCCCCAGTTAAAGCAGATACCCAGAACCACTTGCGGCCAGTAGGTAAAACGCTTGCACAGGGGGTAAATCATCACGATCGGGAACAGGGCCAGTGCCAGCCAACGGCTGTACTCATTGATAGCCAGCAGCAGCAAGGCACACACGGCCATTTGCGCCAGCACGAAGATCACCGCCTGACGCATGGTGATCTGGCCACTGGTCAAGGGCCGGAAACGGGTACGTTCAACCTGATGGTCGAAATTACGGTCCGCCATATCGTTAAAGCAGCAGCCAATACCGCGCATCAACAAGGCGCCCAGAGAAAAGATCACCAAACGCCACAGGGTAGGAATACCGTCCGCTGCCTGCACCAGAGCGGCCAGAGCGGGCAAAAGGGTCAGCCAGGTGCCTACAGGCCGATCCAGCCGACACAAACGGGCATACGGCCCCCAGGACGCTGGCAAATAGCGGGCCACCCAGTCATTGTTGGGGCGCATATCGGACAGATCGGGACGCGGGGAAGATTCCGAAGCGGATGGAGATGTCATAGAGGTAAAACCTAAATCCAGGCCTCAAGCCATAGACTGAAAACAGGCATACCCTCTGGCAGAGGGTATGCGGTGGATTCCAGGAACCTGTTCATGCTCTGGGAGCAGGCAAAACACAATGGCCGGCGCTGAAAACCACAGCGCTGGCCGGGCCAGCGCATGAAAAGACGCAGACCCATCAGTCTGCGTCCCTTGCCTGCCAAACGGCGATCAGGCTTCCTTGATGAGTTTACCCAAGATGGCGATGCCTTCGCGAATTTTTTCCTCGGGCACGGTGGCAAAGCTCAGGCGCAGGGTGTTGCGCTTGACGTCCTTGCCGGCGTAGAAAGGTTCGCCCGGAACAAAGGCCACCAGGTTCTCAATGGCTTTTTGCAGCAGGACCGTCGCATCCACATGCTCGGGCAAGGTCACCCAAATGAACATGCCGCCTTCGGGACGGGTCCATTGAGCCGTCGTCGGGAAGTTCTTGTCCATGGCGTCCAGCATGATGGCGCACTGTTTCTGGTAAATATCGCGCACTTTGGGCAGGTGCTTTTCCAGGAAACCGTTATGGACGGCTTCGTAAACAGCCATCTGTGTCAGTGTGGAGGTATGCAAGTCCGTGGCCTGCTTGATCTGCACCAGTTTGTCGATGATCTTGGCGGGAGCCACGATGTAGCCCAGACGCAGGCCAGGAGCCAGCACTTTGGAGAAGGTACCCAGGCGTATCACGGTAGCACCAGCTTTGCGGCCCAAGGACAGCAGGCTGGGCAGACGCTCGCCGGCGTAACGCAGTTCACCGTAGGGATCGTCCTCGACGATCGGGATATGCGCAGCCGCACATCGCTCTACCAGGTCCTGACGGCGTTCCAGAGGCAGGCGCAGGCCGGTGGGGTTCTGGAAGTTGGGCAACGCGTACAACAGACGGGCACCCATGGCTTCAGGAGCCGACACGTACTCGGGGATCATGCCCTGGCCATCGGTAGGAATAGCCACGAACGAAGGATCGTACACAGACAGAGCCTGCAAAGCGCCCAGATAAGTAGGCGACTCCACCAGCACCTTGCTGCCTTCATCAATGAACAGCTTGCCCAGCATGTCCAGGGCTTGCTGCGAACCGTTCACCAGCAGGATTTCGTCGGCGTCCACAGGAGCGCCTTCGGCGCTCATTTGCTCTGCCAACCATTTGCGCAGGGGCAGATAGCCTTCCGTCGTGGTGTATTGCAGCGCCACACGGCCCTGCTCGCTCAGTACCTTGTTGAACGCGCTTTGCATTTCCTCGACAGGAAAGCCGACTGGAGTGGGTAGACCGCCCGCAAAGGAAATAATCTCGGGACGCGCAGTGACCTTGAGAATTTCACGAATTGCGGAGCCACTCAGTTTCTGGGCACGTTGGGAAAAGGTAAAAGACTGCGAGAGGGTATCCATGATTCGGGGAAGTCCTGAAGAAGAACGATTAAATACTTCATATGCAAACTTTCTAGCTTGCAATAAATAACGCAGGATGCCGAAAAAACCAGGCATCCTGCACCTTTGAATGAATTATGACTCGGGTTTATTAGCGTATACCTTGCCACCAAGCGGCTTGCAGCGCAAGTAGCTCAAGGGTTTGTGCTCGGGATTTACCCTGAAAAAACAGCCTGCCCTTCAAGACGATCGTCGCGCTTTGTCTATACTCAGCTATTGTATATACAATTGAAAATCCGCCCGGAGCCATGCCACCATGAGCCAGCCCCACCCTGCCACTTTGCTTCGTCTGCTAAACATCAGCAGCCTGCCCGCGCAGCCCTGGAAAAACGGTGGCGGCACCACGCGCGAGGTGCTTTGCCATCCCGAACATTCCGACTATGAGCACTTTGACTGGCGTATCAGCCTGGCCCAGGTCCAGACCTCTGGCGATTTTTCCCGCTTTCCCGGCATAGACCGACACATCATGTTGATCGAGGGCGACAACATGCAGCTGATTCACGACCAACACGTCCATGTGCTGCATCCATTCCAGCCATACGCCTTCGCTGGCGAGGACAAGATGGCCTGTTTGTTACCACTCGGTCCGACACAGGACTTGAACCTGATGCTGCGTCGGGGCCGAGCCCAAGGCAGCTTGCACGCATGGCAAGGACGAAGCGACTCCATGAAATTGGCCGCTGGTACGCATTTTCTGTACGCACCGCAAGGCGGCTATCAACTCCAGGCCGACACACACAGCTGGACCCTGGGCGCCGGGCAAGCCCTGACAGGCAGCACACCCGCCCCCTTGTCCCTGCAACTGCAGGCCGACCATGCTAATGCCCCGCTGGTCTACGCCTATATCGCTCCCACGGAATGAAATGATGAGCTACACACTTTGGACCGATTTACGCCTGGCCCCCACCGCCGACCCCGAGTACGTCATCGAAGATGCCTGCCTGGTTGTACAGGCGAACCGTATCGCCTGGATGGGCCCACGTCATGACCTGCCTGCGCAGTGGCAAGACGCCACTCAAGAACACAAGCTGGGAAACCGCTGGGTCACCCCCGGGCTGATCGACTGCCACACCCATCTGGTCTACGGCGACAACCGCGCCCAGGAATTTGCCTTGCGGCTGGCAGGGGCCTCCTATGAAGAAATCGCCCGTCAGGGTGGCGGCATTGTGTCCTCCGTCAAAGCGACGCGCTCCCTGAGCGAGGACCAACTGCTGGCCCAAGCCCTGCGCCGACTGGATGCCTTGCTGGACGAAGGCGTCACCGCGATTGAAATCAAATCCGGCTACGGTCTGAATCTGGAGAGCGAGCGCAAAATGCTGCGTGTCGCCCGCCGTCTGGGCGAGCTGCGCCCGGTCACGGTGCGCACCACCTTTTTAGGTGCCCATGCCCTGCCCCCTGAATTTGCCGGGCAAACCGATGCCTACCTGGATCTGGTCTGTGATCAAATGCTGCCCACTCTGGCACAAGAAGGACTGATCGACGCGGTTGACGTCTTTTGCGAGCGTATTGCCTTCGACCTGAAGCAGTCCGAACGCGTTCTGAAAGCGGCCCAAGCGCTGGGCTTGCCCGTCAAAATGCACGCCGAGCAGCTCTCCAATCTGGGCGGCACGGAAATGGCGACCCGCTACCAGGCGCTGTCCACCGACCATCTGGAATACCTGGATGAAGCAGGCGTCATCGCCATGAAAAAAGCCGGAACCGTGGCCGTGCTGCTGCCCGGAGCCTACTACTTTCTGCGCGAAACCCAGTTACCCCCGATTGAACTGCTGCGCAAACACGGCGTACCGATGGCCCTGTCCACTGACAGCAACCCTGGCACCTCCCCCTGTGCGTCCCTCTTACTGATGCTGAACATGGGCAGCACGCTTTTCAGACTGACTGTCCCCGAAGCCCTGGCAGGTGTCACCCGCCATGCTGCTCAGGCCTTGGGTGCCCCCGACATCAACGGTGAACTCAGCATCGGGGCCTGTGCCGACTTTGTCGCCTGGGACATAGACTCCCTGCCCGAGCTGGTCTACTGGCTGGGCCTGCCACGCTGCGCCCTGGTCGTATACCAAGGCAGAATCAGCCGTGACCTGCGTAAGGAATCGCCATGAGCATCCCCCGAAAACATGAAGCGCTCTGGGCCCCTTGGGCCTATCTGGACGGCCAGTGGCAAGCGAATGTACTGCTGCGCTGGGACCAGGACGGCACACTGACAGACGTTCTGCCCGAAGCCAGTCAGCAGGCCATAGACGCGGCGGGTTCCGTCCACACAGCGCAAGGTGCCGTACTGCCGGGCATGCCCAATCTGCATTCACATGCTTTTCAAAGTGCCATGGCCGGGCTGACTGAATTCCGGGGGCAAGGCCAGGACAGCTTCTGGAGCTGGCGCGACCTGATGTACCGCTTCGCTGCCCGTCTGGAGCCCGAGCACATGCAGGCCATTGCCCAATGGCTCTATATACAGATGCTGAAAGCGGGCTACACCAGCGTGTGCGAGTTCCATTATCTGCATCACCAGCGCGACGGTCAGCATTACGCACCCATAGGCCTGCTGGCCCAAGGCGTCATGGAAGCGGCCAGCGCCAGCGGGCTGGCCATTACCATGCTGCCCGTGCTGTACCAGTACAGCGATTTCGGCAGCAAGGCGCCGCGTCAGGATCAACAGCGCTTTCTGAATAGCCCTACACAGTTGCTGTACCTGCTGGAGTCCCTGCACAACAGCCACCCCTTGAATGCTGACCGGCGTTACGGTGTTGCGCCCCACTCCCTGCGCGCCGCCAACGTCGGCTCCATCAGTACCTTGATCGACGGCCTGCACAGCCTGCCGTCACGCCACCCGATTCACATCCACATTGCCGAGCAGATAGCCGAAGTGCTGGCCTGCCGGGACATCAAAGGCAGCAGTCCGGTGGCCTATCTCTATGACAACTTCAATGTGGACGAACGCTGGTGCCTGATCCACGCCACTCATATTGACGAGCAGGAGCGCAAGCAAATTGCCCGCAGCGGTGCCGTAGCAGGTTTGTGTCCAACCACCGAGGCGAATCTGGGTGATGGCCTGTTCCCTGCTGCCGCCTTTCTGGCTGAGCAAGGACGTATGGGCCTAGGTTCAGACAGCCATATCTGCGTAGACTGGCGCGCCGAACTGCGCTTGCTGGAATATGGTCAACGATTGACCAGCCAGCAACGCAATGTGCTGACTTCGTCCCAACAACCTTTCGTCGCGGACTACTTGTTTGACACCTGCGCACGTGGTGGCGCACAGGCGTCCGGTCGAGCCAGCGGGCAACTAAGCCCCGGTCATCAGGCAGATTTAATGGTGATTGACCTGGAGCACCCCAGTCTGGCGGGGCTGGATAAGCAGCATTGGCTGTCGGCTCTGGTCTTTTCCGAACGCGCCCACGCCAACCCGATTCGTGATGTATTCGTCAGTGGTAAGGCCTGTGTGACAGAGGGCCATCATCATCAGGAAGAGGCGGCATTTGCGGCTTATAAAAAAACATTGAGCAGTCTACTGAACAAGGCTTAGGTACAAAAAAATCAAATGATGGCCTGTAAGCCCTTGTCGGCAATGATATTCAGCAGCTTGAGTGCCGGGCCAGTGGGATGGGTTTCACCTTGCTCCCACTTGCGTATGGTCGATGCCGTAGTATGCAAATAAAGCGCAAATACCGGCTGGCTGAACTTCAAGCCTTCCCGCAGCCGTTTGATGTCGGCCGCATCGAACTCCCGAACTGGCGGTGGACAAATTGCGTCAAACTCGCGCATCGTCACCTTGCCGATCGCTCCTGCCTCCTGAAGCGCCGCCAGGTCGCCGCGTAGCGATTCGATGATCTTGCTCACAATTCACCTCCAATAACACGTCAGCCTGCAATGCATTCAACAAGGCTTCAGGCGACAAGCCCAGGAACACCTTCCCTACAAATTGCAGCGCTTTCTTCTCATCCGGCGTGATGTTCCCCTTGTCGCTCTTGGAGAACCCATGCAGGAACACATAACGGCTACCTATTCTGGCCGAAAGCAAGCTGCGATAGCCGCCGCTTTTGCCACCACCAGGGCGAGCTACCCGCTTCTTGTATAAGGCGCCCCCCAAGTCCACATCGATCAGACCGCTTTCCATCTCCTGAACTGCCTTGCACAAGGCAATATCAGGCAGCTTCTCGGCCGCCTGCCATCGCGCAAAGTCTTTGCGCTTGAGAACGCGCGTCATATCGACCTCCAAACTATACCCGTATCGGGTACACTTATCAATCTCTCGTCGTGGAGTAGCCAATTCGCCATCCGCTCGCCCATCCCACGCGGGCTTATCCTCCTTGTGAACATAGCGCATGCACATCGCCACAGCCATGTGACTTGTGAGCTTTATATCCATCTTGATTGGCACGCCTCAGTTGGCAATACAGGCCGTCGCTCGATAGCAGATACCGTGCCTGCCTACGTAGGGGACGCAGCAGCCGTCGTGTTCACCGTGGACTTATGTCAGCAGGGCGTAGTCCAGAGAAATGCAATGCTGGGTCGCCGTGAAGCAAAAAAATCCCTGGCGTGGGGACCCATGCCAGGGACAAGTTCGTGGAGACAAAAACAATCAGCAGTACTTCATGAAAACTAAAAAAGATCAGCCGCCGTCGCCGCCAGGCTCTCATCCAGCACCAAGGCTTTCAGGGCCTCGATATCGGGAGCCAAGTAACGGTCCTGATCGTAAAAAGGCACGGCCTGGCGAATCGCGTCTTGCACCTTTTTCAAGCGCTCGGAAGTCAGCAAGGGCGCATGGAAATCAATGCCTTGTGCCGCGCACAGCAATTCAATCGCCACAATCGCAGCCGTGTTCTGTGCCATGTCTTCCAGACGGCGCGCCGCAAAGGTTGCCATGCTGACGTGGTCTTCCTGATTAGCCGAAGTAGGCAGGCTATCCACACTGGCAGGATGTGCCAGTGACTTGTTTTCCGAAGCCAGGGCCGCTGCGGTCACATGGGCAATCATGAAGCCCGAATTCAAACCCGCAGAAGGCACCAGGAACGGTGGCAAGCCAGAGATGCTGGCATCAATCAACAAAGCGACTCGACGCTCTGCCAAGGCACCAATTTCAGCAATCGCCAGAGCCAAGCCATCGGCGGCGAACGCCACCGGCTCGGCGTGGAAGTTGCCTCCGGAAATCACCTGATCCGGCTCGCCATTCTTGCCGGGAAACACCAGCGGGTTATCCGTAACAGCATTGGCTTCCGTCAGCAGGCTTCGTTCGTTCTGCGTGATCAGATCCTGAATCGCACCCATGACCTGGGGCTGACAGCGCAAGCTGTAGGGGTCCTGCACCTTGTTGTCATTGTCGCGATGCGACTGACGAATCTGGCTGCCAGCCAGCAGCTCCCGGTACAGGCGAGCCGCATATATTTGCCCCGGCTGTCCACGCACCTCATGGATGCGCGCATCAAAAGGCGCATCACTGCCTTTGGCGGCGTCCACGCTCAAGGCACCGGCCAGAATCGCATTACGGAACAAGATCTGGGTGCGGAACAGGCCGTTCAGGGCCAGAGCCGTAGACACTTGCGTGCCATTGATCAGCGCCAAGCCTTCCTTGGCAGCCAGCACAATGGGAGTGATACCCGCCTTGGCCAAAGCCTGCTGGGCTGGCATCCATTCGCCCTGCCACTTGGCCTGTCCTTCCCCGATCAGCGTCAAGGTCATGTGCGACAAGGGCGCCAGATCACCCGATGCGCCCACGGAACCCTTGGACGGAATGAAAGGCACCACGCCTGCATTCAGAATATCCAGCAAGGTCGTGACCACATGCGAACGTATGCCCGAAAAGCCGCGCGCCAAGCTAGCTATTTTCATGGCCATGATCAAGCGGGCAACCGCATCGGACACCGGCTCGCCCACTCCCACGGAGTGCGACAGAATCAGGTTCTTTTGCAGTTGCTCCAGATCGTGGTCGGGAATGCGTTGCTGGGCCAGCTTGCCAAAGCCGGTATTGATGCCATAAGCCGGATTACCTTCACGGATGATCTTGGCCACAATGGCCGAGGACGCATCCATGGCCCCGATCGCCTCTGGCGGCAGAGTCAGAACAGTCGGTTCCTGCCAGATTTGGCGCAGCTGTGCCAAAGTCAGTGCGCCGGGAGAAAGCTCGATACTCTTGCTCATTTATCTGTCCTGTTTTTCTTACTTGATCATGGGCAATGTCAGCCCGAAATTCTTGGCCGTTTGAATCGCCAGCTCGTAGCCGGCATCCGCATGACGCATCACACCACTGGCGCAATCGTTAATCAAGACCCGCTCCAGACGGGCCGCAGCCTGCTCGCTACCGTCGGCCACAATCACCATGCCAGCATGCTGGCTGTAGCCCATGCCCACCCCGCCCCCGTGGTGCAGCGAAACCCAGCTGGCCCCGCCGGCGGTATTCAACAAGGCATTCAACAAAGGCCAGTCCGACACGGCATCCGTGCCATCACGCATGCTTTCAGTTTCGCGGTTGGGGCTGGCCACCGAGCCTGTATCCAAGTGGTCGCGGCCAATCACAATGGGCGCTTTCAGCTCGCCCTTACGCACCATTTCGTTAAAGGCCAGACCAGCGCGGTGACGCTCGCCCAGTCCCAGCCAGCAAATTCGTGAAGGTAAGCCCTGGAAAGCAATGCGTTCCTGCGCCATGTCCAGCCAGCGATGCACGTGCTGATTGTCAGGGAACAGCTCTTTGATTTTTTGATCGGTTTTGTAGATGTCCTCCGGGTCGCCCGACAAGGCCACCCAACGGAACGGGCCTTTGCCCTCGCAAAACAAGGGGCGAATGTAGGCAGGCACAAAGCCAGGGAAATCGAAGGCATTGGCCACGCCTTCATCAAACGCAACTTGGCGAATGTTATTGCCGTAGTCCACAACCGGAATACCCATTTTCTGGAAATCCAGCATGGCTTGTACATGAACTGCGCAAGACTTGGCAGCCGCTTGTTGAATGCGGACGTGTTGGGCCGGGTCTTTCTGCGCCGCCTGCCACTGTTCCACCGTCCAGCCTGACGGCAAATAGCCATTGAGCAGATCGTGGGCAGAGGTCTGGTCCGTCACCAGATCAGGTTTCAAACCACCCGCTTGGGCACGTCGCACCAGTTCAGGCAGTACATCGGCAGCATTACCCAGCAAGCCAATCGACACCGCTTCCTTGGCGGCCGTGTGTTGGGCAATCAACTCCAGCGCATGATCCAGATCCCGCGCCTGTTTATCCAGATAACGGGTCTGCAAACGGAAGTCGATACTGCTTTGCTTGCATTCAATCGTCAGCGATACCGCCCCGGCAAAGGTCGCCGCCAAAGGCTGTGCGCCGCCCATGCCGCCCAGACCAGCAGTCAGAATCCAGCGCCCGGCCAGCGAACCACCAAAATGCTGACGACCTGCTTCAGCAAAAGTCTCGTACGTACCTTGCACAATGCCCTGGCTACCAATGTAGATCCAGCTACCCGCCGTCATCTGCCCATACATGAACAAACCGGCCTGATCCAGCTCGTGAAACTTCTCCCAGGTAGCCCATTTGGGCACCAGATTCGAGTTGGCCAGCAGCACACGCGGCGCATCGCTATGAGTACGGAAGACACCCACCGGCTTGCCGGACTGAATCAGCAAGGTCTGGTCATCCTCCAACTGGCGCAGGCTGGCCAGAATCTGGTCATAGCATTCCCAGTTCCGGGCTGCACGCCCGATGCCGCCGTACACCACCAGATGCTGGGGGTTCTCGGCCACGGCCGGGTCCAGGTTGTTCTGAATCATGCGGTACGCAGCTTCCGCCACCCAGTTCTTGCAGCTGAGCTGGGTACCCGTAGGGGCATGAATCTGCCGCGCAGGATCGAAGCGAGGATCGTGGCTGGCCGCCAAAGTGTGATGATCAGGCATGGTGATGTCCTCCATCTGAGGTGTCTCTGGATACGCGCTGGTTCTATCTGGCAGGCTGTTTCCACACCCGAAGGGCAGGTTCTGGCGCCGACAAAACAACGGTTTTCTTGTAAGCTCATGCCAATGTATAGTCATTTTTCCAAGTTGTCTATACATATAAAAAAGAGCCTTGCATAAGCCCGTGAATGCGAGCATGGGAAGGCATCACTCGCGGCCTGGTGCACGACCTCAGATCTGGCCTGCGCGAGACTCTTTTGAGTGTGAACACGTCCTACAGGAAAGCATAAAAATGGATGTCCCCCAGACGAGCCATTCGTCAACTGAACCAAGCATGCCCGCCTACCTGCAAATCAAGAATTTTGTGCTGGAGAAAATCCAGTCCGGCCAATGGCGTGAAGGTGATCTGATCCCCACTGAACTGGCTTTATGCGAACAATTTGGCGTGTCGCGCATGACGGTCAACCGCGCGCTGCGGGAGTTGACGAATGATGAGCTGCTGGTCCGCATCAAAGGCTCGGGCACCTACGTCGCGCAGCCCAAATTCCAGTCCACCCTGATCGAGATACGCAGCATCGCGCAAGACATACGGGAGCGCGGCCACCAACACAGCTGTCAGGTGCTGAGCATGGAGCGGCTGCAGGCCAGCCCGGCTCAAGCGCGGCTATATGGCATTGCACCGGGCGCAGCGCTGTTTCATTCCATTATTGTTCATGCCGAAAACGGCTTGCCTATCCAGTACGAAGATCGTCTGGTGGACGCGCAAATGGCACCGGATTACATGGAGCAGGACTGGAGCCAGATCACGCCTAATGAGTACTTGGTGCGCGTTGCCCCCTTGCCAACCGGCTTTTACAGCATTGAAGTGCTGGTGCCGCCCGCCGGAATCGCGCAGGCCCTGCACATGAAAGAGCAGCAACCCTGTCTGGTGATGGACCGCCGCACTTTTTCCAGCGAGCAGTTCACAACGCACGCCAGACTGTGGCATCCAGGGGATCGCTACAAATTCACTGGCAAGATGTGAGCCGTAAATCTGCTCTGCCTAGAGTTTGACTCCCAAACGCATCGATCAGGCGCACAGACTTCTTGCCTCCTGAGTCATACACCATCGCCATTTTCTTGTCGCATTGACCTGGCACGACCAACCCTTGAGCTGATCACTTGCCAACCACACCGGAACGAGCCTGCTCATGCTGGCGATAGCGGGTCAACGACAAGCCTGTGTGGCGCTTGAAGTACCGGCACAGATAAGAGGGATCCTCAAAATTCAGCTGATCGGCAATCTGCCCGATCGCCAGCTGGCTGTAGGAAAGCAACGCCTTGATCTCCAGAACCACTTGCCTGTCGATCAAGACCTTGGGACTGTCGTTAAAAAACTGTTTGCTCAGTTGGGACAGATAAAACGGGGTGATGTTGAGCGCATCGGCATAAAACTTCACCTCTCTGTGCTGCCGGCATTGCTGGCCAACCAGTTCCCAAAACCGCCAGCTGATCATTTCCTGACGGCTGAACGGCTGGCCGCCCTGATACTCGGACGGAATCTGCTCGGCAATATGTAGAAAGAAATTCTGCAGCTGATTACGCAGCATGATGTGCTGATGCAGCGTGCTGGTCTGCACAATCTCGTGCAGTTGCAGCAACCAGGCCGTCAGTAAAGCTCGATCTCTCTGCGGAGGCACACACAACGGATTGTCATGCAGGAACACGAACAAGGAATTAGGCAGCTGATAGGCCACTTCTGACGCCAGGTTCTTGGGCATCAACAGAAAAAACACCTTGAAACCGCGTGAGCGCCGTCTCAGCAAGGTAATCGTATCTTCGGCCAGCACCAGCACATCATGGGCCCGTACGACCTGATCCTTGAAATTCAAGCTGACCAAAGCACGACCCGACAGGCAGATCATCAAGGCCATATAGGCATGACCGAAAGACAAAGGCATTCCCACGCCTTCAGCCAGCGTGGTCTGGCCTGTCAGCCAGCTATCTCTGGCACTGAATAGTTGTGGAATCTGATGCATGGTGTTCCTCTGCCCTTCATGACCCGGCAACCGACAGGACTTGCTAAAAGTACCGAAACTACCAAGGTCCTGCTCTGTTCGCCAAACCAGCCAGCTTCTATTCTGTTTTCTGCTGAATGGTGAGTAAAGAAAATGACACTTCAAACAGAAAGACTTATTTTACGCCCCTGGCAGGACACTGATGCCAAGGACTTGTACGAATACGCCAAAGACGAGCGAGTTGGCCCGATTGCAGGTTGGCCGGTGCATACCAGCGTTGAGGAAAGTGCCGAAATTATCCGCACAGTTTTCAATATGCCTGAAGTGTATGCCGTCGAGCACAAAGATAATGGCCGGGCTGTCGGTTGCATCGGCATCCTGATCGGCAAGAACAGCAACTTCGAGATCGGCGAAGAAGAAGGCGAAATTGCCTATTGGATTGGCGTCCCCTACTGGGGCCAGGGCTTGATCCCCGAGGCCATGCGCGAAGTGATGCGACACGCTTTTGAAACGCTGAAGCTGAAGGCCCTGTGGTGCGGCTACTTTGCCAACAATGCCCAATCGCAGATTGCGCAAACCAAGTGTGGCTTTCGCCATCATCACACCGAGGAAAACAGGTACAACCCGTTCCTGCAGGACTACCGAACTGAACATATCAGCCGCATCACAGCTCAGGAATGGCTGGCCTTGCCCAAACAACAGGCCTGAACACCTGTCGTAACCCACACCCACGCCGCCGCTCTGGGTGTAGAACGGCCCCCAAAACCTGGATACCTGTCCCAGGCGTTTGGGGCCCGTTCACCTTGGGCATCGCGTGCAGCGCACGCGGTGTCTTCTAGGCCGTTTGCAAAGCGTGCTTGGGCTGTCGCAACAAGACAAAGAGCAGACCGGCAATCAAGGCCGCCAGGCCTGCCAGCGCATGCAGCACCGTCAAAAATGAAGCGGCATAACTGGCAGTCAATTGCGCTTCCAAACCAGGCAGCTGTTGCGCGGCCAACTGCAATTCACCCAAAGCCGCCCGACTGGCCGCTTCCAGAACTGCGGCTTGTGTAAACGCTGTGCCGCCCACACTCAGGTGCTGCTGAATCAAGGTAGCCAACAGCACGCTGACCACGGCAATGGCCACACCATCCGCAAAGATTCGCACCGTATTGAAGATACCCGTCGCCATTCCGACCCGATCCGGGCTGACCACACTGACCGCCATCCCGTCCATCAAGCCCCAGGGCAAACCGATACCCATGCCGATCAGCAATAAAGGCAGATGCAGGGCTGGACCACCGCCTGCCTCAAAGCCTTCAGCCAGAGTCCACAAACCCACGGCCACCAGAAGCAAACCCAGGCTGGACAAGGTGCCTGCCGATAGCCAGCGAGTCAGCAAGGCCGCCACAAAAGGCACGATCAACAAAGGCGCAGCCAGCCAAACCATCATCTGCCCGGCCTGCAATGCACCGTAACCATCAATACCCATAAAGCGACCGGGCAACAACACAATCAGCACGATGAACAGGAATGCAGGGGCTGCAGCCAAAGCCTGCACACCCACAAAGCCGGGGTCACGAAAGAAACTCAAATCAATCATGGGCTGCGCAACGCGGCGCTCTATGCAGACAAAGCCCACAAAGGCGACAACAGAGGCCAGCAGGGTGGACAGCACCCAGCTATCGGACCAGCCCCGTTCCGGGATCAGCAACATGCCATAAGTAAACAGGCCCAAAGCCAGCGTAAAGCTGATGGCACCCGGCCAGTCCAATGCACCCTGCGAGCCGCCCTGACTGGGCTTGGTACTGATCAGAACCAGCAACAAACCGACCACGCCAATAGCCCCGGTCGCGTAGAACACGCCTTGCCATTGCAGCGCCTCCACAATCCAGCCGAAAAACCAGGGACCAAAAGACAGCCCCAGCCCGAAAGACGTGCCTAACAAGCTGAACGCCCGCGCCCGTGCACGTCCTTCAAACAAGGGAGCCAGGGAGGACATGGCAGCGGCAAAAGCGGCGGCACCGCCCAGGCCCTGCATCATGCGCAAAATATCAATCCAGAACACGGAGGGCATGAAAGGAATGGCAATGGTAAAGGCGCAAAACCACAGCATGCCAATCAGCCAGATGCGGCGCTGGCCGTAAATGTCCGTCAGGCTGCCTGACACCATCATGGCACCGCCGTAACTCAGGATGTACGCATTCATGATCCAGCTCAGCTGGGCGGCACTACCACCTAACTCTGCACTGATGGCCGACAGCACCACTGCTGGACCGGTGAAGCACAAGGGGATCAATAAAGCCGTTAAACAGGCTGACAATAATTGCAGCCGACGCATGGCCGGCGAGGAAGAAGAGGAAAGCATGGTTCTCATTGACTGCTAAAGCGTGCGTGCCCAACAGAAATGGACACGGCGTGAAATACCCGCATGATCGGGGTCGATTTCAGGAGCTTAAGCGTCACCCCATCAAAGAAAAATACACTACAGTTATTAATACTTAGGAAATAAATTCTTAAATAGAGTCGGCACCATGATGGAAAACCTGAGCAATATCGGCCTGTTCGTACGCGTGGCGGAACGCCTGAGCTTTTCGGCCGTGGCCCGCGAGTCCGGCCTGTCGCCCTCCACAGTAGGCAAGTCCATCGCCCGCCTGGAAGAGCGGCTGAAAGTGCGCCTGTTTCACCGCAGCACCCGCACTCTGGCCCTGACTGCCGACGGCAAGGTTTTTCTGGAGCGATGCAGACGCATCTTGAGTGAAATCGAGGCGGCAGAACTGGAAATGTCCCAAGCCAGTGAAATGCCGCGTGGCACCTTGCGAATCAGCTTGCCGCGCTACAGCGGCCTGTTTCAGCAGGCCATCAGCCACTTCATGCAGCGTTATCCGGCCGTGGAACTGGATCTGGACTTTTCTGACCGTCTGGTCGATGTGATTGGCGAAGGTTTTGATGCCGCCATCCGTGCCAGTGCCTTGAGTGATTCAGGCCTGATGCGCCGCCGTCTGTGCACGTTCCGTCGCGTCCTGGCTGCCTCCCCCGAATATCTACAAGAGCATGGTCGCCCCTTGCACGCCAAAGATCTGCAACACCATGCCTGCCTGCACTACCGCTTCCCCAATACCGGGCGGCTGGAACAATGGCCAATTTCCGAAACTCAGGACGTACCCGAGCTGCCCCGCACACTGGTCTGCAATAGCGTGGAAATGCGGGTGCATCTGAGCTTGCAAGGGCAAGGCATCGCTTGCCTGCCAGATTTCACCGTGGGCGAGCATTTAAGCAGCGGACGGCTGCAAACCATTCTGGATGAATGCACCCATAACACCGTGCCACTGTGGATTGTCTGGCCTGCCAGCCGCAACCTGTCGCCCAAGCTGCGCGCCTTTATTGATTGCATGAGCGAGGCGGTTTTCCAGACCTAACCAAACACATACTGCTAGTGCCTCCTGCTCAGTCCCCGGTCAGCTCGGAAGCGGCATCCTGGGACTGGCTGACGCACAAAAAGAGCAGGCCACCCATGACAGAGGCCCCAACAAATGACATCTCCTTAAGCCACCTGCTTGATCAGCAAGGCCGCAAGGTACATGCCCAAACCAAAAACCGCGTGTGTCAGCAGGCTGCGCAAACGGTTAGTCCAAGGCGTGGGGGTACGCGAGGCCGCCACTCCGGCTCCCATGGCGGGCTGCATGACAAAAAAGGGCATCACGACCGTAGCCATGCCCACCATGACGGCGGGCAACCAGCGGGGATCTTGCAGCCACTCAGTGCCGTAAACCGCAAGCAACAAAAAGGCGAAAACAATGCCCACAGCATAGTGAATGAACCAGCCCCAGGCAGACTCTCCCGCAATCGGCTCAGCCTTGCCGATACTGCTGTGTGCGATCTGGCCACGCAGCAAATGCCCGGCCCAGCGCCCCACCATGGCGTAGTTCAGCGTGGCAACGCCCATCGCCCTTTGAATCAGGCCCCAGATATCCATGAAAATAGTGGCTCCGACTCCGATCAGAATCACATGCACCCATTCATTGATCGACAACATTGGCAATCCTTTCCGTTGATAAGCACCTTGTTTTTGAGCAATCATAGAAGTTGAAGTCAACTTCAAGTCAACAGGTACAAGATGGATATTTCAGAAGTTGCCAAGCAAACCGGCTTACCCTCCTCCACCGTGCGTTACTACGAGAAAGAAGGCCTGATCCGTGCAATCAGCGCCCCCGGAGAACGGCGTCGTTTTACGCCCCAAGTGCTGGATCAACTGGCCTTGATTGCCTTGGGGCAAGCGGGCGGTTTGTCGCTGGAAGAAATACGGGCCATGCTGCCTCCCGATGGTTCTGCGCAGGTGGACAGGCAATTGCTGCTATCCAAGGCCGATCAACTGGATGCCACCATCAAGCGCCTGAAAGCCATGAGCGAAGGCTTGCGCCACGCCGCGCACTGCCCGGCCGCCAACCATACGCAGTGCCCGACATTCCAGCGCTTGCTGAAAGCTGCCGCCATCCGGGTGAAGAAGAACAAGACAGGCAACTCCAGCGAGGCGGTGTCACGTCTTGCCAAAACTTTGCAGGGCAAAAAACCAACAGCCATCACGGACTGAGGCTTCAAGGCCGTAAAAACCTCCCCCTATAATAAACAGTTGTCGCGCCCCATCCCTTTGGACTGGGCCAGACGCAGCCATAACGTTTTCCCCGCGACACACTTTCAAGTTATTTATGTGAGGAGCCGTCTGCATGACGAGCACTAAGTCAGCAACTGAGTAAGCCGCAACAAGCTCTTGTCTTGTTGCGGCGTTCTGTACTTCCAATCCCGCTGATTGATAACAAACAGACGCCGCCCGATTTCTTTTTCGAGTGGTAATTTTGTTATGTCTTCCTCACGCTCTTCCTGGGCTTATACGCTGCCGGCTGCCCTGCTGCTGATGGCGCCCTTTGACATCCTCGCCTCCCTGGGGATGGATATTTACCTGCCCGTCGTCCCGGCCATGCCGGAACTTCTAGGTACGACCCCAGCCATCATCCAGCTGACCCTTAGCCTTTACATGCTGCTATTGGGTGCGGGACAACTGATCTTTGGCCCCCTGTCGGATCTCATAGGCCGACGACCTGTTTTGCTGACAGGGGCCGTCCTGTTCGTGTTGGCCTCAACCGCCGCTGCCTTGTCCAGTTCCGCCTGGGCTTTTGTTGGTTTTCGGGTGCTGCAGGCACTGGGGGCTTCGGCCACCCTTGTGGCCCTGTTTGCCACAGTGCGCGATGTGTATGCAGACCGCCCCGAAGGGGTAGTGATCTATAGCCTGTTCAGCTCCATCCTGGCATTCGTACCCGCCTTGGGGCCTATTGCAGGTGCTCTGATTGCCCGCATGGGAGGATGGCAAGCCATCTTCCTGAGTTTGGCGGCGATGGGGCTCATAGCCTGGATCCATGCGCTGTGCAGATGGCAGGAGACCCGACCTGCCAAACCGCTGCATTCCCAGCAGTGCGCCCTGGCCGTCTTCAAAAGCCCGGCGTTCTGGGTCTATACCCTGGGCTTCTCCACCGGGATGGGGACATTTTTTGTCTACTTCTCGACCGCGCCCCGAGTCTTGATCGGACAAGCTGGCTATGCAGAAATAAGCTTCAGCCTGGCCTTTGCCAGTGTTGCCCTGGTGATGATTGCCACCACCCGCCTGTCCAAAACCTTTGTGGCTCGCTGGGGAACGGCCGGGAGCCTGAGACGCGGTATGGGTTTGATCGCCCTAGCCGCCCTGTTGCTGGCAGCAGGACAACTCCTGCTGGAACCCTCCTTTAGCAGCTTTATCCTGCCCATGTGGCTAGCCGCCATGGGCATTGTGATAACGGTATCCGTCACCGCCAATGGCGCCTTGGCCCAGTTCAATGATGTGGCCGGTTCCGCCGTGGCGATCTACTTTTGCGTGGAAAGCCTGATTGTTAGCGTGTTCGGTACCTTAGCTGTGACCTTGCTGGGTGGGGATACGGCATGGCCACTGGTGATCTTTGGGCTGGGAATGAGCAGTGTGGTTTTGCTTGCTTTGATGTTGCTGGAGAGAAGGAAAGCCTAACCAAAATGTCCGTAATAACAGTCCTTAATAACTATTAAGACTGATATTACGGACATTAGACTACGCGTCTGTTCAGCAAACAATCAAATTCAATTAAAATGTCCGTAATAACAGTCCTTAATCAATTCAAGGACTGTTATTACGGTCAATAAATCAGAAGTCTTGACTCTACATGTTTCACAGGATTGTCCATGACGAACATGGCAGAAAGGGCCAACTATGAAATACGATGAGGCACAACGCACCCCCCCTAAACGCTTGCAGGAAGCCAGCGCCATTGGTCAGAAGCTCCAGCAACTGCGCATCGCCCATGGAATGACTCAAAGCGATGTGGCTGCTCGTGCTGGTATTTCACGGTCCACGGCCGCCCTGCTTGAGCAAGGTAATGAAAGCCGAACGATGTCTCAGATCCTGCGCTACCTCCATGCCATTGAGCCCGAACTTACCTTGCTGGATCTGCTCACAGAGCAGTCCGGCGCTGTGCGGAGCTTCAACAATGCCAACAAGGTACAGCGTGTCTCCAGGAAAAATGCATCGAATACAGCCAACAGCGCTCCAGCCAAGGACAAATATGACTTCTAAACCGCGCAATCCATACAGCCGACCACCCAGTCAGGTTGCTGTGTTTGCTCATATTGCCCAAAGCGATCAGGGCAATGCTTTTGTACCGGCAGGACTACTGGAGAACGCGAATTCCGATGCGCCAAGCTTCACCTACGGTAAGCGCTATGTACAACGGCAACACGCGATTGAAATCGATCCTGCAGCACTGCCACTAAGGGCAGAAAACGGAGGCATACAACGTTTTACCTTACCTGGGCTGCACGAGTTTGGTGGACTGCGCGACGCAGCCCCTGACGCATGGGGTCGACGTGTCATCGAAAACAAACTCAAAGTAGGCTCGGGCGTTTTACCTGAAGTCGCCTATTTACTGGAGGCAGGAGTGGATCGCGTAGGCGCACTGGATATTCGACTTACGCTCGATTCCCCCGCCAAGAAATCGGCAGCTGGGGAGGTCAGCCTTGAACGCCTACTTGAAGCCGCTGATCGTATTGAAAATGACGAAGACATCGGTGAGGACCTGGCTGACTGCTTTGAAGGCCTAGGTTCGGCTGGCGGAGCCCGGCCCAAAGCATCTATTCGCGATGAATCCGATGTGCTGTGGCTGGCGAAATTCCCTTCCAAGTCTGATCGCGCCTGCAATGCTGTACTTGAAGCTGGCACCTTGGAATTGGCACGTGCTGCAGATCTATGCGTTCCACCCGTGCATATCCAATCTGTTGGCACGGCGCGCGTGCTCTTCATTCGTAGATTTGACCGTTACTGGGCAGCTCCGGGAGAAGCACCCGCTCCCGGCCAGGACAGTTGGTCGCCCGCCACCCCAGAACACAATGCTTCTACCGTTGAGGGGCGTATCGGCTTTTGCTCCGCTATGACCCTGATGGGCATTGATGAGTACGAAGCAAGAAGTAGTTCCTATCAGGCACTGGCCCTCAAACTACGAGAGCGTTGTTTGCCCACTTTCATCGATCGTGATTTACGTGAACTATTCAAGCGCCAAGCCCTGAACATCTTTGCCAACAACAATGACGATCACTTGAGAAACCACGCCTTCATCTATGACGTGGTCGGCAAAGGATGGAGGTTAAGTCCGCTCTATGACGTTCTGCCCATGAACACGGTGGCAAGCGAACGTTATTTGCACCTCGAACTAGGAGAGCAAGGAAGGCTGGCCACCCTGGACAACTTAATGACACGTTGGGCAGCCTACTTCTCTAGCCGCCAAGAAGCCATTCGCGCCTTGCATGAAGTATGGATAGTCGTCAGAGCCTGGAAGCCTTATTTTGAGCAGTTCGATGCATCCGCCCAAGACATGAGCTATCTGGAGGGTGCATTCAGACCACTAGAGCGCTTGGCCTCCTCCTCCTTAACGAAGGAATTGCGAGCCTTCGGGAACTAAACCATCATTCCTGTTAGTTGCATACTGGCACCCTGAAAAACGTATCACCTTCTACACGCCCCTAGCCCCCTTCTACAGATTCAAGTCATACGTCACCCACGCTGTTGCCTGAGCCAGACCATCGTATAGCCTTCGCGCCTGCGCATTGTCCTGCGCCGTAATCCAGCGCAGGAACGGCCAGCCCTGCTCCTTACCTGCCTGGGCGACTGCCTCAATCAAACGGCGGCCCAGCCCGCCGCCTCGCTGTTCCGGCAACACAAACAAGTCATCCAGAAAACCAGCATCCTTGCCTAGCAAGGGCTCCGGGAAAGGACGGTAATGCGCCAAACCCAGCAGCGCACCCTTCGCCGTCGCTACCACCTTGCCCTGCAAAGGATGCTGCGCATCCAGCAGCCAGCCCCAGGTACGAGCCAGGATCTCTTCATTCATGGGCTCTTTGTAAAACTCGGCGTATTGTCTGTACAGAGACTCCCAGGCGGCCCGGTCTTGTGGCTGCAGATCCCGGATCTGCATGCCATCGACTACTAGCTGTTCTGCACTGCTATTCATGCTTGTATTCCCCTGTTGCTACCATGCTGTTGCAAGAGCAGGCTGCTCCTGATGAGAGGCAAAATGCGGCAGTACATATTCAGCCAGCTCCTGGATAATTTCCGCCGCTGGTCGCTGCGCAAACTGAATACCCAAAGCGGCGTGATTCACACCCGCTGCCTGCCATTCCTCCAACAAGGTGATCAGCCCCTTGCGCCCGGTACGCAGTGTAAAACCACCTTGCAAGGGTGTGCGTGGATAATCAGGATCATCCACCAAGTCCAGCCACTCGTTGGTCATGTGTGGGCGAAAACCGCCATCTGGAATCCGGGCACGCCAGGCCTGAATTTTGGCAGCCAGCTTTTGCGGACCCAGCGGTGTATGTGTGGCTTCCGGATAGGTCAGCCAACCATCGGCATGTTCTGCGATCCATTCGGGCGACTGCCCCGAGGAGCCGGTGACAATCAAGGGGATCGAACCGTGCACGGGCTTGGGCAGCAACTCTGCCGTATTGAAGCGGCCTAGCGGAGAGTCGATATGCAATTGCCCCGCTTGCATCAACTGACGGAAATAGCTGACAGCGTGTGCAAAACGCTCTGCCCGTTCGGCTCGCTCCACACCATAGGCGGGAAATTCTATAGGCCTATCCCCGGAAGCGATGCCCAGCACCAAGCGTCCACCGGACAACTGATCAATGGTGAAGGCGGATTTGGCCAGATCGATCGGGTGACGCAAGGAGAAAATCGTGCTGCCCGTAGCCAAGGCCACCCGCCTGGTGCGAGCAGCCAGAAAAGCCAGATAGGTAAAGGGATCGAACACCTGCCCCGCATCACCAAAGCTGGGGTCATACAACGGTACGTCTCGCACCCACACCGCCGCAAAATCCTGGCGGTCTATCTCCTCTACCAACGCGGCCTGCCCGGCCAGCACACTCATATCGCCTTGATAAAAACGCAGAGGCAGAAAGATACCCATGGTCAGACGGCCGGGTGCAAACATGCGGCTATAGCCAGGGTGAGTGGCAAAGGTAGGGAAAGATGCGCCTTGAATCAGGCTTGTTTCAATCGTCATGATGTTTTCCCCTCAAGCGCCGGTAGCGGGCTCAGGCAAGGTGATGCCTTTACGGACTGCAGGGCGCTGGGCCACGCGCTCATGCCAGGCACTCATGTGCGAGTAGTGGCTGAAATCAAAATCGATAATTCGCGCAATATGCGTCCAGCCAAAATGCGCAATATCGGCGATGGAATAGTCCTGTCCTGCCAGATAAGGATGGTCTGCCAAGCGTGTATCCAGCACGGTGAACAGATCATTCACCAGACGGCGGTAGCGTTCGATGGCGGCCGGGATTTTCTCCTGGGCGAACAACTCAAAATGCACGCGCTGACCCAGAATCGGCCCCACGCTGGAGGAGTGAAATTGCAGCCATTTGATTGTTTCCCAGCGCTGAACAGGTTCTTTTGAAAGCAATTGGCCGGTTTTCTCCGCCAGATACAGCAAGATCGCGGCGGACTCGAACAGGACAACACCTGTTTCATCATCCTTCATCACCGGGATACGCCCATGCGGATTCAAGGCCAGGAACTCTGGCTGCCTATGCTCGTTCGCGTCGATACGCACGTGATGCAAGCGGTACGGTAACGCCATCTCCTCCAAGGCGATGGTCGCCTTAAAGCCGTTAGGCGAACTATCGGTATACAGATCAATCATGGTGTGGCTCCAAAACTGAAAGTTCGCTCTTCCTTGTTATATAGATAAGCTAAACTTTAAATACGATTCAGTAGCCTATTTTCCCCAGCTAAATGGCCAAAGAAAAACGATTAAATCTACTTGATAGATTTAGATAAACTAAACCATGAATCCTGTCTTTCCTTTACAAGCTCTGCGCGCCTTTACCGAAGTCGGACGCCACGGCAGCATCAAGCTGGCCGCCCAGGCGCTGGGCGTAACCTCGGGCGCAGTCAGCCAGCAAATCCGGCTGCTGGAAGATCGCTTGGGCGTGACACTGTTTGTGCGCAGCCACCACAAAATGAGCCTGAGCGAAGCCGGTGACCAGGTCTACCCTATCCTGCTGACGGCGTTTGACCAGATCGAACAGGCCATGCACACGCTGGAAGCCACCAAGCAAAGGAAGACACTGACGATCAGCACCGTGCCTTCCTTTGCCGCATCCTGGCTGATTCCCCGGCTGGCCGACTTCAAGCAACGCCATCCCGATATCGAAATCCGTGTGGAGGCGTCCCCCACGCTGGTGGACCTGCGTCGCGACAAAGTGGATATCGCCATTCGCCACGGCCTGGGTGTGTATCCCGGCTTGCAGGCCGAGCCCTTGATGGCCCCTGTCTTGCTGCCTGTAGCCAGCCCTGCGTTGCTGCAAGACAAGCCAACCATTCAGGAACCAGCAGATTGTCTGGAGTGGCCACTGCTACAAGATGCCGACCGGGCCGACTGGGCGCTTTGGCTGTCTGCCCACGGGGTGGAGGACGATGCGCGCGCCGATAGAGGCACAGCTTTTGAGGATGATTACCTGCTGATACGCGGTGCGATTGCGGGCCTGGGGCTGGCTTTGATACCGCAAGAATATGCGCAGGATGAAATGGCCGCAGGCCGCTTGGTGCAAGTGCTGGACAAGCCCTGGCCAGCCCGCTTTGCCTACTACCTGGTGACCTTGCCCGATGCGACACAAAAAGCAGAGGTCCGTGCCTTTAGTGATTGGATAAGCGAGCAAGCCCAGCTATAGCAAGGTAGCCAGCCTATGTAGGACCACCACTTCAACAGTCCTCATGTCCACACCCCCTGCTCCAGACATCGACAATTCGCCTGACTTCCAACAAGGAAGCATATGATTTTTTTGAAAAAAAACCCCGTCCCAAAAGGACGGGGCAAACCTCAACAAGCAATTGAAAAAATCTTAAGGTAATTCCACGGCCACCGGACCACGGGGACGGGAACAGCACAACAAGACTTTGCCCTCTGGCACAGGGTCCAGCGGCTCTTCAAAATAGTCGACCTCGCCCGATACCAGCGTGCACATGCAGGTATTGCACAGGCCTGCGCGACAATTGAAGTCCGGACTCAAGCCCGTTTCTTCCGCCAGATCCAGCAAGGAGGGACAGTCCTCATGCCATTGGCCCTGGCGGCCATCGGGCAGGAATGTCACCGTCTGCGCCGCATCTTCCGCTGCTGTCGCGGCTCCCCTTACTGCTTCTACAGGCGAATCCAGCTCCAACACATTCGCATCGACACGACTGGAGGGGGCAGGCTGGACCTGATCCTGAACCGCACTGGCTGCACCATCATCCGCCAAGGTGTTTTCCAGCACCGTCGCCGGGCCAAAAAACTCGTAGTGAATGCGCTCACGTGCCACACCCAGACTACGCAGCACACCATAATTGCTCTGCATGAAGGCACTGGGCCCACACAGGTAAAACTCGTAATCATCCAGTGGCAGCCAACGCTGCAACTGCTCACGTGTAATCAGTCCCGCCACATGGTGCAAACCGGCTTGCTCATCATGTTCAGTCGGGTTGCGATAGCAGAAGTAAAGCTGCACGCCTTCGCGTTGTGCCACCAGCTCACGCATCTCATCGGCAAAGGCATGCACCACGCTGTTATCGCACGCATGAATCACATACACCTTACGCTGGCTGCGTTTAAGTAGACGATGCAGCATGGCCAGCAAAGGGGTCTGGCCCACGCCACCGCTTAGCAACACCACAGGCCGCTGGCTGCTCTCATCCAGCACGAACTCGCCCATCGGCCCGGCCGCACTCAGCACATCGCCCGGCTGCACCTGTTGGTGCAGATAGGAGGAGGCCAAACCATCCGCCACGCTTGACCCTGCCGGGGCCTTCTCGTGTTTGACGGAAATGCGCAGACGATCCGTGCAGTCGGGATCCCCCGACACGCTGTAATTGCGCAGCACGATTTGCCCGTCAATCTCCAGGCGGAACACCAGATACTGACCCGGCTGATAAGGCTGCATAACACCGTCCACCGGCTGCAGTACAAACGAAGTAATCACTTCGCTTTCGCGCTGCTTTTCCAGGACACGATAATCCCGGAAACGGCGGTTGGCCGTAGCCTCCGTAGACGCAGATGATGCAGTCGTATTCATCACGCTCAAGCCGTTGTTGTCTCGCTGGCGGCAGCTTGTTCGGCCTGGATCATCTGGCTGATCTTGCGACGGAAGCGCAAGGGGCCTGAATCCAAGGGCAAATCCAAAGCGGCAGGACGCTCTTTCAGGGCTTTGTGCACTTCTTCCAGAACGACTTTGTCTTCCAGGAACGCGTGACGTACATCTTCGTTGAAGATCTTGGAGATCGCCTCGTCATCCGGGCTGAAGTTGCGCAGCTGGAACCAGAAGTAACGGGTGTGTTCTTCGTCGATAGGCGTCAGGAAGTTATAGGAGTCCATCAGAAAAACGTCCTGGTGGTACTCGCTGGGCTCCTCGGTAGCCGCACCGGCGGGCAGAAAGATGGCCTTGATCACGGCCAGCGACGGGAAGCGCACTTCGTATTGCTGTTTGCGGTCGCAATTGCCTTCAAATTTCACAAACTGCTTGTAAAACGGCGCAACTTCCACATTTTTGGACCAACGCGAGACCGTCACGCCATTGTCCTCAACCTTGACAGTCAAGGGCAGACCAATGATGTCGGGGCTGCCAAACGAGCTTTGGTGTACCCAGGACACGTGCGAGGGGTCCAGCAAATTGTCGGTGACGTACAGGTAATTGCAGTCCAGTTCCATGGCGTCGCCACGGTTCACACCCCACTCGGGATTGTCCCACTCGGGGATATCGATCAGTTTGGACGGATCAGCCAACTCAGGATCACCCATCCAGACCCAGACCAGGCCAAAACGCTCCGTACAGGGGTAGCTGCGTACCACCGCGCTTTTAGGGATTTGCGCCACACCGGGCGCCTTGGTACAGGAGCCGCTGCAATCAAAGGTCAGGCCGTGGTAGCCACATTCCACCTGGTCGCCAATCAAGCGGCCTTTGGACAAAGGCAGGCGACGGTGCGGACAGGAATCTTCCAAGGCCACGGGCTGGCCGTCTTCGCGGCGATACAGCACCAGGTTTTCGCTAAGCATACGCACAGGCTGCAAGCTGCGACCGAGCTGTGTAGCCAATGCGCCTACATACCAGGCATTGCGTACAAACATGATTTACCCCCAACTCTGAATACGGTGCATGATGGCTGAACGAGCCCATTCATGTTCTCTTGTTTGTCATGATAGTCGCAATCAAATTCAGCCTACTATCCATATCGTTTAGAATTTCTAAAGTTAAATTACTTTTCTGGACGGGGTCTGATCATCATGGATACCTTGCCTCCCTTACGTGCATTGCAAGTCTTTGAGACGCTGGGCCATAGCCAAAGCCTGCAAGAAGCCGCCCGTCGTCTGAAAATTACTCCCGGTGCCATCAGCCAGCAATTACGTTTGCTGGAAGACTCGCTGGGCTGCAGCCTGACTTACAAAGAAGGCAAACGCTTGCGACTGACAGCGGCGGGGGTGCGCTTTCATGAAATCTGTACACAGGCATTTGAGCTATTACGCGACGGCCAGCAAGAAATGGAGCGGTCGCGCAACACCAGCCTGCTTTCGATCAGCGCTTTGCCGTCCATGCTTAAAACCTGGATGGCACCGCTGGCATTTCAATGGCAGGAACAGTACGACCCGGAGCTGACACTGCATCTGAAAGGCAGCCATGCCGAGCCCGATCTGGAAGCCGAGCAAATCGACTTTCGGATTACCTACGGTCAGGCCGCCGCCCGCCCCCGCAGCTTTACCGAGCTTTATACAGACCGTGTCGTGCCCGCTTGCAGCCCGGCCCTGCTCCAGGGGCAAGCCGCCTTGCGACATCCTCGTGATCTATTGAACTATCCCTTGCTGTCCTCGGACTGGCAGCCACGCTTTACCTCGCCGCCATCCTGGCGCGACTGGTTTGAGTCTTTGGATATAGACATAGGCGATACGCCCCTGGACCGCTTCCGGGTTTTTTCTCTGTCGCACATGGCGCTGGAGTCTGCGGTGGCCGGTCAGGGTTTTGTATTGGCGCAATGCTCGATGATAGAAAAGGAAGTACGCAGCGGGCAGCTGATCCTGCCCTTCTCCCATTCCCTCCCTCTGCCCTGGCCCTATGTGCTGACTCGGCGAGCGGGTGCATTTGAGTCACCTCATAGCCAGGATTTTCATCGCTATTTATTGAACCGGGCGCGGCAGCAGGAGCAGATCAATCAGGAACTGCTGCTGCAAGCATTAGCCTGAGCAATATCGCAATACGACGAAATACGGTCAGCTTGCCGGTTGACCTGCTTGCCTGACCATGGCTAAGCACTAATGATCCGTTGAGTGCTTCAGCTATGAAAGCGCAGGGCTATGCAATGGTTTAGCTCGACACTGTTCCGCTTTTCAGTTCAGGTTCAAGCCCCCAGCCAAGTGGCCAAAACAAGTCGAATGCATCAATCAGACAGGTACGTATAAGCGGCTTCCACCATACGATCAACGCAGCTGCGGATGCATTTTCAGCATTAAAAAAAGCGTGTTTACCGCCCCCGAAGGGGCCATAAACACGCTCTTTAATTCTGCGGGAAAGACCTCGGCGTCTTAGGCCACCACAGCAGCCAGCGACTCCGCGAAGTAATCCACGTTGGACTGGTTCAGACCTGGCACGCTGATACGGCCCGACTCCAGCACGTACACGCCAAAATCGTCACGCAGTTTCTGGATCTGCTCTTTAGTCAGGCCGGTGTAGCAGAACATGCCTTGCTGTTTGACGAAGTAGCTGCTGTCGTATTGAGGAGCCAGTTCTTTCAGACGATCGTGCACACGCTTGCGCATGGCAGCGATACGCTGACGCATGGTTTCCACATCTGCCGTCCACTCGGCCAGCAAGGATTCATCGGACAAGATGGTGGCAATGGCCTGACCACCGTGCGATGGCGGGTTCGAGTAGATGCGACGTACCACGGCCTTGAGCTGACCCAGAACACGATCGGCTTCATCCGCGCTCTGGCACACCACCGACAAGCCACCGCAACGCTCGGAGTAGTAGGAGAAGTTCTTGGAGAAGGAGTTGGCCAGCAAGAACGTCAGGCCAGCATCGACCATGGCGCGCACGGCGAAGGCATCTTCATCCAGGCTACGACCAAACCCCTGGTAAGCCATGTCCAGGAAAGGAATCAGCTTGCGCTGTTGCAGCACAGGGATCAGTTGCAGCCACTGCTCGTCGCTCAGATCAGCCCCGGTGGGGTTATGACAGCAGGGGTGCAGCAAGACAATGCTGTGCTCGGGCAGGACGGAGATGTCTTCCATCAGACCGGTGAAATCCAGACCGCGCGTGGCTGGATCGTAGTAACGGTAAGTGTGGGTAGGAATGCCCGATCCACGGAAGATGGAGTGGTGATTATCCCAGGCTGGATCGCTGATCCACATTTCGCTATTGGGGTAGGCTTCGTGCAGGAAGTCGCCACCCACTTTCAAGGCACCCGAACCGCCCAATGTCTGAATGGTCGCAACACGACCTTCTTGCAGCACTTTGCTGTCGGCACCAAAAACCAGTTTTTGCACGGCGCTGCGGTAGGAAGCCAAACCTTCAATAGGCAGATAGCCACGGGGCTGGCCCTTGGCCGCCCATTGTTCTTCAGCCCGGCGAGCCACATCCAGCAAAGGCAGACGGCCTTGATCGTCGTAATACAAACCAATGGTCAGGTTGACCTTGCGATCGCGCGGATCGGCGTGAAATGCCTCGTTCAAACGGAAAATCGGATCGCCACCATAGGCCTGCAAATGCTCAAACATGCTTGTTCCTTGAAAAATTACGGTTGTGGGCCGCCCGGGCTGATCGCCGGTCTATTCAAATAACCATTGACCTTATACCTTGGGCCTACTTTAGCCAATATCCTGGGGCTCTTTTTGCAGCACATGAGCACGCGAGCGATGCGTGAATGCGTCATCAGACTTGTCCCCCCTTGGCTCGGCACGGCACCTGTTCTTGTCTAGTCGGTGCAGGCTGTCAAACGCCAGCGTCACCTTGAAGTCTGTTCACATTTTCAGCAAACCGAAGCCTCAAGAACGTGGACGCGGTGTACCAGCCTGTCTGCCTGGGCCTTGCCAGCAAAGAATATACATGGCTTTCTGAGGATACAGAACCGTGCACTTGCATTCATTGTGCTTTCGATCCTCCCGCACTCCCCAGCTGTCACCGCATTGTCATATGCAGATCCCGTCCAAGACCGTTAACATGGGACTTTCACCGTTTCAACAGGAGTCCGCCGTGTCCGTATCGCCGCTGCCCAGTTCCCTATCCTGCCCTTTAGAAGGGGCCAGCAACTTCCGTGATATAGGCGGCTATGCCACAGACTCCGGCTCCTTTCGTAAGGGTCGCGTCTATCGTTCAGACCATTTGGCGGATCTGAGCAGCCAGGACCTGGACACCCTGCAAGAGCTGGGCATTGCCCGCTCCCTGGACTTTCGCGGAGCACACGAGCGCAAACGCTCGCCTTACCAGTACAGCTTTCTGACCAGCCACGCACTGACCGTCGAGCCCACCGTCTTGCCGGACTTTATGGACATGCTGGCCAAAGGTCAGGTGGATGTGGATGCGGCACACGGCACCATGAACAAGACCTACACCGAATTTGTGACCGGACACGCCGCCACCTTTGGCCAAGTCTTTGATCAACTGCTGCAAGCTGATACGCCAGTAGTCATGCATTGCACGGCAGGGAAAGACCGCACCGGCTTTGCCGTCGCCCTGCTGCACCGCGCTGCCGGGGTGCACCCTGACGATGTCATGCACGACTATCTGCTGACCAATCAATTCTTCCGCCGCCCCGATCTGCCCGACAACCGTGGCATCAGTGACGAAGTGCTGGATATTCTATGGGGCGTCAAGCCCGAGTTTCTGGAAACCGCCTTCAAGACGATTGATGAAACGTACGGCAATCTGGAGAACTTCTTTCAGAACGCCTTGAAGCTCAGCCCCGCCCGACGCGAGGCCTTGCTGGAGCGCTACACCGCTTAAACCACGCCTACGGAGGTCGCTGGCAGTTCCCAGTGACCTTCCAGGCTCAGGGCCGGTCCCATCACATTGCGCCAGGTCGGCAAATCATGCATTTGCGTGAACAAAGGCATGCAATAACGTGGCTGCACCATATCCACCAGCCAGCGTAAATCCGTCAAACGCGGGTGCACATTCCAGCAAAGGGTATGCGTGCCACGTGGTGCATGTGGGGCCACATAGCCGGTGTGAATCAACAAGCGTTCACCAGACTCGGCATTGGGGTCCGCAGCCCGTGCCTGACGCTCCCGAATCAGCTCCCCTGCCTTGCCCTGACAGCCGTCCGGCTCACCGGCCAGCAGCAGGTGCGCTTGCGGATCAAACGTAGCCGCACGCGGCATCAACTCACGCAAGGATTGCTGCACACCCGGCAACAACAAGTCACTGCTTTGGCTGATCATGCGGGTCAGGTTTTCGTAGCAGGACGCGTCCATGCTCCAGTCCTCAAAACCTTGCTGCTGGCGCCATAAGGCAATCTCTATCGCCCGGCCTGACGGCGGTACGGGCAACAAGGCGGGATGGGACTCCAGCAAGGACTCCAGAATGCTCCAGGCCACGTGATGAGACTGGTCGTACAAACCGTAAGACGCATCCAGCAAAGCCAGATACGCGGGCGGCGGCAAATCGAAGGGGAACAGCAAGGATTCGCAGGAAAAGTCCCCGCTATAGAACAGCCCACCGCCTACATCCAGATGCAGCCAGACCCCCCCCAAAGCATGGCCGGACAAACCGGTACGCACGGCAATATCGCCGATATAAGTTGTGCCACGGGTTGGCAGCTCACGCCAGATCCGCCCAGCAGGCAGGCTGCGCGCCGTAGAGGCCGTGGCATAAACAGGTATGTGTTCAGGCAACTTGGACAAGGAGCCAATATGATCCTGGTGATCATGCGTCACCAAAATGGCATCCACCTCCAGCCCTTCATACCAATCGCACACCTGCCCAGGATACAAAGGCCCGCCAGCATCCAGCAGCAATCGCAAGCCACATGCCTGCACTAAAATGGCGGCTGGCGCTTTGCCTCCATAGCCGCTTAACACCGTCACCAGGGTCTGGTTCATGCTCCGTCCCCTACAAGGCATTCAGGCCAATACATCACCAAGCCACACCCGGCATCCTGCTTTGCAGCACGGCGCAACACCGGACACAAAAGCAAAGCATCAATAAGCGCAATGGGCCGCAGCGCACGCTGCCGGACAGAAAAAGGCATCAACTTAAAGAACCAGAGTCACCGAGGTGCCCTGCCTTAAAAAGACTACGACAGGCTCAGGTTAAACAAGTGTTCTTTCAGCCCTGTTACAGTTTTATGGCAGTTCGATGGCAGTCACCACGCCTGGAGAAAACAGACAAAATAAAAAAAGAGCGCCAACATCAGCGCTCCTAAAGTGGGGGGAACTACAAACAGGAACTCAGACAATCAAAGGCGTGAGAAACACAGCCAGTACCACTGCCGTCAACAAGCGCATCACAATGCCCAGAACGGCGGCCAGCATGACTTCTTTTTCATTCAGATCCGAGCATTCAGCCCAGACCACCGGAATCTGTCCAAAGACAGCCGATAAGGGCAAACCGGACGACGCTAGTACAAATGAACCCACTACCAAAGATGGATCCAGTGTGGAAGCCATCGCCTGCAACTTGCCCATTGCCAAAGTGGGGCTGACCAGCATCGCCAGCACGCCCGTTTCAGGGTGAATATTCAGCGCAAGCAGACCGCGCTCAAGCACATCGCTGATAGGTGCCCAAATGCCGATATGTTCAAGCAAACCAATGACACAGAACACCAGGGCCACAGCCGGGATCAGGATCAGCAGCAACAGTTCCACTCCTTCGCGGGCGGCCTTGAACAGCATGGGCGCAAAATCGATATTCGGTGTGAAACGGGGGGCTGCCAGCAGATCCACCGAGCGAACATTGCGGTAAACCAGCCGCGACAGCAATAAAGGGGAGAGCAACAAGGGGCCGAAGATCGCAATCAGCACAACGGCAAAGACATTCACCCCGGCAAAGGTCAAAGCCATCATGCCCAGCATGAACGTGGAGAACGACTGCTGAGACTGCACCATCGTGGCTACCGCAATCTTTTGCTCGTCCTTGGTTGCACCAGCCTGCCGCAACAAAGGCCCCGAAATACGACCAGCGGCGTTGATATCGCCAAAAATGTTGTACACGCTGGGAATAATGACGGCCGGATTGATTCCAATGGCCCGCATCGCCGGTATGAACACTCGCATCATGGCATCGGTAAAACCCAAACGCTCCAGCAAGCGTCCAATGATGACGCTGATAATGACAGCCACCCCAACCTGCCCGGTCAAAAATACATCCACCACCACGGGCTTGACCTTGTTGAGCACCGTATCAAACGCGCCCGACAAGGTAGCGGGAAAGAAAAACAGCGTCAGCATGGCGAGCAGCAGCAAGCCCAGGCCCACCGCCTCGATACGCTCCATGGGCCGACGGCCCGCAGGCGCTACATGCACTACTTTGTCTATTTCTATTGTTTTGTTATCCATGTCTCTCTCCGTTCAGGAAGCTGGACCTACTGGAAGCTCAACACGTTCTTGCCCATCAAATGAGCCGTCGAAAAATGCTGGGCGTATTCACGCAGGCGGGCCCCACCCACCTGGTGCACAGGCGTGGACGTCACCCGATCACGGAACATCACCACCTCGACGCCATCGAGCAAGGCACTCAAGGCATAGGCCAAGGGCAGGCCATTCTCCAGGATCTCCAGCACGTGGCTATTGCCCACCAGGAAATTCAGACCCAATTCACGAGCACATTCGATAAGCGCATGACCGTCGTAGACCCGGCTGATAGAGGCCAGCACCGTGTCAACGCCCGGGTTCTCGGCCACCGCCTGACGCAGATGGTCGGGGCTGAATCCCGTATGCGGAAAAATGTGCAAAATACGCCCGACGCGACTGTTGCGCTCCCCTAGCCGAATCGCACCACGCGTCAAGGTGCTGGTCTCCAGAATGTTTTCATTGCCCTTGATGCGGCGTTCGGCCTGCAAGACCTGATCCTCCAGATCCAGCCCCATGAAGCCGTCAAGCCGATCCAGCATGTCGCCCAAAGTGCTCACCCCATCCAATGGTTCGCCCACGAACATCACATTGCCATGAATGCCTCCATAGGCAATATCGCTTTTAGCGACTTTGTGGCCATGCAGATACGCGATGCCCGGATGCAAACCATGAAACGCCTCATGACACTCCAGGGCAGCCACCCCATACAGGTCCAGGTAATCCTTCAGGGTCACGCCCCCGCAACTGGCGGCATCGGCGATCGGATGATGCGCAACAATGGCGTCCACCCCGGTTGCGCCCGCCAGCTCAATGCTCAATTCGGACATGGTCATGCACACCGCCACCTTGCGCACTTCCTTGTTAGGGTCCCCATGAATCAAGCCTGGGATTTCCAGTACTTCCTTGCCGTAAATTCCAGAGGACTTCCAGATCACGAAGGGATGGTGGCCGCATTTGACCTCATCCATACAGGACACCATGCGTCCCCCCGTGATTACGTTCAATGCATCCAGCAAATCGGCTACATAGGCCATGATTTTGTCTCCAAATAAAAAGCCGGCCTCGAACCCTGGGGTATCCCAGAGTCCGAGGCCGGCGGTATGCGAGCACTTCCTGTCGGCAACTTCCCCAAGCGGACCTGTCAGGGCCTGGGCTTGGCTCCAGAGCAAATTGCACATCAGGCAATCCACTGCGGACGGAAGGACAACAAGACTGTCTACCAGTCAGCTTCTTTTTATCGGTTCGGAATTCAGGGCAACGGTTCTCACCAATGCCACTGCATTCACACTCCTTTTTGCAACAACACCATGGTGGAAGACAATTGCGCCGCGGCGTCGTAGTCCTTGAATATGGCCACCACATCCAGCCCATATTCGTCCACCAAAACCTGCTTCATCTCCTTTTTGAAGGCCTTGATCAGATACAGATCCGCCAGATCAGCAATATGTGCATTTTCACGGCTCAACGTCTGCAAGGCAGGCTGGCGTTTATGAACCGCCAACATGCTGATCCGATCCTCCAGCACATCAATCTTCAGCGTCACGACACCTGATGCAAAAATACTGCTGTTGATGCGGTTGTAGTCCCGGGTCAGTGCCTGCTTGAATTCGCCTAAAGAAGAAAAGCCTGCCATCCCCATTGCCTACCCCCAACATGCTTGAATTATTGTCGTTTTTCAGTGTGCGGCAAGCGCCTCCTGCGCTGTCTTGCCAAGCTGATGACGGCGATACGCCAATCCAGCGACGGCAATATCTTCAATCGCCACACCCACTGATTTATACACGCAAATTCCCTGTGCGTCGTAGCCTTGTCCCCGGTCTAATTGCAACCAATCGCTTAACTCGCACAACTTGTCCGAAACACCGCAATCGGACGCGGCCAGAATCAGGTCCCCCGCCTCCGCGAGAGTCTGCTCACCCCACTCCACCACAATCTTGCCTGCCCGCTGCAGGCAGGCATCATCCAATTCCCGCGCTGTTGGCAAACTGGAGCCAACGGCGGCGACAAAGCAGCCGGGCTTCAGGCTGCGTCCATCAAACAGGGGATCGCGACTGCGGCTGGCCGTGACCAGAATATCCGCCTGTGCGGCGATCTCTTCCGCTCGGGCGGCTCGCACAGGCACACCACACTCCAGCTCCAGCTGGTGGCAGCGCTTCTCATCGACATTCGGGCTCCACACCAGCACACGCTGCAAATCAAAAGTCTGGCAAAACTGCAGGGCATGCGCCATCCCCTGGGCACCCAGACCCAGCACTCCCAAGGTTTGCGAATGGGGATTGGCGCCACGCTGTGCTGCCAGTACCGAGCAGGCTGCAGTACGCCATTGCGTGATCGCGCCAGCATCCAAGGTGGCCAAAGCCTGTCCGCTCAGTGCATCAAACAGCACAATGACAAAATTGAATGCGCCATGCACGGTCGTATAAATCTTGGCACCCGCCACTTGCTGGCCTGGGATGACCGCACCCAAGGTCGACAAGCGGGTATCGCCCACCTGCGTGCGTACACGACGCTGCTGGGCCGCGTGGCCCTGCCCAAACTCGATGAAAGCCTGCTCCAGCACCTCTTGTACGGCAGGCGCATCAAGCAGCTCGTGTAGTTGCTGATCGGTCAAATGCAGCATGGCCGCTCCTTTTACCAGCTCACCGTAACGTCACCACGAACAAAGGTCTGGCACGCCATACGAAAACCCTCTGCCAGATCCTGCTCGGACAAATGCTTGTGCTCCTTGGCCTTGACCTCATCCGTATTGCTCAGCCCTTTCGTAATTCGGCACTTGCAGGTGCCGCAGATCCCGCCCCCGCATTTGAACGGGATGCCACCGCGCTCGCGGATGGAAACCCGCAGCAAGTTACTGTTCTCGGCGGCAGACACCACCAAATCATTATTCGACGCAAATGTAATCTGAACCATATTCTGCTACCTCAGGATTGCTGCTGTGCCGGGGTCTGTGCCCCTGCCTGGTGACCGTCAAGCTCACACTGACGCAATTCGGCTTGTATGCTGCCAAAGTGCGTCAATCCGGCCAGTTCTTCATAAGCCTGTTCGACTGTTGCAAACTTTTCCATTTGCCGGGTAGGGATGTCATTGACCGTGCCATTTGGCGTCTCTTCCACAATGCGAACGCGCGAGCCTTCCTGAATACGCGCAATGGCAAACACCGCCTTGAAACGACCCTGAAAATGGTATTCATAGGCCGCCACCATCTCCACGCCCACGCCCGGTTCCGTGCGGTATTCCCCTGGCTTGCTGGTCAGCACCACATACATCACTGCACCTCCTGTGTTTCAGCTTGCTCCAGAACGATGTCCTGATTAATCCATAGCTGACAGGCCAGCCGCCAGCCCTGATCGAGTCGCTCGCCCAATTGTTTTTTCTCTTTCCAGTTGGCCGCTGGCAAATGCTCGCCCCCCTCCAGAACACGGCAGGCACACTTAGCGCACTTGCCCATGCCACAACCGTAGGTCAAATGCGGAAAGGGAAATTGCTTGATACCCGCCCGGACCACCAGATTGGTGTTCTCCTGCACCTCACCCACATGCGTCTGGCCGTTTTTATGAAAAGTAATGGTTGGCATGAAACCTCCTGCTGGCTGCCAATAATGCGACCGGATTGCGAGCCCTGACCGCCTGAAAAACCAAGAACGGTATACCAAGATAAAAACCGCAACCTTCAAGCAACAGTTTTTCTTGTTTTTAGACACAAATATCCGTCAATTTGAGTAGAAACCCCTATTGCGGTATACTTAATTCAATTCAAACCCATTAACGAGATCATCATGAAAACCCCCGTCGAACTTCGCTATCTGCAGCGTCCCGTCGGCGAGCAGTTGCTGCCACACTTGGCAAAGCGCAAGCATCTGCGCCGTCGTATCCCGCTCATCAACCTGCCCTCATTAACTGAACTGTTTGGCGGCCGCAAGAAGCGCGACCCCGAAGCCGGTCAGGACCAACTCCCCCACCGAGCCTAGACAAGAGAAGGCTCTGCCGAGCTGGGATCAGACTGAAAGTTGAAGGCGTCGGCATACATGAACTGCTCATTGGCGCCATGCTCCTTGAACAAACCACGGGCCTGCTCAATCATCACGGGCGAGCCACACAAATAAATGGCATGCTCTGACAGGTCAGGTTCATCCCGGCACACCTGTTGCTGCACATAGCCGCGCGCGCCTTGCCAACTCTCGTCAGCATGGGAGAGCACAGGGACAAAACGGAACTCGCACAAGCGCTCAGCCCAAGATTCAATCTCCTGGGCCAGATACAGGTCTTCGGGCCGATTCATTCCCCAATACAGGCTGACAGGCGGGCAATCATCCTTGTCCAGCAAGGACTCCAGAATCGCCTTGATGGGGGCAATGCCAGTTCCGGTTGCCACCATGACCATGGGTCGCCAGTCGCGCTCACGCCAATAGAACACGCCCAAGGGCAGTTCCAGCAGCAGCTCGTCGCCCGCTTTCAGGGTCGGCAAACATACCTGGGTGAAACGCCCACCCTCCACTTCCCGCACATGCAATTCAATGCGCCCCTGTGCGGCATCGGCATTGGCCATGGAAAAACTGCGTGCACGCCCGTCCTCGAACAAGATGTTCAGATACTGACCTGGACGGAACGACACTTGCACGTCCTGCGGCAACTGTAAAATCAGACGCCAGATCCCCTGACATGCCCTTTCCACGCTGTGAACCTGCGCCCGGACTTGCCGGGTTTCAGGCAAGTCATCTCGATGTGCGGCCAGACTGATCTCAATATCGGCATCGAGCCGTGCCTGGCAGGCGGCGGCATGGCCCTGCTCGTGTTCTTCATCAGCAATGCTCATGGGCAGGCAGTCATCCTCATAACAAACCTTCCCACGGGTGACCTGAATGCGGCAGGTCCCGCAGCCACCAAACTCGCAGTCGCTATAAATGCGCACGCCTTGGCGCTGGGCGGCCTGCAAGATGGTCTCTTGCGGTTCTACCCAAAACTGCTCGCCGGTTTCCTTGATATCGACACGATGGGCCATGACCCGTCCTCCTGATGCCACTATTTCTTGATGTCCGCCTGAACCAGCACGTCCAGACCCTCTGCCTTCAAGGCCTCGGCCAAGGCCTGCAAGCCAGCAACACCGGCTGCCGTATCCTGCTCGCCGTTACCACCGCTCAGGCCTATGCCACCAATGACTTCGCCGTTGACCACGATGGGGTAGCCGCCTACAAAAGCAGCAAAGCGACCTTCAAAGCTCAACTGAATCCCGAAGGCTTCGTTACCCGGCAAGGCGGGGCCATTAGGCGGCGTGGTGAACAAATGGGTGGAGCGCTTGTGGCCTGCAGCGGTAAACGCCTTGTTCCAGGCAATCTGGGCGCCGGTAATACGTGCCCCATCCATGCGCTCCATCACGATGGGGTAGCCCCCTTCGTCAACCACGCAAACGGTCTCCAGCACGCCAATCTCCTTGGATTTGGCAATCGCCGCGTCCACCATCAAGCGCGCTTCGCGCTGTTCGAGACGTAGGATCTTTTTCATATGTCTTCTCAGTATTTCGGGTTAATAAAATTCAGATACCGCGATACACGGTCTTGATCTGGGTATAGAACTCCAGGCCCGCCCGGCCCGACTCGCGGAAGGTGGAGGTGCTGGACTGTTTCAGTCCACCAAAGGGAGCATTGATCAAGTTGCCGGTTGTGGTGCGATTGATCTTGACCGTCCCGGCCTCAATGTCATTGGCGAAGCGATGCGCATATTCAGCACTGCGCGTCACAATGGCGGCCGACAAGCCGTATTCGGTGTCATTGGCCATGGCCAGTGCCTGCTCGTAGGAATCGATTTCCAGCAAGGCAATCACCGGACCAAAAATCTCTTCGCGGGCAATACGCATTTGCTGGGTCACGTCTGTGAACAAAGCCGGACGCATGAACAGGCCCCGTGCGTAGTCACCTTCAGTCAAACGTTCGCCGCCCAGTAAATGGGTGGCTTCCTGCTTGCCGATGGCCACATATTCCAGAATGCTTTCCAACTGGCTTTCGGTGGCAATCGGGCCCAGATCGGGGTTGCCATTCAAACCATTACCCACGGTCAAAGCGCTGACTTTCTCTACCAGGCGCCGCGTGAATTCTTCTTTGACCTGACGATGCACCAGCACACGGCTGGTTCCCGTGCAGGCCTGGCCGCTCAAGGAGAATCCGCCTTGAACCACCAGTTTGACGGCCAGATCCAGATCGGCGTCTTCCATGACAATCAAGGGATTTTTGCCACCCAGCTCCATTTGAGTCCGGGTGCTCATGCGTGCCTGACGACAAATGTCTTCACCCGCCTGGGTCGAACCAGTAAACGAAATAGCGCGTACCTGAGGAGATTGCACCAGCGTGGGCCCCACTTCACTGGCCCTGCCATGCACCAGATTCAGCACACCCGCCGGAATCCCGGCTTGCGCAAAGGCTTCGCACAGGTAATAGCCCGTCAAAGGTGTGTCGGATGAAGGCTTGAACACGACGGTATTACCGGTGATCAATGCGGGGGCAATTTTGCGTGCCGGGATGGAGATAGGGAAATTCCAGGGCGCAATCACGGACACCACGCCCAATGGTTCACGCTGGGTGTACACCAGTTGCTGCGCATCATCCTGGGGGAAGGTCTCGCCGGTATAGGTCTGGCCTTCAACCGCATAAAAACGCAAGGTCTGGGCCGAGCGCCCGACTTCCATCTTGCTTTGCGCCAGCGTTTTGCCCTCTTCTCGCGTCAGGCCCTGAGCGATACGGTCCACATTGGCATCAAGCCAGGCTGCCGCCGCATTCAGCACACGAGCTCGAGCGGAGATAGGCGTGGCTCGCCATCCTGCAAAGGCAGCCTGAGCAGCTGCAACAGCCGCCTTTGCGTCCTCAGCCGTGGACAATGGGAAAGCCCCCACTACATCGTCACGATCGGCCGGATTCAGATTGGGCTGCGTACGCCCGCTCTGGCTGGGCAGCCACTGCCCATCAATGTAATTGTCGAAAACGACGTCCTTGAGATTGTCCACCGCTGTACTTCCTTGTTTCTAGGTCGGCGGGCAGCCCATCTGCCCGCTCGGCTGTCTGGCTCAGGCTGCTTCCAGCTGCAGTTCTTGCAGGCTGATTTCGTCTTTGACGTAATCGTTGTACAAGGAGGTGGTATACAGTAGACGCATCTCGGCACCAATTTCGCAGATACGCAAGCAGCGCTGTTGCAGCTCTACGGTATTGGCATGCTCAAGCACGATCTGGTAGCCACGCTCACCGTGAATTTCGTCCGACACAATGTGCAGATCGAAAAATTCCACTTCTTCATCGGTGAAGCCGTATTTTTCACGCAGGGTTGGTGTCTGCTTGCGGTAAATGGAGGGCACCTGAGACTCCAGGCCCACGACTAGCCCTGCAACGGCAACAACGGGGTCTTCACGCATGGCAATGGCGTAACACCAGGCCTGCAAGGCGCGGGTGGTGGCATTCATATTGTCAGGATCTTCGATCCGAGCCCGTGTCGTGCCACACGCTTCGCCAAAGCGGATCAACAGGTCTGTGTGACGGTCACCCCCAATTTCCTCTTCATACATGTTGGCCAGCAAGAAGTCTTTGGCTTCTACGTATTCGGCGGGGGTGCGGGCATACAGATAGCCCAGGTAGTCAGCAAAAGGGCCGACATAGTGGTAGTGGTTTTCAGCCCAGCGAGCCAGATGCTCACGGCTTAATTTGCCGCTGGCCCAGGCAATGCTGAAAGGGGAAGTATTGGCACTTTTCCCTTTAATGGCGGTTTCCAATGCGGTGCGAAATTCATCGCGATTCAGCAGTTTTTCCATGACTGTTTCCTTGTTGAAAGACGTCGCCCTGACAGCAGCCGACGAAAGATGAGGTTTGGATTATTTAAGTATATTGTATACCGTCTACTATTTTAGAAAGTAGGGAATAACCCTGCCCGATTATCAGGCCAGCGCCACGCAACCATCCTTACGAGGGTCAGAAACAGCCTGCAAACGGCCGTCTGCCAAGCGCTCAACCGCCTGAGCCCCGCCAAAGTCGCTGCGGCCAGCCAGTTCGCCTACGCCTTTATCAGGCGGCACATACCCGTGCTCACGCAAAAAAGCTGTACGGTTCGCATCAAAACCGTCCTCCAGGGCCAGACGCCCGGCCCCTTCCAGACGCCAGCGCGGTTCAAACATCGCTTTATCCAAAGGCCAGCCATCGCGCAAAACACGGGTCCATATCTGTATCTGCCCTTGGGGTTGCATCAAGCCGCCCACCACGCCCAGTCCCATATGGAACTGGCCGGACTTCAAGGCCAAAGACGGGACCACCGTGTGATAGGGCCGTTTGCCCGGCCCCGGGCCATTCACATGCCCTGGCTCGGAGAAACCGAACCCCCGGTTTTGCAGCACAAACCCACAGCCGGGCACGGCATAGCCTGACCCAAACCGTTTGAAGATGCTGGACATGAACGTAACCGCCAACCCGTCTGCATCGACCACAACCGTGCAGACCGTATTGCCTGCCGGATCACACACGACCCGTGAAGCCTGAACCATCGCCGCTTCGGTCGCCTTGACCAGTTCCAGCTCCGCCGCATCCTGGTCAACCGGACGTTTCCAGGCGCGTTGCACGGCGTCCAGGACTGCCACCCCATGCGTGTTGGGGGGGCATTCATAAAGACTGAACTCTCCCAGCGATGCGCTGACAGGCTCGCAAAAAAACCCTTTATGGCGGCGAAAGTCCTCAGCCCTCAACAGCCCCTGTACCTGCTCCATTGCCTGCTCTGCCTGCTGCGCGGGACGCCCCAGATAGAAGGCATCGGGGCCTTGCGTGGCGATGTCCTGCAAGACAGCTGCCAGTTCTGGGTTCAGGTATTGCTCCCCCGCCTTGGGAGGCTTGCCCGCCCTATACAGGGCGGCACACACGGGATCGCGGTGCAGTACAAAATCAAAAATTTGCCATTCACGCGCCGCCACCGGCGCTACCGCAAAACCTTCCCGCGCTGCCTGAATGGCAGGCTGAAACAAGCAGGCCCAGTCCAGACGGCCATAGCGCTGGTGCATATCCCACCACCCTCGCACCAGGCCAGGCGTGGTAATGGACAACACATGACGCTCCGGAATCCGTCCCCCAGGCAAAGCCTGAACCTGCTCAGCCTTCAACAGCAGGGGCGCCGCTCCGCTGCCGTTATAAGCCACTGGCATACTGTCGGGCGATGCAATCATGGCCAACAGATCGCCACCAATGCCTGTCGCCATAGGTTCGACAACCCCCATGACAGCATCGGCAGCAATAGCCGCATCCACTGCACTACCCTTGAGTTCCAGCATGGCCTGCGCGGCCCGCACCGCCAAGGGGTGCCCGGCAGCAACGGCCCAATGTTTCCCCAAGCCCTGCTTTTCACCGGCGCGATAGGCTGTCGTACTCATATCGCTCATCCGAACACCAGCACAGCGCAAATTGTTGACAGGGCCATCCCCGCCAGCACAGGAACCGTCAGGGCTCGCACCAGATCCAGCACATGCACTCGGGCAAAGCCCGCCACGGCAATCAATGAAGACCAGGCAATCAAAGTGCCACCGCCCGTCCAGATAGCACCGATCTGTCCTACCGCAGCCAGAGTTTCAACCTCCAGCCCGGATACCGGGCTCAAGGCCGAGGCCAGGGTTCCTGTCAATGGCAGGCCCGAGAAGCCCGAGCCATCAATGCCCGAGATCATGCCCACCAACAGAACACCAAAAGCCACCAGAAAATGATTGTCCGGAATCAGATGCTGCCCCGCCGAGATCAGCTCGAACAGCAGACTGGGTGTTTGTTCCAGTGGAGTGCCCAAAATGGCAGACGTTGCTTCACTGGCACCCAGGAAGAAGAAACCGGCAATGGGCAGCACCGAACCCATGGCACGAAAGGCGAATACAAAACCATCGGTCATATGGTCCGGGCAGGTGTCCAGCATGCGGCGCGGCCCTTCTGCCATACAGGTGGCAATCATCATCAACACAAAGGCCACGCCCCCTACCAAACCGGCGGCGTCGCCACCCCGCAGGACAGGCAAGGACGGGATAAAGCGGGGCAACAGCATGATGCCAATCACCGCCAGAAACGCCAGTGGCGTAATCCAGGCCAGAATGCGCGAATAGCGCTCTTCCTTGGGGCTCAGGCCGGGATGCACCGTGTGTTCATTACCCGCCGTGCCACGAGCAATCTCGGCCTTGTCATACGTGCCTTGGGATTCCACTTCATCCAGGGTGCTATCCGGCGCCTGGCGCATCCAGGCATCCAGCAAACGGCTATCTGCCGGTTTGAAATAGCGGCGCATCAGCAAAAATGTCAACGTCAGCGCAACGCCACCGGTAATCCAGGAAAGCACCAGCGCACGATCCGCCAGCACGGCAACATCGGCTCCGACACCGGCTGCCTTGGCGCTGATGCCAGGAGCAACGCCAATGATGTAGTCGGACGATAGCGCCATGCCCTGCCCACAGATGGCGATAGCCATCGCCCCGAACAGGGGAGGCAAGCCAGCCGCAATCGCCGCCGGCAGCAAAATGGCCGACACCAGAGGTACAGCGGGTGTGGGCCAGAAGAACAGGGAAATAAAGTAGGTAGCCGCCGCAATCATCAGAAAGGACGAGGCACTATTGACCATGACCTTGCGGAAGGGGGCCACCATCTTCACATCGGCCTCCAGCCTCTTTAACGAGTTCAGCAGGGCAGTCATGAACGTGATTACCAGGAAAATATTGAACAGTTCCTGGGCGGCCACAAAGCTGGCTGAAAAAATACTGATGAAGCCTTGGATAGGGCTGCCAGTCATGGCGGTGACGACCGCCAAGGTGCCAATAACCGATGGCACCACCACATTGGCCCGGAAAATCATCGTAATGATGATGACCAGAACGCTGATCAAATAAGCCCAGTGCGCCGCACTGAGCACCACGTCGCTTTGCATGTATCCCCCTTCCTTCTCTTTTTTCTGAATATCGAGCACATCTGAAACGGTATACTATCTTCAATTGTGATTTCGAATCAGAAAAAACTATCAAAAACTGGGGAAAACTCTAAGAGTTTTATGTTTGAAACACTTAGATTGAATACCTTATACAAATGAAGAGGAAACTATGGCGGCTTTGATTGATCTGGTGGACCCGCTCTCCTGGCTGCTCATGGCCTTGCTGGTTGTGTTGGCCGCCTTTTTGCAAGGCGTTGGCGGAGTTGGGTTTGCAATGCTGGTCGCGCCGATTGCCGCCTTGATATTTCCGCAGTTGGTTCCAGGCCCTCTACTGGCCTTGGGTGGCAGCGTCTCTTTGCTGGCGGCCTTGCGAGAGCGTCAACATATCGTGCCCGATGTGGTTGTCTGTGCACTGGGTGGCCGTGCCACCGGATCGATCATTGCCATACTGGCCATGACACAACTACCCATAGAGGCGGTGAATCTGGGTTTTGCCCTGGCCATTCTGGCCGCAGTCGCACTGAGTGCCTGGGGCTTGCGCATCCTGCCTTCCAAACGAAACATGATCCTGGCGGGCATTGCCTCGGGCATCATGGGAACCCTGACCTCGGTAGGCGCTCCCGCTCTGGCAATTGCCATGCAAAACCTGGCTCCTGCACAGCTACGCGCCTCATTGGGTCTTATTCTGTTTTTAGGGGCAAGCCTGTCCTTGATCCTGCTTATGGTGGCTGGCCTGTTCTCCTGGCAACAGGCAATGCTCAGCATTGTGCTCTACCCCTTCATGCTGCTGGGCTTCGCCTTATCAGGACGATGGCGTCATAAAGTCAGCATGCCGCTAATGCGTAGACTGCTATTGGGGATTTGTTCGCTAAGCGCCGTGGTCTTGATCGCCCGCAGCGTGTGATGAGGATGCTTAGGCCGCAAACTGTATACCATATTCAGAAAAATGCGCTCACACCGTATAATCGTGGCTGGCCCTTTTGCCCAATTGCACAGGTCGCACCATGAATATCCCCAGTTTCAGCCTTCCCAACACCCTTTCCGGCGCGGAAAGCCGTCGCTTGGGCGATCAACATGCGTCATTGTTTGCGGTTATCCGTGACCAATTGCGCGAGCGTATCTTGAGCGGAGAATTTCATCCGGGGGATCGCCTTGTAGAAGGTAAATTGGCTAGCGAACTGGGCGTCTCGCGTATTCCGGTACGGGAAGCCCTGCGCGAGCTGGCCTCAGAAGGTCTGGTCACGATCGAACCACGACGTGGGGCCTCAGTGGCTATCCTGTCGACTGAGATTGCCTACAACATGGCTGAAGTGCGCGCCACGCTCGAAGGATTGAATGCAAAACTGGCCGCCCAACGCCGGGACCCAGCCAATATCGAAAAGCTGCAAACCATCCTGAGCCAGGGCCATGAAGCCATGGATGCCGGCAATCTGGATTTGCTCAAATCCCTGAACCGCCAGTTTCATGAAACCCTGGCCACCATGTCGGGCAATATTGTTCTGACCGAGCTCATGCGCTCCCTGCGTGACCGCACCGCCCTGTTATTTGCGCCCAGTAATTTGCAGCGCATCCGCCAAAACTGGGAAGATCACTCCCAGATCCTCAATGCGGTTGTGGCCGGTAATGGTGATCTGGCCAACCTGCTGGCCACCCAACACGTGCACAATGCAGCCAAAGCCTATCAGGACGCCCAGAACGGCGAGAAAACCTGATCAGGCCGGGCGGCCTGCTCTCAAGGCCGCCTCAAATACCCTCCAGACCGATGCCAGACGCCGCTGGTATTTGTGCGCACCACCAAACAAAAGCTCGCTTTGCAGACTGTCGATCAAGGCCATGTACGTCATGGCCAGGGTCTCCACGCTCAAACCTGTTTCCGATTTGGCCAAAGCGGACTGTGCCAAGGCTTGATGGATGATGCGTTCCAGATCGTCCATGAACACATGCATGGGCTGCATCACCACATCGTACAAATGCACAGGCGGCGCAAACAAGGTGCGAATCCAGAAACGCACTTGATGTGATTGCTCAAAGCGCTCCTGTATCCCTTCCAGGTACGCTCGCAACTGCTCCTTGATGTCATCGCCTCCCTGCAGAACTTGACGGGCGTGGTTCAGCTCATCTTCCACAATCTTCGGAATCAGGTTCAGAAACAGCTCGTCCTTGTTGCGGAAATGGGCGTAGACCGAGGGCTTCTTGATGCCGACATCAGCGGCAATCTCGTTCATGGTGGTGGCATCGAAGCCCTGAACAGCAAAGCGCGCCAACGCGGCATCCTGCAGTTTTTCAGTCGTGGTTTTGCTCACAGTCCAACAGCTCTCAGTCAAAGGCCAATGATCAGGGCCGCTTTCGCGGCCCGCAGCAACTGCCTATTTTACAACCCCCAGCTCACTGACTGATCGGGTCACCGTGCGGCAACGGCCAGCCAGAACATACAGAACAATAGCCAACAGACCGCAGCCACCAATTGCCACAGGCAAAACCTGCGGCCCAGGCACAGCCAGACTGACGATATAGCCCACCACCGCCGAAATCAGGTAATGGAACATGCCCATCAAGGCTGCAGCCGTCCCAGCCTGTGGGCCAGCCACATCCATGGTCAAGGCCGTCACGTTGCCAAACACCATGCCTAAAGAGCCCACCGAAACAGCAATCAAGGCGGCATACAGAATCAGGCCCGCCACATCAGCTTGCACCACCACATACAGGAGCAGAGCCGAGGCCGTATGGACAATCAGTCCCAAAGCCAGCACGCGAGAGGTGGGCATCCCGGCCTTCAACAAATAATTGCTGACGACCCCACCCAGAACCAGCGCCACCGAGTTACCGGCAAACACATAGCTGAATACGGCCGGCGACAAGGAAAAATGCTGCGTGAACACAAAAGCCGAGCCGCTGATGTAGACAAACAAGGCAGCCAGTGCGAAACCACCGGAGCCGGTATATGCCATGAAAGCCTTGTTACCCAGCTCGCGACCGTAGGCGCGAACAATATGACCGGGGTTCAAAGGCACACGCTGGCTCACGGGCAGCGAATCCGGTATGGCTTTAAGTCCCCAGAGCAGCCCCATCGTCCCTAATGCCGCCAGCATCCAGAAAATGGCACGCCAGTCTGCATGGCTCAACAGGTAGGCACCCAGAATGGGGGCCACAATCGGTGCAATCATCATCACCTGCATCAGCAGAGAAAAGATGCTTGCCGACTCTTTGACATCGCACAAGTCCGCCACAATGGCACGCGGTGTGACCAAGCCCGCTGCGGCGCCTAACGCCTGGATAAAACGCGCTGCCAACAAGGCTTCAACCGATGTGGCCAAAGCGCCAAAAACCGAGCCCACCACAAAGATAACCACGCCCAGCAGCAAGGGCACTCGACGCCCGAAGCGATCCAGCAAAGGGCCGTAAATACCTTGACCCAAGGCCAGGCCTGCCAGAAACACCGACAAGGTTTGCTGAATCCGGCCGGGGGAAGCTCCCAGCTCCTGCGCAATGGCAGGCATGCCCGGCAAATACATATCAATGGCCATGGCATCCAATGCCGTCAACAAGGCCAGCAACAAGATCAAGGGCCAGGCCAGGCTTCTGGCACGTGACAGCTCGCTCATGTCACACCCTCTACAGTGCGGAAGAACAGAAATTCAAACACGCTCACACCCCCGTATATAGCGACGTCAATCAAAACTACCTACCGATAGGTAGGAAAGCCGCTACTGTACTCCTTTTCAGAATTCAGGCAGAAAAAAACCCCGGAAAATACCGGGGTTTTGGTGAGCACCTGCGCAACTTACTTAGATATCCAGCAGATCGCCCATATCGTCGGCGTGCTCTTCTTCCACCGCCATGATTTCAACCAGCATCTGGCGAGTGGTCGGGTCGGTGTCGCCAATGCGCTCGATCATCTGACGATAGGACTCGATCGCAATACGCTCGGCAATCAGGTTGGCGCGAATCATGGATTTGATATCGTCGCTATCGTCGTACTCTGCATGGCTACGCTGGACCAGATTGGCCGGGTTGAAATCCGGCTCGCCGTTCAATTGCACAATACGTTCGGCAATGCGGTCGGCATGCTCGGCTTCTTGCTGGGCATGTTCCAGAAACTCGGCTTTGATAGGCTCATTGTTCAAGCCGGTAGCGGTGAAGTAGTGGCGCTTGTAGCGCATCACACAGACCAGCTCGGTGGCCAGGGCCTCATTGAGCATCTGAATGATTTCTTCACGATTACCCTTGTAGCCGGATGCCACCGCCCCGTCGTCCACAAACTTCTTGGCAGCTGCACGGATAGCGGCAACATCGATTGGACCTTGGCTTGCTTGGACTGCTTTCTGCTTACTCATTGCATTCCTCCGTATTGATTCCCACCGCGAAAGTGCGGCGCTGTATCGCGCAACAACCGGAAACGAACACACTGACTCCATAACCAACAAGAGCTTGTCCAAGGACAAGCGCTTTACCTAAACCTGGGCTTGAAGTCTGCACGCTGCTTGTGGTTGAGACCGGTCGTGCAAGAAACTGAACAAAGTGGATAGGTGCTGTCATGGTAGCGATTGCTCCTTGGCTTGGAAAGCGCAAAACGGCTGTTTTCCTTCCTTGGAAGGTGGCTGTTTTCGGATAGAAAACCGGGAAATCCCTTAAGCGAAAGTCGCCAGAACTCATGACACATGCGGCTTGGGGGAAGAAATTGTTACCGGCAATCGCGACCCGAAAATGGCCTGATTCTGTACAAGCCGGGATACAAGACCAAACACTTGGATACATACCCTCGGTTTCGAACGACATGTTCAGTTCTTCTTTTCAGAATCATATAGTTCTATTAATATGAAACGATCGTTACTTTAAATCCACGATCATGACTTCAATGAGCTGGCTGCTTCTTACCTATAAGGTCCCCTCTGAACCCAGTGCAAAACGGCTGGCCTTATGGCGGCGCCTGAAAGCGCTGGGCGCGGTGTATCTGCAAAACGGGGTATGTGTTCTGCCTAAAACCGACGAGCATGTGCGCCGTCTGAAGGTGCTGGAAAACGACATCACGACCATGGAAGGTGAATGCGTCTTGCTGGAGACCATTGCTCTGGACAAGGCACAAGAGGACAAAGTCATCGCCCGTTTTACGGACGACCGCAACGAGCAATACCAGGAACTGCTGGGCCGTTGCAAAGACTTCGAGGCCGAAATCGACAAGGAAATTTCGATTCAGAAATTCACCTACGCCGAACTGGACGAAGAAGAAACCGATCTGAAGAAGCTGGAAAACTGGTACGAGAAAATCCAGAAACTGGATTTTTATGGCGCCCCCCTGGCACAGGTTGCTCAAGAGCGCCTGCAAGAGTGCAAGGCACGGCTGGATGCGTATGCCCAAATGGTCTATGACGCTCATGAAGAAAACCGCTAATCCCGCGCTTACCCCGACGGCCGACGCCTCCCGTGCCAAAATCCACCGCAGCGTCTGGGCACTGGGCTTTGTGTCCATGTTCATGGATATTTCCTCGGAGCTGATCCACGCCCTGCTGCCCATTTATATGGTCACCGTCATGGGTACATCGGTACTAGCGGTCGGTTTTATTGAAGGCATTGCCGAGGCCACCGCCTCCATCATGAAGGTGTTTTCCGGAGCGGTCAGCGACCGTTTTGGGAAGCGCAAACTGCTGGCAGTAATTGGCTATGGCTTGGCCGCCCTGACCAAACCCATTTTTCCACTGGCGAACTCGCTGGACTGGCTGGTCGGTGCCCGCTTTGTAGACCGCATCGGCAAAGGCATACGCGGTGCGCCGCGTGATGCTTTGGTCGCCGATGTCACCCCGCCCGAGCTGCGCGGCGCAGCCTATGGCTTGCGGCAAACGCTGGATACCATTGGCGCCTTTGTAGGGCCCCTACTGGCCATCGCCCTGATGTGGTGGACAGCAAACAACTATCAGTTGATCTTCTGGGTTGCCGTGCTGCCTGCCTTTGCGGCCATCGCCGTTCTGGTGTTCTTTGTACGCGAACCGAAGATCCCGGCCACCATCCGCCCCCGCAAACTGCCTCTGAACCGGGAAGATCTGGGCCGCCTGGGTTCCCGCTACTGGTGGGTTGTCGCAATTGGCCTGGCTTTTACCCTGGCCCGTTTCAGCGAAGCCTTTCTGATCTTGCGCGGTGAATCCAGCGGTCTGCCGCCCATGTGGGCCCCTGCCGTGCTGGTCGTCATGAGCGTGGCTTTTTCCCTGTCCGCCTACCCCGCCGGTGTGCTGTCAGATCGTATGCGTAAAACTGACCTGCTCCTGATCGGTGTGGCCCTGCTGATTGCAGCGGACCTGATCCTGGCTTTCGTGCCCGGCTTGCTGGGTCTGGGCCTGGGCGTTGCCTTGTGGGGCCTGCATATGGGCTTTACCCAGGGCCTGTTCAACGTCTTGATCGCTGACAGCGCCCCCACCGAACTGCGTGGCACCGCCTTTGGCATGTTCCACCTGCTAACCGGTATCGCTCTGCTGCTGGCCAGCGTCATTGCCGGCGTGCTCTGGGATACCATCGGTTTCCAAGGCACCTTTGCCGCCGGTGCGATCTTTGCGGTTTTGACTGGCCTAGGTTTGATTACCTTGCGACGTTCCGCTCAAGGAGCGTTCTGAAACAAAAAGGCCGACTTCATGTCGGCCTTTTTTCATTTCATCATTCCGCGACAGCGGCGATGCATTCAATTTCCAGCAGGAACAAGGGGTTCCCCATATCCGCCGCAATCGTGGTGCGGGCCGGGTATTCGCCGTCCTTGAAGTAAGTACGATAGATCTCGTTCATGCGGGCAAAGTCACCGGCGTGCTTCAAAATCACATTGGCTTTGACGATATGGTCCAGGCTGGAGCCTGCTTCTTCCAGCAGCGCTTTCACATTGGCCATGACCTGGTGCATCTGTGCGTCGAAGTCGTTTTCAGCGATCTGGCGATCATCAAAAAAACCTGGCTGGCCCGACACAAACACAAAGCCATTGGATCGCACAGCAGGCGACAAGGGGGCACGAGGGGGAGTCACTTTGTCGGAACGGATAATTTCTTTGATCATATTCATCTCCTGATTAGTAGCTTGAGCTCTCTGGGCTCTTTCGTATTCGTTAAGGGTTTACTGCACGCTGGCGCCGGAGGCTTTTACCACTTTGGCGGCCATTTCCATTTCAGACTTCAGATACTCGGCAAACTCGGCCGACGTCGTACCCGCAGGTTCCAGTCCTTGGGCCAACAAGCGTTGACGAATTTCGGGCAGGTTCACAATACGGACAAATTCAGCACTGAGCTTCTCCACAATCGGTGCTGGGGTACCAGAAGGCACTATCACGCCATACCAGGAGTTGGAGTTCATATTGTCCACGCCTGCTTCTTTGAAAGTAGGCACTTCGGGGATAGATTCCAGACGAGTATCGTTCGCCAAAGCAATTGCACGCAGCTTGCCGGATTTCACGTGGGGCAAAACATCAGGCGTGTTAGCAAACATCATGTCTACATGACCGCCCAGCAAATCGTTCAACGCTGGAGCCTGGCCTTTGTACGGAATATGCAGCACATCAATCTTGGCTTCCGCTTTCAAGCGCTCAATCGCGATATGCGGCGATGTACCTGCACCAAAGGACGCAAAGGACAGCTCGCCCGGTTTGGATTTCGCTGTAGCAATGACATCCGCCAGGCTCTTGACGGGCACATCCGGATTCGCCACCAGCAGGTGCGGTGTGTAGGCCACCCAGCTAACCGGCGTAAAGTCCTTCACCGTGTCGTAACGCAGGTTGTCGTACAGGCTGGGATTGATGGCAAAACTGTTCGCCACCATCCCCAAGGTGTAGCCATCCGGCGCGGCGCGGGCCACGATTTCCGTACCAATCACCGTACCGGCACCGGGTTTGTTGTCGATGATGACAGGCTGTTTGAAGTCATCTGACATTTTCTGCGCCAGACTGCGGGTCAGATTATCCAGTGTGCCGCCCGCCGGGAACGGAACAATGATGGTGATGGGTTTGGTGGGATATTCCTGTGCCGTCGCAAGCGAGGGCACAGCCGTTAAAGCGCTTAATACAGCCACGCCTGACAGGATTAATTTAAAGCGCATAGTCGTCAACCTTACTCAATAGTAGTGACCAGCTCGCCTATAGCGGGGATACGAGCTTTGATGACATCGCCTGGTTCCAAAGAGCGTGGAGGCTGCATGGCAAAGCCAACCCCGGAGGGCGTGCCTGTTGCAATAATGTCCCCTGGCTCCAAGGTCATGCCCGCCGACAACTGGGCGATGATGTTGGGCACATCGAACAACATGTCCGACGTATTGGCCGATTGGCGCAGTTCGCCATTCACTTCCAATTCAAGATCCAGCGCGTTGGGGTCGGCAATGGAGGTCTTCAATGCCACTACCGGCCCAATCGGGCAGGTGCCGTCCAGTGACTTGCCCTTGAACCACTGACCATGCAGCGCTTGCAGATCACGCGCCGTAATATCGTTGATCACCGTGTAGCCAAAGACATAGTCCAGCGCGTCTTCAACTGGAATGTCCCGGCCTTCCTTGCCGATCACAATGCCCAGCTCCACTTCATAATCCAGCATCTTGGTGTGAGCCGCATGGCGGCTGACCAGGGCCTGATGCCCCACCACCGTGGTGGGCGGTTTGCTGAAGAACTCCAGGGCTTTGGGGAAGTCATCCGCCGCACGACCACGTGCCAGATTGCCTTCCACGATATGGGCGCGGTAATTGCGACCCACACAGAAAATGTTTTTGGCCGGATTCGGGACAGGAGCCAGAAAGCACAGATCTGAAGCAGCATGGACGGGAGCCTTGGCCTGGCTTGCCTGCTCCATCAAAAGCTGCAGGCTGATCAGGATCTCATCGCCTATAAAAATAGCGTCAATGACCTCAGTGGGAGCCTGCCGAGCACGTAAAGGATGCTCGTACATCCCCCAGGCCTGTGTCAGATCCACCACCCGATCATCGTCCAGCATGCCGCCCAAATGCGTTTCCCCTGCGGCTACAAAGGTCAGTAACTTCATGACAGCAAACCTCCTTATCGGATGTTGTTGGAACTGTTCAAGGTTTGCGTCAGCAACCCTTGAACGTGCTCGCGCGCCAGACGATCTGCCAGCGCTGCGTCCCGTTTTTCAATCGCGTCGATCATGGCCAGGTGCTCGGCCAAAGACTCGTGCGCCCGTTTCAGACGCTCGATGGTTTTGGTCTTGAGCATGTCGCGGTGCCCAAAGGACTTCCATACCTTCTCCAGCAAACTATTTGCAGCCAGACGCATGATGGCCGCGTGGAATTCCACATTGGCTGCCGCATATTCGCTGACACGCTCTTCCACATTGTCTTGATTGAAGGGCGCAAACAGCGCGCGCAAGGCATCCACATCCCGCTGCGAGGCATTCAAGGCGGCTTCACGCGCCGCAAAGGCTTCCAGTTCAATGCGCAGCTTCAGCCATTCGATGTAGTCCTGCTGGGTCAAGGGCGAGAGCAAGGCGCCGCGACGAGGCTCCATGGTCAAAATACCTTCCTGCCCCAGACGCAGCAGTGCTTCCCGTACCGGCGTGCGGCTGACATTGAGCATCTTGGCCAGTTCTTCTTCCCGAACCCGCACGGGCTCATCAATGTTTTTCACCAGGCCAAGAACGTGAGCCCGCACCGACTCATACACCCCATCGCTGTGACTTGCTGTTTTGATCGTGGTCATTGCTTTCCTATTTTGCATTCATTTTTTATGGATTGTATACAAGAATTGATATTGGTACACATTGGTGTTTGTACGAACCAGGCATTGTTTGTGTGGGACATTGCGATCAATTATTGATAATGGTTATTATTAGCAACTGTCGTATATTTCCACCTGATCATGACCCAAAGCAGTCCGGACGCCTCGTTTGAAGGGCTCTACAGCCAGCACCAGTCTTGGCTGTGCGACTGGCTGCGTCGCAAAACCGGATGCCCGGAGGATGCGGCGGACCTGACCCACGACACTTACCTGAAAGTGCTCATGCGCCGTGACGATGTTCGCAGCTTTCGCGAACCTCGTGCTTATCTGGTCACCATCGCACACGGCCTGCTGGTCAATATGTTTCGTCGACGAGATATCGAGCGTGCCTATCTGCAAGCACTGGCTGCTCGCCAAGACGATTCTGCGCCGTCCCCGGAGCGTCGTGCCCTGGCCGTGGAAGCACTGGTCGAGATAGACAAACTACTTGACGGCCTGCCTCCCAAAGCCCGCCAGGCCTTTTTATTGCTGCAGCTAGAGGGGCTGAAACACGCACAGATCGCTGCACAGCTGCAAGTTTCTGTCAGTTCGGTTCGGCAGTACTTGGCCCTGGCTATTCGACATTGCCTGACATCGTGTTGAATCCACCGGATACGGGAAACTTGCCTGAAAAGGTCATCGCTACGGCCAGCGAATGGTTTGTGCGCTTGAGCGCGGAAGAGTGCACTCCCGCCGACCACCAAGCCTGGCAAGCATGGCTCGCCGCCAGCCCCTTGCATCAACATGCCTGGAAACGTATCGAATTACTGAATCAGCAATTTGGCCAGTTTGATCAGGCCGCTGGTTTCCATGCATTAAGCACACCGCTCTTTCGACGCCGACGTACCGTACTCAAGTCTTTTGCCTTTGTGCTGACCGCTGGTGCCAGTGCGGCATTGATTCAGCAGTTTCCCCTGCAGGTATGGACCGCTGATCAGCGCACGGCCGTTGGCCAGCGCCGGCAGACTACACTTGAAGATGGCAGCCAGCTAAGCCTGAACACGGATAGCGCTGTCGACATTTCCTATAACAATCAAATCCGTGAAATCAAGCTGCGCCGGGGAGAAATCCACATTGCAACGCACGCCGATCCTCACTTGCCAGCCAGATCATTGGTGGTCAGCACCCCAGCAGGGCGAATCGTGGCGTTGGGCACGCAGTTCTCTGTTTACTGGAGCGAAGACAGAGCCCATATTCATGTCAGTCAAGGCAGCGTCAGGCTGGAACCTGCGCTGGCCGCTAACTTGACCACGATCGTGCCCGCAGGCATGAGCTCCACACTGGACGCGCACCGAGCCAGCATCCCCACGGCTATGCCCACTCAACAACACGCCTGGCTAGATGGCATGCTCTATGCCGACAATATGCGCCTTGATGAATTGATAGCCGCCCTGGCCCGCTACCAGCCAGGCTTTCTTAGTTGTGATCCAGCCGTGGGCGCGCTGCGCATCTCTGGTGCCTACCCCTTAAGCGACATTGAGCGCGGCCTTAGTGCTATCGAACGAGTTTTACCAGTTCGAACAGAACGCCGCACGGCGTACTGGACGCGGATCATTGCACGTTAAGCACTAAAAATTGTCACTTTTTCAATCTCGTTTGGCATACAGGGTGAAGTAGTAAACCTCTTCCCGGAAACCAAACACTATGTACACCCCTTCCCTGCACTCTCGCAGCACCTGCCAGCTGCGCCATACCTTGGCCCCCCTGGCCACTGCCATCCTGATCTCCTTGTTAGGTGTCCTGCCCCCCAGCTCCCTCGTATGGGCACAAGGGTCAGCGCAAAACAGCGGGCGCGCCATTGACATTCCTGCCGGGCCGTTGGGACCGGCTCTGGCACGTTACGCCCAGCACATGCAGGTGCTGCTCTCATTCCCCCCCTCCCAAACCGATGGCCTTCAGACCCCTGGCCTACAAGGAATCCATAGCCTTGACGAGGGTTTTGCACAGCTCCTGAGTCAAACCCCCTTGCAGATTCAGCGGCAAACTGACGGCAGCTATACCCTGACGGACACTCCCAACGCCCCCATCACGCAACTGGGCACCGTTGTGGTGCGCGGTGCAGGTGATACCACGGAACATACAGGCTCCTATACAACTGACTGGATGCGCTCGGCCAACGGCCTGATTCTGACGCAACGCGATACTCCACAATCAACCAGCAGCCTGACCCGACAACAACTGGATGATCACGCGATGAACAGCGTGCGTGACATTATGGAAAATGCCACCGGCATGAACGTGCAGCAAAGCGAAACTGACCGGCTCAGCTACTATTCACGCGGTTTCAAGATGGACACCATGCAGTTTGATGGTGTGGTCAAGCCGTTGGACGATACCTACCAGTTCGGAGATGGCAATCTGGATCCGATTATCTATGATCACGTAGAGATTATTCGCGGTGCAACGGGCCTGATGAGTGGTACCGGCAACCCAGGCGGCTCCATGAACTTCATCCGCAAACGTCCTGGCCGTGAGTTCCAGGGCACTATCCGCGCCATGGGCGGCAGCAACGATACCTACCGCGGCGAGCTGGATCTATCCTCTGCACTGAACGAGTCAGGCTCCTTGCGCGCCCGCTTAGTCGGTGCCAAAGAGCGAAGAGGCGATACGCTGGATTTTTATCGCAAAAAACGCGATGTTCTCTACGGCATTATCGAAGCCGACGTGGGTGAAGCCACCACCTTGAGCGCAGGTGTCTCCACTCAGCGTTCTCGCCCCAAAGGCGTTATGTGGGGTGGTTTGCCCATTTTTGACACCAATGGCGAGCAAGTCGATTGGGAGAAAGGGCAGACGGTCGGCGCCAAATGGACGACCTGGGATACCGACGCGACAGAATACTTTGCCTCGCTGGAGCACACATTTGCCAATGGCTGGGACGGCAGACTGTCCTATTCCAGGCTGAACAATGACTTTGATGCCTCCCTGTTGTTTGCCGCCGACTTTCCTGTCGATGCCAATACGGGCTTGCTATCCGGGACACCCACCCTGCGCAAATACAAAGGCGGTAGCAAGCAAGATGTATATGGCGGCTCATTGACAGGGGATTTCGATCTGCTGGGAGCAAACCACGAGTTCAATCTGGGCTTCTCACACTCCAAATCTCGTAGTCAAACCAAGGGATGGAATTCTTCCGACCAGGCAAGCTATCCCATACCCAATATTCATGACTGGCACGGCAACTGGCCAGAACCTGTCTGGGATCAAGCTGTCTCCGATCAAATCCTGCGTACCACCCAGACGGGAATTTTCGGCACAACCCGCTTTAATTTGAGCGATGATCTGCACCTGCTCGCCGGGGCACGCTGGACACGCTGGGAAGCCGATGAGTACCGCTGGAACCAATGGACACCGGGCACCACCCCCATCATTCTGTCCCAGTCACAGCGCTACTCGGAAATAACGCCGTATCTGGGCGTGACCTATGACCTGAATGACACTTATACGGTCTATGCCAGCTACACCAACATCTTCCAGCCCCAGATGTACAAGACCAAAGACTGGGAAATGACAGGGCCAGCGTACGGACACAACTACGAGGCAGGTATCAAAGCGTCCTACCTGGATGGACGCCTGAACGGATCGCTGGCTGTTTTCCAGACCAATCAGAAAGACGTGGCCGAGTACGGCGGCTTTGATGTCGCTCGTAACGAATCGTGGTACGAAATGCTGGATGGCACACGAACGCGGGGCGTGGAACTGGAACTGGCCGGCGAACTAAGCCCTGGCTGGAATGCCTTTATCGGCTATACCTACCGCGTGTCCAAGGACAACGAAGGGCGCAAGGTCCAGACTACGCAACCCGAACAAATGCTCAAGCTCAATACCACGTACCGATTGCCAGGCACCTTGAAGAACCTGGTGGTAGGAGCGGGAATACGTTGGCAAAGCCGCACCCATGCACAAGGCTATTACGGCGAACAGTCCGCATCGGTTGAACAAAAACCTTATGCCTTGTTCGATCTGATGGCGCAATACGACCTTGGCAAACGAACCCAGTTGCAGCTCAATGTGCGTAACCTGGCCGATAAACGCTATTACCGTGCCATGGGCTTTTACAACTCGGTATATTACGGCGAAGGGCGCACTGCCTTGGCTACACTCACGCACCGTTTCTAATCGCAGTACGACAAGGCAGCCCATTCTGCCCCACTCTTGCGCCGCAGCGCCGCGCAGAGATGCATAAAAAACCCCGGTGAATTTTAAATTCGCCGGGGGTTTTTAGTATTGCCGAGCCAATCAACAGTTCAGGAAAGAGAGACCCTTTGTCCTGACAGGGCCAGGCCGAGCTTCATCTTGCCCAATTAGAACGGAATATCGTCATCCATATCGGCCAGATTGTCCGACATAGGAGCGTTATTACGTGGGGCCTGTTGTTGCTGCTGTTGTTGAGGCGCTGGGCGCTGAGCACGTTGCGGAGCTGGTGCACCACCGCCGCCACCGTATTCGCCACCACCCATGCTGCCGCCGCCCATATCACCACCGTCACGGCCACCCAGCATTTGCATTTGCTCGGCAATGATTTCGGTCGTGAAACGCTCCTGACCGTCCTGGCCTGTCCATTTACGGGTGCGCAGACGACCTTCTACGTAGACGGGACGGCCTTTACGCAGGTACTCACCTGCAATTTCAGCCAGACGGTTGTAGAACACCACACGGTGCCATTCGGTTTCCTCACGGCGCTCGCCAGAGGTACGGTCTTTCCACTGCGAAGTCGTGGCAATGGAAATATTGCAGATGGCCGAGCCTTCTGCGCTGTAGCGTACTTCTGGGTCGCGGCCAAGATTGCCGACCAGAATGACTTTATTTACCGATGCCATGAAAAAATCCTGTAGTCAAAAATTCTAAATCAAGCCGTATTATCGTGGATTCGTGCCTTAATTAACACTCCCTCCCCGCTCCGGGAAGGGCAGTTTTATCCATGCCATCGATCCTGTTACGGCACCTTGAACGGCGTATATGGCTAAGCACCTGATGGTGTCACCTGTTCCGCCCAGCTCTTGATTCTTGCGGCCAATCCAGCCACTTTACTTGTTGCTGCCTGCCACGTCTTTGCACAAGCGTAACAGGCAATGCCTTTTAATATTTGTCTTTGAAACCGCGCGCTGTCAGCAACCAGAGCAAAGCCAGGGCTGCGCCGGTCCACAAGACCCATTGGGTGAGCCCTCGCCCTGCCAGGATGCCGCCGATCAGGCCGCCGGCAAACACGCCCAGGGACTGAGAGGTGTTGTAAAAACCCAGCGCCAAACCTTTGTATTCTGGTGGCGCCACACGCGACACCAAGGAAGGCTGCAAGGCTTCCAGCACATTAAAGCCGATGAAGAAAAACGTCAGCGCGGCCACCATGGGAACCAGTGAATCGCGCGCCCATGGCATCACGGCCAGCACCACAATCAGCAGCAACACAGACAGTTCCAGCGCATGCTTGTGACGCTTGCGGGTCTCTGTCCAAAACACCGCTGGCACCATCAGCACAAAAGAAACCAGAATAACGGGCAAGTACACCTTCCACAAATCCTGAGTGCCGTAGCCACCCAAGGTCGCCAGAATGCCCGGTACGACGATGAACAGGGACATCAGGATAAAGTGCAGACAGAACACGCCAAAGTTCAGGCGCAGCAGATCCAAATGACGCAACACCTGTCCGGCGGTAACCTGCACAATCGAGGCGGGTGCTTTAGGCGCGCTGGGCACGACAAAAGCGGCAATCAACAAGCAGACAAAGCCCAGCAAACTGATGGCCCAGAACAGTCCCGACAAACCAAATTGTCCCACCAGCACTGGCGAGAGCACCAGCGATACAGCAAAAGACAGCCCAATCGAGCCACCCACCATCGCCATGGCACGTGTGCGCACTTCGGGACGGGTGGAGTCGGCAACCCAGGCGGAAATTGCCGCTGAAACTGCCCCCAGACCTTGAATACAGCGGCCTACCGTCACCCAGTCAATATTCTGGGCCAGCGCGGAGATCACCCCACCGATCACGAACAAGGCCATGCCGATGACGATAATCGGTCGGCGTCCGAAGCGATCCGATGCCATCCCCAAGGGGATCTGCAAGACAGCCTGCGTCAGACCATAGGCCCCCAATGCCAGACCCACACGGGCGGCATCATTACCGCCGGGCAAGGAGTGCGCGGCCACTGCAAAGACCGGGGTCAGCAAAAACAGACCCAGCATTCGACAGGCAAACAACAGGGCAAGCAGGATGCTGGCCTTGCGCTCTTGCTGAGTCAGACTCAGGCGCGCTGGGCGCGATCCGGCCGTATTCATGGTTTGGTGTGTACTCATTTAATACTCTGTCACAACTGGGCTAGCAGAGAGCCCGGATACCCGTTCACATAAATTCTGACGCAACGCGCTATAGTAGCAAGTTGCCTTTTGACAAGCCTAAATAAAGCGATGGAAGCCATCCGCATTCGTGGTGCCCGTACCCACAACCTGAAAAATATCTCCGTAGACCTGCCACGCCACCAGTTGGTCGTGCTGACGGGGCTGTCCGGTTCTGGGAAATCCTCTCTAGCCTTCGACACCTTGTATGCCGAAGGCCAGCGGCGCTATGTGGAAAGCCTGTCCGCTTATGCACGTCAGTTCTTGCAACTGATGGACAAGCCAGATGTGGACTTGATCGAAGGTTTGTCGCCTGCCATTGCCATCGAGCAAAAAGCAGCAGGCCATAACCCGCGTTCCACCGTGGGGACCACTACCGAAATCCACGATTATTTGCGCCTATTGTACGCGCGGGTCGGGACTCCTTACTGCCCGGAACACCACTTGGCCTTGCAGGCTCATAGCGTGAGCCAGATGGTAGACCAGATTCTGCAATGGGAACCTGAAACCCGTATTGCTGTGCTGGCACCCATGCACCGTGGCCTGGTTGGTGACCTGCAGCTTGAACTGCGCGGCCTGCAAGCCCAAGGCTTTGTACGGGTACGCGTCGATGGCGAGATCTCCAGCATTGAAGATCTGCCTGCACTCAATGCCCAACAGGCACACGACCTGGACCTGGTCATAGACCGTCTGCGCATTCGACCCGATAGCCAGCAGCGTCTGGCCGAGAGCCTGGAAACCGCCCTGTCCACCAGCAACGGGCGTTGCCTGGTGGTGAATCTGGACACAGGCCTGGAACAGCCCTATTCCAGTCACTACGCCTGCCCGGTCTGCGATTACTCCTTGCCCGAGCTGGAGCCACGCCTGTTCAGCTTCAACAATCCAGCAGGAGCCTGCCCGGACTGTAGCGGCCTGGGGCAAGTGGATGTATTCGACCCCGAACGGGTGGTGGCCTTTCCGGAACTGAGCCTGGCAGGCGGTGCCATTGCGGGCTGGGACCGACGCAATGCCTTTACCTACACTTTGCTGACCAGCCTGGCGGCCCATTATCACTTTGATATAGAGGCCCCCTTCGAGTCCCTGCCCGAAGCGCTGCGTCGCACCGTGCTGTATGGCTCCGGCGCGGAAGAAATCCCCTTTCTCTATTTGAATGAGAAAGGCCGCACCACCGTGAAAACTCACCCATTTGAAGGGGTGATTCCGAATTTGCAACGTCGCTGGGCGGAAACCGATTCCAGCGCCGTGCGCGAGGAACTGAACAAGCTGCGTCGCACCCAGACCTGCCCAGCCTGCCATGGCGCACGCCTGCGTCTGGAGGCGCGTCACGTCCGTATCGGGGATGATCCGATTCCAAGCCATACTGGGTGCAAGCATCATGCAGGCACCGCGTCTGCCCACTCCGCAACCCTCAATGTCGACCAGCTGTCTGACAATGCCGCACAGTGCACGCAGACTCACTCCGCAGCGCAAGGACAAGCCAAAGGACTGGCCATCTATGAAGTCGAAGCCCTGGCCCTGTCCGACTGCCTGGCCTGGTTCGAGCGCCTGTCGCTGACGGGTGCGAAAAAAGAAATTGCCGACCGCATCGTGCGTGAAATCCGCCTGCGGCTGGAGTTTTTGAACAATGTGGGTCTAAACTACCTGTCTCTGGACCGCAGCGCCGACACCATTTCCGGTGGCGAGGCCCAGCGCATTCGTCTGGCTAGCCAGATCGGTTCCGGTCTGACCGGCGTGATGTATGTGCTGGACGAGCCCTCCATTGGCCTGCACCAGCGCGATAACGACAAACTGATCCAGACCCTGCAACACCTGCGGGACCTGGGTAATAGCGTGATCGTGGTCGAGCACGACGAGGACATGATACGCACCGCCGACTATGTCATCGATATGGGCCCCGGCGCTGGCGAACATGGCGGTCAAATTACCGCTCAAGGTTCACCCGCAGATCTGGCCCAGAACCCTGACTCTCTGACCGGCCAGTACCTGTCCGGCAAGCGCCAGATTGCCATCCCCAAGCGTCGCCCGGTGGATGACAGCCTGAACTGGCTGCGTCTGTACGGTGCCAGCGGCAATAACCTGAAGTCTGTTGATTTGGCGATTCCGGCTGGGCGACTAGTCTGCATTACCGGCGTGTCCGGCTCGGGCAAGTCCACGCTGATCAACGACACGCTGGCAACCGCCTTCTCGCATTTGCTGCACCGTGCCCACGCCGAACCGGCGCCCTACGATCGTATGGAAGGCCTGGAGCATTTCGACAAGATCATCAACGTCGATCAAACCCCGATTGGTCGTACCCCACGCAGTAATCCAGCCACCTACACGGGCATGTTCACGGCTATTCGTGAGCTGTTCGCCAGCGTGCCCGAGGCACGATTGCGTGGCTACGACCCAGGCCGCTTCTCCTTTAACGTTAAAGGCGGCCGCTGCGAAGCTTGTCAGGGCGATGGCGTGGTCAAGGTAGAGATGCACTTCCTGCCGGACGTCTATGTACCTTGTGATGTCTGCCAGGGCCGTCGCTACAACCGTGAAACGCTGGACATTCGCTACCGAGGCCGCAATATCAGCGAAGTGCTGGACCTGACGGTTGAGCAGGCGCTGGAATACTTTGATGCGGTGCCAGTGGTCGCGCGTAAATTGACTACCTTGATTGATGTGGGCTTGTCCTACATCCGCCTGGGTCAAAGCGCGACTACCCTGTCTGGTGGTGAGGCGCAGCGGGTGAAATTGTCACTGGAGCTGTCCAAGCGCAGTACCGGTCAAACCTTGTATGTGCTGGACGAGCCCACAACCGGCCTGCACTTCCAGGACATTGCTGTCTTGCTGGAAGTGCTGGACAAACTGGTTGAGTCGGGCAATAGCGTGGTCGTAATTGAGCACAATCTGGATGTGATCAAAACGGCAGACTGGATTGTGGACATGGGACCGGAAGGTGGCCAGGGCGGTGGGCAGATTGTGGTGCAAGGCACCCCGGAGACTGTTGCTGCTTGCGAGCAAAGCCATACCGGGCGCTATCTGAAGCCTTTATTGCAGCGCTAAAGGCTGTCTCCCTTAAAAGACCACGCTGTTCAGGCCTCGAGCACCAAAACATGGTTTTTTGGCGCTTTATCAATGAAGAAGAGCTACATCTTGAAGATAGCGTCGTGCTCGCGAATGGCATGGCGGTCCGTCATGCCAGCGATGTAATCAGCAATGGCACGGGCCTGAGCAATCGGGTCTTCACGGCGATGCTCCGCCGCCAGCAAACGAGGATCATCCAGAAAAGCATGGAACAGCTCGCGCACAATGTTCTGCGCCTTGCTCATCATGCGCACCACCTTGTAGTGGCGATACAGATTCGCGTGCAAGAAGCGTTTGAGCTCATCAGCCTGCGCCCGCATATCTGGCGAGAATCCGGCCAAACGAGGCAAATGACGAATCGCATCCACGCTGTCCGGGCGATGCTCTTCCAGCTTGGCACGCGTGGTTTCCGTTAAATCCACCACTAGCGTGTTGATCATGCCGCGGATAATCTCCGCCACCAAACGTTGACCGCTCAAGCCCGGATATTGGGCTTGTACATGCTCGTAATGACTGTTGAACAGGCGCAGCTCCAGCAATTGTTCCAAGCGGATCAGGCCGGAGCGCAAACCGTCATCAATATCGTGATTGTTGTAAGCAATTTCATCGGCCAGATTGGCCATTTGGGCTTCCAGCGACGGTTGGGTGCGATCAATAAAGCGCTGGCCGACCTCGCCCAATTCACGGGCGTGCTTCAGCGAACAATGCTTCAAAATCCCCTCGCGGGTTTCAAAGCACAGGTTCAGGCCATTGAAGGCGGCATAGCGCTCTTCCAGCTCGTCCACCACCCGCAGACTTTGCAGATTATGCTCAAAGCCCCCGGCCTCGGGACGCAGGCTTTGCATGCAGCTATTCAAGGTGTCCTGACCTGCATGGCCAAAAGGAGTGTGGCCCAGATCATGAGCCAGAGAGATCGCTTCGATCAGGTCTTCGTGCAAACCCAGATTGCGGGCAATGGCCCGCGCCAGCTGGGCCACTTCCAGACTATGCGTCAATCGTGTTCGAAATAAATCACCTTCGTGGTTAATGAACACCTGGGTTTTGTATTCCAACAAGCGAAAGGCATTGCAGTGAATGATCCGGTCGCGGTCCCGCTGAAAGGCGTTACGGCCTTGGGGCGCTGCCTCTGCATAACGCCGACCGCGGGACTGTTCAGGGTGACAGGCATAAGCGGCAAGCATTTGCATAGGTTTTACTCCTGTTCCACCGTTGTAAAGCGGGCCAATGCCTGGCGTACCACATCAGGCGCGACCGCCTGCACCTTGGCATGGCCTAATTTATCCAGCAGCACAAAACGCAGCTGGCCACCTTCATTTTTCTTGTCCACCTGCATCAATTCCAGCCAACGGTCCGCAGGCCATTGTGGTGGAGTGATCGGACATCCGCTGGCTTGCACCAGGGCCTTGATACGAGCCACGTCCTGAGCAGGCAAGCCGCAGACCAGGGCGGAGAGCTCGGCAGCCATAATCATGCCGCAGCCCACGGCCTCACCATGCAGCCATTGGCCGTAGCCCATGCCGGACTCGATCGCGTGGCCAAAAGTGTGACCAAAGTTCAAAATGGCGCGCAGACCAGATTCGCGTTCGTCCTGGGAAACGACTTCAGCCTTGACCTCGCAGGAGCGACGAATCGCATAGACGATTTGTTCTTGTTCCAGCGTACGCATGGGCGCAATCTGCTCTTCACACCAGTTGAAGAAGTCCAGGTCGTAAATCATGCCGTATTTGATAACCTCCGCCAGACCGGCGGAGATCTCACGAGCAGGCAAAGTCTTGAGTACGTCCGTATCCACCTCTACAGCGATAGGCTGGTAGAACGCGCCCACCATATTCTTGCCCAGCGGGTGGTTGATCGCCGTCTTGCCGCCCACCGAGGAGTCCACCTGCGCCAGCAAGGTCGTCGGCACCTGCACAAAGCGCACACCCCGCATGAAGCAGGCCGCAGCAAAACCGGCCATATCGCCGATAACGCCACCGCCCAAGGCCACAATCAGGGCCTTGCGATCCAGGTGACCGCCCAGCAGCGCGTCAAAAATCAGGTTCAGGGACTCCCAGTTCTTGTAGGCTTCGCCATCGGGCAGCTCGATCACATGAACAGGCTTGCCGGTTGCAGCCAGGGCTTCCTTTGCAGGTGCCAGGTACAGGGCGGCCACCGTAGGATTGGTGACGATTGCAATGGCAGACGTATCGGCTGGCACCGTGTCTGCAAGATGCGCCAGACGCCCGGCGGCGATATGGATGGGATAAGCGCCACCCTGGGCGTCAACATGCACTACAGACATTTAGCAACCTCGTTCTTTCAACAGGGACAATAAGTGGCGCACCGCATGATGAACTGGCGCCGAGCCAGTTTCAAAGCGGACATCCGCCACTTCTTCATAGAGGGGTTCGCGCGCTTGCAACAGTTCCTGAATGCGGGCGCGTGGGTCCGCTGTTTGCAACAGCGGCCGGTTACGGTCTCGGGCCACGCGACGGTACAGCTCATCCACGGTAGCGCACAAGTACACTACGATACCGCGATCTTTGATGATCTGGCGATTGGCCTCGGACAAAATGGCCCCGCCCCCCGTTGCCAGCACAATACCGGTCTGACGCGAACAAATATCGAGCACCGCAGATTCGCGTTTGCGGAACCCTTGCTCGCCTTCGAACTCAAAGATAGTGGCCACTCGCACACCGCTACGGGCTTCCAGCTCGTGGTCCAGGTCCATAAACTCGCGCTTGAGTTCCCGCGCCAATTGACGACCAATGGTCGTTTTACCGGCTCCCATCATGCCTACCAAAATAATGGGGCGTGGGCCAGTCTGTTGTAAATGGAGCAGCTCGGCGTCTGTTAAGGGATCAGGATGTTCTACAGGCATCAGCTCAGCGGGTAAAGAGTGGTTCATTTGTGTATTATCCCATTAGCCTTCCCTAAGCACAGTCCGCTTGCTTAGTATTATTTTGTTACATTGATACTTGGTTTGAGGCCCAGTCCTGCTGCGTTTGGACTTTAAAATCAGCCCTAATGAGTTCCTCTTCCCGCTCCCCCAATTCTAAACCCGAGCAAAGCTCCGGTTCCTGGCTTGCCCGCCTCATCATCAAGACCTCGGTCTTTTTTGTGGGGCTTGGTCTGTGTGCCGTCCTGCTTGGGTCGCTTGCGCTGGCTTTGGCCTGGCCAAACCTGCCTGACCTTAGCGCCATGATCGACTACCGCCCCCGAGTGCCGCTGCGCATTTACACGGCGGATAAGGTGTTGATCGGCGAATTTGGTGAAGAACGCCGCAATGTGTTGCGTTTTGACGAAATTCCCGATGTCATGAAATCGGCCATTCTGGCGGCCGAGGACGATCGCTTCTACCAGCACGGCGGTATTGACTGGATGGGTGTTGGCCGCGCTGCCTTGGCCAACATGACCCATATGTCCAAGACCCAGGGGGCCAGTACAATCACCATGCAGGTAGCGCGTAACTTCTACCTGTCATCGGAAAAGACCTATACCCGCAAGTTCTACGAACTGCTGCTGACCTTCAAGATTGAAGCCACGCTAACCAAAGACCAGATCCTGGATCTGTACATGAACCAGATCTATCTGGGACATCGTGCTTATGGTTTTGCCGCAGCCTCACGAACGTATCTGGGCAAGCAACTGGGCGAAATCACCACAGCAGAAGCCGCCATGCTGGCCGGTATTCCCAAAGCCCCCTCGCGCTTCAACCCCATTGCCAACTTCGAGCGTGCCAAAACTCGCCAAGCCTATGTGCTGGGCCGCATGCGTACCCTGGGCTACATCACTGAGCAGGAATACCAGGAGGCGATGGCACAGGAAATCGTTGTGAAGTCGGCCCTGGGTACACCGGCGGGTGGCTACGCCATCCACGGTGAATACGCAGCTGAACTGGCTCGCCAACTGCTGTACGGCGTCTACCAGGACAATGTGTACTCGCGCGGCTTCAATATCTACACCACGATCAAGTCCACCGACCAGGAAGCGGCTTACCTGGCCGTACGCAACGGTATTCTGGATTACACCCGTCGTGCTCCTTACACCGGCCCGCAAGGCCAGGTGGATCTGCCTGCCGGTATTGAAAACGATCACGCCCAGCTGGACTCCATTCTGGATGACTTGCAGGACAAGTACCCCGACACAGGCGACTTGCTGACCGGTGTGGTGCTCGATGCCAGCCCCAACCAGATTCGCGTGGCCCGTACCGCCCAGCAAATTATTGATGTCAACGACAAGCGCGCCCTGAAGATTGTTGCTCGTGGCCTGGTGAAAAACGCCAAGGCAGACGTGCGCATTCAGCGCGGTTCCGTGGTCTATCTGTTCCGCAATGGCGATTACTGGGAAGTGATCAATATGCCTGCGGTGCAAGCGGCTTTTGTGTCGGTACGCCCGCAAGACGGCGCTATCCAAGCCATGGTGGGCGGTTTCCACTTCTCGGACGGGAAGTTCAACCGCGTCACGCAAGCCTGGCGTCAACCCGGCTCGGCCTTCAAGCCCTTCATCTACGCCTCCTCGCTGGAGCGTGGTCTGACTCCAGCCACTCAGATTTCGGACGAACCTTTTGTTTTGACCGCAGCCCAGACCGGCTCCAAGCCCTGGACACCCAAGAACTACGGTCGCACCTACGAGCCCATGCTGACCATGCGCCAAGGCTTGTATAAATCCAAAAACATGGTGTCCATCCGTATCATGCAGGCCGTCGGTCCCAAGTACGTGCAGGAATACGTGACCCGCTTTGGTTTCGACAAAGCCCGTCAGCCCGCCGTGCTGCCGCTGGCTCTGGGTGCCGGTAGCGTAACGCCTCTGCAAATGGCCGGTGCCTACTCGGTCTTTGCCAATGGCGGTTACCGCACCGAGCCCTACCTGATCGATTACGTAACCGACAGCACCAACAAAGTCATCATGCGTGCCAAGCCCATTGTGGCCGGTGATGCGGCTGCCCGTGCCATCGACGCCCGTACAGCTTACGTCATGAACGATTTGCTGCGCGGTGTGGCAACTTCCGGCACCGGTGCCCGCTCCTCGCGCGAATTGAAGCGTACGGACATTGGTGGCAAGACAGGGACCACCAACGATTCCCAGGACGCCTGGTTTGCCGGTTACACGCCAGATCTGGTTGGTATTGCCTGGATGGGCTTTGACAAGCCACGCAGCCTGGGTTCGGGTGAAACCGGCGGTGGTGCTTCCATGCCTATCTGGATCAACTACATGCGCGCCGCGCTCAAAGACAAGCCTATCGTCCCTCCAGGCCCCATGCCTTCCGGCCTGTCGCGCATCAACGGGGACTTCTACTTTGACGAATTCCCACCCGGACAAGCGATTGCCCGTGTTGGTCTGCCCGCTCCAGGTGACGGTGCCCTGCAACAAGGCGGTGGCGATCAAAGCGATGGTATTGGCGACCTGCTGCGGCAACTGGACTCTGACTCCGGTTCTTCGGGCACGCAAGCCCAGCCCTTCGTCCCCTTCTAAATCCAGTACCCAAACGCCGGCCTAGCCGGCGTTTTTTTATGCTTTGTCCCTCACAATGGCATAATGTTCTGCATTGTCCGCACTAGCTCAACACCTTATGAACAAACTACGCTCCTCCCGCCTGCTGGCCTTGCTGGCACTTAGCGTTTTTCTTAGCGCTTGCGGCTACAAAGGCCCCTTGTACCACCCTCCTGCGCAGGAAGCAGCGGACGCCCAAACAGCGCCGCGCTGATTTTCGCCCTGCTCGCTTAACCTCTGTTATTTGACGACACCATGACCGTTGCACCTCACTTCCAATTTCAGAACAACACGCTGCACGCCGAGCAAGTTCCCCTGAACAAGCTGGCTGAAGAATTCGGCACCCCTCTGTATGTGTATTCCCGCCAAGCCTTGCGCGACGCCTGGGAGTCCTATCGAGTGGCAGGCCAGGACCGCAAGTTGTTGGTGTGCTATGGCATGAAGGCCAACTCCAACCTGGCCATTCTGCAAGAATTCGCCCGTCTGGGTACCGGCTTTGACATTGTCTCGGGCGGTGAGCTGGCCCGTGTCATCGCCGCCGGTGGCGATCCAGGCAAGGTGGTGTTCTCCGGTGTTGGCAAACAGGTTTGGGAAATTGAAGCTGCCCTGAAAGCAGGCGTGAAGTGCTTCAACGTCGAATCCGAAGGCGAGCTGGAGCGCGTTGCACAGGTTGCTGAACGCATGAATGTGAAAGCGCCTGTTTCCTTGCGCGTAAATCCGGACGTAGATGCCCGTACCCATCCCTACATTTCCACCGGCCTAAAAGACAACAAGTTCGGCGTGCCGATTGATCAGGCTCCCCGCATCTATGCACGCGCTCAAGAGCTGCCCAGCCTGAATATTGTGGGTGTGGACTGTCATATCGGCTCGCAGATTACCGAAGTCAGCCCCTTTCTGGATGCGCTGGACAAGCTGATCAAGCTGATCCTGACCCTGAAAGAGCAAGGCGTGAACCTGACTCATCTGGATTTGGGCGGTGGTCTGGGCATTCGCTACACCGACGAAACCCTGGTGACCCCTACCCAGCTGCTGACCGAAGTGTTTGCCGCTCTGGACAAGAACGGCCTGGGCCATCTGGAAATCGTGCTGGAACCCGGCCGCTCCATGGTGGGCAATGCCGGGGTGCTGCTCAGCCGCGTGGAATACCTCAAGCATGGCGAGACCAAAAACTTCGCCATCATTGATGCCGCCATGAACGACCTGATTCGCCCCACTCTGTACGATGCCTGGCACGGCGTGGAAGCGGTAGAGCCTCGTCCAGTGACCGAGTCCACTCCCCGCTACGATCTGGTTGGCCCCATCTGCGAAAGCAGTGATTGGCTGGCTCGTGACCGCCAGCTGGATCTGAAACAGGACGATCTGGTCGCCATCATGTCCGCCGGTGCCTACGCCTTTACCATGGCCAGCCAGTACAACACCCGCCCCCGTGCGGCTGAAATTCTGGTCGACGGCGATCAGGTTCATGTGATCCGCCCCCGCGAAAGCCTGGAAAGTTTGTTTGCCACCGAACGATTGCTCCCTTAAAGACGGGCAAGAATGCAGGTAACAACCATTCAGCCTTAAAGAACTCTCGAATCTGACCGTAAAACAGGCCGGGACTGCGCTGCCATCAGCAGGCATCGCAGTCCCGGCCTGTTGCGTCCTGTCCTAGCCAGGAACGCACAGATTTCGCTGTCAGTGGCCAGACAGTTCGATGGTAAGCGCTGGAGGCTGTACCACCATCATGACCACCCCTGGGATACCGACACACGGCTTTGAGCCTGTTACTTCGGCCAGCGAGCGCCTGATTCGCGGCTTGAGTCTTTACGTCATCCCTTTGTTTCTGATCATGCTCACTTTATGGGCATTACTGTTCCTGCCGAATCGCTACCCTACCGTTCCCGGTCAAAGTTTGGGCATTCAGGCGCTGGCCAGCCAGCAAGAGCATGCGGATCCAGAGTTACTGACGCAATTGGAAAATGCCCCGACCCGGCAACGATTGCACTTGAGCGAGCCCCATTGGCTGCTGCTGACCCTGCCCGCCCCCTTCCCCCAGCAGGACCAGGTCCTGCACTTTCCGGCCTCCCCGATTTCTTCGCTGCACTGCCAAGACGCCCGCAGCGGCCAGGCCCTGCGTAACAGTGAGCTGGACCCGCCTACCCCGCTGTCACCCGCCCCGGTAAAAAGCTACACCCTGGAATTAGGCCAGGCGAACCACCCCGACACCGTGCTGTGCCGTGTCGAGACCTCCCGCCCCACCCTCCTGCAAGCTCAGCTCTGGGCCAGCGCTGACGTCACCAACTCCTCGATCCGTCTTAGCCGTGGCATAGGGCTGCTGGAAGGCGGCTTGCTGACCATGGCCATGTTCATGCTGGTGCTGGCCGCCACCAACCGCGCCTGGATCTACCTGCTGCTGTCAGTCTGGCTGATTGGCAACCTGCGCCTGGGTTCGATGGCCATGGGCTGGGATACCCAGTGGCTAGGCCAGATTCTGCCCTCGCAGTACATGCCGGTGCTGCGTCAGGTGACCATCGCCTGCTACTTCATCCTGAGCTATTCCCTGTTTACGGTATTGCTGGGCAACTCGATTACCACCGCCCGCCTGCAACGCTTGCTGCCTACGGTGGGCATACTGGGCCTGATCCTGTTACCCGTGTCCCTGCTGGCCCCGGCGTCCGTGTTCCAGCCCGTCATGTGGGTCAGCACCATCTACGCGCTGTGCTGCGTCTCTGCCGTGCTGCTGTCCGTCCTCCTGCACACCCGCTCGCGCATCTTGCTCTGGCAACTGGTGCTGCTCAGCATGGCCCTGTGCATGCTGATTTCAGCCATCTTTCTGGTGGCCTTTGGTCGCTCCAGCTTTGTAGAGAACTTCAACGGCGTCATCGCCTTCCTGCTCTCCAACCTGATGGTGGCCCTGGCCGTGGGTGAACGCTTGCGAGAAGACCGCAGCGAATCCCTGCGCGCCCGTAACGAACTCATGGCCCACTACCTGCTGACCCCCGTCGGCATGTTTACCCTGAACGAGTCCGGCGTCTTTCTGCGCATCAGTCCCATTCTGGCGCGCATGCTCAACATAGACGCAGACCCGAACGAAAGCACCATACACTGGACCAATTTCTTTCCCGAACAAGACTGGAAAGCTGTCGCCCAAAGCACACAAAATGGTCAGGACGTGACCATTACCTACTACGACGCCGATGCCCAGCCCTGCCAATTTGCCTTGCGTGTGGCCATCGTCAATCAGTGCATCGAAGGATCTCTGCAAGACATCACCGCCCGTGCCGAGACCTACCGCCAACTGCGCCTGATGGCCGACAACGATCCGGTTACCAATGTCCTGAACCAGCGCGGCATCGAAAAAGCACTGGACGGCCTGCTCAGCCGCAGCCAGGACGACAAACCGTGCCTGCTGGCCTACTTGGACCTGAACCACATCAAATATGTGAACGGCACCTTCGGCCATTCCTCGGGCGATGCCCTGCTGCTGAAAGTCTGCGAGCAACTGGAATCCGTCCTGCGCAGCAAAGACAAGATTGGCCGCATCGGCAGCGACGAATTTGTCATCATCTTTGAAGACTGCGAACCCGACCAGGCTCGCACTCTGGCCAATAGCGTGCTGGAATCGCTGAACAAAAGCCCCTTGCTGGCTGGCAACCGCAGTTTCAACCTGCGCAGCACACTGGGGCTGGTCGAAGTCGCCCCCGGCATGGCTCCGCAAGAAGCCATCTCCGCCGCCAGCCGAGCTGCCCGCGACGCCCGCCGCCTGCATCAGGACATGATTATCTACGGGCAGGACTCCAACGTCCTGCAAGAACACGCCGAAGAACTACGTTTATTTGAAGAGCTGGAAGGTGGCTCTTCTCGCGCGCTATACCTGGAAATGCAGCCTATCGCTGCCTTGCGTCGCCCCATGGACAGCCTGAACTTCGAGGCCTTGCTGCGCGTGCGCGACTCCTCTGGCCAGCTCATCCCTACCGGCCGCATCATCGCAGCAGCAGAAGAAAGCGGCACCATCACCATCATCGATAAATGGGTGTTCTCCGCCACCCTGGAATGGATGTCCAAACACGAAGCTCAGTTGAGCAAGACCCAATGGGTCACCATCAACCTGAGCGGCGTGTCCCTGAACGACGACACCTTCATCAAATGGCTCTTCGACATCCTGGCCCGATTCGAACACCTGGCCCGCCGACTGTGTGTAGAAATCACCGAAGGCGTCGCACTGGACGACCTGGAGCACACACGTAATTTCATGCGTCGCCTGCAGAAAATGGGCGTGCGCATCGCACTGGATGACTTTGGAGCGGGGTACACCTCCTTCTCCTACCTGCGCGAACTGCCCGCCGATGCCATCAAGATTGACGGTGCCCTGATCTGCGACATGCTGAAAAAAGAAACCAACGTCGCCATCGTCCGCACTATCGTTGAACTGGCTAACAACCTAGGCATGATCAGCATCGCCGAATGGGTAGAAGACGTCCCCACCCTGAAAGCCCTGCAAGAACTGGGCGTGGACTACGTACAAGGCTTCATCATCTCCAAAGCCTGCACCCCTGCAGACCTGCTCAAAGCCAACGCCATGACCGACCTGGTCAACGACGCCGCCGCCAGACAGTTCCTGATCGAATCCCAGGACAAGTTCCCGCCCGCCATGTAAGTAGGTAAGCGCCCAAGCCCCACAGAGGGCCTGGGTGGCAAAGGACCGCGTTTCTCACCACATTGATGCGCCTTCATTGCAAATGTCATGGGGAAGCTATAAAAGCCTTCCTGACGCCATCATCACCCCGACACCCTGCCATATAAGAGCCTGAGTCTTCTGGCCCGATCGCACCACTTACCACTGCGTAATACCCAACTCTAAATTTCGCACTTCATATCTGCTACCGCTCCGAGTCCAGGCGCGTATCTAAAGTTGGAGCAGTAAATAGTTCTGAAGATAGATACAGACATCGAGCTAGCTTGGGTTTTAGCGGTCTAGATCTGAGTCTGGCTAAGCAAAGCCACCTCAATCCAACAAACTTCCGATTAACGCCTAACCCAAAAACCGCAATCACGCCTCCCCTAAACCCACCCACTATTCACCGAAAAAATTAGGACTGGTCCATAAACAAACACTGTGAGCCGCTGGTGTGCGGGTCGGGGTGTCGGGGCGATTCAGAGTGCTTGCCGCGGGCAGAAGATCGCGTAGGGGTTCAAGCATCCTGCTGTTTGAGCACGACGCTTATGGTTTGTCCGGGGGACAAACCATCGTGCGAGTTCAGGATGCGCCCTACGCGATCTTCTGCCAAGGGCACCGGTGCGCAGCACCGGCAAGCGCTCAAGCCCCGACACCCCGACCCGCACACCAGCGGCGTCTCCCAGCGCTTATGTCACCCCACAAAGCACCATTCAAGCCCCTACCAGGCACCCGCCCCTAAAAGAACAAATAAACAGCCACAAAAAAACCCGAGTCCGGCACTCAGCCAAACTCGGGTTTCCCAATTCTACAACCGCCATTCCGAAGCCCAAACACAAGCACCCCAGAACAGCAAAAACCTTACAGCTCCCCGTAGGAATGCAGCCCCGACAAGAACATATTCACGCCCAGGAACGCAAAGCTGGTAATCAGCAGCCCACCCAGCGCCCAATATGCCGCCATCGTGCCACGCAGCCCTTTAAGCAAGCGCAAGTGCAACCAAGCCGCATAGTTCAGCCACACAATCAAAGCCCAAGTCTCTTTCGGGTCCCATTGCCAGTAAGTGCCCCAAGCATCAGCGGCCCACAAGGCCCCCAGCACCGTAGCCACCGTAAAGAAGGCAAAACCCACCGCAATCGCCCGGTACATGATGTCATCAAGCACCTCCAGCGAAGGCAGCTTGCGCGAAATCGGACCACGGAAATACAGAATCGTACCCACGATCACACTACCGATACCGAAATACAGCATCCAGGTAGGCGACAACTCGCGCGAACCAAAAATCATGGGCTCGGCACACAGAATCGCACCCAGCAAAAACACCGGAATCAGCTTGGCACGCGAACGCGTCTCGCCATTTTCCTTAACCAGATACGCAAAACCCACCATGGCCGCCAACGAGAACGTACCGTAACCAATAAAGTTGGCCGGCACGTGCAGCTTCATCCACCAGCTTTTCAGCGCAGGCACCAAAGGCTGGATCTGGTGTGCATCACGCGTGAAGGAATACCACAGCAGAAAAATAACTAGCGAGCTGATCGCCAACAGCACAAAGCCACCCAAGGCACGCGTGTTGTAACGACGCTCGTAATACATGTAGAACAAGGCAGTAATCAGCGCCAGCAGCACAAACACTTCATACAGATTGCTGACCGGGATATGACCGATGTCCGGACCCAACAAGTGGCCTTCACGCCAGCGCACCAGCAAACCCGTCATCCCGGCATAGATCGCCGCCCAGGTCAGCCCCGACCCCATCCAAGCAGCCGTACTGCTGAAAAAACCAGCCCAGTACATCACCGTAGCCAGAATGAACAGCGCGCACATCCACAAAATGGCGGACTGGGAAGAGAACAAATACTTCAGCAGAAAAACCGAATCGGCCTTTTCAATATCGCCGGTGCCCAAACCATCACCCGTGCTGTACAGCCAGACCGCCAGCAAAGCTGTCAAACCAGACAACACCAGCAGCGTGCGCAACGGACGCCACAACCACCCCAGCCAGGCCACAAACGGCACAAAAGCCACCAGAATGATCTTTTCGTAGTAATCCATACTGGTGCTGTACACATTGAGCGCATACGCCGCACCCAAAGCCAGTACCACCAGAAACAGCACATCCGTCCAGTCCGGACGGCCACGGATACCGCGCCGGTCACCACTGGAAGCGATATTGTCTTGCCACATCGAGGGAGTGGCCGAAGAAAGGGTCTGCGCCATAGTAGCTACACCTTGTCAGACAGATAGCCGGTTGAACGCCGCTTTAAGGCGATCAAACTCGAGGTTAAAGTCCAAGTTGCGACGTTGAGATGTCATGGCAGCCATGACACTGCTGCCTTGGTTGTGAGGGCGAATCCAGACCCACACACGGCGATCCCGGATATAGAACATCGAGAACACGCCAATAATCAGAAACAAGCAACCCAAGTACACAATGTACATGCCTGGGCTGCGCGCCACCTGGAATACGCTGGCCTGAACTTGCTCAAAGCTGTCCAAGGTCAACATAACCGGTGCCGGGTAATCAGGCAGGTTGGCAAACGCCAGTACAGCAGACTGAATCCAGCGATTGGCATCGCTATTTTCCTGACTGTAATCCAGCTCTGGCAAACCTTGTTGCTGCCTGATCAAATCACGCAATTCCGACAGTGTGAACTGAATCATGGGAATTGCAAAACCCAGAATACGCTCGCGCTCGGCCTCGGGGACACGGCTGATCAAGCCATCAAAACCGGCACGCACAAACGTCTGCAAAGCAGTTCTGGACGCGGAGAGCATCAGCTCTTTTTGCTCGGGCGACGAAGAGTTACGCTCGGCAAAGCGCTCGGCCGCCTGGGTCACCAGGGCCTCGTTCTGCGTGGCCGCACGCAAATCCATGAATTCCTTCAAGGAACCCTTGTCGTCAGCCGGGAAACGCACATAGCGAAACGGCTCGGCGGGCGAGAAACGCATACCGGCCAGAAACACCAGGGTGCCATCCAGCTCCACAGGCAGCATGTAGTTCACAAACTCGCGGGACTGGCCCTGATCGTCGATCAAGCGATAGTTCACGCTGGGGCCGACGTTCTTCAGATGCTGATCTTTCTTGTTGGCAGCGCTACCAGTAACCGCGGCTACGTGTTCAATCATGGCCTTGGGCTGAGGATCACCCTCAGTCAGGTTCTCCACGTTGATGGGGCGCAGCTCGGTCAACTGAACCGTCAAAGCATGTTCGTTGGGGCTTTCCTGGGCCGCAATGCCCACGGTTTCGCCCACTTTGCCATTTAGCGCAAAGGTCTTGGAACCAGGGCCTACCAAGGGATAGCCCTTCAGGCTGAGAATACTGCCGCCATCGTCAAAACCGGACTGGTAAACCGTGACACCTTTGTAGCGCAGCGGCTCGTTCACCTCGATGGTGCGCTCGAACGTATCGCCCGTGACGGGATCGGTAACTTCCACTTCACTCTTGAAGCTGCTGGGCATGCCGGTTGAGTAGTACTCCACCAGGAAACGCTTGAGTTCCAGGGCAAAAGGCAAGGGCTGAATCAGGACGCCTTCACCGGAATTGACCACGGCAGTAGCCGTACGGGCCCCCTCTGGCACCAGCATATTGGCGCGGAAGCTAGGATTGCCCAAGCCAAGTCGACCCGACTCGGGCACCTGGGAAATCAGCATGTTTTCAGTAATGGGCTGTTTGCCACCCAGCCACACTTGCAGGCGCACGGGCAATTCGCTGTCGAGCAGGCCGCCCACACAGATCACCACAATCGCCAAGTGGGCAAAAATGTAACCCAGCTTGTTGGCGCTGCCCTTCTTGGCTGCCATCATCATGCTGCCGTCGTCATCCTGACGCACGCGCACGGCGTAACCCTGGGACTGCAACCAGCCTTGCACCTGCTCGCGATTATGTTCGGGAGCACCGGCACTTTCCAGTTCAACACGATGGGGAAAGGCTTTCAGACTGCCGCCGCGCACATGCTCTTTGAACGTGCGCATTTCACGGATCATCTTGGGGGCATTACGAATGACGCACAGCGTGGTCGAGACCACCAGAAACGTCATGATGACCATGAACCAGCCACTGTTGTAGATGGACCAGATCGAGAAATGGTCGAAAAATTCAAACCAGTACGGCCCGAATTGATCGATATACGTATTGGCGGGCTGATTTTGCGCCAGAACAGTGCCGATCAGACTAGCTACGCAAATGAACATCAGCAAGCTGATGGCAAAGCGCATCGAACCGAGCAATTCCAGGAAATCGGCCGCAAAGCGACGTACGGGGGATACTTTTTTCACAAAGGCTAGCTTAGGAGGTGGGGGGTTTCACCGGAAACATCCAGACTTTGAACGCAGAACGCACACAAAGTTCGATCGCTGGACAAAACACCAACACGAGACCCGGCCCAAATCGGCACTGCCCGTTGTTAAGGCTCCCAAACTGCCATGACTATCAGGAAGCTGGGGCCAAAAAGCGAATGTCAGGCTTCAGACAGTCAGGGGGCCAATGGCCCCCTTGGACTGATTAACGCAGGCCAGCTGCGAAATCTGACACGGCTGCAATGTCGGCGTCCGACATGCGATCCGCGATGTCATGCATCATCGGGCCATTGGCACGGTCGCCGCTGCGGAACAATTTGAGCTGTTCGGCAATGTAGGCAGGGTGCTGGCCAGCCAGACGGGGGAACTGACCGGGCATACCAGCGCCATCAGGCGAGTGGCAAGCGGCACAGGCCGCAACACCGCGCTCGGGCAAACCGCCGCGCCAGATCTTCTGGCCACGTTCCATGGTGTCTTCTTTGGTAGCGTTAGCTGCCTGATCCCAGTTCACGGGCTGTTGGGACAGGAAGAAAGCCACGTTTTGCATGTCTTCTTCGGTCATGCCGGCAGCAATGGCGGTCATCAGGCTGTTGGCGCCCTCAGGGCCGCGACGAGAAGGCACAGACTTCTCGTCCTTGGCACGGAAATCGTGCAGCTGCTTGACCAGGTACTCGTACGGCTGGTGAGCCAGCGACGGGTTGACCGGAATAATACTGTTGCCGCCATCCCCGTGACAGGTCACACAGGCCAGCACGCCACGCGACATCTCACCTTGCAGGTAGAGCTGCTCGCCTTTGGCGGCATCTGGCTTGGGCAGACCAGCTGCATTGGCCACGTTAGCGGTAAAAACCACAGAGCAAGCCATCGTCAGGCTGCTTGCGATAACGACTCGGGAAAGCGCACGCTTCATTTGGACCTCGATAATCGCGAATCAATCGGGGTGCCGCATGCGCCCCGCAAAAGCCACCGTAAGCCGCTGGTCAGTACCCAGTGGACTACGACATTACTGTTTCAAATCGAGAGATTATACAATAGGCGCTGAACCAATATGGAATTACGCTGCAACCATGTCGATACTGCACCGCGCTCACTTCACGATTTCAGCTGCTCAGATCGATCAGCTGCCCCCTCCCGGACCGCCAGAGGTCTGTTTTGTGGGGCGCTCCAATGCGGGCAAATCCTCCGCCATCAATGTGTTGGCCAACCAACGGAAACTGGCTTTTTCCAGTAAAACGCCGGGACGAACACGCCTGATCAATATGTTCGGTATCCCCGACCCGCTCTCGCCGGGCGACTTTCTGGGCCACCTGGTGGACTTGCCCGGCTACGGCTACGCCGCCGTGGCGCGCCACGAAAAGCAGGACTGGGCCGAAATTCTGGGCGAGTACCTGGTCTCCCGCCCCTCGATTGCCGGCATTGTGTTGCTAATCGACATCCGACGCGGCGTGACCGACCTGGATATGCGCCTGGCCGATTGGATTGCGCCTACCGGCAAGCCCGTCCTGGCGCTTTTGACCAAGGCCGACAAACTGCCGTATGGTCAACGCATCAAGGCGGTGGCCGAAGTGCGCCGCCAACTCCGGGAAATTGGCGCCCTGCATGCGCTGCCCTTCTCCTCCACTGATCGTATCGGCTTGCCCGAAGCGACCGAATGCATCGAAAACTGGATTTCTCCGAAGGTTGTTCCATGACTCGTTTTATTCCTCCTGCCGACTTTCCAAATACTCGCCTGCGTCGTAACCGCCGCGACGAGTTTTCCCGCCGTCTGGTGCGTGAAAACCGCCTGTCCACAGACGACCTGATCTACCCGGTCTTTGTACGTGAAGGCGAGAAAGTTCAGGAGCAAGTGGGCTCCATGCCCGGCGTCATGCGCTATTCGCCTGATGAACTGATGCGCGTGGCCGAACAGTGTCTGGAGCTGGGCATCCCCGTGTTGTCCCTGTTCCCGTCCATCGACCCGTCCCTGAAAACGCCGGATGGCAGCGAAGCCGCCAACCCGAACGGCCTGATTCCGCGCGTGGTGGGCATGCTCAAGCAGCAATTCCCCGAGCTGGGCGTGCTGACTGACGTGGCTCTGGACCCCTACACCAGCCACGGCCAGGACGGCATTCTGGACGAAGCCGGTCACATCCTGAACGAAGAGACGGTCGCCATGCTGATCCGTCAGGCCCAGACGCAGGCCCAGGCTGGCGTGGACATTGTGGCCCCCAGCGACATGATGGACGGCCGCATCGGCTCCATTCGCGCTGCTCTGGACAAGGACCAGTTCATCCACACCCGCATCATGGCTTACTCGGCCAAGTACGCCAGCGCCTTCTACGGCCCCTTCCGCGACGCGGTGGGCTCGGCTGCCAATCTGGGCCGTTCCAACAAGAACACCTACCAGATGGACCCCGCCAACCGTAACGAAGCCCTGCGCGAAGTGGCCGCCGATATCCGCGAAGGTGCCGATATGGTCATGGTCAAACCTGGCCTGCCTTACCTGGACATCCTGCGCGACGTAAAAGACGCCTTTGGCATGCCAACCTACGCCTACCAAGTCAGCGGCGAGTACGCGATGATCAAGGCTGCCGCCCAGAACGGCTGGCTGGATCACGACAAGGTCATGATGGAGTCTCTGCTGGCATTCAAGCGTGCTGGTGGCGACGGCATTCTGACCTATTTCGCCATCGAAGCCGCCAAGCTGATGCGCGAACAGAACTGCTGATTCACATCAATCAGAACGCAAAAAACGCAGCCTGTGAGCTGCGTTTTTTGTTGTGTGTACGCGACGATCTATCGTCTGTTAAGCCCTGATAAGGCCGATTCGGGGCAAATCAGGAACTTCAGGCACCGGCCAGAACCTCATCCAGCACCTTGGAAAAGCGACTGGCATCCTGAAAACCGATCACGCGCAATTGTTCCAGCTGTTTCCCCTTGGAATCGAAAAACATGATGCCGGGAGGGCCAAACAGGCGGAAATGTTTCAGCAACTCCCTGTCCTCGGGAGTGTTGGCTGTCACATCCACCTGCAGCAAATCAAACTGTGCCATACGCTGTGCAACCGCAGGATCACTGAACGTGAAATTCTCCATTTCAATGCAAGACACACACCAGTCTGCATAGAAATCCAGCATGACGGGACGGGTGGTCTTGGCCAGCCGTCCTTCCAGCTCCTGCAAAGTGAGTACGCGCTGAAACTCCACTTTGCTTGGAGCGGCTGCCACCGTACCGGACGATTTCAGCCCTTCCAGTGGACGAATCACGCTAGGACGACCCAGGGCAATACTGATCATCATCATGATGGCCCAGACCGCCAGCATCATGCCTACGCCCTGACGCAAACCCGACCAAGGTGTGCGCGCTGCCGTACCGCGCCCAAATGCACCCAACAAGGCCGCGGCCCACAAAGCCAAAACGACCCAGCCAAAGACCGCGATCGTGCCAGACATCAAGGGCGAGACCATCCACCAGGCCGTAGCCAACAACAAGACACCAAATGCGGTTTTGACACTTTCCATCCAGGCACCGGCCTTGGGCAACACACTGCCAGAACCCGCGCCCACAATCAGCAGCAACACGCCCGACCCCCAGGCCAAGGCGAACAGAGCCGAGCCGCCCAGGACCACATCACCCGTCTGCGAAATAAACAGCAGCACACCCGCCAAAGGCGCTGCTACGCAAGGGCCGACGATCAGCGCAGACAGCATGCCCATCAGGAACACGCCACCCATCTGCCCACCCGGCAAACGGTTCATGGTTTCATTCAGGCGATTTTGCAGCGCTGCCGGGGCCTGCACCGTAAATACATCCAGCATGGACAAGGCCAGCACCACCAGGATCAGGGCAAACAAGCCCAAGACCCACGGATTCTGCAACCAGCTTGCCAAGCCTGCGCCCAGCAAACCTGCCGCCACACCCAGCAAGGTGTAGACCAGAGACAAGCCCAGCACAAAGGCAAAAGCCATTTTCAAACCATGCCAGCGCGATGGCGCAGGCTGATTACGGCCCGCAATGATGGACAGCAGAATCGGCACCATCGGCAAGACGCAGGGTGTAAAGGACAGCAGCAAGCCGAACACAAAGCTCAGCAGCACAATCTGCCCCCAACCTGCTTGCTTGAGATAATCCGCCAAGCCCACATCACTCAGGCTCAAGGCCGACGCGACACCACCTGTGCTGGCAGATGTAGCCGTAGACGTCGTGGCTGCGGTGTCTGCTTTCTGATCCGAGCCTTCACCCGGCGCAGGCACCGACACCACACCAAAGGGGCCTGCCACTTCCCAACCCTGTCCGGTGGGGATCAGGGTCAAGGTTTGCGTAGAGGGGGAATAGCACAGGCCAGCATCGGCACAACCCTGGCTAACCACATCAATTTTCAGATCCTGGCCCGTACCGCTATCGGCCAGAACAGGCACTCGCAGGGTGACCGAGTTGCGGTAGACCTCCATGACTTCGTCAAAGGTAGGGTCGTACACCTTTTCGCCATCGGGAAGCTGGGGAGCACCCAAATGTTCGGCCTTCTCGGTCGAGATCCCGAAGCGCTTGCGATACATATAGTATTCAGGCGCAATCTGGAAATGGATATCCAGCTGATCGGGCTGGCTCATGGCCGCGGTCAGTACAAACGCCTGTTCCGGGTCCAGAAACTCTTCTTCTGCCTGCGCCGTCAATGGCGTTGCCAGCCAGGCCAGCATCAGGACAAAGAAAACAGCAAACCACGCGCCAAGACGCTGGGCAGAAAACGGGGAACGCTTCAAAGACAAAGGCACAAATCTATTCCGGTTTTTTAGGCTGGGCTATCTGAGATCACGCTGGACGCGTCTGGGTGCGGACCCAATCCAGATAAGCGGTGAAACCACCAACAACCGGAAGCACAATCAATTCAGGCAGTTCGTAAGGATGCTGCTCTCGCAAGCGATCTGCCAGTTCCGGTAGCCGGGCCACTGTGGTTTTGAAAGTCAGCGTGATTTCCTCATCACCCTGTAACTCCCCTTGCCACATGTACATAGACAAACTGGCGGGCGCAAGGTTCGCACAAGCGGCAATTCCATCTTCAACCAGGTGATGAGCCAGGTATTTGGCCAGCATCATATCGGGCACCGTCGTCTGCACCAGCACCAATTGCTGTGCATCCAGATCGGGCAAGGTCAAGGCCAGTTTAGGTTTGGAACTGAAGGAATTCTCAGAGGACATGCAGGGCTCCTAATCAAGCCCTTAGTGTAGCGCCGGATGCCGGCGCTTAGATGCTGGACCGAGGTCGAGTCAGGCCGCTTAATGTTTCAGAGGGGCGCTCGCCATAGCGATAGCGATAGTCAGCAGAGAACTGTCCCAGGTGGGTAAAGCCACAGGCCAGGGCCACCTCGGTGACTGACATGCCACCTTCCTGCAAATATCGGCGGGCCGCTTCCAGACGCATCTGCTTTAGACGCGCCATCGGTGCGACACCCAGATGTTCTCGGAACCCGGCATACAGGCTGCGCACGCTGACACCCGCCGCCTGGGCAATATCGCCAATGGTGATGGGCTGGCCGGTCTGGCTTTCCATGAAATCCAGGGCCCGTCGCAAAACATGCGGCAAGGCTGCTGCAGTCTTGTGAGTGGGCTGATTGTGCTGATGCAGCTCGAACAAGGCATAGATCAATGTCTGCTCGAACTGGCGCACCTGGCGCGGCTGATCAAACAAGGTGCCATCCGACACTTCGGCAAACTGCCAATCCAGCAAGCGGCGCAAACTAGCCCCACCGGGCGCATCCAAAGGAATGGAAGGCTGAAACTCCAGTGGGCCGCGCACGGGCTGCGCAAAATAATCCTGGTAATGGCGCTCCAGCCCTTGGCGTCCAATACGCACAAACAGCTTATCGGCCTCCAGGCTATGTTCCATGCTGAAGGCTTGAGTCGGGCTAATGATGGACGCCAAGCGCGAAGTAGACGCGAAACGTCCGTGCGCCGTATGAATCTGCTCTTGCCCCGACAGGGGGATTTGCAAAAGATAGAAGTCGTCCAGTGGCTGAGGCGCAATCTGCACCTGCGCTCCATAGCGCAAACGACCATAGGCCACATCCTGGCCTTGGCGTAGATACAGGCGTGCATTCAGGCGCTGACGGGTATCCGCCAAAGTCAGACTATGCGGGCAGAAAACCTGGGAGATATAGTGCTGAACGCAGTCCACATCCTGCGAATGCAGCTGGGCATAGCGATTCAGTATGGTGGTCATGAGCGTCGCAACAGGCGATAAAAAAGCTGTGCCTTAGTGTGGCACAGCCTCTCGCACTGCAACATCGAGACTATCCCTAGGCCCAGCTCAGGCATCCAGCCAGGGAGAACAAGCCCGCCGATTTACTGGCCCTGAAAGCGGCCAAAACGTCCCTGCCAGTACAGCAAGGGCGAATCCTGTTCCTGCTCGGCATGGTGCACCTGCAACACACGGCCCAATACCAAGGCGTGGCTATGGCGTTCAATTACTTCCACAATCTGGCAGGCCAAAGCGGCGGGAGCCTGTCGAGCCAGCCAGATGCCGTGCCCGGTACGCAGCCAATCGTGCCCGGCATAACGCGCATCGCCTTGCTCGCCTTTGAAACCGGCAAACTGCAAAGCCATGCCTGCCTGCTCGACACCCAGGATATTCACACCAAACAGACCACTGTCTCGCATCAAAGGCCAGGACGAGGAGCTTTGATTCACGCAGACCAGCACCTCTGCCGGATCTGCGGCTACCGAGGTCACCGAAGTCGCAGTCAGGCCGCTGCGCTGGCCCTGGTGTTCGACCGTAATCACATTGGCCGTGCCACCCAGATGGCGCATAGCAAGTTTGAACTGCTCGGCAGAAACCCCAGGCACGTGTAGCGCTTGGTCTGTCGGCAAGGAAGCCAATTCCACAGGCATGATTCACCTTTTCTAATCTTATGGGCAGCACAGTCATCAGGACGGTGCTGCCTGCGTGGCTTATGTGAACTGGCTATCCCCCTGAGCAAACCAAAGCCTGCCCGATAGCCAGCAGATCGCTCTTAGCGAATGCCACGCTGCTGCAACAAAGGCAGCACAGTATCACGGAAATAAGGGAATTCCTTTACATAGTCCACAAAGGACAAGGTTGTTCCCCGGAAACCGGCTTCGTGCAGAGCACACAAACCGTCGGCCACTTGCTCGGGTGTACCCACCAGCGGGAAACCGCCGTGGCCAGCCGCCATGCGCTCGCGAATCTGCTCCAGCAGTTCGTGCGGGAAAGAATGAGCGTGGGCAAACTGCAAATTCATCAGATTATCCACAGCGCCATTATCGATATTGCCCATGATGCGTTCCCACTCGGCCTTGGCCTCGGCTTCCGTAGGACGGCAAACCACGTGCGAGAACGTCATCACATCGACCTTGCGACCTTGTGCCTGGCCCTGCGCCTTGAGCTCGGCCACTTCTTTCCTGGAGCGCTCCAGCTCCATGGCGGGCGTGAACAGGAAGTTGGCATTGCGGCTGGCAAACTCACGGCCTTGACCAGAACCAGCGGCATTAAAGATAGGCGGATCAAATTCAGGACGGGGATTGCCGTAGACACCCTTGGCCTGGAAGTATTTGCCATCCCAATCGAAACGGCCATCGTGGTGCCAGATCTTCTTGATCAGATCGAACCATTCTTGCGCATAGCCGTAGCGGGTTTCATGATCATCAGGCAGCTTCACGCCCAAGGCGTCATACTCAGGCTTGTTCCAGCCGGCCACGATATTCAAACCGACCCGGTTGCCGCTCATCTGGGCCATGGTGGCGATTTGCTTGGCAATCACCACGGGATGGTTAGCAACCGTGTGCACAGTGGAAAACACGCTGATATTGCGAGTATTGGCCAGCAAAGCAGTCGCCCAGGTGACGGTTTCCAGTACGTAGCCGTGGAAATCGGTTTCGCCACCGTAACCAATCCAACGGGCGATAGGCAGCATGAAGTCGATGCCAGCATCGTCCAGCAGCTTGCCCAGCTTCAGATTGTTTTCCCACGTAGCTTGCCAGCGATCCGGCAAGGTCGATACCGTCATGCCACCACCGCAGTTAGTGGCAAAGGTTCCCAGCAGAAACTTATCGTGTGTGAGCAATGTATTCTGTGCCATCGCCAGTCTCCTGAAAATCGTCGTTCTTTACAGCTCACCACCATGGCGAAGCTGACATAGCGCAGATTTTAGGGAGCGGCCCCAAGGCCCACTATCGGATCACTGCCGGTTTTATCAATTGCCTGCAATTATTTGAACTTTAAAGTTATGCGGCCCGCAAACCTTGGTAAAAACCCTTGCATAACAGTGCCTTGCCATGACTTTGGCAAGCATCTGGCCAATAAAAAAACGGACTCCTGAGAGTCCGTTTTCAATACTACTGTAGAAACAAGCGGCGCTTATTCAGCAGCGGCTTCTTCCTGAACTTCTGGACGATCCACCAGCTCCATGAATGCCATAGGAGCGTTGTCACCCTGACGGAAACCCATTTTCAGGATGCGGGTGTAGCCGCCGTTACGCTCTTGGTAACGTGGGCCGAAAACTTCAAACAGCTTGGTCACTGCATCGCGGTCGCGCAGACGGGCGAAAGCCAGACGACGGTTTGCCAAGGTTGGGTTTTTAGCCAAAGTGATCAGAGGCTCAACCACGCGGCGCAGCTCTTTAGCTTTAGGCAGGGTGGTTTTGATGGCTTCGTGAGTCAGCAGGGACACGGACATGTTGCGGAACATGGCCAAACGGTGGCTGCTGGTACGATTCAGTTTACGTAGACCGTGACGGTGACGCATGATGATTTTCCTAAATAATGAATCTAATTGGCATGCCGCTTATGCGACATGCGTAAATCCGGTTCTTCTATCAGCTAAGCTGCGGACCAGATGGACAGCGCAAAACAATAGCACATTTTCAGCCGCCACCTACACTTTTTGCAGGTGTACAACACCAGAAAAAGTGTAAGCGGCGTCTAAGTACGTCTGTCTTGCTTACTACTTATGGACGCTCAAGACCCAGTGGTGGCCAGTTTTCGAGCTTCATGCCCAAAGTCAGACCACGTGCAGCCAACACTTCCTTGATTTCGTTCAAGGATTTGCGACCCAGGTTTGGAGTCTTCAACAGCTCGTTTTCGGTACGCTGGATCAGATCGCCGATGTAGTAGATATTTTCGGCTTTCAGGCAGTTTGCGGAACGAACCGTCAGTTCCAGATCGTCGACAGGACGCAGCAACACAGGATCGATCTGTGGAGCGCCACGCACTGGAGCTTCGTAGGCATCGCCCACACCTTCCAGAGCAGCAAACACAGAGATTTGATCCATCAGGATGCGAGCGGACTGGCGCACGGCTTCCTCGGGCGAGATCACGCCGTTGGTTTCAATGTCCAGAACCAGCTTGTCCAGGTCAGTACGCTGTTCCACACGGGCGTTTTCGACCGCGTAGCTAACACGACGCACTGGGCTGTAGGAGGCGTCCAGCACGATACGACCGATCGTGTGGGTGCGATCATCAGCCAGGGCGCGCACGTTACCAGGAACGTAGCCACGGCCTTGCTCAACCTTGATTTGCATTTCCAGCTTGCCGTCGTCGGTCAAGGTGGCAATCACATGATTGGGGTTGATGATTTCAACGTCGTGCGGCAATTCGATGTCGCTGGCCAGAACTTGGCCGGCGCCTTCCTTGCGCAGAATCAGGGTAACTTCTTCACGGCTGTGCAGCTTGAAGACCACGCCCTTCAGGTTCATCAAGATATCAACCACGTCCTCGCCCACGCCTGGCAGCGTGGAGTACTCGTGCACCACACCGGTAATCTGCACTTCAGTGGGTGCATAGCCGGTCATGGAGGACAGCAAGATACGACGCAGTGCGTTGCCCAGAGTGTGGCCGTAGCCGCGCTCGAAAGGCTCCATGATCACCTTGGCGTGATTTTTGCTGATCGGTTCAACTTCGATGGAACGGGGTTTCAAAAAACCTTGAGACATTCGATTTCCTTTTCAATACCCTCGGCTCGTTACACCGATAAGGCTGACGGAAACTGGCAAAGCCAGCGGGATAGTATCGCAAAGCCCACTTGCCGAAAATCGGGAAGTGGGCCTGCGATTACTGCATTGCGTAAGAGGTCTTCGCGTACAAAATTAACGCGAGTACAACTCAACAACCAGCGATTCGTTGATGTCTTGAGCGACATCAGCGCGATCAGGAGCTTGCTTGAACACGCCGGACAGCTTGGCGGTGTCAACTTCTACCCACTGAGGCAAGCCAATGCCCGTAGCCAGATCCAGGGATTCCTTGATACGGCCTTGGGATTTAGCTTTTTCGCGCACGGAAACAACGTCACCAGCCTTGATCAGCATGGAAGCGATGTCAGCGGTGTGACCGTTGACTTCGATTGCACGGTGGTTCACCAGCTGACGTGCTTCTGCACGTGTAGAGCCAAAGCCCATGCGGTAAACCACGTTGTCCAGACGCGATTCCAGCAATTGAATCAGCGTTTCACCGGTGTTGCCACGACGGCGGTCAGCTTCAACGTAGTACTTGCGGAACTGCTTTTCCAGCACGCCGTACATACGCTTGAGCTTTTGCTTTTCGCGCAGCTGCAGACCGAAGTCAGACGTACGAGCACCGGAGGTGCGGCCGTGCTGACCAGGACGCGATTCCAGTTTGCACTTGGAATCCAGCGAGCGACGGGCGCTCTTCAAAAACAGATCGGTACCCTCGCGACGCGAGAGCTTGCATTTTGGTCCAATATAACGAGCCACTTCGCTTCCCCTTAGATGCGACGACGCTTGGGCGGACGGCAGCCGTTATGCGGAACCGGTGTGATGTCTGCAATGCTGGTGATCTTGATACCCAGAGCATTCAGAGCACGCACAGACGATTCACGGCCTGGACCGGGGCCCTTGATGCGAACTTCAAGATTTTTAATACCGTATTCCATGGCAGTACGGCCGGCTGTTTCAGCGGCAACCTGCGCGGCAAACGGCGTGGATTTACGAGAGCCTTTAAAGCCCGCGCCACCCGACGTAGCCCAGGACAATGCGTTGCCCTGACGGTCAGTAATGGTGATGATCGTGTTGTTAAAAGAAGCGTGGACGTGAGCAATCCCGTCCGACACGCTTTTTTTGACTTTCTTGCGTGCGCGTGAAGCGCTGCTAGAAGCTTTGGCCATCTTCTATTCCTCGATTATTTCTTCAGGGACGCGGCGGCGCGACGCGGACCTTTACGGGTGCGAGCGTTAGTGCGTGTACGTTGGCCGCGCACTGGCAGACCGCGACGATGACGCATGCCACGGTAAGTTCCCAAGTCAGCCAAACGCTTGATCGAGAGCTGAACTTCACGACGCAGGTCACCTTCTACGGTGAACAGGCCGATCTGTTCGCGAATGCGCTCGAGTTCCGCGTCGGTCAGATCTTTGACCTTCTTGGAGTATTCAATACCCGATGCTTCGCAAATCTTGCGAGCGCGGGTGCGACCGATGCCGAAAATCGCGGTAAGACCGATTTCGGCGTGTTGATGCGGCGGGATGTTAATGCCGGCAATACGGGCCATGGTTATTCCTTGTTAAATCGGTTGCGTTTCGGCAACTTAGCCTTGACGCTGCTTATGACGTGGATCGGTGCAGATGACACGCACCACGCCATGACGTTTAATGATTTTGCAGTTGCGGCAGATCCGCTTTACTGATGCCATTACCTTCATGGTTTGACTCCTAGTTTCCTGTAACCGGCCGCTTATTTGGAGCGGAACACAATTCGTGCTCGGGATAGATCATAGGGCGTGAGCTCCACAGTGACCTTATCGCCCGGCAGAATCCGGATATAGTGCATACGCATTTTGCCTGAAATGTATCCGAGCACTACGTGACCATTTTCCAGCTTGACGCGAAAAGTTGCGTTGGGAAGGTTCTCAAGAACCTGTCCCTGCATTTGAATGACGTCGTCCTTTGCCATTTTCGTGAATTACCGCATCGGCAAGCTCGAGCCTTTGAAGTTAGCCTTCTTGAGCAGCGAGTCGTATTGTTGTGACATGACATAGGCCTGGGCCTGCGCCATGAAGTCCATGGTTACTACAACAATAATCAGCAAGGATGTGCCGCCAAAATAGAACGGTACATTCCAGCGCATTTGCAAGAACTCTGGTACCAAACACACCAAGGTAATGTAGATCGCACCGGCCAAAGTCAGACGCATCAAAATCTTGTCGATATAACGCGCTGTCTGATCACCGGGACGAATCCCTGGTACGAAGGCTCCACTCTTTTTCAGGTTGTCTGCAGTTTCGCGGCTGTTGAACACCAGGGCCGTGTAGAAAAAGCAGAACAAAATGATCAGCGCGGAGAACAAAGTAATGTAAAGCGGCTGACGCGGCGACAAAGCAGCCTCGATTTCACGCAACCAACCCAGACCGGGTGTGCTGGAGAACCAATTAGCAATTGTCGCTGGCAACAGAATGATGGACGAAGCGAAGATCGGAGGGATCACGCCAGCCATGTTCAGTTTCAGCGGCAAATGCGAGCTTTGACCACCATAGATACGGTTACCTACTTGCCGTTTGGCGTAGTTGACCGTGATACGACGCTGACCACGCTCGACAAAGACGACGAAGTACGTGACGGCGGCTACTAAAACGAGGATAAACAGTGCCGATAGAATCGACATGGAATCCGTACGCACCAGATCAAGCATACCGCCCAAAGCATTAGGCAGACCCGCTACGATACCGGCGAAGATCAGGATGGAAATACCATTACCCAATCCACGTTCAGTGATTTGTTCACCCAGCCACATGACGAACATGGTGCCAGTGACCAGTGTTACCACTGTCGTGAAGCGAAACAGCATCCCTGGGTCGATAACCAGACCGGGCTGCGATTCTAGAGCGATGGAAATCCCAACTCCCTGGAACAAAGCCAAAAAGACCGTTCCGTAACGGGTGTATTGCGTGATCTTGCGACGACCCGACTCACCCTCTTTCTTGATTGCTTCCAGCGTGGGCACCACAGCGGTCATCAATTGCATGATGATGGACGCAGAGATGTAGGGCATGATTCCCAGTGCGAACACTGAGAATCGCTCTAAAGCACCACCGGAGAACATGTTAAACAAACCCAGAATACCACTCTGGTTTTGAGTAAACAGTTCGGACAAGGCATCAGGATTGATGCCTGGTACCGGAATGTGCGTACCCAAGCGGTAGACAATCAGGGCGAGCAACAGGAAAACGAGACGACGTTTCAAATCGCCGTAGCGCGGACCCGACTTACTCTGTGCCTGAGCTTTTGCCACCGTGACCCCTTTTTATTCCAGCGAGCCGCCGGCTGCTTCGATCGCGGCGCGAGCGCCGGCCGTTGCATTAATGCCTTTCAGCGCAACTTTACGGGAAAGTTCACCGGACTTGATGACTTTAGCGTAACGCACCATTTGGCCAACCACGCCAGCCTGCTTCAGTGCCTGGACGTCGATAACTTCGGCATCCATTTTTTGCAGTTCGGACAGACGTACTTCTGCGTACAGGTGGTCGTCCAGGGTGGTGAAACCACGCTTGGGCAAACGACGTTGCAAAGGCATTTGACCGCCTTCGAAACCGACTTTATGAAAACCACCCGAGCGGGATTTCTGGCCTTTATGACCACGTCCGCCGGTTTTGCCCAAGCCGGAACCGACACCGCGACCAACACGACGTGCTGCGTGTTTGGCGCCAGCGGCGGGCTTGAGATTGTTTAATTGCAATTCAGACATCCCGATTCCTTTCAGGCTTCCGAGACCGTAACCAGATAATCCACCTTGCGGATCATCCCACGAACCTCAGGAGTATCAACCAATACACGGCTGGTGTTGACTCGGCGCAGACCCAGGCCGCGAACGGTGTCGCGATGGCTTTGCTTTGTGCCGATGACCGAACGCACCAACGTAACTTTGATTTGTTTCTGTGCCATGACTTACCCCAGAATTTCTTCAACTGTCTTGCCGCGCTTGGCAGCAATGTCAGCAGGTGTCGAGCAAGCACGCAAACCGTTCAATGTAGCGCGAACCATGTTGTATGGGTTGCTGGAACCCAGGCTCTTGGCTACGACGTTGCGCACGCCCATCACTTCGAAGATAGCGCGCATTGGGCCACCGGCGATAACGCCAGTACCTTCAGCTGCGGGAGAGATCAGAACGGTGGCTGCACCGTGCTTACCAACTACGGTGTGATGCAAGGTGCCGTTCTTCAGAGGCACTTTGATCAGACCACGACGGGCCTGTTCCATTGCCTTCTGAACAGCAACGGGTACTTCGCGGGCCTTGCCCTTACCCATGCCGATGCGACCATCGCCATCACCGACCACGGCCAGCGAAGCAAAGCTCATGGTGCGACCACCTTTAACGACTTTGCTGACGCGGTTGACCGCAATCATCTTTTCTTTCAGGCCGTCATCGCGCTCTTGCTCTGGAGCCTGTCTGCCTTGTGCTTTAGCCATTTGATAATTCCTTTAGAATTTCAAGCCGGCTTCACGCGCGGCCTCGGCCAGCGCTTTCACGCGGCCATGGTAACGGAAGCCCGAGCGGTCAAAAGCAACCGTCTCGATGCCCGCAGCCTTCGCCTTTTCGGCGACGCGCTTGCCAACCAGGCTGGCTGCCGCTACGTTGCTGCCAACGGCCAATTCTTTGCGAACTTCGGTCTCGACAGTGGAAGCACTGACCAGAACGCGGTCGCCTTCGGGCGAGATGATGCTCGCGTAAATATGCGTATTCGTGCGATGCACCGACAGGCGGTGTACGCGCAGCTCGGCGATCTTGCGGCGAGTAGCCACTGCACGACGCATACGGGATTGTTTCTTGTCCATGATTCGTCCTTGCCTGCGGGCTTATTTCTTCTTGGTTTCCTTGAGGATGACGCGTTCGCCGACGTAACGTACACCTTTGCCTTTGTAAGGCTCTGGTGGACGATAGCCACGAATTTCTGCGGCAACCTGACCAACCACCTGCTTGTTCGAGCCCTTGATCACGACTTCCGTCGGAGTTGGGCACTCGGCTTTGATGCCTTCAGGCAGGTCGTGCACGATGTCGTGCGAGAAACCCAGTTGCAACTTCAAGGCATTACCCTGGACGGAGGCACGGAAGCCCACGCCAACCAGACTCAGCTTGCGTTCGAAACCGGCGCTCACGCCAACAACCATGTTGTTGACCAGTTGGCGCACGGTGCCGGACATTGCGTTTGCGTGACGAGTTTCGTTCGCAGGCACAAAAGACAGCTGACCGTCTTGAAGTTCAATAGTGACGTCGCCAGTCAGAGTTTGAACCAAAGTGCCCAGAGGGCCTTTGACCGTGATCTGATCAGCGGCAATGGTCGTTTCTACGCCTTTAGGCAGGGAAACGGGATACTTAGCGATACGTGACATATGATGTTCTCCTTATGCCACGTAGCACAGCACTTCGCCACCGACGCCAGCTGCACGTGCTTTGCGATCGGTCATCACGCCGCGAGACGTGGACACGATAGCAACACCCAAGCCGTTCATGACTTGAGGGATGTGTGTGCTGCCTTTGTAGATGCGCAGTCCAGGACGCGAAACGCGGTCGATGCGCTCGATGACTGGCTGGCCGGCATAGTATTTCAGGGTGACTTCCAGTTCTGGCTTGGCTTTTTCGCCAACGATACGGAAATCTTCGATGTAGCCTTCGTCTTTCAGCACAGCAGCAATAGCTGCTTTCAGCTTCGAGGAGGGCATGCTGACCGATGTCTTGTTGACCATTTGCGCGTTACGCACGCGGGTCAACATATCGGCGATTGGATCGCTCATGCTCATGTGTATTTCTCCTACCAGCTGGCCTTGGTCATACCGGGGATCTCGCCGCGCATTGCCATTTCGCGCACTTTATGGCGAGTCAAACCGAATTTCTTGAAAACACCACGAGGGCGACCGGTGATAACGCAGCGGTTGCGTTGACGGGTCGGGTTCGCGTTGCGTGGCAATTGTTGCAACTGCAAACGAGCTTCGTAGCGCTCTTCGTCAGACTTGGACTGGTCGTCAATGATCGCTTTCAGTGCTGCACGCTTGGCGGCGAATTTCTCAGCCAGCTTGGCGCGCTTGATGTCGCGATTGATGAGGGAAAGTTTAGCCACGTTGCGCCCCTTAGTTGCGGAACGGGAAGCTGAACGCGCTAAGCAGCGCCTTGGCCTCTTCGTCCGTCTTGGCAGAAGTAGTGATGCTGATGTTCAGACCACGCACTGCGTCGATTTTGTCGTACTCGATTTCGGGGAAAATGATTTGCTCTTTAACCCCCATGTTGTAGTTGCCACGGCCGTCAAACGCACGACCCGACACACCACGGAAGTCACGAACGCGTGGCAGAGCCACAGCGACCAGACGATCCAGGAATTCGTACATGCGTTGACCGCGCAGGGTCACCATACAACCGATCGGGTAATCTTCGCGAATCTTAAAACCGGCAATAGCTTTGCGGGTTTTCGTGATAACGGGCTTCTGACCAGCAATTTTGGTCATGTCCGATACCGCGTTCTCGATAATCTTCTTGTCAGCAACCGCTTCCGAGACACCCATGTTGAGAGTGATCTTGGTGATGCGGGGTACTTCCATAATGCTCTTGTACTCGAACTGCTTTTGCAGATCGGCAACCACTTTTTCGCGGTAGAACTCTTGTAAACGTGCCATGTTATCCGCCCCTTAAGCCTTGGCGCCAACGGCTTTGCCGCTGGAACGATAAACACGCGTCTTCTGACCGTCGATCACCTGGATACCAACACGGTCGCCCTTGCCGGTTTCCGGGTTGAACAGTGCAACGTTCGAGATGTGGATAGGCATGGTCTTGTCGACGATACCACCCTGCGTGCCAGCCATAGGATTGGCTTTAACGTGTTTTTTGACTACGTTGATGCCTTCCACGATAACGTGGTCTGCATCGACGCGTTGCAGTACTGTGCCACGGCGTTTTTTATCACGGCCGGTCAGCACAATAACTTCGTCGCCTTTACGAATTTTTTGCATTTTTTCGCGCTCCTTACAGCACTTCGGGAGCCAAGGACACGATCTTCATGAACTTCTCGGTACGCAGTTCACGCGTAACGGGTCCGAAGATACGGGTGCCGATGGGTTCCAGCTTGGCATTGAGCAATACGGCGGCATTGCCACCGAAACGAATCAGCGAACCGTCTTTACGGCGCACGCCCTTAGCGGTACGAACCACTACAGCGTTGTAGATTTCGCCTTTTTTGACGCGTCCGCGCGGGGCCGCTTCTTTAACGGTAACTTTGATGATGTCACCAATTGCGGCATAACGGCGCTTCGAGCCGCCCAGCACCTTGATGCACATTACGGAACGCGCACCTGTGTTGTCGGCCACGTCCAGCGTGGTCTGCATTTGAATCATGATTTTTCCTGTTCCAACTTAATTGCAACGATCCAGTCAAAATGACTGGGTCACACAACCAGTTTTGGTCCCGTCAGATTCGGATCCAGCCAGTTCGATACCGTAAACCCGATCTCGATCTGGTCCGGCAAGCCGAACCCTAGGTTGAAATCTTGCGAGAGACAAAACGTTGTATTACCAACTTCAATCCGGATAGGCGACTAAGCCTCTCCGGTCAAAATAAAGAGGTAAGCCACATATACTAGCAAATAAACCCCAGAAAAACAAGGATTTATTTGCTAAGGCCTTGGCACGACGGCGTTTTCACGCAACAACTCGTCCAGCTGGGCACTATTGCTGCCTCGGGTTACCCGGCGCAAACCTATCCCCAATTCCTGCAGGCTCTGCAGGAACGCTGTCAGCAAGTGTCGGCCACCCACCTCGGCCTGCAGCGTCTGGGCGCGCTCATCGTCCAGGACAATATATTTGAGTGCCATCATGTGCAACCACAGAATCGATTCGGGCTGCTCCAGAACACGACGCAGACCAAATTGCACACCCAAGGGCCGCAATTTATCCACGAAAGCAACCGTTTCCACATCGTGCTCACTCAGGCAATAAGCATCCAGTTCAATAATCAGACGCCGCGTCTTGTCACCGGCCTTGGCCAGAACCTCAGCCACCTGATCTGCAAATCCAGGCTTGATCACCGATGCCCAGGAGACACGGACACTCAAACTGCCCTCGTTATCGGCTAACCAGTCGCTTGCCAGCTCCATCGTACGCAAGTCACACTGCCCCGACAGACCCAGACGCACCGCCACCGGAATGAACAAATAGGCAGGCAAACTGGCCTGTCCCGGTTGCTCGGGCAACAAATTCAGGGTTGCATCGTGAATCTGGCCCGCTTGCCCCCAGACTTCAACGCCCGGCTTCACACTCAATTCAATCCGGCCTTGCTCCAGACCACGCTCAATACGTGAATGCCATTCCTGCTCACCAATGGAAGAGCTCGCCTCGGAGTGAACCCCTTCAGACGGACGGTATTCCACTTCCTGATGCCCTGCCCCTTCGGCGCGCATCAAGGCATTGTCCAAACGCGTCATCACGGCGCTGAGCGAGTCCTGACCTTCATAGTTCGTCATCGCCATGGACCAGCGGCACAAACTGCCATCGGGTAGAGGCTGGCGCAATTCCTGCAAGGCAGTACGCAGTTCCTGGGCAAAGCCCATCACTTGAGGACCCGTCTGGCCCTTGAGCAGCACAATAAAATCAGAACCATTCAAGCGCGCCAGATTGCCCGCGTCCATGCCATTTTTCTGCAATAGCTCCGTACAACGCTGAGTCACCAGCTTCAGCCAGGCATCCACCGCGTCACGAGACAGGGAGGTATTCAATGGCAGCAAGTCCCGCTGACGGAATAACAGCACATGGCCGCCCTCTTCCTGTTGCAGCACCTGACGGAACATATTCACGAAGTACTTGCGATTGGCCAGGCCCGTGACCGGATCGCAGTTCAACTCCAGCTGTAACTGCTCGATTCGGGCATTTTGCTCCTGGCTGCTAACACGAATACGTTTTTGCACCGTGCTTAAGGTATGTGTGACGGCTTCCAGCTCGGGGATCGTGCGCACTTTCTTGCGGCTGGGTACAGACTCGCTTTGATCCATCTGTTGCAGCTCGAACTGGACGTGTTCGCGCAAAGCCCGGCGCAACCAGGCCATGACCATCAATACAAACACACCCCAGGCAACCCCGGCGCCCAGCACCAACAAAGTGACGCGCACAAAACTTTTCCACAAACTGGCGCGGGCGTACTCGTCAGCAGGTTTTACTTCGATCGTACCAATCTGATTCCAGCCATTACTGACATGGGCCGAGGCCACGGGTACATCAATCGGCAAAGAGTTGGCGAACCACGCGGGCGAAGATCCGCTGATCTGTGTTTCTTGCTGAGCACTACGCTCCACCAGGACCGTATCGGAGGTGTCAATAAAGCGGATACGCTCAAACTGCCCGGTATCGTACAAGGCGGCAATCAAAAGCTCCTGCGTCACCGGGTCCTGGTTGCTGGGCTGGGACAAGGTCAAGGCCAGCGAAGTCGCAGCCGACTCACCCTGAGCCTGCAACTGACTGCTCAAATACTGCCTTGCCGAATCGACGCTGAACCACAGCGTGCCAATCAAGATAGCAAGAATCGCACACGAGACACTTAGCAGGAGCTGTTTAAGTAAAGACATAGCGCTTCCGTATATTCCATAAATTCTGGTCTAGCCCACCCGACAAGGGTGTCCTGAAGTCTGTTTCCATTTGGTGCTCTAGCCCAAGGACCGGCACATCATCAAGGAACAAAACCTTCCTTACGCATTTTTTCCAGCAAACCACGCCACCGGCTGATACTGTCCACCGAACCTTTCTGGGCATTACCCACATACACCCCTTGCGAATTGAAGCTGAACACAGGGGTCAAATCAGGACGCTGGCTGGCGGGGCGAATCGAGCCACTTAAATTATCCAGCAGCAAAGGCTCGGCCTGGGGCGTGGGATAGTAGCCCAGAACCATGTGCGCAATGCTTTGCCCACCTACTTGAGCCCGCACGTAAATCAATCGCAGTTTTTCATTGGGCACACCCAGGTGCAACAAGGAAAAATACTTGCCGATAACAAAGTCCTCACAGTCACCCGCCGCTTTGCCCAAAGTCTCGATGGGCGTGGCCCAATAGTCCAGCTGGCCCCAAATATGAATGTCCTCGCCAGCCATCACATTCATATTCCAAAAATCATTGACGGCATCCAGCTGACGACGCTCACTTAAACCACGGGCGGACTCCAGATTAGCCATCCACCGATCCACGGCAGTCCCGGCACGGGCGCCAAAGCGGGAAACGGCGGTCTGGCGAATCTTGCTGACCTCGAACTGCAAGGCAGGCGCCGACAAGGGCAGCCACACCACAACCAGCAGTGCGACCAGCACAAACAGCGCAATCCTAGATCGAAGAAAAAGGCGTAGCCAGGCAAGAGACAAGAGCACGTCAATCCCAAATAAGCAAACCCTTATAACGGCGTTATAGCTTGCCTATTTAGTGAACGCTTGGCAATCGACAAAGCGTCTGAACCCTCTATATATAGAGCAGGCTGTTAAACGGTCTCGAATCACCCCAGCAAAAAGAAACAGCTGATCTACAAAACCGCAGAGCCAACACCTACCAGCTCAGCCTGGCCAGCCGTTCTGCTGCATGCACCCTCTTTCCTGCAGCCACATCAAGGATCATAGTCACAAATGCCAAACACCCACTATTGGCGCTGACGACAAGCTGCAGACATAAAAAAACCCCACAAACCCAAAAAGGCTTGTGGGGCTTGGGCACTACCCGCAGATAGTGCCTATCCGGTGAACAGCTTAGAAATCAGAAGACTTCAAAGTACCGTCTTTCAGCGAGTTGGCGATCTGGGCTGCCTTCTCTGCGTCAAAGTCGATGTTGTCCAGAATGATCTTCTGATCGATCTGGCCATTACCTTGAGAGCTGATACCGATTTCCATCTTGCCGTTATCCGAGCTGCCTACCGTCAGGTACTGGCTCAGATTACCGTCGTTGACGTCGTGGCCCGACAGCAAATCAGTGATATCCAAGGTGTCGGTACCCGAATCACCAAAGTCCATCACGTAATCCACAGCCGGTTTGCTGCTGGTACCTTCATCACCCTTGTTCCATACGAAGGTGTCATCACCCTCGCCGCCGAACATGATGTCGTCGCCAGCACCGCCGATCAGGATATCGTTGCCACCTTGGCCGTACAGGATGTCGTTACCAGCACCACCATCAAGGATGTCGTTACCACCGCGCTTGTCACCGTCAACATTGAAGTCAGCGTGGTTTTCCTTGATGTACTCGTACAGATCATTACCTGTTGCTGGAGTACCGCCGTTCTTCATTTGCAAGAACACTTCCAGCGCCTTCAAGCCCGAGCCGTCGGGCAGGTTGTCTGGACGACCACCCACTTCATGCCATGGCAACACATCGCCATCGGTATTGATCGTGTCACCAAAGATGATGTCGTTGCCGTCACCACCAATGATGTGGTCATTACCAACGGGGGCTGGATCGTTCGTTACCGAACCACCCTTCAAGGCTGCATCCAGGTCTTCCTTGGTGTTGACGATGTCGACCTTGTTAACCTCAGTCCAATCTTGAGGATTGCCGGAGGACAACAGCGTTACGTCATCAATGTAGACCTTGTAGTTACTGCTGCTGGAACGATCGTCCACCAGGAACTCGAAGCGGTATTGGCCTTCGCCCACGGGCTTGGTCGTGATGGTGCCGGAGCTACCTGGACGACCACCTTCCTGCACAACTTCCCAGTTACCTGTCTTCTCGTTGTACTTCTGCAGTTGCCACTTAAAGACGTCGGCACTGTTACGGCCGCTTTCAGCATAGTGGAAGCTCAACTTGCCATAGCTGCCCGCAGCAACGGTCATACCTGGGCCACGAACGGTAGTCGCGGTATCGCCATTGCGGCTGTAGGTATCCGTAATTTCCAATCGGTTATCCGGATACCAAGTGCTACCCTGGTTCTTGACTCCAACTGTGCCGTTACCGCCGACCTTGTTCCAACCGTCATGACGGCCGTTTTCAAAGTCAGTCACGTCCTTGGTGCCACGAACAACGTCAACAACCTCAGTACCCGTGTTGTCGTATTTGCGCAGGACATCCACGCTGACGTCGTTACCAATACCCACGGCGTAAACCTTGCTACCCGAAGAGGTAACCAGGCTGTCGTAGGCTGCCTTACCACGCGAATCAGCCGTAGCGTCGTAACCGCTACCAGCACCTTGGCCAGTACCGTACTGGGTTGGGTTACCGTCAGTCAGGAAGTACGTAACGTTTTCATAAGCGTTGCCGTACTTGTCGACTGCAGGTGCATCGCCAGTCTTGAACCATGCTTCAGCGGCCTTGAAGGCTGCTTCGTAGTTGGTACCACCCACGCTGGAGTTCCAGCTGGAGTTGTAGCCGTTCAAGGTATCAATCGAATTGAGCAGATTGATCAAATCGGCATGAGTCAGGTCCTTGAAGACCATAGGCGTATCAGCCTTGGTACCAAAGCCAATAATGCTCAAGTTCACCGTGCCGCCTTCATGGTTGGCCAAGCTTTCAGCCAAGGTCGTCAGCGCAGCCTTGAGCAACTGCATACGGTTCATATTGTCCGTACCAGAGGCTTCCTTCATGCTGTTGGAACGGTCAACCAGGATGGCAATGTTGTAGCTCTGGCCGTGAACGATATTTTCTTGCACACCGCCGCGGTCACCAATAATGACGTCGTCGCCCACGCCACCATTCGGATTGCCACCACCGTTACCATCAACAATCAGTTGATCCACATCCAGCGTGTATGGGCCGGAGTCGTTGGCAGACGCACTGTTGCCAGCCGAGTCTGTCGTCGTCACTTTGGCGTCAACCGTGTCGTTCTTCAACAGATCCTGTACAGGTACTGGGATCTTGAAGGTCAGATCATTGCCAACAGTACCGGTGTATTCCTTGCCACCGATAGTCAGAGTCACGGTATCGCCAGGCTGTACATCCTTGCCAACCGTACCGGTCACATCAATCGTACCCTTGCCGTCACCAGCCTCATTGTGATCCAGCACACCGTCACCGGCGATCGGATCCAACGTGATCTCGGCTTCAGGCAATGTGGTCTGCACACCGTAGTCGCGGTCGGCTTCAGCACTAGCGCTGTTACCGGCGTCGTCCTTGGTCTCGACCTTGGCGTGGACATTGTCATCCAGAGCCAGCTCGGAGCCAGGAACATTCACGTTCCAGGTCTTGCCATCGGTATTAACCGTGGTGGTGTAATCCTTGCCGTTCACGGTCACAGTGACCTTGTCGCCAGCCTTGACGTCCTGACCAACCTTACCAGTGATGGTGATGGTGGACTCGGACTCCGCCTTGTTGATCACGTCGTCACCCGCAATGGTGTCGATGGTGATCGAAGCTTCGGGCAGGTCAGTATCGACACCGTAGCCGCGGTCAGCTTCAGCGCTCGCAGGGTTACCCGCAGCATCTTCGGTCTCGACCTTGGCATGTACGTTCGAATCCTGGGCCAGCTCAGAGCCAGGAACGTCCACGTTCCAGGTCTTGCCATCAGCGTTCACGGTGGTCGTGTAGTCCTTACCGTTCACGGTCACAGTGACGGTATCACCAGCCTTGACGTCTTTACCCACGGTACCGGTAACAGTGACATCCCCTTCCGATTCAGCCTTGTTGATCACGTCGTCACCGGCAATGGTGTCGATCGTGATCGAAGCTTCGGGCAGATCAGTATCCACACCGTAGCCACGGTCGGCTTCAGCGCTCGCTGGGTTGCCTGCAGCGTCTTCCGTTTCCACCTTGGCGTGAACATTGCTGTCCTGGGCCAGTTCGGTACCAGGAACGTGGCAGAGGCAGAGGCAGAGGCAGAGGCAGAGGCAGAGGCAGAGGCAGAGGCAGAGGCAGAGGCAGAGGCAGAGGCAGAGGCAGAGGCAGAGGCAGAGCGGGGCATTGGGCAGCTTGCCTGGCGATCTTATGCAGATGCAGGACGCGGCATGGTGAGGGCCACCGTTACGGGGAGTGAGGCGATCGCTGTTTTAAAAAGCGGGAGGGGCAAATTATGAGGCGTAGATGACAAAAATGAATGTCAGCACAGAGGGATTGTTTACCCTTTAGATAGCCAGTTCCGACCATCTAAAGGGTGTTTTTACGTAACAGGCTTTAATCCACGATGTAGAGTTTGGCGCCCGTCTGGGTGGAGGAACGGTGCGGCTCGGCATTGTCAGCCACATGGTAAGACTGTCCCGGTTCCAGGGTGAAGCGGCGGCCGTCTTCCAGTTCGGTATCCAGCCGGCCTTCCAGACACAGCAACATATGGCCCTTTACGCACCAGTGGTCGGCCAGATAGCCGGGGCTGTATTCCACCATGCGTACGCGAATGGGGCCAAATTGCTGGGTGCGCCACAGGGCCATGCCTGTTTCGCCTTTGTGTTCTGTAGGAGTAATGTCGGACCAGTTAACGGTGCAAAAGGGTAGGTTCTGAATATCCATGCTTGCGGCTCGTGAGGAGGAATGACGTTTATAGTAGGCCTCTTTGTGAGGCTTGGTTTGTTGCCTTACTGATTTTTCCTGATACAGGCAATTTCAATTTAGAAATTTGCTGACGTCACAAACGCAGAGAGATGAGGAATACTCGCGCTCAACAGGGGCTTGTCATGGCACTTGTACTGACAAAAAGGGGAAGCGCATGAGTCTGTCTCAATCAACATTATTCGCACGGCACCGTGGACGGTGGAGCGTGCTGGCCGCTGCCTTGTTGCTATCAGCTTGCAGCAGTGTGCCTCAACAATCGGCACAGCGTGAGGCGGTCTCAGCGGCAGCCCCACAAACGGCCTCGACTTTGGGTACGCAATGGGGAGAAGGGCGTGAGTCACGGGCCTATTCGGTTCAGGCTCAGCGCGTCGAGCCTCTGCGTGATGAGCTGCAATTAGCCTATTCCGATGAACGCAGTATTCGCCAGGCTTTGGGCCAAAATCTGGATGCCCAGCGCAGCATTTTGCTGGATCAAGGCAAGGTGGAATTGTCTGTGCATGATGGGCGCGACGCACCTTTGACAATTTTCAGCAGCATCGGGCAGAAAAACTATCAGCTGGCGGGTAAAGCAGGGGAACGTTACGTCCTGGTCTATACCAATCGCAGCGCTACGCCTTATGAAATCATCACCACGGTAGATGGTCTGGATGTCTTGTCGGGCAAGCCGGGCAGCCGCAGCTATAACGGCTATCTCTTGCAGGCCGGGGCCGTCTTGCGTATCGAGGGCTTTCGTAAAAGTGCTGATGAAGTGGCCGCTTTCCGTTTCTCGGGCAAGGACCGGGCTTACGCGGCGAACACTCTGGCGGGTGACAAACGCAATATCGGTGTGATCGGTACGGTGCTTTACGAAGTGCGCCCGGTGACTCCGGCTCAAGCTGCCGTGCCGTCGCCCAATCCTTTTCCTGCTGACAAAGGCAATTGGCAATACGCGCCTGCGCCGCGTTATTAAGGCTTGACCGCTCTCTTTGGCAAAAGAGTAGATTGATTTTGACGAAGGGACGCAAGATAATCACGCAAATATCAGGGCTCTTAGCGGGAAATTACGCGCTTGGAGCCCTGCAATGACTCTGTTAAGGTGTGCCAGGATTAGCCACTTTGCAAGGACAGCGCGTGCCGCCAGAGTTGATCCATCCAGAGCATTTTGTCCACGTACGCATCATCATTGGCATGGTGCTGGGTATCAGCATTTCCAGACTGATCGTAGGCGTCTCTGAATTCATCCAACACCCCAAAGCCAAGCGTGTCTATCCCATTCACTTGGGGTGGGTGCTGTATCTGTTCCTGACGATTATCCATTTTTGGTGGTATGAGTTCAGTCTGGTGAAAGTGCAGGTCTGGTCCTTTCAGCTGTATTTTTTCCTGATTTTGTATACCTGTGTGTTTGCCATCATGGCGTCCTTGCTGTTTCCGTCCAATATGGAGGAATACCGCGGTTTCGAGGATTATTTCCAGACCCGGCGGCGCTCGCTTTACGGCTTTTTTGTGCTGATTCAGCTTATGGACCTGGTCGATACAGCCATTAAAGGAAAAGAGTATTTCTTGTCGCTGGGTGTGGAATACCCCTTGCAGCAAGCCGTGTTCATTGTCATGGGTCTGATCGCCATGGTGGTGCCCAGCAAGCGCTATCAGGCGGCCTTGGTGGTGCTGACGATAGTCTATAAAGGGCTGTGGATTTTCCGTTTGTACGATATTTTGAATTGAGTCAGCCGCTCGTTTTTTCGGGTTCTATCTGTCCTTAAAGGCGCAACGGTTTTCTCCGGCTGCGTCCCTTTCGTCTAGCTTGTCCGCATTTCTCTTTAGCTCCTGCCCGGTCAAATGGGACATGGATAGGCTATGGGGCGGTCAAACATCCGCTTTAGCAGATCTGTCATTAAGGCTGGGCTAGAATCGCTTTTTTAGTTGTGTTCTTGGAGATGGTGACGACATGAGTGGCTCCTTTACTTTTGTGGTGATGTTGGCGTTCTTGGCTGTGGTCGTGGTGATGGCTGGGGTCAAAGTTGTGCCTCAGGGCCAGCAATGGACGGTCGAGCGCTTTGGTCGCTACACCCGCACCCTGACGCCGGGCTTGTCCTTGCTGGTCCCTTTTATGGACCGCGTGGGCCGCAAGCTCAAAATGATGGAATCCGTGCTGGATGTTCCCTCGCAAAATGTGATTTCCCGCGACAACGTGGCCGTGACGGCTGATGGTGTCGTGTTTTATCGCATCGACAATGCTGCCCAGGCTGCCTATGAGATTGATCACCTGGAAATGGCGATTGTGAACCTGACCACCACCAACCTGCGTTCGGTCCTGGGTTCGATGGAACTGGATCACATGCTGTCCAATCGCGAAGTGATTAACGATCGCCTGCTGGCAGCGGTGGATGCAGCGACGACACCTTGGGGGGTGAAAGTTACCCGCGTGGAAATCCGTGATTTGAATATGGCTCCCGAGTTGCAGGAAGCCATGAACCTGCAGATGACGGCTGAGCGTCATCGTCGTGCTGCCGTGACCAAGGCCAGCGGCCAGAAAGAAGCCGAAGTGCTGCAAGCCGAAGGGGAGAAGCAAGCGGCTGTGTTGCGTGCGGAGGGTGAAAAGCAATCCGCTATCTTGCGTGCTGAAGCGCGTGAGCGTGAAGCCGAGGCCGAAGCCCGTGCAACCCGCGAAGTGTCCGAAGCCATCAAGAGCGGTGATGTACAAGCCCTGCAATACTTTGTGGGCCTGAAGTATGTGGAAGCCTTGCGTGATGTGGGCACGGGCCCCAATAGCAAGCTGGTGCTGATGCCTTTGGAGGCCAGCGGCATTACCGGTGCGGTGGCAGGTGTGACCGAGCTGCTCAAGACCACCGGCAGCAAGTTGGGACAAGGCTAAGCGGATAGCTGGAGGTGCTGATCTTGTCATTCATTTTTGATTCCTTTTGGTACTGGCTGGTGTCTGGCGTCGTGCTGATCGCTGCCGAGGTCGTCATCTCTGGCGTCTATCTGCTGTGGCTGGGTTTGGGGGCTTTGACGGTGGGCTTGTTTGCCGCCGCCTGGCCGGATGCTCCCTCCTGGTTGCAATGGCTGATTCTGGCCGTGGCCATGTTGGGGTGGGTGGTCGTTGGTGTACGTTGGCAACGACGCAGCCGGGCCAATCAGCCTGATATTTTGAATACCGGCTTGAGCGCCTATGTGGGGGCTCGCGCGCAGGTCAGCGAAAGCTTTGTGAACGGCCGTGGACGTATTCGGCTCAACGATAGTTATTACAGTGCCACAGCGACCCAAAACCTGGAGCAGGGCGCTGCGGTTGTGGTCTTGGCGGTGGAAGGCGCCGAAATGCGTGTTCAGGCTGTTGAGTAAGACAAATAGCAGGATGTAGAACAATGATGAACAATCGCTACGGCAAGCTGGCTTCTTTGGTATATCACCTGGACAAGCCGGTAGGACGCTCTTTCGGGGATGTGGAGTACTACCTGGAGCGCTTGCAAGGCACAAGCGGACCCATTCTGGAACCCGCAGTAGGCACAGGGCGCATTCTGATTCCCTTGTTGCAGGCGGGGCTGGATATCAGCGGCTTCGATCTGTCGCAGGAAATGCTGGATTATTGCCACCGTGAATTGGAGCTGCGCTCTTTGACGACACAGCTTCAACTGGCCGGTTTTACGGATTTCACAGCAGACCGCTCCTTGGAGGCGATTGTGGTGCCGGCTGGCTCTTTTCAGCTTCTGGATTCGTTTGAGCAAGGCATGGCCGCGCTAAGCCGTTTTCATGCCAGCCTGAAGTCAGGTGGGCGACTGTTGCTGGATCTGGACCCGGTGGCGGCGATTTTGAGTGTGCATCCAGGCATGCGGACTTGGTCGGCCGCTCCGCATGGGCTTATTACTCTCAATGCCACCGCCTTGGACAAGGACTATTGCGCTCAGGTAAGCCGTGAAATGCATCGCTACGAGTTGTGGGAGCATGGTGTCTTGCTGGAAACCCAGCTGGAACAGTTCTCGCTGCGTTGGTGGGGTGTTCAGGAACTGCGCATGGCGCTGGAGCAAGTGGGTTTTGGCGAGATTGTTATCTCCGGCGGGTATCAGTACGGCAAGACTCCGCAGGACACGGACGGAATTATTTCGTTTGAAGCGCGCAAGCTGTAAGACTGGGACTGGGCTTGGTGCCAGTAATCGTATTAGTGTGGTGGCCAAGGTGGAAACTGTACGCGATATGAGCAATGGCATGGGTTCGTACATGGATACTGGTGCGGCAACAGCAACAGCAACAGCAACAGCAACAGCAACGGTAAATGCAGGGTTGCAAGCTGCTGGACTGGGATCCGGGCGTCGGGTTGTTTCAACCCTGTTCGCTTTGATGTTGGCGCTACTGCCTGTATTTGTCCCCGTCGCTCAAGGGCAAAGCCTGATACAGGATGAACAAGGCTGGGTTTATGTGAATGAAAGGGGCGAAGCAGTTCTGCGTCCCTTTATTTACGACAACGGCCCTGATTATTTTGAAGAGGGTCTGGCTCGTTTCGTCGCCAAAGGGAAAATGGGCTTTCACGATCAATCATTGAAAATCTGGATTCCGGCCCGTTACGATTTTGCCTTTCCTTTTGTGGATGGCAAAGCCGAGGTTGGTATGGATTGCAAGTTCATTCCACACGGTGAACACCGTTCAGTTCGCTGCCAGCACTGGGAAAATATTTCCAATCCTTTGACAGCACCAAAAAATCAACCTGAAAACTAGTCCGTGCACAGTACACTGCAGTACAGAGTTTATCCGGAGAACACGATGAAGAAATGGGGAATCCTGGGACTGGTCGGCGTCTTGTCTGCTTGCGCCAATCAAGCCTCGACACAGCCACCCGTAGGTATTGCCAATCCGGCCTCGGCTTATTGCGTGGAGAAGGGCGGGCGTTTGGATATCGTCAACACACCAACAGGGCAAGTGGGCATGTGCACCTTGCCGGATGGCACGGTGATCGAGGAGTGGGAGCTGATGCGCCGTGACCACCCTTCGGCAAAGTCCTGATGCCAGATCGTAAAAGCCAGCTATTTGCTGGCTTTTATATTAGCGTTCGATACGGACCTCAAAGTACGCTTCGGACTCGCCCAGATCACGAAAGCCATCACTCATGGCGCGTGTGGCGGCGGCAATCCATTTTTTGGCCAGGGCAATGTCTTCCCCGGACAATTCCGTCTCTGCCGTCTCTTCGGCCAGTTGCCACGCTCGATAGGCCTGGACCACGGCCTCCGGGCCTTGCATGACTTTTTCTAAGCTGCGGCGAAAACGCTCCTCAGCCTCGCGGCGGCCGCGTTCGGTGATATCGGAAGGAGCGTCGTGCAAAGTGATGGTATAGGACATGATGCTTCTTTTTGCTGTATGGATGAACAGTAATTTAGCATGTCTTTTTATCTTGAGCCAGATTTTTGTGATGTCTGTTGCATCAACCATTAGTCGGATTATTCTGCGCCCCCAAACAGGCTGAAAAGATGTGTGCGCTTGTTCGACTTTGCACGACTGGCCCAGCCCTGATTTTCCACCATAGACTATCTGCTTGCGCCCGTGGGTATACTGCTCCAAGCAGATTCATGCTCTCTTTTTTCATGGCCGAGGTTCAGGGTGCAGCTTGTAGCGATTGGCAGTATTACCGTTGATATTGTGGTCTCAGGCATGCCAGCCGAGCTGGCGCGTGGCGACAAGCAGGAAGTGGGCTCGATCGACTTGTATCCAGGTGGTGGGGCGCTTAATGCGACAGCCAGCTTCATGGAGCAAGGCGAGTCGGTTCGGCTACTGGGGGCGCTGGGTCGAGACGGCCTGGGTGAGCGTTTGCGTTCACATATCGAGCAGTTGGGAGTGGACGTCAGCAGTATGCAGATCTGTCCTGATCAGCCCACCGGTAAAGCCATCGTCCTGGTCGAGCCGTCCGGCAGTGCTTCGGTGCTGGCACGACGTGGGGCAAATGCCTGCCTGCGTGTCCAGGCTCAAGACTTGCAAGCAGACCTGATTTATGTGGCTCCCTTGGCCTTGCAGCCTATGGAAAGCGTGGCGCAGGCCTTGGCGGAAAGAAGGGAGACCTCGGCCTGCCTGGTGGTAAATCCCAGTGTGGCGTGTTTGCAGCATCAAGGCCAGGGATTCAAGCAGGTCTACGCACGCGCAGATGTGCTGGGCTTGAATGCGGTGGAGGCCCAAATGCTGGCAGGCGTTCAGGACGCCGATATTCAGCTGGAATTATCGATTCAGGAAGCGTGCGAGCTGGCTGCGCGTCTGCAGCATCACCCTCAACAAGCCTTGTTGATCACCTTGGGTGTGCAGGGGGCGGTGTTGGCTTTTAATGGTCAGCAGTATGTGGAGCCTGTGTGCAAGGTGGCGGTGTGCTCAACGGTGGGGGCAGGGGATGCCTTTCTATCCAGCTTTGCCCTGGCCTGGAAACGGGGTTTGGAACCGACAGAAGCCTTGAAGCTGGCCAGCCAGGCAGCGGCGGCACGATTAGGACAGTGGGCGGCCAATACCTTTCCGCCCATGTTCGGACAAGACGCAGCGCAAGCCCTGACTTTGTAAATACCAAAAGCACAGCAAAACAAATCACAAAGGGGAGAGGATATGGCAGCCACTATCATTATTATTGGCTTGTATCTGCTGGTGACAGTCCTGCTGGGCGTCACACTCTGTTATACCCGTCCCAAGACGTGGAAACGAGATACGGCTTTATTAATGATTACCCCCTTGGCTGTTCCTGTGGTTTACGCCATTTTTACAATGCTCAATGGATAAGGGGCAGGCACAAAACGTCTTTTCCTGGCCTTTTGTTGCATGTTATGCACTTTTGCGAAGTTTTTTGCCGTAAAAGTAAGCTTGTGTAGCCTAATCCTAGTCTTTGTGTTGTCTCTGTGTCGGATCTTGACAATCGTTGACTTCATGTTCTGAAAGTGGCCCGCTACCATACTCTCAAGCTTGTTTTAGTTGGGACTTTGGGATGTACGCCATGATTAATGCCTCGAATCTGATCGATTATGTACCTATGGTATTAATGCTGGCTGGCTGCGGTATTTTGGGCTTTATTTTGTTGTCTTTTTGGCTGCATCGCTCTTGATCTACACCCAGCCTTGTCGTGCTTTGCAATAAAGCACCGATATTTACGCTTGATTTCAGCAGCTTCTTTTACCTGACGTGTTGCTTTTGCTGCACGCTTGCCTTCGCACACTTTTCATATCAAACAAGTGTAGTAAGCTACTTCCACGATCTGTTTCGCGACCAGCGCTTGAGGGTTTTAATCCTGCGCTAACAGCAGACGCGGCCTGGACAATCTTCATCTCGAATGATTTGTCAGGCATCAGCAAACATCAGGTCAAGGAGAAGGAAATCATGTTTTTCCGCTTAGTTTCTGCCTGTGCAGGTTCTTTGATGTTGTCGGCATGCGCCAGCTCCCCCCAAACGGCCACCAAACCAGTCGGGCAGGCCAATCTGGCTTCCACTTTTTGTCAGCGCATGGGCGGGCAAACCATTGTTCATGAAAGTGGACGTGGTGCCTACGGAACCTGCTTGATGAAAGACGGTTCGGAATCCGAAGAATGGGCCTTTTACCGTAGCTGGTATCCTCGTATGGACTGAATTCTTTGCCAAATGTGGTTTTTGTGGCGATACAACGCCGCGATAGCGGGCGAAGGTGATAAACTTATCCAATCAAATGTGTTATTTGGGAAGCAGAATCTTATGAACTCAACGCGAACTACCCGTCGGCAAATCTAGCCGTGGCCGCGTAGCGTTTCGTTTGCTTTCCAAGAACGTTCAATTCAAAAGCGCGGCTTTTTCAAGGCCGCGTTTTTTATTTCAGGAAGTGTTATGGTCCGAATCACACTGCCCGATGGCTCCCAGCGAGAGTTTCAGGGCCCGGTTTCCGTCAGCGAAGTGGCGAACTCGATTGGTACTGGCTTGGGCCGCGCCGCCCTGGCTGGCCGTGTCGGCACGCCCGGCACCGAGTCGCGTCTGGTGGACACCTCGTATGTGATCGACCAGGACAGCAATTTGGCCATCATCACCGCCAAAGACGCTGACGGTCTGGATTTGATTCGTCACTCCACCGCTCACTTGCTGGCTTACGCGGTCAAGAGCTTGTTTCCGGATGCCCAAGTTACCATCGGCCCGGTGATTGACAACGGCTTTTATTACGACTTTTCCTACAAGCGTGCCTTTACGCCCGAGGATCTGGAAGCCATTGAAAAGAAAATGGCGGAACTGGCCAAGAAAGACGAAGTGGTTACCCGCGAAGAGTGGTTGCGCGACGACGCCGTCGAGTTCTTCAAGAGCATCGGCGAGGACTACAAGGCAGAGATCATTGCCTCCATTCCGTCCAACGAGCCGATCAGCCTGTACCGCGAAGGCGATTTCATTGACTTGTGCCGTGGCCCTCACGTGCCATCTACTGGCAAGCTGAAAGTATTCAAGCTGATGAAAGTAGCCGGGGCTTACTGGCGTGGCGACAGCAATAACGAAATGCTGCAACGCATTTACGGAACTGCCTGGGCGACCAAGGAAGATCAACAAGCTTATCTGACCATGCTGGAAGAGGCCGAGCGACGCGACCACCGCAAACTGGGCCGTGAACTGGATCTGTTCCACTTCCAGGAAGAGGCCCCCGGTCTGATTTTCTGGCACCCCAAAGGTTGGGTGATCTGGCAACAGGTCGAACAATACATTCGCCGTGTCTATCAGGACAATGGCTACCAGGAAGTGAAAGCACCGCAAATTCTGGATTTGTCGCTGTGGAAGAAAACTGGCCACTGGGACAACTACGCTGAAAACATGTTCACGACTGAGTCGGAGAATCGTGTTTACGGCTTGAAGCCCATGAACTGCCCCGGTCACGTGCAAATCTTCAATTCCGGTCTGCATTCTTACCGTGAACTGCCTATCCGCTACGGCGAGTTCGGTCAGTGCCATCGCAACGAACCCTCGGGTGCCTTGCACGGCATGATGCGCGTACGCGGCTTTACCCAAGACGACGGCCACATTTTCTGTACCGAAGACCAACTGCAAGACGAGTGCGCTGCCTTTACCGCTCAGTTGCAAGCCGTCTACGCGGACTTTGGCTTTACCGAAATTCTGTACAAAGTGGCTACTCGCCCAGAAAAGCGTATCGGTGACGATGCGGTCTGGGACAAGGCTGAACAAGCCCTGATCGAAAGCTTGCGCCGTACCGGCTGCGAGTTCGAGATCTCGGAAGGCGAGGGCGCTTTCTACGGTCCGAAGATTGAGTACACGCTGAAAGATGCCATTGGTCGTCATTGGCAGTGTGGCACCATCCAGGTGGACTTCTCCATGCCGGCCCGTTTGGGCGCCGAGTATGTGGATGCCCAGGATCAGCGTCGTGTGCCTGTCATGTTGCACCGTGCTATTTTGGGTTCCTTCGAGCGCTTTATCGGCATGCTGATTGAAAACCACGCCGGTGCCTTGCCTGCCTGGTTGGCTCCTGAGCATGTGGTGGTATGCTGCATTTCCGAAAGTTCAGCCGATTATGCTCAATCCGTGGCGCAAAACCTGAAGAAAATGGGATTCCGTGCCTCCTCTGATTTGCGTGGTGAAAAAATCACTCGTAAAATCCGTGAGCACAGTATGCAAAAAGTGCCCTATATTCTGGTCGTGGGTGAAAAAGAGCGTGAAAACGGCGCAGTCGCCGTGCGTGCGCGTGGTGGCGTGGACTTGGGCGTCATGCCAATAGCCGATTTTTCAGCACGATTGAAGCAAGAGATCGATAGCCGTCAGTAAAACAGGAACGCTATCGTTTTTATCGACATTTTTAGGAGTTTTCGACATCGCAACCGAGAAAAAACATCGCATCAATGGTGAAATTCGTATTCCAGAGGTGCGACTCATTGGAGTCGAGGGTGAGCAGCTAGGTATCGTCAAGGTGCCTGACGCCTTGGCAATGGCAGAACAGCATGATGTGGATCTGGTGGAAATCGCCCCTGCGGCTGTACCACCGGTGTGCCGTTTGATGGATTACGGCAAATTCCGCTATCAGGAACAGAAACGCCAACAAGAAGCCAAGGCCAAGCAAAAAATCATTCAGATCAAGGAAGTCAAATTCCGTCCCGGTACGGACGAAGGCGACTACCAGGTCAAGCTGCGTAATGTGAAGCGTTTTATTGATGATGGCGACAAGGTCAAAGTGACCTTGCGTTTCCGTGGTCGTGAAATGGCTCACCAGGAACTGGGTATGCGCGTACTGGAACGGATTCGCGACGAAGTCAGCGAAATCTGTCAGGTTGAAGCCATGCCCAAGCTGGAAGGCCGTCAAATGGTCATGGTCTTGGCGCCTCGCAAGAAAGCGTCCTGATACTCTTGCACGATACTGCCTGGATCCGCCCAGGAGCATTATGCGTCGCTCGACTCGCTCCCAAGTAGCGGGTCGGGCACAATCGCCTTTGCAGCCCGGCTGCAAAGGCGTTTTTCTCTAGGTGTCATATGCACGTTTTATTCATCATTGATCCCTTGCCCAGCCTGTCGGCTTACAAGGATTCCTCCGTTGCCATGATGCGTGCATTTCTGGCGCGTGGTCATCGCGTCAGCGTGACCTTGCAGTCTGATTTGTACATTTCCCAAAGTCGGGTTCGTACGCGCAGTCAGGCTGTCAGTATTGCTGCAGATGCCGATTTGCGTGCGCCTTCGTGGTGGACACATCCCGAGCCTGCCACCGAGCAGGAATTGAATGTCTTTGATGCAGTCATCATGCGTAAAGACCCGCCTTTCGATATGGAATACTCCTATTCCACGCACTTGCTCAGCTTTGCGCAGGAGCAGGGGGCCAAGGTATTCAATTCAGGCGCGGCCATTCGCAATCACCCTGAAAAACTCGCTATTACCGAATTTCCGGAATTTACCCCACCCACCTTGGTCACCCGGGACATGGCCCGCTTGCGTGCCTTTCACCAGGAACACAAGGATGTGATCGTCAAGCCGCTCGATGGCATGGGCGGCATGGGTATTTTCCGTCTGCAAGATCCCGAACCCAACCTGGGTGCGATTCTGGAAACGCTGACAGCCAATGGTACGCAAACCATTATGGCGCAGCGCTACATCCCTGAAATCGTCAAGGGTGACAAGCGCATCCTGATCATTGACGGCGAACCTGTACCTTACGCCCTGGCTCGCATTCCCTTGGCGGGCGAGACACGCGGCAATCTGGCCGCAGGTGGCCGCGGGGTTGCCCAGCCATTGTCCGAACACGACTGGCACATTGCCCGTACGCTGGGCCCTGTGCTGGCCGCACGTGGCTTGCTGCTGATTGGTTTGGATGTGATTGGTGACTACGTCACGGAAATCAATGTGACCAGCCCAACCTGTTTCGTTGAAATTACTGAACAGACTGGCTTTGATGTTGCGCAGCGTTTTGCCGAGGCCGTCGAAAAAGCGACGGGACGCGCGTGATTCGCCTTGCCTTGATCATGCACGAGCCCCTGGCCAGTGCGTTTGCCAGCTGTGCCGAGCACGTCCTGGGCGAAAAGCCCGATCTGTTTGTCTTTGACATTCAGGCCGACGAATGCACGGATACGGCGGTAGACCGCTTGCTGGGGCAGCTGCAAACGCAAGCGCCGGACTCGCCCGCCACACTGATACTGTGTGACCTTTACGGTGCCACCCCCTTTAATGTGGCACGTCGAGTCCAGCAAGCTTTGCAAGATCAAGGGCAGGGCGCTTATTTATTGACCGGCACCAATATGTGCATGGTGTTGAAAGCCTTGACCGAGCGACGTGACAATCCCGAGCAGTTCGCTCAGGATGTCATGGCAGGCGCATTGCGTGGCATTGTTCACGCCGACTGCCATTGCTAATTTGAATTTTCACTTTCATTTTTCCAGTTGCCCTTATGCCTAGCGTATCCATCACGATCAGTAATAAATTAGGTCTTCATGCACGGGCAGCAGCCAAGCTTACCCAGTTGGCCGGCCGTTATAGCAGTGAGATTTTTATCGCGCGTGGCTCTCAGCGCGTGAATGCAAAAAGTATTATGGGTGTCATGATGCTGGCCGCCGGAATGGGGGTCACTGTGGTTGTCGACGCCCAGGGTGACGATGCCGATCAGGCCCTCAATGATATTCAGGCGTTGTTTGACGCCAAGTTTGGTGAAAACGAATAAGGAAGAAATCTGGTCATGAATAGTGCTGCAGCTCGAACCCCGGCGTCTGATTTGTCCGCGATGTTTACCGCTCAAGGCCAAGCAGTCGGTAAGGGGTACGCCATTGCCAAGGCCGTGGTAATGAGCGCAGCAGCACTGGAAGTCCCTCATTACCGGATTGCCGCCGAAGACGTCGATTCTGAAAGCCAGCGCTTGTTAAGCGCCATGGCTAGCACTCGCGATGAACTTCGAGCCATGGTTGATCAGTTGCCTGTGGATGCGCCACGCGAGCTTGCTCCTATCTTGACGGTGCACAGTCTGCTCTTGGACGATCCCATGCTGACGCAGCAAACCTGCGCCATCATTGCCGAGCGTCACTACAACGCAGAATGGGCTCTGACCTCGCAAGGTCAGATGCTGGTTGAGCAGTTCTCCCAAATGGAAGATGAATACCTGCGCGAGCGTGGTGCTGATGTCCGCCAGGTTATCGAGCGCGTATTGCGCGTTCTGGCAGGCAAGCCTGCTTTGCTGCCTGGTTTTTCAGCCGCTCAGGAAGAGCCGCTGATTGTGGTAGCACGCGATATTTCCCCGGCAGATATGCTGCGCTTGCGCGGTGGTCATTTCGCCGGTTTTCTGACGGATTTGGGTGGGCCCACCTCGCATACAGCGATTGTGGCTCGCAGCTTGAGTGTTCCTGCTGTCGTGGGTTTGGGCAGCTTCCGCAGTCTGATACGCGATGGCGACTTTCTGATTGTGGACGGCTTCTCGGGTGCGGTGATTGTGAATCCGTCGGAGCAAGTGCTGGCCGAATACCGGGAGCGTCAGGAAGCCTATCGTCGCGAACGGGCCGAATTGGAAGAGTTGCTGGATGCGCCAGCGATGACGCTGGATGGGATTAACGTCCGCCTGGAAGCCAATATCGAGCTTCCCGAGGAGGCAGAGCTGGCTTTGAAAGCTGGCGCCGATGGCATTGGCTTGTTCCGTAGCGAGTTTTTGTTCATGGGACGCACGGATTTGCCTTCCGAGCAGGAACAGTACGAAGCGTACTCCCGGGTGGTAAAAGCCATGAAGGGCAAGGTCGTCACTATCCGTACACTGGATATTGGGGCCGATAAAACCCTGGATGGAGATGCTACGGTAGCGACTAACCCGGCCTTGGGCTTGCGTGCAATTCGCTACTGTCTGGACAAGCCCGAGATGTTTGCCACCCAGCTACGCGCCTTGTTGCGTGCCAGCTTGCATGGACAAATCCGTATTTTGATCCCCATGATTTCCTCCATGAACGAGGTGCATGCCAGTCGTCAGGCTATTGAGTCGGCAGCTCGGGAACTGGAAAAATCCGGTACCCCATTCGCACGCAACTATTTATTGGGAGCCATGGTGGAAGTGCCCGCCATAGCCATCGCCATTGAGCCCTTTGTACAGGAACTGGATTTTCTGTCCATCGGCACCAATGACTTGATTCAATATGTTCTGGCTGTAGACCGGGGCGATGCCGAGGTTGCCAGCCTGTACGACCCCATGCACCCAGCTGTTTTGCGTTTGATTGCACACACGATCAACGCGGCTGATCGTGCTGGCAAACCGGTGGCGGTCTGTGGGGAAATGGCGGGGGATGCGTCGGTGACTCGCATGTTGCTGGGGCTGGGCCTGAAAGAATTCTCCATGCATCCGCAGCAACTGTTGGATGTGAAAAAAGAAGTGCGTCTATCGCATTCCAATGCCTTGCGCGTGAAAGTGGCTAGTGCCTTGAACCGTGCCGAGCGCATCGATCTGGCCACCTTAGCCGCCTAAGTAATTGAAAACAGGCCAATTTAGTTGGCAAATATGTAACAAAGCCCGGCTGTAGTCCTATGAGGGATTCCATTTGTAACAACCTATCGGAACCTGGTCGCTCGCTAGGTGCTTGTTGTTAAAGGGTTTGTCATGAAGCTTGAGCTATATCGTCAGAATAATTGAAATCAGGATTTACACTAATAGATTGGTCTGCGTGCTCAGCACCGATAGAATGGCTTTTAGGGGAGTTGTAACAGACCCAAGGCCGAGCCGGAAGTCGCACCAGGCATCGGCCCATTCTATCTAGCGACCTTGGAATAGTAGGAAGGAAATCTTATGAAACTGACTCGTGCTCATTTTGCTGTCATGGCCGCTGCTGCTTCGATGACTCTTTTGGCTGCGTGTTCCAAAGAGGACGACAAAGCCGCTACGAGCGCGCCACCTGCTCCTGTCGCTGCTCCACAATCGACAGCACCTGCCACTCCACCCGCACCCGAGGCTGACAAGTCCTTGGAGCAAAAAACGGAAGAACTGAAGCAGGACGCCGCTAAAGTTGCTGACGACGTCAAAAAAGAAGCAGAGGAACAGAAAGAAAACGCCAAGGAAAATACCAACTCCTTGAAGGAAGATGCCAAGGCTGCTGGCGATAAAGTCGCTGAAAAAGCTGGTGAAGCCAAGGATGCAGTAGCCGATGCTGCCAGCCGTACGGGCGATGCCATTAAAGACGGCGCTGCCAAGGCTGACAAAGCCATCCAGGACAAGCTGGGTAATGGTGTTGATTCCTCGCCATCTTCCGTGCCTTCGGAACAAGCCAAACCTTAAGGCTTGAATAATTCGGCTGATTGTCTGGCCAAATGCAAAAAGCGGGTGCCTTTGGCACCCGCTTTTTCTATACTGCTGGTAGTGTCAATATTTTCAGGAGAGGACCATGATTAATCGAAGCGAATGGCTGGAAGATCTGCAAAAAAACGTCTCGGAGCTGATCGCTAAAAGTCCGGCTGCCGATATTGAGCGCAATGTAAAAGCCTTTATGGGTCAGGCCTTCAACCGTATGGACCTGGTTACTCGTGAAGAGTTTGATACCTACAAGCTGATGCTGGAACGCGCACTGGCTCGTGTGGCGGCTCTGGAAACACGTTTGCAAGCTTTGGAAGGGCGGCAAACTCCTGTTCCTCAAGAGGGTGACACCTCTGCTCAAGAGGGCAGCCAAGGCTGATCACTTCATTTGAATACGGTCACCAGGCCTGGGGACAAACAATCGGCCAGCCCCTTTTTTATTGCTGTCTTTCTTGTCTTGACCGGGGTGTGCGCCGCACTGCATGTGTGGAAAGTACCCCCGGCTTTGCCTTTTATGCAGCGCGAACTGGGCATGGACCTGGTGCAGTCAGGTTTTCTGCTTGCCAGTGTGCAAATGGCCGGGATGTTGCTGGGGCTATGCATAGGCCTGATCTCCGAGAAAATTGGTCTGCGTCGCTGCATTTTGACGGGGCTGGGTATTTTGAGTCTGGCCTCGTTAATCGGCTCCTTGTTTGAACATAGCACGCTGGTGTTGCTGGGCCGCATGATAGAAGGCTGTGGCTTTCTGATGGTGGTGCTGCCCATTCCGGCCTTGATCAAACGCATTACCGATACGGCACGGTTGAGCCGAGTCATGGGTTTATGGGGCTGTTATATGCCCGCCGGGGCGGTCTTGATGCTGTGGGCTGGTGCTGCCTGGTTGGCAGTCGGCTCCTGGCGTACCTTGTGGGTGGTTCTGGGTATCTTGACGGCCATCTTCATGATTTTGACCTTCCTTCTGGTGCCACCGGATTCTCAGACTCAAACCAGGAGTGCGGCGCAGCATACCTCTGCTCACCGTTGGTCCAGTCTGCTACGCACGACTTTACGCTCCGGCCGGGTTTGGTTGCTGGCTTTGGCCTTTGGTGTGTACGCGGCACAATGGGCGGCAGTCGTGGGCTTCATGCCCACTATTTACAATCAGGCGCAGATAGCAGTCGGCACTGCCGGTTTGCTGACAGCCTTGATTGCTGCTGGGAATGTCGTAGGTAATCTGGGGGCAGGGCGCTGTTTGCATGCCGGTATCCCACCTCATAGGCTGCTGCAGGCAGGCTACTTGGGCATGATCGCATGTGCGGTCCTTGCGTTTGGGCTGACACAAAGCTTGGTGGTTCAATTTGTCGCTATCCTGCTGTTTTCGATTGTGGGCGGCTTGATTCCAGCTACCTTGTTCTTCCTGTCGGTCACGGCAGCACCTTCGCCGGAGACCACCTCGACCTCGGTGGGCTGGGTACAGCAATGTTCTTCACTAGGCCAGTTTGTGGGCCCCCCTGTTGTGGCGTCGGTTGTACATGCGTTGGGTGGATGGCAGTGGGCTTGGGTCGCGACGGTTAGTTTTGCCGTTTTGGGTTTGATCATTGCCTGGCGCTTGTCGCATTTGGGTCTGCCCAATGGTCGTTAGGCCTTGCTCAGATCAGTACCGGATTAGATGAAACAGATCATGAAAGAGCCAGCTCAATAAAGCTGGCTCAGTTTTTTGGAAGGGAAAGTTGCATGCTCGTCAGTAATGTCCAGATCACAAGAGATGAGTTAGTTAATCTTTTGGCCGCCTCCCATGAGTCTTTGAGTTTCGAGAACTGCAGTTTTGATGATGAGGATCTGTCGGGTCTGGAGCTGGATAGTTCGCAGTTTTCGGGCTGCAGCTTTTTGAATACCCGATTGATACGGGCACATTTGCAAGACACGATCTGGCAGCGTTGCAAATTGGGTCAAGCAGATTTCAGCTTGGCAGATCTCAGTTCGGCGCGTTTTAGTGCTTGTGATCTGCACTTGAGCAAGTGGGTACGCACTCACATTGCTTCCTTGCAGATCGAGGAGTCCAAGTTGAGCGGGGCAATCTTCAACGAAACCCGTGGTTTGGACCTGAGCCTGCGTGAGTGCAAGTTGGTCGGTGCCACCTTGCGCGCCATTAATTTCCGCAAGCAAAATCTGGTGCAACTGGATTTCTCCGATGCGGACTTGGGAGGCTGCAATTTTCAGGATGCCGTATTTGACGGCGGCAGCTTGAGGGGTGCCAGCTTGCGAGGGGTGAACTTCAAAGGGGCGGACCTGCGCAGTGTGGAGTTGGGCAGCATTACCTTGTACGACTTGAGTAACTCTTTCCAAGGAGCTTGCCTGTCCGTGGAGCAGGCAGTTCAACTGGTCAGCTCCATGGGGGTGCAGGTTCAGTAAAACCCTGGGACCGTACAAGTACGCAGTGATGTTTTAAGGCAGGCATCTGGAGCTTATTTCTCCCGACGGGCAGACTGAATGTTTGCCTTGGAAAGGGAGAAGGGCATATGTCCTTGGCCGTGTTGAACAGTTGTGCCTTGTCGGGCCTGGATTTTATCGACGTGCGTGTCGAGGCGCACGTGGCTCCTGGATTGCCAGCCTTTCATATTGTTGGTTTGCCCGATGCTGGTATTCGTGAAAGCCGGGAGCGCATACGGGCTGCCTTGCAGGCCAGTGGTTTCGATTTCCCCGCTGCCCGATTGACAATCAATTTGGCTCCTGCCGATTTGCCCAAGGATTCGGGCCGTTTTGATTTACCCGTAGCTTTGGCGATTTTATTGGCCAGCGGCCAGCTAAGCCGCCCGGATGATAAGCAGCGCGAGCAAGCGATCACCGGTCTGGAGCGTTATGTCATGGCCGGGGAGTTGTCTTTGACGGGGGCCGTGGTTCCTGTGCAGAGTGCGCTAACGATTGCCCTGGGTATGGCGCGTCGGCATCCGGAGCTTTGTTTGCTTTTGCCTGCGCAGAGTGCAGAAATGGCGGCCCATGTTCCTGACCTGCAGGTCTACGGGGTTGCCAGTTTGGCAGAGGCGGCGGGGTATCTGCGAGGGGACAAGGAGCTGGAACCCGCATTGGCCAGGCCGTGGCCAGAAGAGTGGAGTGATGGCCCACAACTTTGCTTGTCGGACGTGCTGGGGCAGCCTTTGGCTTGCCGTGCTTTGGAGGTGGCCGCTGCTGGTGGCCATAGCCTTTTGTTGAATGGCTCGCCGGGTGTGGGCAAGACCATGCTGGCTCAACGTCTGCCGGGTCTATTGCCAGACCTGGAGCGATACGCTCAGCTGGAAGTAGCCGCCTTGTATTCCTTTGTGCAAGAACAAGACTTTTTTAGCAGGCGACCCCCTTTTCGTGCCCCACATCATAGTGTGTCTACTCCTGCCTTGATTGGAGGTGGTAGCCGCCCAAGACCGGGGGAGGTTTCGCTGGCTCATCATGGCGTACTGTTTCTGGATGAGTTGCCTGAGTTCAGTCGGCGTTCACTGGAGGCGTTGCGCGAACCGCTGGAACAGGGCTGCGTGCATATTTCTCGTGCCCAGAAGCAAGCGGTGTTTCCGGCGCAGTTTCAGTTTGTGGCTGCCATGAACCCATGTCCCTGTGGCTGGGCGGCGAGCCGTCATCGGGCGTGTCGGTGTTCTCCTGCTCAACGGGAGCTGTATCGGCAGCGCCTGTCGGGACCGATGCTGGACAGGATTGATCTTTTGGTGACCTTAAGCGAGTCCGAACCGGAGCGTGATCAAGCAGCGCAGGCATCCAGTCAGGTCAGGCTGCGGGTACAGGAGGCGATTGAGAGGCAGTTGGCACGTCAGACGGTACGAAATGCTCGTCTGTCAGTGGCTGGTTTGAAAGAACATGGGTGCTTGTCTGCGGAGGCCTTGCAGCTACTGGCCAGTGCACGCAAGCGCTGGCATTGGTCAGAGCGAGTGCAGGGTAGGGTCTTGCGGGTAGCGCGGACAATTGCTGACCTGGCCGGAGTAGAGCAGATTGCCAGACCTCATATCGCGGAAGCATTGCAGTTCCGGCCTGAATTGCCGTGAATCGAGGTAAGAAGAAGGCGGGTGTCGCTACTAGGTGTGGCAGGATTGGGCTGGCTGCTGGCTGCAGGCTGAGGGCGACAGGCGCCATGACTTTCATGGTGGGCCTGTGTGTCGTTTGCCTAGACTGTCAGCCTACGTATGAAATTGAGCGCCTTCGCCTGATAGGGGGCGAGTACTATGGTGTTATCGGCTACCAGTAAGATAGGGGAGCCGATGCTTTCACCTATCCTATTGATAACTTGCTGCCTGATCTTGACATGGCTAGGCTCGAAGATTGACCAGATCATACGCGCTGGAGGGTATCCAAACGGGGCCACGGTTTCTTGTGTTCCTGATTGGCTGGCGAACAACGCCATAACTGCAAAAAATCCCTTTGATATCTGGACAATCCTTCAGGAATCACCCTATAATCAAGAGCTTTTCCCCTGTTTGGATCTGTTCTGGCAGCGGGCAAAGAAAAAAATAAGTGCCTGTTTTGGGTCATACAAGTGTCCGCCAGCTTCCTAGGCGACCACCCGCAGACACAAATTAGTCGAGTAATTTCATGCCTAAAATGAAAACCAAAAAAAGCGCTTCCAAGCGCTTTGTGGTTCGTGGTAGCGGTTCCATCAAGCGGGGCCAAGCGTTCAAGCGTCACATTCTGACCAAGAAGACGACCAAGAACAAACGTCAGTTGCGCGGTGCCGTCGAGGTTCATAAAGCCGACGTCGCTTCCGTAAAAGCAATGATGCCTTTCGCTTGATTAGGGAGAATCGAACATGTCACGAGTAAAACGCGGTGTTAACGCACGCGCACGCCACAAGAAAGTAATTGCCCAGGCCAAAGGTTTTCGCGGCCGTCGCGGTAATGTATTCCGTATAGCCAAACAGGCTGTCATGAAGGCAGGTCAGTACGCCTACCGTGACCGCCGTAACAAGAAACGTGTATTCCGCTCGCTGTGGATTACCCGTATCAACGCAGCTTGCCGCGAACTGGATATGAGCTACAGCCAGTTTATCGCCGGCCTGAACAAAGCCTCCATCGCTTTGGACCGTAAGGTTCTGGCTGACTTGGCTGTTAAAGACAAGGCAGGTTTTGCTGCTGTTGTTGCACAGGCTAAGAACGCTCTGGCTGCTTAAGCGGTATCTGACTGTATAGTTCACAAACGGGGCCTTTGGGGCTCCGTTTGTTTTTGGAAAGTAACACGCCATGACTTCCTCCCACGACGATCTGATTGCCCAGGCTCGGGCCTTATTTGAGCAGTCTCAGGACGCCGCTTCGCTGGAAAACGCTAAAGCTCGATTTTTGGGCAAACAAGGTGCCATCACTGCCTTGATGAAAGGCCTTGCCCAGATGGAGCCGGAGCAGAAAAAAGCAGCAGGTGCCAGCATCAACGTGCTCAAGCGCGAAATTGAAGATCTGCTGAACGATCGTCGTGCTGCCCTGGCGGCAGAACAATTGAACCAGCGACTGGCTCAAGAACAAATTGATGTGACTTTGCCCGGCCGTGGTCGTGGCACCGGTGGTATTCACCCGGTGATCCAGACCTGGCAGCGTGTTGAAGCCATTTTCCGCTCTATCGGTTTCGATGTGGCTGACGGCCCTGAAATCGAAAATGACTGGACAAATTTTACCGCTCTGAATAATCCAGAGAATCATCCGGCTCGTTCGATGCAAGACACGTTCTATATCGATATGAACGACGAGCAGGGTTTGCCCTATTTGCTGCGCACGCACACCAGTCCCATGCAGGTGCGTTATGCACGCATGAATAAGGCCCCTATCAAGGTTATTGCTCCTGGCCGCACCTATCGTGTCGATAGTGATGCCACCCACTCGCCCATGTTCCACCAGGTGGAAGGGCTGTGGATTGCCGAGGATATTTCCTTTGCCGATCTGAAAGGCGTTTACACGAACTTTCTGCGCGCCTTCTTTGAAAGCGACGATCTGGTCGTGCGCTTTCGACCTTCTTTCTTCCCCTTTACCGAGCCATCCGCCGAGATTGACATGATGTTCTCCTCCGGCCCCAACAAGGGCCGTTGGCTGGAGATCTCCGGCTCCGGGCAGGTTCACCCGCAAGTGGTGCGCAATTTCGGTTTGGACCCAGAGCGTTACATCGGTTTCGCCTTTGGTTCCGGACTGGAGCGCCTGACTATGTTGCGCTATGGTGTTAACGATTTGCGCCAGTTCTTTGAAGGCGATCTGCGCTTTCTGAAGCAGTTCAATCGTTGATTCCTACTTCGCGCCGCTGGGCCTTTTAGGCCCGGTCGGTTCCGGTATACGCCGTTTTACGTCTCCATCTTTGCATCATGTTATTTTCCGAATCGTGGCTGCGCCGCTTTGTGAATCCCAAACTGGGAACTGAAGAACTGGGTCATCAACTGACGATGGCTGGCTTGGAGGTTGAAGAAATTCAAGCTGCTGCGCCTGCTTTTGAGCATGTTGTCGTTGGCTTCATCGCTGAAATTGCCCCCCATCCCGACGCTGACCGCCTGCGCGTTTGCCAGGTCGATGACGGCTCGGGCAAGCTGCTGCAGATTGTGTGCGGTGCGCCCAATGCGGCTCAAGGCATCAAGATCCCGGTCGCCCGTGTTGGCGCAGAGCTGCCCGGTGGCATGAAAATCGGCCCGGTCAAAATGCGTGGCGTGGAGTCCGCCGGCATGTTGTGCTCGGGTCGCGAGTTGGGTCTGTCGCAAGATCACGATGGTTTGCTGGTGCTGGATGCAGACGCGCCGGTAGGCCAAAGCCTGCGTGAACTGCTGGATCTGGACGACCAGATTATCGAATTGAAATTGACGCCTAACCGTGCGGACTGCCTGTCCGTGCTGGGCGTGGCGCGTGAAGTGGCCGCTCTGACGGGCGAACCACTGACACTGCCAGACTTCACACCTGTTCCTGTCACGATTGAAGATCGCGTTTCCGTTACCGTGAAAGACGCTGATCTGTGCGGCCGTTTTGCCGGCCGTGTGATTCGTGGCGTCAATGCGCGTGCAAAAACCCCGGACTGGATGAAAACCCGTCTGGAGCGCAGCGGCCAGCGTTCGATCTCTGCTTTGGTGGACATCTCCAATTACGTCATGCTGGAACTGGGCCGTCCTACGCACGTGTTCGATTTGCAGCACGTACAGTCTGGTCTGGAAGTGCGTTGGGCACGTAAAGGCGAACAACTGGAGCTGCTGAGCGGTTTGAACGTCGAGCTGGATACCGATGTTGGCGTGATCGCGGTTAACGATGTACCGCAAAGCATGGCCGGTATCATGGGCGGCGAACAAAGCGCTGTCACACTGGATACGACGGATGTGTATCTGGAAGGCGCTTTCTGGTGGCCAGAAGCCATCATGGGCCGTGCCCGTCGCTACAAGTTTTCTTCCGACGCCAGCCACCGTTTCGAGCGTGGCGTGGACTTTGACTCCATTACCCAGCATCTGGAACGCACCACAGCGCTGATCCTGGAAATCTGCGGCGGCCAAGCGGGACCTATGGATGACCAGGTTGTGGCCTTGCCCGAGCGCAAGCCCGTTGCCATGCGCCTGGATCGTTGCCGCCGTGTTCTGGGTATTCCTCTGGATCAAAAGCAGGTGGAGAGCATCTTCACCTTGTTGGGTCTGGACTTCTCGGTGGCTGACGAAGTCTTTACGGTCAATCCTCCCAGCTTCCGTTTCGATTTGACGATTGAAGAAGACCTGATCGAGGAAGTTGCCCGTATCTACGGTTTTGAAAATATTCCTGATCTGCCTCCGGTCGCTGCTGCACAAATGCGTGTGCCAGTCGAGTCCTTGCGTGGTCCGCACGCCTTGCGCGCTGTATTGGCCGCCCAGGACTACCAGGAAGTGATCAACTTCTCCTTTGTGCAAGAGTCCTGGGAAAAAGACATCAACGGACAGGCTGACCCTATCCGTTTGCTGAACCCCATTGCCAGCCAGTTGGCGGTGATGCGTACCAGCCTGATTCCTGGTCTGCTGGCCAATATTGAACGCAACGCCAACCGCCGTCAGTCGCGCGTGCGTGTGTTCGAGTTTGGCCGCGTCTTCATGCGCGATGCCTCTCAAGAAAATGGTCCGTTGACCGTGGCCGGTATCCATCAGCCCAACCGCATTGCGGCCGCAGCCTGGGGCCCTGTTGTGACTGAGCAGTGGGGACAGCCCGATCGTCTTGTCGACTTCTTTGACGTCAAGCGCGATCTGGAAACCTTGCTGGGCCAACGTGCTGCTCAAGTCCGTTTCGAGCCTGAATCTCACCCGGCCTTGCACCCAGGCCGTAGCGCCAGTGTGAAACTGGATGGTAAAACCATAGGCTGGATCGGTGAAGTCCATCCTCAGTGGTTGAGCGAATTTGGCTTGAATCAAGCGCCGGTCGTTTTTGAGGTGGACGTTGATGCCATCTCTCACGACGAAGTCGTACACGCTCAGGAAGTATCCAAGCAACCCGTTGTGCAACGAGATCTAGCGGTTTGGCTGGATAAGGACGTATCCTATCAAGCTGTGCTGGATACACTGAACCAGGTGCGTAGCACGGCAGCGCAAGCGGCTATCGTCAAAGATATTCAGTTGTTTGACGTCTGGCGCGACAAGAACGATGCATCGGAAAAGAGTCTGGCGATTCGATTCTGGCTGCAAGACAGCGCAAGCACGCTGGACGATGAACGCGTCGAGCAATGCCTGGAAGCATTGTTGGCGGCACTGGTGTCTGCGCATGGCGCACGGGCACGAGCATAAGGAGACACAATGAACGTAGAGCGTACTCTGACCAAGGCAGATCTGGCTGAACTCTTGTTTGAACGTGTTGGCTTGAATAAACGCGAAGCCAAAGATATTGTGGATACTTTCTTTGCAGAGATCCGCGATTCCCTGGCCGATGGTGTCGAGGTCAAGTTGTCCGGTTTCGGTAATTTCCAGGTTCGGGACAAACCCCCGCGTCCTGGTCGCAACCCCAAAACGGGTGAAGTCATCCCGATTTCGGCGCGACGCGTGGTGACATTCCACGCCAGTCAGAAGCTCAAAAGTGTAGTCGAAGGGGCGCCAGTGGCGCCCGAGGATGACCAGGACTGAAGCCTGGTACGTTTGCGTACAGTTTTGCCTGACTGAACGTGTAAAATCACTCCTATTGTCGATGAGCATCAGTGGCTATGAGCACAAACGAAAAGACGGCGACCTTGCCACCTATCCCTGCCAAGCGGTATTTCACCATCGGTGAAGTCAGCGAGCTTTGCTTGGTCAAGCCCCACGTCCTGCGTTACTGGGAGCAGGAGTTTACGCAGTTAAAGCCCGTCAAGCGACGCGGTAACCGACGTTATTACCAGCACCATGAGGTGCTGCTGATACGCCGGATTCGCGGTTTGCTGTACGACGAAGGCTTTACGATCAGTGGTGCGCGCAATCGTCTGGGCGATGGTCCGGATATGCCTTTTGACCAGGAAGCCGCTGTGCGTCTGACCGGTCAGGAGATGCAGGCCTTGCGCACCAACTTGGGTCAGATCCAGGCAATGCTGGATCAAGCCTTGGCGATGACGGATCCGGGCTCGGCTCAGTAATCCGGGGTTGCTAAGCAGGAACGAAGGTCGGCCTTGGTGCCGGCCTTTTTTCATGGAAGGGATTAGCAGTGAACTTACGTAGTCAGGCTCTACAGGCCTTGTTAGTACAAGAGCCGGCTGCCAAGCTGGCAGCAGTACGAGCAATTGCCCATGGCTTGCCCGTAGGGGCAGATGAGCATTTGGAAGAGCCGCCCGGGGTACCGGGACGGCCCGAGGGTTTGCGTTTTGTGAGCCCTCAGCATGTGCCCAAGCGGTCCGTGCGTACGCCCCAGGGGCGAGCAGCCTTATTGCATTCCTTGGCTCATATTGAGTTCAATGCCATCAATCTGGCCTTGGATGTGTTGTGGCGTTATCCCGGTTTGCCCGACGCATTCTATGCGGGCTGGTTACAGGTGGCGGTGGAGGAGGCTTTGCACTTTGAGCTGCTGAGCGATCATCTTCAAACGCTGGGTGTCCGCTATGGGGATTTGCCTGTCCATGACGGCTTGTGGGAGATGGCAGAGCGAACACGCTTTGATCTGCTGGCGCGTATGGCTTTGGTGCCGCGTACTCTGGAAGCACGGGGGCTGGATGCCTGCCCCCTGGTGCATAAGAAGTTGCTGGATGCTGGTGATGAAAAAGCCGCCGCGATTATTGCCATCATCTTGCGCGATGAGGTCGGGCATGTAGCGTTGGGAAATTACTGGTATCGCAAAGTCTGCCAGGAACAAGGTTTGCCTGACTTTGATACTTATGGTGAGTTGGCACTGCGCTATCGCGCACCGCGTTTGCGCGGCCCCTTTAATCGCGAAGCCCGCCTGGAGGCGGGCTTCACTGCCGAGGAAATCGACGAGCTGGAACGGCTGGATGCCGCTTTTAAGAGCGGGTTGCCGACGAGCTAGCCTCCGTGTTGGGCTTGGGCAGGTTATCCAACTGCCCAAAGCTTACAATGCGACCAATGTACAGAACGGGGCCTTCCGGTGCACCACTATTGGAGCCGCCTTCGGTTTCCAGCGTCATCTCAAATATCTGCTCATCTTCCACGGTGCCGATCAAAGCCGCGGGTACGGTGATGGGGCGATTAGGATCAATCAAACCCAATGAACGAACCTGTGTGCCGCGTGGTGTGTGTGTCCACAGCTGTACTGACTGCGTTGCTTTGACTTCTGTACTGACCTTGGGCACCAGCAGGACATTGCCTTGTGGGTCTACCGTCGCAATCCAGGCCGGAGTAGAGGATTGGCCAGGGGCCTGCAGGATGGCTGCCTGACGTGGCTTCATCTCAATAACGTTGACAGGTGGTTCCGAGTTCATGTTCATGAGCAGGGCAATCACCAGGCCCAGAATCACGACCGTAACCAAGCCGCCCCACAAAACAGGCATGGGCATGGCAAAGCCACGGGACTTGCGTTCGCTATCAACAGGTTCGGGTTTGCGTTTTTTCTCTACCGGGACTGACTCAGGCTCGCTTTTGGCGGGCTTTTTCTTGTCGGCGACCTTGGCTGGTGCTGTCGGCGCTGCTTCGGCTGTGACAGCAGCTGCTTTGGTAGCTGGGTCGGAGTCTGCACGCAGTAAGGTGGGGAAGGGCGGTGTGTGATCGTCAGCCTTGTCGTTCGAACTGTTGACGGACCAGCGAGGCTCAGTGCGAGTGGCAGCTTCCGCTTTAGTGTCTTGGTCTGCCGAAGTACTGGTCTTGATACTGGGTTCCTGGCGCTCCGCTTTGTTAACTGGAGCGCTTGTGCTGGCGTTGCCAGTGCTTGCCGATTTGGGGGCTTCAGCAGCCGGACTGCTTGTGTTCCCAGCCTGACGACGTGCAGCTGGCGGAGGCAAGCCCAGGGTATGGTGAATATGAGCCAGGCTGGTGGGGGCAGGCACTGTTGGGGTCAGGCAGTCCACCAGCTCCAGCCACGCTTGCTCCCAAGCCAATGCCAGACGCGCTGCCTGATCATTTTGCTGCATCAGGGTGTGGGCTTGGACCAGTTCATGCTGGCTGAGTAGCCCCAAGGTATATTCGCCAATCATCACTGCATGGCGTGGATCGTTGGCGTTGCCTTCATTGATCAGGGGAGTGAGCTGTTGCAAGCCATGTTGGACCACAGCGCGCAATTGTGCGGGGGAGCGGTTCAGCTGAGGGCCCAACTGTTCGTAACTATTGCCGTGCAGATAGGCATGGATCATGGCGCGTTGGCTGGTGCCATCCAGCTTGCCCATGGCAGGGATGAAACGCTGGCCGGCTTGCGGCTTGATGGCAGGCAGGGCGTAATTGCTATCGCCGCTTTGCGCGCGTTGACGCAGGCGAGCCAGTAGCCTGAACCGCAGAATGCTGTAAATCCAGGCGCGCCCTTCGCCTAAATCGGGGTCATAGCCGGCAGCGTTCTTCCATAACAAAACAAAGCTATCGCGCAGAACCTCTTCGGCATCAATGCGGCGGCCCAATACGGCCTGGCCCAAAGCCAGCATCAAGGGGGCTTCCTGGTCGTACAGCACATCCAGCGCCTGGCTGTCCTGTGCGGCTAACTGGTCCAGGGAAGAAGAATACGAAAAAGAAGAAGACGGCATGGATGGATTTTGCACGGTAAAGGGATTCATGAGCCAGATGTCTGGTATCGGGCGCTATTTTTACTGTGTCTGCGCCAGTTTCAGACAAGCAGGTATTGTATGCCTTTCGTTGAAGGCTTGAAGGTAACAAAGTGCTGGATTGCCAGCATTTTCTTTGCAGTGACAAGCCGTGAATTTCCCGATTTTCAGCACTGGATACTTGCTGGTCAGGTCCCTTATTCGTGTGACTGTGGTTTGCAGGTCAATAATCTGCCAAACAAGCACGCCGACGGCAGGGTCTTGGCAGGGATAAGCAGCTCAAACGGCTATACTTATTCGTTATGTGCTGCCTGGCAGTTTTGATAATTTCCCAGGCGTAGAACCTCATTTCTGTATTCGCATCAAGGACATGGCAGGGCCTGCCTGCCAGTGGAAAGCATAGTCTGCTTGTCCTGCCTTGATTCCAGCGTTGTGCTGCAACTTATTTTTAAGCTGTCCGCGGTTTTTCGGCTTTGTGCTGTTGAACACGGACCTATTGCGTGTGCCTCCTCGTCCTGAAGTGCTTGATGGTGTCTCCGGTGGTCTGAGCACCCTGAAATCCTTATTTCCTTACGTTTGGCGATTCAAGACTCGCGTGGTCTTGGCTTTGTCCTGTTTGCTGCTGGCAAAAGTCGCCACCGTGATGATGCCGATCTACCTGAAGCAGGTAATCGATGCGTTGAGTCTGCCCGCTACGGCTTTGATGCTGCCGGTGGCCGCCTTGTTGGGATATGGAGCCGTACGTCTGGCCTCCAGCGCTTTTGGTGAAATACGGGATGCCCTGTTTGCGCGAGTCACGCAAGGGTCGGTGCGGCTGATTGCGAACCACGTCTTTCGGCACCTGCTGGATCTGTCCTTGCGCTTTCATACCGAACGCCAGACAGGTGGCTTGAGCCGGGATATTGAACGGGGCACCAAAGGCGTTAGCTTTCTGCTGAATTTCCTGGTCTTCAATATTTTGCCAACCTTGCTGGAAATAGCTCTGGTCTGTGGCATCTTGCTCTGGCGATACGACTGGGCCTTCGCGGCGGTGACCTTGGGGACGATTGCGGCCTATATTGTGTTCACCTTGCTGGTGACTGAGCGGCGCATGCGTTATCGGCGAGCCATGAACGACTTGGACAGTCGTGCCAACTCTCGCGCGATTGATGCCTTGCTCAATTACGAGACAGTCAAATACTTCGGTAACGAGGATTACGAGATCAATCGCTACGATCAGAATATGGGCCAGTGGGTCCAGGCTGCCGTGCGTAATCAGGTATCGCTGAACCTGCTCAATATTGGTCAGGCCTCGATTATCAGTGTTGGGGTGACGGCCTTGCTGTTCATGTCGGCGCAAGGTGTGCTGGCCGGAACCATGACGGTGGGTGACGTTGTGCTGGTGTCTGCCTTCCTGACTCAGCTTTATGCGCCTTTGAACTTTCTGGGTTTTGTTTACCGTGAAATCAAGAATTCACTGGCTGATATGGAGCGCCTGTTCTCCTTGCTGCGTCGCAAGCAAGAGGTGAAAGATGCGCCGGATGCCCAGGTCTTGTCCTGTGAGCAGGCGGGTGTGCGTTTCGAGAACGTCAGCTTTGCCTATGACAGCCGTCGCAAAGTCATTCAAAACCTGAGTTTCGAGATCCCCGCCGGCAAGACGGTAGCGGTGGTGGGTTCTTCGGGCGCAGGTAAATCCACCTTGTCGCGTCTTTTGTTTCGTTTCTACGATGTGACGGAAGGCCGCATCCTGTTCAATGAGCGCGAGCTGCGCGAATGGACGCAAGAGAGCTTGCGCCGTCATATCGGTATCGTTCCCCAGGATACGGTCCTGTTCAACGATACGATTTTGCATAATATCGCGTATGGCCGTCCTGAGGCCAGTAAAGAGCAGATCGTGGCAGCAGCACGGGCCGCCAGTATCCACGACTTCATCGAAAGCCTGCCCGATGGTTACGAAACCATCGTGGGTGAACGCGGCTTGAAGTTGTCCGGGGGCGAAAAGCAGCGCGTGGCTATTGCCCGTACCTTGCTGAAGAACCCGCCGGTGCTGATTCTGGACGAAGCTACCAGTGCGCTGGACACACGTACGGAACGGGCGATTCAGGCGGAGTTGAACGAGATTGCCCGCGACCGCACCACCTTGATCATTGCTCACCGACTTTCCACGATTACGGACGCGGATTTGATTCTGGTTCTGGAGCGCGGACAGATCGTGGAGCAGGGCACGCACAGCGAGCTTTTAGCCCTGGATGGCGCCTATGCCCGGATGTGGAATATCCAGCAAAGTCTGGAGGGATAATTTGACCATATAGTACCAAAGCGGTACTATATGGCTCTACGACCTGTTCAGAGAGAAGGAATGCTGCGAATCAGTAAAATCATTGATTACGGCACTTTGGTGCTGACACACATGGCTGGCGATCCAGACCGTGTGTTCAGTGCGTCTGACTTGGCCGCCATCCTGGGTTTGGGCCAACCGACTGTCAGCAAGGTGCTTAAACTGCTGGGCCAGCACGAGCTGGTCATCAGCAGCCGAGGCGCACGCGGAGGGTATGTGTTGGGCCGCCCCGCCAAACAGATAAGTGTAGCGCAGATTATTGATGCACTGGAAGATCAGCCCTTTGGCTTGACTGAATGTGTAGCTACTCCTGGAGCCTGTTCCGTGGAGTCAGATTGCCATATACGCAGTAATTGGCAGCGTATCAACGATATTGTCCGACGCACCTTGGAAGAGGTCAGTGTTGCAGACATGATACGCGTGCCCGTTAACGAATTTCCCCTGACACACAAGCCGGGTCCCGAATTGAAAAACAGAAACAAGGCGAACACCTCCAACGTGGAGTTAACCGAATGAGTACCGTCAACGAACATCTGGACACCTTCCTCGATCGTGATTACGAGGCAGGCTTTGTCACCGACATCGAGTCTGAAACCATACCGAAAGGTCTGAACGAAGACGTCATCCGTTTCCTGTCCGCGAAAAAACGCGAACCGGAGTTCATGCTGGAATGGCGCCTGGCTGCTTACCGCCAGTGGCTGACCATGAAGTATCCCAAGTGGTCGATTGTGGAATATCCACCTATCGACTTCCAGGACATCAGCTACTACTCCGCGCCCAAGAGCAAGGCCGACGGCCCCAAGAGCCTGGACGAGGTGGATCCTGAATTGCTGCGCACCTATGAAAAACTGGGTGTGCCTTTGCACGAGCGCGCGCGTCTGGCCGGTGTGGCGGTTGACGCCGTGTTTGACTCGGTCTCGGTGGCCACCACCTTCCGCAAAGAGCTGGAAGAAGTGGGCGTGATCTTCTGTTCCTTTTCCGAGGCCGTGCGTGAATATCCGGAACTGGTGAAAAAGTATCTGGGTACGGTTGTCCCTCCTAGCGACAACTTCTACGCCGCCCTGAACTCGGCCGTGTTCTCCGATGGCTCCTTTGTGTTCATCCCCAAAGGCGTACGCTGCCCGATGGAGCTGTCCACCTACTTCCGCATCAATGCCCGCGACACTGGTCAGTTCGAGCGCACCTTGATTATTGCGGAAGAGGGCGCTTCGGTCAGCTATCTGGAAGGCTGTACGGCGCCGATGCGCGATGAAAACCAGTTGCACGCAGCGGTCGTGGAACTGGTCGCCTTGGACGACGCCAAGATCAAGTACTCCACCGTGCAAAACTGGTACCCCGGCGATAAAGACGGCGTAGGCGGTATTTACAACTTCGTCACCAAGCGTGGCGAATGCCGTGGCGTACGTTCGCACATCTCCTGGACGCAGGTTGAAACCGGCTCGGCCATCACCTGGAAATACCCCAGCGTGGTGCTGCGCGGCGATGATTCCCAAGGCGAGTTCTACTCGGTCGCCCTGAGCAACCACCGCCAGCAAGCCGATACCGGCACCAAAATGATTCATATGGGTCGCAATACCCGCAGCACGATTATCTCCAAGGGGATTTCGGCGGGCCAAGGTATCAATACCTATCGCGGCCTGGTTCGTATTACCCCCAAGGCAGAAAACGCCCGCAATTACACCCAGTGTGATTCGCTGCTGATCGGCAAGCGCTGTGCTGCACACACCTTCCCAACCATGGAAGTGCAGAACCCCAGCGCCAGTGTGGAACATGAAGCAACCGCTTCGCGCATTGGCGAGGACCAGCTCTTTTATGCCATGCAGCGCGGCCTGACTGCCGAAGATGCCGTCTCCATGATCGTGAACGGCTTTTGTAAAGAAGTGATTAAAGAATTGCCCATGGAGTTTGCGGTCGAAGCACAGAATTTGCTCGGCGTCAGCTTGGAAGGCAGTGTAGGTTAAGGAGAATAATGAAATGCTGACGATTAAAGATTTGCGCGCTTCGGTTGAAGATAAACCTATCCTTAAAGGTCTGAACCTGGAAATCAAACCCGGTGAAGTCCACGCCATCATGGGCCCGAACGGCTCGGGCAAGAGCACCTTGTCCCAGGTTCTGGCCGGTCGTGAAGACTACACCGTGGAAGGCGGTTCGGTTGACTGGCTGGGTCAAGATCTGCTGGAAATGAAGATTGAAGACCGCGCCCGTTCCGGTCTGTTCCTGGCATTCCAGTACCCCATCGAAATTCCCGGTGTGTCCAACGCCTACTTCCTGCGTGCTTCCGTGAACGCCGTGCGCCGTCATCAGGGCTTGCCCGAGCTGGACGCCATGGACTTCCTCAAGCGTGTCAAAGAGGAAATGAAGACGGTTGGCATGCGCGAAGAGTTTCTGTACCGCTCCGTGAACGAAGGTTTTTCCGGCGGCGAAAAGAAACGCAACGAAGTTCTGCAAATGAGCCTGCTGGAACCCAAGCTGGCCATCCTGGACGAAACCGACTCCGGTCTGGATATTGACGCTTTGCGTGTGGTGGCTGACGGCGTGAACCGCCTGCGTTCCCCCGAGCGCTCCTTGCTGGTGATTACTCACTACCAACGTCTGCTGGACTACATCGTGCCTGACTTTGTGCACGTATTGGCCGGCGGCAAGATCATTCGTTCCGGTGGCCGTGAATTGGCTCTGGAACTGGAAGAGCGTGGCTACGGTTGGGTGCTGGAACAAGCAGCTGCCGAACAAAAAGCCAAGGGAGCTGCGGTATGAGTCTGCCGGATTGGGTCAACAGCTTTGCCGCTCAGGCTGCACAAGCACCTGGAGCCGGCCTGCCATGGCTAAGCGCCGTGCGTCAGCGCGCGCTGGATCGTTTCGCACAAGAAGGCTGGCCAACCACGCGTATTGAAGCCTGGCATCACACCTCTTTGGCTTTGCTGGAACAACAAAGTTTTGCGCCTCAGAAGTCGGCTTCGGCCGCAGAACTGGTGGCGTCAGTGCGCCAGCAAGAAGACGGCTATTTCCTGGTCTTTGTGGACGGTCACTACGATGCGGCTTTGTCGCACCTGAATGAGTTGCCAGCAGGCGTGCGTTTGTCCTCGCTCAGCACCTGTCTGGAGCAAGATGCAGACTGGCTGCAACAGGCTTACGGGGACGAGTCCCTGGGTGCCTCGACGGCTGCCTTGAACCTGGCTTTGGCCCAGGATGGTGCTGCCTTGTATATTGCCGCTGGCAAGCATCTGGAACAGCCTGTTCATCTGGTTTTTGTACGCACTCAAGGTGGCAGTGCCAGCTTTACGCGCAACCTGATTTCTTTGGAATCCGGTGCCAGTGCAACGGTGGTTGAGCACTACGTGGGTCAGGAAGGAACGGATGCTTCCTTGAGCAGCGCCGTGACTCGCCTGAACGTGGCTCCTGATGCCAACCTGACACACATGAAGTTGCAGCAAGAAGCCTTGCAAGACTTCCACCTGGCCGCAATCGATGTGCAGCAAGGTCGTGGTTCGGTATTCAATTCGCACTCTCTGTCTTTCGGTGCCCGTATAGCCCGTAACGATATTGCTACTGTTTTCAACGGCGAGCGCTGCGAAACCTTGTTCAATGGTTTGTATTTTGTGGACGGCCGCCGTCACGTGGACCACAACACCATCATTGATCACGCTCAGCCTAACTGCCAAAGCCGTGAGTTCTACCGTGGCATTTTGGCCGACACCGCCCGCGGCGTGTTCAGTGGTCGCGTATTGGTAGGCAAGGGCGCGGATGGTACGGATTCGGTACAGCGTTCGGACAGCTTGCTCTTGTCCAAGATGGCACGTGCAGACTCCCGCCCTGAGTTGGAAATCTACGCCGACGACGTCAAGTGTGCACACGGTGCCACTGTGGGTCAGCTGGATGCAGATAGCCTGTTCTACCTGCGCTCGCGTGGCATGACCATGGAAGATGCACGCAATATGCTGATTTACGCATTTGCCGCTCAGTCTCTGGAGCGCATTGCGTCCGAGAGCCTGCGTAGCCGTGCCACAGTCGGTATTAATGCTTTGTTGCCTGGCGGTCTTGCCCTTGGAGATCTTGCATGAATGCGCCTATGCCCGTAACTGCTGCTGGTTTGCTGAATCACCGCGAGGATTTTCCTATCCTGGCTCGCCCCATCCGGGGCCAACGCCTGTCCTATCTGGACAATGGCGCGACGACGCAAAAGCCGCGCTCGGTCATTGAAGCCGAGGCGCGATTCTATGAGCAGTCCAATGCCAACATCCACCGTGGTGTGCATTGGCTGTCTCAGCATGCTACTGAGCTGTACGATCAGGCCAGAAGTACAGTGCGGGCATTTCTGAATGCCGCGCGCGACGAAGAAATTGTATTTACACGTGGCACCACAGAATCCATCAACCTGGTGGCCTATAGCTGGGGCATGGACAACCTGAAAGCAGGCGACGAGATTCTGCTGACCGGCCTGGAGCATCACTCCAATATCGTGCCTTGGCAATTGGTTGCCCAGCGTACCGGTGCCGTTATTCGCGTGGTGCCTGTGCTGGATAACGGTGAGCTGGATCAGGAAGCCTTCAAGCAACTGCTCAACGAGAGAACCCGCCTGCTGGCTGTGGGCCATGTGTCCAATGCCTTGGGCACGATCAACCCCATCGCTGAAATGACCCGTCAGGCGCATGCCGTCGGCGCCAAGGTGCTGGTGGATGGTGCCCAATCCGTTCCCCACGGTGTGGTGGACGTACAAGCCCTGGATGCGGATTTTTACACGTTTTCGGCCCATAAACTGTACGGTCCTACCGGCATGGGCGCCTTGTACGTGCGCTACGAGATTCTGGACAGCATGTCGCCCTGGATGGGCGGCGGTGACATGATCACCACCGTCAGTTTCGAGCAAAGTAATTACGCCCCTGTGCCACAGCGCTTTGAGGCAGGTACGCCCAATATCGCTGGTGCCATTACCATGGCTGCCGCTATCGATTATTTGATGGGTATAGGCATGCAGCGTATTGCCGACCATGAAGCGCTGTTGCTGGACTACGCCACCGAAGCCTTGCTGGCCATGCCTGGCATTCGCATTATTGGTACGGCCGCACACAAGGCAGGCATTGTGTCCTTCCTGGTCGACGGTATTCACCCGCACGATCTGGGCACCATTCTGGACATGGACGGCGTTGCTGTGCGTGCCGGTCACCACTGTGCCATGCCCTTGATGACGCGCTTTGGCATTCCCGGTACGGCTCGTGCCTCCTTTGCTTTGTACAACGATTACGCTGATATTGATGCTTTGCTGGGCAGCGTGCGCAAAGCTCAAAAACTATTTGGAGTTGGCTAAATGAGCCAAGATTTCAACGGGTTGCGCGAGCTCTACCAAGAGGTCATTTTTGACCATAACCGTAGCCCGCGTAACTTTGAAGTAATAGAAAACGCCAGCCATTTTGCCAATGGCCATAACCCCTTGTGTGGGGATCAACTGGCTGTGTACGCCGTGGTTGAAGACGGCATTGTGCAGAAAGTCAGCTTTGTGGGGCATGGCTGCGCTATTTCCAAGGCTTCGGCATCCTTGATGACCGAAGCCGTAAAAGGCCTGAGTCTGGCCGAGTTTGAGTCTCTTTTTCAAGATATGCACGCCATGTTGACAGAGGCCCATCCCGATCGAGATCTGGGCAAGCTGGAAGTGTTATCTGGTGTGCGTGAATTCCCCGCACGGGTTAAATGTGCCACTCTGGCCTGGCATACCCTGCATAACGCCATCAATCAGGCCAAAGAAACCGCGCAAACCGAATAAAGGCGCAAACAAGCCATGAGCTACTTTGAACGACATGATGTGCTGGTCAGCCGGGATTGTCCGGCTGTCAGTATCCCTTACGGTGCTCCCGTTACGATCGAGGCGGGTTGTACAGCAACGATTACCCAGAAGCTGGGTGGCAGCTATACCGTGATGGTAGAGGGCAACCTGTACCGGATTGAAGGTGTCGATGCCGATGCGCTGGGTTTTGAGTCCCAGGACAAGCCCGAGGTTTTTGTACCCGAGCTGCCCCTGAGCGAAAAAACCATTGAAGACGCCGCCTGGATTGTGCTGGCTAGCGTTTATGATCCGGAGATTCCGGTCGATATCGTTAATCTGGGCTTGGTGTACGCTTGTCATGTGAGCCAGACTGGTCCAGAAGCGTTCTCCATCACCATGGAAATGACGCTGACGGCTCCTGGTTGCGGTATGGGCACCATGATTGCCGATGAGGCCCGCTACAAGCTGGAGACTATCCAGGGCGTAGAGAAGGCCGTAGTGGATCTGGTTTGGGATCCACCGTGGAGCCGGGAACGTATGAGTGAATCAGCCCGCTTGCAACTAGGGATGCTGTAATAGAAAAAGCCTGCAGAACATGCAGGCTTTTTTGTGCCTGAGGAGCGGGGCGCAGCTTGAAAGGTGGGGCTCAGGGCAGACGGCAGTTTGTTTGTGATGCTTGTTGGCTGCTGAATAGGAACCCCCGTTAAGGGGCCCTATGCGCTGCGGCTAAGTATGTTTGGAGAGAGGCCCTGGCAAGCTTAAAACGCTCAAAAAAATGGCTCGATATCTACCCGATAGCTATAAATAAAAATAATAGCGAAAGCGTTTAAAAGGCGGTTTCCGTTAAGCCTTGTTTGTTCTTTTTTTATGGGTCAAAACCTGCATTGAATAAGCTGTCTTATGTCTTTATCAAGCCAGAGATTACAACTTTTCCTAGGGTTTTGCCTATCTCCAGCCATAGAGTTTTGTATGAATTTCGCTGAGGTTCTTATCTTCAGGCCTGATTTCTTGATTCATGCTTGAATGGTTCAAACTTATATGGCCAAGGGTTTAGACAAAGCAGGGGGAATAATGTTAGTTACAAATAGAACATAAAGATCTTTTTTGAGACAGTGCTGTTGCTGGTCGAGCAGATTAAACGCTCGCCAGCACAGGGAAGCTTAAGGTGTGATTAATGGAAACAGAATAGCCCTAGCTTCATCCAATTTATGATCAGGTGCCTTGTTTTGTACGTATAGGTTTACTGAGGGGCAAGACGCTCAATCAAACTGTCCAGGCTGGCGTCATCCATTTGACGACCTTGATGCAGATAGAACTCGTATACCAGACGAATCGCCTGAGCCTCGGCACGAGAGCGCAGGCTGAGCTTTTGCTGCACAAATAACTGCCTGATCTTCAGGATGATTTCTTCCAACGAGTCCATGTCAGCCATGCTGGGCTTTGATTGAGCAAGAACCCGTTTATCAAGCTTTTCTTCCCCGCAGGCTAACCATTGAATAGGCAGCTTGGAGGCCTTGGCCAGCTTGATCAAAGCAAGACGAGAGGGCTCGGTTTTGCCTGATTGCCAGCCTTGCAGAATCAATAGGGACACACCCACTTTTTCAGCCAGTTTTTGTGGTCCGCCGGCCTGTTCGATCGCCAGCTTGATTCGCTCCGGGAAGTGTTGGAAACCTTCCTCCACGGCATTTTGACCGGCTTGGCTTAATCGCTTTACTGAGTGTTTGAAATACATTGCCACCTCCAGGGATTGCATGTTCTTGTCGTTATTGGTTATTTGGTCAAGATTGTGCTTGATGGTGCTATATACTTGTCTTATTATTCAATTTGAACAGAAAACCAAGTTAACTACACAAGAATTTGCATAAAAAATGTAAATGATGTGGTTTTCTTACTTTTGTTTTAAGAACTTGACTGTTTATGCAAGATTTTGTGTTTATGCTGGATGGACGGCATCACAGGAAGGATGCCCATCGGGCCCTGGAAGGACCCAGGAGCAGAAAGACAGAGTGGCCTTGCTAACAGATCGGCTGTAGGCGCACCAGGTCTTGGGTGAGTAAGAAACACAATAAAGACGATAGTGAGCGCCAGGCAAAGCCGCTTGAACGCGTGCAGGCCTACAAGGCAATGATAGCCACGGTTTTGGGGAGAGGGAGGCTTGGTACTGTTGAGAACAGAGAGAATCGTGCTGTTGTTTGATAACGGCGATCTGATACAAAAGCTGATCGATGATTTGGCCCTGTGGGGTATACCGGTGCAAGTGCTTCAAGCACACAGCGCGGTGTCATTTACGCAGGACGAACAGGCCGAGGCGGGCGAGCTGATCATGATGCATTCCCCGAATGAGGATCTGTTGGGTGATGTAGGTCGCTTGCGGGCTCAGTCTGCGGCAATGGGTCTGGTGGTTTTGCGTTTTGAAGGAACACTAACCCCCGAACATGGCAGCTTGCTATTGCTGGCTGGTGCCGATATCTGTTTTGACGAACGAACTCACAGTATGGAAGTGCTGGCTAGTATCCAAGCTCTGCGCAGACGGGAGCTGGCCTTGCGAGCTAAATATGCGGATGGAAAGGACAAAGCTTTCCCAACTGCCCCTACGGAAATCCGCCTGAATGGTGAAACTCGGGAGCCCTTGTTTGGCTGGGATTTGCTGGAGGACGGTTGGCGCTTGATGACGCCGCAGCGACATGCCATCACGCTGACAGGGGCGGAGCGACGAGTATTGCGTGTGTTGCTGGCCGAGAGTCCTGAACCCGTAGCCCGCGAAAAGCTGTTTAGTGACAAGGAAGGGGATCAACCACCTAGTCGCTACATAGATGTGGTAATTAGCCGTTTGAAACGTAAGGTCGCACAGCACGGCGAGCGTTTGCCGATTCGTTCTGTGTGGGGCGTGGGCTATGTGTTCTCAGCTCATTAGTCCACGCTTGGGTTTGTGATTCGTTAACTGGTCCTTATTGTTTTCAATAGGGCTGGGATTAATAACAGGTTGAGTTATCGCCAGGGAAAGGGGCTGCCTATGACTTTTGCATTTAAGCGAGGTCACATTAGATACAGCGCCCTTTCCTGATTTGACTATTGCGAGTGGCTTTTATCGAAACGAAGCCAGTTCAATCAGATTGTTCAAACTGGCTTCGTCCATTTGCTGCCCTTGGCGTAAGTAGAACTCATAGACCAGGCGGATGATACGTGCCTCGGCCTCCGGCTTCAGATTCACGCTTTGACCTTGGAATAATTGTTGAGTCTTGGCAATGATTTCTTCCAGGATATCCAGATCAACCAAGGTTGAAGAGGGTTCGGAAGGTGAGGGGTTACCTTCTCCCGAGGCCAGCCAACTGACAGACAGGTTGGTGGCTTGGGCCATTTTAACTAGGCTGGAACGGGATGGGTCGGAGTTCCCTGAGCGCCAGCTTCGCAGCACCGAAGTGGACATTCCCATTTTGTCCGCCAAGTTCTTGGCTCCGCCTGCACGGGCGATGGCTAGATTTATCCGGTCCGAGAAGTCTTTAAATTCATTTTCCATATGCTTGTGGTCTGGTCTGCCCAAAAGTTGTGGTGGTAAGGGGCCCCAACGGTTTTAATTTACAATCCTGCGTCTTTTTCTTCATGTTCTTGTCAATTATTTTCAATTGCGCCAAGTAATCGCTTGATAGCGACAAGATCTTGTCGTAATATTCTTCCTGAACAGAAAACTAACCGGAAATACGCTTTTTTACACAAAAACGCTAATTTCATGCGATAGCTTATTCTTTTGTCACAAAATCGATTCTCTCGATAAGAACGTGTTGTGCTGCGTCTGCTTCTTTGTGTGAGGCGTGTCGGAGGTAGCGCGCAATCCAGGTAAATGACAGTTTTGCATTGCTTGCTTTTTGGATAGGCAGGTGGCTTTTTTGCGCCCTGCGTTCGGTGATTCTACCTCTTGAGAGTGCGTTTGTGTTGAATGTGCGGCTTTTTGTCCCTCTGTTGAGGATACAAAAAGTCACTTGCTTGGGTGCCTTATGACTAGAACAAAAACAGTGGGGATCGTGTTGGCTATGGCTGTTCTTGCCACATCGAGCAAGGCACAAACGATGCTTGAACGGCTTCAGGAAAATTCAGTTCTGGAACAAGCCGATCATGACGCACCCTTGAGTATTCAGTACGTTGTCGACCGCGTCCTTGCGCGTCACCCCGGGCGGGAAAGTGCCATGGGTTACGAAGCAAGCGCACGCGAGATGATTGATGTTGCCAAGGCTCATTACTACCCGCAAGTTAGCGGAGGTGTTTCAAGTAGCTATGAAAAGTACCGTTCCGGTCGCTATGACGAAAAGGCCCTGCAAAGCCTGGACTTGAACGTACAACAGCTACTTTACGACTTCGGCAAAACCGCCAATTCAGTCAAAAAAGCCGAGTTCGGGGAACTGAAAGCCCAAGCCAGAACGGATTTGGTTGTCGAGCAATTGGTTCGCGAAGCGTCCAACGCGGTACTGGAAGCGGTGCGTTATCAGGGTTTTCTGGATCTGGCCCAAGCGCACGTCCAGGAAGTAGAGCAGCTAACCCGCTTGGTCGAGCAGCGCCACGAGAAAGGTGCCAGCAACCTGTCCGACGTTTTACAAGCGCGCTCCCGCCTGGATTCGGTCCAGGCGCTGGTATTGAACGTCGATGCAGAATATCGCAAATGGTTGCAGGAAATTGCACTACTTGCACAACTTCCTGACGTTAGCGCCGTGTCCTTGGCGCAGTTCCCTCTCGAGCTCAATCAAAGCTGCACGATCTCCCGCATTAACTGGGCGCGTGTTCCAGAAGTGGTGATGGTGGATATGGCTGCCGAAGAAGCGGTGGCTGATGTCGATCTGGCCAGTTCTGAAGAATGGCCAACCCTCTCTTTACAAGCCAATGCCTCCCGCGCTTTGAACGCGACCCCGCTCTATGGCAGTCGTGTCGAGACCGGCATACGCCTGAATTTCTCCATGCCCTTTTATCAAGGGGGAGGCTTGTCGGCGCGTAAACGCGCAGCCTCGGGCGCCTTGCGCGCTGCCAGCGCTGAAAAGTCTCAAGTCCGCCTGCAGGTGGAGCAGCGCCTGGCCGATCAAGTCAATCGTTATCAAGGGCTGGAGCGTCGCAAGGCGCTGCTGGCCAATCGTGTCGTGAACATTAGCGGCACGAAAGATTTGTACAGAAAACAGTATTTGGATTTAGGAACGCGTTCACTGGTCGACTTATTGAATGCCGAACAGGAATACCACCAAGCCCGTGTCGAGGTGTTGAACAGTGAGTTGGATTTGAAAGCTTCGCAGATTGAATGCGCTTACTCCCAGGGGTTGTTGAGCGCTGGATTCAATGTGCCTGCCTTGAATTAACCGTTGTGAAGAGGGGCCTTGTGGCCATTTTTATTATTAAAAGGTTGGGCTATTCATGAAAATGATCCTAGCAGAACGATCGGGAGCGGGAAAGCCAGTACTGGAGACGCAATTAGCGGATCAAGTGCTGGCCACCCCTCATCTCGTCAAATTGAACGCGAGTCCTGGCGATATTGTCAGTATTACCCGCCAAGGAAATAACCTTGTCCTGGTGATGGCCAATGGTCAACAGGTCACCTTGCAAGGCTTTTTTAACGAAAACCCAGACGGCGAACATAGCGAGCTGGTTCTGGAAGATTCAGCCTGCCAACTGTGGTGGCTCAACAGCAGCGGAGAGCTGGTAGAAATCTCCGCCCAGGACGCCGTATTTGCAAACACGGCTCCTGTTGTTTCCGAAACTGTGTGTGCTGCTGCCGCTGGCACCAGCACCCCGCCACCGTGGGTCCTGGGCTTGCTGCTGGCTGGCTTGACGGGTGTTGCAATGGCATCTAGCCATTCCTCCGGCGGCTCGGGCGGTAAGGGACCCGTCGATCCTGATGATGGCGATGGTGATGCCGATGCTGATGCTGACGCAGACGCTGATGCAGATGCAGATGCAGATGCCGATGCAGACGCTGATGCTGACGCAGACGCAGACGCAGACGCCGATGCCGATGCCGATGCTGACGCCGATGCTGATGCAGACGCGGATGCCGATGCTGACGCCGATGCTGACGCCGATGCAGACGCTGATGCTGACGCAGACGCTGATGCCGATGCTGACGCTGACGCTGACGCTGACGCAGATGCCGACGCCGACGCCGACGCCGACGCTGATGCTGATGCAGACGCGGATGCCGATGCTGACGCAGACGCCGATGCTGACGCAGACGCCGATGCAGACGCTGACGCCGATGCAGACGCTGACGCTGATGCTGATGCTGATGCGGATGCTGATGCCGACGCTGACGCTGACGCAGACGCCGATGCTGATGCAGACGCGGATGCCGATGCTGATGCCGATGCTGACGCAGACGCTGATGCCGATGCCGATGCCGATGCAGATGCCGATGCAGATGCCGACGCCGATGCTGACGCAGACGCCGATGCAGACGCTGACGCTGATGCGGATGCTGATGCCGACGCTGACGCAGACGCCGATGCTGATGCCGATGCAGATGCCGACGCCGATGCTGATGCAGATGCCGATGCTGATGCAGATGCTGATGCAGATGCCGATGCTGACGCCGATGCCGACGCGGATGCAGACGCCGACGCGGATGCGGATGCGGATGCCGATGCTGATGCTGACGCCGATGCAGACGCTGATGCCGATGCTGACGCGGATGCCGATGCGGATGCCGACGCTGATGCAGATGCCGATGCCGATGCTGACGCAGACGCTGATGCAGACGTCTCCGACGACTACTTCACGGCCAAGCTGGATATCGAACCTACCGAACTGGACACTAAAGTTCAGTCCGACAGTCGTCTGTCGATTATCGACATTGGTGGTTTGTGGGATGCCTTCTTTGATGGTGCTCCGCGCTTTAACTTCAAGGTAGGCGAGGGCGAGACAGCGACCAGCGAAATCAGCGTTTCTTCGGGTTCTGCGATTAGCGTGCTCGATAACGTCAAGGTGCAGCTGCGCGTCAAGGACGAGAATGGCAACTGGAAGGTGCTTGAGGAATCGGGCTCCGGTGGCTTGATCGACATCATTGGTATCTTCGGTGGCAAGGCCAAGTTCACCATCAATGACTTGCCTCCCGGCGAGTACCAGGTGATTGCAGCTGTGCGTGGTCTGAGTATTTTGACTACCACCACGGTGGAAGGCTCGACAACGTTCTACGACCACACTGAGGCTGGCTCTTACACGGCCACCCCGGTAAGCGGCAATGTGCTCGATAACGACGCTGCTGGCGAAGGCGCCAAAGTGACCCATATCAATGGGGAGCAGGTTGGTGCTAACGGTACAACGACGTTTGAAGGTGAGTACGGCACACTGACTATTGGTGCAGATGGCGAGTTTACTTACACGCCAAATAACACTGATGGTTCGGGGATTGGCCAGGTGGAAACCTTCGAGTACACGATCAAGGCCGCAGACGGTTCTGTCAGCACCGCCACGATCCATGTTCGTATCGATAGTGACGGCCAAGGTCTGATCTGGCCCGAAGATCCATCTCAGCCAGCTGAAGTGGACCTGGTTGCTAACGATGATCAGGGTACGGCTTCCATCGACAGCACCTACAAGACCGAAGCTGGTCCTACAGGTAGTAAGCAAGCCGGTATCAGCTCAACGCTCAATCCGTTTGCGACAACCAAGGCGGATGCGCAGGATACCTTTGTGGTCGGTGCCAACCGTACGTTCTCTGTCAAGGTAACGGCAGAAGCATCGGATCGTGGTTCGATCAAGCTGACGGTCTATGGACCTGATGGCTCGGTTGTCCATACCGAAACGCAAAGTCCGTTGCTGGGCAGTCCGAAGGTGTCGTTCGACCTGTCGTCCTTGCCGGAAGGTACTTATACCGTCAAGGCGGAGTACGAGCGCAGTGGCGCAGGTGGATCGGGTACGTTGACGCTGGATTACAGCGGTACGACGACCTACCTGGATGAGTACGTCAGCAATGGCACTCATAACGCTACGGGCAATGTCCTGACCGACGATCATCTGGCCTCGACCTACACCAAGTTCCTGATCAAGGACGCCAACGGCGACTTTGTGGAGGTCAGCAATGGAACGACGGTGGAAGGTCTGCATGGCACGCTGACGATCAATACCGACGGCAGCTACTCCTACCAGCCTAAATCTGGTCTGGAAGAGACTGGCAATGAGGACGTCTTTGAGTACCGTCTGGAGCATCCAAACGGCACTACGGCTGACGCCACCCTGACGGTGGGCGTTGAGCACGGTGAAGGTCCTTATGTTCCTGAAGCGTCCGCCTTCAGCGCTGACTTTGACGAGATGGGTGCAGATGAATCCATCTTGTCCTTGGATGACGTTGAGGACCATGCGCCAGAGACAACAGAAGAGCCTGCGGTTCTTGAAGAGAGCATTGAGCTTCAAGGTACAGAGGACACCGATGTTGATCTGGGCGCATTGGAGGATGAACAGGAGCAGTCTGGCCAAGCCGCTGGCGAGCCAACCTCGTTTGAAGGCATCAGCGAAGAAGAATTGCTGGTACCGGAAGTCGATGTTGATCCCGTCATTGACGAGCTGGATGAGCACAGCCTTGTAGGCTAATTCATCACCGGGAGCACTGGGCTGTAAAGCCCAGTGCTTTTCTGTCTGTGCTGCCTTTGCGGCGGCGGATGATGCGCAAACCTTTTCTCACTGCCCTGTACGCAGGTTAATGACAAGACGTTTGACCGTTGTATTTCACAAGGATGAATGCATGCCATTGCAGGAAGCCGTATCTGTTGCCGCCGCCTCGCAGGCCAGGCCCCAGGATTTGTATAAACCCTGGATTGACGCTGTTCTGTCTATTGCCAGGCACTACCGCCTGGATGTCTCGCCCCAGAATCTGGAGCTGACAGCCAACTGGTTGAAGACGCGAGACATTGCCTATGTGCTGCGCCGCCTTGCGAAAGAAGCAGGCTTGTACGTCAAACCCGTCACCTTAAGTGAAAGCGATCTGAATATTTGGCGCCTACCCTTGCTGGTGCAACTGGAAAGCGGCCAGGTTGGGGTGGTGGAACAGATCAATGAAGGCGGTTTGCTGGGTATCCGTTATAGCGGCGATGAAGGTCTGCTTAGCGAAGTGGCGGTTGCGGATCTGTTGAGCAATGTACGGGCGGCGTTTGTGATGCGGCCCATTCATGCTGTGGCTGATGCCCGCGTCGATGACTATGTCAAACCTTCTGAGAAGCATTGGCTCAAGCAAATTGTTTTTAGTGACTGGCGCCCGTACTCCCATTTATTTGTGGCGTCTTTTTTGATCAATGTGTTGGGGTTGTCCGGCATTCTGTTTACCCGACAGGTCTATGACCGAGTGATTCCGGCCGAGTCCTATCCGACCTTGTATGTGCTGTTTAGCGGGGTGATGGTTGCGCTGGTGTTCGCTTTCATATTCAGAATTGCCCGCAGCAAGGTTATTAACATGCTGGGAAAGCGGGCCGATTTACGAATATCTGATCGGGTCTATGGTCGTGTGTTACGCATTCGCAATAGCGACAGGCCGCAGTCCACTGGCAGTCTGATTGCCCAGGTTCGAGAGTTGGACAGCATCCGCGAAATGTTGACTTCCGCCACCGTTACCTCCTTGGTGGATATTCCGTTCTTTGTGTTGTTCTGTGTCGTGTTCTGGTATCTGGCGGGCAACCTGGTGTTGGTGCCTTTGATTGCCGTGGTGCTGATGATTACGCCCAGCTTGTTGGCTCAGCCGCGTTTGCGTCAGTACGCCAGCCAGTCTGCTCGCGAAGCGAGTTTACGCAATGCCATTTTGGTTGAAGCGGTGCAAGGCTACGAGGACATCAAAACCACCCAGTCGGAGCTGCGCTTTCAGAATCAGTGGAATAACTTCAACGCTGCCAGTGCAGATGTGGCTTTGAAGCTGCGCTCTTTGAATAGTTGGCTGAGCAGTTGGAGCAGTACGGTGCAAGGTTCGGTGTTTGCTTTGATCGTGTTGTTTGGCGCGTTCAAAGTGATTGATGGCGAACTGAGCACCGGTTCGGTGATTGCCGCTTCCATTCTGGGGACACGCATGTTGGCCCCGATGGCCAAGCTGACAGGTGTTCTGTCTCGTTGGCAGCAAACCAAGGTTGCCATTGGTGCGATCGACAAGCTGATGAGCCTGCCCACTGATGATGACACTGCGCAAGAAGGGCGCATTCATGTGGCCAATGTTCGTGGCAACTATGTGTTCAAAGATTGCCAGGTCAGCTACCGCTCCGACAATCCTGCTCCGGTCTTGTCCATTAAGGATCTGCAGATTCGTGCTGGTGAAAAAATTGGCATTTTGGGGCGCAACGGGGCGGGTAAATCGACCTTGCTGCAAGTGTTATCCGGTCTGCTGATCCCGTCTGAAGGCATCGCCACGATAGAGGGCGTCAGTCTGGCGCATATCGATACGGCAGATTTGCGGCGCGATATGGGCTTGCTCAGTCAGAGTGCGTCGTTGTTCTACGGAACCATACGCGACAACATCACCCTGGGTGCACCGCTGGCCAGCGATCAGGACATGCTGAAAGCTCTGACCATGACCGGTGCCATCGAGTTCATTCAACGCTTGCCTACCGGCCTTGATCATGTCTTGACCGAGGGTGGGAAAGGCCTGTCGGGCGGACAACGTCAGGCTTTGCTCCTGTCGCGCCTGATTCTGGCCAATCCGGATGTGGTGTTGCTGGACGAGCCGACTTCGGCCATGGATGACGCCAGCGAGCGGCACTTTATTCGTCACCTTCATCACTGGGCACAGGACAAGACTCTGGTTATGGCCACGCACAAGCTGCGCATGCTGGAGTTGGTGGACCGGATTCTGGTGGTTAGCAACGGCAAGATCGTGATGGATGACAAGAAACAAGTCGTGCTGGACAAGCTGGCTCAAGGCGCAAAGAAAAAGCAGGAGCCCGCTAATGACAACTAAGAACTCAAAAAATCCCAAAAGCTCGGATAAGTCGGATCAAAGTCTGGACGCGGTTTTGCTCTTTGACCCCAATCGGGATCAGCACCAGTATCAGGATGATGTAAGCGAAGCGCAGATTGTGCGCTCCAACCGCATTATCTGGTTCTTTGGTTTGCTTCTGGTGGTGTTGATTGTCTGGGCCTACTTTGCGGAACTGACAGAAGTTTCCTCTGGAACCGGCAAGATCATTCCCAATTCGCGTGAGCAAGTTATCCAGTCCCTGGAGGGTGGGATTATTTCCCATCTCTATGTGCGCGAGGGCGACATTGTGGAGCCGCAGCAGATCCTGGCGCAGTTGGATCTGACTAAAACAGAAGCGAACGTTGGTGAAAGTGCGGCCAAACACAGGGCGGCAGTAGCCAGCGTGGCACGACTGGAAGCCGAAGTGAACGGCACCAAGCTGAGCTTTCCGGAGTCCTTGAACGAGTTCCCCTCGTTGATTCAGGCCGAAACGCGCTTGTACAACACGCGCCAGGCTGGCTTGAATGAATCCATATCAGGCTTGAGGCAGTCCTTGGGCATTGTCAGCGAAGAATTGCGCTTGACCCAGTCGCTTGCTAAAGCCGGGGCTGCCAGCCATGTGGACGTACTCAAGCTGCAACGTCAGGTGTCGGAAATTCGTTTGAAGGTTACCGAGCGGCAGGCCGAATACATGGTGAAAGCGCGCGAAGAGTTGGCGCGTGCCAAGGCCGAGGCGGACTCTTTGGAAGAGGTCATCCGTGGACGCTCGGATTCGCTGTCCCGCCTGACTTTGCGCTCGCCCGTACGCGGTGTGGTGAAAGACATTGAAGTGACGACGCAAGGTGGGGTGATTCCACCCAATGGCCGCCTGATGGTGATTGTGCCTATGGAAGATCAGTTGCTGGTGGAAGCACGTATCTCGCCGCGTGACATTGCCTTTATCCGGCCCGGTCTGGAGGCCAAGGTCAAAGTCACAGCCTATGACTACTCCATTTATGGCGCCTTGAATGGCGAGGTGGTGACTGTGTCACCCGACACGATTCAGGACGAAATCAAACCCGAAGTTTTTTATTACCGCGCTTTTATCCGTACTACTGACGATGCTTTGGTGAACGAGGAGAGCGGCATTCGTTACCCCATTGTGCCGGGGATGATTGCCACGGTAGATATCAAAACGGGGGAGAAAACGGTTTTTGATTATTTGATGAAGCCGATTACTCGGGCGCAAGAAGCCATGCGGGAGCGCTGATATGAAGGAAGCCTGGAATAGATGCGTGCCTTCAGCCCTTAGCTTGGCAGCAGAGTGCGGCTGGCATTTTCACCATTTCAGTGCTGCGATTTCTCGCTTATCACGGACGAGTTTTAACAATGATGAAATATGACATGGATGTGCAGGACAACGCGGTAGCGGGTGCCGATTTGATCGCTTTTGAAACTCGGCTGGCAAGTCTAAAAGCGGCCCTGACGGGTAAGTTCAGCCTATTGGATGCGCCCTTTCCGGCTGTCACCCTGGTTTTTGCGGTATCTGATGGTACCGCTAGAGCCGTTACGGCGCAGGGAAGCGGCGCGGATTTGGATGCTGCCTGGGATCTTGCGACAGCGACGTTGAAAAAGATCATGGCTCGGCGCAAGCTGCGTGGACGCTTCCTGCGTGTTGATTGGGTCGAAAAAGCTGAAACATGGACTTGGGATCTGTTACGTAAGCGCTTGCGCGAGGTGAAGAGGAACTATTGCCGCAAGGGAATTGCGCTGGATCGTAGTTTTAGTCGGCTTTTCCTTGAGATGGAGATAAATGCTCAGGCCATGCTCTATGGCGGCAATCAGGTCAGTCATTGTGTTCTGAACGAAAATAACTTTCAGCTAGCCGCCCAGCAGAAATATGGTGTTGGCACCACCGTTGATTTCCAGGGAGATGGTGAAGTCTATATTCTGGAGACTGCGGGTCTGTTCTGCGGGGAAGATGGGATTGTCCATGAGCTCTATGGCAATGGTCGCAATGCAGGTCGTCGCAAGATCGAATCGCTTGATGATGAAACCCTGGCCGATATCATCAGGGATTCTTCAGATTTTCTGGCGCGTCAGGTCGGTAAGGATGGTCGCTTCGTCTATGGCTACCATCCGTGTTTTGACCGCCAGATCCCAGCTTATAACGCCTTGCGTCATGCCAGCACGACCTATTCGATGCTGGAGGCCTGGGAAAAGACGCGACAGCCAGACTTGCTTTGCGCGATTGAACGCGCTCTTGAGTATCTGACCACCCAGTTCATCCGAGACTGCGGCGATAAGGCCTTCATCGTCGATACCGGCAATGAGATCAAGCTGGGGGCCAATGCCACTGCCATCCTGGCAATGACGAAATACAGCGCCGTGCTTGGTTCGGACCGCTTTGCAACGTTGATGGAAAAGTTGGCTCTGGGGATCTTGCATATGCAGGCGCAGGACGGCTCTTTCACTCATGTACTGACATGGCCCGGCCTCGAGGTGAAAGAGAAGTTTCGCATTGTTTATTACGAAGGGGAGGCCGCCTTTGCCCTGATGCGGCTTTACAGCTTGACGAAAGACGAGCGGTGGATCGGCGCGGTGGAGAGGGCATTTGGCCACTTCATCGAAAAGGACTACTGGAAACATCACGACCACTGGCTCAGTTATTGCACTAACGAGCTGACGCTCTACCGACCCGAGTTACGCTACTTCCGCTTCGGGATCCAGAATTTCGAGGGTTATCTCGACTTTGTCCTACAAAGGATTACGACGTTTCCGACCTTGCTGGAACTGATGATGGCTGGGCGCAAGATGCTTGACCGTCTGAAGGCTATGCCCAATGGAGCAGATATTCTGGCTGGGCTGGATGAGGCGCGGTTTGACCAGGCGTTGCACTTCCGTGCCGCTTATCTGCTGAACGGGCACTTCTGGCCTGAGTACGCGATGTTTTTCCGCAATCCAGACCAGATACTTGGTTCTTTTTTCATCCGCCATCATGCGTTCAGGGTGCGGATTGATGACGTGGAGCACTATCTTTCGGGGCTGGTGGCTTATGCAGGTTTGTTGGAGGCCAGGGCTTCGGGAGACGCAGTCTGATCATGAAACGCCTGATCATTTCTATTGCCCTGTTATTGCTTTCAGCGGCCCACGCCTGGGCAGAGCAGGCTTTGTCCTGGGGCGGGCAGCCCTCAAAAGATATTTGCGATTTATCTGCAGGCGGAGTCTGGACGGAATATGCGGGTGGTGTCGCGTGCCTGCGCTATTTCGTGGGGGGAGAGATCGACGGTGCTCCAGTGGTCATTGTTGTCTTGCGCGGTGATCGTGATACTTGGCTGAAGCGCGATCCGCAGGATATTCCCCAAAACACGGCCAGCGCTCAGACAGCGCTGGCGCGCTCGCTCTCTGAGGAGATGGGTTTTCCAGTTGTTGTGATCTCGCGTCCGGGGACATATGGTGCTAGCGGAGATCACCGCCGTCGGCGACAGGCCGAAGAATTTCTCGCGATTGACGGTGCGTTGGACAATATCCGGGCCGATCATCGGATAGGGCGCTTCGTGCTCTTGGGACATAGTGGGGGGGCAACGGCAGGTGCTGCGTTGCTGACGATGGGGCGCGACGATATTGCATGCGCAGTGCTGACTTCAGGGGCTTTCGGTCTGCTGGAACGCGCTGAGGTCTTGCGCCAGGCCGCCGGCAGGCCATCGCGTCCAGGGGCGGATACGACTGGATTGTCCGCCCCCTATGATCCGCTGGATCACCTGGACGGAGTGGTCGCAGATCAAACACGTCGTATTGTCATATTGGGCAACTCGCATGACCGGGTGACGCCTTTCTATCTGCAGAAACGTTTCTATGAGGGGCTACGGGCTGGGGGACACCGGGTGGAGTTGCGCGAGGTAGATGCCAGCGCTCCCGCTTATCACAATCTGACGGGCAAAGCGGGGCCGCGTGCGGCAGAGGAGTGTGCACGAGAGGTCACTCCGTGATTGCGGCACTGACCCAAAGGGCGAAGAGCCAGGTGTTGGCGGTGTGGCCGCCTTCTGTTTTGCACTGGCTATTTCGAATTGGACGGGTTGTACAGGCCGAACTGGCCTGGCCTTTGCCGGTTTACATCTTACTTTTCATCCTGTCAAAAATTACCCTGCTGCTTGCGCTGCTTTTGCCATGGAATATTCTCGCTACGCTCAGCCTGGGCCAGAGTTCCTTGCGACTTGAAATGATCTTCGGTCAGCTCGCTTCGGGTGTCGTTGTGGCAATTCTCATGGCGCTGGTTTTGGTCTGCTTTGGTGTGCATCTGGCCGCCGATGCGCTAGGGGCAGAGATGTGTGAACGGGCCTCCGCGACCATTCTTGATCGGCATAGCAAGCTTGGCTTGTCCGAATCACTGCGTAGCAACGCAGCCAGTGATTATCGTCGGATACTCAGGCTGTTTGCCATGCTCGCCTACAGCACCATCGCAGTGGTTCTGATCGGGATCGGCTATCCAACCTTACTCATTATTTTGGTTGGCTATGTCATTCTGGGAGCCTTGGTGGTGGCTATGTTGCCGCCAGCATCCCCGCAGGGAGTTTCGTCAGAACTGCGGGGCAGGGCTTGGTGGGGGACAGGTTTCATTTGTCTGGTTGGCTGGGTCATCCATGACGCTTGGCGCGGCACTATGCCATCTTTTTGGTCCGTGTTCTTTTCGCTGCTACTCGCCCGCCAAACATTAATTTTCTTGATGATGTCTGCGTCTACTCTTGGTGTCTTATGGCGCCGTCGAGAGCGTGTCGAGGCCCTATTTGTGGCGGACCGTCCTTTCATGACACAGAGCCGTCAGGAGGCCGGGCTTACCGAATTGTTGACAGAGGATCGTCGAGATGCCTGGCTGTCGCCTTTACTTGCAGAAATGAGCCCGGAGCGTCTGTCACTTGATTTGGCGGCAACGCAATGGACTGAGCAGGGCAGGGTCGCCTACCTTGTCGCGCGTCCTGAAAATTCCGGTGATGACCATAGTCTGATGATCCGTCTTTTCCATCGCTCGGTGGTTGGGATGGGACACCATGAGGCTGAACTTCTGGCGCATGGTACCCAGAATTGGCCGGCTCCGACGTTAATTGGAAAGCGTGATGTCGCCGGTAATCTCGCACTGATATTTCGCTGTTGGGGGGAGTGCGAGTGGGCTCCTCCAATGATGAATCGCAACGACACGCTGGCTTTGCGTGGGCAAATTCTGGGATGTGAGGTCCCTGACGATCTTGCCATGCGCTATTTGAGATCCCGGTCGCGTCTTCCGGATAGGGCCACTGCGATTAACTGGCCGATGTTTTCGGGGATGGCGAGAACGGCCAGCGAGGTCGCTGATTGCACCAGGTTAGAGGCTGCTTGGCCGCAGTTGATGCAATGGTTGCGGCATCGGCCCTCGCAGATCGTACTGCCAAAGATGGCGGCGCGCCGTATGGCGCGTGGTTCTAACGGGGGACGGCTGATCTGCAACTGGACGCTCTGGCAATGGGAGCCTCTTGGATTTGACTGGCCATGGTGTGAGCGCCCGGAACAGGATTTGCGGCAATGTCTTGATGTGGCAGCGCAATTGCGTCCATCGTTAGCAGATTGCCTGGTCGAGGATGTTTTGCTGGTTGCAGTTGTGGCCAGCTTCACAGATCGCAGTGACATGGGCGCTTTCAGTGCAATGCTCGATATGCTTCTACCGCTTGTAAATGCGGTTGAGCGCTGTGGACTGCTGTATGTCGATGCTCGCGAACATGCGGGCGATGCTTACGCGCATGGGCCAACTAGGCCTCTAGCGCAGGAGGAAGGTAAGTGAAAAAAGCGCGTATGAGTAATAACAACAAATCTGAACGGACCGTTACGATTGCCTGGGGGGGGGATGTGAATATCGGTCGGCGGTTTCATTATCGGTTTGGGGCCGCCAATGCTCGGAATGCTCTCTCCCGAATTAAACCGTTGGTAGAAGCTGATCTCGGCATTGTGAATCTTGAATGTGTTGTCGCCACCAGCGGCACGGAATGTGTCGACAAGGGAGAGAGGTCTTCCTATTATTTCCGTGCTCGCCCCGAGATGATCGACACACTGATCCGTGGTGGCGTCGATATCGTAGCGACAGCCAACAATCACAGTGGTGATTACGGCCCTGACGCATTGGTAGAGCAAGGTGAGTGGCTTGATGCTGCCGGTATTGGTCACGCAGGGTCGGGGCGCACACGGGAAGAAGCGTTTCGACCCGTTTTCCGTCGCGCAGGGGGGCTGGATGTCGCTTTTTTCGCGCTGGATGCGACACAGAAAAGTTTTGCGGCGGGCGAGGATACGCCCGGCACCGCATGGCTCGACCCGAAGCGACCACAGGAGTGGGCGGAAATCATGGCTCCGCTGATTATCGAGGCCCGGAAAAGGGCCGACATTGTCCTGGTTGCGATGCATTGGGGCGCGAACAACCTCCATCAGCCCGACACCGCCGAGATTGCAGGTGGACATGCCCTGATTGACGCTGGCGCAGATGCGGTGCTTGGCGCGTCGGCGCATCTGTTGCAGGGAATCGAGATCTATAAGAATCGTCCGATCCTACATGATGCCGGGGATTTACTCTTTGATGCGCTGACGCGACCCGACAAGGACAGTGGCATTTTTACGCTGGAAATGGACCATCGAGGCGTGACGGGAGTGCGCTTCTTGCCGCTCGAGGTAGGATTTTGCCGTACATTGCCGTTGGCGCCAGAGGCGGCGGCCGAGGCGCTGAGCAAGTTTTCAAAGAAATGCCTTGCGCTAGGCACAAAGTGTGAAAGCACACGAGAGGGAGAGGCTTATGTAATGCTTTCTCCTCCCAGGCGCGCGCGTCTCCCCGCTCGCCCGGCCCCTACATTGCCGACTGCAGGACCAATTTCGGCGCTTCGCAAAGCGCGCCCAGAATGGTTGGCCGACGAGGTGCCGGCGGATGCCCGTCTGGTAGAGCCGTTACGCATCGGACCGATGGAGCTTTTGGGCCTGCGCGTTTCACCTGAGCATCTGAATCGCATCGGGCTGATCTCTGTGGAATCCTGGTGGCGTGTCCCTGATGCCGTCGATTGCGACTGGCGCATCGACTTTCGTGCAGAGCCAGCCAAGCCCGGACCGGTCGGGGCCTGGGGGCTTGGGTGCTCGCATGATCCTTGTGATTGGATGTGGCCTGTCAGCCGTTGGGAGCCGGGCCAGATCTATCGTGATTTCTACACATTGCGGCCCTCCGCGGTCCGTAATTGGCTTGATGAGACGTTGACACTTTCGCTGGGGCTGGTGAGCTATCTCGGGAAAACTGAACGCATCCAATTGCCACACCAGGTGCGGTTCGAATTATCGCCCAAGGCAGGTTTTGCTGTGCTTCGTGCCTACCCTGCTCAATATGAAGTCCCCGCGCTTGAGACGATCAGCCCTACACCGGAAATTCTCTGGACGGCAGATCAAATTGAAGAAGTGACGGGGGGCACATGGCTGGTGCGCCCACCCGAAGGCTGGTTTGTGCGCTCGGTGACGCATAAGTCTCGTCAACTCGGGAACGAGGGTATAAAAGCGCCGACACTTCTTGCAGTTATTGATCAGCGCATGGCAATGCGGCATGAATTGTCGGATTTCACTGCTGGGAAATACTGGGATATCCGGGATCGCTTGCCGATGTTGCAACACAAGCTTGCCGGCGCGATGGTGGCGCGTCCCGTCGAAGGACTGAAGCCGGATTTTCCTTTGCTACAGGTCTCGGATCCTCTCCATGCACTGATCCAGCTTGGAGCTGTCGCGCGAAACCGGATGAAGGGACATGTCGTCGCGATAACAGGCAGTGCGGGAAAGACTTCGCAAAGTCTGATGCTCTCAGCGGCGATGGGCAAGGATCGCAAGGTGATCTCTAACTCCGTGCTGAACTACAATTCGCGCGTCGGTATCCTTCATTTGCTGGCGAATACACCGGCCTCTACGGATGTGGTCGTGGTCGAAGCAGCCGTCACCGCCATCAATGCACCGAAATTCCAGAATATTCGTCTTGTGCGCCCTGATATCGGGATCGTGACCAATATCGCACCTTCGCATATAAGTGGACCGGGATTGGGGCTGGATACGGTTGCGCGGCGAAAGGCGAATATTGTCGAGGGTATCAATCCGGGCGGGACCTTGCTGCTTAACCGGGAAATAGAGTTCTACGATATTTTCCAGCAACGAGCAGCTCAGCGTGGCGTACATGTCATGACCTTTGGTCAGTCCGAAGATGCGGATCTGCGCCTCCACCACTACGATCAGACCAGTGGCCGCGTTGAGGCAGCTCTACCGGATGGCAGACAGTTGGCCTACCACCTTGCCGCGCCAGGCTTGCACATGGCGATGAACAGCCTTGCCGCAATCGGGGTGCGGTTATTACTGGGTGGTGATTTGGACATCTTCCTTGAGGGGCTGACAGCGTTTCAGCCTGCCGCGGGGCGTGGAGCGGTATCTCAGGTCGAATTCGAGGGGCGAAACCTCACGGTTGTTGACGAGTCCTACAACGCAAATCCGGTTTCGATGAAGGCTGCCATTTCAACATTCGGCAAAATGAAAGTCGAGGGCCGTCGCATCCTCATCCTTGGAGATATGGCCGAACTGGGGGCGGACGCCGCGCGTTACCACCGGGAACTGACACCACATATCCAGGGAATACAGGCTGATGCGATCTTTCTATGCGGAAGTTTGATGGCAGAGCTGCAGGATGAACTCAACGCCCATGGAAATACTCCTTTAAACACGCATTACAAGAGCGTTGCAGACCTGATTCCTGATCTTGCAGAAAAGCTGAAATCTGGCGATTCAATTTTGCTAAAGGCATCAAATTCAGTCGGGATGGATAAAGTTTTTAGACACCTTTTAAGTTTGAAGTAGTGGGCGTTTAGCCACTCTTTTGGCCCGTCATAGGACGGGAGATTGCATTAACCGCAAAGAGCCTGCAGAGATTAAGGATTTTAAAAATGCCGGGATATTATATTGAGCGCGTGTGGGATGGGGAGGCGCGGCGCTCTAAGAATGATCTATACCGCATCCAGCCAGGGGCGTTTGTTCAATTCATTCTGAAACTGGAAGCCACGATGTCCGGTCGTGGCCAGGAGGTTTATCGTGATAGCGGTCGCTTGAACCGGCTGAACCTATCGGATATTCCTTATGATGGCAGCCAGACGGTGTCAATGATCAGTGAACAGATTCCGGGAGGTAGCCGCAGAAGTGCAGCTGTGGTTCTTGCAAGTATCTTGCATGGCGGTAGCTCGCATGCTGTCAAGCATATCAATGCGTCTCTTGTGAAAATGGGGCTGGGTAATACCAATCTGCGCAATGTGCGAGGGTTGGACGATATTGATCAGTTCACCTGCCTGCGCGACATTGTGCAATATTTTTCGTTTCAGCTGAAAAATGGGTCTCAGGAGACACAAGACTATGTCCGATCCATGCTATGCGAAGACCTCAATCTCGGAGGATCTCACCGAGTTTGGCTGGCTTTGAAAGGTCAAGGGCGGCACGAATCACTAGTGGCTCATTATGGCTTCGAAAAAGAGAAGCACAAGGAGGTGTTTGCCCGTGTTCGATCTGGGCAAACCAGTGGCCTGGTTGATGTCAACCTTCTTGATATGCAAGGGTTTATCTCCACCAGTGGCGGCAATTTGATTGGTTTTGCCACTGGCAGCGATTTTGGGGGCGTGACGTACCACCCCGACCGTTTGCGCAGGAACTCGGTTGCTGTCATAGCCGAAGGTGTTGGCTATGGCCTTGATCGTTCCCAGAGATTGGAATTTCAAAGATCGGCCAGCCTTACCATTGGGATCGGAAGCGACCCTGTATCGCCTGCAATTCCTCATTTGCAGGTGAAAAATGTCACGCAGACTTTGCGGCGTGTTGCTCGGGTAGCCCGAGATAGGTTCTCGGGAAAAGTTTTCTGTGTAACTGGAAGCGCAGGAAAAAGCACCACGTCTTCACTGATTGCAAAGGTTCTCGAAGGTGTTCCTGACGCTGGAAGAACGCATATGACATTCAACAACGGGAATCTTCTATTGGGGACATTAGAAACCATGATGACCGTGCCAGCCGATGCGAAGAATATCGTTGCAGAAATAGCAGCAGGGCGAGTTAAAGAGTGCAGCGATATATGCCGACCCGATGTTGCCGTGGTCACCAACGTGTCAAATGCCCACCGGAAGGCCTATAAGTCTCTTGAGGACATTGCGCGGGAGAAGGCTGGCGTATTCTCTGGCTTGAAAACGGGGGGTGCTGCAGTGATTTGCCGAGACAGCGATTGCTATGAAATATTTCATGACGAGGCTAGAAAATTCACCTCGAAGATAATCAGCTATGGCACCCACCAGGATAGTGACTGGCGCATGCTTCATTACGATTCACAGAATGGTGCTCTGAGAATATCTGTGGCTGGTGCCGAAATTGACATTAAGTTTCCTGCCGTTGGAGAGCATATTGCCGTCAATGCGGTCGGAGCAATGGCGGCGGTTTCCCATCTGTACCGTGACTGGAAGCTAGCAATCTCTGACCTGGCTGGCTGGTCTCTTCTTGATGGCCGAGGCAGGGCGCACGATATCACTCTGTCCGATAAACGGACTATTCGCATTATTGATGAGTCTTTCAATGCGGCGCCGGGGGCGGTCATCGCTGTTCTTAAAACGCTGAATGAGCGCCCAGCCGTAGGCAGACGGATTGTCGTGCTCGGTGACATGCTTGAACTGGGAGATGCCAGCACCGATTGTCATATGGAGGTGCTCTCATTTTTGAATCGTTCCAACATAGATATGGCGTATTTTGTTGGGGATGAGTACCGAAAAGCACTTCAGCTACAAGGCTTGGAAAAGCCTCACATCTGCCATGAGGAGGCAAATGGAGTCCTCTCGGATTTGCTTGCGTATGTACGCCAGGGAGACGAGGTGACTGTCAAGGGAGCGCATGCAACGGAAGTCCATTCGATTGTGCGTGAAATCCGCAATCTTTCAGTGCCCAATATTCACTTAGGAAGTTAAAAAAATGGATTCCGTCGTTGCAGTCTTGATGGGGGGCAATTCCTCCGAACGTTCAGTGAGTATCGCATCAGGTAAGGCATGTGCCGAGGGCCTTTCTGCAGCTGGTTATCGTGTGGCACAGTTGGAGGTCTATGACAACGTAGCCGAAAAGCTGCTGCAAGTACGCCCAAGCGTCGTGTTCAATTCACTGCATGGAACCGGTGGGGAAGATGGAATTGTTCAAGGGCTTCTGGAAAGCCTTGGCATTCCCTATACGCATTCAGGCGTAATGGCATCGGCGTTGGCAATGCACAAAGTTAACGCGAAGCATGTGGCTGCCGCTCACGGCATTCCTGTCGCGGACGCAATAGAGGTTACCGCGTCAGAGGCGGCAGCGGCGCATGTGATGCAGCCACCTTACGTTCTGAAGCCTGTTTCTGATGGGTCGTCTTGTGGTGTACAGATTATTCGCGCAGGTGATGCTCCGCCGGTTCTACAGAGCGAAACAGCGTCTTTGATGGTCGAGCGGTATGTCGCCGGTCGTGAATTGACGTGTGCGGTCATGGGCGGCGAGGCGCTTGGCATCACAGAGATTGTGGTGGAGGGTGGGGCTTGGTACGACTTTACGGCCAAATACGCGGTTGGAGGCTCAACACATATATGCCCAGCGGTGCTGCCGTTGGACGTTGAAGAAAAGATTCGGCGCTATTCGGAGACAGCACATCGTGCTATTGGCTGTCGCGGCGTGACGCGATCGGACTTTCGCTACGATCCTGTGACGGGCGAGCTTATCTGGCTCGAAATTAATACCCAGCCAGGCATGACGCCAACGTCATTGTTGCCGGAAATTGCGGCTCACCAAGGTATTTCTTTCCAGGATCTGGTTTCATGGATTGTCCAAGACGCCTCTCTTAATCGTTAGTTTATGGTTGCCTTTGCCATTAGGGCGATGCGTGATAAGCCAGCCACTGCTCGCCGGGTTGGTTTATGGTCAGCGGGGGCAGGGTGGCCATCAGCAACATCGCCTGCCGTGATGCGACAGGCCTTGCAAGAGGCATCCGCGTATCGACGTGAGCTGTTGGCACTTGATGTTGAGGATGCCATGCTGGCTTGCCAGATTTATGCGCTCTGGTCCCGAAGTGTGGCCAAGAATCTATCCATGGCCGATATTCTGATTACGCGTTGTTTGTCTTTGTTGCCAGCGCAATAGGCCCACTTGACGGGTTTTTTCTGGCTTCTGCAAGCGGCCTTGGTTCTGAAATTTGTCTTACTAAAGCTCATGATGAAATTTAAATTTCATTATGGGCTTTATGCTTTCATTGCCAGGAAACAGAAATTTATCCCAATAAGGGTTTATCCCCTGTTTGTCTCTGTGGGCCTTGTTTGAAGCCACTCTTGGTGGGCGTGAGGTCATGACCTTCTTTCTTTTTTTCTGCTCCCAAGGGTAAATACGGAGCCAAATCATTACATCCATAATTGAAATTAAAATTTTATTAAGTATTATGTGAAAAACAAATTTCAATTTTAGGTTGTGTCATGGTCATCAAAGATTCGATCCTGGATATTCTCGATGTCCTGCCCAGCGCGGAGCGGCGGTTGGCCGATGTGGTCCTGTCTCATATGGGGCAGTTGGCGACTTACTCTGCCCAGGAACTGGCCGAGAAAGCAGGTGTATCGGCGGCTACCGCGGTGCGCTTTTTCCGGCGTCTGGGTTTTAACGGCTTTAACGAATTCCGGGTCACGGCCCGCGAGCAAATGGGTGACGGCGCTCCCTTCAAGCGTCTGCACTCCATGTCCAGCAGCGGTATTCAGGCCGATATGTCGCCGTTTATCAATGCGGACGTACAGAACATTTCCACCACCTTCCAGAACATCACTGAACAGCATCTGGATAAGTTCACCCAAGCTGCTTTGAAAGCACGACGCATCTGGGTGTTTGGTTTCCGCAATGGCCAGATCCTGGCTTGCTACGCCCACTCATTGTTGCAGCAGCTGCGCCCGGATGTGCATCTGGCGGTGGGCACGGTGGCCCATCTGACCGAGCAACTGGCCGATGTGGAAGCAGGGGATCTGGCCCTGGTGATGGATTTTCGTCGTCGCTCGGTGCTCCTGCCTTCCTTGGTGGAGCATCTGCGGGGCGAGTCAGTGCAGATGGCTTTTTTGACGGACGGTCTGGAAAGCTCCTTGCTGCGTTCGCAAGACATCGCATTCACGGTGGCAACACGCGGGGAGTACTTGTTTGACTCGCATACCGGCACGCTCAGCCTGATCAATTACTTGGTCAGCCGGGTGGCTCTGCAGGCCGAGACGCAGGTTGCGCGCAAGTTGCAGAAGATTGAATCCATCCATCGCAGTTTTCAGGACTTGAAGTCCAATAATTAAACCCATAAAAGTGGAGCAGACATGAACAAACATGCCGTTCGGGAGCAAGGCGCGGTGCAACTGTATCTGAACCCTCGTTGCGTTCAGGACAGCCAGGAATACGACGCTTCCTTGCAATCGATTTTGTCGGTAGCCGCCTTCGAGCAGGCTCAGGCCAGCATCGTGCAGTGGCCTGGTTACGCGCCTACTCCTTTGCGTCATTTGCCCGGCCTGGCCGCGCAGATGAAGGTGGGCGGGGTGTATTACAAGGATGAGGCCGGTCGTTTTGGTTTGGGCAGCTTCAAGGCTTTGGGCGGTGCTTATGCCGTCAATCGTCTGCTGTTGCGTCAGTTGCAAGCTCATACCGGCAATGCCAGCCTGACGCTGGATGATCTGAAGAGTCCTGCCTACAAGGACTTTATTGCTGGTTTGACCGTGACCTGCGCGACCGATGGCAATCATGGCCGCTCGGTGGCTTGGGGGGCGAAGAATGCCGGTTGTCAGTGCGTGATCTATATCCATGAGCATGTCAGTACTGGTCGTGAGCAGGCCATTGCCTCTTACGGGGCAAAGGTAGTACGCGTGCCCGGCAATTACGATGATTCGGTGCGCCAGGCTGCTGAAGATGCCAAAGAGCATGGCTATTTTGTGGTGTCCGATACGTCCTACCCGGGCTATATGGATGTGCCCAAGGATGTGATGCAGGGCTACACCGTGATGGTGCAGGAAGCGCTGGATCAGATTGCTTCGGGCAAGCCGGTGACTCACGTCTTTATTCAGGGTGGTGTGGGTGGTTTGGCTGCCGCTGTATGCGCCCATATGTGGGAGCGTCTGGGAGCGCAGCGCCCTCGCTTGATTGTGGTGGAACCCAACAAGGCCGATTGCCTGTTCCAAAGTGCTGTTCAAGGTAAGCCCGTCACGGTCACCGGTGATTTGAATACGGTGATGGCCGGTCTGGCTTGCGGCGAAATCTCCTTGCTGGCCTGGGAAATTCTGGATCCCGGCACCTATGCCTATATGACGCTGGAAGACGATGCCGCCTTGCAAACCATGCGCCGTCTGGCCCGTGCCGATAAAGGTGATGCGCCGATTGTGGCGGGTGAGTCTGCCGTGGCCGGTGTGGCGGCTTGCATGGCTGCGTGCGAGCAAGCGGACTGGCGTCAGGCATTGGGTATTGATGAAAACAGCCAAATTATGTTTTTTGCCAGTGAAGGTGATACCGATGCAGAGCTGTATCAGCGCATTGTCGGTATGAGCGCCAAAGAAGTGCTGGCTCAGGAGCTGGTATGAACAGCCCAGCCAGCACTTGTTTAGCCATTAATGGCGAACGCCTGCTGCAGCGTATTGCGCAGTTGGCGCAGATTGGTGCAATCGACGGGGGCGGCGTCTGCCGCCTGGCCCTGACGGATGAGGACAAGGCGGGCCGCGATCAGGTGGTCAGCTGGATGCGTGATCTGGGCATGAGTGTGGAGATTGATCAGATCGGCAACATTATCGGGACACGCGCTGGCCGTCTGGATGTGGCGCCGGTCATGACGGGTTCGCACATCGATACCGTGCGAACTGGCGGACGCTACGACGGCAATCTGGGCGTGCTGGCTGGACTGGAAGTGGTGGCCAGCTTGAATGATGCCGATGTGCAACTGGATCGTCCCTTGCAAGTGGTGGCCTTTACCAATGAAGAGGGCGCGCGCTTTGCTCCGGACATGATGGGCAGTCTGGTGTTTCAAGGTGGCTTGTCCTTGCAAGAGGCACTGGACACCGTGGGCATTGATGGCACGACCGTGCGCGAGAACCTGGAGCGTATTGGCTACGCCGGTTCCATGCCTTGCGGCCAACCTGATGTGCATGCCTATATGGAACTGCATATTGAGCAAGGTCCGGTTCTGGAACACGAAAGCATTAATATTGGTGCCGTGACTGGCGTGCAAGGGATTTGCTGGCTGGAGTTCGAGGTGCAAGGTGTCTCCAACCATGCTGGCACCACGCCCATGCATTTGCGACATGACGCCGGTGTGGTGGCTCAGCAGATTGGCAGCTTTGTGCGCCAGCTGACTGAACGCTACGGCCCGCCGCAACTGGGCACGGTAGGGCGCTGCGAGCTGTTTCCGAATCTGGTTAATGTGATCCCCAGCAAAGCCGTGTTTACCGTGGATTTGCGCAATGTGGACAAGGCCAGCCTGGATCAGGCTGAGCAGGAAGTGCTGGATTTTGCCCGACAGGCGGCCGAGCGTGAGGGTGTGCAGATCAAGCATCGCCATTTGGCCCGCTTTGATCCGGTGCAGTTTGATGAACGCTTGATCAGCAAGGTCGAGCAACACGCCAAGGATCTGGGCTGCTCGGTCAAGCGCATGCCCAGCGGTGCCGGGCACGATGCGCAGATGCTGGCTCGCTCCTGCCCCACAGGCATGATTTTTGTACCGAGTGTACGTGGTTTGAGCCACAACCCGGCAGAGTTTACCCACGATAAAGACCTGATAGCGGGATGTTCGATTCTGCTATCGACCTTGGTGGAGCTGGCCCGTGAATAAGCAGTAAATCCCTGATGACGGGACCGCCGCCACAAGAGCAAAGGCGGACCGCTTTTAACTACCTGGAGAGACAAAACATGAGCAACCTGCTTAAGGACCGCTTGCGTCCTGCCAAATCGTTAGCCGCCGTCTGGGCTGCCCTTGCCATCACCGCTATTGCCCCCGTGGCTGTCAGCGCTCAAACCACGCTGACCGCCGTGATGGAAGCGCCCTTGCGCTCCCTGGACCCGGTCATTACCACCTCCTACATTGTGCGCAACTACGGCTATATGGTGTACGACACCTTGCTGGCGGAAGATGCACAAGGGCAGGTCAAACCCCAGATGCTGGAAGGCTGGAAAGTGTCCGAGGACGGCCAGACCTACACCATGACCTTGCGTGAGAACCTGCGCTGGCATGATGGCTCGCCCGTAACGGCTGAAGATGCAGTCGAGTCCATCAAGCGCTGGATTCAGCTGGACAAGATGGGCCAGATCATGACGGAGTTCCTGACCAAGATGGAGGTCATGGATGACCGCTCCTTTGTGATGCAGTTCTCTTTCCCGACCGATATTGCGCTGCGCGCCATGGGCAAGCCCAGTTCCTTGCCCTTGTTTGTCATGCCCAAGGATGTGGCACGCACGCCGGTCAGTCAGGCGATTACTTCTACGGTGGGTTCGGGACCATTCCGATTTGTGGAGAAGGAATATCGCCCAGGTGTGCAGGCTGTGTTCGAGAAAAACCCGGACTACGTGCCTCGTAATGAGCCTGCCAGCGGTTTGGCCGGTGGCAAACAGGTCAAGGTAGACCGTGTGCGCTGGGTCGCCATGCCCGATGCCATGACCGGGGTGAACGCGCTGCGCAGTGGCGAGATTGATGTGATCGATCAGGTTCAGCTGGACCTCTTGCCCCTGCTGCAAAACGAGTCGGACATTGTTCTGAATGCTTCTACGGCTCGGGGCGCGCAGACCGAGATGCGCTTTAACTTCCTGCAGCCGCCATTCAATAACAAGCAAGTGCGTCAGGCCGCCATGATGGCGCTGAACCAGAAGCCCTTGATGCAGGCACAAGTGGGCAACCCGGAATACTTTGAAACGTGTGGTGCCGTGTTTGGATGCCACAGCGTTTTCCCGTCACAAGCCGGTTCTGAAGCCTACTTCAAGGGGGATGCTGCCGGTGCGAAAAAGCTGCTGGAGCAGGCCGGCTACAAGGGCGAGCCCGTGGTCTTGCTGCATCCCACCGACTTCCTGACTTCGCCCGTGGTGCCTGTGATTGCCCAGCAACTGCGCAATGCCGGGTTCACCGTCAATGTGGAAGCCATGGACTGGCAAACCGTGCAGACTCGCCGCACCTCCAAGCGTCCCGTGCAAGAGGGGGGCTGGAGCATCATCACCACCTATTCCGGGCTGGTGGATGTCAGCAATCCGCTGAGCTTCATGGCGGTGGCCTCCAACGGCGACAAGGCCTGGTTTGGCTGGCCGGATGTCCCTGCCATTGAAAAGACACGCATGGAATTTGCCCGCGCCAGTGGCGAGTCCGAGCTGGGGCGTTTGGCCACGGACTTGCAAAAACACATCATGGATGAAGGTGTGATCGTCCCTCTGGGTGAGTTCAAGATGGTCAGCGCCGTGCGCAAGAACCTGAATGGCTTTCTGCAAACGCCGGTTCCGGTCTTCTGGAATGTGGAGAAGCGATGATTGGGCTTATTTTCAAGCGCGTACTGGCCACCATCCCGGTATTGCTGATTGTGGCGCTGGTGATCTTTGTGGTCCTGCGCATGACACATGGCGATGCTGCTGTTCTGGTGGCGGGGGATAACGCGACGGATGCACAGATCGCGGAAATCCGTCATCAGATGGGGCTGGACCAGCCAGTGCCGGTGCAGTTCGTGCAATGGCTGGGCAGCATGGTGCAAGGGGACTTTGGCACGTCCCTGATCTCCAGCCGCCCGGTCAAGGATCTGGTGCTGGATCGTTTGGGGCCTACGGTTTCGCTGACCTTGTTGACCCTGGCCTACACCCTGGCCATTTCCATTCCGCTAGGGGTGTGCTCGGCCTGGTATCGAGGCAAGTCGCTGGATCGCTTTGTGATGGCAGGGTCGGTAGCGGGCTTTTCCGTGCCGGTATTCATCGTGGCTTATTTGTTGATCCTGCTGTTTTCGCTGGAGCTGCGCTGGTTGCCGGTACAGGGCTACAAGCCCTTGAGTGAAGGCCTGTGGGAACACCTGCGGCATTTGATTCTGCCGGCGGTGTCCCTGGGTACGGTGTACATCGCCCTGATTACCCGCATTGTGCGCACCAGTGTGATCGACACCTTGAACGAGGACTACATCCGCACCGCCCGTGCCAAAGGCCTGAACGAGCGTCGTGTCCTGACACGTCATGCCCTGGGCAATGCGGCAGTTCCCATCCTGACGATTATCGGCATCAGCATCACCATGCTGATCGGCGGGGTGGTGGTGACCGAATCGGTCTTCAACATTCCGGGGCTTGGGCGCTTGGTGCTGGATGCGGTGCTGTCGCGCGACTTTACGGTGATTCAGAGCCTGATCGTGCTGTTTTCGCTGGTGTATGTAGGGGTGAATCTGCTGATTGATATCTCCTACATGCTGGTCGATCCCCGTATCGATTATTGAGCCCTCGCTTTTTACAGGTAGAACAATATGCAAAAGCTCAACAAATTGAAGAAAGTGGTCGCCAGCAATTCGGCCCGTGCCGCCTTGCTGTTCCTGATCCTGATGGCCGCCATGGCGATCTTTGCCCCGTTTCTGGGTACGCAAGATCCTACCCAACTGGACCCTAGCGTGCGTCTGCAACCGCCTTCCGAGCAGTTCTGGCTGGGGACGGATGCACTGGGTCGGGATCTGTATTCCCGCGTGGTGTATGGGGCGCAAGTGTCCTTCATGGTGGGGTTCGGTGTCCTGGCCATCAGCGTGTTCTTTGGCGTGATTCTGGGTTCACTGGCGGGTTACTTCCGCCGTCTGGACGCCGTCATCATGCGAGTGATGGATGGTGTGATGGCCATCCCTGGCATCTTGCTGGCCATTGCGCTGGTGTCGGTGTCCGGTGCCAGCCTGACCACGGTCCTGATCGCCATTGCCATCCCGGAGATCCCACGCATGACACGGTTGGTGCGGGGCGTGATCCTTAGCGTGCGTTCCGAGCCCTATGTGGAAGCGGCCATGACGGTAGGGACTTCGGCCTACGTGATCTTGTCGCGCCATATGTTCCCCAACACCTTTGCCCCTCTGATTGTGCAAGGCACTTATGTGTTTGCCTCGGCGGTGTTGCTGGAAGCGATCTTGAGTTTCCTGGGGGCGGGCATCCCTCCCGAGATGGCCTCCTGGGGCAACATCATTGCCGAAGGTCGCCTGTACTTTCAGCTGATTCCCGGCATCGTGCTGTACCCCGGCATTGTGCTGTCCATCACCATTCTCAGTATCAACGTCCTGGGCGACGCCTTGCGCGATGCTCTGGATCCCAAGCTGGTCACACGGCTGTAAGTGACGAGGGCAGGAGACATAACAATGAATACCTCTACGACCAAGCCCCACTGTGTTTTGTCGGTGAAGGACTTGTGCATCGAAACTAAAGCGACTAATCCCCGCCAGTTGGTGAACAAGCTCAGCTTTGATGTGTATGCAGGCGAGACCCTCTGCATTGTGGGCGAGTCCGGCTCGGGCAAATCCTTGAGTTCCTTTGCCATCATGGGCTTGTTGCCGCCCGATACCTTGCGTGTCAGCCATGGCAGTATCGAGCTGATGGGCGAGAACCTGCTGACCATGAACAAGGAGCATTTGCTGTCCTTGCGGGCTTCGGCCATGTCCATGGTGTTTCAGGAGCCCATGACCGCGCTGAATCCGGTGCAGCGGGTGGGCGAGCAGATCGACGAAGTGATCCGTATCCACGAAAAGAACAGTTCCCGGCAGGAGCGTCGCCAGCGTGTGATCAATATGCTGGAGCGCGTGCGTTTGCCGGAGCCGGAAAAACTCTTCATGGCCTATCCGCATGAGCTGTCCGGCGGTCAGCGCCAGCGCATCATGATTGCCATGGCCTTGATCTTGCAGCCACGTTTGTTGATTGCGGATGAGCCTACCACGGCGTTGGACGTGACCACGCAAAAGCAGATTCTAAGCCTGATCAAGGAACTGCAAAGCGAATGCGGCACCTCGGTCATTTTTGTGACGCACGACTTTGGTGTGGTGGCCGATATTGCTGACCGGATTCTGGTGATGAAGCGTGGCGATAGTGTGGAGATGGGGACGTGTCAGCAGATTTTGTCCAATCCCAAAGAAGCGTATACCCGCTCCCTGATTGCGTCCGTTCCCAATGTGCATCCGCCTGCAAAAGAGGAAGTGCAAAACGAGATCGTGCTGAGCGCCCGTGGTTTGGGCAAGGTCTATGGCTCGGATTGCTGGTTCTCCAAAGGTCGCAAGATGCATGCGCTCAGCGACATCAATCTGGATATCCGCCGAGATGAAGTGCTGGGCGTCGTGGGGGAGTCCGGCTCGGGCAAGTCCACCTTGGCGCGCTGCATTATTGGCCTGGTTGAGGCCAGTTCAGGGCAGATCACTCTGAACGGTGAAACTTTACCCGCCGCCTGCAAGGATCGCAGCCTGGCGCAGCGGCGCAAAGTGCAGATCGTGTTTCAGGACCCGTATCGCTCTTTGAACCCTCGCGTGACGATTGGCCAGTCTTTGACCGAGGGCATGCACAACATCGGCGTCGATCCCAAAGTCGCTATCGAACGCGTGACCGAGGTCTTGTCCATTGTGGGGCTGGACGCGGATGTGCTGGAGCGCTATCCGCATCAATTTTCGGGTGGTCAGCGGCAACGGCTTTGTCTGGCCCGCGCCATTGTGATGGAGCCGGATGTCCTGATTGCGGACGAATCCGTGTCGGCGCTGGATGTGCTGGTGCAAGAGCAAGTGCTCAAGTTGCTGGTCGATATCAAGCGCAAAACTGGTGTGGCCATCCTGTTTATTACGCACGATTTAAGGGTGGCGGCCCAGATTTCTGATCGCATTGTGGTGATGCAAAAAGGCCGGATTGTGGAGGCCGGGGACCCAGGGCGTGTCATTAGCCAGCCTAGTCAGGCTTACACCCGTGAACTGGTGGAATCCGCACCCGGTGTGCATTGGGATTTTCAGAATTTTTGTGCTTATGCCTGATTGATGCGCGTGTCAGCGCAGCTGGGGGCTGAGCCTTGTGCGCAGCCCGGCGCGCAGTCTGTTTTCGATTTCTGGCCCTTGATTGAGAGGGGCCGGGCGTTCCGAATCCCGCCCAGGGCGGATCTTAATTGTTGATGGAGTTCATATTTCATGTCCAGGTTTGTCAATGTAGCTGCGGCCCAACTGGGTCCTATCGCGCGCAACGAAACCAAGAAGCAGGTGGTTGACCGCTTGCTGGCCCATTTGCATCAGGCCAAGAAAATGGATGTTGATGTGGTGGTGTTTCCCGAGCTGGCACTGACCACGTTTTTCCCGCGCTGGTTCAGCGAGGATATTTCCGATTTTGATTGTTTTTACGAAACCCAGATGCCGGGGCCGGACACCCAACCCTTGTTTGATGCCGCTGCCAAATTGCAGATAGGTTTCTACCTGGGCTATGCCGAGCTGGTCATTGAAAACGGCGTCAAGCGTCGCTTTAACGTATCCATTCTGGTCGATAAAACCGGCACGATTGTGGGCAAGTATCGCAAGGTGCATTTGCCCGGTCACGGCCAGGACGAGCCCTGGCGTGCTTTCCAGCATCTGGAGAAATACTACTTTGAACCTGGCCACGAGTTCGGCGTGTGGTCGGCCTTTGGGGGCGTGATGGGCATGGCCTTGTGCAATGACCGCCGCTGGTCAGAAACCTACCGCGTCATGGGTTTGAAGGGCGTGGAAATGGTCATGCTGGGCTACAACACGCCGGTTCATAATCCGCCCGCACCCGAGCACGACGACCTGTCCATGTTCCATAACCATCTGGTGATGCAGGCCGGGGCCTATCAGAACGGCACCTGGGTGGTAGGGGTGGCCAAGGCGGGGAGTGAGGAGGGTATCGAGATGATTGGTGGCAGCGCGATTATTGCGCCGTCTGGGGAGATTGTCGCGGCTTGCTCGACCAAGGGTGACGAGCTAGCCATTGCCCGCTGCGATCTGGATCTGTGCCATTCCTACAAAAGCACGACCTTCAACTTTGAGCGTCATCGTCGACCAGAGGCTTATGGTTTGATCAGCTCGCAACGTGGAGCGGTAGTGCCATGGGCGTGAGCGAACACAAGCAAATGGATCTGGCTTGGGACGCCGTCAGCCTGACACAGGCCTTTGTGCGCATTCCCAGCCTGTCCGGGCAGGAACAGGCCATGGCGGACTTTGTGCAGCAAGTCATGCGGGACTTGGGCTTTGATCAAATCAGTGTGGATGAAAAAGGTTCGGTGCTGGGCTTTGTGGGCCCGGCCCAGGCCCCGCTGGCGCTGTTATTCGATGCTCATATGGATGTGGTCCCTATTGCTGGAACCTGGACGGTGGAGCCTTTTGGGGCGCAGATCAAGGATGGCCGCATGTATGGGCGCGGCACTAGTGACATGAAGGCAGGTTTGGCCGCTGCTCTGTGTGGAGCTGCAGCGGCCGCCCGTTCAGGCAGGTTGACGCAGCGCATTGCGGTGTCGGCCAGCGTGATGGAGGAAGTGATCGAAGGCTATGCCTTGTCTCATGCTCTGGAACAATGCACGCCCGGTGCCGTGGTGATTTGTGAGCCTTCGCGTTTGCGCATCATGGTTGGGCAGAAAGGGAGGCAGGAGATTCTGTTGCGTCTGCAAGGCCGTCCAGCGCATGCAGCCTTGCCTCATCTGGGGGTGAATCCTATTCAGGCAGCAGCCAAAGCTATTTCTGCTTTGCAGACACTGGATTTGCCCAAGGATGCGCAAGTCGGCCAAGCCTTGTTGGTGCCTACTGACATTATTTCCGACCCGCATCCATCCATTTCGCTAATTCCTTCTTCCGTTACCGTCCGTTTTGATCGCCGCACCCTGGTGGGGGAAAGCAGTGAGTCGGTACTCAAGCAAATGGAGCAATGCTTGCAAGCGGCAGGCGTGGAGGGCTTTTCGCTGGAACTGGTGGACAGTCAGGTACAAACCTATACAGGCCAGCAGGCCAGCCCGGAGCGGGACTTGCCCGCCTGGCGACTGGATGAGTCGGCACCTTTGGCCCAAGCCATGGTGCAAGCGGTCCAGCAAGCTGGGCGTGTGGTGGAAATGGATACCTGGTGGTTTTGCACCAATGGCTCCGAGTCCGCCGGGCGACGTGGCATTCCCACCATCGGTTTGGGGCCGGGCGAGGAAGCACAGGCGCATACGGCGGATGAGTCGGTAGCTATCGATGATGTTCTGGGGGCCAAGGACATTTACGAACAGCTTTGCCTTCAACTGGCGGGACAAGCGTAAGAGCAATCGGAGACAAGTGATGCGTATTGCAGTAGCGGGTTTTCAGCACGAGACCAATACCTTTGGCCCGGCCATGGCAACGATGGCGGACTTTGAGCATGGGGGCGGCTGGCCGGGAATGTGCCGGGCCGAGGCCATCGAGCCCGCCTTGCGTGGGGCCAATATCCCGGCAGCCGGGTTTATGGCTGCCGCCGCACAAGCCGGGGTCGAGTGCGTCCCGCTACTGTGGGCTGCCGCCAGTCCTTCCGCGCCCGTCGAGGCAATGACTTACGAGGCAATCGTGGCGGAGATTCTGTACCGCCTGGAGCAAGTTCTGCCCGTGGATGCGGTGTATCTGGATTTACATGGCGCCATGGTAGCTGAGCATCGCGATGATGGGGAAGGGCATTTGCTGGTTCTGGTGCGCGAGATGGTGGGACCGGATGTGCCGGTGGTCGCCAGTCTGGACTTGCACGCCAATGTCAGCGACACCATGCTGGCGCAGGCCGATATGCTGGTGGCTTACAAAACCTACCCGCATGTGGATATGGCGCAAACGGGTGAGCGTACTTTTCAGGCGCTGATGCGATGTCTGCAAAGCGGTCGTCGCCCGGAATTGGCCTGGCATCGACTGCCCTTCCTGATCCCGGCGATCTGGCAAAGCACCGAGATGGAACCGGCTGCCAGCCTGTACCGTCACTTGTCATCGCTGGAAGAAATAGAAGGCGAGGGGAGCGTGTCGTTCGCCATGGGCTTTCCTGCTGCTGACGTGCCCGAATGCGGAGCGGTTTTGTGGGCCTATGCGCAGACGCAGGAAGAAGCCGATAGCCGTTTAGCAGGCTTTCTGGACGAGGTGCTTGATAAAGCCCAAGGCTTCCAAGGCAAGCTGTACGAACCGGACGAAGCTGTGCAATGGGCGCTGAGTCATCCCGGCAAAGGCCCGGTGATTATTGCCGATGCGCACGATAACCCCGGAGGCGGTGCCAGCTCCGATACCTGTGGGCTCTTGCGTGCCTTGCTGAAAGCCAAGGTATCCGATGCGGCTTTAGGCTTGATCGTGGATCCGGAAAGCGCTGCTCTGGTTCACCAGGCAGGGGTTGGTAAAAGCATCGAGCTGTCCCTGGGGGGTAAATCCGGTGTTCCCGGTGATATGCCCTTGCATGCACGCTTCTATATCGAGTCCGTATCCGATGGTCAGTTCTCCGCCACCGGTCCGTATTACGCAGGCTGTGCCATGAACCTGGGTCCCAGCGCCTGTTTGCGCATAGAGGGTGTGCGTATCGTTCTGGCCTCCTACAAGTCGCAAATGGCAGATCAAAGCATGTTCCGTTTTGTGGGGATAGAGCCGGAGCAGATGAAGATACTGGTCCTGAAAAGCGCCGTGCACTTCAGGGCGGACTTTGGCAGTATCAGTGACCGTATCATTGTCGGAGCCGCCCCGGGAGGCGTTTCCATGCGCACAACAGACTTGCCATGGGAGCGTTTACCGGCAGAGCGCCTGCTGTATCCCGGTGGTCCCAGCCTGTCCCAATGGCGGGTCATGCAATCAGAAGGGCGGGCCTGTTCACAATAGCTTTGCATTTTTTACCTAAGTAGGTATACTCCTGCCTTCACGGTTTTGATGCGGATTAGCTCGGTAAAATGAGCTTTGAAAATCAGACCGCCTGTTCAGACAAGTGTGGATTTCAATCGACACCGGGATTAACTATCAATAATCTCGAATCGAAAGAAAAAATCTAAAAAACACTTGCAAGAAAGGAAGAACAGGGTTATAGTTTAATTCTTTCGGGGCGTAGCGCAGCCTGGTAGCGCACTTGCATGGGGTGCAAGGGGTCGAAGGTTCAAATCCTTCCGTTCCGACCAAATTTAAAAAGGCCTACAGCATTTTTGCTGTAGGCCTTTTTTATTGCTGTAGTGGTTTTATGGGATGTGCCCGCCAATGGCGGGTAGAGCAGGATCAGGCTTTCAAAGGAATAACGCCCCAGGAGGCGTATTCTCCAAAATTCGCCCGGCAATGCGGGCAGGTTTCGCTGAGCAAAGGGATTATTTGGTCGCAATTTGGACATGTGCCTTTCGGACCGAGGTCAGCAAGTCGCTTGTTTTCCCGACGCGCTTGTTCTGCTTCCAGAGCCGGGTCTGGCCAATTTGGCGAAGAGAGCAGTCTTGCCTTGAAGGTTTCTGCTTCTGCGTCGGAAATTGTGCCGCTGATCAGTTGATCCTCGATCACTCTTGCTCTTTCATGGCGCCATTGGGTGTTCAGAAAGCGCAGGCGGACAAAGATACCACCCAGAAATATGCGTAGCGCTGCGGGTTCCATCAGGCTGTAGTGCAGATGGAGTTCACCAAAATTCGTGGTCAAAACTATAAATGTTTGTGTCGTTTTCTTGCTGGTTAAGGCATTCAAGACACCTGCTATTGCCATCCCGGTCAGTGCCCCATCGACATCGAATCCACCTCCAATAAAACCTCCGCCGCTTACGACTGTGCCGGGACCATTGACAGAGAGATCGGCAACTTCGATTAGAGAGAAGGGGATGGTTCTGGTAGCCGAGTTGCAGCTTACCGTGTCACCTTCAAAAACGAGATTGACACTATCGCCGGGTAGAAACGGAAATCCGGGAGCGCCCAGGACGGTGCATTCATGAAGAATGATGGGGGAGTTTTGAGCTTGATTGGTCATCTGCGTACGGCCGCTTATCTATTTGGAGTGACTGTTTTAAAACTGGAACTTTTGGGGAGCACCGGATTCGCTTATTTCCATTTCGATGCAGCTCTCTAAAATGGAATAACTGCCGCCGGTCGTGCGTGCCACCCGGTCGCAATAAGTGCTTGTTTTGCTAGGGACAGACTCCCAAATTCTTTTCAAGTTGTTGTAGGCAGTCTGCTCCATTTTGATGCATTCGTTTGTGATCATTGCCGAACCTCCTGAAACAGCGGAGACGCTTTCACAGTAGGAGTTTGGGTCGTATCGGGGTAGCTCAGCAGCATACGCGGCTGATGACATGCAAAAAGCAGTGGCTCCGATCAAGGCTATTCTTATCTTCATAATCTCTCCAATGATGATTTGCTTGTAAAGGTCAGGAGCAAGGTGGCTCCTGGCTTCTTTAATGGTGTCTGTGCTGCAGGAAGCTTTCCAGGGTGTACCTTGTGCAAGGATTGAGGCCAACCCTGTCAGACAGATGATTTGTAGGCTGTGTGCCTGTGTTTGCTCTACTTGGATTCTTCCGCCAGAAGCGTTTTGAAATCCGCGTGGGTAACCAGTGCGCGGATCGCATCCTGAATGGCACCCAAGCCTGCCTGTGCCGTTTGATTGCATGCCGTTTCACCATAAAAACTGGAGGTGTATTTATGGGTGTTGTTGACGGCAATTGACTTTCCATTTGAAGAGCTAAGTTCCATACCCACTGTCCATGTTCCGCCCATGGAGTCAAAGTCCAGGGTAGTCAGTCTGCCTGTAAGTTCAAGGGTGGATTCTTTTTCATAAATATTTGCGATGATCAATTCGCTAATTAGCGCTTTGCGAACATAGTCGGCATAGCTTTCTCCATCAGGTGTTTTGATGGGCCCGACTGCACGACACATGATTTCCCCTGGCTGACTGTCTTTATTTGTGGGACTGTCGTTACGGAAGTCCCCAACATTGGCCTTTACATCGCCAACAGCCCGTAGAGCGACTACTGTATCGGTAGAGATGCTGTATCGTGGAACAGCATAAGTAGAACAACCAACCAACACGGTCGAAAGAGCTAAAACTGCGATTGTTTTCATAACGCTATCTCACCTTCCTCTATCAAACTAAAATTTTGTTACTTGATTTCTAAAAAATAAGGAGCCGAATTGCTCCTTTTCTTCTTTTGCTTAATTTTTCTTGTGTAAAGTCCTCAAAGCTTGAACTGCGTTCGTCGTCATTGCTTGTTCGTTCGATTTATATTCTCAAGATTGATAGGGGCATGAGATTTCAGGATGTTTTTCTTGATTTTTACCTCAGTAAATTGTTGCGCCTTATGAATTTCTTGATGTTGTTTCATAGAGCAATTTGTTGTTCCCTTAATCAATAGCCTGTCGATCATAGCTATTTTCTTCTTGAATGGCGATGGAGTTATTCTTGTTGATTTGATGAGTATTGGTGAAAGGGATTGCTCGCTTGTCTCAAGAGTGGGGAAAGTCCAAGTTGTTGCGGTGCGTCTAGCTATTTAAAAAGCCCGCATTGCGGGCTTTTTATTTGATCAGGTTCTGACTAGCTTTATTACCACCCCCAGCAAGTCCCCGCCGCAGGCTTGCCGCAATTGCGGTAGTTCACTGCAAACCACAGCTTTCCTGCACCCCGTGGGCTACCGTCAGATTTGACGTCGTTGCGTGGCAGTTCTTCCAGGGTGTCGCGCGCTGTTTTAGTGTCGGAGTCACTGGCAGCGTCCGGTTCCAGGACGATACGGCCTAAAGCTGCTGCATCACGGTCTTCAAAGACCAGATCCGTGTCTTTCAGAGCCGTCATTTTCAAGGCTGCATCGCGCACGGCAGCCGCGTAGCTGTCGTTTGAACCACCGGGTTGCAAGGCCTTGTTCAAGGTGCTCACCGCCAGAATCTGGGCCGGTGTGGCGGGTGGAGCCATCAAGTATTCGTCCAGTTTGGCCAATTGGCCCTCAGAAGCTTGGCGGCGCAGCCAGTCGCCCCACAGAAACTCTGCGTATTCGGGCAGCTTGCCGTTTTTATAGGCAAGGTCGCGGGTGAAATACACCAGGGAGCGATAGCGATCTTCCTGCATGCCACCGGCTTCTTTTTCGCTGGCCAGCCCAACGCGGGTGGGCAGTTGCTCGACAGTAATAGTCTGGTTTTCACCATCACGCAGCCAGACCAGTTTCTCTTTGCTCATGCGCTCCCAGAAGGCGGACGCTTCGCGGATGTCGCTGTAGTTGGCGCTGACTTTTACCCAGACGGGCAGTTTGGGGCCGCCGTCCGGGATTTCGCGCAGGGATGAGAAGGTGTGGTGGCCATCGGTCAGATAGAGATTGCCGTCCCAGCCTACGACCACGGTTTTCAGGTTTTCTGTTTGCGAGCCCAGAGGGTCTTTGCACAGATAGGTGGTGGGCTGGTCCAGGCGGGCAGCTTGAGCCTCAGCGATGGTCAGAAATTTTTGAGCACGTTCGGTTCCGCCCATATCCTCGCAGTAGTCGTCAAACTTTTTGCCGATGGTGCGATTCAGGTAGTCCAGTTGCTGTTTGGGGTCCTTAGCCCAAGTGGGCCGATCCAGATCGCCTTGCCAGCGTCCCAGCTTGTAGTAAACCTGATCGTAGCCAATGGCCGCTTGGGTGGGATGCAGTTCTTCGATGCGGACCTTGATGACATCGCCTGCCTTGCTGTCCAGATAGGCGGTGTTGCGAGGTGGTTCCGGTTCTTCAGTGACCGGTGGCGTGACGACGGGGGCTTCGGAAGAGTGGTTGCCGCCTGTGCTGGAGCCGCTGTCGCAGGCAGCTAAGGCCAAGGGCAACAGGGCGATACCTAAGGCTCGCAGGAGCTGTTGTCGGGCTGGGACAAGAGAGGGCAAGGAAGCGAGGTTCATGGTCCGTAATGGGATTTTGTTGGAAGATCCTAGATCATGAGGGATGGGTATTGCCGGAACATTGCATTCAGAAACATTCATCGTTTGTGCGGGATAGCTGCCTGCTTGTCACGGCCGGGGCGAAATTGTGACCAGCTTGCTCAGTCCTCTCCCATGCGGACTGAATCCCGTAAACTGTCCACGCTTGAATTAAATCGCTAAATCACTTCCTGGCTGTGGGAGCTGGTTTTAAAAGGTCATTAATGTCGCTCTACAAAAAAGCCTGGCTGTTCACCTTGTTCAATATCTTGCTCCTGGTCGCCTTGTATTTTGGGCTGCCTGTGTTCGACCGTGTGTTGGGGACCTTCGGGTTTTTAGTCTTTGGCTTTTATGTTCTGGGCCAGGGCTTGGTAGCCATGACCGTTTTTACTTGCCCAAAGTGCGGTTTGTCGCCGTTCATGGGTAGCCAGAGCTTGTTCACCAGTTATTCGCCCTTTCCGCGCAAGAAGTGTGGCCAGTGCGGGCATGACCACACTCAGACTGAGTAGGGCAAGTTGCGATCCGGCGGCCCGGCGATCCGGCGATCAGGCCCGGTGCACTGATTCCTTGTTGACTCAGTCCTTGCGCAGCGGGTTCTCCTTCCTGGATTAGTCGGGTTGATGGTTGTGATCCACCACCATATTGTCTCCAAAGGTGGAGAATTTGGCGGTGACCTCGGTGGGCAGTTTGGCTTCAGCCTCGCTGGAGTTCTTGACCAGGCGTTCTGCTGCTTCAGTGCTCATGCCTGCCATGGTCAGGGTCTCCACATCGTTCAAGCCATCGCCACCACACATATGAACATTCCATTCCCCATGACGACTCTTTAATAGCGCACGACCACCACGTGTCAGTTGCGTCCAACCCGCCAGGGCGTAGTCACCCTCGATTACGATAGGCTCCACCACAAGAGGGGCTTCGGGGCTGTCCCAAATCGCCTTCATGGCTTGGGAGATGCGATCGGCCTCTGATGGTGCAGCGTGAGCCATGCCCGTGAACATAGCGAACAAGATGAATAAAGCCATGGCGAAGAAAAGCCCATGGAGTGCCACTTTGAAGGTCTGGCGATGTTGTGAAGCGGTTTTCATAAAAACTCCTTGTTTCTCAAGCTAATAAAAGACAGGGTGGGGCTGTCGCCCCAAGCAGAGTGCTCAGCTGACTTGTTGGCAGCCAAGAGGCAGTGATCCGGCATATAAAGCGCGATAGTGGCGATTTGACGGGCATGACAAACTCCTTAGCAAGATAAAAAAAGTGGAATTAATACTGGATCTGCACACCGGCAAAGACCGATCTCCCTGTGCCCGGCTCGAACAAGGGCGAGGAGGCTGTGGCATAGTCGGTAATGCTGGCGCTGGCGATGTATCGACGATCTGTCAGATTGCGGCCATCTATATAGAAGGAGTAGGGGCCGCGTTCCCATCCGGCTCGCAAGCCAAGCAAGGCATAGGAGCTGGTCTTGGTGGTATTGGCGTTATCCACGTAGTAAGCCTGGGGCACCCATTCCACATTGGGGCCAATGTGAAAGCCCGACGGGTGTTTGTAGATAATCTCTGCCCGCAGATAATGCTTGGGTACGCCGGGCATTTGATTGTTGTTCCAGTCCCGGTCATTGTTGAATTTGAAGTTGCTGTAGGTATAGGCGCCTTTGATGTCCAGGCTGTCACTTTGCAGACCTTGCACCAACAAGCCACGAGCGGCCGTCCATTGCACACCTAGCTCTATGCCTTGATGGGTTGTGCGGTCTGCGTTGACGGTCTTGTCGCAGATGTTCCAGGGCGCGCTGATGCATTGCAGTTCATTTTTGATGCGTGCATGGTAAAGCGAGAGGTCCCACGCAACATCGCCTGTTTCTCCCCGTGTCCCGATCTCGAACGTGGTGGCACGCTGCGCTTGCAGACGGTCCAGGTCATTGCCGGTGGAGAAGTTCATGTCATCAAAGGTGGGCGGCTCGGCGCTGCGGGAAATATTGCCGTAGATTTGCCACTGCGGACCTGCATCCCATAACAGGCCTAATTTGGGATTGAAGAAGTTGTAGCTCTTGTCCCCGGATCGGGTGGCGGGCAGGCCGCCGTTATACAAGTCCTGACGCTTACGTTGGGCGTGCATGTACTGCAGGCCGGTAATCAGGGATAAGTCCGAACCAAGACTCCAGGCGTTTTCGGCATAGGCGGTCAGGTTGTTGGCCCTGTCTTTGCTGGCAGACAGCTTATCCTGCCGTTTGCCTCCTACGTTTACAGAGTTTTGAGCATCAATCTTGCCTGCCGACCAAGTCAAGCCTAGCGTGAAGTGGTTGTCTCTGCCTGCCAGCGGGCTGGTGTTGACCAGCCTGCCGTAAGCGCCGTAGCTGCTCGTGTCTCTATCAACAAACTGATAAATAGGGTGCCGTAGTGAGCTTTGCTCGAACCAGCCACCCAGTTCGTATTGAGTCTCTCCCATGACCAGCACTGTGCGGTTGGCAATGCGGCCTCCGTCCAGGTTGAGCTGCCAGTCGTGCTCTTTATTGGCTTTGGCAGCTTGCCGTGGATTATTCAGAGCCTGATCGCGGCTGACCGAGCCGGGAATATCCTGGTGAATTTGATAGCCGCTCAAGTAAAAACGGGTTTCTGACCGGTCTGAAAGCCGCCAAGCCAGGTTTGCGCTGGCTCGCAAGGAATGGCCAGCGCTTTGCTCTCTGTAGCCATCTTGAGTTTGCCAGGAGCCGGAAATCACGCCATCCAGCTTCTCGCCCGCAAAACCGCTGCCAAGTTGCACGCGCCGCCAGCCAAAGCTACCGGTATCCAGACGCCCTTGAAAGGCGTCGGCATCATGGCCGGTAGGGGTGACGAAGTTGATGGCTCCACCTAAAGTAGCGGCTCCGTACTGCAAGGCGTTGGCGCCTTTATAGACCTCGGTATAGCGGTAGGCTGTAGGGTCGATGCGATGAAAATTGCTGCTGCCGTCCGGGTCATTTAATGGAATGCCATCCTGGTACAAACTGATGCCGCGCAGATGGTAATACCGCGACAGACCCGAGCCACGTATGGACAGACGTGCATCATCTCCCCATTTGGGCTGTGCAAACACCCCGGGTGTGTAGTCCAGCATGTCTTTGACGGTGGCGGCCTTAGTGTCACGCCAGGCGCTCTCGGGCACCAGCGCCACCCCGCCCGCGACTTGTTCAATGGTTTTTTGAGCGCTTTGCAGGTCTAGAACGGTCAGACTTTTACCACGCTCTGGAGTGACGATGACGGGAGCCAGTGTTGGCGTCTGTGCATGAGCAAGGCTGGTCCAGGAGCTGGAAAACAGCAAGGTCAGAGCCAGGACGCTGCTTCGTGTGCGTGGTGATGTTTGTGCCGAGTGACGAGAGCGCGAAAAAGGGGCGGTCTGCACGGCGCATGCCTGTGCAGAAACACAAAAAATGGACATAAAAAAACCTTGAATGACTTCGCTGAAAAGCGACTGCACATACGGCAGTCGACGACGAGAGATCAAGCAAGGTTGACAGGGGGAGCGCGTGACCCTAGTGGTGGCCCCAAGGCAGGCAGGGGCGGCAAGCTTTGATTACGATGCACCAACAGCAAAGGCTGGTGAACCACCGGGACATCCAGGCTTGCCAGATCAGCGCTGGGTAGGGCTACTTGAGACAGGACCAGTGCGTAAGGGCACTTCTGCATATCCGCGTGTTCATTGGATTGCGGCGGATCAGCCTGTCCTGTCAGGCTCATCCAGATCGTGCTGGGCGTTCCTCCGGGGGCGCAAAGCGTGACGGAAAAGAAGCCATTCTGTTCACCCGAGCTATCGGGCATGTAGCCTGCCGGGACCAGCGAACGGCTCAGAAATGACAGGATCGCCAGGCAAAAAAGAATTTGCCAGGCTATGCCATTTTTAGCGAGAGAGCAGTGCCGGTGGATAGACATGGCAGGATTGTATTACAACTGCTTCTCAATTAGCTTTGATTTATCTTATGCCCGGACTCCGTCATTAGTGATGGATCACGATTTTTCCAAAGCGATCGCGCTGTTGCAGATAGCGGTAGGCTTCATGAGCGTTGTTGAAATCGAAGACCCGGTCGATTACCGGATGGATCCGGTGCTGGCTAATGACTCGATTCATGGTTTCCAGATCACTGCGACTACCCACACCGATGGCTTTATAGCTGGCCTGACTAAAGACCAGATCCATGACATCCAGCGATGGCACGGATTTTCCCAAGGAGCCGATCAAGGACACTTGCCCACCTACAGCAATCGCTTTGATGGATTGTGCAATTGTCACCGGGCCACCGACATCGACAATACGATTTGCGCCTTCGCCATGTGTGTAGTCTCGTACAAGCTCGGACCATTCTGGCGTGTCTTTGTAGTTGAAAACCTGGTCAGCCCCTAACTGCAGCAGCTTGTCGAACTTATTGTCTGAAGAAGTGCTGGAGATGACGTAGGCTCCCATTGCCTTGGCTAATTGAATGGCAAAAATGGACACGCCACCTGCTCCTTGTGTCAGCACTGTATCGCCTGCATTAATACCGGCCAGTGCGGACCAGGCCGTCAAGGCTGCGCAAGGCAGGGTTGCTGCTTCTTCAAAACTCAGATGGGCGGGCATAGGCGACAAGGCCTCTGCCGACACGACTTTATATTGAGTCAGCCAGCCGTCATGCTCAACACCATATTGCTCCCGGCCTGCGTAGGCTGGGCCACCGAACCAGTTCGGGAAAAAGCTGTTGATGACACGGTCGCCCAACTTGAAGCGCTGCACGCCGGGGCCAAGGGCATCAATGATTCCTGCTGCATCTGACAGTGGTACAGCCCCTGGCGTAGTGGGATAGCGCAATGTACCTTTCATGACCAACAGGTCTCTGAAGTTCAAGGACGAGGCCATGACTTGAACCCGCACTTGTCCGGGGCCGGGTTCGGGAAGCGGTTCCTGACCTCGTACCAGGTAGTCCAAACTGCCATATTGCGTAAAACGGTATGTGTCCATGCATGCTCCTGTTGATACTTGCATGGAGCATGCTAGGCTTGAGGCTTCAGACGATCTATAGTTGAAAATCCAATTTTCCTGTCTTATCGTCTGATAGTCATGAACCCCTTTGATGAAATCCTGGATGGCATGCGTTTGCAGCATGCTTTGTATGCGTGCTTCCAACTGCGTGCGCCTTGGGGCGTCAGCTTTGACACCGGCGAGTATGCGCGGCTGTTGATTGTCAGCAAAGGGGCTTGTTATTTGAAGGGAGAGCAGCGAGCCGACCCCGTGCTGCTGGAAGCGGACACCTGCATGCTTGTTCAACCAGGGGTGCAATTCTCGCTGTGTGACGGCAAGGAAAATCCGCTGGTTTCCTGTGAGACTTTGGCTCGGTATCCGCGTGCTGAGCCGATCGTCCATGGGGGCGATGGAGCTTTGACTGAAATCGTGACGGCCCGCTTTGCTTTTAACAAGTTGGCTGCCGAACCCCTGTTCAGTGCGCTTGGCCCCTTGGTACACACTCGCTTGAGGGCGGAAGATGCTGTCGCCATAAAAAGCATCCTGCATGTGCTGCAAACCGAAGCGCAAAGCCGGGATTACGGAACTCAGCTGATTAACGCCCGCCTAGTTGATGTGATGTTCATTCAGGTGCTGCGGGCTTTATCGCACTGTGCCTCCTTGGGGGCAGGGCTGTTGGCGGGTATTCGAGACCCCAGGATGGCCCCGGTCTTGCAAGCTGTGCATCAGCAGATTGCGCATCCGTGGTCGGTGGAGGAAATGGGCGCACTGATCGGGCTGTCCCGGTCCACCTTTTCTGCTTTGTTCAAGGCGGCTGTCGGGCAAGCTCCCTTGGCGTATCTGACGGCTTGGCGTATCTATAAAGCCAAGCTTTTGTTGGCAGCCGGTTCGCAGACGATAGGGCAAATTGCCGCGCAGGTGGGGTATGACAATGAGTCCAGCCTGAGCCGTGCTTTTAGCCGTTTGGAAGGAGTCTCGCCCGGTGTGTGGCGGCAGAGGCAACGAGCCGGAGTTTGATGTCCGGCCCTACGTCAGAAGATTGAACAGGCGCAGCCTTGCCTAAGAGCCTGTTCTGTCTGTTTCCGCTTACAGGCTGCGCCCCTTATCCAGATAGGTTTGAAACTCCGTCTCCGGCACCATGCTGCCGCCCGTTCCCCAAACCAGGTGGGTAGCGTTCTCCAGCTGAACATGCGTAAAACCCATACGCTGCAGATATTCAGGCGAGTTCAATACCCGCGCCATGCCGGGCACGCCAGCCAGGGCGGAGGGTTCCAGTTTGACCTTGTCCTGTTCGTAGGCCATGACCATCAAACGGTATAACTCTTCGTCCGTGACGGTGTAATAGCCGTCGATCAGACGTTGCATGGCTTTGCCCACGAAGCCCGAAGTGTCCGCCTAGTAAAAACCCTCTTGGATGTTTTTCTTGGAAAGACCTACTATTAGCCCTCAATTATCGGATATGAGAATTTTATGGTGTACGACTACGTAATTGTTGGAGCCGGGATGGCAGGCGTGTCTTTGGCCTACCGTTTGCCCGAAAGTGCCCAAGTGCTGGTTCTGGAAAGAGAGTCCCATGCTGCGTATCACTCCACGGGACGCTCGGCTGCGATGTTTGTTGAAACCTATGGTACGGAAACGATTCGTGCCTTGACTGTTGCGGGCAATGATTTTTTCAGCCATCCACCTGCGGGCTTTAGCGATCAGCCAATTTTGCTGCCGCGCGGTGTGCTGTATGTGGGGACCGCCGATCAGCAGGATTTGCTGGACAGCCAGTATCAGGATTGGCATGAACAAGGTCTGGATGTGAGCCGCTTGAGTGCCGAAGAAGCCTTGGCCATGGTGCCCTGTCTGGACCCTGCGCAGTTGGCCGGTGCCTTGTATGACGGTCAGGGTCAGGACATGGATGTGCATGCCTTGCACCAAGGGTTTCTGAAAGGTGCACAAGCCAAGGGTGTGAAACTGCGTCTGGATACGGAAGTGGTGTCGGCCAAGTGGGATGGCGAATGTTGGGAAGTTCAGCTCAACGCCGAGCCTGCAAGTTTGCGCACTCGTGTGCTGGTCAATGCGGCGGGTGCCTGGGCTGATACCTTGGCAGAACGCTGTGGCGTGCAGGCTTTGGGCATTCAACCCAAACGCCGTTCCGCTTTCCTGTTTTCGCCGCCCGAAGGTGTGGATCATCGTGACTGGCCCGCCGTCATTGATATTGGCGAAGAGTTTTACTTCAAGCCCGATGCCGGCATGTTGCTGGGTTCACCGGCCAATGCCGACGACGTGGATGCCCATGATGTCGTGGCTGAAGAGCTGGATGTGGCCACCGGCATTTACCGTATTGAAGAGCGCACTCAGCTCCGTATCCGTCGTCCCAGCCACACTTGGGCGGGGCTGCGCAGTTTTGCTCCTGATGGTGAGCTGGTGATTGGTCAGGATGCAAACTGCCCCGGCTTTTTCTGGCTGGCCGGTCAAGGTGGCTATGGGATTCAAACCGCCGCAGGCGCGTCCTTGCTGGCGGCCAGTTTGTTGCAAAAGCAGGATCTGCCCGATTCTTTGAAGGCCCTGAATATTGATCCGGCTGTGGTATCACCCGCTCGTTTCAGAACATAAAAACAGCAGCACTTTGATCTCCCGGAGGAGAAAGCATGTCGAATATAAAAAATATCCTGGGCATTGCGATGGCCTTTGTCGGTGTGGTGGTGGGGGCCGGCTTTGCATCAGGACAAGAGATATTGCAGTTTTTCAGCAGCTTTGGGTATTGGGGGCTGCTGGGAGGGGTGGTCAGTGGTCTGTGCTTCACGATACTGGGCATGGCGGTGGGGGAGCTTAGCCAGGTTTCGGTATCGCATTCCTTCAAAGAGGGCTTGTATCTGATTTGTGGGCCGCGTCTGGGTGTGGTGGTCGACATCATGATTACCTTCTTCATGTATGCGATTGCCGTGGTGATGTTTGCTGGTGGCGGCTCGCTGATGGAGCAGCAATGGGGCGTGCCGGCGCAATACGGCAGTATCGCCGTCATGCTGATTACCGTGCTGATTGTGTTCTTGCGCGTGGATCGGGTGATGGCCTTTATTGGCAGCGTCACGCCCATCCTGGTTCTGATGATGATTTTCCTGTGTATTTACAGCTGGAATACGCGGGATTTGCCATTAGAAGAACTGGATGTGATTGCGCAGACTAAACCACAAGGTGCGGGGCATTGGCTGGTTGGCTCTTTGCTGTACGTGTCCTACAACATGGTGGTGGGGGCGCCGTTCCTGATGATTGCCGGTGCGCAAGCGACTTCTCGGCGCAATGCCTTGCTCGGTGGACTGGTAGGTGGCTTGTTGCTGGGCTTTTTGATTGTGCTGATCAGCGCCGGTGTGTTTGGCCGTATCGATACGATTGGCTCGGCGGCCTTGCCCATGCTGATGCTGGCTACTGAACAGTCCAAACTGCTGGGAACCATTATGTCCGTGGTGATTTTCGCCATGATTCTGACGACCTCGGTGGGTGTGCTGTATTCCTTCTCGGCCCGGATTTTTACGCCCAATACCCGTAAATTCAATATCGGTACAGCTATCGCCGGGGTGCTGGGACTGGTGGGCGCCAAGATTGGTTTCATCAATCTGGTGGGTACGGTATATCCGTTTTTCGGTTACCTGGGCTTTGTTTTGATGGCCTGGATTCTGATTGCCTGGTTCCGTTTGCGCCGCTTACAATCCAGGAATGCTACGTAATGAACTGCTCAGCAAGGAACAGGTAGGAACCCGCCTGCGCCAAGCCCGACATAATCAAAAACAGACACTCAAGCAGTTGTCTGAAAAAACTGGCTTGGCGCTATCTACCATTTCCAAAGCAGAGTTGGGGCAGGTCACTTTAAGCTATGAAAAGTTTGTGGTCCTGGCCCGTGCCCTGAATATTGAAGTCGGTTCTTTGTTTGCCGTTCCCGATCAGGAAACTGCGCAGCCATTGCCCACCACCGAAGTGGGCATTTCCAGCCATAAATCTACGGCCACCCCTGGCTATGCCACCCGCAACTATGAATACGGCCTGTTGTTTGGCGAGCTCAGCGGCAAGCACATGAATCCGATTCTGGCCGTGATTGATTCACGCGATGCCAGCGAGTTTGACGACTATATCCGTCACGCTGGGCAGGAGTTTGTGATCGTGCTGTCCGGCTCTATTGCCATTCAGTTTGAAACTGGCGAAACCCTGTTTCTGGAAGCCCACGAGTCAGCGTATTTTGACAGTGGTATCGGACATATCTATTTATCCACCAGCGAAGACGACGCCAAGGTTGTGGCCGTCTGTACCAGTGGATTGCCGCCGGGGATTGTTTAAGGTTCGTCGCTTGGTTTGCGCTTGTCCGTCACATCATCAAAAATCGGTGGCAGGATGGTGTTTTGCGTGGCCGATACGGGTGGCGTGCCGTTGGTTTTCAAGGGGGCCACACAACGCGCGGTGGAGTGCTGGAAATACACAGTGCCTATTGGGCGGCCTTTCAGACGAGCCAGTTCGGGCTTGGCGTCAATAGCCGCTTCCGACAAGGGAAAGACAATGCCGCGTGTGGGGATGGTGTGGCGTGAGCTGGCTCCCTCATTGCTGTCGCCTTTGAAAATCCGTACGTGGGCTGGATCCCGGGTCGGGTCTGAGATCACCCATTCATGCAGGCCATTGGCCATATCCTGAATGCCCAGCGGATTGGGTGGGAAGGCGCCCGTCTTGTTTTTGTCTGCTTCATTGCCTTGCTCAGGCAAGTTGCGGCCTGCCTGCCACTGGCCGTTGTCGGTTGCCCAGGGAAAGGGCTGGCCACGGCTGCGGGCCGCGTATTCCCATTCAGCCTCTGTAGGCAGGCGCATGTCCAGGCCGTTGTTTTTTCCTAACCAGGCACAAAAGGCTTCGGCTTCGTCGTAGGGCATATTGGCGACCTGTTCGCCATCGCCTTTTACCGGCTGCCAGCGCGCAGGGCGCTTGGTTTGCTTCAAGAAGCGATCGTACAAGGCGTTAGTTGCCTCTTTTTTCATGATGGAAAAGGCGTTGACCTCTACCGGGTAGGGCTCCAGAGCCCCCTGATCCGGCTGTGCCACCCATTGCACGGACAACTCACCGTCGGAGTTACGCATGGGAACCTGAAAATTGCCGGCCATAAAAGAGCCGCCTTCTACCTGGATCAGTTCAGGACCGGGTTCGGGGCGCGTGGGTAGTGATCTCAGCACCAGCAGGAGCAGGACGCTGGCAACGATGAGGGTGGCGCTGATCCGAAAGGGGGTATGACGCAATCTTGTTTCCTTGCTCTCACCGCATGTGAGCTGAGAGCTTTGTCGATTAATTTCGCTTATATGGCCCCGTATTATTCCATGCCTGTTTATAAGACGGGTCTGTCTGAGCGCAGAGTTTAATGATTTATTGGTATGGAGGGGGCGTCTATTATGTTTATTCAGCGTTTTTAGACGGTTTTTCAGGGACAACCGTCAAAGGAATGCGGATAGCCTGGCCTTCCTGGATCATAAAGTGCCAGCGAGTGGCATCAAACAAGGATGGGCTGATCTCAAAGACTGCGACATCCGAAACGCTCACCAAGGGGTTGATTTTGTCAGGGCCAACCGTGTCCAGATCATGAGCGTAGCGATAGTCCTGTGTCGCTCGCTGATTGGGCGCTACTTTCTGGCCTGAAGGGTCAACCAGAAACAGGCGTGGCCGATGGATCTGCGGATTCAGTGGACGAGGGCTGGTGTTGGTGTAGCGGTAGTGCAAGACGATAAACAGATTGTCCTGACGCGCCGGAGTTGCCAGTTCCCCGGAGTCCAGCTGAGTCTGACGCTGCCATTCATCCAGGTAAGTATGCAGGCGCACACCCTGATAGTCGGGCGTGAACAAGGTCGTTCCGTAGTTCAGAACGGGGGCCGCAGGCGGGATAGGCGCAATGCCGGGAAGGGAGCCTGGCTGCTTTTGTGTAGATAGAACCCGATCGTTTTGACTGTAGGCAGTGGCAGAACACAAGGCTAAAGCGGCGCACAGCCAAAAACGGGGCAGGGTGACAGTCATGGATGTGAACAGGGCCGCTTCAAGAGGTGTAGGCAGGGGAATGGGGGCCTTAATCGCAGGCAAAAAATAAACGGCTCATGAGCCGTTTTTCTTAACTACTTTTTTTAGATCGTCCAGCTCTTTGCGCAGGGCGACAACTTCGTCACTGAGCAAACCAATAACGGCCATTTGACTTTGATACATTTCGACCAGCGGGTGGTAGCTAATCCCACGGCTGGTCAGTTCCCGGCAAAGCGCGCTAAGCCCAGTGCCAGCGCGCTTGGTTAAAGTAGCCATCTTCCTGTGATCCATAAGCCTGCATCCTGATCAGTAGTTGTTCGATGTTTACATCCATTAACCATACCAAAATTCGGTGACAATAGTCGTCTTTCTTAAAACTTCTTGTATATCTGTGGTTTAGCGACAGGTCTAGCCCACTTGGAAGTTGCCTTCCGGGTAGCGAATACGGCTGCGTTTGCGGGTGGCCAGCGAGTAAATCAGGGTTAGAGGCCCGAGTCGGCCTGCAAACATCAGCACCATGATCAGGATCTGGCTAGGCGTGGATAGCTTGTGGGTAATGCCGTGACTCATGCCGGTGGTACTCAAGGCCGACGCGGCTTCAAACAGCAGGCTGGTAATGGGCATGTCCTCAAACAAGGTCAGCAGCAAGACGCTGATGAAGTACAGTGCGCCGGTAATCAGGAAAAGGGCCAGGGCTTTCTGTACGGTTTCCGGAGCCACGCTGCGTTCCATCAAGACCACCTCTTCGCGTTGACGGATGTAGGAGCGTACCGCCGCCAGCAAGACAATCAAGGTGCCGATTTTGATACCGCTGGCCGTACTGAGCGAGCCGCCACCAATCAGCATCAGCACAATCAGGGTCAACTGAGTGCTGTCGCGCAGGCTGGCAATGTCCATGGTGGTAAAGCCCGCAGTACGGGTGGCCGCATTCTGCATCCAGGCGGCCAGCGCCTGATCACCCAGGCCCAGCATGCCCAACGTGTTTGGATTCGTGAATTCCAGCGCCCAGAGACTGAAAAAACCAATCAGGTTCAGGATGAGTGTTCCGATCAGGATCAGCTTTGTGTACGGCAAAAGTGTTTGCCAGCGTTTTTTCTGGCCCACGTCGGCCAGTACCGTAAAGCCAATCCCGCCCAAAATAATCAGACCGGACAAAGTCATGACTGACACGAAATCCCCGGAAATGGGGATCAAGGAGTCATGAAATAGCGAAAAGCCCGCATTATTGAAAGCCGTGACCGCATGGAACAAGGCGCGATAAAGGGCTGTGGTCCACGGTAAATCAATGGTCCAGCGCAGAAACAGAATGGCGGCGGCGATCAGCTCAATCAGGGCAGCAATCTTGAACACTTGAAAGGCTGTACTGCGGATGCGGGACACGCTGGTTTGATTAAAAGCTTCCAGTGCCAGTGCCTGCTGGCTGACACTGATGCGTTTGTGCATGGTGATGGCGGCAATCACGGCAAAGGTCACAAAGCCCATACCGCCAATTTGCACGAGCAGCGCCAGCACAATTTGCCCAAAGTGCGTCAAGTCTGTTGCCGGATCAATGACCGCCAGGCCCGTGACAGTGACGGCCGAGGTGGCCATGAACAGCGCCTGAAAAATCCCCAGCCGGGGCGTAGCCGCTTGTGGCAGGCTCAGCAAAATTGCGCCCAGAATAATCAGGGCCATAAAACCCAGCGCCAGCACCAGTGGCGGGCTGGCGCTCAGGGTGCGGGTATGAGGATTGACCTCAAGACGGCGAGTCAGACTATTGGGCAGCCAGTTGCGCATACATCAGACCAATTTGGGGGCGGCGGTACGAAGTGCTTGCAGCTGTCCAAGCAGGATCAGCAAATCCTTGGCATGCAGGGCAAAATCAGCATCGGGCTGGATGGTGGTTTGGCCACGACGTTTGACCAGCAGGACCTGCACGTCGGCCATTTGCTCGCGCAATATGTCCTTGATGGTCTGGCCGTTCATATTGTCGCTGGCGGTGACTTCCACAACATAATCGCCGTTACCCAGAGAAATGTAATCGTTGACCATGGGGTAGCTGAGCATTTGGGCGACTCGTATGCCCATTTCTTCTTCGGGGTGAATAATCCGGTTCACACCAATCTTGGCCAGAATCAAATGCTGGGTATGGGAAATGGCTTTGGCCCAGATTGTCGGGACACCAAAACTTTTCAGGTGAACCACGCAAACCAGGCAGGATTCAATATCAGCCCCAATCGCAACCAGAACTACGTCATAATTGTCCAGCCCCAGCTCTTCCAGAGCCTGGCGGTCAGTGACATCGGCAATGACGGCACGGTTTAATTGGTCCGCATACTTGTTGACCAATTTCGGATTGGTATCCACTCCCAGTACGGAGTGGCCCATTTTCATGAGTTCCAGGGCGCAGGCCGAACCGAAGCGGCCTAATCCTATGACGGCGAACTGTGCCATAGCTTATTTGATCCGTTTGATGCTTGAAACAATTTCAAGCCAAATTAAGCGTTGATGGTATAAAGACATATCTGGTAAAAACCCTTATCGGGTATTCCCTTGGGCGCGTGTCGTTCAAGCCCTGGCGGAAACATCAATAGTGGACAGTGTAAAACAATGGTTAGTTTGTTTGATCCAATCAAACTGGGTGATATTGAACTCATGAACCGCATCATCATGGCGCCCATGACACGCGCACGCGCCTCGGAGGGCCGTATGCCCAATGATTTGATGCGTATGTACTATTGCCAGCGGGCCAGCGCGGGGCTGATTGTAGCCGAAGCCACTTCGGTATCGCCGCAAGGTGTGGGCTATGCCCACACGCCGGGCATCTGGAGTAGTGCACAGGTAGATGCGTGGCGCACGATTACCGAAGCCGTCCATGCCAAGGGTGGCCGTATTGTCTTGCAGTTGTGGCATGTGGGGCGTGTGTCTGATCCGGAGTTTCTGAATGGCCAAATGCCGGTTGCGCCCAGCGCAATTGCCTGTGAGGGCATGGTCAGCCATTTAAGCCCGGAACGTCCTTTTGTGGTGCCGCGTGCCCTGCGCAGTGAAGAAATTGCCGATATTGTGGACGACTTTGCCGTTGCCGCTCAAAACGCGCTGAGCGCCGGCTTTGATGGGGTGGAGATACACGGTGCCAATGGCTACCTGATCGACCAGTTCCTGCATGATGGCTCCAATACCCGCACGGATGCTTACGGTGGCTCGATTGAAAACCGGGCTCGTTTCCTGTTGGAGATTGTGGACGCCTGTGTCGCCATTTGGGGCGCTGGCCGAGTCGGTGTGCATTTGTCCCCACGTGGTGGCTTGCATGGCATGAAGGATTCCGATCCGGCCCGTTTGTTCTCGTACGTGGCTTGCGAACTGGATCGCCGTGATATTGCCTTTTTGTTCCTGCGTGAAAGCCCGGCTTCGGACAGCTTGTTGCCCATGATCAAATGCCAGTTTGGTGGTGCGATTATCGCTAATGAACATTTCGATTTGCCGACAGCACAGACCACTTTATCCAAAGGCATGGCAGACGCCGTGTCGTTCGGTAAGGCTTTTTTGTCCAATCCGGACTTGCCCTTGCGTTTGCAGTTGCGTGCGCCCTTGAATGGCTGGGATCGGGATTCGTTTTACACCCAGGGGCCTAAAGGCTATACGGATTATCCATTTTTGAAATCCAACCCGGAATGGGATCAGCCTGTGGGTGAGGATTTGCAGGCGCATTAAGCTTGCCTGTGATTAAGTAGGTGGAAATAAAAAAGCCCGTTTGATACGGGCTTTTTTAATGGGCTTTATTGTAGATCGGTAGCAGTTTGGGGCAGCGTGCCACTTTCCAAGGTGTATTGCCCCTGGTGTTCAGCTACCGCGCACCACTCGAAAAGTGGCTGCCGCTTTAACCAGCAAGCGCTCCTTCTCGTCATACCCGCCACCTTCGCAGTAAGCGGTATCGCCTTCCAGATACAGGCATTGGGCCTTGAACCAGACATCGCCACGAGCAGGCAGTAAAAACTGCGAGTTCATGTCTATGGTGGCCATCCCTGAGCCAGGACGTTGTGCCCGTGCGGCGGCGCTAAGGGTGAAATCCAGAATCGCCATCAAGGTGCCCCCGTGCACATCGGCACGGGAGTTGGCATTACAGGCTTGCCAGGGCAGAAAAGTAATCACTTCCTGCTCGGTGCTGCTCACGGTTTGCAGGCCCAGGTGCTGCATCAGGGGGATATGTGTGCCGAAAAAGTCCTGTTTGGGCTGCGCCAGTTCGGCCTGCAAATGCTTCATGGGTTCAACTTTTGCTTCACTTGAGCGGAAACCTGGGACATATCGGCACGGCCAGCCAGTTTGGCTTTCACCAGACCCATGACCTTGCCCATCAATGCGGGGCCTTGAGCGCCGTCAGCCTGAGCCTGGGTAATCGCATCGGCAATGGTCGCATCAATTTCGGCGCTATCGGCTTGCTGTGGCAGGTATTCCTGCAGAATCAGCAATTCGGATTTTTCTTTCTCGGCGCTTTCGGTACGGCCAGCAGATTCAAAAGCCTGGATGGATTCGCGGCGTTGCTTGACTTGTTTTTCAATGATGCTGCTTACTTCAGCATCGCCCAGCTCGGTACGTTCGTCCACTTCGCGTTGTTTGATCGCAGCTTGCAGAAAACGCAAGGTCTCCAGGCGTCCGCTATCGCGAGCGCGCATCGCCGTTTTGATATCTTCAGCTAAACGGGTTTTGAGTGTTTGACTCATGGTGGTTCCTGGTTGAACGGGCAAAGCCCTAGTTTAACGCAGGGCGGGGGTAGGGAAAAATCCGATTATTGAAAATCCCGGCTGCGTGCGACCAGATCACCAATCAGATGATTCATGGATACCAGACGGCGGGCAATCAAATGACATACGCTGCCATCACGTTGCCAGACACCATAGACACCCAGCAGGCGAGATTGAAGCAAGGCCTGAGATTGCGCCTGCGCCAACTCTTCACGCACGATGACATTGACACTGCCGGTTTCATCTTCCAGCGTTACAAATACGGTGCCTTTGGCGGTGCCGGGGCGTTGGCGGGTGGTCACCAGCCCGCAGGCCCGTGCCAGCCGCCTATCCGGGCAGGCTTGGTTGAGTTGTTCTGCGGTGGAGAATCGCAAGGGGGACAACTGTGTGCGTAGCAAGGACAGGGGGTGACGATTCAGGCTCAAGCCCACGGCCTGATAATCACTTAACACTTCCAGCCCCACACTGGCTCGTGGCAAATCCGGGGTGTGCTCCGGCGTTTCAGCATGGCTCAGCAATCCTGCCTGACTGGGGCGTCGGGCATCCCAAACACTGTGGCGGCGTTGGCTATAAGCACTGCGTAAAGCATGGGCCTGGGCCAGCGCTTGCTGATCGTGGGCTGACAGGGCCAGTTCCTGGCGCAAGCAGGCCAGATTCAGCGTACGGTCCGGGTGGCTTTGCCGGTAACTCACGATGGCTTGGGCGCCTTGCTCGCTCAAGCCTTTGACCATGTGCAGGCCCAGACGTACCTGAGGCGGGCCGCCAAGCTCGGAACACACGTGGCTGTCATACAGGCTGTATTGCACATCAACAGGCAAGACCTGAACGCCGTGACGGCGTGCATCCTGGACCAATTGGCTGGGGCCGTAAAAACCCATGGGTTGAGAGTTCAGCAAGGCCGTCAGAAAGTGCTCCGGGTAACGTGCTTTCAGATAGGCGCTGAACCAGGCCAGTTTGGCGAAACTGGCCGAGTGACTTTCCGGAAAACCGTACTCCCCAAAACCGCTGATCTGATCGAACAGGCGCTGGGCAAATTCGGGGGCATAACCTTTGGCAGCCATGCCATCGAGCAGCTCTTGCTCAAAAGGCCCCAAACCGCCACGACGACGCCAGGCCGCCATGGCCCGCCGCAAGGCGTCCGCTTTGTCAGCCGAGAAACCCGCCGCCTCCATGGCCAGTTCCATGGCCTGCTCCTGAAAAATAGGCACGCCCAGGGTGCGTTCCAGCACATGGCGGATTTCGGGGGCAGGGTAGTCGACTTTGCTGTGGTCGCGACGGCGTTCCAGATAAGGATGCACCATGCCCCCTTGAATGGGGCCGGGGCGCACAATGGCCACTTGCACCACCAAGTCGTAAAAGCATTTGGGACGCAGGCGCGGCAACATGCTCATCTGGGCGCGGGACTCGATCTGGAACACGCCTATGGTGTCAGCGCGCCGTATCATCCGAAAGGTTTTGGCGCTTTGCAAAGGGATGTCCTGCAAGCGGAATGGTTTGCCTTTTTGCTGGCTGATACTGTCCAGGCAGCGACGTAAGGCGCTCAACATACCTAAGGCCAGAATATCGACTTTCAGCAAACCCAGCACATCCAGATCATCCTTGTCCCATTGCACAACGCTGCGCCCTGGCATGGCGGCGTTCTGAATCGGCACCAGCCTGTGCAAGGGTGTTTGTGAAATTACAAAACCGCCAGGGTGCTGGGACAGGTGACGTGGAAAGCCCATCAGCTGGCGGGTCAAGGACAACCATTGATGCGCTTGCTCAGGCGGGCATTCGGGAAAGCGTGCCAGGACTTCATCCTGAATGTGGGTGTCTTTAAGCCAGGCACGGTCGCATTGAATCAAGGCCTCGATCAAGGCGGAAGGAATGCTTAGCGCCTTGCCGGTGTCCCGCAAGGCGCTGCGGCGTCTATAGGTGGTGATCACCGCTGTTAAGGCCGCTCGTTGCCGGCCATATTTGCGGTAAATGTATTGAATAACCTCTTCGCGACGCTGGTGCTCGAAGTCCACATCAATATCGGGCGGTTCAGCCCGTGCGCGGCTGATGAAGCGCGCAAACAAGGTATGGCTGCTGGCAGGATCAACTTCAGTAATGCCCAGGCAGTAGCACACGGCCGAGTTGGCGGCAGAGCCTCGGCCCTGGCACAAAATCCCCTGACTGCGCGCGTAACTGACGATGTCATGCAAAGTCAGAAAGTAGGACTCGTATTCAAGGTCTGCAATCAGGCTGAGTTCCTCTTCCAGGCGCGTGCGCAAGCTGTCGCTAATCCCTTTGGGGTAGCGCTTTTGCGCGCCACGCTCGGTTTCCTGTCGCAGATACTCAATGCCACTGAGACCGGGCGGGACAATCTCGACCGGGTACTCGTACTTGATTTCACTTAAACAAAACTGGCATAGCTCCTGGATGTGATCGGTGGTCTCACGCAGTTCGGCCGGGTAAAGATTGGCCAGTTGGAAACGACTGCGTAAGTGATGTTCTGCATTGCTGGCCAGGGACCAGCCGCATTCTTGCACAGGTGTTTTCAGGCGTATGGCTGCCAAAGTATCGTGCAAAGGCTGGCGAGAGCGCACGTGCATATGGACGCCGCCCAACGCGGCACAGCGCAATCCACATGCCTGCGCTGCCAGCCTGACGGCGCGCAAATGCTGCATGTCCTGATCGCGCCTATGCAGACTGATGCCTAAAAACAGTCGGCCTGCAAACAGGTCCAGCAAATGCTGTGTTTGAAGACGGATGTGCTCGCTATCCAAGCCATAGGCCGGCTTGTAGATGACAAGACAGTCTGGCAGAACCTGTTGTTGGGAACCTTGGCGGGCTTGTTGCAAAAAAGACCAGTCAATCGAGGCTTCCTGCTTCAAGTCCAGTGATTGGTGTAGGTGCGAGATGAATTGACAGAGATTGCCGTAGCCTTCCTTGTTGCGCGGCAGAATCAGCAGCTCATGAGTCTGAGTGCCGTTGCAGGTTCTTGTCTCAGCCTTGGCGACTTGTGGGCGCTGATTGTCCCAACCCCCCGTAAAGCGGAACCGACTTCCAACCAACAAGCGGATTTCCGGATGCAACTTGGCCTGCGCATAAGCGCGCACCACACCGGCCATGGAGGCGTAATCGCATAAGGCCAGCGCCTTGTAGCCCAATTCGGCAGCGCGGCTGATCAGCTCTTCGGGGTGGGACGCGCCATTCAAGAAGCTGTAATTGGACAGGCAGTCCAGCTCGGAATACAGCAGGTCTATATGGGGTTTCATCCAAAGACTCCGTGCAGATACCAGGCATGCTCCTGGCTCAAGTCCCGATAAACCCAATACAAACGCCCCTGCGGACACAGGGCAATAAAGTAGTCCCGCTGCTGATGCCCGGTGCCGCTCCACCAGCCTGTCTGTACCCGTTCCGGGCCTTGAACCAGGCGCAAGCGCTGCTGATCCAGAAGCGGAGATTGCTGATCGTGTTGTAAGGGCTGAGCCGGGTCCAGCATCCAGCATGGACGTTGCAAAGCCGGACGGTCCGCATCGGGGGGCTGGCTGCGGGACAAGGGGAGCCATTGATTCGCTTGTTCAGGCAAATAGCTGGCTTGGGCGGCAGGTGTCAAAATCTGTTCAGCCCCCAGCCTGGCTTGCAAGCGCTCCAACAGTTGTTGATCCTGCTCTTGCCAATGACGCGCATCGGGAAACAGGCTGCTGGCATGAGTTTGGCGCGGGTGTAGTTGCTGTGCCTGCAGCACCATGCTCTGTACGGCCGCCTGTAATTGCAGTTGCTGGAACTGTTCTTGCCATACGGGCAAAAAGTCCTGGCTACGCCAGCAGGACCGGGCCATTTGCAACTCCAGGCGGGTGGTCGTGGGGTAGTCCTTGTATCTTTCCGTGCGTAGTACCAGCTCCAGGCGTCCACAAGCCAACTGGTACTGATTCAACCAGGCCTCCAGCTTGATCAATAGGCGATTTACGGCCCGCAAGACGGTGGGTTTGTTATTGGATGGCGTATCCATCTCCAGCTTGTCTGTAAATTGCGGGGCGGCATGCACCCATTCCAACGCCCAGCGTTGTGTGCCGTAGGCTTGGTCCAACTGCAACAGCAGGGCACGCAGCCCGCGCTGGGATAGACCATCGCGGGGGAGTTGGTGCAACTGGCCCAGGGTATGGCAGCCCAGACTATGCAACCATTGCAGCTGGTCGGCAGGCGGAGCCAATAAGTGGATGGGAAGCGGGTTCAGACAGACCTGTAAACGTCGTGCACAACGACGCTGCTTGCGTCCGGACAAAGCCAGCAAGCAGGCCGCACGGGCAGTGGGTGCCAGGGCCAGGCAGGGCTCGGGAATAAGGGCTTGCAAGTCAGCCCGGACCTGTTGGTACAGACGACGCAAACCACCAAACAGCCGGATGCTGGCACTGATATTCAGTACCCATAAATCGGCTTGAACCTGTGCCAGCTGGGGGCTGTAGCGCAGCAGAACGGCTTGAATACCGTTCTGCTGTTTTGGGCTGGCCTCAGGCGTAAGCAGGCTCTGGGGCAGTCGCAGGCACAGGTACATGAGACGGAATGGCCGCTGGCGGCATCAGGGTGTGGTGAGGGGCCAAAGCAATGCTGTCCTTGCACGGAGGCCCCCGTCGTTTGCGGATATGAACATCCAGCCAGGGCTGCCCCTGCTGGTCTTGGCGAGTCTGAAGTTCAAGACGCAAAAGGGCGGGGCTGTTGGTCTGACTGTGCGTCGGACGTAAACAAAAAAACAGGCTGTCGCTATGGCTGGCTAATAGCTGTAGTTGACGCAAGGCCGCTAAAGGCACATGGGCAGGCAGCCAGCTCAGCACAGCCGCACAGTGGCCGTGACGCAAGGCCTGGGCACTGGCCCATAAAGTATCGTTCAGGTGCTGGCTGCGTATCCAGAGCATGCGGGCGGGCAAGGCGTTTTCTGATGAGCTGTTTTGCTTGTTCGTAACAGGAGTACCACGCCACAGTTGTTGCATGGGTTGATAGGGCGGGGCGACTAAAACACGCAAGCGCTCTGCCTGCAGCGTATTCAAGGCTGGCAACAACAAGGACAAGGCACTGCTGTCTTGCTGTGCATGCAGTTCGATCAGACTGCCCACAGGCCAGCCGCCTCCTGGCAGTTCGTCATCCAGTGCGGCAAACCCGCTGGGCAGGCAAGTGCCTGCGGCATGTGCATAATGCTTGCCTGTCCAAAGGGAAGGGTGAAGATCTAAAAGGGAACGAAGTGCGCTTGCCATAGGTATGCTCCTGATTGCTGTATAAATATACAGTAAATCTGTTTGCCAGCAAACCAGGCATCTGTTTCAAAGCAGAACTTTTATATACTGTGGCCTTCTGTTTGGCGCTCTCGCATGAATTCTTCCCCTTCTACCCGACCAGGCCGCTGTGCACAGTGTCAGCGGCCCTTGGCTCGTTGCTTGTGTCCCTTGATCCCTTCGATAGAAGCGGCGTGTCCTGTGCTGATTTTGCAGCACCATTCCGAAGCCCGGCATGCGCTTAATACTGCGCGCTTGGCGTATTTGGGTTTGAAGGGGACAGAGCTATGGGTGGGAGAACAGTTTGCTGGGCTGGAGGCCCGGCTGGCACAGGCGCATCGTCCTGTTTTGCTGTTTCCGGGACCAGAAGCCAAGGTGGCGGGCTCAACAGGCCCAGGGGAGAAGCCGGATCTGATCGTGGTGCCAGATGGCACCTGGCGCAAGGCACGCCTGATCTTGCACAGCAATCCGGTTTTGCAAGCCCTGCCGTATTGGGTATTGCCTGAAGGACAGGCGTCGCGCTACAGACTGCGTAAAGCGCCCGACCCGCAGGCTGTGTCGACCTTGGAAGCAATTGTCCGGCTGATGCGGATTATGGAGCCGGAGCGGGATTTCAGCCCTTTGCTCCGGCCCTTCGAGCAGTTGATTGAAGAACAAATCCAGGCCATGGGCCTGGATACGTATCAGCGTAACTATCCTACTTCCAGGTGAAGTTCAGTTCGCGGGGCTGGCCTTCAACAATAGTGGCCTGACGCTCCTGGGTCTGGCCCTGGTAAGTGGCAAATACCTTGTAATTGCCGGGGCCAAGACGGATCAGGCAGTAGGGGCCGTCGATCAGGCTGTTCAGCACGGTTTGGTCGTTGCTGTTACGGATAACCAGCTGCACATCGGAGATATAGCCGACGCGCTCACCCTGGTTGGCTGAAAAGTTCACGGACAAGGGAAAGGTGTTGCGCACCATGCGAAACAGCTGGGCTTCATCACTACCTATGCCGCCGCTGATGTATTCGGTTGAACCGTAATACTGGCTGGGGGGCAGTTCCTGGGCGTGCACAATGGGGCTGCTCAATAAGGCCAGCGACATGGCAATGCCGATCAATGAAAGACGAGGACTCATGAGGTTTCCTTGCTTGAAGTAAGGTGGCTAAGCGGGCCCTCAGGGGCCCTGTTGCTGTTATGAGAGGGGTGGGGCTGGCTGTCAGGATGAAAGCTGGGCCATAACAAAGGCCAGTCATGCTGACGGGTCGGTTCTGCCTGCGGATTGAAACTGCGTTCACGCAGCATTCCATGTCCGCGCTGATTAATAGTGATGACGGTGGTGCAGCGAGTGCCGTAATTGGGGCTGACAATAAACGGGCTGCTTAACAAGCGTTCGTGCTCAAGACTTAAGCCGGTTTGGGGCAAGTCGGCATCGGCTGCGACTTCCTGATTGCGTAAACCCTGAAACAAGCCTTCTACCGCTGGTGGCGAGCCATCAAAATGCTGTGCCTGCAGGGTTTCTTTCAGGAACAGGCTTTTGGGCCAAGGAGTATTAAGCCAGGCATTGCTCAGAACATGTACGCCTGGTTCCAGCATGTGCGGGCTGCCACTGGGATGACGGTTGCTGTAATAGCCCATGCGTAAAGGCTGTTGCTTGTCCGGCCATTCCAGCACAAAAAGATTGAAGCCTGCGTAATCGGCTCCTTCCTGGGCGAGTTGTTCCAGATAGTCGGCGGGACTGTGCTCGTCTCTTAGAAACTGGGGGATCAGCTCGCCGCGTGAGCGTTGCTTGCTGTTTTTGTTGCTGGGGGCTTCGCGGTAATTGGTCAGCAAGGCTAGCCGTCCACGGCTTTGTGTCAGGCCCAGCCAGGTGCCCCCGGCTTGCAGGTCCCGACCCGCCAGAATATCGGGCTCGTCCCGCCAAGGTTGAGCCGCTTGGCTGGGGCGAGCATGATATTCGTCGCGATTGGCAGCAATAATCAGCGGCCAATTCGCATTAACTCCGACGGCGATATAAGCGATGCACATGTGCCGATTGTAGGATGGCTATGCAGGCTTTGGTAGCCAAAGTACCGCCAAGTTCCGCTTTTTTTCTCGGGATTGAGAATGTCACTTCAGGCTGGGTGTTCCGGTCTTGGGCACCAGGTTTAAAGCGTCCAGGAAAGGGCGTCGTAGTTTTGGGCCAGACGCACGACGGTGACACCCGGACGTAGCTGGCGCAGCGAAGGCATGACCAAGGTGCAGTTATCGTAGGGCGTCAGCAAAGCTTGACCATCAGCTTGGCCGATCGCCGTGCCTGCATCGGCCAAGGTTTCCAGGCCTTGCCAGTTCTGATCAAAACTGACTTGCATGGAAGGGGCGACAATCGCATGGGTGACTTGCAGAACGCGTTGCGTATCGGGAGACGCTCGACGCCAGTCCGAGGGCAAATCCTCTTTTTCTACAGTCTCGGAGGCGAGCAGAAAGCGGGCAATCAGGTCCAGTGCGATTGCCGGTGTATCAGGATCGCCATGAAAGCCGCATTCCAATAGTAAGGAGCGCGCTTCATGGGCTTCAGGGTCCGAGAATCGACCGTAATCGCGCATACGTACGCCGTCCTTATGGCCGCTATCCACAATCACATGCTCGGGAGCGCCCAGAGTACGGGCCAGCTCGATATTGCGTGCCAAGGTGCCAGTCAATAACAAGGGGGCGCTGGGTTCATGCATGGAGTGCAGGTCCAGCAACCAGTCGGCTTGTTCCAGCCAAGGCAAAATCGCTCGTGCACGGCGCTGCTCTTGTGTCTGTGTTTGAGCCAGCTTCTGATCGCTCCAGACGCGGTTCATGTCTTCGTCCACGTAGCGGCTGGCATCGTGCTGCTCAGGATCAAAGCGATCAAAGGCGTCCAAATTGCAAAAGGCCAGAATCAGCTTGCCACGACGGGGCTTCAGGCCACTGGCCAACACGGCTTTCAAGGCCCAGGCCCCACAAAGTTCGTTGCCATGAATCAGGGCGCTGATCATTACGGTACGGCCCGCTTCGCCCGAGTCCAGGCACCAGATTCCAGGGACACCGGTATTGCCCTGACGCTCTTCTTGAATGTCAGGCAAGGAAAGAGAAAATTGCATGGAAAGACTCCAGCACCCCAGCAGCTAGCCGGGGCGCATGTGTTTTATTCGGCTTGCAGCTTGGCCAGTTCGACCAGACGAGCATATTTGTCGACCTCTTTGGCCTGGAACTCTGCCGCGTTCATGCCGGGGGCGTAAAGCGTGGCTCCATTGGATTGCATTTTCTCTTGCAAGTTGGCCGATTGCAGGCTGCTGTCCAGAGCCTGACGCAAGGTGCTGGTGACGGATTCAGGCAAATCCTTGGGGCCATACAAACCAAACCAGACGTTGATGTCGACCTTTTCAAAGCCGGGTGTATCGGCCAGCGGTGGGATCTCCGGGGCAGCAGGAGAGGCATGGGTTTCGGTAATGCCCAAAGGCACGATGGCGCCTGCGCGAGCTTGTGACAGGCCCGAGGACAGTACAAGATAAGCCGTATCCAGTTGACCGCTCATCAAATCCGAAACCAGGGGTGGGACGCCACGGTAGGGCACGTGCATGGCGGTGGTGCCGGTCGAGGCGTTCACCATTTCACCGGCCAGGTGCAAGGTAGTACCTACGCCGGAGGAACCAAAGCTGAAGGCTTCCGGTTTGGCTGCCCGCAGCTTTTGCGCATAGTCTGCCGCGGAGCGAATACCGGACTCTTTGGAGGCTGCCAGCAACAAGGGCTGGGAGGCAATCATGCCAATAGGCGTGAAGTCTTTTTGCCCGTCGTAGCGCACGGCTTTGTTGATCATGCCGGCGATGATCATCTCGTTGGTAGAACCCAGCAGCAGGGTATAGCCGTCGGCAGCCGCACGTTGCACGCGTTGAGCACCAATGGTGCCACCGGCACCGCCTGCGTTTTCCACGACGACGCTTTGGCCCAAACGGCTGCTGAGTTCTTCGGCCAGCAGGCGGGCAGTCAGATCCACGCTGCCTCCGGCGGGATAACCCACGACCAGAGTCAGGCTGCGTGAGGGGTAGGTGTCGGCGTGGCTGATTGAGGCTTGCAAGAGGCTACAGGCGCCCAGAATGCCAAGGACCAAGCTGCGCTTGGGAAAAGAAAAAGACATGATGTGCTCCCCGTTCGATGGATAGGTTTCCAAGCAGCGGCCAGTGTGCGCGCTGCGGGCCTGTTTATCCTTAGTTATGAAAGGGTATTGTGTCTGCTGCGGCTACTTGCGATGTGCTGTTGCGGCACATAGGCGTGCTTTTTCGGTTGCTTGTGTGTTTATCGCCCCTGCTGGGTGAAGGCCCAGACGGACTCTGCCAGATCCGAGAGCGGGGCTCGGGAGCGATACAGACGAACTTCAAAGGCAATCTCGTCGCCTTTGCCGCCCAATTGCACCAGCGTGCCGCGACGACATTCATTGGCAATCATGGACAGGGGTAACCAGGCTACGCCCATGCCTTTCAATACCGAGCCCATTGCCGTATCCAGCGAATCACAACGCACCGTGCTGACCAGGGGATAGGGAAAGTGGTGCAGCTTGTCGCCCAGAATGCGGGCCATGGCCAAGCCGCCTGAATATGAAATCAAAGGAATGCTGCGTCCGCTATCGGCATTGAGTTCATATAAAGGTGTGCCGTTCTTGCGGCGCTGACAGGTAGGCACCAATTTGTCAGTGGCGATGGTCATATACGTCACTTGCTCGGCCAGCAGTTCAATTGACAAGGCCGGGTGTTCATAACAGCACAGAAAGTCGGTTTTGCCTTGGGCCAACAGCTTGGCCATATCGGCCATCATGCCGGTGCTGATGTCGATAGGTATATGGGCCGACAAAGGGGCGTGGCTGCCTTTTTGCAGACGGCTGACCCAGTCCGTGACCAAGGTGCGTGCCAGGCTACGGCCGGTAGCAATGCGCAAGCTGCCTTGTCCGGCTTGATCCGAGGCCTGCAATTGCCGGCGAACGCGGTTCAGTTGTTCCAGCACTTGATTGGCCGTGTTGTAAAACACCTGTCCTTCCGGCGTTAGCGTGATGGGCAGGCTGCTGCGCTCCACCAAGGGTGTGCCTACCCATGTTTCCAAGGCCCGAATGCGGCGTCCAAATGCTGGATGTGTGACGTGGCGTTGCTCTGCTGCCCGAACAAAACTGCCCGCACGAGCCAGGGTTACGAAGTCTTCAAGCAGTTTGAGCTGGGGCACGAAGGGCGTCTTACAGCATGGCCAAGCCGTTGGATTTTTCAACCAGATCGCGGATACGTACGGCGTCACCGATACGCGAGTAACGTCCCGAGGAGTTCAGCAGCACAATAGCCACTTCACGATCTTCGATCTTGGTCAGCATTACCAGGCATTCGCCCGCTTCGTTGATGAAGCCGGTTTTGGAGACCTGAATATCCCAATTGGCGTTTTTCACCAAACGATTGGTATTGTTGAACACCAGTTGGCGACCACGTACAGGCTGCACGGAGTACTGATCATTCGTGGTGTATTGCTGGATACGGGCATGCTGGCTGGTGGCCGTCAGTAACTTGACCAGATCACGCGGGCTGGACACGTTGTCGCTGGACAAGCCGGTAGGCTCTACAAAACGCGTATTGCGCATACCCAAGGCACGTGCCTTGTCATTCATGGCGCGCACAAAAGCAGACAACCCACCGGGATAGCTGCGCCCCAACGCGTGGGCAGCCCGGTTTTCCGACGACATCAGCGCCAGGTGCATCATGTCGGCACGGCTCAGTTTGGAGCCAACGCTAAGACGCGAGCTGGAGTATTTGACGCGGTCCACATCTTCGTCGATGATCTCCAGCATTTCATCCATGGGCAGGCCGGATTCAGCCACGACCAGGGCTGTCATCAGCTTGGAGATGGAGGCAATGGGGCGAACGGCGTCGCTGTTTTTCTGGTACAGCACAGTAGACGATTCCAGATCCTGCACAAAGGCAATTTCCGAACGCAGGGCCGCGTGCTGGATCAGGGCGTCGTGTTTAAGGGCATTAAGCGCGCGGCGGCTATCGTTCTCGCTATAGCTGATAGGCTGCAGGTTTTTCTCGAAAACCAGATGCGGCACGTTGTAGCTGATGGCGGCTGTGGCTTCATCCAGTGTGGATGGCTCGGCCAGCGCCAGTGTCTGCGCAAAGGACGAAATCGAAAAAGGCGCTAGAAATAAAACACATAGCGCACGTCGAATGAATTTATTTGTTCTGGTCTGAGGCATTTTTCAGTTCCCGGTAGGCGAGAAACAGAAGGGCGGAGAGAATTTATGCGCTTATGCTACCAGAAAAAATCCTCTTTATATTAGTATCTTACGGCTCAAAGTTAAAAAAAAATTAAGATGTCTGCGCGGCATCATTAAGAAACTTATTTTTATCTGTATAAAAACACAGCTTATGTTTTTCCTGAAAGTCCAAAAGAATAAAAAACCTGTTTTTATAAACAGTTTTTTAAGTCGATTCTTGATATCACTAACCCTGGTTTCGATGCCGCTGGCCAGTCATGCCGCTTCCTTGGCCTGGGATGGGGAACAACTTAGCAATGCCATCACCACCAGCTCGCCCAGCACCCAGCAAAGTTTCCTGCCTGCAGAGGCGGTGCGAGCACAGGCTTCAAGCATAGGCAAGGTGGAAGTCAGTTATCACCACAATGGGCGCGCCATTCTGAAAAGCCGTTTGTGCTTGCAAGGCGGCTCCTGTGTGGACATGAATGGTTCGGTATTAAGTACCAGGGCCTTTGCCGGTCAGGATGCGCGTCTTGGCTTTGTGCTGGTGCATGAGGTGTGGAGCTGGGCGGGTAGCACAGAGCCTGTGCGTGTGCAGGCCTCGATACGGGTGAATTACCAGCGCTAGCCTGAAATAAGGCGGTTTCCCAAATAAACGATTTAATTGCTCTTGTACTTGATCCACCTCAAAGTCCAGGCCTAAAGAAACCTGCCGTACTGCCGATATGTAGTCCTGATGCCCATCGGGCCATAACCAGGACTTGTGCATGAACCCCTCTACTCTGATCGGCATCGTAGCCAGCGTGCTGCTGTTTGCCGTGATCTTGTTTTTTACGGCAGAAAATCCCGCCTTGTTTGTGGACCTGCCCAGTCTGGCCGTGGTGCTGGTAGGTACCTTGGCCGCGACGTTTATCAGTTATCCCTTAAGCGAAGTTGTCCGTATTTTTGGTCTGATCGGCACCGTGCTGCGCAATGAACGCCTGTATACCCAGCAGGATATGGACGAGCTGATCAATATCTCCCGCCTGTGGATGATGGGGGATATTCGCGCGGTGGAAGAGGCGCTGGAAAAAGTGGCCAACCCTTTTCTGAAAACCGGCGTTCAGTTGGTGATTGATCGGGCACCCCAGGAAGATATTGAAGACCTTTTGCAATGGCGTATCAGCCGTTTGCGTGCTCGTGAACATGCAGAAGCGCAATTGTTCCGTTTGATGGCCAGCTTCGCGCCCGCCTTCGGTATGGTCGGCACGCTGATTGGCCTGGTCAACCTGATGTTTTTGCTGGGCGATGGTGACATTACGTCTATTGGTCAGCAAATGGCTCTGGCCTTGATGACGACGTTCTACGGCGTGCTGCTGTCCAATCTGGTCTTCAAGCCCGTGGCGGTGAAGCTGGAGCGTCGTACCGAACAGCGTGTGGTTCTGATGAACATGATCATGCAAGGTGTGTCCATGATGAGCCAGCGCCGTGGCCCGGCCTTGATGCGTGAGACGCTGAACTCCTTCATGGCTCAGTATCAGGACGAGATCAATGACCGGGGCGGCCGCGACGATGACGCGGACCCGGCTCCGGAACGGGGCTGATTCCATGGGAAACATGGAGCAGGACCTGACTTTGGGTGAACTTGCTGACCGCCAGAAAGCCTTGCAAAAGGAACTGGAGCAAGCTCGCGGCGCCAAAATCGAACAACAACTGGCCAGCAATCTGGGCAGTCGTCGTCGTAGCCGCCCCTGGAATGATCCAGGGCTGGCGGTGCCCGAGGAAGAAGAAGCCTGGTTGACCACGTATCTGGACATGATGACCTTGTTGCTGGTCTTGATGATTGTGATGCTGTCCTTTGCGGGTAAGCGGGCGCAAACGGCGGCGCAGGGACAAGGGCAGGGAGGGGCTACAGTCGTGGCCCAAGCAGGCAAGGACGGAGCCGGTTTGTTGCCTGCTGGGGCGGGCCTTTTCCCGGACGCTGGTCAGGGTGAGGGACAAGGCAAAGGCAATCACGGTCTGGATCTGGACGGCTTGGGCGACAATATCGATGTGGTCATGAACGACCAATCCGTGAGCTTTCGTATCAATAGCGAAATTCTGTTTAACTCGGGCGGTGCGGATCTGGGGCTGGAAGGTTTGACGGTATTACGCCAACTGGCTGCCGTACTGCAGAAATCCACCCATCCTATTGTGATTGAAGGTCATACGGACTCGGTGCCGATTCGTAGTTATCGCTACCCATCCAACTGGGAACTGTCAGGTGCGCGTGCCGGTAGCGTAGTGCGTTATATGGAAGCCAACGGAATTGGCAGCCAGCGCTTGAGCGCTGTCGGTTATGCCGATACCCGGCCTTTGGGGGATAACGGCACCTCGCAAGGTCGCGCGACGAATCGACGGGTTGAAATTATTGTGCAGACTCCCCAAGCACAGCCTGAAAGCCCCGTCCCATAAGCCTTTAAAACAAAACCCCGGTTTGCAACATACAAACCGGGGTTTTTGTTTCAAGCCGAAACTCGGCGCATCTGACTTAGTCCAGTACGCGCGTGGAGGAAGCCAGAGACCCTAGATCGAACTTGGGCAGGTGACGACGCAAGGGCATGACCAGAACACTGATCACTACCGGCACAATCGCGGCCAGCAGGAAGGACTCCAGCAAGTAATCCATAGGACCATTGGGGCGCGGGAATACGGCCAGACCGGCGACCAGACCACCGATGGTGCTGATGGTGGCCGTAAAGCCATCGTAGCGGCGGCTGTACAGGCCAAAGAAAACCGGGAAGGCCGCTGCCGAGCACAGCAAGTCCGCCAGCAGGAACAAGTACAGTACGCTAAAGCCTTGTGAGGAGGCGTACAGCACAGGGATGGAGCAAATCCAGATCAGGGAACGCGCCAGACTCATCATTTGAGCGGTGTTGCGATGCGGCATGATGCGGCTCAAGTCCACGGCAATCAGACTGGAGACAGCGCTGATTGCGGTATCGGCACTGCTCATGACCAGGGACAGGCCTAACGGAATCAGCAGCACCAGGAACCAGACAGGCACGTGCGGCAAAATTACATTGAACAAGGCCACGGAGCTGTCACCGGGCGAGCCCAGACCAACAAAGGCCAGGCCAAACAAGCCCATCAGGAAGATGAAGGGTGCTACAAACAAGCCGCCCAACAAAAAGCCGCGACGCATGGACTTGGTGTCTTTGGCGGCATAGATACGTTGCCAGTTACCTTGGTGAAACAGGCCGGTCAGCAAGATGGCGACAAAGAACGTCAGGCCAGCCTTCACGCCTACGGGATCGCTAAGCTCGATCAGGCGTGGGGCTTCCAGTTTCACGCTGTCAAACAACTGTACCGGGCCGCCCACCGCTTGCCAGCCGAACATCACGATCAGGAACAGCATGGGCAGAATCACAAACATCTGCACCTTGTCGGTGAAGATGGAAGCACGCAAACCGCCGTAAGAGGTGTAGATCAGCGTGGCCAGCAACACAATGCTGGCCGTGACCCATAAAGGAATCGGGGCAATCAAGGTGATCATCTTGGACATGGCGGTGATTTCTGCCGTCATGGAGATGAACATGTAAAACAGCATGATGACCAGGGTCAGCGCATACATGGGACGACCGTAGCGGGCGATGACAAACTCGCTCAGGCTATGGCCGCGAGGCAGCAATTCGCGCATGCGCTTGCCGAGTGGAATCATGGCCAGACGGGGCGACATGGAGCCAATGGCATAGCCGATGACAGCGCTTAAACCGCCCCAGCTGGCCGCCTGTGCGGGCGAGAACAGAATCCAGGCACCCAGCGAGGAGGCCAATAAAGTCAGAATGGTAGCGACCGAGCTTTGGCTGTTGCGAGCCACCACAAAGTCTTCCAGGGAGCTGTTGTAGTGGCGGGCATACAGCACCCCGGCTAAGGCAAAAGCGGCGGAAAAAACGATGAGCCACAGGAGGGTGGCACTTTGGTCCAGCATGAGATCTCCCCAAAAGCCTGTTTGAACAGGCACAAACCGGCCAGGCTGGCAGGGTGCCAGAACAGGGCGCAGAAAAATGGAGGGATTGAAATGGGGCGTGTGAGCTTGTGAATGCGCCGCTCAGACAAGAGCGGGCAGGCTGCCAGGCCGCGTTTCCTTTCCCTTCGCCGGCATGATCCGGATCAGGTTCTAAGGGTTACCGCTTGAATGCGGAGTCTCAGCCCGTTAAGGACTCCCCCAGGAACAGGCTAGAAGAGTAGGAGAGCTTCTTTCAAATGTCAATAATACGGTTGAGTCCGATTTATGCTATGGTCTGCCTGCGGCACGGGGTGTCCTTCTTGGGAAGGGCTGAGATAAAACCCGTCGAACCTGATCCAGCTCATACTGGCGAAGGGATGTCCGAATCCATGGCCCTGCGTCTCAAGCAGGTCGACATCCTCGCCGAAATCTTGCAAGGAATGTCATGTCTGTGGAACACGTCTCGGAACTCTCTCAACAACTTGTTCTGGTCACCGGCGGCGCACGCGGCCTGGGGGCTTGCCTGGTACGCGCCTTTGCAGGCCAGGGCGCAAAAGTTGTGATCAATTACCTGAAAAGTGAAGCAGCCGCTCAGGCGCTGGCGGACGAATTTCCGCAGCAATGTCTGGCCGTGCAAGCGGACGTGACGGATGCGGCTTCGGTACAAGCCTTGTTTGCCAAGGCGCAGGCGCACTTTGGCCAGCCCATCACTACCGTCGTCAATAACGCCTTGCCCGAGTTCTCCTTCAATGGCGATGCCCGTCCCCATGCCGATACCTTGACGTGGACGCAGCTGAACCAGCAGCTGGAAGGCATTGTGGGCGGTGCCTTGAACACTACACAGGCCGCCCTGCCTGGCATGAAACAGGCCGGTTTTGGCCGCATTATCAATATCGGCACGAACCTGTTTCAGAACCCCGTGGTGCCTTACCACGATTACACTGCGGCCAAGGCGGCCTTGTTGTCCATGACACGCACCTTGTCGCACGATCTGGGGCCCGATCAGATTACCGTGAACATGATTTCCGGTGGTTTGCTGCGTACAACCGACGCGTCCGCGGCCACGCCCGAAGCGGTGTTTGACTTGATTGCGGCCAGCACACCCTTGCGCCGCGTGACCACGCCCGAGGAATTTGCCGATGCGGCCTTGTTCTTCGCCGGTCCGTGGGCGCGTGCCGTAACAGGACAGAATCTGGTTGTTGACGGTGGATTGGTGAAAAACGGATGAGACAGCTGCATTTCAATTTGTTTATTATGGGCTGCGGGCACCACAAAGCAGCCTGGCGCCATCCCGAGTCTCAGGTTGAACGTTTAGGCGATGTCCGGTTTTACGAAGAGCTGACCCAGATTGCCGAGCGCGGCAAGCTGGACGCTATCTTCTTTGCCGATGGTCAGTCCAGCGATAACGTGTCCGATGGTCCGCGCTGGTTTCTGGAACCCTTGACCATGATGGCTGCGCTGGCGCGAGCCACCGAACGTATCGGTTTGATCAGTACCGTTTCCAGTACCTTCTACACGCCGTTTGTGGCGGCACGCATGTTGTGCTCTTTGGATCATGTATCCAATGGGCGGATGGGCTGGAACGTGGTGACATCCATGTTTGACTCGGAAGCGCGCAACCACGGCTACGAAGCCATGCCCGATCATGCCTGGCGCTATGCGCGGGCTGAAGAGTTTGTCGATACCGCATTGCAACTGTTCGACTCCTGGAGCGACAGTGCTTTGGTCATGGACAGAAAGGGCGATTACGCCAAAGTGGATCAGGTTCGCCAGATCCTGCATAAGGGCGATCACTTCCTGGTGGATGGGCCCTTGACCTTGCCACGTTCGCCGCAAGGCCAGCCGGTGCTGTTTCAGGCAGGTGCTTCTGAGCAAGGCCGTGATTTGGCCGCGCGCAAAGCGGAGGCTATTTACGCTGTGGCTTATGACTTGCCCTCGGCCCAATCCTATTACCGCGATATCAAACGACGCGTGCGTGAAGCGGGCCGTGGCGTGGATGTGCCCGTGATGCCGGGTTTGGTGACCTATGTGGGCTCCACCATGGAAGAGGCGCGCCGCAAGCAGCAAGAGCTGGACGAATTGCTACCCGCCGAGACATCCTTGCGTCAGCTGGGCATGTTTGTCGGCCAGGACTGCATGAATTGGGAGCTGGATGCGCCAGTGCCACCACTGCCGCCACTGGAAAGCTTCAAAGGCCCCAAAGGGCGTTATGCCACCATGCTGCGCATTGTGGAAATGGAAAAACCGACAGTGCGCCAGTTGCTGGGCCGAATCGCTGCTGGCGGCGGTCACTGCACCATGGTCGGTACGCCGGAGTCCATTGCGGATCAGATTGAGCAATGGTGGCGCAACGAAGGCGCGGATGGTTTTAACCTGATGCCGCCTTCCTTGCCCAATGGCATTCGTGACTTTGTTGAGCAGGTGATTCCGGTTCTGCAAAAACGCGGGCTGTTCCGTCAGGAATACGAACACGCTACCTTGCGTGGCCACCTGGGCCTGGAGCGGCCTGCCGCCTGATTCCAGAGCAAGAAAGAAGCGGGCATTTCCATAGACGGATTTGTCCGCTTTTTCCCTAGGGTGAAGAGGCTACGACGTGCCTGAAGTTTGCTATCCTTAATGCTTTAATTGTCGCCTGCTTAACGAGCAGCGAGCTGTATAGGGATCGCACTATGAAAACCGCCGTTGTCACCGGGGCCTCCTCAGGGTTTGGGGCTGCGCTTGCCCGTAAATTGGTATCTGAAGGACACACCGTGCTGGGTCTGGCGCGTCGCCAGGACAAGCTCGATGCCCTGGCCGCCGAGCTGGGCGAGCGTTTTGTACCGGTCAGCGTGGATTTGACCGATCGTGCGCGAGCAGAAGCGGTACTGGCTGATCTGACAGCTCGTTTTCCCAATATTGATGTGCTGATCAATAATGCCGGTCTGGCACTGGGCGTGGACAAGGCACAGGACGCCAAGATGGATCAGTGGGACACCATGGTGGCCACCAATATCAGCGCGCTGCTGCACATTACACACGCTTTGCTGCCGGGTATGGTCAAGCGCAATCAGGGCCACATCATTAATCTGGGGTCGACTGCGGGCGAATACGCTTATGCAGGCGGCAATGTGTATGGTGCTACCAAGGCTTTTGTGCATCAACTGGGCCTGAACCTGCGCGCCGACCTGTCGGGTACCGCAGTTCGTGTTTCTACCGTGGCTCCTGGCCTGTGTTCCGGTACGGACTTCTCGACTGTGCGTCTGGGCGATAAAGACAAAGCCGCTGCGTTGTACCAGAACGTGGATGCGCTCACGCCTGACGATATCGCCAATACCATTGCCTGGATCATGAATGCGCCTGCCCATATGAACGTCAACTACATCGAGTTGATGCCAGTGGCGCAAAGCTTTGCAGGTTTGAGCGTGCATCGCAAGGCTTAAACGTGGCGACCGGCGCTGGTCTGGCTTGATTAGACTTGGGCTCCGGTCTTACACTGCAAACGTCTTCAGGGCGGGGTGAAATTCCCCACCGGCGGTAAGGGAGCTACTCCCCAGCCCGCGAGCGCTTTCCGCCAGGGAAAGGTCAGCAGATCAGGTGAGAAACCTGGGCCGACGGTCAGAGTCCGGATGAAAGAAGATGAAGCATCGCTGCCTTGTGATCAAGGCAGCGACGTGTTTTATTGTTGCCCAGAGGACGCATTGTTTAATCAAGGATGCGTTCAAATGAAAAACCTGAAAATCTCCCCTGCATTAGCCGTTGGTCTTTTGCATGAATTCTGCGAAGGAGCGTGCTGATGTATACCGGAATTGTTAAAGCAGTTCGTCCTCTTACTGCGGTCAGGGCCGAGCTGGGCCGTACCGAGTTTGAAATCGACTTCACCGACGAGCTGCTGGTGGATCTGCAACTGGGTGCCAGTGTCAGCGTGGAAGGCACATGCCTGAGCGTGACCAGCATTTCTGGCCCTAAAGTCACCTTTGATGCGATTCCCGTCACGCTGGAGCGCACAAATCTGGGCACACTCAAAACGGGTGATCTGGTCAATATCGAACGGTCGGCCAAGCTGAACGAGGAAATTGGCGGCCATGTGATGGCTGGCCATATCGCAACGACGGCTGAAGTGCTGGAACTGAGCATTACCGAGGCCGGTAATCGCCTACGTTTTCAGATGCCGGAAGATTGGGCGAAATACGTGTTTCCACGTGGTTTTCTGGGCGTGAATGGCTGCAGCTTGACTGTGGCGGATGTGGAAGACGGTGTTGTGACCATCAATCTGATTCCCGAAACCTTGCGCCAGACGACGTTCTCCCGCTACAAGGCGGGCGATAAGCTCAATATCGAAGTGGATCAGCAGACGGTTGTGCTGGTCGATGTGCTGGAGCGTACGGTTGCAGGCACGTTGACACGTGTGATGCCTGGTTTGAAGGGCTGATTGACGCCCAAATGAAGTAAAAAAGAGCTGTCAGTTTTAAGACTGGTGGCTCTTTTTTTATGCGGGGCTTTTACTGTGTCTGTTGCGGTACTGGATGCTTTGGGGCTTGTGGACAAAGTCTGGAGTGAAACACAGCCCGAAAGCGGAGTACAGAGCCGTGTGAACCTGCTCCTTCTAGTGATCGACACTTTGCATAACAAAGCAGTACTCACACTTGAGTTAGCGTCTTCAAGATAAAATCAGCACGCTTTTCTACGCTTGTTTTGGGCAGCAGGCTCACTTGGTATCCCAGTAGGGGATAAACACGCTTCAACCGCTCATACTCACGCAAAGCAGCGTTCATATCGTGACGACGTTCTGGATCAGCCTCGTATATTTCAGGCCAGGGCGGCGTTAAAAATACCTGTGAATGATAAGGGCTGGTCTTGTTGAGTTCATCCAGCAGTGGCGTTCCCTTTAATTCCTGCAAAGCTGCGGCCGCATCAATCAAGCCTCGATCAAAAAACACCCAGCCACCATCTTTCGGAGCGCTGCAATAGTCATCTTGCGCGGTCTTTATCGCTTCATTCAGGAAGGCCTCCATATCCAGCCAGGGAAGGGCAGAGCCACCGCTGGTCAGTTGTTCCTGCACGATACGTCGCCCAGGTTCCTGGATAACCGTATAGCCACGATTCTGCAGCTCGGATAACAGAGTAGATTTGCCGCCACCAGAGCAGCCGGAGAGAAGGACAAAAGGGTTCATAAGAGTAGGTCAGTAGAAGGTGAAGACTTGTACAGGCGTGTTCAAGCCCCGAAACTGAAGCCGGATGTAGGAATAATAAAGCCGATCCGGGTGTACACAAACACCTAACCGCCTATCTCCATGGTATCCATTATAGAAAATAAAATGCAATTAACGGAAATGATTTCCAACCATTGAAAAGAAAGTCTCCAACAAAAAGGGGAGCGATTTTGAGAGGAAACCGCATGGTAATACAGCAGGATAAAACCCACAGCCGCACAGTTCGATGACTTCTGTTCGGGTTTCCGTCTGTTTTGATTTTGTCGTGTTCAGAAATCCGAACAGAAGCAAGCATATTGTCAGTGTCTCTACAATCAGTGCGCAAAAAATGACTTGTTTTTCAATAGGCTAGTGTGATCCCTTATTGTTGGCACAGTTGTTGCTTTTAACTCCGGTACAACAACCCCAATTTTTTGGGTACTACATAAAACGGAGAGATAAGATGACTGATTGCACCGCAACAGCCCACACGCGCCTGGAAAAAGACTTGCTAGGAACTCGGCCCGTACCTGACTCAGCGTATTTTGGCATTCACACCCTGCGAGCTGTTGAGAACTTCGCTATTACGGCGATACCTATTTCACACTATCCCGATTTGATTCGTGCCTTGGCACAGATCAAAGCATCTGCCGCGCAAGCCAACCACGCGCTGGGAACATTGAATGCCGTCAAGAAAGAAGCGATTGTGCAGACATGCCGAGAAATTGAGTCCGGCCAGCATCACGAGCATTTTGTGGTGGATGTGATCCAAGGTGGTGCGGGAACCTCTACCAACATGAATGCGAACGAGGTGATCGCTAACCGTGCTCTGGAAATTTTGGGCCATGAACGTGGGCAGTACGCTTTCCTCCACCCCAATGAAGATGTCAATCTGGGGCAGTCGACCAATGATGTATACCCCACGGCCTTGAAGCTGGCTGCCTATCAGGGCGCTGCCCGTTTATTGACTGCCTTGGAGTACTTGCAGCAAGCGTTCGAGGGCAAAGCTCACGCTTTCAAAGAGTTATTGAAAATGGGGCGTACACAGCTGCAGGAAGCGGTCCCTATGACCCTAGGGCAGGAGTTCGCGGTTTACGCCGGCATGATTGCCAAAGATCGGCTTTGCCTGACCGAGGCCATGCAAGAGCTGTGTGAAATCAATCTGGGGGCCACCGCGATTGGCACGGGGATCAATACTGATCCACGCTATGCCCAACTGGTCACGCGTCAACTATCCTCAAACACGGGGATCAGCCTGCGCAGCGCACCGGACTTGATCCTAGCCACCCAGGACTGTAGCGCTTTTGTGCAATTGTCCAGCGCGTTGAAACGAGTTGCCGTCACGTTGTCCAAAACCTGCAACGACTTGCGTCTGCTATCGAGCGGCCCACGCGCTGGCATCGGCGAGATCAATTTGCCACCACGCCAAGCGGGCTCCTCCATCATGCCGGGCAAAGTCAATCCCGTCATTCCGGAAGCGATCAGCCAGATTGCCTTTGAAGTCTTTGGCAACGATGTGACTGTCTCCTTTGCGGCCGAAGCTGGACAGCTTCAGCTCAACGCGTTTGAACCCATTATTGCGCACAGCCTCTACAAGAGCCTGCGTCACCTGCAACGCGGATGCATGATTCTGGCCGACTACTGCGTGGAAGCGATCACCGCCAACCCTCAGCGCCTGGCAGACAGTGTCAGCCAATCCATCGGATTGGTTACGGCGCTTAATCCGTTGATTGGCTACACCGCGGCCACTGACATTGCCAAGCAGGCACATGAAACCGGCAAGGGAGTGGCTGAGCTGATTCTGGAGCATGGCTTGTTAAGTGCGGACGAACTGGCTCAGGCCTTGCGGCCTGAACTGCTGATCGCGCCACGCACCTTGAACGAATTTGAGCAAACGCTTTAATAAAAAAAACGGACCGACCCGCGCACGGGCCGACAAGGGAGATAAGCATATGAAGCTGAATAAGCAAACCACATGGATTCTGATTGCCATGGTATTGGGTGTGGTGGTGGGTTATATCTGCCACAAAATGGCCGATACCCCCGAACAAGCTCATGCCATTGCCAGCTACTTTGGCATGGTGACGGATATGTTTTTACGCTTGATCAAGATGATCATTGCTCCGCTGATTTTCGCCACCTTGGTTGCGGGTATGGCCAGCATGGATGATGCCGCGACTGTCGGCCGTATCGGTGGCCGTGCCGTAGGCTGGTTTCTGTTGGCGTCGTTGGTATCGCTGACGGTAGGACTGATTTTTGCCAATATTTTCCAACCAGGTGCCAATGTCGGCATCCCCTTGCCGGCTGAATCCGCTCACTTGGGGGTAGATACCTCGGCACTGAACCTGAAAACGTTTCTGACCCACGTTGTGCCACGTAACTTTTTTGAGTCCATGTCCAAGAACGAGATTTTGCAAATCCTGGTGTTCTCGGTATTTTTCGGACTGGCCTTGGGAAAAGTGCGTGGAAATCCCCAGGCAAACACCCTCGCACAAACCATCGAGGGCGCAGTGCCAGTGATGCTGACGGTAACCAACTACGTTATGTACTTTGCGCCGCTAGGTGTGTTTGCTGCCGTTGCCAATATCATCACGACCGAAGGGCTGGGTATTTTGGCTGTCTATGGCAAATTCCTGGGCAGCTTTTATGCCACCTTGGTGGTGTTGTGGTTGATTCTGCTTGCTGCGGGATTTCTGGTGCTCAAGGGCCGTGTATTCACGCTGTTCAAAGAAATCCGTCAACCCATGTTGCTGGGCTTTTCCACCGCCTCCAGTGAAGCCGCCTATCCACGTTTGATGGAAAAGCTGGAAGTGTTCGGTGTACGCAAACGGGTTATCGGCTTTGTCCTTCCGCTGGGTTATTCCTTTAACCTGGATGGCTCCATGATCTACACCGCTTTTGCCGCTTTGTTTATCTCACAGGCGTATGACGTGCCGCTGTCCTTACAACAGCAGATTATTATGCTGCTGGTGTTGATGATCTCCAGCAAAGGTATCGCCGGTGTGCCACGCTCCGCGCTGGTCGTGGTGGCCGCGGTTTTACCGATGTTTGGGCTGCCCGAGGCTGGTGTACTATTGATCATGGGCATTGATCACTTTCTGGACATGGGCCGCACCGCGACAAATGTGTTGGGTAACGGCATTGCCACGGCCGTTGTTGCTAAATGGGAGGGCGCCATCGACGCACCCGACGAGTCAGACAACAGGGCGGCAGATCCATCCGTGCTCCAGCCCAAGGAGGCAGCCGCGGCAGGCTCCGTGCCTGTCGTTGCCTGAGGCCTCCCCTGTCTCTGAGTGGCGGCTGTTTACTAAAATCCCGTGTAAGTGGCCGCTACGGTTTTATGCATTTGCCCCGATTTTTTCGTCCTCAGAAAGTCTTGCTGTTACTGGCGCTGATTGTGTCGCTGGCTGCCATAGCGGGCGTGATGGCTTATCGTGTTGGCGAAGCGCTCGGACTAGCCAGTTTGCAGGACACGGCTCGGCAGCGTCTGGACTTGTATGCGCTGACACTGCGTCACGAAGTCGAGAAATACGAATATTTACCCAAGATGCTGGAGCTGGATCAAGCAGTGGTTGGGCTTTTGGAGCGTAACACCCAGTCCTCGCTCGAGGTCAGCCGTCATCTGGAGCGCTTGAACGAGCGTGCCAAGACCCGCGTGATTTACATCCTTGGTCGCCAGGGACGCGTTCTGGCGACCAGCAACTGGCAACAGGCTGACAGTTATCTGGGGGAAGATCTTTCCTATCGCCATTATTTCTCCGAGGCACACCAAGGGCGGCCCGGTTTCTTCTTTGGCGTTGGGACCACCCGGGGTGAGGCAGGCTATTACATCTCAGCACCCATCTCGCTGGCGGGGCAGGTCATGGGAGTGGCCGTGATCAAGGTGGACCTTGATCGTTTGCAGGATTCCTGGACCCATGCTCAAGCGCCGGTGATCGTTTCCGATCACTATGGAGTGGCGATTTTGTCCTCTGTGCCCGCCTGGAAATTTACAGCAAATCAACCCTTAACTGAAGATGTGCAGCAGCACCTGCGCGAGACTCGCCAGTACAATGGTTTACCGATTGTGCCACTGGATCTCCTGACCCAAAAAGTGCTGAGCCAGGATGCACAATTAGTATCTTGGTCGCAGGCCTGGACGGAATCGGGGGCAGCGGATCAGGTTCGCGGACTGTCGCTGGCTCAGACACTTCCGTTTGGTGCCAACGGCTGGACTTTGACGCTGTTTTTGCCCACCGATCTGGTCTATTCCATGGCTCGCCTGTACGCAGGCCTGGCGGCCTTGGGTGTCGTGTCCTTTTTTGTCATATTAATCAGTTGGTATTTGCGCCGGCAGCAACAGCGTGATCGGGCTCTTGCGCGCTTGCAACTGGAGCGGGCCCATGCTCAGCTTGAACGCAAGGTGCAGGAGCGTACTCGAACGTTGGAAGAGACCCAGGCCGGCTTGATTCACGCAGGCAAACTGGCTGTCATTGGACAGTTGTCTACCGGCCTGGCCCACGAGCTGAATCAACCCTTGACGGCACTGCGTACCTTGTCAGGGAACACCATCCGCTTCATGGAGCGCGGCGACCTGGATACGGTACGCGCCAATTTGAAACGCATCAATGATTTGGTGGACAGCATGGGCGCGCTGACCTCACAGCTCAAACAATTTGCTCGCAAATCTCCTGGTCATTCGGGGCTGGCGGATTTGAACGCCATTATCGATCGGGCCCTGCTAATCCTGGATCCTTCCATTCACCAACACCGCGCAACGATACAGGTTCAATTGGCTGACGAGGCGAGCAGGGTGCTGTGCAATCCCAACCGCCTTGAACAAGTGATTGTTAATCTACTGAGCAATGCGATTGACGCTGCGGCCACGCAAAACGCTCATCCCGTCATTCAGATCAGCAGCCAGCGGCAAGGCCAGCAGGTGGCGATCCGGGTTCAAGACAATGGTCCGGGATTAAGCGAGGAGGTCTGCTTGCATTTATTCGAACCGTTTTTCACCACCAAAGACAGTGGTACCGGACTGGGCCTGGGTTTGGCCATTTCGATGAGTATTATCCAACATTGCGGGGGCAGCCTGACGGCAGAGAACTTGCCAAGTGGTGGTGCCGTATTCACCATTGTGCTTCCCTTTCCTGGAGCAGAGAAATGTACGACGGGCTGACTGTTCTCATCGTTGAAGACGACGTTAATGTACGTCTGGGCTGTAGCCAAACCTTGCAGCTTGAAGGCATCCAGGTGCAAGAGGCAGAAAGCGCCGAACAGGCCTTGCACCTCCTTCACAAGGCTTGGCCAGGCATTGTGGTGTCCGACGTGCGTTTGCCAGGCGCCGATGGCATGAGCTTGTTGCAGCAGCTGCAGCACGTGGACAGCGACTTGCCTGTCGTACTGATTACCGGCCATGGTGATGTATCGATGGCTGTTCAAGCCATGAAAATGGGGGCCTATGATTTTATCGAGAAACCATTTTCGCCCGAACATTTTGTACAGGTCGTCTCGCGCGCCCTGGATAAACGTCAAATGAGCTTTGAAATCGAAGCTTTGCAGTGTCGCTTGCAGGATAAGCAATCCATTGAAGCGCGTGTTCTGGGTAACTCCTCTGTCATGTCCAAGGTACGTGAACTAATCTGCAATCTGGGCAATAGTGCCGCCGATGTACTTATTTTTGGCGAAACCGGTACCGGCAAAGAACTGGTAGCACGCTGCCTTCACGAGGTGGGGCACACCAGCGAGGGCAATTTTGTGGCCGTCAACTGCGGTGCACTGTCCGACAGTCTGTTCGACAGTCAGATGTTCGGTCATGAAGCAGGCGCTTTTACGGGCGCTGGCAAGCGGGTGATCGGCAAGATAGAGTATGCACACCAAGGTACCTTGTTTCTGGACGAAATTGAAAGCATGCCAATGGTCATGCAGGTCAAACTATTGCGCGTTTTACAGGAACGTACGCTGGAGCGTCTAGGCTCGAATCAATCCATCGCCATCAATTGCCGGGTCATTGCAGCCACTAAAGTCGATTTACTGGCGCAGGCTGATCAAGGCCAGTTCCGTCACGATTTGTATTACCGGCTGAACATGGCGACCTTGCCACTGCCGCCCCTGCGTGAGCGGCGCGAGGATATTGGTCTGTTGTTCGAGCATTTTGCCTTGTTGGCGGCGGCCCGGCATGGCCGCCCGGCACTGGAGCCGGACTCCGAACGTCTGCAAGCTATGCTGGCCTGGCATTGGCCGGGTAATGTGCGCGAGCTGCGTAACTTTGCGGACCGCTGCGTGCTGGGAGTCAACGGCGCCTTGCCCGGTCAGCAAGCTGCGTCAGCAGTTGTGCCCACCTCGCTGGTTCAAACCGTGGAAGCGGTCGAACGTGCCTTGATCGTCGAAGCCCTGAGACGGCATCAACATAATTTGACCCGCGCCGGACAGGAATTGGGCATCGCCAAAAGCACACTACACGACAAAATTCGCAAGTACGGTCTGTTAGCTTCCTAATTTCCTTTTTTCAGTGCTCCGGTTTGTGCTGATCGGTCCTGTCATGTGCAGGAGACGCAGCCGTTGCTCTGATTGAACTATGATCAGAGCTTTCGTCCTATTTTTTATGGCGTTTTATTATGGAGCTGCGTCAGCTACGGTATTTCTTGCGTGTGGTGGAATTAGGCAGCATGGGCAAGGCCGCTCAGGATCTGGGGGTTGTCACTTCGGCGCTTAGCCAGCAAATTAGCCGCCTGGAGGGGGAGCTATCCGTGCGTCTGTTACAGCGCACATCGACTGGCGTGGTCCCCACCGCAGCCGGCTTGGCGTTTCGTCAAGAAGCGCAATTGGCCTTGAGACACACCGATAATGCCGTGTTGGCGGCACAGGCCGCTCGGTTGTCTGGGCAAGTCACTGTGGGTCTGGCACCGACCACCGGTTCGGTCCTGGCGGTCCCTTTTCTCACTGCCATGAAGCAGCGCTATCCCGATGTACGCGTGCATCTGATTGAAAGCTTGTCGGGCAATCTCTCTCAAATGCTCAATCGACGCCAGATTGACTTAGGGGTGGTGTTCCATACAGCAGGGCATCACTCCTGGAGTGCGCAAGCTATTTTGGATGAACGCCTGTTTCTTATCATCCACCCCAATCAACGCCACTTGTTGCCTGTGGAGCACTCGTTGACGCTGGGTGATATTACCAATCTGCCACTTGTCATGCCCAGCGCCTCCCACGGCTTGCGTGCATTGTTGAATGCCGAATTTTTTCGCGAAGGCACTGAGGCCAATGTTGTGGTGGAGATTGACGGCCTGGCCTTGCTAATGGATGTGGTGTGCTCTGGCTATGCCGCAACGGTTCAACCTGGTGCAGCAGTAGTCCGTAATCACAATCAACGTTTAGTGAGCTTGCCTTTAGCACATGAAACCCTCAAACGCCGTAACCTGATCGCCAGCTTATCGGACGAAGAATTAGCACCAGCGGGGCTTGCGGCCCGGATCGTGCTGGGTGATGTAATGCGCTCACTTGTGCAGCAATCACGTTGGCCAGGAGCCACGCTGCTCTGAAATAGAGATTTTTCCTCTTAAAGCGACAGCTGCTCAGTCTGCTGACTGTCACTCGATCTAGCTCTGCTCACGCTCATTCACAGTGAAGTGTGCTTTTGCGCTGCTTAACACACAAGGTCTCCCTGTGGCCCTGGCCTTCACTTTTAGTGAACACCTATAGCCATGACCATACTGGCGTCGACAAGACCACATCCCTAAAGTAGACCCCGTTCCATATCGTGGCGAAACGCGTAAACCACGGATAGCACACAGGAAACGGACAACAAAATGATAGATGTACTTGTTATTGGGGGTGGCAACGCCGCATTGTGCGCCGCACTTACAGCCCGTGAAGGAGGGGCAAGTGTGCTATTGCTGGAAGCATCTCCACGTGAATGGCGAGGGGGCAATTCGCAACACACTCGTAATTTGCGCTGTATGCATGATGCGCCGCAAGATGTTCTGGTCGATGCGTATCCAGAGGAAGAGTTCTGGCAGGACTTGCTCAAAGTGACAGCCGGAAAAACCAATGAACATCTGGCTCGTTTAGTCATTCGCACAACGAGCTCCTGTCGCAGTTGGATGCGCAAGCACGGTGTCAACTTCCAGCCACCGCTCTCGGGCGCCTTACATGTGGCTCGCACCAATGCGTTTTTCATGGGTGGCGGAAAAGCCTTGATAAATGCGTATTACCGCAGTGCTCAAGCCCTGGGGGTGGACATTCGCTATAACGCACCTGTTGACCGGCTGGAAATTGAGGACGGTCAGTTTGTCGCAGCCTGGAGCGGCGAAGAACGTATCCAGGCGCGAGTTTGTGTACTGGCGGCAGGCGGTTTCGAATCTAACCGTGAATGGTTACGGGATGCCTGGGGACAAAATGAGTTTGGAGAGTGGCCTTCGGATAATTTCCTGATTCGTGGCACGCGCTTCAATCAAGGAACATTGCTGCGCCACATGATCGACGATCACAAAGCAGACCATATCGGCGACCCTACTCAAGCACATATGGTGGCAATTGACGCACGAGCCCCTTTGTATGACGGAGGTATCTGTACCCGTATTGACTGCGTGTCCCTAGGGGTCGTGGTCAACCGTCAAGCCAAGCGGTTCTATGACGAGGGAGAAGATTTCTGGCCCAAACGCTACGCAATTTGGGGTCGTTTGGTGGCCAAACAACCTGGCCAGATTGCTTATTCGATCATAGACAGCAAGGCTATTGGCAGATTCATGCCTCCTGTTTTTCCTGGACAAAAGGCTGACACACTGCCCGAACTGGCCCGCAAACTTGGCCTGGACGAGGTGACGTTCGAGAAAACCTTGAATGATTACAACAAGGCCTGCCAAGTTGGAAGGTTTGATCACACAGCGCTGGACGACTGTCATACCCAAGGTATTACGCCTGCCAAAACGCACTGGGCCTTGCCCATCGACACCCCCCCATTTTATGGCTACGCCTTGCGCCCAGGCGTGACATTTACCTACTTGGGTTTGCACACCGACGAAACAGCTGCCGTACGGTTTAACGACCGGCCTAGCCGCAATCTGTTTGTGGCTGGGGAAATGATGGCGGGCAATGTGCTGGGGCAAGGCTATACAGCAGGGGTGGGAATGTCGATTGGAACAACCTTTGGCTGCATTGCAGGCACACAGGCTGCGCAGGCGGCCAGACAATGAAAACGCTATTGCACCCTGATCCCGAGACTCCCATGAAATCACTTCAAACACTGATCGATGATGCGCGCAACACCGGCTTGCACACACACTCGCCCAGCCCCTCCGTTCGCCACACGTCTAATGAGCAGGAGGTTGATCGGGTCATGACGATCTGTAATGCCTGTCGTTACTGTGAGGGTTTTTGCGCGGTATTTCCCGCAATGACACGCCGCTTGATGTTCGAGCCGGCAGACGTTCATTATCTGGCGAATTTATGCCATAACTGCGGGGCGTGCCTGCACGCTTGCCAATATGCACCGCCTCACGAATTTGCCGTGAATGTTCCGCAAGCGATGGCCAAGGTCCGTGCCCAAACCTATACCCAATATGCTTGGCCCAAAAGGCTGGGCAAGCTCTATGAGCGCAACGGCTTGGTGATGTCGATTGCCTTGACCTTGGGCTTGGCCTTATTCCTGGTTCTGGCCTTGGCGCTCAACGGTACGCTCTGGGACGCAGCATTGGCTGGAGATTTTTACAATCTATTCCCGCACAACCTGTTGGTAAGCATGTTTGCGCCCGTATTCCTATTTGCGGTACTTGCGTTAGGCAAAGGGGTGCATGGTTTTTGGACGGAAATCACTCCGGCCACCAGTGGTGCACCTATCAGCAGGGTTGCCGCTGCCGAGGCAACCCATTCGGTACTCAAACTCAAGTATCTGGATGGAGGGCATGGGAAGGGATGCCATAACGAGGACGATGCTTACACCTTGTCGCGCCGCCGATTTCATCACCTGACCTTTTATGGCTTCATGCTGTGTTTTGCTGCAACCAGCCTGGGCACGATCTACCACTATCTGTTCGATATGGTGGCTCCTTACGATTTCCCCAGTCTGCCCAAACTCTTGGGGGCTGTGGGAGGGGTTAGCCTTTGTATCGGCACGGCCGGCTTAGGCTATCTGAACTTGCGTCGCGACCCGGCACAGGGCGATCAGAAGCAAAAACCGATGGATCTAGGCTTTATCGCCTTGCTGTTTTTGATCAGCACCAGCGGATTGGCTCTATGGCTGGCACGTGCCACACCCGCGATGGGTTTGTTGTTGTGCTTACACCTCGGAGCGGTCATGGCGCTCTTTGCCATCTTGCCTTATGGCAAGTTTGCTCACGGTATTTTCCGTAGCGCATCGCTACTGCGCCATGCCATAGAGAAGCGCCAGCCAAACCCCATTCGTGCCGGTGGTGACTGACCCTGCCAGGCTTGAAGCACCGCCTTTATTTTCATCGCAACAATACTTATAACGATCCAAGAGGAGCATCATGCGTTTTCGTCCCTTTTCCTGTTTTGCGATTGCCGCCTTATCAATAGGTTTGCTTTCTTCATCTGTGCAGGCACAGACATTTCCGCCCAAAAAGTCGATTTCTTTAGTTGTCGGCTTTGCCGCCGGGGGAGCAGCCGATGCTGCAGCTCGCATGATTGCAAAAAAACTGGGAGACAACATCGGTCAGACTGTTGTCGTACAGAACAAAGCAGGCGCTGGCGGTATTTTGGCGCATCAGCAAGTGGCTAATGCTGATAATGATGGCTCGGTGCTGCTCTTGGGCTCTGTGGGACCAATGACTATTTCTCCACACCTGATGAAAGTGCCTTACGATCCGTTCAAAGACTTGGTTCCTTTGTCGGGTGGTGTACATTTTCCCAACGTACTGGTTGTGCATAAAGGTATAGGTGCAAAAACCTTGGACGAGTTTATTGAGCTTGCCAAAAATGAGCCTGGTCTTATCGACTTTGCTTCGTCCGGATCAGGTTCTGCCTCACACTTGGCTGGAGAACTACTCAACCAGCGTGCTGGAGTTGAAATGGTGCACGTGCCTTATCGCGGAGGCGGTCAAGCTTTGCAAGATATTATCGGGGAACGAGTGTCTTCATACTTTGCAGCTCCACCGACAGCAGCTCCACACATTAAGGCCGGCACCTTGATTCCATTAGCGACAACCGGTTTGGAGCGCTCTGCTGATATGCCAACGATTCCAACGGTGGCAGAGGCCGGCTACCCTGGTTTTATTGCACTAAATTGGTATGCATTCTTGGGGCCTGGTACGATGCCAGAGGATATGCAGGAGCGTTGGAATCAGGAGCTGGTCAAGGTATTGAACGATCCTGAAGTGCGTCAGTCCTTGCTGGACTATGGCTTAACACCTCAGCCGACAAGCCGCGCAGAATTAACCCAGTTCATGGAACAAGAATCGGCTCAGTGGCAACAGACCATTCAAGAACGTGGGCTAAAAGGGGAGTAATAGCCCCTGTATCCATGAAGCTGAATGGGCTAATGCTGCTACGCTTGCGGCTGCACTCGTGAAAGCACAAGCCATTCAGTTCATGAAATAGGTTCTTGGGGTAGAGGGCACCGCCTCGAGGGCTGACCCTTGCCATTTGGGCCATTAAACTTGGTTCACTAACGGATGAGGCCGATTATCCCAAAGAATAATCGGCGCCCTTATCGTTGAACAATGGTTTGATGGAGGTGTGTTTCTTTTAAGCCGACAGCTTCTCCACTCTTGCTGGCAGGCCCTGTCGCACGGCCGCGCCAGAAACCCAGTCAATCCAGACGTTGTCCTGGCCATCGCCACGGGTTGGATCAGCAAAACCCAATTCGTTCAGGTTCACACCTGCAGCCAGATCGTTCAGGTGAGGCATGGCCTCACCATCAATCTGGTGCGAACGCGCACCCAGTTCGGTATGCCCAAAACCGTGTTCGATTGCAATGGCCCCGCGCATAATACCGCCACGCACCAAAGCAACACCTTCAACCGCACCACCTGGTGTGCTGACACGAATACGATCGCCGTTACGGATGCCCATGTTCTTCGCATCATCCAGATTCAAGGAAATCGGATTGTGCGGGTGGACCTGGCGCAGGCGGGACATCCCGATGGACATGGAGCTCATCAAATTGGATTTGTAGGAGCTCATCAGCAATGGCCACTCTTGTTCCGAGAAATGCTCGCGCATTGGGCTGCCGTCAGCCAAACGAGTGGGGTACCAAGTAGGGCAACCGCTAAGACGTTCACCCGTCATGGTGTGACGCATCTTGGCCAGGTCTTCATTCCATATCTGCAAAGCATTGCTGTAGCGATTTTTCAGCTGATTTCCTTTCCAGGCGTTTTCGATTCGGTCGAATCGGCCACCGCGTGTCAACAACATCGCCACTTTGCGCTGCTCTTCAGGATGCAAACGCGCTTGAAGATCAGGAAAAAGTCGATCCACACCGGTGATGCGCATATCGTCGTCGGATGCGTCGCCAACCGGGCGGCCAGCACCAAAGGCAATATTAGCCATGCCCCGCAGATAGAAATCCTCGGCGCGCAGCAAGTCGTGGGCATTGCCTGCCTTGTCTTTCAGAACGCCTTTACCAAAACCTGGCAATCCCAAACGCAAAGCTACTGCAAACAGGAAACTTTCCAGGTTGATAGGCTGACCGTCAGCCGTGCGATCCACTCGTGGCTCGACCACAGGCCAGCGCAGGGTCGAGGACTTGGCGATCACGTCAGCCCAAGGTGCCGAAACCCCCCAGCTTTCGTAAGTCACCGTGTCTGGCACGATGTAGTCTGCGTAGGCATTGGTTTCGTTGATAAAGGGATTAACCGAAATCGACAAGGGCAGAACCGCAGGGTCTTTCAGTTTGTGCAGCAAGGCATTTTTAAAGCCAGCAATCGCATAGACCGGGTTGCTCATGTGGTTGATCCACACTTTGCTGGTGTATGGATAGCCATTCAGGCCCGATGCAATCATTTCACTGCTCAAGGCACCTACAGCGGGGTACCAAGGAGCAGGAGCGGGGTACAACGCTTCACCATTTGCTTGGCGGCGCTTGAATTCGCTGGATTTTTCGTAAGCGAAGCGATGTCGCGACAAAGACACGCCTTTAGCCGCCACTTTTCCGGGGAATTGAGCAAAGTTGTAGCGTGGGCCGGGGCCAAAAGGACCAAATGGGCCCGCATCCAGCACCAAACCGCCTTTCAGGTTCAGGTTACCCACCAAGGTATTCAACATGGCAATGGCATAAGCCGTGTAGAAACCGGAACCGTTCATGGTGCCGCCGTGTGCGTCAGCCACGGCTTGGCGACCGTAGCTGGTAAATTCACGGGCCAGTTCGATCAGGGTTTCTTCGTCCATGCCGCAGCCTTTGGCGTATTCGGCAATGGATTTTTCCTGACTGCGCTCACGCAGCATGTTCAGCGCAGTACAGACGCGTACATCCTTGCCTTCCAGCTCAACGGTACGGTCGACAAATAGCGTCGCGTGATCCAGATCGGTATGGGCGCGCAGTTCGCCTTGTTCGTCCTGAACGATAAAGGGCGATTCAGTGCCTTCAGCCACCTCCCAACCCAAGTCTGTACCGCGCAAATAGCGGCCAAAACCTGGATGCTCAGGATCCGCAATCAACAAATGGCTGGCGTTCGTCCAGGAAGCGGTATTTTCGTCCTGCTCCGCAGGCGCATGGGGCAGGGACAAGTGTTCTGCATCAAAACGCTCTTGTTCCAGAATCCAGCGCAACATGCCCATGACCAGGGACAAGTCAGTGCCGGGCAGAACAGGCTGCCAGCGGTTGCCACTACCCGAGGCCAGGCTGGACGACGTTGGCAAGATCGGGGAAACAACCACGTACTTGAAGGTGTTTTCAGGACGTGAACGGGCTTCTGCCAGCTCACGGCCTTGACGCTGGAAGGGATTACCGGATTGAGCCGGTGCTGCACCAATAAACAGGCCAAAACGGGCGTTTTTCCAGTCAGGTTTGCCATGAGGCATACCTTTGATGTCACCCATGGCAGCGCCTGTACCGACACGGAAGCTTTGACCACAGTAAGAACCGTGGTTGCTGACGTTGATCGTGCCAAAAGCCTGCTCGGCAAAGCGTTTGACCAGTGGCGTACGGCCTTCGTTCGCGGCATCCGTGAACAACAACTGGTTGGCCAATGGACCGAATTCGGGGTTTTGCGGGTCAATCAGGGTTTCGTGATCCCAAATCGCACGCAAACCATCGACATGACCTTCTTTGAACAGATCGCCGCCTTCGCAGACCTCTTCAATCAATTGTTCAAAACTGATGCGCTCCCATTGGCCTGACCCACGGGGGCCGACGCGTTTCAACGGCGACAGAACCCGATAAGGGCTGCTGTGCTGTTCCAGCATGGAGGCACCGCGAGCACAGGCGCTGGCACGGCCTTCCAAGCCGTTTTCACCACCCAGCATGGCGTAAACCTCGCGTACGGGCTGCTCCATGGGAGCAGACTGCGTGGTTGCCAAAGGATGATACGGATTACCGGCGATACGCAGAATCTTGTTGTTCTCCGTATCAATACGTACGCGCACACCACACTGCGTCCAGCAGCCCAGGCAACTGGACGGGCTCACAATCTGGCCGGGCTGCGTATCCAGCAGACCCGTGATCGGATCAATACGGAATTCAGCCTGCAAGGAGTTGCCACGGGTTGCGTGTGCGGTTGGCACACCGGCTGTACCTTGGCCCAGACCTTGGACCGCCTTGACTACCGTGTCGCTGTAACCAGCCGCAAAGGCAGCCAGACCACCCACAGCAGCACCGCCGCGGGTCAATACCTGTCGACGCGACAGGTTAGGGGTTTCTTTTTTCTTGCTCATGACGATAAGTACCTGAAAGCTAGTGAGTCTGTAGGGCCTAAGCCGTCAAAGACGAACGGCGGGCCGGGAACAGAGAGAGCAGGGTGGTGCTGGCGGCGAGCAAGGCAATACACAAGCCCAGCACACCCAGCATCCCCAGCAGACCATCGCTGCCTAAGGGCATGGTGTAGAGGTACAAACCGGCGCCGTATTTGGGCACACCCTGTACCGCCATGAAAATAATCCAGCGAAACACCCAGGCCGAGCCGAGCATGAAAGCCGCACAGAACAAGCTATAAAGATTGCCTTGCAGGGTGCCGATTGGACGGCTGAGCATATACAGCAACAGCAAGCCAAACGCGGAAGAACCCAGGAAGCCCAAACGCCATACGGGGTAACTCTGGAACAGTTCCCAGGCCGAACCGAAAGAATGGCTGTAACCCATCAGACCGGAGCCGACCCAGAACAGGGCCACGACGATCAAGGTCAGAACCACCCCCAAAGACCAGCGGCGTACGTACTCCAGCGGCAGATTGGCCACACCACCGGGCAAGAAGCGAGCAACCAGCAAAATAGCGCCCAGACTGGCCAAAGCAGCTGTCAACGCGAAGTTGATGGGCAAGAACACGGTATTCCACAAGGGGCGTGAACGCAGCACCATGACTTCAAAACCGCTGTAAACCAGAATCGACAAGGCCGAAACCAGCAGAGCCAGGCTCAACCAGCGCCACAGGACACGTTTGTTCAACCACCAGGCCAGCACGTTAGCCATGGACAGGCCGACGAACAGGGGCAGCAGTACGGCACCCAGCGACATCCACGACCAGGGAGTGAAATGGGCGTAGAAATGCCAGAAGCGGCCGGGTTGGTGCAAGTCAGCCAGCAAGGACACAGGAGCGGCAATGCTGCTGCACAGAAGCACAATCATCAGCGCAGGCTCCAGACGACGCAAAGCGCTGTCGCTGGACCAGGCGCAACGCCACACCCAGACGGTGCTGGTGGCGGCCATACCGACCAGGAAAAAATATTGGACCGCCCAAGGTAACCAGGCAACTTCATAGGCGGGGGTCAGAATTTCGATAATAGACATAACGGCCCCTTAGAACTGATTGGTCAGACGCACACTGGCCTGCCCATCCACACCATCAACGAACTCATCGGGCAAACCGATGTAGAACACATGCGGGTTGGTATTCATGCCGGGCTTGAGTACACGGATTTCCTCTTTGTGCTCTTTAAGCAGCTGGGAAATCGTGCTGGTTTCATCGTTCATATCGCCAATGACGCGTGCGCCACCCACGCAGCTTTCCACGCAGGCGGGCAGCAGACCCACTTCCAGGCGGTGCTCGCAGAAGGTGCATTTATCGGCGGTCTGGGTTTCATGGTTAATGAAACGGGCATCGTAAGGGCAGGCTTGAACACAGTAAGCACAGCCAACACATCGTTCGTTGTCGACCAGCACCACCCCGTCTTCGCGCTGGAACGTCGCCTGCACAGGACAGACCGGCACACAGGGCGGGTTGTCGCAGTGGTTACAGAGGCGTGGCAGGCTCAGCATGGCCGCCTGCTGCTGTTCATCGAGCACCTCGTATTGCAGAACCGTGGTACGGAACTGCCCGATAGGGGGTGCATTTTCAATAGAACAGCTGACCGTACAGGCTTGGCAACCGATACATTTTCTTAGATCAACCACCATGCCGTAGCGGGCCCCATCTTTCCCACCGCTACGTCGTGGAGGCTGGCTGTTCATGGCAGCTTGAACAGGTTGAATAGGAATAATCGTGGCCCCGGCACTAAGGCCCAGCAATTCCTTAAGAAAACGTCGCTTGCCCTTTTTGGGCTCGGCGCTTGGAATCATGTGTTTTCCTTTTCTATGCTTGGGTTGAACCCATTTACATTATTTGTAGTTATAAGCATATGAAGAATACAAAGTTCCGGTCTTGATGAAGGTCAAAAAGAACATTTAAAGGTTGAAATGTTGACGCTCGGCTGTATTTTTCAGGCACAAAAAAAAACCCCTCCAGGAAAGGGAGGGGCGCTATATACCTGAGTTGTGGATAAAACCGCTTAGAACGTTCCGCTTAAGCCCAGGAAGAAAGTGCGACCGGGTTGGTTGAACGTCCGAGCTCCGGCGCCGTAAATATAGTTGGCGTTAGTCAGGTTCACACCGATCGCATTACCGCGACGGAACAGGCGTTTGTCAAAGAGGTTGTCAACTCCTGCATTGATGCGGAAATGCTTGTTGATCTTGTACTGCGTGCTCAAGCCAAACAAGGCGTAAGGGGAGACCTTGTCGGTAGCAGAACCTGTCAGAGGCTGACCGTAGAAATCATATTTAGGCGGTTTCTGCTCGCCATAGAAGGTTGCTTTGGCGCGTAAAGACCAATCGGCGTTCACGTCCCAGTCCAGCGTTGTGTTGATGGTGTACTTGGGAATCGTCGATAGCGCTTCACCTGTGGTCTTGTTTTTGGACTCGATCATGTAGGTAAAATTGGTTGACCAAAGCCAGTTCTCGGCTAATGGCAATGTCAGGTTACCTTCCAGGCCTGATACCACGGCTTTGGGAATGTTCTCCCATTGCAGGATCAATTGATCTTTGTTCATTGCCGGGAAGCTCGACAGCGCAAAGCGGCCCGCTTCAACTTTGTTGCGGTAATCATTGTGGAAGTAAGTCAGGCTAGCTCCCAAACCATCATCACCCACATACTCAACCCCAAGCTCTTTATTAAGGCTGGTTTCTGCTTTCAGGTTCGAATTACCCTGGAGAAAACACCCAGGCTCGTTATTACCACCTGTATTACCCCAACACCCATTGCCCGCACTGTACAAAGTGTAGCCATCGTTACTTTGATATAAGTTGGGGGCTTTGTAAGCACGTGCGATACCCGCCTTGAACAACCAGTTATCAGTCACTGCATGTGACAAATTCAAGGATGGGCTCCAATTACTACCATGTATATCGTGGTAGTCAAAACGCAGCCCTGGTGTAACAGTTGTCTTGTCTGTGGCATAAATATTGTCCTCGACAAAGACCGAATAAATATTCGCGCGTGCCTTGGGTTTGTAAGCTCTGGGACTGCCCGGAATCCTGTCTGGATTGCGTGCAGCCAGCTCAGAGGACTTATCGTTCAACTCCTGTCCGACCCACTCCAAACCAAATGTGGCGTACTGCTCGATACTTCCTGTTTTGAACTGATGGCTCAATTCGGTATGCGCCGTCATCGTGGTCAGGTCAATAGTCCCAAAACCACCATCTTTCACGCGCAGAGGATCATTGAAAGCGCCTTCAGTGCCACCAGCCAGACCTTCCAAAATACGGTAGTTACGCGTCTTTTCGTATTGGAAATAACTCAGTGTATTCGTCTTATCATTCCAGTCACCACGATGCGTCAGCGAATAGCTTTGGCGATACATCTTGTTGGTCTCGTCACCCAGCTGACGTTTCACCTCGTCATTGGTATTCGTGTTTTGGGTATCACCCGTATAAATATTGCCTTGGCGGCTATAGGAAGCCTCCAGATCCACCGTTTGACGGCTATCTGGACGCCAGGACAGCAAACCATTGATGTCCTTGTTACGTACGCCTTCACGTCCAGCAGGCAAGCTGTTCGCATTGGCACCACCACGCTCGGTCTGGTGTCCTTTATTGATCTCCGGATCGTCCGAATCCGTCTTGTTCAGGTTTCCGTACAAACGGAAGGACAAAGATTCGCTGATCGGGCCGCTCAAGCCAAAGCTCATGCGTCGCGTGGCGCCTTCATCGCTATGTTCGGGCAAGTTGCCATACAAGGAGTAGGTGCCCTGGAATTTGTCTGTCGTAGGCTTGGTGATGATGTTGACCACACCGCCCGCAGCCCCGTTGCCGTAGCGAGCGGCCGCCGGGCCGCGCAGCACTTCCACTCGTTCGATCTGCTCGGCAGGCACCCAGTTGGTATCCCCACGCGAATCGCGTTCGCCACGCCAGCCGAAACGCACAGCAGAACGTGAACTGACGGGTTTGCCGTCAATCAGAATCATGGTGTTTTCCGGGCCCATGCCGCGAATGTCGATCTGGCGATTATTACCGCGCTGGCCGCTGGCCGAGTTACCCGTCAGGTTCACGCCCGGCATGGTGCGCAGAACTTCGGAGATATCGTTGGCGGGAGGGGACTTCTGGATGTCTTCGGCGGTAATGATGGAAGAGCCCAAGGTCTGCTTGAGCTCCTGCTCGGCCTTGACCACGATGCGGTCCAGCTCCTCGACCTCTTGCGCTTGCGTCTGATAGGGAAAGGCCAACAATAAAGCCACTGCCAGACTGCTTAAAGGCATAAAAGATACGCCGCTAGGCACCTGGCGCTTAGCGGCGAGAGACGAGGACACCGACATAATGAACACCCAGTAATAATGAGATTGATTCTTGATTATAAACAGAATGTTTCATGTTACCGAGCGTGAATCTCGTAAAACCAACACATCCGTCTGGGCAAATTCAGCCAGAACTACGCCCGCCGACGTTAAAGTTGCGGCCTGTCAAGGCTGACAGCTTGCGCTGCAAAGGGGCTGATTGTATTTAGGCGCAAACGCTGCAGCCAGGGCCCATACAGGTATGGATGACAGAATTCCGGGTGCTGGAACGAGTGCCGGGCCCGGTCACATTATTGCCCGCCAAAGCTTGTTGAGGAGTCAGACCGCGCGTTGGGCTGGCTTTGCTGAACAGGCGTCGTGGTGCGCTCAGTTGCAGCAAGAGGCTGCCTTTTTCACAAGCAGGGCAGGTCTGGGGATCGTTGCGGGTGGCAATGCTGCGCAAATGGCTGCTGCGTTGCAGGCAATGATTACAAAGATAGTCGTACAAAGGCATGGCAAATCCGAGTAAAGCAAGCCCTGACTCCGAGACGAAGCCAGGGCCAGAGACTGATCAGGTCAAGTTACAGCGTGTGCCTGGACGGCCAAAACGGGCCGCGTCATTCAAGGCACCTTTAGGCAGGATATCGGTATCAAAAATACCGGTAGGCAAGGCCAGAGAAGCGGAGCTGTTAGGCAGATCCACCACGCCGCCGTAACGGCCCTCAACCGGCGCCGCTGTCAGCAGCATGTAGGCCTGCGCACGCGACAGGTCTGTCGTGCGGCTGATGTAATCGATCGCAGCCAAACAGGCCTGACGGTATGCAATCGTAGAATCCAGGTAATAGTTGACGCCTTCTTCCACGCTGATACCGGTGAAGTGCATCCACTGATCGTACTTGGGATCATGACGGCCTGGAACATAGATAGGCGCGGTCAGATTGTATTTGGCCATGCCACCTTTGATCAGATCAAAGCCAAGGTGGGCTGCGCCGTCCATTTCAATGGCACCACAGAAAGAGATTTCGCCATCGCCCTGGGAGAAGTGCAAGTCGCCCATGGACAGGCCAGCACCCTTCACATAGACGGGGAAGTAAATCCGCGAGCCAATGGTCAGGTTCTTGATGTCCAGGTTGCCGCCATGCTCACGTGGAGGCACGGTACGGGCAGCTTCAGCCGCCATGCGGTCAAACTCGGCCCCTTTAACGCCGCGCAATACAGCGGTTTTGGCATCGGGCGGGTTGGCGTGGCCCTTGGGCACCAGCAGGGCTTCACGGCGGTTCCACTCGCGCAGCAGTTCGTGCGAGGGCAGGGTGCCGATCAGGCCGGGGTGCATCATGGCCGCAATGCGTACGCCAGGGATGTGACGCGAGGTGGCGTAAACACCATGCAGGTCCCAGATGGCCTTGTCGGCTTCGGGAAAATGCTCGGCCAAAAAGCCACCGCCATTTTCCTTGGCAAAAATGCCGGAGAAACCGACAGGAGTAATGGCGCGAATGTCCAGCAGATCCACCACCAGAATATCGCCTGGCTCAGCACCCTCTACGTGGATGGGGCCCGTCAGTGGGTGAGCGCGGGTCAGGTCAACGTCGCGTACGTCGTTGGCGCTGTCCGTGTTCTTGATCTGGGCGTCCAGAAAGTCCATGCACTCCAGAATCATTTCCTCGCCAGGCTTCACGCTGGTCAGGTCTGGAATATCAGGGTGCCATCGGTTGTGCCCGATTTCAGCTTGCTCGGCCAGGGGTGCGCCGGGTTTGATTTTTATATGCTGCATGTGTTCTCCGAATAATGTGTGCGAGGTCAGCACAACGGCGCTTTTAATGCGCTTGGCGACACAATTAACACGACTGAACAGGCACGGTCAAAATGTGTGGATATGCGGGTTTATATGTTTTTTTATGCCAATAAATAAATTCCTAAGCGAGTCAATGATTTAGGCTTTAAGTGATTAAAGGACAATAGTCCCAGGTTTTTGTCCAGAGGATAAATCCTGATTTTGAGCAAATTTTTTATGTCCCGGAATACCGTAAAAAAACGGGCTGCTCTCTATACGACAAACCTTATAGAAGGCATAAGAGTTCATGAATGCCCTAGCAGGACTCAAGGCTTGGAGCGAAAAAGGGTACCGCTAAGGCCAGGCTCCAAATAACCCTTATCACAGCAGGTATATAGGTCGGCTAGTCGAACTGACAACAATAAAAAGCAATAAAACGCAGGAGACACAATAATGACTAGCCGTTCCCCGATCCTGTGGATTTGCAATCCACTGGCCTGTTCAGATGCACAAGCTGCCGGTGGCGTACTGGTGCAAGATAGCCGCATTATCGAAAAAGTGGCCGCCGGTCAGCAGCCCAAGCAGGCTTACGACCAAAGCTGGGATGCCTCCCGGCACGTTTTGCTGCCCGGTTTGGTGAATACGCATCATCACTTTTACCAAACCCTGACACGGGCCTATACCCCAGCACTGAACAAACCCTTGTTCCCCTGGCTGACCACCTTGTATGACGTGTGGGCCGGGCTGGACGACGAACAAATGCAGGTGGCCAGCGAGCTGGCCATGGTGGAACTGTTGCAGTCGGGCTGTACGACGGTGGCCGATCACCACTATGTGTTTTCGGGCGCCTTGCAACATGCCATTGATTGCCAGGCTGAAACCGCTCAACGCCTGGGTGTACGCGCCGCATTGACCCGTGGTTCCATGAGTGTGGGTCGGGATCAGGGAGGCTTGCCCCCGCAAAACGTCGTACAGGACGAGCAAACCATTCTGGACGACAGCCTGCGCCTGATTCGTCAATATCACCAACGCGAGGATGGGGCGATGATCACGCTGGCCCTGGCTCCGTGTTCGCCTTTCTCTGTCAGCCGCGAGTTGATGAGCGAAAGCGCCAAGCTGGCCGAACGCGAGGACGTACGCCTGCATACGCATCTGGCTGAAACAGACGACGAAACTGCCTACTGCGAGCGCCTCTTTGGTATGCGTCCACTGGACTATCTGGATCAGCAGGGCTGGTTAAGCAATCGCACCTGGCTGGCACACGGCATTCACTTCAACGACGAAGAAATCCAGCGTCTGGGCCGGGCAGGCACAGGTATTGCCCATTGTCCCTCGTCCAATATGGTCTTGGGCAGCGGCCTGTGCCGCACCATCGAGCTGGAAGCCGCTGGTGCACCCGTGGGGCTGGCCGTAGATGGCTCGGCCTCCAATGATCACTCCAATCTGGCTCAAGAGATGCGACAGGCACTCTTGCTGGGCCGGCTGCGCTACGAGCCGGGCCAGGTTACCCATCAAGCCGTTATCCGTTGGGCGACTCAAGGCTCGGCCCGTTGTTTGGGTCGCGAGGACATTGGTGGCCTGAACGTCGGGCAGCAGGCCGATCTGGCCTTGTTCACCCTGGATGAATTGCGCTTTTCCGGCGCTGAGAACCCCTTGGCGGCCTTGCTGCTCTGCGGCGCAGACCGGGCCGACCGCGTGATGGTCGCCGGCCAGTGGCGCGTGATTGACGGCCAACCCTGCGGCATTGATTTGCAAGACCTGATGCAACGCCATCAAGCCGCTGCGCTTCGTTTGCGCGACAAGGTGCTGGATACCGTAGCGACAGCTTGAGTTCGGTAGTGACAGGGCCTCTAGAGCCCTGCCTATTTATTTTCGGAGACAAACAATGACAACACCTACAAGGGCGACGGGTGCAGCGACTGCGCAGCGCCCCGAAGACGAGAATCTGGGCCTGGGCGCGAATCTTGCCTACGGTTTTCAACACGTATTGACCATGTATGGCGGCATTATTGCCGTACCCCTGATCATTGGCGAGGCCGCTGGCCTGCCTGCCAATGAAACCGGCTTGCTGATTACCGCCTGCTTGTTCATGGGCGGCCTGGCGACCTTGCTGCAAACGCTGGGCGTGCCGTTTTTTGGCTGCCGTCTGCCGCTGGTTCAAGGGGTATCATTTTCTGGCGTAGCCACCATGATCGCCATTTTGGGTACGGGCGGCGGTTTGCCAGCGGTATTCGGCGCAGTCATTGTCGCGTCCCTGCTTGGGCTGCTGATTACGCCGGTCTTTTCACGGGTGATCCGGTTCTTCCCGCCTTTAGTCACGGGCTGCGTGATTACGACTATTGGTCTGACCTTGATGCCAGTGGCCGCATTCTGGGCCATGGGCGGTAATCCTTCCGCACCGGACTTTGGCAGCGTAGGTAATATTTCCCTGGCCGCCATGACCTTGCTGATCGTGCTCTTGCTCAGCAAGCTGGGCAGCGCCACGATCTCCCGCCTGTCTATCTTGCTGGCTATTATTATCGGCACCGTCATTGCCGTCGCCATGGGCCATGCAGATTTCTCTGCCGTCAGCGAAGGCGAGGTCTTTGCCTTGCCCAGCCTGTTCCACTTTGGCATGCCCACTTTCCAGACTGCCGCGATTATCTCCATGTTCATTGTGATCATCGTGACGCTGGTGGAAACTTCGGCCGACATTCTGGCCGTGGGCGACATTATCGAAACCAAAGTGGATGCTCGTCGTCTGGGTGATGGCCTGCGTGCCGATATGCTCTCCAGCCTGATCGCCCCTGTATTTGGCTCTTTCACACAAAGTGCCTTTGCCCAGAACGTCGGTCTGGTGGCGGTCACCGGCGTGAAAAGCCGTTACGTCGTAGCCTTTGGTGGCCTGATTCTGATCGCACTGGGCTTGCTGCCCATCATGGGCCGTCTGGTTGCCGCTGTCCCACCCGCGGTACTGGGTGGCGCGGGTATGGTCCTGTTTGGCACCGTCGCGGCCAGCGGTATCCGTACGCTGGCCAAGGTGAACTACGAAAACAATATGAACCTGATCATCGTCGCCACCGCTATCGGCGCCGGCATGATTCCTATCGTGGCTCCCAAGTTCTACGAGCACTTCCCAACCTGGTTTGCGACGATTTTCCACTCCGGCATCAGCTCGGCAGCCCTGGTGGCGATTGTGCTGAACCTGCTGTTCAACCATTTCACCTTGGGCAATCCGGATCAGCCCTCTGTGTTTGCTGCGGGTGGAGGCCGCTATCTGCGGGTCTCGGACGTGGCCAATCTGAACGAAGGGGACTATGTTGAAAACGGCAAGGTCATGGACAAGGACGGCAAGGAGATCCCGATTATTGCTGATGAGCACCCCGCACCGGAACAGTCCCCTGTGCTGCACACGAAACCGAGTTTAAGCAGTACCTGAACAAGTAGAAACACTGCTAAAAGAACATAAGATCGTACCTTTGGCCGCCTTGTCTCTTTAGGGAGCAAGGCGGTTTTTTTTTAGCTAAGCACTTGAAATATCGGGAACTAGCCTCATCTCCTCTTATGTAGGCGACCGAGCCCACGCCTTCCATTGCAGCAGGGCTCAGCAAAGGAAAAATGGAGATCAAGCATGGCAAATAATTTGACACGTTTTAATCCCTTTGGTGATCTGGCGGGCCTGGACACGTGGCGAGATATTGAAGACATCTTCCGACGCGTTCCTGTTGTCGGCTCCCTGGCCGGAAATACACCGCCCGCCATTCGTCTGGATGTCAGCGAGAGCGAAGAGGCCTATCAAGTCAGCGCGGAAGTGCCAGGTATCAACAAGGAAGACGTGCATGTCAGCGTTGAAGGCAATGTGGTTTCTATCCGCGTGGAAAGCCGTCGGACTCAGGAAGAAAAGGACGGCGATACGGTCTTGCGTAGTGAGCGCTATTACGGGGTGCAGACACGTCGCTTCAGCCTGGCGCAGGATATTGACGAGTCCCGGGCCAGCGCCAAATGCGAAAACGGCGTACTGGAGCTGATTCTGCCCAAGAAAAAGAGTGGAACAGGGGCCAAGAAGCTGGAAATCCGCTAAATAAGCTTGTTAAATTGAAAACCGCGCCATTTACGGCGCGGTTTTTTTGTTCTCCATCTGAAACCATCAAGAGGCTACGGTTTTTTGTGATCCATCATATAAGTCAAAGAGCTGGCCACTAAAGCACGAGTACCGATGCGCAAAGCCTTTTCATCAATCATGAATTCAGGCGAATGGTTAGGTGCTCCCATCTTGTCGGAATATGTCGAGGCATTCAGACGCCAGAAAACCACGGGCACGTTCTTGCCAAAGGCGCCGAAGTCCTCGGAGCCCATACCAGGGGCAACTTCCTTGGCCCCAATCCCGTCCGTTGCCAGCTCCAGAGCAGGAATCACAGTTTGGGTAGCCTTAGGATCGCTGACCAAAACTTCGTAGCCAGTATCGATACGCACAGTGGCCTTCAAATCGTGGTTCGCAGCAATGTTTTGCGCGTAGCGCTGAATCAGCTCATGTGCGGTTGCCTGGTTTTGCTTGGACAGGGAGCGCACCGTACCACTGATATCGGCACTTTCCGGCAGAACATTGGGGCGATTACCGCTTTGCAACGAACCTACCGTCACGACAGTAGTGCCGTCCTGGGGATTGGTACGCTGGGCGATAATGTTGTTCAAGGCCACAACGGTTTCAGCTGCAGCGACAACCGGAGAGGCAGCACTCCAGGGAGAGGAGCCATGGCCACCTTTACCTGCCAAAGAGATGGAGAACACATCGCCACTGGCCATCAAGCTGCCTTGACGGTAGCCAATACTGCCGGCAGGGTAGGAAGGACCAATGTGCTGGCCCATCACTACATCCACTTTAGGTTGATCCAGCACGCCTTCAGCCATCATCGCGTTAGCACCACTTAACGGTTTGCCAGGGCCTTGCTCTTCAGCTGGTTGGAACAGCAACACAATCGTACCAGGCAGTTCGTCGCGCATATCCGAAAAGACCTTGGCCGCACCTAACAACATGGCAACGTGGGTGTCGTGGCCGCAAGCATGCGATACCGACACTTCCTTGCCTTGCCAAGTGCCTTTGGCGACAGACTTGAAGGGCAAATCATTACGTTCCTGCACGGGCAGGGCATCCATATCGGCTCGCAAGGCCACAACTGGCCCAGGCTTGCCACCTTTCAATACTGCCTTGACGCCGGTTTGAGCAATGCCGGTCTGGATCTGATAACCGGGCATGGTTTCCAGAGCGGCTTTGATATACGCCGCCGTATCGTGCTCTTGATAAGACAGCTCAGGATTCTGGTGAATATGACGACGCCACTCAATAACCTGCTGCTCCAAGGCGTCGGCCTTGCTTAATGCAGTATCCATGATGGGATTGCTGGCTTGCGCCAACGCGGTACCGGCCATTAAACATGTCGCTGCCAACAAACTCAGGCGCAATGAATGCTTCATACAGTCTCCTCTCTTTTTAGTAGTAATAGCGACTGATCATAGCACCGGTATATACAGTGAACGGAGTAATTATTGACACTTCTACTAACTAGAACCCCCGGGTGCACTCGCCCATTACTGTCTAATCAAAATAGCGCTTCTGGCGACCATATTGGCCGGGAGTCAGGCCCGTCTGTTCCTTGAAAAAGGCAATAAAAGCGCTGTCGCTGGCAAAGCCCAAGTCTGAAGCTAACCGGGTGACACGGCCCCCGATAGAAAGCTGCTCGATCGCCTTAAGCAAACGCCACTGTTGTCTCCACTGCTGGTAATTCAGACCAGTATCTCGCTTGAAAAGGCGGCTGATGGTTTTTTCACTGGCGCCCAGATAGCTGGCTAATTCATTCAGAGCGGGAGGCAGGCTGTCCAAGGGAATTTGTCTTAAGCGGCTATCAAGCGGCAAGGGCAGAAACAAAGCCTGATCGGGCGCCCGTTGCAGCTCATCAAGCAAGACCAGCATCACATGATGGCCCGGCGGCTGATCCCAGTCCTCGTCCAAATCAGCTTGGGCAATACGGTCCAGCGCGGCAGTCAGCAAATCGTTCGCCGCCAGTAGTTGAACCTGAGAGGGCAAATCAGGGTAACGAGTCGGGTCCAGATACACCGATCGGTAATCCACCTGCTCGCTCATCTGTGCCTGATGGAGCAGCAAGGGAGGGATCCAGATCAAGCGTCCCGGTGGCAACAAGCACAATTGCTGATCCAGGGTGACAGTAATGCAACCGCTGTGCGTGTACAGGATCTGGCCCCAGGGGTGCTGATGCAGGCCGGAATCATGTTGCGCCAAACGGGCAGCAATACCCAATACATGGTGATCTGTCAGGTCGGGAAAGGGGTCACTAGCATCTAACCAAGGCATGATTGTCCGATTTCATTGGTTTTTTATCAGAATACTTGTAATAGAAAAATCCAGCCAGACTTACGCTGATTCTTTTTTCCCAATTCAGTGTGGTTTGCATGTCTCGTTTTCTATTCTTGATGATCGCCTTGATCATGTTTCCGCAGGTGGTGGAAACCGCCTATAGCCCGGCTTTACCCCTGATCGCCGACAGTTACTCCGTGTCGGCCAGCCGCGCCGGGCAGACCTTATCGGTCTACTTCATAGCCTTTGCCGCAGGCGTGCTGTTCTGGGGCTGGCTATGCGACAAGGCCGGGCGTCGGCCCGCTGTTCTGGCCGGTTTGACGGTTTATGGCCTGGGCTGCCTGCTGGCTGTGTTCAGCCCCAGCTTCGGTGTTTTGCTGGCTGCCCGCATGATCAGTGCATTTGGAGCGGCGGTCGGCTCGATCGGTGTACAAACCATGTTGCGCGATCGCTACCAGGCAGAAGATCTGGCCAGGATCTTTGGCACGATAGGTGCCGCTCTGGCATTAAGCCCCTTGTTAGGTCTGGCAATGGGCGTCGCTCTGACAACAAGCGCAAATCTCATGCCCGTCTTTCTGGGACTGTTCGTGTTGGCCTTGATCTTGTTTGCCGCTTGCCTGTTTCAGCTTCCTGAAACCCGCCCGCTTCAACACAGCCAGGCCAGCATGGTGAATGTGCTGTTCCGCTTGCTGCGTGACCCGGCAATTTGGCAGTCCGCCATGCTGGTGGCTCTGTTCAACGTCACGATTTTTTCCTTTTACCAATGGGCACCTTTCCTGCTGGAAGGCCTGGGCTCCGATAACCGTCCCATGATGGTGGCCGGCCTTTTACTGGCTGCCGGAACCTTTATGGGCGCTTTTCTGAATCGCCGCTGGCTGGCGGCAGGACACCGTGCCCGGCATTTGGTGTGGCGGGGGATTTTGATTTTGGCCGTGGCGGCTACCGGCCTGGAGTTGGCGGGAACACATCTGATTTTCCTGCTGCCGGCCATGTTGCTGGCATTGGCCTACGCCATCGCCATCCCCAATCTTTTGTCGGCTGCCTTGCAGGACTATCGCTCGGTGGCAGGGAAGGCAGGTGCTGTCTTTGGCCTGATGTACAGCCTGTTGCTAGGCATCGGTTTGGCCTTGTCGGCCTGGTGGGGGAGTCTGGCTGACGTGAGTGTTGTTTGTGCTGTACTGGCCGCTATTTGCCTGGCCTTGCCCCTGAAAAAGGCTTGAGAAAAACCCTGATACGCCATTCGTAAGCCGCCTCATCATAGGGTATATACCAATACATATGTATTGACATAGATTAAGCCAAAACACCATAATCCTTCATGTTTAAAGCAATTGAAGAGTGTGCCTGACAAACACTCAGCTTGAACATTTATCCAAAAGGAGAGGATGACATGGTGGAACAGGGGGTTATGGGCAATCCGCTCGACAAGGCCAAGCCACGCGGCACAGTGGCCTTGCTCATGCTGTTGATGGCCGTGATGGGCGAAATGTGCCTGGCGGCCGACTTTTACGGCTTTGCAGCTGTCATCAAAATTGTCTCGGCAGACCTGTCACTGAGCCCCGCGCAAGCCGGGCTGGTGCAGGGTGCTTTCGGTGTCTCGTTTGCACTGGGCATGTTGTTCTGGGCACCACGTGGTCGCTCCATGAGCTCGGCCCGTTTGTACCTGATTGGCTTGGGTGGCAGCGGCTTGCTGATGCTGCTGCAGACTCAGGCACAGGATTTCACGCAGCTATTTTTACTGCGTCTGGTTGTGGGCTTTTTTGACTCTGCAGTCTGGGTCGGGTCCATGAAAATCGTCATGCAGTGGTTTGCGCCACGCCGCCAGGGTCTGGTGCTGGGCATTATTCTGGCCGCCTATTCGCTGGCCATTACCCTGGACTTTGCCTTGGGTTTGCCTTACGCCATGGCCCATGGCTGGCGTGCTTTCTTCCTGGTCCTGGGCGGGCTGACCTTAAGTGCCTGTTTAATCACGCAGCTGGTGGTACGCGCCGGTCCTTATCAAGATCCACACGACAAGATCAAAACCGATGCCGGTGTGTTGCGCTCCATCGCCGCACGCCCCTGGATATGGGTAGGCATTCTGGCCATTTTTGGGGCTTTGTTCTCGGTTGCGGCAACCGCGACCTGGCTGATTCCAGCGCTGATTGATGTGCAGAAAATGGCCCCCGAACAGGCTCCCTTGTTCGGCACCATCATGGGCTTGTCCCAAGTCTTCTTCCTGATTCTGGGCGGTTATGTCAGCGATCGCTTTACCCGTGTTGGGGTAATGCGTGTGGGCATGTGGTTGACCATTCTGGCGGCCAGCGCCTGTGTTCTGGTTGCCTGGCAGGCATTGCCCTACAGCGGCCTGCTGATCGTGGCCATTCTTTGCGGCGTAGGGGTCTTTCATGGTGGCGCCATTTTCAGCTACGTGGGGGAGCGCTATGGCGTGAACCTGGGCCCTAGCGCTGCTGGCTATGCCGAAATGGGCGGTGTGTTCGCCACCTTTGTCGCGCCGTCCCTGCTGGGCCTGTTGCTGAGCCTGACTGGTTCTTACATCTGGGCCTTTGGCAGCTTCCTGGCGGTGGAAGTGCTGGTTTTCATCGGTTTCCTCCTATTGAATCGCTTGCCTTCGGCGCAGGCGGAATAAAGCAATGAACAAACTTGTTTTCGATCCGGCAGACCTGGAGCAATACCGGCTCCAGGCTTCGGTGGCTGATTTTGACGCTGAGATGGCCGCCTACAAGCAGGCCAGTGAACGGGCCCGTGCAGCCCTGGAAGCCTGTTTCAGCACCCACGCCTATGGCGATGACCCGACAGAAAAACTGGATATCTATGCCGCCAGCCAGGCTGGCGCCCCGGTTTACCTGTTCATTCATGGGGGCTACTGGCGCATGTTGTCCAAGGATGACTCGGCCATGATGGCGCAAAGCCTGCATGCCGCCGGTGCCACGGTGATTTGCCTGGACTACGGCTTGGCTCCGGCTTACCGCCTGCCGCAGATCGTGGCGCAATGCGAACGCGCCTTGCAGTGGGTCCACGCGCACGCGACGCAATTTAATGGCGACCCGCAGCGTATTCATATTAGTGGCAGCTCGGCAGGGGGCCATTTAAGCGGCATGTTGCTGGCGGCCGATACCCGACGTGAACAACGTCTGATCCACAGCGCCAGCATTATCAGCGGCGTCATGGATTTGCATCCCCTCTTGCAGACCGCCGTGAATGACTGGCTGCAGCTGAACGAAGAACAAGCCCAACGCTATAGCCCGGCCTTGCACCCACCAGCAAGGGGAACGCCCGTGCTGGTGGCCTGGGGGGCACTGGAACCTACCGTCATGCAAGAACAAAGCCGTCACTACGCCCGCCAATGCGAGCTGGCGGGCTGCGTGGTGCAAAGCATGGCCGTGCCAAACCGTAATCATTTCAACGTCTTGATGGATCTGGAGCAGAGCGACAGCGCATTGACGCTAGCCGTGTTGCAGACCATGAATCGTCATACCCAGGAGGAGAAACTATGACACAAGCAACTTCCTACTCCATCCAAACCGCGTGCTTTGAGCCCCGCCGTCTGGGCCACGTCAACCTGTGGGTTGACGAACTGCAACGCGGTGAAGATTTTTACAGCCAGATCTGCGGCCTGAAAGTGGAATTTACCGAACCGGATCTGGTGGCGACCTTTTTGGGCACCGGCCACACGCCCCATGATCTGGGCATGATGGAAACGACTAAAGGCGTGAACCGGTATGGCCGTGACGGTCTGCTGCAACTGCCCGGCACAATTGGCTTGAAGCCCGGTCTGAATCATCTGGCCTGGGAGCTGGAAAACGAAGCTGAACTGGTTGCCGGCTGGAAGCGCGCAAAAGAGCAAGGGCGCGACATTGACATGACAGTGGACCATCAGGTTGCCCATAGCGTCTATATGTTTGACCCCGATGGCAACTACAACGAGTTCTACTGCGACACCATTAAAGACTGGCGCAGCGTGCTGGGCGGCCCCATGGAATTGCTGACCAGTCGCTGGGATCCTGAAGGCCAGGAGCCTTTTACCGAAGGCCGCTACGACTCCAACCCCATTCTGGAAACAGTCGCCGACGCCCCGGTACAACCACGTCGAGTCACCCATGCCGTGCTGCGTACCGCTCAGTTGGGCGCCATGCGCCGCTTTTACACCGAAGTCGGCGGCCTGGAAGTGGTTTATGAAAACGAGCAGGTTGTCTACTTGCGTGCCGGTCTGGCCAATTATGATTACAGCCTGATCCTGGTACGTGATGAAGAGGCCTCCTTCTCGCATGGCAGTTTCGAGCTGGCCAGCGTCCAGGATCTGGAACACACACTGGAGCGCCTGAAAGCCCGGAACATCACCCCCGTTCACAACGTGAACCTGCCCTGGAAGCGCGCTTTCTTCTTGCGTGACCCGGATGGTCTGCTCAGCGAGTGGTACGTAACTCTGGCTGGCGAACGTGTTCTGGATAGCAATCACTCTTTGCCTTTGTGGGCGCAAGTTTAAGGAAACCAGCATGTCCGATAAAAAACTAAGTGCCTTGATCGCAGGCGGTGGCCTGGGAGGTTTGGCAACCGCCGCCGCTTTGGCTCAACGCGGCTGGGATGTCACTGTGCTGGAGCGCCAGTCTGAATTGCGCGCCAATGGCTCCGGTATTTATATCTGGGAAAACGGCCTGCGCGTTCTCAAAGCCCTGGGAGCGTACGAACAAGCGATTGAAGGCGCTTTCTACGGTAGCCACTTTGAGCAGCGTGATCTGAATAACGAGGTCATTGATTGCGGCCCCACACCGCCCGATCGCCGTCTGATTACCGTGATGCGCTCGCAACTGCTGAAATCCCTGGAGCAAGCGGGCAAACGCGCCGGCGTAAAGGTACGCACGAATGTGGAAGTCATCGCCGCCAGCGCACGCGGCGAAGTTCAACTGGCCTCGGGCGAGCGTTTACGTGCCGATCTGGTCGTGGGTGCTGATGGCATCTGGTCCCGTATCCGCCAATCTCTCGGTCTGGAACTGGTGCACGAGCAAACCCGCGAAGGGGCCTTGCGTACCATGATCACCCGTAAGCCAGGCGACACCTCAGAGCAAGACGCTCAAAAATACATCGAGAACTGGAACGGTCTGCATCGCTTGCTGATTACGCCCGTCAGCGAAACCCAAACCTATCTGGCCTTAACGTGCCCGTACGACGATGTGCGTGCCAGCAATGTCCAGATCGACAAGGAATACTGGTCTGCCTTGTTCCCACACTGGGCACACTTGATTGAACGCGCAGATGGCCCGGTCAGTTGGGGTCGTTACAGTGTGACGCGCTGCAAAACCTGGTCCAGTGGCCGTACCGCGATTTTGGGCGACGCCGCCCACGCTCAACCGCCGAACCTGGGGCAGGGTGGGGGCATGGCCATGCAAAATGGCCTGGCTTTGGCCACGTTCCTGGAAAAGGTGCAGGATGCCCGCGATATCCCCGAAGCCCTGGAAGCCTGGGAAAACAACGAGCGCGAGATTGTAGAGCACTGCCAGAAGTGGTCCTGTCTATATGGTGAGATCAGCGCCTTGCCCGATGCCGTGCGTACTCAGGTCGTGCGTTCTGCCATGGCCAATCCCTGGAGCTACGCGCAGATTTTCCGCGCTGCCAGTCACACGCCTACGGGAACCGTCCAGGCAGAGCTCTGCTAGTATACTGACGGTCCGCTTGTCGCTCCGATTTCATGGAGCGACAAGCGCAGGATTGACTCTCCCAAGGCATTATGAGCAAAACTCCCGTCTCCATCCCTGACAGCAGCGTAGAAACCAATCTGGCCTTCCAGATGGCCAACATTATCTACAAGTTGGACCAAACGCTAAGATCGACCACCCTGCGTGAACACAATATGACCTATGTGCACTTTCGGGTCTTGCAGTACCTGTGGGATAAGGACGGGCGCAGCATCGGGGAAATTGCCAAGGCCATCGTGGTACATCAGCCGGTCTTGAGCCGGGTGATTGACCAAATGGAAGAACGCGAATTGGTGCAGCGCCGCACGGACGAAAACGACAGCCGCTATATGCGTGTGTACCTGAGCGAAACAGGCCGTGAGCGCTATGCGCAAGTCTGGCCCGCCGCCAAAAAAATGATTGATGATGCTCTGTCGGTGCTCAATCCGAATGAGCGCGAGGATTTGGGCCGTATGCTGCGCAATGTCGCCGCCCATCTGGCAACCTGAGTCGCGCTTTAAGTCTTGGCCTGGCCCGGTAAATTGGCCCGAATCAAACGGCCCGCAATGGAGTCTGTATGGGGCAGATCGGGCAGGGCGTCACCCGGGCCAAACCAGCGCGCGTCATTGATTTCGTCAGCTTGAATGCGCAAATCCCCCCCGGCGTACTCGGCGGTATAAGCCACCATTAAAGAATGTGGGAAAGGCCAGGACTGACTGCCGAAATACTGAATATTGTCCACGCGCAGCCCCACTTCCTCCATAACCTCACGGTGAATGGCTTCTTCCAGGTTTTCACCGGCTTCCACAAACCCGGCCAGAGCCGTGTAGCGCGCCGTCGCGTAAGTGGAGTGACTGGCCAACAAGATACGGTCCTTGTCGCGGATCAGTACCATCATGGCCGGGGAGATGCGGGGATAGGCCGAGAAACCACAAGAGGTGCAGCGAAAGCACAGTTCATGCTTCACACGCTCCATGGTCGAACCGCACACACCACAGTAACGATGGCTGCGCGCCCATTCCGAGACTTGAAAAGCCCGATTCACCATACTGGCTTGATCTCCCAACTGCGACAGCACGCCGCGCAAGTGACGGAAGGTAAAGCCATCCGGAGCCGGGGTCTCGGCCGCTACGTGGCAGGCAAAATCCTGACAATCGTCACCTGGAGAAAGAGCATGCCATTGCGCCGGCGCTAAATCCAGTGCGGGTTTGGCAGGAATCAAGGCTTGTCCTTCCTGGCTGCTGACCAATATTTCATTTTCACGAAAAATGAAATTCATGTGTTTTCTGTCCTTTAATAAGCCGCCTAAGAGTAGCACAGCGCTGGCTATTGTACGGGAAGGACGGAGGCAGAAAAAAGCGGAGAAAAACCCAAGGGGCCGAGCAGGGCATTCAGACAGCGGCCAGAAAAAACCGCCGTTTTAAAACCAGAAACACAACTGTCAAAAAGGTGACGTGTTACCTGGCCTTGTCGAGAAAATCCCAGGACAAAACCGGCAAGCCACCTAATTAGCAGACAGATAATTAAGCATGAATTTATTTAAAACCGGTGATTCGTTTTTAAACTTTTAAAACCGGATTAATTATTTATAAAAACCATTTCTTATTTTTGTTTTATTTTTTTATTTTAAAAATCGCTATTTTATTTTTATATATTAAGGCAGCTTATAAAGCGTCTGTATTTATTCCTGGCTTCACTAGACCACTTTCAGAAAAAATAGCCCTAGGGAGTTTGAGGATGATCAGAAAAGTCCACAAAAAAACCGCCTGGCCTGAGCAAGACGGTTTTCTTGAAAAAAACCCATAAAACCTGAGGTTTCACGCGGTTTAAGCAGACAGCACCTGCTGAAAAAAATACTGGCAGGCAGAAAATAAGGGACTGGCTGGTTTACTCGATGTTTTGGGTCTGCTCGCGCAGCTGCTCAATACACAGCTTCAAGTCGATAGAAGCGCGCGTCATGTCCATGCTGCCTGCCTTGGAACCCAAGGTATTAGCCTCACGGTTCATCTCCTGGAACAGGAAGTCCAAACGCTTGCCAGTGCTGCCTTGGCGCGTGCTTTTCTTGTTGGACGACACGCTGGTATCACCGTTAAGAATCAGCTCCAGCTCGGTCAAATGCGAACGCAAGCGGGCGATTTCCTCAGCCACATCAATGCGCAGGGAGAAAACAGCCGCTTCCTGCGCGACGCGGGCAGACAGTTCTTCGCCCGAAATCAGGGCGAAACCGTCCGGACTGGCTTGCAACAAGGCGTCATGCAAGCGAGTAGCAATCTTGTTCTTCTGCTCCGTCAGGATCGAGGGCAGGTGCTGCTCGACCTCGTCCACAATGACGCTCATGTCCTGGCGAATATCCAGCATGGCTTGTGCCAGCCGCTGGCCTTCACGCTCTCGGGTCGCCTGAAAATCCTGCAAGGCCGCCTCGAAAGCCTGGCTGATCATGGGCAGCCAGATTTCGGGATCCATGCCCGAATTATTGCCGCTTTGATTGCTCAGCAAGGTATGAAGCTCGGGTGCAGGCAGATCGGGAATGGCCACGCGTGCCACTTGCAGCATCTGTGCTGTGCGTTCCACCGCCTCCATATCCAGGCTGCGTTGCTGATCCGTGCCGCTACGGGCAAAGTTGACCCGCAATTCCAGCTTGCCACGCTGTACGCCCTGGGCGGCCAGCTCGCGCAGCAGATTCTCCGCAAAACGCAGTTCCTCGGGCAAACGCAGATTCAGGTCCAGAAAGCGGTTGTTGACGCTGCGCATCTCGATATTGATGGTGCCTGCTTCGGACTCGGCCTTGGCGCTGCCAAACGCGGTCATGCTACGGATCATGGGTGGGTCACTTTAAGAATGGAATAAAGCCGCCAATTGTACTCTCAGGTCCCGACTTTGGCCGCTCCTCTCGCCGCGACAAAGCTCTATACTTTAGGCATTCAAGGCCTGTAAGGGCCGATTTTTTTACCAAATCTAAGGGCAGTCATGCTACGAATCCTGCATACAGCCGATTGGCAAATAGGTCGTCAGTACTCGCGTTTCGAGCTGGAGGACGCGGCCGCCCTGGCTGAGGCACGTTTCAAGGCCATTGAGAAGCTGGCAACGCTTGCTACCGAACATCGCGCCGATCTGCTTGTGGTAGCGGGCGATGTCTTTGATTCGCAAACCCTGAGCGATCGCAATCTGCGCCGCAGTTTCAATGCCATGGCGGGTTTCACCGGCCCCTGGCTGCTCCTGCCCGGCAACCATGACGCGGCCTTGAGCGAAAGTGTCTGGACACGCGCGCGCCGCTTGAACTGCATTCCAGATTATGTGCATGTGCTTGATACACCGGAGCTTTTTCTGCTGGACGAGCTCAAGCTTGCGGTCCTGCCAGCGCCGTTGACACAACGCCAGACTTATCAGGACTTGAGCGACTGGTTCGATCAGGCCGAAAGTCCGGCGGGTTACTGGCGTCTGGGCTTGGCGCATGGCAGCGTCAGTGGGGTGCTGGAGCATTTGGACAGCCATAACCTGATCGATCAAAACCGCGTACAACGCGCCAAACTGGACTATCTGGCACTGGGGGACTGGCACGGCACCGTCAAAATTAACGAGCGCTGCTACTACAGCGGCACGCCCGAGCCGGACCGCTTTCGGGATAACGACTCTGGCCAGGCTCTGCTGGTGGAAATCAGCGAACCGGGCGCAACACCTGTGGTTCAAGCCTTGCCGGTTGCCCAGCACCCTTGGCGCAGTATCCAGCACCATTTGAATGACGACACGGATCTGGACCTGCTGGAGCGGGAACTGAACGCCTTGGCTGATCAGAGCGTGGTGGAACTGGAGCTATCAGGTCAGTTAAGCCTGAGCGGTTTTGAGCGCCTGGAAAGTATTTTGGGGCAATCCCAAGCCCGTTGCCGCGCCTGGGACTGCCAGCGCGAGGCCTTGCGTCTGGCACCTTCTGAAGAGGATCTGGACGCCTTGCAAGCCGATGGCTACTTGCAGGCCGCGTTGAAACAGTTGCAGGAACTGCGTCACGGCAGCCAGCAGCAAGCCGCTGAAGATGCCTTGCTGATTCTGGCCGGTTTGCTGCGCGATAAGGAAGGTGGTCATGCACATTAAGTCCCTGCGCGTCGAGCAGTTCAAGCGCTTTCGCCAGCCCGTCTCACTGGACCAGCTGGAGCCGGGCCTGAACATCATCAGCGCCCCGAACGAGGCCGGTAAAAGCACTTTGGCCGAGGCCCTGCGCACGGTGTTTTTCGAACGTTATGGCACAGGTAGTCTGACAAAAATCCTGCCTTGGGGTGATTCTTCAGCCGCACCGGAAATCGAGCTGGATTTCAGCCTGAACGGCCAGGACATGCGACTGAGCAAGCGTTTCCTGAAGCGCAAACGCTGCGATTTATACATTGGCAATCAGCATCTGGACAATGACGAGGCCGAACAATACCTGGCCCAGCAAATGGGCTTTGAGTATGCCGCTAAAGGCAGCAGCCAGGCCCGCAACTGGGGCGTGCCGGGCCTTTTGTGGATTGAACAAGGGCAGGGCCAGGATTTGCGCAGCTCCGTTGAGCACGCCAGCGGCACCTTGCAGCAGGCTTTGGGTAGCGAAATCGCCGATTTGACTAGTGCAGACGGGGATTATCTGATCGAACAGGCCCAGCAACAGCTGGACCAATATGTGACCCAGGCTCAAGGACAGCCACGCGGCGTCTGGCTGGCAGCGCAGAAAGAAGCCAAGGAGCTGGAAGAGCAGTTACAGAGCCAGCAAGCCGCCTTACAGCAGTACCAGCAATGGGTGGACGAACTGGCGCAGGCCCGTAGGCAAATTGCCCATGCCGAGGCTAAGCGTCCTTGGAAGCAGCTACGTGAGCAAGCCAAACAAGTGCAGGTTCAGTTACTTCAAGCCCGCCAATTGCAGGAACGGGCCAAGGAACTTCAACAGGCGCTGAACATGTTGGCCGAGCGAGAAAAGCTCTACCAACAAGCTGGGGAACGCGACCTGGAGTGGGCTCGCCAACGCAGCCAGCGCGCCGAGCAGGTCAAATCCTTGAGTGCCAAGCTGGAGCAAGAGCAGGACACGCTCAACAGCTTGAACCAGCGTCTGGAGGAGGCGCGCAGCCATAAAGACGCCAGCCTGCAAGAGCAGGAACGCGCCCGTACCTGGCAGCAATGGTTTCAAGATCAAGCCAGCTTTGACGGCACGCAGCAGCAATTGCAGCAGGTGCAAGGGCAACTGGAAGAACTGGGCAAGTTGGAAACCCAACTGGCGCAATGCGGGGCCGCCTTGGTGCAGCTGAAAATCAGCGACGAGGCCCTGGACCAATTACGCCAGCAGCACCAGCTTATTCAGCGTTTGCAACACCAGCTTGAGACGATTTCCACCGAATTGCAGATCGAACTGCAAGACGGCGCCGGCCTGTTGCTGGATGGGGCATCCATTCAGGGCCAGCACCGCGCCCACCTTAGCGCCAGCACCCTGATTGAGCTTCCCGGAATGGGCCAGTTGCGCATCATTCCCGGCGGCCGCGATCTGGGCAAGGTGCAGCAGCAATTGGCGCAAACCCAGCAGGAATACGCACAGGCGCTTGGCCAACTGGGCGGAAAAAGCCTGGAAGAGCTGGAACGCCGCCGCGAGCAATATCGGGAACAAGAGCAGCAGGACCGGCTGTTACGCAGCTCCATGAAAGCGCTGGCCCCGCAAGGCAAAGCACACTTGCAAGGTCTGGTTCAGGCGGCTCAACAACGCATCGCCCCGCAACGCCCGCAAGGCGAGGCCATCGAGGCCTCGGAACTGGGCCGTATCGCCCAAGCCGCCTCCATGGCCGAGCAGCAGTACCGCGCACTGGAAAGCGACTGGCATGATGCCCGCGAAGCCCTTGCCCGCACCCAGGCTCGTCTGGAGCAGGCCCAGGCTGAAGCTCACAGCCTGGAACAGCAATGGGCTGACCCGCAACGCCAGCAAGCGCAGCAGGAGCGCGAGCAGCAATGGGGACAACTGCGCTTGCAACGCGAGCAGCAACTGGCCGATCAAAAAGCTCTGGAAGCCGAGCTGGCCGCCTTGCCCGTCTCGGTTCTGGAGCAGGACCTGCAACGTCTGGAGCGCAGCGCTCAACAACAGGAGCAAAGCTATAACGAGGCCCGACTGGCCGCGCAGTTGGTGCAAACCAAGCTGGAAACCCACGGAGCGCAAGGCCTGGAAGAGCAGATCGACCAGACCTCGCTACGTCTGCACGACTGCCAGCGCCGTTGCGCCACCTACGAGCGCCGTGTCGCGGCCTTGCGCCTGTTGCTGTCTGTACTAAGAGAGCAGCGCAACGCCTTGACCCAGCAATTGCACGAGCCTTTGCAAAAGCACATCAACCACTATCTGCGTCTGCTTTTGGGCAAGGCACGGGTGGAGCTGGACGAATACCTGGCCCCACGCTGGCTGCAACGCGATAGCGGACAAGGGCTGGCCGACGACATTGACGGCTTGAGCTTTGGCGCACGCGAGCAAATCGGCCTGATCGCCCGTCTTGCCTATGCAGATTTGCTGCAACAGGCAGGCCGTCCCACCTTGCTGATTCTGGATGACGTGCTGGTCCACAGCGACAACGATCGCCTGGGGGCCATGAAGCGCATTATTCACGACGCCGCTCAACGCCATCAGATCCTGCTTTTCACCTGCCAGGCTGATAAGTGGATGGACATGGGTGTTGCGCTACGGCCCGTCCCGCAAGGCGTACAATAGGCGTTTTGAATTTTGTCCGGAGCCTAGCCTTGTCTGAAAACGCTACGATTGCACGTCCCTCGGGTCGATCTGCTGCACAATGCCGTCCTATCGAACTGGTGACCGGCTTTACCCGTCACGCCGAAGGCTCGGTACTGATCCGTCTGGGTGAAACCCATGTTCTGTGCAATGCCAGCGTGCTCGACAAAGTCCCGCCCTTTCTGAAAGGCAAGGAGCAGGGCTGGGTAACGGCGGAATACGGCATGCTGCCTCGCTCCACGCACACGCGCTCGGACCGTGAAGCGGCCCGTGGCAAGCAAAATGGCCGTACCCAGGAAATCCAGCGTCTGATCGGCCGCAGCCTGCGCGCTGTCTTTGATCTGAAAGCCCTGGGCGAGCGCACCATTCACATTGACTGTGATGTTCTGCAAGCCGACGGCGGCACCCGCTGCGCCAGTATCACTGGGGCCTGGGTCGCAGCCAGCCTGGCCGTACGCAGCCTGCAAGAGCAGGGCAAGCTGCAAGCCTCGCCCATTCTGGATCAACTGGCGGCCGTCTCGGTCGGCGTGTTCGAATCCAACCCCGTCCTGGACCTGGACTACCTGGAAGACTCCGCCTGCGGCGTGGACATGAATATCGTCATGACAGGCAGCGGTAATCTGGTGGAAGTGCAGGGCACCGCCGAAGGCCAGACTTTTGCACGCCCCACCTTGAATCGCTTGCTGGATCTGGCCGAGCAGGGCATTGCCGAGCTGATGCAAGCCCAGAAACAAGCCTTGCAGGGCTGATCGCGATGAAACGGATCTGTCCTGCCCCCTGCGCGACACTGCCAGGTAGCGGGACAAACCGCTATTGGGACGCCATCCCATGCAGCATACACTGCCTGGCACGGCGCCTTGCCATTTTTACTGAACAGAGCGCTTTGCCGCCTGCTGCGACTTATGAACACTGAATCCAAGCGTGTCGTCCTGGCCTCCAACAATGCCGGCAAACTCAAGGAGTTTTCCGCCATCCTGGCTCAGGCCGGTATCAGCATGGTTCCTCAAGGCCAATTGAACATTCCCGAGGCCGAGGAACCCTTTGCCACTTTTATCGAGAATGCGCTGGCCAAGGCCCGTCATGCCAGCCAATTAAGCGGCTTGCCCGCCTTGGCCGATGACTCCGGCCTCTGTGTGCGCGCCCTGGACGAAGCCCCCGGCGTATATTCCGCCCGTTTTGCCGCTCGCGAACTGGGCGGTGAAAAGTCCGATGCAGCCAATAACGCCTTGCTGGTCCAGCGTCTGCAAGGACAAAGCGACCGTCGCGCCTGTTATGTGGCTGTTCTGGTGTATGTGCGCCATGCCCAGGACCCACGGCCCATCGTGATTGAAGGCGTCTGGGAAGGGGAGATTCAGGATCAACCCGCTGGCGAGCACGGCTTTGGCTATGATCCTCACTTTTATCTGCCAGAGCTCAAGCAAACTGCGGCGCAGCTCTCTCCTGAAGTGAAGAACAAATACAGCCACCGGGCGCAAGCCATGCAAGCCTTGTTGGCCCGTCTGGCCGTCGAGTAACACCATGACTGTTTTCTCTCCCGAGGTACGCATCCGGCCTGGCTCCGGCCCGGCCACCTTGCTGCCCAGCCTGCCGCCCTTGTCCGTCTACGTGCACGTGCCCTGGTGCGTGCGCAAATGTCCATACTGTGACTTCAACTCACACGAAGCACCAACGGAACTGCCCGAAAACGAGTATCTGGACGCCTTGCAGGCTGATCTGGAGCAAACCCTGCCGCTGGTCTGGGGCAGGCAGGTAATTTCCGTATTTATCGGTGGTGGCACGCCCAGTCTGCTGTCAGCCCAGGCGCTGGACCGCATGCTGGCCTTGCTGCGTTCCCACCTGAACTTGCTGCCCGACGCAGAAATTACGCTGGAAGCCAATCCTGGAGCTTCCGAAGCCTCGCGCTTCATGGATTTTGCACACAGTGGCGTGAACCGGATTTCTTTGGGCATTCAGAGCTTTAACGATGAGGCCCTGAAAGCGCTGGGCCGCATTCATGACAGCCAGCAAGCGCAACAGGCTATTGAAGCCGCCATGAAAGCCGTGGACCGCGTGAACCTGGACGTCATGTACGCCTTGCCGGGCCAGACCCCAGCGCAATCCGAGCAGGACATTTTGCAGGCCATGTCTTATGAGACCGAGCACTTGTCGCTCTACCATTTGACCTTGGAACCCAATACCGTCTTCGCGAAATACCCGCCGGTCTTGCCCAATGACGACGACAGCGCCGCCATGCAGGACCGCCTGATCGAGCTGACCGCCAGCCGCGGCTGGAACCAGTACGAGATCTCGGCCTACAGCAAGCGCGGTGGCCATAGCCGCCACAATCTGAATTACTGGGAATTTGGCGACTATATCGGCATAGGCCCGGGAGCCCACGGCAAGCTGTCCTTTCACGACCGCATTATCCGTACTGCTACCACCCGCAGCCCGGCGCAATGGATGCAGAACGCCATCAAGCGCGACGGCAGCCACTATGCGCACAATGCCCGTGTCACACCCAAAGACTTGCCCTTTGAGTTCATGCTGAACGTGTTGCGCCTGAAAGAGGGCGTACCCGCCCAGTACTTCCAGGAACGCACGGGTGTGCCCCTTGCGAACATCCTGCCCGTGATCAAGCGCAATATCGAGAAAGGTTTGCTGGCTTCCGATCCGGTTCGTATTCGAACCACCGATTTAGGCTGGCGATTCTTAAATGATTTACAGGAAGCATTCCTTCCTGATGAAGGTTCCTGACATTTAATTGTTTATTTAAGACATTTTTTATTGTGCATCTGCACAATTGCTCTACAATTAATTTCTGGTAAGTCCTATGCCATAACTACTTTATCGGTATTGCGCTGTTTGGATCAGATTCAGCGGCAATCCCGATAAACGTAATTAAGACCTGCCGTAGTGGGTTACACAATGATCCGCGCCACTCCTCCTCACTTTTTGTTAACGTCATTGACGCTGGAGTAACCATGTCCTCCCCCGAAGATGTTCTGAAGATCATCGCCGAACGCGAAATCACGTTTGTCGATTTCCGCTTTACCGATACCCTGGGCCGTGAGCACCACTTGACCACCCCCGCACACGCGGTGGACGAGGATCGCTTTGAGTCTGGTGTCGCCTTTGACGGCTCTTCCTTGCCTGGCTGGAAAGGAATCGAAGCCTCGGACATGTTGCTCATCCCGGACGCCAAAACCGCCCGTATGGACCCGTTCCGTGAAGAGCCCACCCTGATTCTGACCTGCGATGTGGTCGAGCCTTCCGATCTGAAAGGTTACGACCGCGACCCACGTTCGCTGGCCAAGCGTGCTGAAGCCTACCTGCGCTCCAGCGGTTTGGGCGATACCGCGTACTTTGGTCCCGAGCCGGAATTCTTCGTGTTCGACGGTATTACCTGGAACGACGACATGTCGGGCAGCTTCGTGAAGATTCGCTCTGAAGAAGCTCCCTGGTCGCGTGGTCTGGAACTCAATGGCAATAACCTGGGTCACCGTCCTGGCGTCAAAGGCGGCTACGTTCCTGTTTCGCCTACAGACTCCTTTGCCGATCTGCGCGCTGAAATGTGTTTGCTGCTGGAACAGCAGGGCGTTCCTGTTGAAATCCACCACCACGAAGTGGCCGCTCCCGGCCAGCTGGAAATCGGTACGCGCTTCTCGACTCTGGTCGAGCGTGCGGACTGGAACCAGATCATGAAGTACACCATCCATAACGTGGCTCACGTTTATGGCAAAACGGCGACATTCATGCCCAAGCCCGTGGTCGGCGACAACGGTTCCGGCATGCACGTGCACCAGTCCATCTGGAAAGACGGCCAGAACCTGTTTGCCGGTAACGAGTACGCTGGTCTGTCCGAGTTCGCGCTGTTCTACATTGGCGGCATCATCAAGCACGCCCGTGCCCTGAACGCCATCACCAACCCCACGACCAACTCCTACAAGCGTCTGGTTCCGCACTTTGAAGCCCCAGTGAAACTGGCGTACTCCGCCCGTAACCGCTCGGCCTCGATCCGCATTCCTTACGTCAGCAACCCCAAGGCGCGTCGTGTGGAAGCCCGCTTCCCCGATCCAATGGCCAACCCATACCTGGCCTTCTCGGCCCTGATGATGGCCGGTCTGGACGGTGTGCAGAACAAGATTCACCCCGGCGATGCAGCCGACAAGAACTTGTACGATCTGCCACCCGAAGAAGATGCAAAAATCCCAACCGTTTGCGTGTCGCTGGAACAGGCGATCGAGTCCCTGGACAAAGATCGCGAATTCCTGACCCGTGGCGGTGTGTTCAGCAATGAAATGCTGGACGCCTTCATCGAGCTGAAACAAGCCGAAATCACCCGTCTGCGTATGGTTCCGCACCCGGTCGAATTCGACATGTACTACAGCCTGTAAGATCGAAGGCACTGGTTTTGGCCAGTACGATCAAAAAGAGCGGCTTTCGGGCCGCTCTTTTTATTCTGCCCTTGGACGATTACCATACGCAGTCACCCAAACCTTATCGTCATGGAAGTAAAGATGGACCTGGTTTTTCAATGGAAACGGTTGGACGATCTGTCCACGCGGGAAATGTACACAATCATCCAGGCTCGCGAGGCGGTGTTTGTGGTGGAGCAGGAGTGTGCCTACCAAGACGTGGACGGCCTGGACCTGGATTCCTGGCATTTGTCCGTGCTCAAGGACGGCGAGCTGGCTGCTTATGCTCGCGTTGTCGAACCGGGCCTGAAATATGATGAGCCTTCCATTGGCCGTGTCCTGACCTTGGCCAAGTTCCGTAGCCTGAAAATCGGCTACGCGCTAGTGGCTGAAGCGATCCGCTTTACGGAAGCTCACTATCCTGGCGCAGGCATACGCATTGGCGCACAGGCGCATTTGCAGAAGTTCTACGGCTCTTTAGGTTTTGAACCTGTGGGCGAGACCTACGACGAGGACGGCATTCCTCATATTGATATGGTCAAAGCAGCCGTCATTGCTTGATATAGCGTCGGTTGCTGCAACGACGACCCAAGCTCAAACCCTACAAGGCCCCCAAGTTAATGGGTGTTTAATCCAGGCAAGGTGCCGATATCAGCTTGGGCCTTCAGATGCTCGATCAAGGCACGTGCCGAGTTCGACAAGTGTCGTCGATGCGTATACGCCAGTACCAGACGCAAAGGGGCAGGCGGCAAGGGCAGGGGAACGGCAATCAGACGCCCTTGGGCGATCTCTTTCTCACATCCCTGCCGCACCAGAATCGCAAAACCCAGCCCTTTGACGGCGCCAGCTCCCGCCAGCAAACCGCTATTCACACGAAAGCGGCTGGGGACGTTCAAAATTTGAAAGCGACCATCGGGCAAGACAAACTGCCAGGCTTGGCCATCCAAAGCCGTATCGGTCGTAATGCAGGGCAACTGTTCCAACTCTTCCAGGCTGCTGGGCATACCGTACCGCTCGATCAAGGCAGGTGCCGCCACGACCTGGCAATCAAAAGAACACAATTCCTGCACCACCAGGCTGCTGTCTGGCAAAGCACCCCGACACATCAATAAGGCCAGGTCAAAATCCTGCGCCAGCACACCAGGGCCTTCCAGGTTGGTTTGACAATGCAGTTCCAGATCCGGATGCTGGGCCGCAAAATCCGCCAGGACACCCGCCAATAGAAACGGCCCCACCTCGGATGGAATACAAATCCGCAAGCGTCCCGACAAACGGGTGCGTTGATCCAGCAAATCCTGTTCAGCCTGCTTTAAGGCTCCCCACCAGGGCTGAACGGTATCAAACAAGCCCTGGCCCACACTGGTCAAACGCAGTTGCCGGGAACTGCGCTCCAGCAAGCGCTGACCAATCTGCCGCTCCAGTTGCGCCACATAACGGCTGACATTGGAGGTCGGCAAATCCAGCACCTGAGCTGCAGCCGTAAAACTGCCACTTTCAGCTACCTGGATAAAAACCCGCAAGGCATTCAAATTCAGCTGAGGAGTCATGGAATTATCCCGGTTTTGATAATTTAATATTCGAATTATAGAGACTACATATCAAAACCGCGAAGAATTAGGCTAGAGGCCTCTTTCTTTATGCGTATCATCATGTCTGATTCTGAAGTGTTTCGTCCCCGGCTGCGTGCCCGTGCCGTGTCTTTTATCCAGTTTGTTCATGCTCTGGAATTCATGGCCTTGACGCCTTTGTTTGTCTGGATGGCAGTGGACTTTGATGTTCCTGCCACCTACGCCGGCTATGCCGCTTCCGCCTATATGGGCGGCGCCGCTTTATCGGGCGTCCTGGCTTCACGCTGGATGCACTGCGCGGCGCTAAAGCCTTTACTGCTCCTGGCACTGATTCTCTTGGCCGTATTAACCGCTTTGGGGGCAATCAGCTCCGAATTCGGGCTATTTATCTTGCTGCGTCTGGGAGCTGGTTTGCTAGGTGGTTTTTTGATGAGCGCCGCAACGACTTTACTGCTGCATGGCATGAATGCCGAGCAGCGTACCGACGCGATTGCCATTGTGGTCAGCGCCTTTGCCTTGGTCAGTATCGCCGGAATGCCCGTCACCTTGTTCATCGCCGTAGAACTGGGCTGGCGTATCGCCTTGATGACTCTGGCCGTGCTCTGCCTGCTTGCCGTCGCAATTGCTCATCGCTATCTGCCTTCCAACCCTTTCGTTGCAGCGCAACCCTCACCACTGGCTCTAGGTAAAGAGGCCTGGCGCTGGCTAAGCCTGCCGGCTATTGCGCAGGCAGGCTCACTATTACTGATCCCGGTCCTGATCCCCGTTTTGGCGCTACGCTACGACACTCAAGCACAGCAAATGCCTGTGATCTTCATGTTGGGCGGTGTCGCCGCCTTGATCGCCTCCCGCCTATCCGCTACGGGCATCAAAAAATGGGGCGAGACCCGTATCTCTGATCTGGGTACGTTGATCTTGCTCTTGTCCTTGATCATGCTAGCCCTGGGGTGGGGAACAGCTCACGTATTCATGATTCTGTTCATGACGGGCAGCTACACCCGTCTAGTCTGCGCCAGCGCCCGCAGTACCAGCTACCCCACTCAAGCTCAGCGGGGCCGCTTCATGGCTTTGCAAACCACAGGCAACCACATCGGCAGCTTTATTGCTCTGGCTATTCCCTCCCTACTGCTCCGCACTCTGGATGTATCCGTGCCAGACCTTCATGTCTTGCTGCTCCTGACAGCGTTTGTTGCCCTTGTTCTGCCCATTTTCATGCGATGTGCTGCCACCCAGCCCCTGAGACCTTACGATCAGGCAAAAACAATCGATCACTAACACTACTAAATCACTACACCTGCTTACTCACACTTCCTGACACCTGGTTTAGGGTGTCAGATAAACGCTTGCATGGCGTCAGGGGAGGGCTTCCGACAAACAGCATCACGTCAAAGGAGTCGCATATGGCTACACACACCGCCAAACGCGCCGAGCTTTACCGCATGGTGACGGCAGAACATATCTGTCCCTTCGGGCTTAAAGCACGCGCACTGCTCAAACGTAAAGGCTACGAGCTGGACGATCACTGGCTCAGGAATCGCGAAGAGATTGACGCTTTCAAGGCCAAGCATCAAGTCAGCACAACCCCCCAGACCTTTATCAATGGAAAACGGATAGGGGGCTATGACGAACTGGTCGAGTATTTCGGTGGGAAGGTCAAGGACAAGGATGCCGTCAGCTACACGCCCGTGATCGCCTTGTTTGTGATGGCTGGCTTGATGGCGCTAGCTGTTTCCTGGGCGGCATTCGGACAGATTGTCCTGCTCCAGGCGCTGGAATGGTTTATTGCCATTGCCATGTGTTTACTGGCCGTGCAGAAGCTCAAAGATGTGGACGGCTTTGCCACCATGTTCCTGAACTACGACTTGCTGGCCCAACGATGGGTGCGCTACGCCTATCTGTACCCCTTTGGAGAAGCAGTGGCAGGCGTGTTGATGCTGGCCGGTGCCCTGATGTGGCTGTCTGTGCCCATCGCCTTATTTATTGGCAGCATCGGTGCCTGGTCAGTGTTCAAGGCGGTCTATATCGACAAGCGCGAACTGAAATGCGCCTGCGTAGGTGGTGACAGCAAGGTGCCCTTGGGCTTTGTCTCTCTGACTGAAAACCTGATGATGGTAGCGATGGCGGTCTGGATGCTGATCAAGCCCTCCATCATCAGCGCTTAGAGGACACTCAGTTCACCGTCCACCCGGAAGAAAGCGAGAGCTATCAGTCCAATATGGCAGCATGGGGCACGCTAGAGCTGTCGTACTTGCAACTACGCAGGCTCGCCACGCAAAAAGGCCTGGGCCCGTTGCGCCATGATGGCTTCGCGGCGGATGAAGTCCGCCACAAAGTCATTCACAGGACGATGGTGCAGGCTGTAAGGCGTATCCCACTGGATGATCTTGCCAGCCTGCATCACACCAATACGATCGGCAATCGCAAAGGCTTCAGCCTGATTGTGGGTGACCAGAATCGCGGTAATGCCTGCGCTTTTCAGAATGTCGCGCACCTCAAACGCCAAGCGCTCGCGGGTATCCACATCCAGATTGGAAAACGGTTCATCCAGCAACAGCAGAGACGGTTTGGGAGCCAAGGCGCGTGCCAAAGCCACGCGCTGCTGCTGGCCGCCCGACAATTCATGCGGATAGCGCTGCGCCAAACGGGCCAGATCGACCAGTTCCAGCATTTCCAGTACTCGGGCCTGACGCTGGGCTTTATCCCATTTGCGCAGACCAAAGGCCACGTTTTTTTCTACCGTCAGGTGAGGAAAGAGGGCGTAATCCTGGAACATCATGCCCACATGGCGGTCTTCCGGCGGCACTTGCTGAGACACAGCCGACAAGACACGGCCATTCAACAGAATATGTCCGGCACGCAAAGGCTCGAAACCGGCAATGGCCCGCAAGACCGTGGTCTTGCCACAGCCCGAGGCCCCCAGCAGACAGCCGATTTCCCCTTGGGGCAAATGCAGGCTGAGCTGGTCAACAACCGGCCGAAAACCTTCAGACGTTTCGTAGGACAGGGTAATCGCCTGCAAATCCAGAAAATCGTTCATGATGCGCGTGGGCCAGAGGCCATCAATTGAGTACGTGCCAATAAAATAACGGGGATCAAACCGGCCAGCACAATGGCCAAGGCGGCAACCGCGCCTTCCTCATAAGTCCCACGAGCCGCTTCCGCATACAGCCAGGTTGCCAAGGTCTCGAAATTCATCGGACGCAGCAACAAGGTCGCAGGCAGCTCCTTCATGGCATCAACAAAAATCAGCAAAGCAGCCGCGCCCATGGCGGGGCGCAGCAAGGGCAAGTGCACACGTTTCAGCGTCCCCGCCGGGGTTTCACCCAATAAACGGGAAGCCTGCTCCAGCGATGCCGGGATTCGAGCCAGCCCGGCTTCAATACCGCCAACCGAAATCGCCAGAAAGCGCAGGGTATAGGCCAAAACCAAAGCCAGCGTTGAACCCATCAACAACAAACCCGTCGCCGAAACACCAAACCAGGACATGACTTGATTGTAGAAAGAGTCAAACATGACGAGGGGCGTCAACAGCCCAATCGCCAGTACGGTTCCCGGAATGGCGTATCCCAGACTGCTGACACCTGCCAGAAAACGGGCCAGACGCGGTTTGCGTCCCGAACGTACTGCCCGAGCAGCCCAGGCGACGACCAAGCCACAAGATAGGGTCGCGATAGTGGCCAGCGCTGCGATATACAAGGTGTTCCAGGCGCTGCTCAGCAATTGCGCCGACACACCGCCCGCCAAGCTCACATGCTTGAGGGTCTCATTCAACAAATACAGGGATGGGGCCACAAAGCCCACCAGCACGGGCGCTACACCCAAAGCAATGGCGATACAGGCAGCGGAGCCTTTCAACCGGGTAGGTCGAATGGGTTCGGAACGCTGATTACTGGAATAGGCTTGGCGGCGGCGACCATAACGCTCGATGCTGATCAACGCCGCCACCAGACAGAGCATGGAAACAGCAATTTGCGCGGCACCCGCCAAATCCGAGCGCGTTACCCAGGTGGTGTAAATAGATACCGTCAGGGTCTGCACGCCCAGAAACTCGGAAGCACCAATATCGTTCAGCGTTTCCAGCAAAGCCAGGCTGACACCCACTGCAATCGCGGGGCGGGCCATAGGCAACACGACCCGGAAAAATACGCTACGGCCCGATTCACCCATAATGCGGGCAGCCTCCAGCAAGCTGGCCGATTGTGTAGCAAACATGGCGCGCGTGCTCAGGTATACATAGGGGTAGAGCACCGAACCCAGCAGAAAAATTGCGCCGCCCAAGGAGCGCAGATCTGGCAAACGGAATTCACGCGGGCTGCTATAGCCCAAGACGTAGCGAATGGCAGACTGAATCGGGCCAATCGGATGCAGCAAATCCAGATACGCAAAGGCCACGATATAGGTCGGCACTGCCAGCGGCAGCAACAAAGCCCATTGCAAGACCCGTCGCCCGGGAAACTCGTAGGCGGTAATCAGCCAGGCCGACCCCACTCCCAGACAGCTCACCACCACGCCGACTCCCAGGAGCAGCAGCAAGGTATTGCTCATGGCTTGAGGCAGAACGAACTGGAACAAATGCGACCAGTGCTCAGTCGAACCGCCTAAGGCGTGGGTCAGCAGGGTAATCACAGGCGCTGCCACGATCAGGGCAATCACAGCGGCAGCCAGGGACCAAAAGGGCAGACGACGAAAAAAGGGCATTATGAAAGGCTAGGTATTACAGGCGCTTAAATGCGCGACGACCGCCGCTCTGATTTCTCAAAGCTGGCGGTCGTAGAAAAAGAGTAGGGCGATTTTAGTTGTCGAAGCCAACTTTATCTACCAACTCGCTGGCTTGTTTGCGATGTTTGGCGATTTCAGTCAATGGCAAAGGATCAATCGTCATGGGGCCGAAGCTGGCAACCACGGGGTCCAGCTCAACACCGGCGCGCACGGGGTATTCGTAGTTGGCCTTGGCGTACAGGCTCTGGGCTTTCTCGGAAACCAGGTACTCCAGCAGTTTGACAGCGTTGTCCTTATTAGGAGCGTGCTTGGCCACAGCGGCACCGGAAATATTCACGTGTGTGCCACCGCCCTTGGTATCAGCAAAGGTTGGACGCACCACATTGATGGCTTCGCCCCATTTGTAGGCATCGCTACCAGGCTCGGAGTTTTTCATGCGGCCCACGTAGTAGGCGTTGGCAATACCTACATCACAAATGCCGCCCAGTATGTCGCGCGCTACGTCACGGTCACCACCGGCAGCCTTGCGGCCCAGGTTGTCTTTCACGCCACGCAGCCACTGTTCCGTCGCTTCTGCACCGTTATGCGCAATCATGGCGGCGACCAAGGCTGTGTTGTAGGGGTGCTGGCCGGAGCGAATACACACCTTGCCTTTCCATTTTGGATCGGCGAAATCTTCGTAGTGAATGCTCTTCACATCCACGTCTTTAGCCACATAGGCCACGCGATCGCGCAAGGACAGGGAGTACCACTGTTTATCGGCACCGCGCAGATTGGCGGGAATGGCGCCGTCCAGAGTGGCGGACTCAACGGGCTGAGTAATTCCGGCTTCCACCAGATCCAGCAGATTACCGATGTCCACCGTCATCAGAATGTCGGCAGGGGACTTGTCGCCTTCGGTTTTCACGCGCTCGATCAGGCCATCTTTCACAAACACGGTATTGACCTTTACGCCTGTGTCTTTGCTGAAGGTTTCCAGCAGAGGAGTAATCAGGCCAGGTTCGCGAGTGGTGTAGAGGTTGACTTCGCCAGAGGCAAAAGCCGCCATCGACATAGTACCCATAGCGGACAGAAGCAAAGCTTGGGTCAGGGCACGGCTACGAAGAGTAAAGCGCATTATCAACACTCCAAAACAGGCGTAAATAGCGTAAAAACCGGCAGTAAGCCAGAAAATGTGAATGATTATCAAACGTATGCAGAAACTAGGCAAGAGCTATTTGAATGTAGGCCCGTTTCCAGGCTGGAAATCGCCATACTGTCTGTGCCAAAGCAGGAGAATGGCGGCTCATGGAACTTAATGGTAAGTCCTGATTGCGATCAAATCGTATTGCTGAATGAGCATGGATTTACCTGGGGAACTCGGTACAATGGGCAAATATTTGCTTACTGATCCGGGCAATGTTGCCCCTCTATACGACAACTAACATGGCAGCTTTCAATACCGAACAAGTGCTCAGCGTCCACCACTGGAACGACACCCTGTTCTCATTTACCACCACCCGCGACGCCGCCCTGCGTTTTCATAATGGGCACTTTGTAATGATCGGTCTGGAAGTCGATGGCAAGCCGCTGATGCGCGCTTACAGTATCGCCAGCGCCAACTACGAAGAAAATCTGGAATTTCTCAGCATCAAGGTACAGGACGGTCCATTGACCTCGCGCCTGCAACACCTGAAAGAAGGCGACACCATTCTGGTCAGCCGCAAACCCGTTGGTACGCTGGTAATTGACGACCTGCGCGCAGGCCGCAATCTGTTCCTGTTTGGCACTGGCACCGGTCTGGCTCCGTTCATGAGCATCATCAAGGACCCCGACACCTACGAGCGTTTTGAAAAGGTGGTACTGGTACACGGTGTGCGTTTTGTCAGCGAACTGGCGTACTCGGATTTCATCCAGAATGAATTGCCGCAGAACGAATACTTTGGTGAAGTGGTACGCGAAAAACTGCTGTATTACCCCACTGTCACCCGCGAAGAGTTCCGCAATACCGGCCGCATTACCGACCTGATCGAGACCGGCAAGCTGTGCGAAGACCTGGGCATTCCTCAACTGGATCCCGCTCAGGATCGCGCCATGCTGTGCGGCAGCCCCGCCATGCTGGCCGATATCAGCGCCATGCTCGATAAACGCGGTTTTGAAGTGTCGCCCGGTGTAGGTCAACCCGGTGACTACGTGATTGAACGCGCCTTCGTGGAAAAATAATCACGCCAAGATCTGTTAATTTTAGCTATAGGCGCTTAAACTCTGATAGTACAACACTCATCAGAGGTTTCTTATGACTAAGCAAGTTGTCTTCACCGATGCCGCTCCGGCTGCCGTAGGCCCATACTCTCAGGCCATTATTGCTTCGGGTGGCAAGACAGTATTTCTGTCTGGCCAAATCGGTCTGGAGCCTGCCACAGGCGAACTGGTATCTGAAAATTTTGAAGGTCAGGTACGTCAGGCATTTGCCAACCTGGAAGCTGTGGTCAAAGAAGCTGGCGCCAACCTGAGCGACATCGTCAAACTGACGTTGTTTTTGACAGATCTGTCCCGTTTTGCCAGCGCCAACGCCATCATGGCCGAACTGATTCCCCAGCCTTTCCCCGCACGCTCCACCATCGGTGTGGCCAGCTTGCCCAAAGGCGCTCAGTTCGAGGTCGAGGCTATCCTCAATTTCTAAAGACGTATTGCCATGACCGCAGGTCGGCCTGCGCCTCAGGCCAAACGGGCTGCGCCGCGCAAGGCGCTCAGTCTGGACCAGAAGTTTGAAAAGCTCGGCCTACGAGAGCCTGCCGACTTCGTGGTCCATCTTCCTTTGCGCTACGAGGACGAGACTCAGGTCGAGCCCATCGCCCATCTCTACCCTGGCAAGATGGCGCAAATTGAAGGGCGTATTCTTAGTACGGATGTTCAGGCTCGTCCCCGTGCGCAGCTCCATGCCCGTATTGCCGACGAAAGTGGCGAGCTGGCCTTGCGCTGGCTGCACTTTTATCCCAGCCAGCTCAAGCAGCTGCAAGGGGATTTGCCCCTGCGAGTACGCGGCGAAGTGCGCCAGGGCTTTCATGGCCTGGAAATGGTGCACCCCAAAGTCACCAAAGCCGGCCAACCCCTGGCCCGCGCCTTGACCCCTGTTTACCCCACGACTGATGGCTTGAGCCAGGTACAGCTGCGCAAAGCCATTGCCGATGCGCTCAATAATGCAGACCTGCGCGACACCCTGCCTGAAGAAGTTCGTAGCGAATATGGCCTGATGCCGTTTAACGAGGCTATCCGGCTGTTGCATTACCCACCGCCCGAGCTCAGCTACGACGATTTGTTCGAACACGGCCATCCGGCCTGGAGCCGCATCAAGTTTGATGAATTGCTAGCGCAGCAATTGTCCCTGGCGCAGGCTCGTGCTGCGCGTCAGGCTCAACGTGCCAAGCCTATGCGTGAAGGCAATAGTGACCTGGCTAAAGCCTTGCTGGCTTCGTTGCCCTTCAAGTTAACGGCCGCTCAGAAACGCTGCGTCAAGGAAATCAGCGCGGACATGAAGCGTTCGTATCCCATGCACCGGCTGTTGCAGGGAGATGTAGGCAGCGGCAAAACCATTGTGTCGGCCATTGCCGCCGTGCAAGCCATTGCCAGCGGTTTTCAGGTGGCCTTGATGGCACCGACTGAAATTCTGGCCGAGCAGCACTATCTGAAAATGCGCGCCTGGCTGGAGCCTTTAGGCGTCGAACTGGCCTGGTTAAGCGGCAGCTTGGGCGTCAAAGCTAAACGTCTGGCTTATGAGGCCATCAGCTCCGGACAAGCCAGACTGGCCATCGGCACCCAGGCCCTGATTCAGGACAATGTGCAGTTCCAGCAATTGGGCTTGGTGATTCTGGATGAACAACACCGCTTTGGTGTTGGCCAGCGTCTGGAACTGAACCGCAAAGGGGATGCGCAGGACAAGAAAGGGCAAGCCTACTTGCCGCATCAACTCAATATGAGTGCCACGCCCATCCCACGTACCTTGGCCATGGCTTTTTTTGCCGATCTGGATGTTTCCGCGATCGACGAGTTGCCCCCAGGCCGCAGTCCCATCATTACCAAGCTGGCCGCCGATAATCGCCGTGATGAAATCATGGCGCGCGTCCGGGCTGAAGTTGCCCAAGGTAGACAAGCCTATTGGGTCTGCCCCTTGGTCGAGGAAAGTGAAGCCCTGCAATTGCAAACCGCCGTCGATACCCATGCGGCTCTGGAACAAGCCTTGGCCCCCTTGCGGGTAGGCCTGATTCATGGCCGCTTGTCCTCAACGGAAAAAGCGGACGTCATGGAAGCGTTCCGTAGCGGCAATCTGGACGTGCTGGTCGCAACCACCGTGATTGAAGTCGGTGTAGACGTACCCAATGCTTCTTTAATGATTATTGAACACGCCGAGCGCTTCGGCCTGGCCCAACTGCACCAACTACGCGGCCGGGTAGGGCGGGGACAGATTCAATCCGTTTGCGTCTTGCTTTACCAGGCACCGTTGTCGGCCATTGCCCGCCTGCGTTTGCGCGCCATGTATGAAACCACCGATGGCTTTGAAATTGCCCGCCGCGACCTGGAACAACGCGGCCCGGGCGAGTTCATGGGCATGCGCCAATCCGGGCAGGCAGGCTTGCGTTTTGCCAGCCTGGAGTCCGATGAAGATTTGATCGAGCAGGCCCAAACATTGGCCAGCACCTTTCGCCGTGATTATCCAGACCACGCTCACCACCATTTACAGCGCTGGATGAAGGGCCGGGAAGAATTACTCCGTAGTTAACCCAAGGTCTTAATGCTGTTTTGCACAAGGAATTGTCATGACATTGACCGAGCTGAAATACATCGTTGCCGTAGCACGCGAGCGTCATTTTGGACGTGCTGCCGAAGCCTGCTTTGTGAGCCAACCGACGCTGTCGGTGGCCATCAAGAAGTTGGAAGACGAATTAGGCGTGGTCATCTTCGAGCGTGGCGGGCCCGAGGTGGCTATTACCCCCATTGGGCTGCGCATCGTCACCCAAGCACAGAAAGTGCTGGAAGAGGGCGCCAACCTGCGCGAGATTGCCCGCCAGGGCCACGATCCTTTGGCTGGCCCTTTGCGCGTTGGCATTATTTACACCGTGGCACCGTACCTGCTGCCCAAGCTCGTTCCCAAGCAGATTGAGCTGACCCCGCAAATGCCACTTTTATTGCAAGAAAACTTTACCGTGCGTCTGCTGGAATTGCTGCGCCAAGGTGAGATTGATTGCGCCATTGTGGCCCTGCCTTTGCCTGAAACAGGCTTGGTTATCCGCGAGCTGTACGACGAGCCTTTTGTGGTGGCCATGCCCCATGAACACGCCTGGGCCAAGCGCAAGGAAATTGATCCCGAACAGCTGAAAGATCAGACCATGCTGCTGCTGGGTGCCGGCCATTGTTTCCGCGACCAGGTGCTGGATGTTTGCCCGGAGCTATCGCGCTTTTCAGCGTCCAGTGAAGGCATACAGCGCACCTTTGAAGGCTCTTCACTGGAAACCATCCGTCATATGGTGGCCACCGGCATCGGTCTGACTGTCCTGCCTGCCAGCTCTCTGACAGCCCCCGGCCAGGCCAACGAACTGCTGGCCTATGTCCCCTTCAAAAAACCCATTCCAGATCGTCGCATTGCCTTGGTCTGGCGCAAAAGTTTTCCACGTACGTCGGCCATTGACGCCTTGACCCGTGGGATCATGGAAAGTGGCTTGGCTGGGGTCAACTACTTAAAAGTCGAATACAACAGCAATTTCCCGTATCCTGAACTAGCGTAAATCGCACACCTACTGCGTGTTATTCTGCTTCAGTACCTATTTAGCCCTCTGTTCAACAGGAGTCCACTATGGCAAAAGCCGTGAAAGCAGTCAGTAAAACCGCCAAGGTCAGCAAGGCCGAAGAAGCCCCAAACACTGATACCAAGGTCGCAGTTGCAGCCGATGTAAAGGCTGAACCAAAACCGGCAGCCGCCAAGGCCCCCGCCAAAAAAGTGACCGCTAAAAAGGCCGTCGCCAAAAAGCCTGCCACCGCAGCCAAAGCTCCCGCCAAGGCGGCCGCTAAACCTGCGGCCAAGCCAGCTGCCAAACCAGCCGCTGCTCGCAAGCCTGCCGCGACCAAGCCTGTTGCCGCCGCCAAACCCGCTGCTCCTGCCAGCGCCGCCAGCAGCGCTCTGAAAATTGATATCGGTATTTCGACGGCAGACCGTGCTGCTGTGGTTAAAGAGTTGTCCAAGGTACTGGCCGACTCCTACACCGTGTACCTGATGACGCACAACTTCCACTGGAACGTCACCGGCCCTATGTTCAAGACACTGCATGAGCTGTTCATGACGCAGTACACCGAACTGTGGCAAGCCCTGGATGACATCGCCGAGCGTATCCGCGCCCTGGGTCACTACGCCCCTGGTACCTATGCCGAATTCCAGAAGCTGTCCTCCATCACCCAGCCCGCTTCCGTGCCGGATGCTACCACCATGATCGAACTGCTGGTCAAAGGTAACGAAGCGCTGGCTCGTACTGCACGCACCGCTTTTGACCGTGCCGACTCGGCCGACGACCAGCCTACCGCTGACTTGTTGACCCAGCGTCTGGACGTGCACGAGAAAAATGCATGGATGCTGCGTAGCCTGCTGCAGTAATTTCCATCTTATCGCCCTCAAATAGCGATAAAAAAAGGCCACCAAACGGTGGCCTTTCCTATTCCCCCTATAGAAAACCCTGAATTCAGGCGTCAGGCAGGCATAAAGCCCTGTTATCGGTGTATGCTTTCCTGCATATTCACGGAGGTGTTTTCTATGAAAATTCGTTTCACTCCTGTTGCAGCGGCCATGAGCCTGGCAACGGGTCTGCTCTTGTCCGGTGCTGCTCACGCTGACAACATCCGTATTGCACTGGCTGGTCCTTTCACAGGCTCGGTTACCCAATACGGTGACATGGTCAAACAAGGCGTCGATACGGCCATCGAACAGATCAACGCTGCCGGTGGCGTTCTGGGCAAACAGCTCGAACTGGTCACTGTTGACGATGCCTGCGAACCCAAGCAAGGTCCCGTCGCAGCCAACCGTATCGTGAATGACAAGATCCACTATGTTGTCGGTCACGTTTGTTCGGGCGCTACCATCGCGGCCACCGATATCTACAACAACGAAGGCGTGTTGATGGTGACTCCATCGGCAACAGCACCTGCTGTTACCGACGGCAAAGGCTACGAAATGATCCTGCGCACCATTGGTCGCGACGATCAGCAAGGTCCAGCCGCTGCCAAGTTCATCCTGGAACAGATCAAGCCCACGAAAGTTGCCGTCCTGCACGACAAACAGTCCTACGGCCAAGGTATTGCCGCTTCGGTTCGTTCCGAACTGCAAAAAGCCGGTACCGAAGTTGCCCTGTTTGAAGGCATTAACGCGGGCGACAGCGATTACTCCGCCGTCATCACCAAGCTGAAATCCACCGGCGTGGACTTCGTGTACTTTGGTGGCTACCACCCTGAAATGGGCCTGCTGCTGCGTCAAGCCGCTGAGCAAGGCGTGAAAGTCCACTTCATGGGACCGGAAGGCGTAGGTAACCCTGACATTAACGCCATTGCCGGTAAAGCCGTTGAAGGCATGCTGCTGACCTTGCCTGCGGACTTCTCGCAAGATCCGGACAACCAGGCCATCGTCCAGGCTTTCAAGGACAAGAAGCGCGATCCTAGCGGTGCGTTCCAGCTGTCCGCTTACGCCGCAACTATTGCGATTGCCGAAGGCATCAAGGGCGCTGGCGAGGACGATCCAGTCAAAGTGGCCGACTACCTGCACGCCAACAGCGTGAAAACGCCTATCGGTCAAATCAGCTGGAACAAGCAGGGCGACCTGAACGACTTCAAATTTGACGTCTTCAGCTGGCACGCTGACGGCTCCAAAACCGTCTACGGCAAGTAATCCCTGATTCTTGCTCGTAAAAAAACCGGCCTTCGGGCCGGTTTTTTATTATGTATCGCGCCTTGGAGCACCTTGCTTCAGGCAGGCTGCTCAGGCCTCGATACGCAAACCCGTATCGCGGTCGAACCAATGCAAAGGGTGGGGTGGCATGTAGCCAATCTGGATGGCCTCGCCAATTTGAATTGGATATTCGCGAGTCTGCTCAATCGGGCAGCGCACGATGATGCGATAGTCGCCACAACCCAGATGCAGTAACTGCTCGGAACCCAGAATTTCCACCATTTCCACCTGCGTGGTCACACCGGGCACATGCAGCTGGATGTGTTCTGGTCGTATGCCCAGGAACACCTTGCGGCCACGCACCGCAGCGGGCACCATTTCCGGGCCAAACTGCACAGGCTGGCCATTGTCTTGCGTGATCTGACCTTGTGCATCCACCTCTACTGGCAACAGGTTCATGGGCGGTGAGCCAATGAAAGTGGCCACAAAGACGGAAGCAGGCTTTTCGAATACCTCGGCGGGTGTCCCGATTTGCTCAGGCATGCCCTGATTCATCACAATCATGCGCTCGGCCAAGGTCATGGCTTCAATTTGATCGTGAGTCACATACAGGCTGGTGGTTTTCAGGCGACGATGCAGTTTCTGAATTTCCAGACGCATCTGCACTCGCAGCTTGGCATCCAGATTGGACAGGGGCTCGTCAAACAGGAACACCTTGGGTTCACGCACAATCGCACGGCCCATCGCAACACGCTGACGCTGCCCCCCCGACAGTTGCCCTGGACGGCGTTCCAGCAGGGCACCCAATTCCAAGATCGCAGCGGCGGCATTGACCCTTTGCTTGATTTCATCCTTGGAAAACTTACGGATTTTCAAGCCATACGCCATATTGTCAAAGACTGACATATGGGGGTAGAGCGCGTAGTTCTGGAACACCATGGCAATGTCACGTTCAGCCGGTTCCAGATCATTGACGACCTTGCCGTCGATCAGCACCTGACCTGCCGTGACAGATTCCAGCCCCGCCACCATACGCATCAAGGTCGATTTACCGCATCCAGAGGGGCCCACAATCACCACGAACTCGCCATCCTTCACGTCCACATCAATGCCGTGAATAACGACCGTCCCGTTCGGGTAGGTTTTCTTGACGCCTTCAAATCGTAAGCTAGCCATTCAATAAAGCCTGTAGAGAATTACTTTTCAGAGTCGATGAGACCTTTGACGAACCACTTTTGCATCAGCATCACCACCAGGGCAGGCGGGATCATGGCCAAAAGGGCCGTGGCCATCACCACGTTCCACTCGGTCACGCTGTCACCACCGGAAATCATGCGCCGGATACCAACCACGATCGGGTACATATCCTCTTTGGTGGTAATGATCAGCGGCCACAAATACTGGTTCCAGCCGTAGATAAACTGAATCACAAACAAAGCGGCAATGCTGGTCTTGGACAAGGGCAGCAGAACATCTTTAAAAAACCGCATCGGGCCGGCACCATCAATACGGGCGGCCTCGATCAATTCATCGGGCACCGTCAAAAAGAACTGGCGAAACAGGAAGGTCGCGGTTGCTGAAGCGATCAAGGGCAGGATCAGGCCGCCATAGCTGTCCAGCAACTGCAGGTCCGCCACGACCTTGTACGTGGGCATAATGCGCACTTCCACCGGCAGCATCAGGGTGACGAAAATCATCCAGAAAAACAGCATGCGGAACGGGAAGCGGAAATACACCACGGCAAAGGCCGAGAGCATGGAAATAATGATCTTGCCAACCGCGATGCCCAGCGCCATCACCATGCTGACCAGCAACATGCGTCCCACTGGTGGGGAGTTGGTCGCCGTACCCTGCAAAGCGGTGATGTAGTTCTCTACCATGTGCGAGCCCGGCCAGAGCGACATGGGCGCACGGGCCACTTCCGCACTGGTCTGAGTGGAAGCTACAAAGGTGATGTACAAGGGTAGGGCAATCACGATCACACCCAGAATCAGGGTCAGATGCGTGAAAAAAAAATCAAGAATAGGGCGTCGTTCAACCATGACTATGTTCCTTGCTGCGCATCAGCTGTACGTCACTTTGCGATCAATATAGCGGAACTGAATCACCGTCAGCGCCACAACCACCGCCATCAGCACCACAGACTGGGCTGCCGAAGAACCAATATCCAGGCCACGGAAACCCGTGTTGTAGACCCGGTAAACCAGAATCGAGGTGGCTTCACCCGGCCCGCCCTGACTGACCACGTCAATAATGGCGAAGGTGTCAAAGAAGGCATAAATAATGTTCACGACCAGCAGGAAGAAGGTCGTCGGGGCCAGCAAAGGAAACACAATGCCCCAGAAACGGCGCATAGGGCCGGCACCATCCATGGCGGCCGCTTCAATCAGGGAGCGCGGGATGGCTTGCAGGCCAGCCAGGAAAAACAGAAAGTTGTAGGAGATCTGCTTCCAGACCGAAGCAATCACCACCAGCAACATGGCGTCATTGCCATTCAAGCGTGGATTCCACTGAATGCCATGCTCCAGCAGGAACACGGCCACAATCCCTACAGAGGGGGAGAACAGGAACAACCACAACACCCCAGCCACCGCCGTTGCCACGGCATAAGGCCAGATCAGCAAGCTGCGATACAGCAGGGCGCCCCGTATCACTCTATTCGCCATCACGGCCAGCACCAAAGCTACGACCAGCCCCAACACCGACACGGCAAGCGAAAATACCGCCGTCGTCTTGAACGAGGCCATATATTCCGCACTACTGAACAGTTCGGCAAAGTTATCCAGGCCTACAAACTGCGAAGACAGGCCAAAGGGGTCTTCCAAATGAAAAGCCTGCCACAGCGCTTGACCGGCAGGCAGAAAAAAGAAGATCAGAGTAATGGCTAGCTGCGGAGCAAGTAGCAAATAGGGCAGTGTCTTATGACGAAAGACGACACGTTTTTCCATAGGTTTGCGCGCAATGGGAAGGGAGCGCCACCATCAGGGTGGACAGACTTCTAATGAAACGAAAAGCGTATGAGCGGCTTGGACAAGATGGTGACAGTTTGCCGGCCTGAGGCCAAGACAAGACGCCGTCCGCACACTCATACGCTCGATTGTAAACCACCCGCGCAAGGCGGGCAGGGCTTACTTCACGCTCTTTTCAAAGCGCTCCAGCAGTTCGTTGCCACGACTTTGCATGGCTTTCAAACCTTCTTCAGGGGTGACTTTGCCAGCAAAAATCTGTTCCATCACCCCATCTTCGATGTCACGAATCTGTGGCAAGGAACCCAGACGAATGCCACGCGAATTCTCGGTGGTGCTGGCGTCCAGCTGTTTGACGGCAACATCTGCGCCCACGTTCTTGGCGTAGAAATCGGAGTCCTTTGTCTTTTCAAAGCCTGCTTTGGTCACAGGCACATAGCCGGTGTCCTGGTGCCAGGCCGCCGCTTGCTCAGGGCTGGAGATAAAGTGGAAGAATTCGGTCACGCCCTTGTAGACATCATCCGATTTCTTGGCAAAGACCCACAGGGAAGCACCACCAATAATGGAGTTCTGAGGCGCGCCTTGTACATCGCTGTAGTAGGGCAGGCTGCTGGTGCCAAATTCAAATTCGCCGGTTTTGATGATGTTGGCGCGGTTACCGCTGGAGCCGGTAAACATGCCGCACTTGCCGCTGGTAAACAGGGCGTTGGCCGTATCACCACGACCACCATAGGAGAAGGAACCATCCTTGGACATATTTGCCAGGAAAGTCATGTGCTTCAGGAACAGTGGGTTATCCAGCTGCAGACGAGCGCTGGGGCCGCCAAAGCCGTTGTTCTCGCTGGCAAAGGGGATGTTGTGCCAGGCGGCAAAGTTCTCCAGCAGAATCCAGGAGGGCCAGGAAGAGGTGTAGCCACACTCTTGACCGGACTCACGCAGTTTCTTGGCGGCTTCGTGCAGCTCCTGCCAGGTCTTGGGCGGCTTCTCGGCATCCAGGCCAGCTTTCTTGAAGGCGTCCTTGTTGTAGTACAGCACCGGGGTGGAGCTGTTAAAAGGCATGGAAATCAGCTTGCCTTCATTGGAGGAGTAGTAGCCGGCAACCGCACCCAGAAAGTCATCCGGGTTGATAGGTTTGCCCGCTTTCTCCGACATTTCCTGAACTGGTTGAATGGCGCCCTTGGCGGCCATCATGGTGGCAGTCCCCACCTCGAATACTTGCAAAATATCGGGGGCATTACCGGCACGGAAAGCGGCGACACCGGCGTTCATGGACTCGCCATAGTTGCCTTTATACGAGGCTTTAACCTGGTAGTCCGACTGAGATGCGTTAAAGTCTTTGACTAATGCATTAACCCGTTCGCCCAAGGCTCCTTCCATTGAATGCCAGAACTGAATTTCTGTGGCCGCTTGCGCAGTGCCGATAGAAGCAATCAGACCGGCTAGAGACAGAGCAAATAGTTTTGTTCGCATCAGGCTTTCTCCTGTATAAAAGGTGCCGCTAAGGTGTAGCAGGTTTTAAAACTCAAGCTTATGACTTGTTTATGACGCTCTCGTGAATGTATCCATGACAGCGTTATATAAGCAATGACTAATTACCCTCAAACGCTAAGAAAACGTGTCAGAGGACAGATTTTTAATGGGAGCGATGATGAATCCACACGATACCTCTTTTAAGCTGGCGTTTATTGGCGCGGGCAATATGGCCAGTGCCCTGGCGGCTGGTTTAATTGGGAAACGCTGCGGCGGCTCGGACGTTTTGGCGATTGATATTTACCCGCCCGCCCTGGAGTCGTGGGCCCAGCAAGGTGTACAAACCGCGTATGAACCCGGCCCGGCCTTGTCCAAGCAGCGTATCTGGGTTTTTGCCGTCAAGCCCCAGGTCATGAAAGAGACCGTACTGGCCTGCAAACCCTATCTGCAAGAGGACACCTTGGTGATCAGCGTGGCCGCTGGCATTCCGGCAACCGCTCTGGCCCAATGGCTGGGCGAACCCGGCCAGCCGTACCAGCGTGTAATCCGCTGTATGCCCAATACCCCGGCCTTTATTGGTTGTGGCATTACCGGCCTGATGGCCCTGGAACAAGTGGATGAAAGCGATAAAGCCATTGCGCAGCAATTGTTGAAATCCGTGGGGGAAGTGGTCTGGGTTGAAAATGATGCGGCCATTGATGCCGTCACGGCGGTTTCAGGCAGTGGTCCAGCTTACGTGTTTTTGTTCATCGAAGCTTTGATCAAAGCCGGTATCGAGCAAGGTTTGTCGCCAGAACAGGCCCGCCAGCTGTCCCTGGCAACGCTGCACGGTGCGACCCAGTTGGCCACCTTGTCGCCGGAAGAGCCCTCGGTCTTGCGCGAGCGCGTCACCTCCAAAGGGGGGACTACGGCAGCCGCCCTGAATATCTTTAACGAAGGCGGCTTTACACCACTGGTCCAAAAAGCAGTCAATGCTGCCAAAGTGCGTGCCGGAGAGCTGGCCCAAGAGTTTTCCTGATCCCCGGATTACTCCCTATAGCATCGTCAAAAATTGATATAGCGCAATAAAAAAGCAGTAAAAACAAAAAACAGGGGAGTTCTCAAGGGAGCTCCTCTTTTCTTTTATAAACAAGGCTTTTAGTATGCGAGCGGGTTTTGGAAACACCCTGTTAACAATGCCTCGTTATTTTCAAAATAAATAAGCAGGGCGCTAGGGCTTATACGAAGTGACAAGTTTTAGGCGGCTCCCCCAAAATGGGTTCCCCTGGAGCATAACAATGCCTATCCAGACCCCAGAATAAGCACTTTCTAAAAAGCAATGCCGGGAACCCCCGGCCTCGGGAGACAGCTGCTATGACCCTTACTCGACGCTTTACCCCCGCTCTGACCGCCTTGGCCACCGTACTGGCCATGGGCACCGCCTATGCGGCGGACACCATCAAAATTGGTATCCCTCAACCCATGACTGGTCCCTCCACCCAATATGGTGACCAAATCCAGGCCGGTGCATTGACCGCAATTGACGCGATTAACGCAGCAGGGGGTGTCAAAGGCAAAAAGCTGGAAGCCGTCCTGATTGACGATGCGTGCGAACCCAAACAGGCTGTGCCTGCAGCCAACCGTGTGGTCAACTCCGGCGCGAAATTCGCCGTGGCCCACGCGTGCTCGGGAACCACGGTGCCTGCCGTGAATATTTACGAGCAGGAAGGCATTGTGGCGATTACTCCCGGTGCGACCTCGCCTCTGGTCACCGACACTATCAAGCCCCATTACTTTTTCCGCACCATTGGTCGTGACGACCAGCAAGGCCCCTTTGCGGCCGACTACATTGCTGACGTCCTCAAGCCCAAGAGCATTGCCGTCCTGCACGACAAGCAGACTTACGGCTCCGGTGTTGCCACGCAAGTGCGTGACGCGCTCAAGAAAAAGAACATGAACATTGTCATGTACGAGGGCATTAACGTCGGTGACAGCGATTACTCGGCCGTAATCACCAAGCTCAAGGGCGTGAACCCCGATCTGATTTATTTCGGTGGTTACCATGCCGAGCTGGGCCTGCTGCTGCGTCAGGCGCGTGAACAAGGCATGACCAACACCTTCATGGGTCCGGAAGGCGTTGCCAACCGCGATCTGGTCGCCATTGCCGGTCCGGCAGTGGAAGGCTTGCTGGTGACCTTGCCAACCGACTTCACCAAGATGCCGGCCAACAAGGATGTGATGGAAAACTTCAGCAAATACAAGCGCAATCCTAACGGGGCCTTTACCTTCCCGGCCTACGCGGCCGTGCAAATTATTGCCGATACAATCAACGCGGTAGGCGAGGATTCGACCAAGGGGGCCGACTACATGCACGCAAATGCGTTCGATACCGCCATTGGCAAGGTAGAATACGACGCCAAGGGTGATTTGAAGCATTTCGAATTTGCCGTTTTCAAGTGGGATAAAGAAGGTAACTTTGATCTAGTTGAGAAATAAGACTGGATTATGTGCCCCCGCTCTTTACGAAGAACGGGGGCATTGCTTTTGGATGCCCACAAAGCCTCAGAACAAAACGACGGACTCAACGGAAAAAAACAAGCATGTCTGATTTACTCCCTCAGATCGTGCAGCAGCTGTTCAATGGATTATCCTTGGGCGCTATTTATGCACTGATCGCCATCGGCTACACAATGGTCTATGGCATTATCGGAATGATTAACTTTGCCCACGGCGAGATCTACATGATCGGCGCCTATGTCGGGCTGGTAACCCTGACTGCGATTGGCGTAGGCTCGGGTCTGCCCATCTGGCTGATCATTCTTATCATGTTGCTGGTTGCCATTCTGGTAACCGCCGTTTACGGCTATGCGATTGAAAAAGTCGCCTATGCGCCGCTGCGTGGCAGCCCTCGGCTGGTCCCGCTGATCTCGGCCATTGGTATGTCCATTTTCTTGCAGAACTGGGTTGCCCTGGGCCAGGGCGCACGCGATATGGCAGTGCCCACCTTGCTGTCCGGCTCCTTTCAGTTCAGCCTGGGCGCAGACGGCTTTACCGTCACGGCGCCATACTCACGCGTCATGATCATTGTCGTGACCGTGGTGCTGATGATCATGCTCAGCCTCTACATCAAGTACTCGCGTCTGGGTCGCGCCTCGCGTGCATGTTCACAAGACTTGCGCATGGCCAACCTGCTGGGTATCGACACCAATAAAATCATCTCCTTTACCTTTGTCATCGGCGCCATGCTGGCTGCCGTGGGCGGCGTGCTGATTGCCACCGCCATTGGCAAGCTGAACCCCTTCATCGGCTTTATTGCCGGTATCAAGGCCTTTACGGCAGCCGTGCTGGGCGGTATTGGCAGCATCCCGGGCGCCATGCTGGGCGGTGTCCTGCTGGGTCTGGCAGAAACCTTTGCCGCTGCCTTTATTTCGTCGCAGTACAAGGACATCGTGGCCTTTTTACTGTTGGTCTTTATCCTGCTGTTCCGCCCAACGGGCCTGCTGGGTAAACCCGAGGTGGAGAAAGTCTGATGATGAACCGCTTTAGCAATGCATTTATCGCCGCTGTCTTGGCAGGCATTATTGTGGCTCCCGTCTTTGGCCTGCAAATTGTGCGCGCCGGGATGAACACCCATCTGGAAAGCGATTGGCAGATCATTCTGATCGGTATGGCACTGGTCTTTGTGGTCCAGCTGATCCGTCCTAACGTCAATCGCACCAAGATACGTGAAAGCCGCTGGACGCTGCCCAAACTGAGCATGCAGCACAAGAAGATCCTGCTGTACATCGTGATCGCTTGTGCCGTGGTCTGGCCCTTTTTTGGTGGGCGTGCCCAGGTGGATATTGCCACCCTGGTGCTGATCTACATCATGCTGGGCCTGGGGCTGAATATCGTGGTGGGCTTTGCCGGCCTGCTGGACCTGGGTTTTGTGGGCTTTTACGCCGTGGGCGCCTACACTTACGCCTTGCTCTATCACTACGCAGGCTGGGGCTTCTGGGAAGCACTGCCATTAGCGGGTGGTATGGCGGCCCTGTTCGGCTTTCTGCTGGGTTTCCCCGTGCTGCGCTTGCGTGGCGACTATCTGGCTATCGTCACCCTGGGTTTTGGTGAAATCATTCGCCTCTTGCTCATTAATATGTATGACCTGACCGGCGGCCCGGATGGCATCTCCGGTATCCCCAAGCCAACCGTATTCGGTTTCCCCATGGCACGCCGTGCGCCAGAAGGGCAGACCACCTTCCATGACCTGATGGGCTGGACCTTCAGTAACCAGGACGTGGTGGTGTATCTGTACTTGATGGCCCTGGCGCTGGCCCTGATCACCTTGCTGGTCTCCAGCCGTGTGGTGCGCATGCCTATTGGTCGTGCCTGGGAAGCCCTGCGCGAGGACGAGATTGCTTGCCGTTCGCTGGGCCTGAACCCCACTTCCATCAAACTGTCCGCCTTTACCATGGGCGCCATGTTTGCCGGTTTTGGTGGTGCTTTCTTTGCCGCCCGTCAGGGTCTGGTCAACCCAGAGTCCTTCACCTTTATTGAATCCGCCTTGATCCTGGCCATCGTGGTGCTGGGTGGTATGGGTTCACAAATCGGCGTCATTCTGGCTGCTATTGTGCTGACAGTGGTCCCTGAATTGGCCCGAGAGTTCGCGGAGTATCGGATGTTGATTTTTGGTCTGGTCATGGTGGCCATGATGGTTTGGCGTCCACAGGGCCTGCTGCCTGTGCAACGTCCTCATGTGGAGTTGCGTACATGAGCCCATTACTCCGAGTATCCGATCTGTCGATGCGTTTTGGTGGCTTGCTGGCGGTGGATTCCGTCAGCTTCGATGTGGCTAAAGACGAAGTGTTTGCCATCATCGGCCCCAACGGCGCCGGTAAAACCACGGTGTTTAACTGCGTAGGCGGCTTTTACAAGCCCACCTCCGGTTCCGTCACCCTGGAAGACCAGCCCATCCACGGCCTGTCCAGCCACAAGGTGGCACAAAAAGGCCTGGTACGTACCTTCCAGAACGTGCGTCTGTTCAAGAAGCTGACGGTGCTGGAGAACCTGCTGGTTGCCCAGCACAGCCAGCTCAAGGCCGGCTTTTTGTCCGGTCTGCTGAACCTGTCACGCTACAAGCAATCCGAAAAGGAAGCTAAAGAGCGTGCGGTGACATGGCTGGACTTCATGGGCCTGACCGATATGGCCAACCGTGAAGCGGGCAACCTGGCCTACGGCCACCAGCGCCGCCTGGAAATTGCACGTTGCATGATCACCCAGCCGCGCTTGCTGATGCTGGACGAACCTGCGGCGGGCCTGAATCCCCAAGAAAAACGCGATCTGCAAGCCCTGATCGACCAACTGCGCCGCGAATTTGGCGTGGCCGTCCTGCTGATCGAGCACGATATGAGCCTGGTTATGGGCGTATCAGACCGGATCCTGGTTATGGAATATGGCAAACCCATTGCCACCGGCCTGCCTGAAGAAGTGCGCAATGATCCGCGCGTCATCAAAGCCTATCTGGGGGAAGAATAAGTGCTGAAGCTGGACTCCGTATCTACCCATTACGGCGCTATTCAGGCGCTGGATCAAGTTAGCGTGGACGTGAATCAGGGCGAGATCGTCACCCTGATTGGCGCGAACGGCGCTGGCAAAACCACCTTGCTCATGACCGTTTGCGGCTCGCCCCGAGCCAGCTCGGGCAGCATCAGCTTCATGGGCGAGGACATCACCCACGCCGATACGCACCGCATCATGCGCAAAGGCATCGCCATCTCTCCTGAAGGCCGTCGCGTCTTTCCAGACCTGACCGTGTCGGAAAACCTGAAGATGGGCGGTTTCTTTCTGAACCGCAGCGAGATCGACGAAGGAGAGGACCACGTCTACAAACTGTTCCCCCGCCTGAAAGAGCGCGCTACGCAACGAGCAGGAACCATGTCAGGTGGTGAGCAGCAAATGCTGGCCATCGGTCGCGCACTGATGAGCAAACCGTCCTTGCTGCTGCTGGACGAACCTACCTTGGGCCTGGCCCCGCTGATCATCGCCCAGATCTTTGACATCATCCGTACCATTCGCGATGAAGGCGTGACGGTGTTTCTGGTAGAACAAAACGCCAATAAGGCCCTGCAAGTTGCAGACCGTGGCTATGTGCTGGAAACCGGCAAGGTAGTGATGCAGGATACCGGCGCCAATCTGCTGGCAAATCCGGATATTCGGAAGGCGTATTTGGGGGCTTAGACTGCCAGCGAATGCAGCCTCAAAGCGGTAGAGCGTCATCGATTTAAAGCACGCTTTAATTTACGTGCTTGAAAAAAACCTGAATCTCAGCTTTTGCTGGATTCAGGTTTTTTTTATTCGGGTGACAAGTCAGAACAAGGCCATTCGCACCAGAACTAAAAGCTGTCGATATGCTTGCCGGACGCTTCAGGGGAGCAGAACACGACAGCATCCCCTGAAACCTGATATCGCTAGCTGCGAAACGACTTAATCCTTCAACAAGCCTTCGCCGCGCAGTGCCGCCTTCACACCTTCGTTCTGCTCCATGCGAGCAAAGAAAGCGTTCAGGTTCTTCATGCCCGACAGGTCCAGCTTCATCAGAGCAGCCCAGCGCAGTACCACGTACAGGTAAGCATCAGCCACGGACAAGGAGCCCGACAAGGTTTCTTTGCCTTCCAGGTGCTTGTCGATCACGCCCAGTTGCTTAGTCAGCAAGGCAGCGGTTTTGGCCTTGACTTCGGCCTGGGTCGCTTCCTGATCCGCGTAGCGATGCGTACCGAACACCACGCCCACGTTACGGTGGATTTCGGCGTTCAGGAAGGCCAGCCAACGGCGGGCTTCAAAGCGTTGTTCGATGGTGCTGCCAATCAAATTGGCTTGCGGGTTCTTCTCGTTCAGGTATTCCAGAATGGCGATGCTTTGTGTCAGAACCAGATCACCATCGACCAGAACAGGCACAGCGCCGTTGGGGTTCAGTTTCAGGAATTCTTCTTGCTGCAGTTCGTCACGGCTGACGCGCTGGGATTCAAACGGCTTGCCTATCCACTCCAATGCAATGCGGGTCACCAAAGGACAAGCACCAGTCATGTAATACAGTTTCATAAGTTCTCTTTCCAAAAGTGCGATAAACAAATGGCGCGAGCATGTCGCGCCACTCCAAAATCATCGAGGCTGCAGGTGGCGAGCCAGGAAGCGCTCCATACGCTCGTAAAACTCGAACTTGTTCTCGTCGTTATGGAAGCCGTGGCCTTCGTTATCCTTGACCATGTACTCCACATCCACACCACGCGCTTTCAAAGCGGCAACCATCTGATCACTTTCTGCCTTGTTCACCCGTGGGTCGTGTGCGCCCTGGGCGATAAATAAGGGAGTGCGGATCTTGTCGGCATGTAAAACGGGGGAGTTGGCTTCCAGCAGCTCTTTATCCTTTTCCGGATCACCTACCATGGCGTGCATTTTTACCAGCAAAGGCTTCCAGTACGGCGGGATGGTATTCATGAAGGTCAGCAAGTTGGACACGCCCACATAGTCCACTGCTGCGGCGTACAAGTCCGGGGTTTTCACGATACCGGCCAAGGTCGCGTATCCACCGTAGCTGGCGCCGTAAATGGCGATGCGCTTGGGGTCAGCAATCTTTTGATCAATCAGCCACTGAACGCCATCGGTAATGTCGTCCTGCATGCTCAGGCCCCATTGCTTGAAACCCGCTTCCCAGAACTTGCGTCCATAACCGGTCGAACTACGGAAGTTGATTTGCAAGACGGCGTAGCCACGGTTGGCCAGAAACTGCACCTCGGGGTTAAAGCCCCAGTAATCACGCGCCCACGGGCCGCCGTGCGGGTTGATGACCACAGGCAGATTACGGCTGGGGACACCCAAAGGCAGGCTCAGGTAGCCGTGAATCTTCATGCCGTCACGTGCCGTAAATTCGATAGGGTGCATGACCGCCATATCGCTTTCAGGCAAGGCACTGTTGATTACAGCCAGTTTGTGCAAGCTATTGCTGTCCACATCGTAAAGGTAGCGTGAACCTGGATTGCGATCGCTGTAGCTGGCCACAATCATTTTCTTTTCATCGCGTGTGATGGACTGAATGCTGATCTCGTAGCCCGGCAATTGGCGGGCGATGGCGGCGTGGATTTTCTCGCTGTGCTCGTCAAAGAAATGCTGACCGGGTTTGTCGGTGTAATAATCCACCGAAGTCAACACCTGACGCAGGCGAGAATAGCCAGCTCCCATCAGATCGTGATCGGGTAATTCGTAGATTTTTTCTTCTTCATCCGGCTTGGCAGGGTCAATCAAGACCAAGGCCAAGGTGTCACGACCACGGTTGCTCAAGGCGTAGAAGCGCTGATTGTCGGCATGAAAAAAGAGAGGGCTGACTTCCGTGCGGAAGTCCGTTTGCAAAATGCTGCGGAACGGCTCGGAATCGCTGTCGCGATAACGCAGTTCGGAATCCACACCCGAGATCGAAATCGCCATGCGCACCCGACCTTGATGATCTGTGCTCCAGCCCAGTACATCACCGGGGTTCTCGGCCGCCAATGTGCTTTCACCGGTCAGGACATTGACCTTGTAGACGTCGAATACTTCCGGATTACGGCCGTTGTGCGACACCAGAATATGCTCCGGGTCGTCCGGCAAATCGTCCTGCACCCCGGCACGTACGCCTTCCAGCGGCGTCAGGTCCGTGACTTTGCCAGTCAGCACGTTCACAGCCAGAACGTGATAGTTCTCGTCGCCGTTCACGTCCTTGGCATAAATAACGGTTTCATCGCCTTTCCAGAAGTACTCGGCAATATCGCGCTGATGTTCGGCGGTGACGCGGCGAGCCTCGCCCACAGGCTCACTGCCTTTTAACTCTTGCACAAAGATATTCTGACGGGCGGGGTGGCCGTCGATCTTGACGGGCTCCATAAAGCCGATCATGCGCCCCTGATCCGAAATCCGGAAACCGCTACGCTTGGGATTCTGAAAAAAGTCCCGAATGTCGTACAGTGGGGGAGTGGTGCTCGCGACGTTATCCGGTATCAGGGCGTGGGCGCCCAAAGAGAGCAAGAGGGACAAGAGCATAAGCAATAACCTATAAAACAGGGTTATGAGGGTGAGACCAGGGACAAGCCTGTATCAATCCCATTACTATATCGGATGATGGTCCCAAGCAAAGGCAAGAACCCTCTGAAAATAGGGCCAGAATGCCAGGGGCAGCTCAAGGACAAGGACAGGCATGACTTCTTTGACTCGTATCGTTTTTCTGGATAGGGAAACACTGTCAGACAGCGTAGAGCTGCCGCAGGTTCCCTTTAAGCATGAACTGCAAGTTTACGGACGTACCGCTCCCGATCAAGTGGCCGAACGTATTGCCGATGCCGACATTGTCATCAGCAATAAAGTGGCTCTACGCCGCGAGCATTTGCAGGCCGCGCCCAACTTGAAAATGATCGCATTGGCCGCCACGGGTAGCGACAATATTGATCTGGATGCCGCCCGTGAACGCGGCATTGTGGTCAGCAATATCCGCGACTACGCCGTGCGCAGTGTTCCGGAGCACGTTTTTGCGCTGATCTTTGCCTTGCGCCGCAATATCTGCGCCTACCGCCAGTCCGTCAAGGAAGGCCGCTGGCAAGAAGCCCAGCAGTTCTGTTATTTCGACTATCCCATCCGTGATCTGGCAGGCTCCACCTTAGGGCTGATTGGCTCTGGGTCTCTGGGGCAGGCCGTCGCCACCATGGGGCGAGCCCTGGGCATGAAAGTCATCTTTGCTCAACGCCGTGGCCAGACCATCGTCAGCAATGCGGATGACCGCTTGCCCTTTGAGCAAGTGCTGGAGCAAGCCGACGTCCTCTCCCTGCATTGCCCCCTGACTGCTGAAACACAAAACATGCTGGGCATGGCCGAGTTCGAGCGTATGGCCGAACGCCGCCCCTTGCTGATCAATACCGCCCGTGGCGGGCTGATCGACAATCAGGCACTGGAGCACGCCTTGCGGCAGGGCTGGCTGGGTGGTGCAGGCATTGATGTTTGCACGCCCGAGCCGCCACCCGCTGACCATATCCTGATGCGCTTGTTAGACTTACCCAATTACATTTTGACGCCGCATATAGGCTGGGCCAGTCAGGAGGCCATGCAGGCCTTGGCAAACCAGTTGATCGAAAACATTGTTGCTTTCCACCGTGGCCAAGCACGCCATACGCTGTAAATAATGACTGATTTAAGCTCCTATCAAGCCAATTTCTCCCTCGCTGGTCGCTGTGCGCTGGTGACCGGCTCGTCCGCCGGTCTGGGCCTGGAAATCGCCCGTGCCTACGCCGCCCATGGCGCCCATGTGATTTTGCATGGTCGTAAGGCCAGTAAACTCCTGCCTCTTGCCAACGAGCTTGAAGCTGGCGGTGCCCAGGTGGATACCTGGGAACATGATCTGGCCGATCTGGACTCCTTGCCAGACTCCTATCAAGCCCTATGCCAGCGCGTCGGCACTCCCGATATTCTGGTGAACAATGTGGGCGTGCGACTACGCAGCCGCTTGCAGGATGCCGATTGGGGCGATGTGGAGCATTTGCTGAATGTAGACCTGCTGGCTACGCTGAAACTGTCCAAGTACGCGGCCCAAGCCATGCTCGAGGCTCAGACCCGGCACGGCCGTATTGTGACCTTGACCTCCATTGCAGGCCCGCTGGCTCGCCCCGGCGACGCCATTTACCCCGTTGCCAAGCAGGGTCTGGCCGGCATGGTACGAGCACTGGCCGTAGAATTTGGCGGGCAGGGCATTACCAGCAATGGCATCGCCCCCGGCACCTTTGCCACGGAAACCAATGCCGCCCTGGCTCAAGACCCCGTCAAAGGTCCTTTAGTGGTTGGCCGCAACCCTTTGGGACGCTGGGCCAAGCCGGACGAAATCCGCGCTGCCGCTGTGTTTCTGGCCTCTCCGGCTGCTTCCTATGTCAATGGCCATATCGTGGTTGTAGACGGCGGTTTCTCCATTACTTTCTGATTGTTCCCTGACCATGCCGCTACCTCGTCCCATCCGCATCGCGATTAATGGCTATGGCCGCATAGGCCGTTGCCTGCTGCGCGCCATTTACGAATCCCCACGACGCCAGGAATTTGATGTCGTGGTCATTAACGAGCCCGCCACCATAGCCACCATGGCGTATCTGACGCGCTTTGATTCGACCCACGGCGTATTTCCGGCCCAGGTAGAGCACAACGAGCACGAGCTGATTGTGGGGGATAAGGCCATCCGGGTGCTGCATGAAACCGACCCGAAATCCATAGACTGGGCGGCGCTGGATCTGGACATGCTGATCGAATGCAGTGGTGCCTTTGGCAGTCGAGCCCAGCTGCAGCAATTTCTGGACGCCGGTTGCCCGCGTGTGCTGGTATCCAATCCCGGCAATAGTGCCCAGGACGTGGATTTCACCGCTGTGCTGGGTATTAACCATGAACAGTTGCAAGGCGACGAACGGATTGTCTCCAACGCCTCCTGCACCACCAATGCCATCATCCCGGTTCTGGCTGAACTGGATAAGACTTTCGGCATACGCCACGCCTTTTTAAGCACGCTGCACTCGGTCATGAACGATCAACCCATGATCGACGGCTACCACAGCAGCGATCTGGCCCGCACCCGTTCCGCCTTGCAATCCATGATTCCAGTCTCTACCGGGCTGGCAACTGGCGTAGAGCGGCTGTTACCGCAACTAAAAGGCAAAGTTCAGGCCAAATCCATACGCGTCCCTATCTTGAACGTGTCGGCCATTGATCTGATGGTCAACCTGGAACGCGACACCAGCCGGGATGAAATCAACCAGTTGTTCCAGAAAGCGGCGCAGCAATGGCCTGGTATTCTGGACTACTCCGATCAGGCCCATGCCTCGATCGACTTCAATCACAACCCGCACTCCGGTGTGGTGGACGGCTCGCAAACCCGAACCAATGGGGACGGGCTGGTCAATATGCTGGTCTGGTTTGACAACGAATGGGGGTTTTCCAACCGCATGCTTGATATTGCCTGTGTGTGGGCTGCGCGCTTCTTGCGCCAGCCGTGAACACCCCATTTTCAAACTGAACTGTCTTCCGAATTCTTACAGGAGCCATGATGAGTACGACACGTATTGAACAGGATTCCATGGGAACCATTGAGGTTCCCGCCGACCACTATTGGGGCGCGCAGACACAGCGCTCGATCCAGAACTTCCCAATTGGCCGTGACCGCTTCCAGTGGGGCCGCAGCATGATCGAATCGCTGGGCATCCTGAAAAAATCCACAGCCTTGGCCAACCAGGAACTGGGCGAATTGCCCGACGAGCTGGCCCAGCTGATTGTCAAAGCGGCTGATGAAGTGATTGCAGGCCAGTGGGATACCGAGTTCCCATTGGTCGTGTTCCAGACCGGTTCTGGTACGCAAAGCAATATGAACGTGAACGAGGTGATCTCCAACCGCGCCATTGAGCTGGCTGGTGGCGAGAAGGGCAGCAAAAAGCCCGTCCACCCGAATGACCACGTGAACCGCGGCCAATCCTCCAACGATACTTTCCCCACCGCCATGTACATCGCTGTGGGTCTGGAATGTCAGCGCCGCCTGCGCAAAGACGTAGGTCAGCTGCGCGACACCCTGGCCGCCAAAGCCAAACAATTCAACAGCATTGTGAAAACCGGCCGTACCCACTTGCAAGATGCCACGCCCATCACGCTGGGCCAGGAAATTGGTGCCTGGGTGGCGCAGATTGATTTCGGCCTGCAAACCGTGGACAAGGCTCTGGACGGTATCTACCAACTGGCGATTGGCGGCACCGCCGTGGGTACGGGTCTGAACGCCCACCCTCAGTTTGGCGAACGCACAGCAGCCCATATTGCCAAGATCACAGGCCTGCCATTCCAGGCGGCTGAAAACAAGTTCTTTGCGCTGTCGGCTCACGACGCGCTGGTGAATCTGTCCGCCTCCCTGCGTACCCTGGCCGGTGCCTTGATGAAGATGGCTAACGACGTGCGCTGGCTGGCCAGCGGCCCTCGCTGCGGGATTGGCGAGCTGCAAATTCCCGAGAACGAGCCCGGTTCCTCCATCATGCCCGGGAAGGTCAACCCCACTCAGTGCGAAGCGCTGACCATGGTGGCCGTGCAGGTGTACGGTAACGACGCGGCGGTGGGCTTTGCCGGCAGCCAGGGCAATTTCCAGTTGAACGTCTACAAACCTGTGATGGTGCACAATGTGCTGGAAAGCATTGCCCTGATCAGCGACGCATGCCTGGCTTTTGACGAGCATTGCGCTCAAGGTCTGGAGCCTGTCATGGAAAAGATCCAGCACAATCTGGACCAGAACCTGATGCTGGTCACCGCCCTGAACCGTCACATCGGCTACGACAAGGCCGCCTACATCGCCAAGACAGCCCACAAGGAAGGCCTGACCCTGCGTGAGTCCGCCCTGAAATCCGGCTATCTGACTAACGAGCAGTACGATCAGTGGATTGTGCCACTGGATATGACCCACCCAGGCTAAATTCAGCCTCGCTTGTGCTTGAGCGTATTCGCCCCTTCAGTGGGGCGAATACGTAAACAGCGTAGCCATTTGTCCCTATGAAAGAGTAGGGGAGTGTTCCATCCCACCTATCTGCCTTTCACTGCCTTATGCGTATAAAGAAAACCTTCAGTTTGTCCTCTGCATTTGCAGCCACCGTGCTGGGCCTGGCCGTAGCCACGGCCTCAGTATCGGCCCAGGCACAATCTGAACCTGTTCCTGCCATCAGCGGACCGGCTGTCTCGGTTGAGACCCTGGTCAGTGGGCTGGAACACCCTTGGGCCATGGCTTTTTTGCCCAACAATGCCGGCATTCTGATTACCGAGCGCCCAGGCCGCCTGCGTGTTTGGACTCAAGAAAACGGCTTGTCCGAACCGATTGCCGGTGTGCCTAAAGTCCATGCGCAATCCCAGGGGGGCTTGCTGGATGTCGCTCTGGCCCCGGATTTTTTCCGTAGCCGCCGTATTTATCTGGCTTATGCCGAGCGCCGCGACAAACAAAACTCGGCCACCACCGTCGGTTATGGCGTGCTGTCGTCGGACCTGAAACGTATCGACGCCTTCCGCCCGATTTTCCGTCAGGAGCCTGCCTTGTCCACGGGGCAGCACTATGGTGTGCGCATGGCCTTTGATCCCGGTGGACGAGACCTGTATATCGCCCTGGGCGAGAACAATCAGCCGGCCACGGCTCAGCAACTGGATCACCTGCAAGGTAAAGTCGTGCGTATCCGCCCGGATGGCATTGTGCCGCGCGACAATCCTTTCCGCAGTCAACGTGGTGCCAGAGCAGAAATCTGGAGCTATGGCCACCGCAACCCGCAAGGCATGGCCTGGAACCCTTGGACAAACGAGTTGTGGGTGGCTGAACATGGCCCGCAAGGCGGCGATGAACTGAACCGGATTCAAGCCGGCGCCAACTATGGCTGGCCCTTGCGTACCGAAGGGCAAGGCTATGACGGCAAACCCATTCCCAACGCCAGCCCCACACCGCTTGAGGGGCTGACCGAGCCTTTCCACTACTGGTCAGTCTCGCCCGCCATCAGCGGCATGGCTTTCTATAACAACGAACGCGTCCCGGGCTGGCAGCACAGCCTGTTTGTAGGTGCCTTGAAAGAACAAGCCTTGATTCGTCTGGAATTTGACGAAGAGGACGGCCACATCGTCGGTGAAGAGCGCTTGCTGCAAGACTTGAAGCAGCGTATCCGAGATGTGCGTGTCGGGTCGGATGGCGATGTTTATGTGCTGACCGACGAAAGCAACGGCCAACTACTGCGCATTCAGCCCAAGTCCTGAAGCTTTAAACAGGTTTGCGACTGCGCGTCGCAATAAAACTGGGCAGGTATTTCTCGATCTCAAAGCGTGGGGCGGGGTGCATTTCTTCGATGTAATCGACCAAATACAAACCCGCTTCCAGCTGCCCGCCAATCTGCTGCGCCAAGGAGTGCCCAAAAATCAAAGGCTCCATGCGTGCCTGCTTGGCTTGCCGTGCTTCGGCGTCCAGGCTGCTCAAATCCGAGTAAGGCACCGTGAATTTAGGGCGAATCAAACCTTGCTGGGCGTAACTAGGATCTCGATCCGCAATAAACACAGCCGGATTAAAGAAGCTGGACAGCAAATGCCCACCCGGACGCAGAACACGAGCGCATTCTTTCCAGACCAGGCTGATATCAGGCACATACTGGTTAGAGACCGGGTGCAAGATCAGATCAAAACTCTCGGCCCCAAAGCGCGACAAATCGCACATATCACCTTGTTCGATCTGCAAGGACAAGCCATCACGCTCGGCCACCATACGGTCTTTATCCAGCTGTCCGGCCGACAGATCAAACACCGTTACCGAGGCCCCGGCAGCGGCCAGAATGGGGGCTTGCTGCCCACCCGCACTGGCCAGGCACAGAACGGATTTGCCTTGAACATCACCTAACCAATCCGCAGGAACAGGCGAGGGCAGCAAATGCACTTGCCATTGCCCGCGACGGGCTTGTTCAACCTGCTCGCTGCTGACAGGCAAGGACCAGGGGCTCTCTGTTTGCGCTTGTTTGTCCCAGGCGCGGGCATTGTGATCGAGTAAAGAGGGATCTGACATAAGTAGTTCTTTTATAGTCACTATCACTGTATTGAAACACAGCCCTATCTTGCCCGGCGGCGAACTGGCGATTTTTTTATACCCTCAAGCTCTAAAGAAAACGCCAACCCTCGGTTTAAGACTATAAAAAAGGCCGTCTCAAGGACGGCCTTTACAGACTGAACAGTCAGCTCAATTACTTGATCAAGGTTACTGGCACATTAACCAGGCTCAGCACCTTGGTCGTGACCGAACCCAGAACCAGGCCGGGCAGGGCGCTCAGGCCGCGCGTACCCATCACAATATGATCGATCTGGTTCTTCTCTACATAGTCTTTGATCGTTTGGGCGGCATTACCGGCAATAATGCTTTCCTTGATTTTCAGAGGAGAGCCGGCGAGCACGGAACGAGCAGGCAGGAGCGCATTGCTGCCTTCGTCCTGGTAGTAAGCCTGCAGCACATCTTCCGAGAAAAAGCGTTTGACGTTACCCGACACGATCGGAGTAGGAACAGCCAGCACGTGCAAAGTGGCTTCTGGTTTGCCCGTTAGGATGTCCACGGCGGTTTTCAAAGCACGAGTGGAAGCATCAGACCCATCGACAGGAACGAGAACATTAAGCATGAAGACCTCTTGTAGTGTGTGAACTGTTTAAGTATGAAGCAATAACTTCTACTAGGACATTACAGAATAAGCGCGCAGACCAGCTTGATCAGTATCAAGCCCCACCGCTATTTGCTAAAGGCTGTTCTATCATAACCGTATGATCTCGGTGTGGATGCCACATCACCCCGTTTATGTGCGGAAAAAAACAAGCGCCACATCCCTTCGTCCCACCATTCCTTGTGCCCGTTTTTCTTAGGAGATATCCCTCATGAGCTTGAAGCAGCTACTGGTCTGTACGGCCTTGTTCAGTGCCGGTTTCAGCGCCCAGGCAGCCGAAGCCGGCTTTGACTCGGTCAAGGATGTGCTGACCAGAAATGCTTGTTTGTCCTGTCATACGGTAGACAGAAAAGTGGTCGGTCCCGCCTATAAGGACATAGCCAAACTGCGCAAGGACGATCCAGCCAACGCTGAAGTCATTGCCCAGCATATCCGTCAAGGCAGCAAGGGCGTCTATGGACCGCTGCCCATGCCTGCGAATGCAGCCATTTCTGATGCCGACATCAAGGCGGTGGTGGATTGGATCATGGCGGGTGCGCCAAAAGAGTAAGCAGTGTGTTTACACAATGGGAAACGGTCATCCAGGGATGGCCGTTTTTATTGGCTGCTCATCTGTGCCATCGGGACATGAATTTTAGAAAAAACATCTTCAACACGCCCATCCATATGAATGCACGGCTGCTCGTTCGACTCGACAGGCAAGGTTTGGGTCTGAGCAAAAAAGCGGGCAGGGGTGGTGCCCACCGTACGACGAAACATGGTGATAAAGGCACTCAAGCTTTCATAGCCCAAATCTTGAGCGGTTGCGGTCACCGATGTTCCGTTCGCCAGTTTCTGCAGGGCAATGGAACTATCCCATTGTTGCAGCCAGCGCCCAAAAGACATGCCTGTTTCGCGTAAAAATAGCCGTCCCAAGGTACGCGTACTGACTCCAATCAAGGCCCCCCATTGCTCCATGCTCAACTTCAGGCCGGGGTTTTGTGCCAAATGATCGATCAGCCTTTTCAAACGACGGTCCCCAGGCATGGGTAAATGCAGGGATTTTTGAGGGCTCAGGGCCAATTCATCCATCAGCACCGCAATCAAACGAGCATGGCGCAGCTCGCTCCCCGGCAGGTGCTCGCCAGACTGTACCAGTCTCAGAATCAACTCCCGCAACAAGGGACGGGTGAACAGAATCCCACATGCTTCCAGATGGGCAGGGGGCTGAGCCTCAATGTACAGATTCGCGATACTGGCTTGCTGGGTAGCTCGAGCAAAATGCATCACATCAGCCGGTATCCAGATCGCGCACTGAGGGGGCACCGCCCACACCCCTTGTTCGGTCTGTACAGACATGAATCCTTTCAGAACGTACAGTAGCTGGTGTTTGCGATGCTTGTGAGGCTCAGTGTCTCCCACAAAGGCCAGCTCTACCTGTAACCCCGTCACAGGTAAAGCGACCTGATCCAGATAGGCCTGGACAGTAACAATGGCATCTTTCATTCAAGGGTCGCAGGCGTGCTTGAAACAGCTGAAGCTACGCCCTTAAAAAAGCCGAAAAAAATACCGTAACACAGCGCTGGGCTGCAAAATTGCGGCTAACGGCCAGTTTCTATCGCATTCCGGCCAAAATAAAGTCGAATCCTGTGCCTACAAGAGCACGCCGCCGTCTGCCCGTAGCACGCGCCGCGCAAAATTTGCAAAGCTCAGCGCCAATACCTTGGGTTTAAGCAAGAAATCCCGAGACTCTCGTGCCAGCTCTGGCTTAATGTGCCTGATGGTACCCATGGCCCTGGCGTTCAATTGCATTTGCGCCGCGTGCTCCATCCACACCGCTAACAGGCACGCTTCCTCAATACTGCGTCCAGCCGTCAACAAACCATGGTGAGCCAGCAAAATGGCATGTCGGTCGCCCATTGCTTGCGAAATGATCTGCCCCTCTTCATCCCCAATGGGCAAGCCAGGCCAATCCGGAAGAAACGCACAGTTTTCGAAAAGAGGAGTGGCGTCCATATGAGCCACGACCAATGGCTCTCCCGTCATGGATAAGGCAGCACATGCCGGCGGATGTGTATGGACAATCGCTTGAACATCAGGGCGGTTGGCATAAATCCAGGCATGAAAACGTACCCCAGGATTGGGCATGGCGCTCCGTCCCCGAGGCTGTAGCTGTTGATCGACCTGCACCAAGGAACTGGCACAAGCTTCGTCAAAGCCAATCCCAAAACCCAGCGTCAACATATCCGTGCTATCCGGTGACAAGCGAGCCGTAATTTGCCCCGCCAAACCGCGCCAATGCCCCTCATCAAAAAGAATGCGACACGCCAGGGCCAACTTCTCCCGCTGAGTCCATGAGCCAGTATTCAACTCTCCCATTTCCTGGTTCACCTGGGCGGCAATCTGATTTTTCTCTTGAATTTTCATAGTCCATATCTTGTTGTACAGGCCAAAATAGCAGGACGGCTACCCGTGACAGGCAGCCGGTCAAACCATGCACCTTAAATCGTTGCCACCACCTGAACTTCCACCAAAAACCCCTCGGCAAACAGCGACTGCACGCCCACAAGCGTACTGGTTGGCGGGATGGAGCCTGCCGGCCTTGCCTGAGTCAAGGCTTGAACCAGCTGCGCTGTATGTTCAGTGCAATCACCAACGATATAGATCGTCTCGCTGATCACCTCGGAACGGCAGGTACCTGCAGCCTGGAGCACGATATCGATATTGCTGTAGGCACGCTCGAACTGGGCAAAGAGATCACCGGCTACCAAATGGCCATTTTCATCCCAGGATAGCTGTCCCGAGGTATAGACCAAACCAGCCTTATTCAGAACAATGCCATGAGACACCACCCCAGGCAGCTTGGGCAAATTGTCAGGGTTAATTGCTTGTTTGTTCTGCATTCATATGCTCCTTTAGCGGGTCTTGGGCTGCTATGCCCAGGCCCGGATTGATATTGATAACCTTGGCCTGGGTAAACTCCAGCAGCCCCTCCGCGCCCAATTCAATGCCAAAGCCTGACTGCTTACTGCCGCACTGAGGGATATGCGGCCCCAAGTCAATGTGCTGATTGATCCAAACCGTACCCGCTTGCAACTGATCGGCCACTCCTCTGGCTCGCTCCAGATCGGACGCCCATACCGAGGCGCCCAGGCCATAAGGGCTACGATTAGCCATGGCAATCGCTTGCTCCACGTTGCTGTAGCGAATGACAGGCAAGACCGGGCCAAACTGTTCCTCATCCACCAGACGAGTACCGTCTTCAATGTCCAGCACCAGAGTAGGGGGCAGAAAATAACCGGCCCCCTCCGGCACCGTACCCGCACTTAGAACCCGCCCATGCTGTCGGGCGTCCTCCAGGAGGGATTTCACCTTCTGAAACTGCTGCTGGTTCTGCAAGGGTCCCAGCGTTGTCTGTGAATCCAGACCATCTCCCAGTACCAGGCGCTGACAATGACTCCATAGCTCATGACTCAAGGCCTCGTAGAGCGAATCAGGAACATAGAGACGTTTCAAGGCGATGCAGGCCTGCCCACTGTTAAAGAAAGCGGCTCGCACAATACCGGGGGCGATCTGCTTGGGGTCCGCATCATCAAGCACAACCCCGGGGTCATTGCCTCCTAGTTCCAAGGTCAAGCGTTTCAAGGATTTGGCTGCATTAGCCATGACCTTGTAGCCAGTTGCGGTAGAACCCGTAAAAGAGATCTTGGCGACCTGAGGATGGCTGCTCAGCGCATCGCCCAGATCGTTGTGATCCGTGACGATGTTCACAACCCCCGCAGGCAAGGCATCGGCAATAAGCTCACCCAGTTTCAGGGTGGTCAGCGGCGTGGTCGCCGCCGGTTTGATAACCACCGTATTACCCGCCAACAAGGCGTGAGGCACTTTGAAGGCCAACAGCATCAAGGGGAAATTCCAGGGCGTAATCACGGCCACTACGCCCAAAGGCTGGCGTTGCAGATAAGCGTGTCTGATCGTGCTCTCTTCCAAGGTCTGCGTCTCTATGCGGCACTGAGCGACATACCGAAAAAACGCGACAGTGCCTTGCACTTCAGCCTGAGCATCCCGCAAGGGTTTGCCTTGCTCCTGGGTTAGCAGACGCGCCAACTCCAGGCAGTGCTCCTCAATAAGATCGGCAATCCTCAAAATCAGGGCGCGCCGTGTCTGCATGGTGCTCCGGGACCAAGCAGGAAAACTGCGGCTGGCCGCGTTAATTGCCTGTTCCATTTGCCGGAGCGAGGCTCGTGGACTATGAGCAAAAGGCTGCCCCGTACTGGGATTGATGACAGCCATGGTTTGTTCGCCGTCCACCAAAGCACCGTCAATCAACATTCTGAACGTGGATGTTTGACTATTCATCGGCCAGCCTCTCGGTGGTTTCCAACGCATGAGACGCAGTCTGAAAAGGCGTTAAAGCGTGTCGCATTGCCAAACGCAGGCGAGTGGCGTCTTGCTCATTGCTGGCCCAGGCGATATAGCCATCAGGCCGAATCAGCACAGCAGTCACGTGCTCCCAACCCTCACTGCGAACGGCCAGTGAGCTCCGATACAACACAGCCTTCAGGCCCTCCGGGCATTCCAGCTTATCGTTGTCATGCCCACTCACCTCCAGCATCACGTAGTGCCCCTGTTCCAGGAGGCCAAAAAGACTTTGTCCACCAACCAGATCCTGATCCGCTGCACGCCGTCCCACCAAGGCATGGTCACCCGGCACGGTTGATGGATACAGCACACTCAGGCCAGACAGCCTCTCGGCCAATGTTTTCTCCAAGGCAGGGGACTGCTTGATGAGCTTGTTCAAAAAGGAACGTAATTCCATACCCTCAACAGAGAAACAGCTCATCAAGGCAGTCTGTGCCTGGGTGTGCTCCAGCAAATCCTGGCCAACGGGGTAACGCTCCTGATGGTAGCTATCAAGCAAAGAGTGCGGCATCCACCCATTGATCACGGCAGCCAGCTTCCAGCCCAGATTCATGGCATCCTGAATCCCGATATTCAGCCCCACACCCCCGGCTGGCATATGCTGGTGGGCGGCGTCACCCGCCAAGAAAACCCGATTTTTACGGTAGCTCTCGGCCTGGCGGCTGGTATTGCTATAGCGAGACAGCCAGGACGGACTGTGCAATCCAAAATCGGTTCCAAAGACGGCCCGGACTTTTTCGCGTAGCTCTTCCAAAGGCAAATCACCCGGCCATGGACGATTCACATCGTCCGGCGACAGCCCGACCAAACGATGCTGGCCATCCGGCAACTTCGCCACCATGGCCGTCCCATTCAGCCCCCACTCACCAATCATGACGCCCTCGGGCGGGTCGGTCAGCATGGCGTCTCCCAGCCAACCCAATACCGTGGCATCTGTTCCAGGAAACGCAATCCCGGCCTGTTGACGCACTGTGCTGCGCGTCCCATCGCAGCCCACTAGCCATTGCGCTGTAGCGACATACTGCTCTAGCTGGCTGTTTTCAATCCAAACCGAGACCCCCTCCGGGTTCTGTTCAAAGCGGCATACTTTCTCGGACCGGCGGATATCCGCGCCCAAGGAGCGCGCACGCTCCTGCAAGATAGCGGTAATGCGCGCCTGGGGAATAGCCAGCGTATAGTCAAAGCGAGTGTCCAACTGCTTGAAGTCCAGACGATGCTCAAAGACGGCAAAATGTCCGCTAGGAATACGCACCGCCTGCGCCAGCATCTCGTGGTGTGCGCCACGCATGGCAAAGACTTCAATGGTTCGCGGATGAATCGTCAAAGCCCGAGATTGAGGGCTGATAGTGGCAGTTTGTTCAATCAGCAAGGTCTGCACACCCGCAAGCTGTAACTCGCAGGCCAGCCAGCAGCCAACCGGGCCGGCGCCCGAAATAATGACTTGATGTTCCACTGATGTCTCCTCGTTTTTTATGTAATCGTGGAGACATCATTGTTGAGGAAAGGCTGTCCGTCGGGATGCGCATAACGGACGAGTTCTAGCCTGAAACGGCCAAAAAAAACCTGGCTTGTCACAAAGCCAGGCTATTTCTACCGATACGAGCTGCTACTCAGGATGCCTCATTTCGCTTCATCTTTTGGGCGTATCGCGCAGGCTGAAAGCTCCAGGCCATGATGGCCACCAATACCGCCATTGCCGCATGCAACATCCAGCCTGCCTGAAAGCCATTACTCATTTCACGCAACTGTACGCTGATCATGGGAAAGAGGGCGGCAATCGGAAAGCCACCGCCTTGCATCAAGGCACTCAAGGTCCCGGCACGGGCTGCATCCGGAAAGTGGTCCAGAGCCACCAACAGCAGCAAGGAAAAGCAGCCCCCCAAGCCGATGCCGATAATAATCGCCCACAGATAGGGGGCCATATCGGGAATATAGGCAAAGGCCAGGAAGCCCACGAACTGACACGCCAGCGCCAGCCATACCCACATGCGGCGATCTTTATTCTTGGCCGCCAAGGTAGGCAAGCCAAAGGCGGCAATGGCTTGTGCCACCGACAGGACCGCCACCAGGCTACCGCTGGCTTCAGCCGTCCAGCCCCGGTCTTGATAGAACGTCGCCAGCCAGGTCACCAAAGAGGCATAGCCGCCATTGATCAGGCCAAAACACACAATCAAGGTCCAGGTGCGAGGGCGAGCCAGCAAGGACAAGGATGGGGGCGACAAATTCGCGCCCGGAGCTTCACGCGGCACCACTTTCCAGGCAATCCACAAGGCCACGCTGATCGGCAAGGCCCAGAAAGCCAGCGCGATACGCCAGCTGTCCGTCAAGGAGCTGACCCACGGCGTAATCTGCGCACCCAAAGCACCCCCACCCATCAAGGTCGCGGAGTAAACCCCGGTGACCTGAGCGATATGGCGCGGAAACTGTTCCTTGATCAAACCGGGCATCCCCGCTTGCAGCAAGGACACGCCCAAACCACAGATCAGCGCTGTTGCAATCAGGCTGGCCCCATTAGGCACAAACCAGCGCAGCACACAGCCCAGGCACAGCAAGAGCAAGGATGTAATCAAGACATGGCGCAGTGCCAGGACGCGCCGCAAGGAGGGCATGCAGAAAGCGCCCAGTCCCATCACCATCATGGGCAGCAAAGTCAGCCAGGCCAGGCTGCTCAAGGGCATGTTCAACCCTTGGGCCACCTGTCGTGCCAAGGTGCCGCTGGAGGTCAGAAAAGGGCGCAGGTTCAAGCCGACCAGAATGACGAAAGCCAGCCACAAAGCTGGGCTGGCTTGAACACCCGTCGACGACGGGGCAGTCTGAGTAGAAGACATAAAATCGTTATTGTTGTGATTGGAAGAAAAATGCAGCCGCCGAGTCGGCGACGTTTAAGGATTCGCGCCAGCCTGTTCCAGAATCTCGGCCATCTCAGTCTGGCTACGCTGGCGAGCCAGGCTCAAGGGACGCACTCCCTGACGATCCGGCAGGTTCACATCCGCTCCGGCCTTGATCAGCAAACGCAGCACTTCCTGGTGGTCCGGCCCGCCATCAGAGAGCACAATCGCCTCATGCAAGGCAGTCCAGCCCAAGTAATTCACATGGTTAGGGTCGACCCCCGCCGCCAGTAAAAGGCGCACAACATCGACATAACCGTGCTCAGCCGCTGGAATCAGCGCCGTACCACCATAGCGGTTCACGCTACGCAGATCGGCTCCGTTCTCCAGAGTCATGCGCAGGATTTCCAGACGACCTTGTGCACCCGCGACCAAGTAAGGGCTGTCGTGAATGGAGTCGGCCTGATTTACATCCGCACCGGCACGTATCAACTGCCGGGCAATATCAATATGGTTTAACCAAGTTGCACGTAACAAGGGGCTTTGCCCTTGATCGTCGCTGACACTGACGCTGGCGCGAGCCCGCTTTTCTGAAAGAATCTCGCGCACTTTGGCGCTATCGCCTTGCTCTACCGCTTCCAGCAATACTGTTTGTGACCACACACTGCCACTCCCCAAGGCCAAACTCATCACCATTCCAGCCAGCAAGCTTTGCAGTATTACTTTCATGCGCTTCCCCCCCGTCATGGCATTGGCCCCACAGGACCAAACGTTTATAAATAGCATAGATAGGCCTTGGGCAACACCGATTCATAAGCATACTGCTTATTTTCTTACGGATAAGCTTGACCGGCTGCGGCCACATCCAATTCGGGCTGAGACATCAATCTATCCAGCTCGCTACGCAGATAATTAAGAAACACGCGCGTCTTTTGCGGCATCAGACGCGAGGGGAGCAAAGCCAGAATAGGGAAAGGCGCAAACTCCCAATCCGGCAAAACACGCTCCAGGTGCGCGCAATCCGGATCCAATTTTCGCTCCAGCAAGGAAGAGGCGGTAATACCCAGGTCATGCACGGCCAGTTTGCGCATCATGATGGCGTTATTGACGGTAATGGAACCTTCCACAATCGCGTCATAGCGCTCCTGATTCGGCCCACGCAAGGACCAGACTCGATCCGAGCTGGCGGGGCGGGCACAAATACAAGTATGGCCTGCCAGTTCAGAAGGATGCTTGGGTCGCCCTTTGCGGTCCAGATAGTTTCGGGTGGCATACAGCCCCAGACGAATCTGTCCTAACATGGTGGCCACCGCGCTGGAGTCAGGCTGAGCACCCACACGGATGACGCAATCGTAGTTGTCGGCCTGCAAATCAATAGGCCGTATGGTCAGGTCAAACTCCAGCTCAATATCCGGGTACTGTTGATTAAAGCCCCGGATAATGGCGGGCATCAGCACAATGCTGAAACTGGCAGGCATGGAAACCCGTAAACGTCCTTTGGGGGTCTGAGCCACATCCAGCAATTGTTCATGAGCCAGACGAGCCTGTTCGACGACAGCCAGGCAGCGCTCGAAATACACTTGTCCCGCGTCGGTCACATCTACATTGCGCGTACTGCGTTTGAGCAGGGCCACACCCACTTCTTTTTCCAATTCGCGGATACGGCGTGACACGGTGGAAACCGGCATTCCCAGGGCTTGGGCAGCACGGCTAAAGTGGCGGGCACGAGCCACTTCCACGAAGATCGCGATGTCGTTGAGCAGGGGACCGGCGATAATGGTACTCATTTGAATTGTTCCATGAATGGAAATACGTTTGCAATATTAAGGGTTTTTACTAGGTTTAGAAAGGCTCATACTCCATCTAACGATTCGCTAAACACAACAGCGAACCACCGAAAAACACACCGTAGATTTGGAGTAAATAATGAAAAACATCGCACGCGCAACTATCGCCAGCCTGATTCTTGGTGCCACCGCTTTGAGCGGCACTGCCATGGCAGCTACCAACAATGTCGCTACCGGCGAAAACCTGAACTACCCAGCAATTGAATCGACCGACGCTCCTTTGAGCCGTCAGCAAGTCGTTCAAGAACTGGCTGCTGCTCAAGAGCAAGGCTACATTAGCACGGGTTCCATGGGCGACTACCCACGTATCGATACCCGCTCCGAGCTGAGCCGTGATCAGGTTGCCGCAGAAGCCAAAGACTGGAATAACAACAACGGCACCTTTGTTGCTTACTAAGCTGCTGATTGATCCCTAATTAGTCGTAGTTCCCCCTTGAAACGCCTCTTCGGAGGCGTTTTTTTTATCAGCTGTTGACCTTCCCATCGGGTCAAGCCCTAAAGTGGCTTCATTGACGATCCATTGAAGGGTGATTTCGATGACAAGCAGCGCTTCAAACAAGGGCTCACGCCTGACTTTAGATGTGGAAGGCATGACATGTGCTTCCTGCGTCAGTCGGGTTGAAAAGATTATTGGCAAAGTCCCCGGTGTGCAATCGGCCCAGGTAAATCTGGCCACCAACAAGGCCACCGTGGAATTTGAGGGTGCCGCCCCGGTCGACGCCATTATGCAGGCAGTGGAAAAGGGTGGTTACAAAATTTCCCAGCAAGACATTGTGCTGGACGTGCAGGACATGACCTGCGCCTCCTGCGTGGGCCGCGTTGAAAAGGCCTTGCTGAAGGTACCGGGCGTACAAAAAGCCTCGGTCAATCTGGCAACCGCCAAAGCGCATGTGCAAGTGGCGCAGGGTGTGAAAGCTCCTGAGCTGATTCAGGCGGTGAGCAAAGCCGGCTATCCTGCCAGCCTTGCCGAAACGGCTGTTACGAATGACCAGTTCGAGCGTGCAGAACAAACCTACGAAACGCTGCGCAAGCGTTTCTGGCTGGCGACGGTGCTGGCCTTGCCCGTTTTCATTCTGGAAATGGGCGGCCATATGGTGCCTGCTTTCCATCATTGGGTAGCCAGCACCATAGGTACACAGAACAGCTGGCTGATCCAGTTCGTGCTGACCACGCTGGTTTTGCTGTTCCCAGGCCGCGAGTTCTACACCAAAGGGATTCCTGTTCTCTTGCGTGGTGGCCCGGACATGAACTCGCTGGTCGCTGTGGGCACCCTGGCGGCCTACAGCTTCTCGCTGGTGGCTACCTTTGCGCCACAGTGGCTGCCTTCCGAATCCGTCTACGTGTACTTTGAAGCTGCCGCTGTCATCGTCGCCCTGATTTTGCTGGGCCGGCTCATGGAAGCCCGCGCCAAAGGTCGCACGTCTGAAGCCATTCAACGCCTGCTCAGCCTGCAGCCGCCTACCGCTCGTGTACGTCGCGACGGTCAGGAAATTGAGCTGCCCCTGGCAGATCTGCATACGGGCGATGTCGTGCTGGTTCGTCCCGGCGAGCGTATCCCCGTTGACGGTGATGTTCTTGCCGGTCAGAGCTATGTGGATGAATCCATGGTGACAGGCGAATCCATTGCCGTGTCCAAATCCCAGGGCGATAAAGTCATTGGTGGCACAGTGAACCAAAAAGGTTCGCTGGAATTTGAGGCTACCGCCGTGGGGCAGGACACCGTACTGGCCAATATTGTGTCCATGGTAGAGCAGGCCCAAGGCTCCAAGCTGCCTATTCAAGCCGTGGTCGACAAAATCACGCTGTGGTTTGTGCCCGCCGTCATGACACTAGCCGTCTTGACCGCCATTGTCTGGCTGATTTTTGGCCCATCGCCCGCATTGAGCTTTGCACTGGTCAATGCCGTCGCTGTGCTGATTATTGCTTGCCCATGTGCCATGGGTCTGGCAACGCCAACCTCCATCATGGTGGGGACGGGCCGAGCCGCACAGGCTGGCGTGCTGTTCCGTAAAGGGGACTCTCTGCAAGCACTGCGTGATGTAAAAGTCGTAGCCGTGGATAAAACAGGCACCCTGACCAAGGGCGCGCCCGAACTGACCGATTTTGTCTGCGCACCCGGAGAGAACCAGGATCAGGCTTTGGCAGCGATTGCCGCTCTGGAAAACTACTCCGAGCATCCGATTGCCCAAGCCATTGTCAGCGCCGCCAAGGAAAAGCAAATCACCTTGCCCAAGGCTGAGCAGTTTGAGTCCCTGACAGGCCTGGGTGTCACCGCCCAAATCGGAGCTGACCAATGGCATGTGGGTGCAGATCGCCTGATGACGCAATTAGGGGCGGACCTGTCAGCCTTTACCGAGCAAGCCCAGACGCTGGCGCAGGACGGCAAAATCCCCATGTACGCCGCCCGCAACAAGCAGGTCATTGCCTTGCTGGCCGTGGCTGACCCCATCAAGGAAACCACGCCGCGCGCCATCGAGCAGTTGCATGCCCGTGGCATCAAGGTCGTCATGATTACCGGCGATAACCGCCACACAGCCAATGCCATTGCCCGCCGTCTCAATATTGATGAAGTGGTGGCGGAAGTCATGCCTGAAGGCAAGGTGCAAGCGGTTCAGGCCTTGCGCGATACCCATCAGCATCTGGCCTATGTCGGCGATGGCATCAACGATGCACCCGCTCTGGCTGTAGCAGACGTGGGGATTGCGATTGGCACCGGAACGGACATTGCCATTGAAGCGGCTGATGTAGTCTTGATGTCGGGCGATATGCAAGGCGTGGTCACCGCGATAGCCTTGTCCCACGCCACCATGCGCAATATCCGTCAAAACCTGTTCTGGGCCTTTGCCTATAACGTGGCACTGATTCCGGTAGCAGCAGGCGTGCTCTATCCCTTTAACGGCACTTTGCTCTCGCCCATGTTTGCCGCTGGCGCCATGGCCTTGTCCAGTGTCTTTGTGGTCAGCAATGCCTTGCGTTTGCGACGGGTGAAGCTGAACTAAGGTACCCGCACAACACGTTTCACTACAGCGCAGTAGAACCCGGTGTAAACCAAGGGGTTCTTTCAAGCAGAGAAAAAAATGCCGCCCAACCGGGGCGGCATTTTTTAGCAAAGCGATATTGCCAAACTCATGATCCGGCCTTCACCGATCAGGCTTTCAGCGTATAACGCAAAATCTCCACGATTTGCTCGGGGCTAGTTGCCCAGGCCTGCGCACTGGCATCCACTTCTTTCAAGGGGTGGATGATGTCTTCGGCGTGCAACGTCACGTACGGTTTGCCCAGGGCGGCACAGAAACCGGCATCAAAGGCAGCATTCCACTGTTTGTACTTGTCTCCAAAACGCACCACGACCAGATCCGCCTGTTCAATCAGGGTTCTGGTACGGATGGCATTGATTTTGGAGGATTTGTGATCACGCCAGAAACCTTCGCTGGCCGGTTCCAGGTGATCGCCGGCGGCATCGCTGGCATCGTGATCGGTAACAGGGCTGGTAAAGGTAATATCCAATCCAGCGGCCTTTGCACCTTGAGCAATCTGCTCGCGCCAATCCGTGTGAATTTCGCCGGACAGATAAACGGTGTAAGTCATTACATACTCCATAAAGAAAAGCCGGACGCCCCTTTAACAGGCGCCCGGCGCATTCAAACCCACCCAACAGTAGCATATTGAGCGGCACCTAACAGCAGGCAAACGCGATAGCCCTTATTCGCAAACGCATCAAGGGCTAAAGAAACGGGTTTCTTTATGAAGCCTGTGGATCAGCGAATCGGGATGGCAACCGGACGCAGCGGAGCCGCATCACCGCCCCGAATCTTGAGCGGACCACCAATAAAGGCAAACTCATAGACCTTGTCCTTGGACAATTCATCCAGGGCAATCAACTCAATGATCGGTGCGCCTTGTTGAGCCAATAGATAGGTATGCAAGGGGACGTAGTCATCAGGCACCTCGGAAGGGAAGGTTTCAAAGCTCAAATTGTCCGCACCCACAATCATCGCACCGCCTTCCTCCACCAGATAACGAGCAGCATCCAGACCCATGCCGGGCGGCGCGTTCATGTAGGCTTTAGGATCATTAAAGAGCTTCATGCGGCCCGTGCGGATCAGGACAATATCGCCTTCTTTCAGCACCGTTTTCTGACGGGCCAGTGCATCCTTCAAGTCCTGGCGTGTGATGCGGTATTGATCGGGCAGCATGTCTACGCCTTTGGCGGCGGCCACATCAATCAAGACGCCACGGGCGATCAAGGGCGGGAATTTCTCGATGCCAGTACGGTTCCAGCCACGGTCACCCAGATGCTCATCAGCCTTGAAACCATTCCAGATCTTTCCATGAATGCCGAAGTGATTCAGGGCATCAATATGGGTGCCCGTATGGCTGTACATGGAAAAAGCCGTGCCTGTGTAGCTACGAACCGCGTTCATCTCATCGCCAACTCCCATCGGGTCATCCACTGCGGTACCACGGGGGGTATGGGTCATCCAGAACTGATAGTGCGGGTCTCCCGCGCCCTGCCAGCTGGGCATGCCCAGGTAGTAGTCGGTTGCCAGGTCATAGACTTTGCTGCCATCCAGACGGGACAAGATGGCGGCCCGGGAAGCAGGGGTGATCAGGTTCAAGCGACCAATTTCATCGTCCGGCCCCCAGGGACTGATGCCCACTTCCTGAGCACTAAGGGGCAAAGGGTTGCTCGCTGGGTGAGTGGAATGAGCCAGAGAGACGCTCATGCTGCTTGCACCAACCAGCAGTAAACCGAGAAGACGGTGAGAAAAACGAATCGACATGGGATGTCCTTTTATGAAGCGTAGATAAGAAAGAGAGGGGCAGCGCTTACAGCAAAGCGCGCAAACGGCTTTTGAGCATTTCGGCGGATTGGGTCTGCAAACGGGCCAACACTTGGCCGGTCTCGCGTGAGGAGACTAATAAAGTGGGGATGGACTGGATCCCTAGCCGTACCGCTTCGGCGCGATCGGCTTGAACTCGCTGCTGCGCGATATCGCTATCCATAGCATTCAGAAAGGCCTCACCATCAAAGCCTTGCGCAATGGCGACCTCCAGTAGCGTGTCCATATCGCCGATATTGCGACTTTCTGCCAGATGCGCACGCTGCACCGCATCGAAGTAATCCCAATGGGCGTTATCGCCAGAAAGTAGCTGCGCCGCCTGACACGCCCGAGCGGACAACATTCCATGGGGATAGTCGAAGTTCTGTGCTCGCATGCCCTCGATATTGATGGACTGCGTATCGTCGTGTTGGGCGCAGGCGGCCCAGTGGCCCAGGATTTCACGTTTGGCACGCTCCATGGAGCCGAAGGCTTGCAGCATCTGCTCGCGGCTGTCTTGCAGAACAAAGGTATGGTGGCGGACCTGGATGCCCAGTTCGGCGGCAACTTGCCGCAAACGTGGCGACATGACATAACACCATCCGCAGACGGCATCATGGAAGAAATCAATAATCAGGGGGGAGACAAGCGGCTGGGTCGGGTGTGTTTGATCGTGCATTGTGATGTCCTTGTAAGATGGTCATCACAATAGCGTTCCCCGGAGCGGAGAATAAGCACGTGGCGGTGCAGACAGTTTTTACTCCGAGTTCATAAAGGTCTGTTTACAGGGCGTTGGACATGGCATGGGGCAGTTGGTCGGCCAGATAATCCACGAAGGCTTTGACCTTGGGTTGCAGGTGGCGATTGGTCGGATACACGGCGTAGATATGGCGGGGCTCATTCACGAACTCGGGCAAAACGCGTTGCAACTGCCCGCAAGCAATTGCTGGATCTGCCAGAAAGGAAGGCAGGGCGCCAATACCCAAACCGGCAATCAGAAAGTCGCGCAGCATCAGGCTGTTATTCACTTGACTATGCTCACCTGAAAACAGCAAAGCCGTACCACTGGGGGTGTGCTGTTGAGGATTGCTGTCGAAATCACTATCAAAAGCAAGGCCCTGGGTATGTGCCAGGCTATAGCTGATCATTTTGTGATTGCGCAGATCCTGCAAGGTCTGAGGCAGGCCATGCTGCTTCAAATAGCTGGGGGCGGCGCATAATTTTTGCTCGATGGTGGCGAGGCGACGAGCAATCAGGGTGGAATCATCCAGGCTGCTACGCAAACGCACCGAGACATCAAAACCGTGAGCCACGGCATCCACGATCCGGTCTTCCATCACCAGCTCCAGCTTCAGTTCCGGATACTTGTGTAGAAAATCCGTCATCAATGGCGATAGGACGCTAAGCGCAAACGACAAGGGGGCATTCACGCGCAAGGTCCCCGTCACGCGCTGGGACTGCTGTTTGACCGAGCGCTCCAAAGCGTCCAGCTCATCCAGTATCCGACAGCATTCGACATAGTAGCTGCGGCCAGTCTCCGTCAGACTCATGCTGCGCGTAGTGCGCTGGATCAGCACCGTATCCAGATGCGCTTCCAAGGTACGCAGTTGCTTGCTCAAACCCGCTGCGGATATCCCCAGATCCTCCGCGGCTTTGGCAAGTCCGCCCAGCTCCACAATGCGCCGGAAGGTGCGCATGACATTAAAAGTGTCCATAAGGGATAGGTACTCCAACAATCAGCTATAGCAAGGCTTGGGCGGGGAGCATGCCTGAAAACAGGAACGCAGCCCCCTCAGGAACCGTATCCTACCGCATTGCCGCGGGCTGTCTGCGTCTGATTTTCTTGTCTCGAAGCGGGTGCTTTATTTCCAACCCAGGCTGTGGGATTGCTCCAGAGCCTGGTGACGCTGATCATCATCCGCATGCAGATAGATATTGGTCGTAGCGATAGACTCATGGCCCAAAGTGTCACGGATGATACGTAGATCCACTCCTTGATCAGCCAGGTGAGAACCTGCCGAGTGACGCAGCCAGTGAGCCGAGGCCTGCTCCAGAATACGGGCCTGGAACTCCTGATCGGGATGCAGACTCCGTAAACGATCCGCACTACCTTGAAAAACCTGTTTGACCAAAACATGCGCCATGGCCCGCGTCAAATGCTTGTCGCTGGCGCCGGCGGACATTAATAAAGGATAGGGCTCCAAAGCCTGGGGCGGTCCTTCCAGCCCATGCGCTTGTCGGTAGCGCATCAATTCGCCGTACAGCTCTTGCGTTAAAGGCACACGACGCCATTTGTCGCCCTTGCCGTGGATATGCAGCCACCACTGAGCCGTCGTTCCCGCATCAACACGTTCCTGAACATCGGCCATACGCGCCTGAACCAGTTCGGAAATGCGCAGGGCGCCGCCATAAAGAATGGAAAAGAGCCAACGTACGCGGGCTTTGTAGCGCAACTCGCTCTGCGTATCTTCAGGAAGGGCCTGGATGTAATCCTGTACCCAACGCCATTGCAACCGGGTCAAGTACCGTTGCTGGGGGGCGGTGGTTTTCTTTTGACGTCGGCCCTGATGAGACAAGGCCAAAGGATTGCCCGCCAAATACCCCGCCTGCACCAGCCAGCTAAATAAAGAGTTCAGAATCAATAACGCCTGATTCCGGCTGCTTTCAGACAAGGGCCCCGCAAATGGCCGCCATGCCGCATGGTGACGGGCAGGGCGGGAGCGCCCTTGAACCACCCAGCGATGAGCGGGTTGAGGGTCCGCCAGAAACAAACGATAGGCCAGGATGTCTTCCAGGCTAAGCGAGGACAAGTCCTTGCGACGCTCCAATACCGCCCATAACAAGAGACGCTCCGCCTCCTTGCGGTAGTTCGCATAGGTGCGTGGGCTATCTATGTAGCGCGCCAACCAGGCTCGCAATGCCTCTATATCTGTTTGCGCCTCAATCTGTGCACGTCCGCCGATAGACCGGTTGGCCCCTTGCCGTCCGTCAAAACGAGCCAGCAATTGAGCAATATCGTCCGATCCCAGATCGGTTGAGGGCGAAGTGTTGGCTATTTCCATGAATAAGCAGAAAAACGAAGGCGATAAGAGAGCAGGAAGGGTTTCCAAACCCGTGCCTGTGCCAATCAGCCTGTTTAGGGTCAGATATTTGACATTATAGAGATAATGTCAAATTATAGAATCCGATTTGTTGATAATTTTATATATTACGTTGTATTATTAATTAAATTATCAACAAAGGTGGAAAAATGGAGCAAAACCAGCCAAACGAGGGGCAAATCCTGGCCGATGTTGCCCAATTACGTGATCGCTTCAGCCATACGCAGACTTTGTACAAAGAAGTGGCCGCACTCCTGTTTTTCCGCTATGGCGTCACACCTACGGCCAACAAGCTGTACCAATTGGTGCGCAAAGGCAGCATGAGCGCTCCGGCTCAGGCACTACAGACGTTCTGGGAAGATTTGCGGGATAAAAGTCGAGTTCGGCTGGATGTGGCCGACATGCCCGAAGAGCTACAAGCCCTGACGGGGGATCTGCTGGGTCGTATCTGGCAAGAAGCGATGGGGCACTCGAAGCAGCAAATGCTGCATTACCAGACTCAGGCTGATGAACGCGTCGCACAGGCCCAAGCCCAAACCCTGGAGGCCCAACAGACATTGGAAGTAGAGCAGGGCGCCTTGAAAAATGCCCAAGCCCATATAGCAAAGCTGAAAGAAGAAATACAGGCAGCCGGTCAGGTGCAAGCAGCTCTGAAACAAGACTTGCTGCACGCCAAACAACGTCAAAACGAGCTGGAAACCGAAAAACAATTGGTTCAACAAGAACTGCGCCGCCAAGGTGAGCAATTCACCCAGGACTTGGAGCGGCTGCAAAAGGCTATTGAGCTGACCGAAGAACGCGCCCAGGCCAACGAGCGCCGTGCTTTACTGGAAATCGACAAGGAACGCTCCATTCAAACGCGACTGCGTCAGCAAATAGAAGAGGCCGAGCAAGCAAACAAGACCCAGCGTCAAGCTCACGAACAGGAGCTGAACAAACAGCAGGATCAAATGCAGAAACTGCGCCAGGAGTTGGGGCAAGAGCAGGGCGAGCGCCGCGCGATGCAAGCGGCTATGGATATCAGCCATAACTTAGCCAAAGAGATGCAGGGGCAATTGCAAATGTTGCGTACTCGCGCTGCTTTGCTGGAGCGGGAGAATGAAGAGGCGCGCAAAACAGCCCAACGACTCAGCCAGGAACTGGAACAAGCCCAAAGCCAGCCTGTACGCCCCCTACGGTTGAAGCGACGCCTGATCAAGAACGATCCTGAACAATAAAATCTATTTAGCAGCCTATGCCAGCCATCCGTAAGGCTGATTTGCTACGCTTTCAATCGCCTGGATAGACCACTGCGTGTAACGGTCTGTTTTAGCGCAAACGATGCACAGAAGGCTTATGCTAAGCTTTTGCCCATGCTGCGCGCACCCATTTCATCTCGCAAAACGATAGGCTGGCTTTTATTAGTCGGCCTGCTTGTTTTTTTTGCCAGCATGAGTGTGAGTAGCAGCTTTGCCTCACACGCCACGATTCAAAATACGGATCGCAACACTGTTCAAGCGCAACATGCCTCGTCGGGGCAATCTCACCATAGTGCTCCCAACCATTGCAGCACTCCAATGAAAAGTGGTTGCTGCGCTTGTCTGGCGACGCAGGCTCCACCACCTGAAGCGGTGGCATTACAGCCCGTTTTCCCTCCCGTCCCCCTGCATCAAAACTACGTCTCCCGGCTGATTGGCCCCGCCCAGCCACCTCCACGCTCGTCCTGATCATCTCGTTTTAATTGCCGCCCAAGCGCTAAAAGCCTGTGCTGATCCAGCCTGGGTGGTACGTGTGTATTGATGATTGATAGGGATAAACCCATGAAACGACGCGATTTTTTTAAACTGACTTTGGGTGCCAGCCTCTTGAGTAGCCTGCCTATGCGAAGCTGGGGGCAGGGCATGATGGGGCACCACGGCTCCATGTCTGAAGGTATGCCCGGTCACGGCATGAGCACCCGCCCAGGCCTGATGCCCATAGAAAAAATGCCGGCTGGCCAGGCTCTGCAAGCTCTACCTGTACTTAAAAACAGTAGTCAGAAAAAAGGGCTTTTCCAGGCCAAAATTACTGCTGCTGCCCATCAACGCGTTCTGGCAGATGGAAAAAGCACCGAACTCTGGCTTTACAACGGCCAAGCTCCCGGCCCGCTGATCGAACTGTATGAGGGCGACCAAGTAGAAATCGAGTTTGAAAACCAGCTGGATCAGGCCACTACCATCCACTGGCACGGTTTGCCGGTTCCCTCTAATCAGGACGGCAACCCACAAGACGCGGTGATGCCAGGACAAAGCCGCTACTACCGCTTTACCTTGCCCGAAGGCTGCGCCGGTACGTACTGGTATCACCCACACCCTCATGGCAAAAGCGGTGAGCAAGTCGCCCACGGATTGGGCGGGACAATTATTGTCCGCTCTCCCAAAGACCCGTTGAAAGACTATACGGAGCAACACTGGGCCATTAGCGATCTGCGGTTGGACATTAATGGCCATATTCCGGCCAACACAGGTCCCGACTGGATGAACGGCAGGGAAGGGCAGTTCGTGCTGCTGAATGGTCAACGCCAACCCCTTATCCAGGCCAGCACAGCAGAACGCATCCGTGTCTGGAACTCGTGTTCTGCCCGTTATTTGAAGCTGCACATCCCCGGTGCCCGTCTGGTTCAAGTCGGTACAGATGGCGGACTGTTAGAGCAAGCCTTGGCAGCGGCCGAGTCGATTTTGTTGGCCCCGGCCGAACGGGTGGAGTTCTTTATCCAGGTGGATAAAGATCTGGATAGCAGCTTGCAAGCACTGTATTACGATCGGCAAAAAATGATGGTGCAGGAAAGTCCCGAAACCCTGACGTTGGCAACACTGAAAATCCGCCATCAGGAAATCGAACTGCCCAAGCAATTACGCGCAATCCCTGCCATTCCAGCAGCCGCCAGTACCGCAAAAGTCGTGTTCAGCGAAGTCATGCCCATGAACCATGACATGCAGTCTGGGCACGGTTCTGGTATGACAAACTCATCCGAGATGAACCACCAGGGTATGGCAGGCATGGATAACGATATGATGCCCGGCATGGCTGCCATGCGTTCCATGTTCCGTATCAACAATCAGGTCTACGACATGGACCGCATCGACCTGCGTTGCCCAACAGGGCAGTGGCAGTACTGGGATGTGATTAACGATTCCCATATGGACCATCCTTTCCATCTGCACGGCACACAGTTTCAGGTATTGGCGCGCCAAACCGGGATGCAGTCCGTACCGGAGGCGTTCCGGGCCTGGCGCGACACGGTCAATCTGCGGCCCAATGAGACGGTCCGGCTAGCATTCCGCCAGGAATTGCCCGGCCTGCGCATGTTCCACTGCCACATTCTGGAGCACGAGGACCTGGGCATGATGGCGCAGCTAATGGTGGAGTAGCCTGACCCGTGAGGTAGAGCCTTGAAAACATCCGCCCTGCAAGCCTGTATGCCAGCAGGGCGGACAAAGCAGTCCTGCTTGAAAAAAACCCGGCGTCGCCTGCATTACAATACCGCTTTTGAATTTCTCATTTTCAGCGGAGCACGCGCCATGAGCCTGTTGGGCACCCCTTTATCGTCGTCGTCGGACAAAATCATGCTCTTGGGCTCGGGAGAGCTGGGCAAAGAAGTACTGATTGCGCTGCAACGCCTGGGGGTAGAAACCATAGCGGTGGACCGCTACGAGAACGCACCTGGCCAGCAGGTCGCCCATCACTCGCGCACCATCACCATGAGTGATGCCGAACAATTGCGCGCCCTGATCGAAGAAGAAAAGCCCACCCTGGTTGTGCCCGAGATTGAAGCCATTGCCACCGGCGTGCTGGAAGAGCTGGAAGCCCAAGGCAAGGTACGCGTCATTCCGACGGCCCGTGCGGCTCGCCTGACCATGGACCGCGAAGGCATCCGCCGCCTGGCCGCTGAAACCCTGGGTGTTCCCACCAGCCCCTATCAGTTCTGCGAATCGCTGGAAGAGCTTCAAGCCGCTATCGACGACAAGATTGGCTACCCTTGCGTCGTCAAACCCTTGATGAGCAGCTCGGGCAAGGGTCAAAGCAAGATTAGCGGCCCGGACGATGTTGCCAAAGCCTGGGACTACGCCATGGCGGGTGGCCGCGTCAGCCAATGCCGCGTCATAGTTGAAGGCTTTATCGACTTCGACTACGAAATCACCTTATTGACTGTCCGTGCCGTAGGCGCAGACGGCCAAATCGAAACCCAGTTCTGCGATCCCATCGGCCACAAGCAGGTAGATGGCGACTACGTAGAAAGCTGGCAGCCCCAGCCCATGAGTCCCGCAGCTCTGCAAAGCGCACGCGATATTGCCCAAGCCGTTACCCAGAACCTGGGCGGCCAGGGCTTGTTTGGCGTTGAGCTGTTCGTGAAGGGCGATCAGGTCTGGTTCAGTGAAGTCAGCCCCCGTCCACACGACACCGGCATGGTCACCATGGCCACCCAATGGCAGTCGGAATTTGAACTGCATGCACGCGCCATTCTGGGCCTGCCTGTGAATACCGCCTTGCGTATGCCCGGCGCCAGCGCCGTGATCTACGGCGGTGTAGACGCAAAAGACGTGAATTTCCTGAATGTGGCTGAAGCCTTGCGCATCCCGCAAACCGATATCCGTCTGTTCGGCAAACCCGAGAGCTTTGAAAAGCGCCGCATGGGTGTCGCATTGGCCGCAGACGCTGATCTGGAAACGGCCCGTGCAAACGCCCGCCAGGCCGCGGCCACCGTAAAAGTCCAAGCCCGCTAAAACAAGGAGTTTTCCACCATGCCCATCATCGTCGTCCTGCTGTTCCTGGGGATTATTGCGGCGCTTGTGTATGGTGGAATGCAGCTCTTTAGCCTGGTCAGTGCCAGTGCCGGAGTTATTGCCGCGATCTTGAGCCTGCTGATCGCAGCGGCCATTCTGGTGGCCCCCTTCATCGTATGGCGACGCCGTTATCTGGCCATTCACGGCAAAAAGCAGCAAGGCCAGCGTATTCTGGAACTGGCTTTACCCGACGGTTCAATACGCCTGGATGCCCTGCAAAAACGCGGTCAGATTCAAACGGGGCAGGGAACACGAGCGTTTATTTTTGCGGATATAGACTCAGTCGAGCTGCAGGGCAGGGGATTGACGCTGACTTTGCGTAACCCAACGCAAAGTTGGGAAATCCAGCCTGCCCATACCGCAGAAGCCAAACGTTGGCGCAAAATCCTTAGCCTGGCAGCACGGCAGGATTTATAAGGCTCATCGTCAAAGCAAATCGACAATACGCCTAACCGAAGTAAAGCCTTGTCGGTAAAAAAGCACGTGCATCCTTATACCTGCTCACTGACCTGATCAGACAAGGCCGGCTCATTCAGGCTGATCATGTGCTCATCCAAAGACTCCAGCGTCTCGACGACCGTACGCAGAACCTGAATACGGGCGGCTTTTTTGTCCTTGCTGGGCACAATATGCCAAGGTGCCATGTGAGTATCGGTCTGGGCGAACATTTCCTCCGCCGCGCGTTGATACGCCGTCCATTTCTCCCGGTTACGCCAATCGTCTTCCGTAATCTTGTAATTCTTGAAGGGCGTTTCCTCGCGGGCCTTGAAGCGTTTGAGCTGCTCGTCCTTATCAATATCCAGCCAGAACTTGATCACAGCCGTACCGTTGGCCAGCAACTGTGCCTCAAATTCGTTGATTTCCTCGTAAGAGCGATGCCAAGCGGCGCGGGAAATCAATTTTTCCACTCGCTCCACCAGCACACGGCCATACCAGGATCGATCAAAAATCGAAATTTCCCCCAGACGCGGCAATTTGCGCCAGAAACGCCATAGATAAGGGCGTGCCAGCTCCACAGCATTAGGGGCAGAAATAGGGTGGATATCGTAAGTGCGCACGTCCAGAGCTTCGGTCAAACGGCGAATAGTGCCGCCTTTACCCGCTGCATCCCGCCCCTCAAACACCAGTACCAAAGAGTGCTTGCGGAAAGCTTTGCTACGCACCGCGCAGGATAAACGGCCCTGCCAATGCAAAAGCTCGGCGTCGTAATCCTGCACAGATTCTTCAGGAGGAGGGGACTGAAGCGAAGCAGTCGGGACGTTCAAGCGAAACGGGAAGGCATGCGGCTCTTTCACCTGACGCGGGACAATAGGCTTGTCCATGGCCTGCAACACCACCTTGGCCAAAGACACATCACGCAGGTTCTTATCTGCGCTAGGGATAACAACCCAAGGGGCGTAATTCCGATGAGTCAGATTGATAGTTTGCGTCGCGGCATTGCGCAAACGATTGAATTGCTTATGAACTTTCAGGTCAGCCTTGCTGACACGCCAGGCAGTACTAGGATCAGCCATCAAGGTAGCGCATCGATCCAGTTGAGCCTGCGCAGAAAGATGGAACCACAGCTTCAAAACCTGCACGCCTTGATAGGCCAACTGCGCTTCAAAACGATTGATCAGATGGGTATACAAAGCAATCTTGGCCGGATCCGGTTCTTTACGGCCCAGTTCTTTCATCAAAGGCGCGTACCAGGAACCAAACACCAAACCCGTCTGACCACGAGCGGGCAAGCTATTCCAATAACGCCACATCAAAGGGCGCATGGCTTCTTCTTCACTTAACTTGCCGAACGCCAGAGTGTGCACATGGCGAGGGTCCAGCCACGTGTTCAAGGTATTGATAGCAGAGCCTTTACCCACACCGTCCATACCTGCCACCACGATCAGCAGGGTTTGATCTGCCTTATCCAGACGTTCGTACTGCTTGGACAGCAAGGCTTCACGCAGGATTTCAATCTGCGCCTTGGCCAAGTCATCACTCAAGCTGGGATCGCGTTCGGCAAACTGTAGTACATGGCCCATGGTGCTTTGCTCCGATTTACATAGCTGCTCACTATAACCATGCAAGAGAAGACTTAACTACCTTCAGAGCAAAAATAATCCGGAAGCAGAGAGAGGAGTGAAAAGCGGTAAAAACAGGTGCTTAAGGGAATGGGGCTAAAGTCTATCGATTATCGACTTTACATAATATACATTATGCGATGTTTCCCAGCCGTCCTCTAGGGAGGAAAACGAGCCTGTTCAGCAGTCTTTTGCATTATGTGAAGTTAGGCACCTCACAGTAATCTAAACCGAAACCCCGTCGAAACGTTGAATTGCACGACTGATCGGACGGTAGCACAGCACTTTATCCTGTGTCAAACATCCCCTTCATTCAACGATCCAACTTCAATACTGGATTGACGGGCGGCACGGGTAAAACAAACCGGTCCGGGTCCATCAACACCACCGCCGCCAGCGAGGCGATCGGCACATTTCCTTTGCCAATGATCTGGTAGCGCAAGATGTTGACCTTGCCACCACCTTCTACTTGCCGCATCCGATGCCACCCAGCTTTGATAACCTCTCGCTGAATCTGCATCCCCATGGCATCGGCCTGTTCTTCAGGCCCTGTTTGAGCCGCGTAGAGCTTGAAAATCTTGGGTGAAATCAGTGCCATGCCTTCTTCTACAAAATGCACGGGGGCCCCAGATTCGTTGTACTTAATCTCACGGCTGGCCAAGCCTTGCTGCAGCCACTGGATAAACGCCGTCGCCGCTTCGCTGGGTTCTTTCACAGGGGCCTCATGCGGCAATTCTGGCAAGCTAGGTGTCAACACGACCGGCGTGGTGCTTGCCTGGCTGAACATACGTTGAGATTTTGCCTGTGTCTTTGGAGCAAGCTCTGGCTCAAAAACCGACGCTTTAGGCGTCGGTAAGGCTGGTAATGCTCCAGGTGTGTGCTCAACAGAGGCTGGCACAACACTTTTAGCCTTTGCTGCAGCTATGGCTGTTGCTTCATGTTGATGTGATTTTTTGCCTGGGCGTGCGCTGCTAACCGTTGCTGTCGGCGCTGAGTTCACAGGCGTGGGCTTATGCGACGCTTGCGGTGGGCTGCGATGAATAATGTTGGATGCTGTATCAGCTTCATCCAGAAAGTCATCGTCAACATCAAAGCCATCTACGGCGAGTTCGGCTGGCAAAATCACCGTCTCGTCGTCGTATACCTGAATTGAAGCAGTTTGGTGAGTATTGCTTGAGGTTGGCACAGGTTTGGGCTGGTTGCCGCTTTGCGTTGCGGCATTTTTCGGTGTTTGCCGCTTGGCTGCGCCAGTTGACGCATTTTTGGGCTTTCTAAACTCCATTGCTGGTACAAGATTACGCTTGGGTGCTGCAGTTTGGGAACGAGCTGAAGCAGTTTTGGCCGTTGTGGCCACCTTTTGCGTCAATGCTCCTTCATCGATGTGCTCTGGATCAGCTGTGGCATGAGTGACTGTTGTGTCAGGGCTATGTTCAGTGCCATCAACACCTGGGACAGTTTCCGTTTCAAACTCATCATCGCCACGTTTGGCCCGAACATGGATCTCTCCGGACATCGCCGGTGGGTATAAGTTTGGATCATCATAGAGCTTTGACAGTGGAAAGCGCAGCACACTTAGTCTGTGTCGATATTGATGGGCTTCTGCGCCCTCTTCTGTCGCTGGCGTTTGGCCGTTGATTTCAACGTGCCAAATCGCTTGGCCAGAATGAGGACTGACTTGCAAGATTCCATATTCCTGCCATGTGTCAAACAGCCTATCGTTCTTGGCCTCACCAGGTACAGACTCGTCAGGTTCATGCTTTTTAATCCAGGCCCGCGTGGCATCGGCCAAACGCTTAGCCACAAACCACACCGAGCCGTCATACACCCATCCGGCAGCTCCAGTGCGATTTAGCGGCAATTCCGTTCCAGACTGCAACATGCTTTTGAGCGCTTGCATGAGTAAATCCACCAGCGGTACTGCATTGGCTGTCGCAAAACGAGCCTTACTGCCCTTCATCAATGCGTTGCTGGTGGAGGCCTGGTCAGCGCGTTTGATAATGTCAGCCAATAATCCATCCTTGTGGCCAGACAAATAATGAGTCAGCGCATCAAAGGCGTGAGGCGTTTGAGACAAAAAAGTTAATGCAGATTTTGGGGCAATCTGATGAAGCAAGGTCAGTGCCAGGCGATTATGGGCCTGGTAGTCCCGGCTGGCTTTTGGCTCAAACTCGACCCGATACTCCAGATCCAGACGCCCCTGCCCCACTTCGAACAAGGAGCCAGCCAGAGGTTTCCATCGCAACGGTTCATCCATCGCCCCGCCTCGCCATAAGATCCGTAGGTCCGTCATCGGTTTGGCAATATCATGAAGCAGTGCCGCGTAGAAGACCACATAGGTCCACTGATCACGCTCGGCGTCAATCTGCTCAACGGGAGCATTCGTCGGTAAAAAATGCGCGTTTCGCCAGGTCATGGCTGCCAATACCATCTCCAGCGTATGGGCCAACAAACCACCAGCGTGGGCGTGATGGTGTGCTTCTGAGGCAGGCATGAGCTGGACGTATTCTGCATATCGTCGGATAGCTGGGATGAAATCTCGTCTAAAAACAGGATCTGCTACGCGAGACTGCAGGAACATTTGATGAACCGCTTTTTGAGCTTTCAGTAGACGGATCAAGTCATCAGACTCAAGAACACGCAACCACCCTTCCTCCCGCCCTGCTACACGTTGGGCAACTGGAACTGGTGGGGGGCTTGGAGGTGGCGGAACCGGTGCGGGCTTAGTCGTACTGGAGGCGCGTCGCGGAATAAAAGTGGAGAACTTCGAGATCCAAGGCGGGGTTCGGCGGTGAGTCATGCTCTAACGTTCAAGCAAATGGGCTCGCAACGTCTCCAGAGTCGGACGAGGATGTCGCAATGTGAGCAAAATATGCAGTGACTCAGTGGGATGTTGAGGGTCGCCCTGCTGCAGGAAATGGAACCAGCTCATCTGCAGTGGATTCCATTGAATTGAATCAGGATCAGGCAGCATGTTTTTGCCCCAGTGAGCCCGATAATGGACAAATGGCTGCTGCAAAATATCGTCAACAATGCTCTCTTTGCGCCCTGCGAGATCTACGGCCTGGCTGCTTTCTTGCGCCAGGTTCTGACAATGATTCTTCAAAATCTCTCTCACACACAGATGAGGATCATCTTCATCCTCGGCATAAATTTCTAATCCGTCATAGCGCGATAGCCAGGCTGAAAAATGGGGGACCCATTCAGCCAATCCGAGCTCAGTCAGGTGTTCGACAATGCGGTAAATCGCATGAGCACGGTCGTGCGCATCACGCCCAAAATGGGGGAACCCAGGATCGGGGTATGGATGCTCGTCTAGGTACGTGTGGGCGAGGATAGTCATAGCGGCCACTCTACAAAGCGGTTTGCTATCTCTCAACGCGATACCGGGTGCGACGTAACCTAGGGTTCTCGCTTGCGCGCAACGTTAAGTTCTGATAAGTCACAGCCCGCTATGCTGGCCGAGGCCATTTGCAGCGCTTCACCCAGCCCCTGGGTGAAGCGCTGCGTAACCCGTAAGCCCCCTTTTCCCCTACCTGTAAAGCCTTTCCCGACGGCCACCGGATTTTTAGGTGGACGGCGGCCCTTTGGATAAGGCCCTTGACCCGTAGCAACCTTTTCCCAGTAGCGGATTGACGCCCCGGCAGTCCGTCAACACATTCTTGTTCTAGTTGTATTGTGCAATGCAAAACATTTTAACTTGAATACCCTTTCTTCACTTACTCAAAAACGCATATAGCAGGCCGCGCGGATAACGCACATAACTGTTTTCGTCAAGCTGAAACCCCGTGTTACGTGACCTTGGGTTAACGAGCGACACCTTGGGGTGCCTTTGCAACACTGAACGCCATTCTCAATCGGATGGAGTACTTCATGAGCTGGACAGCTAGACTCGCTGTTGCCGCGCCACTGGCTGTTTTGGCGTTGCAGGCCCAAGCCCAGGTCGGGGATACCTACGACAACGGCACACAGGTGCGAATAGGACAATACAGCACACAAGCCAGCACACCAGGGCATAGCGTTTCTGATCCCCTGTCTGTGTTTGTGGCACTGACTTACCCACGTCAAGACGTAGCCACCATTGATGGTGCGATTGAGTACACCCTCAAACGGACTGGCTGGCAGCTTGATCGCTCCAAGCTGTCGCTAGAAGCCGCGCAGTTTCTTCGCTTACCCCTTCCAGAGTCCCAGCGGTCGCTGGGCACGTATCGAGTGCGTGATGTCCTAAATGCACTCGTAGGTGAGACCTGGCGCTGGGACGAGGACCCCATCCGTCGCAGACTGTGGATCAGTCTAGCGGCACAGCCGACTCTGTCAGGCGTCGAACTGACACAGAATTGGCTCCACGCCCAAACCTACCCCGTCACAGTTGACCCTAAAAAGCCGTGGTTGCCCCTGACCGAGCGCATCAGCGGGGTGCAGCCATGAACCAACAAGATCAACAATGGCAACAGCAGCAAGACGATCTTCGCCGCCGGGAGCAAGCCGAGCAGCTAGAGCGTGAACGGCTCGAGCGCTTGGAACATGAACGAATGGAGCAAGACCAGCAGCTTGAGCGTGAACGCCAAGAAAAGCTGGATCAACACGACTATGACTCCCGTCGTGAGTTGGAGGACGCTACCCCAAACAAGCCAGGTGTCTTGCGAACAGTCATGCAAATTTTGTTCTCTCGCAAAGAACCAACGGCAAGCGTTGAAAAACAGAACGTGGAGCCCGTGTTTTCGTCTGTAGTGGATCCCCTGACCGAGACGCAAAACAATGAAGCAGTCACCGATTTCTTTGCTGAACAAGAAAATCAACCGCAAGCAGCCAGCGTTACGCCATCCCCATTGGCATCCGCAGCGCTTACCGATGCTCCAACGCTCAAGAAAAAGACAGGCTATCCGTGGAAGCTAATCCTGGCGTTGGTGCTTTTTGCTGTCCTTTTCTTGAGCTGGAAATACCTGTTTAACCAACCTGTGGTTGAGCAAACAGCCGCCTTGTCGGCAGCCGAACCTTCACTGGCTGAAATCGAAGACCAGGTCGCCCCTGTTGAGGATGAGGAAAAGGGTTCTGAGCCCTCCCCTGCTCCCACCACCAGTGAACTAGGCAATGTAGAAAAAGCTTCTGACATGCCCATGGGAACAGATCCGATAGACACGGCAGAGTCAACGGAATTCCAAGAACTTTCCATTGATCTCGGAGAGTCGTTCCCATCGAACCTTGAAACATCGCAAGCCTCGTACGCCGTTCAAGAAACACCAACATTTGAGGTGCAAATCTCGTCCCTGCAACGTGATGTCAACGAAATCAGGCAGTTACTCAATGAGCTCTTACAACAAAACGAACAGTTGATTGCTCTGTCCACACCTGCACCTACACCTGAACCAGAACCAGAGGCGGTGCCAGTTGTTGAACCTGCCCCCGTGAAAAAGCCGGTCACTCGTCGAGCCAAGGCCGCACCGAAGCCAAGCGTTCGTCTGGTCTCAGTCGATATGTGGGATGGCAAACCCTCCGTTGTCGTCGCCAGTACACGCGCAAGCGACAACCAAACCTTAGTGATGCGACCAGGTGACACCGTCAACGGCGTCACGCTGCAAAGCGCAAGCGCATCCGAGCGCAGCGCCTCTTTTCTCGTAAACGGAAAAACCACCAAATTAACTGTGGAGGGCCAGTGATGCCGCGCCTTATGAAAATCAAAGCAGCAGCCATCAGCCTGCCCCTGTTTTTCCCTGCGATGGCGCATTCGCAAACCCAGGCCACCGCTCAGCAGCGTACCGAAGAAGTCGCCAATGCTACGCAGTCACAAGGACGTAATCCGATTGCGCTGGATGCCGTAGATCGCCTGCGCGCCAATATTTGGGGCTTAACCGACGAAGAAATGTTGCGCGCCAAAACCTTGCTGGAAGGCCCTCGCAAAGCATTCTCGGTGGAAAACCTCTCGCCTATCGAAGCGCTGGGCATTCACGCGACCTCGGAAGCAGAGCGCCGTAAGTATGCCGAAATGTTCGCCCGCGCCTTTCATGCCGACGTGGAGCGCTCATTGGCATGGAATCGTGCTTTCACCGAAGCGATGGCACGCCTTTACCCAAATGAGCCAGTTGTCAATTTCAGTCAAATCCCACCCGTTCCCGCCACGGTAGGTGCGGCTGACACATTGAACGTGCCGCGCACGGCCATCATCGAGACCCCCGCTCCGGGCTACACACCTCTGACTCAAAGTGTGCCGGCACAGGGCTCTGCGAAGTGATGGGTACCCCCATGCACCGCCGACAGTTTCTTGGCGCCCTCACGGCACTGACGGCCAGTGGCGTCATGACGCGCTCGTGGGCAATGGCTGCACCTGCGCAATCGGAGCTGGCGCAGCCTGAAGGCCTGGACCCGCAATGGTGGCCATATTGGTCAGATACGGCTGTGCGCATTGAGCCCAAGATCACACCCCAGGAGCAGACGACTATCCCCCACGGCTATGTTCGTCAGATGCCTCGCACACGCACCCGTCCTGGTGCGCCGATCGTGACGGCATCCTTGTTGCCACCCCGCGCTTATGACTGGGCGGGACAGCGCTGGAACATAGATCCGTGGCTGCTTTACGGCGTGGCACTGCAAGAGTCGCAAATGAAATTTGGTCGGCAGACGCTGCCCTACCCTTGGACTCTGTGCGTCAGAGGTGCTGCTAAGCGCTATGGCTCCTATGAGGCCACCCTCAAGGCCTTGCGCAAGTATGTGGATGTCAGAGGTATCCGCAATGTGGATTGCGGTGCGATGCAGGTGAACTGGGGCTACCACAACGACAAGCTCCAAAGCTTTGAACGTGCTCTGGATCCCTACCCCAATCTCGATGTAGGTGCACAAATTCTGCGTGAACACTTTGACCGCAACAGTTCCTGGCGTTTGGCGGTCGCTCTCTATCACACGGGCTCCAGAAATACGCAAGAACGAATCAGCCGCGGCAATCGCTATAGCCGTGGCGTTTTCAACAAATTAGCCAACCTGGGCTTAGATGCGTCGGAACTGGCCACTTCAACCGGTTGGAGGCGATATGCACCGTAATCTCGCCCTCGCCTTCTTTGCAGCGACCACACTGATCTCCAGCTCGGTCAACGCTCAGACTGCACCGGTCGTCCTGGACGATTCGGTTCCGGCTGTTTCCTATTATTCGGCCTTAATTTCAGGTGCAGACCAACCTGGTGTTGGTGCCGGCATCCAGTTTCCGCTGACGTCGAACTTGCTACAACCTGGCGTGCTTAAGCCATCGGCTGTTCCAGTATTTAACCCAAAATGGATGACCCAAACATTAGCCATTGTGGGTGACGACAAAGGCTCAGAAGAATGGCTCAAGCTCCATTTGGAACGCCTGCTTTCTCTGCAGGCCACTGTCATTGTGGTATCCGCAGCCAGTGAAAAACGCTTTAAAGACATCCAGCGACAAGCCAACGCATTGCCAATCGTCCCTGATCCCGGCCACTGGTTACAGAGCCGTCTTGCCGCAGCGCATGTGACTGTCTATCCCGTGCTGATTGGCTTGGACGGTCAAGCGCGACAGATCATCTTCTCAGAAGGTTTTGAACGAGGTGAAGCGCATGAAAAATAACGCCGTCTTGGAAGCGTTACTGCGTCCACCTGTCGAAATTTGGAGTGCGGCAACGGCCTGGTCCGTCACGGCCACGGCTGCCCTGGCGCCTTGGGCGCTGATGATGCCCCCTTCTTTGGGCTACGTTGCAGCAGCAGGATCGGGCTACTTTGGCGGGGTCCGCTTTAAGCAGGCGATGCGGATCAAGCGTTATCACCATCACCTGAAATACTACAAAGTCACGAAAATTGCTCCCGCCAAAATTCCCGTGGCACCGGGCGAGTTTTACCTGGGCGAAGGGTTCGAGTGGTCGCAAGCGCACACACAACGTAAACGTGAAGCCTTGCAACCGCAGGCCAAGCGTTTTGTGCGTCCATCGGGCAAAGAGCTGGCTCTACGCAGCCTGGGTTCAAAAGCCATCGAACAAGCGCAAGGCAAAGGCCCCGTCAAACCCATTGTGCGAGCCATTGCAGGAATTGCGGGCATTGATCATTGGCTCAACCCATTGCAGCCTCATCCAGACTTAGGTGGCTCACCCATCGTGCATGGCGTGGGCAGCATGGACGAAGCCCCCGTCAAGATTCGCCAATCTTCTCGCAATGGACACATGCTGGTCATGGGCACCACGCGCGTGGGCAAGACCAGGCTGCTGGAGTTATTTGCCACCCAGGACATTCATGCTGGGCACGTCACTATCGTGATCGATCCCAAGGGGGATGCCGATCTGATGCTGCGTATGTATGCCGAATGCGCTCGTGCAGGCCGCCTGGACCAGTTCTACATGTTCCATCTTGGCTACCCCGAGATCTCAGCCAGGTACAACGGCATCGGCAACTTCTCCCGTATCACCGAAGTCGCCACTCGTGCCACCAACGCCTTGCCCAGCAGCGGAAACTCCGCCGCTTTTAAAGAGTTCTCCTGGCGTTTTACCAATATTGTGGCTCAGGCCCAAGTTGCGCTGGGTCGTGTCCCGACCTATGAAGCCTTGCTCAAAGATGTGACCGGCATTGATGGTCTGTTCATGGACTATGCCCGCATGGTGTTTGGCCAACAAGCCCGCCAAGGCCGTCTGATCGACTGGGAAGTAAGACTGGCCAGCCTTGAGCTCGCGCTGCAGGATCGCAAAACCGCGCCGCCGGTGCCAAGAGCCTTGGCCGATCGACAGCCCGAATTTGTAGCAATGTTTTTGCTCATCAAAGAGGCCAAGATCAACGATACGGTCCTCGCAGGACTGGCAGCCGCCTTTAGCTATGAGCGTAGTTTCTACGAAAAGATCATCGCGTCCTTGGGGCCATTCCTGGAGAAGTTGACCACCGGCGCAGTAGGCAAACTGATCTCACCTGACTATTACGACCAAACCGATAAGCGTCCCATCTTCGACTGGATGAGCGTCATCCGGCAGGGAGGCGTGGTCTACGTAGGCTTAGATGCCCTCTCTGATTCCGTGGTCAGCTCTGCGGTCGGTAATTCCATGCTGGCCGACTTGGTCAGCGTGGGCGGCAAACTCTACAAGACCGGACTGGACCCTCATGCCCCAGACGGAAAAATCGTGTTGCCGACCATTTGTGCGCACTTTGACGAGGTCAATGAGATTGCAGGCCCTGAATTTGTGCCCATGGTGAACAAGCTGGGGGGCTCGGGCTTTCGGATCACCGCGTACACACAGTCAGCATTTGATATTGAGGCAAAAGTCGGAGATAAGGCCAAAGCGGGCCAGATCCTGGACAACTTTAACCACCTGGTCATGCTGCGCGTGCGTAGTGTCACTACGGCCAAGCTGCTGACGGACCAGGTTCCCGAAGTCGAGGTGGTCCATCTCACGCCAATGTCAGGCGTCACAGACACCGCCGCCCAAGGCACCGGCGTCGATTTCATCAGTCGCAACGATGATATCTGGACCAAAACCAAGGTCCCTATGATTGAGCCAGCCGATGTGCTGGAACTACCGCAAGGCCAAGCCTTTGCGCTACTTGAAGGCAATCGACGCTTCAAGATCCGAATTCCGTTGGCTGATGCAAGAAACGACGAATTTGTACCGCAGTCTTTGCAAAACGTCGCCGCGCAAATGAAGGCCCGCTACCGGACTTCCGAGCAATGGGCCAGTGAAACCGACTGGTTCACTGAAAACTGGCTCAATAGCCAGCCAATCGCCGATGGCACGGGCATGATCGCCACTGATCTGGCGGTGCAGGATCCTGACCCCGATGACGACACTCAAAGCAACAGCGCGATAAACACTGACACGATGGGCCTGATCACAAGGGGGCACGGATGAGTACCAACTCGACCAGCCGCCCTGTTAAGCCCACCACTCGCGGCCCCATTTTGATGACATTTGAGATGGTCATGGGTTTGCTTATGGTCTCTGTCTCAGCGTGTGTGCTGGGATTGTTCATAGAACTGGCCGGCATTCATACGATTTGGAAAGACCAAGGCACGGGCCATGCTCGCTCTATCGTGGAGCAGGACCTGAGCTATATCGAGGCTGCCCCGAAGAGCCTGATTATTCCCAATACAGTGGCCTTCTCAAACAAGATGCTCGGCTACATCTCATGGCCTTACGAGAAGTTCGGAATCTTGCAGTGGTATGCCAATAGCCATGACCCCGCCATGCAGCGTCAACAGGCCCTTCGTCGTGCACAAGAAATAAAGGCAAACGGCAACAGCCTCTCCTCCAGGCTGAAAACGATTGGCGCTGATGCCAGCCAATTTATCAGCACGGTACTCGTGCTTTCCATGTATGTCGCCATGGATGTAGCGCTTCGACTTTCGATTGCCCTTTATGCGCTGCCAGCCTTCGTTCTTGCGTGCCTAGTGGGTGCGGTCGATGGCCTGGTACGGCGTGACTTGCGCCGGTGGAGCGGCGGCCGTGAGTCCTCCTTTGTATATCACCACGCTAAGCGATACACCGCCTGGGCGCTGACTGGCGGATTCGGACTGTATTTGACTTGGCCCTTCGGTGGCTTCAACCCCGCTTACATGGTTCTGATTTTCACCGCGCTGGTTGCTGCAACGCTCAGCACCACAGTGGCTTCCCTCAAAAAATATATGTAGCGCCTCTCGCTCACATCACGACATTGGAGAAACGACAGAAATGAAACCACAGCAATCTGGCCCCTCAGAACGTAAGACTCATCGCGCCTGGGTAGCCGCGCTCATGCTCGTCGCGTGCGCCACCGTTCAGGCTGGGGATGCCGATAGTGAGCGCGAAAGTCTGGCACGGATTGAAAACGAGCTGGCCGTCGTGCAGCAGATGGTGGCCGCGGCCTCTCGTGATGCCCCTCCATCTCAACGGGTCAATTTTCGATATGAGTGGTTGATCAATGACCTGGACGTGATGCGTCGGGGAATTCAACAACACCTTAATGCCCCTATGCAGCCGCGTCCGGTCGAGCCACTGCGAGGCGACTACCGCCAATGACGCAGCATCAGGAGATCTCCTTATGGGCATGAACAATGCGCAGATGGGTTCGAGCATGAGAGAGGCGTTTGCAGCGGGCTCGGGTGTTGACCCAAACGCCATGAAGATCGTGCTGACGGTCATAACGGTAGCAGCTGTGGCTCTGTTCTTTGCGTGGTTGGTAATGGCCGCTCTAGAGAACTACCGGGAGAACCAACTCAAGCAAGAAGAGGTGGTCTGGGCCTGCGTCAAATTAGTTGTGCTGTTGTCCTTAATCCTGTGGGTGTTGGTTTGACGCTCACAGGACTTCTTAACACATCAAACCATACGGAGTTTAGCTATGACCACACTGAACGCTCTGTTGGCGGCACCCCGAGCGGGGTGGCAAAAAGCCAAGCGTCACTTCGCGCAAGCCGCTTTGATCCCTGCTGTAGCGTTACTTTCGTCACCTGCCAGGGCGGCTTTGCCCACAATGCCCACACCGGGTTCTGGCATTGACGGGGCTCAAGTTGCCGATGGCGATTGGCTTGGAGCGATGGGCGCTTACTGGAAACAGGGCATCACTATTCTGGCCATGATCTTTGTCGGCTACTTTTTCCTGAAAGTCGTCATGGGTGCGATCACGAAGTGGAACCAATACACCCGCGGTCAAGCTGATATCAGTGACCTGAAAGAGTACGTGATTACTGGTGGCGTGTTGGCCATTGCACTCGTTGCTATGGCAACGTATGCCATCGCCACGCTCGGGTAAAGGGGAAAAGTCGATATGGCTCGCAAGCCCTCTGCCCCACACCTTGAACAGCTAGATGAGCAAGTTACCCAGGGCATCGCTACGCCGATAACCGATCGCGTGAATGTTCAACCAGCCATTCTGAACGGTATGACGGTCGATGAAGCACAAATCATCGGTCTGATCTCCGTCGCGGTGTGTCTGCTGCTGGGCTTGGTACTGCTGGCCATAACCGGCTTCTGGCAAACACTTTTGGCCATCATGCTATTTGGACCATTAGTCATTTTGTGGTTTGCCTCTAAATACCTGGCGGGACTTAAGCGCAACCGTCCTGACGGCTATTACAACCAGGCTATGCACCACTGGATGGCCTCTCGTGGGTGGGTGAAAGCCAATTTCATCCGCCACAACGGTTATTGGAGCTTGGGCCGGACCTTGCCCTTTAGCCTGTCCACTTCATTCAACCCTAAACCGTCCCGTCAGAACCTTGTTTCTACGAGCGAAACGGCCATCCCCTCTTCTTGCGCTGCTCAAGGTGTGACACCGATAGCGGATAAAGCGAGCAACAACGTATGAGTTCAAAATATTTAAACGCCCTGGCCACTGTTCAGGCGACAAATAAAAGACTGGGCGCACTTGTTTTAGTTGTCGCCGCTCTTGGGGCTGTGGGTATGTACTTTGCTGCCCGCACACCGCATCGAATCGACGTCAATTTGCACCCCAACATTCAAGGCGGGGATGTCGTCACCGTGACCGACGGCCAGTCGCCGGTCCCTGACGTCAATGTGTATGGCTTTGCCTACTACATCTGGCAGCAGGTCAACCGCTGGCAAGCCGACGGGTACAAGGACTACGGCAAGCAAATCTACTACTACCAGGCCTACATCACCCCGTCTTGTCGCGCTCAGCTAGAGAACGACATGAACACACGGGATAGAGCCGGTGAGTTGCGCTCACGCACACGCATCATGACCGAGATTCCAGGGTTTGGGTTTTCACCCAGACGAGTCATTTCGCAAGGCACCAACACCTGGACAGTACTGCTCGACATGCAATTGCAAGAGACATTTCGTGGTCAACAAATCAAAGACATCTACATCCGGTATCCGATGCGTGTCGTGCGATATGACGTTGACCCCGAGAAAAACCCCTGGAAGCTGGCCATTGACTGCTACGGCAACAACCGCCCTGCCCGCCTGAATCCTGACGAAGTCGCCGCAGTCCAGAAGAACAACCAAAGTCCCGAGCTGCCAACTGAGTCAGAAATCGTGCCCGCCACATTGCCCGGCACGATCACCGACCCGGCAACCAACGTGACCGACCCCGCTCCGACACCTATCCAGGTGCGACCCGTCCAACCTCAAAGCGAGTGAGATTGTCATCCATGAAAGCCATTCTTAGCATTCGCAAAACAGCTCTGGCCTGCGCTCTTTTGGGGCTGGCCCAGTACGCACAGGCACAAGTGCGAGACTTGGGGCCAAACTTGGAGAGCGTACCAGCAGATCTTATTGCTCCAGCCCCTGACAGCGTCAACTCAAGTGTCAATGTGGGTTCTGCAACAAACGCAGCAGTGAATAACGCGCCCGATCTGGGAGAGATTCCCAATCTTGGCTCCTCACCCTCTAACGCTGAGTATCAAAACCCTAGCGTCAATGTGATGGGTGACCAAGCTATGGTGGTGAGCACTGTGGATGCGGCCATTCAACAGGCCAAGGATAATCAGGACGAAAGCGGCACGACCATCCGCAAACCACCACAAAACAAACCGCATGGCGTCGAGCGAGCCGTGTTTAATCGAGCTCCGGTACGTGCGCCACTGCCTGTGGGCATCGAACGCATGATTACCTTGCCTGCGCCTGCCGCCCTGCATGTGCCATCGGATATGTCCAAGATTGCCCGAATCGAAGTCATTGATCGCACGATGTACATCACGGCCCTCCAGCAGTTCACACCCGTGCGAATCATTGCTGAGCTCATTGACTCTGGGCAGCAAATTCCCTTCGATCTGGTTGCCGACAGCACAACAGCCAGTGCCCGTAGCGAACTTCAGGTTTTTGTCGTTGCTTCATCATCGCCTGGTACAGAGGGGATCGGAGGTGATGGTCCCGCCTCCCAAGCGGCAGCGCAAGCGACCAGCATAGCGAATGCACACACATTGAGCCAGCAAATGGCGGAATCGGCACCGACAGATATGGTCCAGCTCACCCGCTACGCCGCACGCCAGCTTTATGCCCCAAAGCGGCTTGCCACGCCATTCTCTGGTGTACAGCAGGTCGAAGTCACAGCTGAGCCAATTGCCAACCTAATACGCGGCGTCAATGTTGTATCCACCCCCGTCGGTCAATGGCGTTCTGGCCAGCTCTATGTGACAGCCGTTCTCATCAAGAACCGGTCACATAACCCCTTGGAGATTCCACTTGAGCAAGTGCGCGGCCAATGGATTGCAGCCACCGCGCAGCACGGTCGAATTGGCCCAGCCGGTTCCGAGACGGACACCACCGCCATTTATCTGGTGTGCCAGCGCCGATTTGAAGCCTGCCGGTAATAAAGGAACAACAGCATGAGCAGCACGTCCAGCAACAAACTGATCCCCATCCTCGGTGGTGTCGCAGTCTTAATAGTCAGCGTGGTGATATACAGGCAATTTACGGGTTCAGGAGAATCTACCAACTCGGTATTGACCTCCATTCCTACACCTGAAAGTGCCACACTGCCTACCGCGCAAGGAGCGGACAACGACAACGCCGCCGAAACCCTACGCACCGTCACCGCCAGCAATGAACAGTTGCGGCGTGATGTGGCACGCGTGATCGAGATGAACAATCAACTCATCGCCGAGAATAAGCGCGTGGGCGGTGCTAATGCCACGGTCTCGCGTCGCATCGAACAAGAGCAACGCGACACGCTCAATCTTGACGGACCCCGTACGGACTCGATCGACCCAACCGGCGACGAGACGGGCGCCAAAAACGCAGTCAACCTCACCTTGAAGCGTGGCTCCGAAGCAGTCGATACGTTTTCACGCGCCTTTCAACTGTCACCGGCCCGCTCTGAGACCGAAGCAGCCAATCGAGCTGCTCAGACGCGAACGACTCCCCTGGTCCCACAACAATCATTTTCCCTGGGAACAGAATCGCTCACTCCGACTGTTACCTCATCAGGGCCATACCGTGTTTTACCTCCTATGGGGTATAGCGCGGTAACGCAGTCCGAGCAGGGCCGCAATGGCAATGACGGACCAGCCATTACGCGCTATGTCCGCACCAGTGGCAATCAGGCCTATGCCAATAGCTCCATGGGCCCTGTGTCCAGGACCACCGCCACACAAACACGGTCAGCACCACAAGCCGCCAAGCCTGAACCGATTCCGTACTTTACTGTTCCCGAGAACTCGACACTGGTCGGCGCAGTATCGATGACCAGTCTCATCGGACGTGTGCCCATTGATGGCCGTGTCACTGACCCGATGCAGTTTAAAGCGATTGTCGGCCGCGACAACCTGGCAGCCAATGGCTTTGAATTACCAGCAGACATTGAGGGGATGATCGTCACCGGTGTGGCAATCGGCGATATGGCGCTGTCGTGCTCAGAAGGAAAAGTGCGCTCGGTCACCTTTGTCTTTAATGACGGCACGGTTCGCACCATTTCTGAGCGCTCCAAAGGCGGGGGGAATGCCAACGTCAATGGCGGCGGTAGCACCCAGGACCTGGGCTACATCTCTGACGTACACGGCAATCCCTGCATTCCCGGCAAATTCGTCACCAATGCCCCGGCCTATCTGGCCGACCTGGCCATGCTCAAGGGGCTGGATGTCGCCGCACAAGCTTACTCCGATGCCCAGCGCACCGTCTCCAACAATCTGGGCACGGGCAATACCACCTCTCAAATCACCGGCTCACGCAGTGGCTACGCCATGGGGCAAGCGGCCTCTGGCGCAACCAATGAGATCGTCGCATGGATGACCTCCCGTTTGAAGAATAGCTTCGACGCCGTTGTAACCCCGGCTGGCAAGCAAATAGTTATTCACCTGGATAAAGAACTGCAAATTGACAAGATGCCCAACGCCCGCAAGCTGGTGTACCGCCAGCAAGGGACGCAGCAGCTTTCTCGTGGAGCACATTATGGTCTGGAATAAAACTGCCCAACGCCTGGCGCTGACTCTAATCACCACCGCCATGTTCAGCGGTTGCACCGTCATGATGGATCGCGAATCCCCACTTAATGAGGTCACTAAGGATTCGCCAACGGTGCTGGACGTCTACCGGGGTACTGATTATCGAAACGAAGCGACTCGTCAGTCGCGCATTACCCCCCAGGAGCGGACGCGTGAGCGCACTCAGGCTAGACCGATTAATCCAGGTGATGAGTTAACCCAGCGATATTGGTCAGCTGTTGATTCCATGAACCAGCGATTCGCTCGGCTGCCCAACCCTGACCTGGTAATGGTGGTGTTTCCTCACTTGGCCAAGGGCCAGTATCCGGTTCCTGGCTACGTGACCGTCTTCCCGATGTATGACCAGACACAGTATGCGCTACCTGGTGAAGTCACCCAAGATCTGCTGCAGTGGCGAGGTGACTACTTTGAGGCTAAATCCAGCGCCAAGAAAAAGGGAGGCGCAGATGATCGCTAATGTGGCCAGCTTGCTCGGATTCACGCGTCAACGTGCAGCGCAACCAGGCAGTAAGCGCGCTCCTCAAGTCACCGCAAAGGCATCGTCTCCTGGCCAGACCGTTGCAGATCGTCGACGCATGGCCCTACGGCCACCGTCGTTTACCGACATGCTGCCCTATATCAGCTATGCCCCTGATGAGCGCATTTTCGTGTTGCGTGATGGCAATACGCTCGGTGCACTGTTTGAGCTCTCTCCGATTGCGACCGAGGCCATGCCTATCGAAATTCTGAATGAACACGCCCAGAAGATTCAGGAGGCCTTGCAAGCCATGCCATCGGTCAACGGCGCACCGTGGATCGCACAGTTTTTTGTCAATGATGACCGTAACCTGGATCATCTTAATGACACCTTTACCGACTATATCCTGGAGCAACACAAGGACGATGGCCTGGGCCAGGAGATCCTGAACTCGCCGTTTACCCAGGCGGTATTGGATGAGGTGCGCTCTCACCTGTCGAATGTCTCGCAACCCAATGGCCTGTTCACCGATACGCTTGTCACCGGTCAAGTCTGGCGCGGGCAAATCCGCCGTGTTCGTTGTTGCCTGTATCGTCGATTTGGCGGCGCAGCCGATGATCCACAAACGCCGGTGCAGCAAATCGAGTCGGTGGCCAACACCATCATGGCCACGTTTTCCGAGGCCGGTGTGGCCGTTCGCCGCTGTACCGGCAAAGACCTGTATGAGTGGCTACTGCCGTTTTTTAACCGTGATCTGCCTTGGGCGCCAGGCACGCAAATGATGCGTGAATTACCCTATCCCGGCGACACCCCGTTGACCGATGACGAGGATACGCCCATTTTTGGATGGGACTTGTCAGAGCTATTGAGCATCAATGAGCCCCGTTCGAACCTGGAACAGGGATTGTTTGAGTTTGATGGCGTACCCGTCAAGGCGTTGACCCTGCAAAATATGCGCAAGCAGCCTGAGATTGGTCATTTCACGGCGGAGCTGGCCAACGGTAAAGAGCGATTTGCACGGTTTGACCGTCTGCCTCCTGGCTCGATGCTCTCGGTCTCCATCACGATTGCGCCGCAACACATCGTCGAGTCACAAATTGAGCGCATCCGGGATGCCTCACGCGCTAAGACGGCGCAGGCCATCGAAACCTACCGGGAATGCACCAACGTTTTGAATGAAATAGTTCGGGGCAACCACCTGTTTCCAATGATGGTGACCCTGTACGCGACTGCCACCAGCACAGATGAACTCGATAGCAACATCAACACGATTAATGCGCTGTTGATCCCATCGGGCCTGAAGTTCATCAGTAATCAGCATGACCTGGTCCCGCTGGACACATTCATGCGGGCGCTGCCCTTTAACTATGACCCCGCCTTCGATAATCAGGTACTTCGTCGATCCCGCCTGACCTTCGCCTCCCATATTGCGCGTCTGTTGCCATTGTATGGCCGTGCCCGTGGCACACCTCACCCCGGCATGTGGTTCTGGAATCGCGGCGGGGAACCCTTGTTTGTGGATCCGCTCAACAAACGCGATCGTAAAAAGAACGCGCATATGCTGGTGCTGGGACCGACCGGAGCCGGTAAATCGGCCACCTTGAACTACATCGCCATGATGACGATGGCCATTCATCGGCCACGGCTGGTGATTGTCGATGCCGGGAACTCCTTCGGTCTTTTGGTGGATTTTTTTAAAGACCGAGGGCTATCGACCTACAAAGTTGAACTGAACAGTAGTGCAAAAGTGTCCTTGCCACCGTTCGTTCATGCGTACCAACTACTAGATGATAGTGAAGTGATGGAGAGTTTTGTGGCGGCCGAGCAGCAGGCACGAAGCAACGCAGGCCTGCCCGATGACGAACTGCTCAATGCCCTGCTTGGCCAAGATGATGAGCCGTCGACTGCCGACGTGTCTTTTCATGAAACGTTCCAGGCCAGGGAAGAGGACGAAGAGCAGGACGACGAGCTGGATAAAAGAGACTTGCTGGGCGAGATGCTGATTGCCGCGATCCTGATGATCACAGGCGGTGAAGCGGACGAAGTCGCACAGATGAGTCGAGCCGACCGGTACTTGGTATCACGCGCCATCATCATGGCCGCGATCAGTTGCAAAGAACGGGGAGCCAAGCACCCGTTGACACAAGATGTGGCCCTGCAGCTGATGCACATGAATAAGGACCAGACCATGTCACCGGCGCGGCGGTCCCGCGCCGAAGAAATGGGTCAGTCCATGATGACCTTCACCCAGGCGCTGCGAGGCAAATTATTCAATCGTGAGGGACAGGACTGGCCAGATGCAGACGTCACTCTGGTCGAGATGGGTACGCTCACTCAAGACGGCTATGAAGATGCCTTGGCAGTTGCGTACACAAGCCTCATCGACTCAGTACAGTCCCGTGCCGAGCTGAACCAACACTCTGGTCGCCCGATGGTGTTCCTTACGGACGAGGGCCACTTGATCACAACCAATGAGCTGCTTGGCCCCAAGATAGCCAAGGGCACCAAAATGTGGCGCAAATTCAATACCTGGTTCTGGCTTGCCACACAAAACCTGAAAGACTTCCCCGACTCCATGGAGCGCGTGCTCTCGATGTGTGAGTACTGGATGCTACTGACCATGGACAAAGCAGAGATTGAAGAAGTGGTGCGATTTCGGTCGCTCACCAACGAGCAGCGAGCCATGATGGAATCCGCCCAAAAAGAGCCGCCGAAATACACGGAAGGGGTTCTGATTTCCGCGACCGGCCAGATGCTCTTTCGCAACGTCCCTCCAGCTCTCCCGATTGCATTGGCCATGACTGAGGGCCATGAGAAAGCACACCGACGTCGCCTGATGGAAAAGCATGGAATCAACGAAATGGGGGCTGCTCAAATGGTGGCACAAGAGCTTGCGCGGTGTCGCGCATGATCAAGATACGCTCACTTAGCAAAGGAGTTTCTCGTCTCACGGCTTGCATCGCGGTTTCGACGGCACTGCTTGCCGTCGTCACACCAGCGACTGCGCAACAGCCTAACCAAGATCTGTACGCAGGCGTCATGACCGTAGAGGTGTTTGCCAACACTGCCATGCCGGTAACACCAAGCACTTCACCACACTATGCCTTGTCCATCTACCGCTTGGATGCAATGAATAATCTCGAAGCTCAGATGAATGAAGGTATGCCACAAGACGAAGCAGAAGCACGTCTATGGGTTGCCAACAATGAAGCCCGCTTACGACAAATGATCCAACCCATGGTCGCGAGTGCCGTTAACGGCCTGGCACGCGCGCAGCGTTATCAGATTGACCGATTACCAGCGGTGGTCATCAACCAACGCTATGTAGTCTTTGGCTATATCGACGTTGACCAGGCGCTTATGGCCTGGCGTGACAGCCAAAATTAAGGGGCACTCATGTCAATCACTACTATGCGCTTTCGGCACATGCTTGCGATTAGTTTGCTGGTGCTGGCAACCGCGCTGCGGCCTGTTCCAGCAACAGCTGCCACAACCACGGCGGGCGTCGTCACCAATACGGTTGCAGCACTCCCCAGTTGCACGTCCTATCAGGTCAAAGGCATTTGCGTCTGGCTGGTTTGCATCCCGCTCATTGGCTGCTTCATCCGGACGTCGGCTCGGATTGCACATTACGTGCCCGATGTCGTGATCAGCACCTACAACGATCCTCTGGCTCACCCTTGGGCTGAGGTGGGTAAGCCATTGGCGACAGCTATATCCTCAGTGGGATCAGCCGTAGTCGGCGCCCCGATCGACGCATCAGCAGGAACACAGCGCGAGGGCACAGAGGTGACTACATATAAAAGTGCGGACGCCATTGGCAACCCCGCAGGCTTGATTGCCAGCATCGCCAGCGGCTACATCCCCAGCTTTGGCAGTTCATTCCAGTTTCCGGGCTATAGCGAATTGTTGGCCTTCACTCGCACAGAACTGCCTCGTATCGCGCAGTCTTGGCGGCAAGTCCCCCAACAGCTAGGCAACGAATTCATCGAAGCAGCCCGTGCCATGGCCAATGCACCAGCAGACATTATTTCCTCCGTCTCTGCATTTCCGGCAAAACTTGGCGAGCTGAGCTCATCAATTGGAAATTTAGGCAATGTCTTTGGTGGAAGCGTCAGCACCCAAGCCATTGGCTTGTCCGGCGTCGATACGGTGGGTGCAGATCTTGGGCCAATCAGAGACATGGTGCAGATCGCTCAGCGCCTGGGTGCCTCCGGTGGGCTATCTGAAATGTTCTGCCCCGGCTCAGCGTCGGTGTTCAATCTGCATTTTCAGTCAGACATGGACGCGATGAGCTGGCGAGGGTTTTGGCCGCTGGAGATGCTCTACCCCCAATCATGGGTGCCTGGTACAGGGGAAGTAAGCACCTCGCCCCTTTCCACTACCTGGGGGCCTATATACCCACGTAACGGCGAGCTTGTGCAGTCACACCCAGTAAAGGCCTCCGCCGTGCTGGCCACGCGTGTCGGAAGCATCATCTCGCAATCTGCACAGCCCCACATTTACAAGCGTCTGCAACCCGGTAGTGGCTACAAGTACTTCCCCACCTCCAAGCCCACTACCTGGCAGATGATCTATCCGAGCGCTCAGCGGTCCTGCATGACCTTTGGTGCAGATGACTCAATGAGCCTGGCCAGCTTTGGCGATTACAAAACCGATGGTGCCGATGGCTATATGTGGAATATGTGGAACCACTATGACTGCTGCCGCATCCGTGGTGAGTTTTTATACAGCATCCCTTAAGCGAAGGACGAGAATATCTATGCAACAACCACAATGCCCGTTCACACTGCGCTTGAAACCAGCCGCCATGATGCTGGCTCTTGCGTTGACCTCCATGAGCGTGATACCCGACGCCTACGCGCAACCCGTACGCGGCTCTTCGCTGTATTACCGAATGGGAGGCGGCTCGCCCGGCGGCTCTGCAAATTATCGCGGCCAGGTCGCTCACAACTTAGGCTTTGGAGGAAATGCTCGACTGAACTATTCATGTGGCAAGTTTGATATAGGCCTATCTTGGGCCAACATCATGAACAACCTCAACAACCTGGGCCAGACGGTGACTGGGGCGATTCAATCTGGTATCGCTGCCCTCCCCTTGTACGTCTTGCAACGCGCACAGCCAGGCCTGTATCAGATTCTTCAAAACTATTCGCAAAAGGTGGATCTCCTGCTCGGGGCCAGCCTTAAATCCTGCGAAGAGATGGAGGCCATGGTCAAAGCGGGGCAGAACCCCTATGAGGATTGGATCAAGATGGCCAAAGGTGAAGGCTGGAAGATCAAGGCCTCCGCGCAAGGTGATATTTACCAGGCAAAAATCGACATTGAGAAGAATGAAGAGGCCAATAAAGCCGGGGTGCCATGGGTCTTTGGCCAAAATGCCGGGGGTGTAGGAGGCCGACCTATTGAGCCGGTGCGAGATCTCTCTGTGGCAGGCTATAACGCTACCCTCAACAAACCAATCACCGCATCAGAGACCACGGACTACAGTAACTCACCTGCCGAGAAAAACTCTCGCCTGGTTCGTGCGTTTAAATCACCGGCAGAACTTGCCCAATGGACAACCGAAGTCCTGGGGGATCAGAAGGTCTATACCTGCGGGCAACATCACTGCCCTGCCCCAACCACGGTCGTGACCTCCAGCGGCCTGGGGCCCAAATATGAAGCCGAAGTCGATTTCGTCCAGCCTAAGCTTGAGGCAATGGCCAACCCATCGAACTCAGCCACTTATGCCGACCTCGCAGAAATCTCAGCTCCTGGCTTTGCCGTGTCTCCTCAGTTGCTTGACTCCTTACGAGCAATGCCGCCTGACACCCGCAGCATCGCTGTGAACCGCATTGCTCAGGAAATGGCGATGCACCGGGTGATCAATAAAGCACTGGTGGCGCGTAGCGTGTTGATGACAGGTCTGACCTTACCGGAGGTTACGGCCGCAGGAGATGCCATCCAAAACACCCAGGCTTCGGTCGATCGCTTAAGTGGCTACATTGACGATTTGATGTATGAGGCTCGGATCCGCAAGGATCTGACGTCCCAGACGGCATTGTCGATCATCAACACCCAGTCCGCCATTGACACACAATCACTGAACGTACCGGGTGGCAACCCTGTTGATCCTGCCCCAGCAGTGGGTGGACGGGTACCTGGACTATGACACAAGTCTCTCTCACCAAAAAACGCAGCTGGCTGTGGCGAGCACTGATATGGCTCGCCATCGGTTTGACCGGATTTCTGCTGCTCATTGGGCTGCTCGGCGCACTAGCACAGTCATTTATCGGCCAGGAACATAAACTCCTGACCCTGCTTGAGGGAACGACGTCAGTGCGAGATATCGGTGCTATCGCTCAATGTATCGCAGCACTACTCATCATCGGGCGCTGGCCAGCCGTCGTTCGCTGGCTTCAAGCCAGACATATTGTTCAAGAATTCGAATATGACGCCGTGCTGGCCAGCCGCCGCAAGGTGGCCGCATTTATCGCACTGTACTTAATCTTGATCCCGATTGGCCTCGACCGTATCTGGCGCTTGGCAATAGCGCTCATTACGGCTTAGGTGGGGGAATAAGCCATGCAACTAGACAGTTACCTCGAACTCTTTACCACTTTCTACGGGTGGGCTTTTGCCAATATTTTTGGCGAGATAGTCACCGGTACGGGTTTGGTCGTCATCCCTTTTCTGGTGATAATTCTCAATGCCTGGCGCGAAGCTGGCCAGCGGGGAATGCAAGACATCGGTGTAATGGGTGTCATCAAAAGCGTACAAACACAGCTCATCGTCATGCTATTTGTGATGTCGGTCTGCTTTTTCACATCGCCCATCACAAGCCTAACGTATGCGCGCTTGTCGTACATGCCCCCTCCTTCAATTGACAACCCTAACCCTGTAGAGGCTACGCCTGGAGCCAGCGGTAGCACCTACGATACAGCACTGCGCGACGCTATTGATGGAAGTATGAGCCAGGCCAGTGGGCTGAGTAACGTGCCCCTATGGTGGTATTCCATCATGTCCATCAGCTCTGGGATAAACAATGCCTTTCGTAATGGCATGAATAACTCCGGCTCTGATATGCGGGTTCTGGAGGATATGGCCAAAAATGCCACAATCGAAGACCCCGCCTTGCTCGGTGATGTGCAACGCTTCTATAGCGAATGCTTTATCCCGGCACGGAGTCAGTATCTGCGCAGCGATCGCAGCAGAATCAGTGCATCAGGTGCCTCGATCTTGGCAGAATCTAATACCGACTATGGGCCAACTGATGTGGATTGGATGGGCAGCCAGTTTTTCAGAACTGAGCCTGGGTATTACGCCTCCATGCGCAGCCGTGCTCCGGTCACTGGTTTTGCGATCGATTACTCCCGCGATACGGAGTACTACGACCCATCGAGCGACGTGGACCCACAAGTCACCGGCGCAGTAAACCCAGAGTTTGGTCGCCCAACCTGCAAGCAATGGTGGGAGGATCAACTGCGAGAAAAGCTGATCGATGGCAGCCCTGGTGTTCGAGCGTTCGCATCCAGAGCGGCGAACGTCCTCACCTTTACGTCGTTCGATAAGCAAAAGGATGAAGTGGCTCGGCTAGCATCAACCGCAGCCAATCCCGTCTTTGTTGATTTTGACCAAATGATGGGGAACCCTTATGACGCTGCTACAGTCGCAGGTCGAACGATAACGGGCGCTGGGAGCACGCTCGGTGTTGGTGGGGCAGCTTTCATGGCCAGCATGGCATGGATGCCATTGGTGACCTCGTTACCCATGATCCAGGCATTGGTCCTCATGGGGATCTACGCCTTTCTTCCCTTGGCCACCCTAGTCAGCGGCTTCAGTCTTCGGGTGTTGTTCTTAGGTGCTATGGCCATTCTTACCATCAAGATGTGGGCGTCGATGTGGTACATCGCCACCTGGATCGATGGTCATCTCATCAACGCCATGTACCCTGGCGCTCTGGGCAATATATTTGTTCAAGAAGCCATGATGATCGGCAAAGGAGCGATTCCAGCAGGCTATAAACGAATGGTTCTGAACACGATTTTATTGTCGTTGTATGTCGGGCTACCTGTCATTTGGTCTTCAATGATGGCCTGGGCTGGTTTGAGAGTGGTAGGCGGCATAGATGAGCTAATGAACAGGAATGGGGGTTCTGCGGCAGCCTCCGGTAGACCTCCCTTATTGGGAAAATTATTTGGTGGAAAAAATTAACTATCCTTTGTACTAGCCCGGATTTTATCTGACAAATAGTGGTTTATCTATTCCCAATCTTTTTCCGGTTCCACCACCAACAAAGATCTTAAAGTCTTTAGGTGTTCTCAAAACCTATCTTGCGATTTTGCACTATCATTGTTACGCTTTTCATCGTGTTAAATAGGCGATAGCTGTTTGAGCGTTGTCTAAATTTAGTTAGGTGTAGATCCACTGAAAAATATGGGAATCATCGATCTTTTCTCCAAACGTCAGCGTAGGCTTCGAGGTGAGTTTCCTGATGTGTATAGCTATGATGATCTGCCGAACGCACTTCGGGTTCAGATCGTTCACATCATTCGCGATGCGCTTGGCCTGGACAGCGTCAGCAGCAACCACGCATCAAAAACATATGAGTTTATTAACAATACGCTATGCCGTGAGTATGGACTGTTCGAGTTAACTAAATACTCTCGTTCATTCGATGAGTCTGTTTTCAGTTTCTTCTTGGCTGAACAGTCTGTTGAAAGGGCCCTTGATGTAATAGAGCTTTCATTCAAAATTATTGACACTTATGTCAGAGATCAATATCCCAGCAACAGTAGGACGAAAATCGGGCCAAACGATGCCATTGAAGAGTTAAACGACAGATTTAAAGAGCATGGAATAGGGTTTCAGTTCGAGTCGTCTGAATTAATACGCATCGATTCGGACTACCTCCACTCTGAAGCTGTTAAGCCAACTCTGGCGATCCTCCGTGATGGTAAGTTCAAGGGAGCAAACGAAGAATTCCTAAAGGCCCATGAGCATTACCGTCATGGACGATACAAGGAATGTCTTGTCGACGCACTGAAATCATTTGAAAGCACACTAAAGGCAATTTGTTCAAAACGTAGATGGAATATAAAGTCTACAGATACAGCCAAAGCACTAATCAATACATGTTTGACTGAAGGGCTTCTTCCGTCATTTTTGGAGTCCCAAATGGGTGCCGTTCGGTCGTTACTAGAAAGTGGTGTGCCGACAATACGAAATAAGTTGGGAGGGCATGGCCAAGGCACAGATAGTATCGTCGTACCAGAATATTTTGCTCGTTATGCACTCAACCTTACTGCTAGCAGCATTCTTTTAGTAGCAGAAGCCGATGCAGCGAAGAAATAGAAACTGATTTCATCATTCTGCAGAACACGTAAAAAGGTCTTGGGTTTCTGTCGATCAGCCATTAGTTAGACACGGTCGTTGATGGAGTGACTACTTATTCGACCATCAGTAAATATGAGTCATCCTTTAACCCATTTAAAAGCCAAGAAACGAGGAAACTCCCATTTTTTAGGGTAATGAGATTGAATATTTTGATCAGGAACTGGTTCTGATAAAGCAAGTAACTGGAAGCCATACTTTGAAAAGGTCGATATATATTTCTCTATAGGCCGATGGATGTGTGTGGTTTTGAACTCTGAGTCAGATAAGGATATCTTGAAGGGAGCCTCAATCATAAGTTCTTTTTCGTATGAAAACCAAGGTTCTTTCTCATACCCCCAGTATCGAGGCCAAAAACATGGATGAGGGATGGTTGCAATAAACTCATCTCCTTTATGCGCAATTCTAGATAACACCTGGGAAAACTTATCAATCTGTGGGTTTGCCGATAGCATCATGGCTGCTAAGAAAATAACCTTCTTATGGGTAGCACGACGCAACTGATCTCCACAGTCTTCAAAGGCTGAATTAATAAAATGGATATTTGAGAAATCGGACAGGATAGACTTTGCAATTTCCAAGCTTTGAGTTGATGGCTCGATACATATAACCTTTTTGAAATGCATGGCGAGACGTTCTGTTAGCTCACCCGTACCTGATCCTATATCCACGAGCGTTGCGTCAAGATTCTGGCCAACAAGCGATTCAACTAAGGGCACCATTACATGCGTAAATGTGATATCTAAGCCAGTAGATATCTGATTATGCCTCTCAGACGCCAAACAGTCCCACTCATCAATGAGCTCCTGCGATGAGATACTCTCAACATGAGAGAACTTCGATATCATGGTTGGGCCCCTTCATTTTTCGAGGAAACATTCTTCGCAATTTGCACGAGCTCATAGGCCAAATGGAAAGCGGGATGGGAGCCAGAATTAAACTCCTCAACCACATGCTGATCTGCCTTAGCCCTACCAATAGCAACTTTGCTCCCATCTCTACCATAATAAGCAATAGTAAAGCGTGTACCTGGCTCACTGAGTAATTCTGTACCGTACGTATAGATTTGCGCTCCTTCTTTTTTCAGCTCCTTAGTGAAGGTAGTATGAGTTGGCAAACAGATAATCAGCTCATCATTTTTTGCCTTCTCTAGTAGAAGTTCTTTGGATTCATCGTCTTTAGCCCAGCTCATATCGCGAGTCCAGATAGCCACTCGGCCACCATAAGCTATCCAGTAAAGCATGTAATTACAAATTGATTCGGAGTCGGATTGCTTAAAAACTCTCTTTCCTTCCGCAGTATAAATTTCAAAAAAGATAAGCAGCCCATAAAGAACGACTAAGACGGTACCTACTATAGATATGACTGAGGCGGTGGCAGGGGTTATCTTCTCTAGATCTATGAGCGGGTAAAGTGTCGCTAGTAATGCAACCATACTCAAAAAAATGAGAACTAGTTTTACAGTAAGCGCCATTACATCGCGAGAGCGTTTTGGGCGGGGCCATTCTGATTTACTCATCAATTTCTCTGTTATTTGGTCTTTTATCTGCAGCAAAAGAGCTTTCATAGTCAACCAAGCTAGGCCTTATTCATTTTTATTGCATAACGCGTGGATATTACGATGAACATAGACTTGTTAGGCTAAAGCTTGTGTTGATCGGCGTTGTAGGCATAGGTACAAAGAAGGCTTGTGGGGAAAACGCACACTCACGCTCGAGCCACTCAGCACGCAGCCCAGGAGGAAAGTAGTATTCAGCACTTGTTTCCGTATCTCCTGAGGTCATGTCTAGTGTGTAGGAGTATGGGGAAAATTATAAAACCGCCCATCACATAAGAGATTCTCGAGGGGCATAATTGGCTATATTTGGGTATGAACCGTGCACTTATTTATATCAAAAAACTGCAATGGCACCACCCCAACGGACAGTTCTAACAGATGCTATGAGATCAGGTCTCGATTTATACAGCTAAAGCCGAGCTGACATAAATCAACCGTGATTTTAAGGGCTTGAACTATTCTTTAAATTCATCACTGATCTAAATCACTTCTCTGCTGATCCCAATAAAAACGCCAATTTGGATGCATCTGATCAAACGGATCGGGGATCTCTGTCTCTGCATTATGATCATCTCGTCTAGTACTTGAATTTATTAATAATAGAAAAAAATCAAACACGAGCATTAACCCGATCCACATCACCCTTGCAAGAAAAACACTCCCATGACGTGCTAACTTCAGAGCATGTTTCATCTGCCCTAATCCTCCCTAGACTCGGTATTACTTAGCGATCCCCAAGAAAACAGCAAGGCACCGTTCAATTTCTACCAGTGTATCAGCACTAACAGAACCAAACGCCTGGCCAATCTTATCCCGTTTAACGGTCAATGCCTTATCGATCATGATTTGTGATGGTTTTTGTAGACCATTTTCTGGGTCTGGCTGAATGCTAATGCGCAATAAGGGCGCATTCACAATTGTGCTGGTCACTGGAAGTACAGTGACCGAGGAATGGGCAGCAAATAAATCCGCCTGGATCACTAACGCAGGCCGAGGCTTTCCAAAATCCCCTTGCATTGCAACAGTAACTAGATCCCCACGCCTCATTCTGTCCAACCATCCAGGTCAGCCAGAGCCTCATCCATAAAATGTTCTGTATCCACGTCAGCCTTATCTGCCTTGGCTACCCGCAGCGCCTGACGACGGCATTCCGCCGCAAAATCAGGCTGACGGGTATCAGGCACCCAAAGCTGCACTGGGCGCAATCCTGCTTGCCGGAGCGAGTCCCGGTGCTTCTGAACTCTTGCATTTACATTTGCCATCTTGATCTCCATAACTATGCACTTATAGTACGGCCATCACCCGTTACATGCAACATCCAGTTCAGCAATTGTTGGATAATGCCAAGACAAGGCTCCTTGAGTTCGTGATCGATAGCCCAGCGTCACCCGCTCAGGCCGAAACAGCCATCAATTGCATCACCCCATCAACGGAGCTTGCTTCGTGCCTGGTGGTTCCGCTCTTGCATCACCTGCATTACTTCCTCATGGGTGTACAACCTGGCATTGGGATCACTGACTTCACCCAGAGCTTCTTCAACCTCGCGGGCCATCCGCTCGTATTCCTCCGGCCATAGCACCTGCTCCATGCACAGCGACGCCTGCCCCAGCAAGTGCAGCAGGCCGAACAACCGCATGTCGTTGGTCGCGACGATATGCTCCCGAATCCGCTCCTGTATTGCTACGCTGGCTTGGTGTGCCGCAGGCGTGGCCGTCCCTTCGTAGTCGGTCGGGAATTCCGTTTCCTCAGCAATCCGTGCCCAAATGCTGGCCAGGGCCTCAATGTTGGATGTACTCATTTCAATCCATATAGGCTTTAAAAAACTGCAGTTTCAAGAGCACGAGATCTCACGCAGTGACTAGTTTAACTATCTTCAGCCTCAAATTCGGCCAATGCTTTGACGACAAATGTAGTGTATTGTGCAATACAAATTCATACATTAAGACCACCATGAACAAGAAAACGGTACCGACCCATCAAACATATACCGAGCTGCAACAAGCCTACGATCATTTCAATCGCGCCCTATACGACGGTAGGTTGCCTAACTGCCTGATTACCTTGCAACGCGAGAAACGCTCAATGGGCTATTTCTCAAGCCAGCGATTTGTAGATGCTCAAGGCACCTATACAGACGAAATAGCGATGAACCCGGCCTACTTTGCTGTCGTGCCCTTGATCGAAACTATGCAAACTTTGGTACATGAAATGTGCCATCTCTGGCAATTCCATTTCGGCAAGCCTGGGCGTGGCAGGTATCACAATGAAGAGTGGGCCTCGAAGATGGAAGCGATTGGACTGATGCCCTCTTCGACTGGCCAACCTGGTGGCGCTCGCACTGGCCAACTCATGGCTGATTATGCGATTGAGGATGGCAAATTTGTGAAAGCATGCGCCGATCTGCTCACCCAGTCATTTTGTCTGACCTGGTACGATCGCTTCTCACATGCCGACGCACCTCGTAGCGCCGCTGAGCGCTTGGACATCTCAGTAGGAGGTGGAGCTCCTCCATACATCGCACTTCCAGCACTCACTCAAGCTTTGGCATCCAGTGCCACCTCCACAAGCAACGCCGCCCAGGGCGACGAGAGTATGCCAGTAAAACCCACCGGCAATTCAAACCGATGGAAGTACGTCTGCCCATGCGGCACAAGCGTCTGGGGTAAACCAAAGTTGAAGATTATCTGCGGATCCTGTGAAAGCCCATTCACATCGCCGGACGCAGCTCGACTAAGCACCAACAGCGAATCGGCCTAGAATTGATTTAAAGGCTTGTCAAGTCGAAACCCTTGGTTATGTGCCCAAGGGTTTGAACAGACACACACTTCATGCGGCCCTACAGTGGCCACATGGACCCATTCGACACTCCTACTCCACTATCACAGGCAGCTGCCAGCCACATTGCGCCTCCTGCATCCACGCGAGAGACAGAACTTATCTGGGTAGGCACAGAAGGCCAGCTCATCAATGCGGGCTGGTTCATTGTCGCTATCCTGTTCTGCTGGACAGTCATTCCTGTCCTGTGGGCGATCTACCGATACCTTAAGGTTGCCAATCATCGCTATGAACTGACGAACCAACGCCTACTGGAGTACAGCGGGATCCTCGTCAAACGTGTCGAAACCCTGGAGTTATACCGGGTAAAAGACATCGCCGTTTCCGGCACCCTCTTTCAAGCCCTGTTTGGCCGTGGCCGTGTCGTTTTGCAAACCACTGACGCCTCGACGCCGACCGTGCACATCAGCGCGATCGCTAGCCCTCAGCACGTCTCCCAACTTATTCGTGACGCGGTCGAACAATGCCGTGTCGCCCGAGGCGTTCGCGCCTTTGATTACTGACAACCAGGATTCTTCCGAACCATGCTTACCTCAACCTATTCCCCTTCTTCTTTGCTGATTCGCCTGGCAGTCAGTTCAAGCCTTAGCCTGGGACTGGCCACAGCGTCCTGGGCTCAAGGCGTACCGTCTGACGTGCAAGCAGCTATTGAGGAACACACTCAAGGCTCTGTCCCCATCGATAGCATCTCAACCACGCCTATTGCCGGCATCTACCAGGTCACCAGTGGCAACGAGATTTTCTACAGCGACTCGACCGGGCGGTACGCATTTGTCGGCGGCGCCCTCATGGACATGAAAGACCGCCGTGACGTGACCGCACCAGCCCTTGAAAAGCTCAACACGATCCCATGGGAATCACTACCGCTGAGTCAAGCCATTGTGCAAGTCCATGGCAACGGACAACGCAAGATGGCCGTCTTTGAGGATCCTCTTTGTCCCATCTGCCGCGTGTTCACAAAATTCGTCGATCAGCTTGAAAACGTAACGGTCTATCGATTTGTCTTTCCCGTTATTGACCCGCAATCAGCCCCCATCGCCCGCAAAGCCTGGTGCTCTCCAGATCGAAACGCTGCCTGGAACATGGTCATGAACGGACGGAATATCGATGGCCGTGAGGACTGCGACATTTCTGGTCTGGTGGGGATTTTAAAGTTTGGAGAAGCAAACAATATCGCTAACACACCTACAGTTATATTGGGCAACGGAAAGCGGTTAGTTGGCGCAACACCTCCAGAGCAATTTATTGCAGAATTAGATGCTTCAGAGTTATCAAAAAACTAAGGGAAGATAAAGATGAAGTTTAATAAATTAGCCAGCATCGCATTTTCATTCTCGCTAGTAATTTCTAACCTAGTACAGGCACAAGGCACTAACAGCCAAAGCAATCTACCGCCTGGGCTTAAGTGGGAGCCGATGACGGTGGTCGGTTTTAATACAGGATCTATGGAGCTTCCTCACGCTTCTCGTGCGGAAATGAGCCTTGCTAGAAATATTTGGGAAAAGGAAATTGAATCAACTGGATCTGGCTTAACGTCCGGATCGAAAATGGCGTCTTTCATCTTAATAAAACCGTATTCAGTAAACGGCAGCCAATTCGTTTTTTCTATCTTTAGCTCCGGTTTTTCCAATGGCTGCATTCCTCCCGCCAACGGTCGTGGAATTGAAGATATGTATTCCGTCTGCCCGATGCGCGTGACTCAAATGAATAGCAGCAAGTCCGTATCGAAGGATTTTCCTGAATACTGCCATCTCTATCCTGAGCCAGCTGATAAACCGGGAGAAATCAATCAATCTCAAATTGCTTTCGACCGAAACACGATGACTGCTTATTTTCGCATTATCCAACATGGCAAGCACGTGAAATCGTGCGATAGAACCCTACGAATCCAATAAAAGGCAAAACAGTGATACGCAAGCGATCGATCTCAGGGTGGCTTTTATATACAGCCTCAGCGGTAGCGTTCGCAGCAGCACTTGTTACGGCAGCACAAGTGGCGGATGCTGTCCGCAACTCACCCAACGCCAGCCCATGGCTCAAGGCAAATGCGGATGCCGTAGGCCGGTTGGCCATGTTTGAATCGAGTGGGCAGCTTGACATCTATAACGGGTCTTGTTGTACAGGCATCCTGCAGATGAACAAAACCAATATCCGTGAATATGCAAAAACAACCCCCGATGATTTTGCAACTTGGGACTTGCAACGCCAAGTCGATGCTTGGACAAAACTGACCACTGATGCCATGCAAGCACGGGCTCCCAAGACTCTTGCGGGACTGGGAACGTTCGATGGCCGAGAAGTCGATGGTGATATGGTACTGGCATGCGTCCAGCTCGGAATCGGGAATTGCCAGAAAATGATCAACTCAGGCAGTTGTAACGGCTTTGCGGATATCAATGGGACGACCATCTGCAAAATGGCTGACCGTATACGAAATGGCCCGCCTACGGGTAATAACGGCGATCCAGTAGACGACATCATTCGACCAAACCCTGATCAAGGTGGCACCTACCGACCACCCGTTGATCCGTGTATCCGTGAAGGTGAAGGCTGCCTGCCTTTAACCGAAAGCCTGGAGCAAGGATTTGCATCTGGATCTGGCGTCAGCATGGGTAACTTGCGACTCATCATTTTTGCGACATCCACTGCGTTTGTTATCCTTATCTTGATGTCGTTTATTACGGCGCTTTTTCGTAACTACTCAACGGGCTCAATCGAGAAGGTCGAACTTGTAAGTGGCGTACAGAGAACCATCATGATCGGAATGTCATTCATTGTTGTGATGTCGTTGTTCTAACTCGGTTGGCCAGGCCGTTGATGCCTGGCCAATGAAGGGCCACCTCTCCGTTTAGCCGGTTGAGAGACAATCAAGAGGAACGCATGAGAAAAAAACTTAACTCCATCACCGAAATCAGAAAAGAAATTACTCGTTTGAAACGTGATGCCGATAAATTAAAACAAAAAACAAGATCTAAGGTAATTAGCGATATTCTTCGTTCAATGAAAGAGCACGACCTAACACCTGAAGATATTGCCCAGGCGTTTCATCACAAACCTTCACGATCCAAAGCGGTATCAAAAGTCAGATATCAGCATCCAGATGGGCATGCCTGGAGTGGTAGAGGGCGCATACCCACGTGGATCAAGCAGATCGAATCGGAAGGTCATTCACGTGAAGATTTTGCGATCAACCATGACTGAACTATTTTAAAATAGAGACAAATTTTTTTAGTGATCAATATAAGACGGTTATTATTTAATGCTGCTCATTCTTTTAGTTATTGAATGTCGCTAAGATCCTGCTTCTAACTGAGTAGTGCTCAGTATTTCTAGCACAGCACACCAAAATAAGATCCAAAAACCCCCCATCAATGTAAAAAAAATAAGTTTAGCTACAGACATAGGCAAATTCCTGGTTACTCCATTATTCAAATTATCATCAGGCGATCCATAGAGGGCTAATAAATCAGAGTTATTACCGATTAGCATTGGCACTACGTTGGCTCAATCGTGAAAAACCGAAATAGCCAACAGGCAACGAGAAACAGATTACTATATGCCAATCTGCGTGAATAGTTACTATCGATTACACTCGTAGACATTAAGCAGGTGGGCAAGAAGCAATAGAACACTTGCATTCGATGGTTTTCAGGGAAATCAACCTCAGTATGCATATCACTTTTGGCCTGTTCCTGGACGCACGCCAGGGTCCATCACCAACAAACTTCTTCAACGCACCGGTCGTCGGCCGCCTCGGATTTTTGTCCCTACTTGAAACCTACCTTGGCCTAAGCGCACCGGAAGCGTCTAAGGCCAAACGTGTTGCGGTCTACTCCGGATTGCTTCGCAAACATGACAACGACTCACGTTTCTACAGTGAGTCTTTAAAAGCCGACAGCATCGGTACGGCTGCGCGCCTGCTAGCCTGGCGAGACGAATGGCGACTCGGTGGCTGGGATGGCAACGCAAAGCCAATGCACCCTGTACGACTCCAGGAACTTGCCGCTATCGAAAAGGCTGCGCTCGAAGTACTGCCGCACGGAGAAGCAGAACGCTTGCACCTTGTGGTACAAGCGTTACGCAAGTCCAGCTCTGGCCCCATCAAGTCAGTCACGCTAGTTGACATGCCAGAGGACTTCCCACTCCTCTGGCAAAACGTGCTTGACTGCCTACCTAATGTGAAACTCCGCCTTCCTGAACCTCAGGGCGAAGGCCAACTCCGTGAATTGCAAGACAGGGCCCTAACCGCGCTGGCTGGTGGCGCTGCAAGTAGTTTGGCCGCGCCAACTGATGGTAGCGTCTTGTTTGTGCACTCCCTCACAGCCACGACTGCCGAGAACTGGTTGAGGGCACAACACTCGTACGTACCAGGTGACCGGCTGATCCTAGCCGAAAACACTGGCGACTCCCTGGATGTATCTCTTGTCGCAGCAGGCGGGGTCAACTGTGGTTTCGAACGACCCAGTCCGCTTCGACCAGCGCTTCAGGCTTTACCGCTTGCCGTAGAAATGTGCTGGGATCCGCTCGACATTAATAGATTGCTAGATTTTTTGACCCATCCTGTCGGCCCATTCAGCCGTCGAGCAAGAAGCACACTCGCTCGCGCGCTCGCCAAGCAGCCTGGAATTGGCGGCGAAGCCTGGACTGCTGCCAAGATTAAACTAGCCGAGGGTGAGGACGCCAAAGAAATCGCAGAAAACATCAAATTCTGGCTGGAATCCGAACGTTGGACTCGCTCTAACGGAGTGCCCACGGATGAGCTCATCGCTCGGATCGAGCGGCTTAAGGAAGCGATGCGACGTCGCCTCACTGGAGATTCCGCCGTTGACGCGAACTTTTCGGCGGCATATCGCCAATGTACCGCCGTCTATGACGCACTGACCGAGCTAGCTCGACAAGGACTGGCGAGCGTGCTGCCACGGCAAATTGAACAGCTAATCTCCCACGCTACTCCTGCAGATGCAACCAACCCCGCTGCGATGCCACATGTGGGCTGCATGCGTTCAGCAAGGGTGGCAGCCGCATGCGTCGAAGCAGCCGACGAAGTTATCTGGTGGATACCATCTACGCCTGCCCTTCCCCCCCCACTTCCTTGGTCCCCCTCGGAATTGGAAGCCCTTACCCAACAGGGTGTCCAACTGCGAGACCCGGCACGTGAGTTAGTTTCCTTGACACAACAATGGCTAAGACCACTACTTGCCGCGAAGAAGAGATTCATCCTAGTCTGCCCACCCCCTAATGCAGAAGTGCATCCGGTTCGCCAGCTTCTGAAGAAGCTTGCACCTAACATCGAGTCTGGCGCAATCGATCTGGATACCGCACTTGGCTCCTCACTTCTCGGAACAATGGCCGAAGTGCTTCTGCCTCAGCCTCTTCCCGCAACACCGAGTAAAATCTGTCTACCTACCCCTGTACAGCTTGAAAACGTCGAACAGTCGTTTACTACGCTAAACGAACTCTTCAATAACCCCGCCCTATTTGCACTGAAACGTGTGGCCAATCTAGAACCCAGCTACGCCCTAGCAGTGGAGGAAGACAATCGCCTGCTGGGTATCCTTGCGCACCGAGTTTTCGAGAAACTCTTCGCCCACAATGACGCCTTGTCTTGGTCAAACAACGCTGCAACAGCCTGGTTTCGTACTGAAGCAGACAGGCTCCTGCTGACCGAAGGGGCTGTATTACTGATGCAAGGTGCAGGTGTAAGCCAACAGCACTTCCGCAAGATCTGCGAGGGAGCCATCTGCAGTCTCCTCGATCACCTGAAATCCGCTGGGGCAATACAGGTGCAAACCGAAGTTGAGTGCATCGGAACCTTAGGTGCAATCCCACTGATTGGCAAGATTGACCTTCTTATCACGTTTGGCGACAAACGAACTGCCGCCCTGGATATGAAGTGGCGAAGCGACAACTACTATGCCGGCTTGCTTCGCTCTGGCGACCACCTGCAACTGGCACTTTACTCAAGCCTCATCGAGCAAATGAAAGGTGTCGCACCCGCCGCGCTTGGCTACTTCATCCTGGAAAGCGGCGCATTGTATGTCACTGCCGCCGACATATTCCCAAAGGCTCAGGTTAGAAACCCTCCAGACGACGTGACTACCGCCACACTATTAGACCGCGCACGCATCACTTGGAATTGGCGCAAGCAACAACTGGACGCAGGGCGCATCGACGTCGTTCCGGAAAACCCATCCGACGAGTTCCAAGGCCCAGGTGGAACTCTTCAGGTTAATGGCCCAAGCAAATGGGACCGTGACCACCTCGTTTTGTTAGGAGGTTGGGAATGATACGTAACATCGAGTTCATCAGTGCAGGCGCTGGTAGCGGCAAGACTTACAAGCTGACTGAAACGCTCGCCCAAGCCCTCGAGTCCGGCACGGCTCGACCCCATGCCATCCTAGCCACAACCTTCACAGTGAAGGCCGCTACAGAGCTTCGCGAACGAGCCCGCTCCTGGCTTCTCGAGAAAGGGCAAATTGACCTAGCCACAGCCATTGGTCAGGCCCGTTTAGGTACCGTCAACAGCGTCTGTGGCCAGATGCTCAAACGCTTTTGCTTCGAGCTGGGTCTGTCCCCCGATCAGACTGTCCTGAACCAAGGCCAATCCAAGCGGCTGCTCAAAGCCACCCTGGCAGAGTCAATGGACACAGCCGAGCAAGCAGAGTTGGTTCGTCTCACCGAGCGATTTGGCATCGAGCAAGCAGACTGGTCGAAAACTTTAGAGGGTATCGTCAAGGCCGCACTTGACAACGATATAGCGCCAGAGGCACTTAGCACAATGGGTGCTCAGAATGCAGACTCTATGCTCGCAAACTGGCCAGTTCCAAGTACAGATCTAGGTCTAACTGAGGCATTGACAGCCGCGCTGAATGAAGCGCACCAGAAGGTGGTAACTTATGTCGAAGAGCAACAGGCTGCCGGTACTAAGGTTGCAGACAACCTTCGTAAAGGACTCGAAGGGCTGCAGAAGCTAAACCGCGTTTTCCGTGAGGACCGTTGGAATTGGCCTGACTGGATTGGCGCGGCTGGGATTGACGCTGGCGCCAAGGTCAGAGACATACTGGAACCTGTAAAAGCTGCTGCCCAGGCCCACGAAACTCACCCGACCTTTCATACCGAGGTCCGTCGTTATCTAGACCTGTTGTTTAAACTCGCAGCCGACGTTCTAGATGCTTATGAGCAGTCCAAAAAGGCCCTGGGTGCCGTTGACTTTAGCGACCAGGAGATCCTGCTGCTGCGTGCACTAAGAGCAAACGCTACCGTCCGCGAAGTCTTGGCAGCAGAGTTGGACCTCATCATGGTCGATGAGTTCCAGGACACAAGCCCCCTTCAACTGGCGCTCTTCGTAGAGTTGGCTAAACTCGCCAAGCGGTCGGTCTGGGTCGGTGACCCCAAACAGGCAATCTACGGATTCCGCGGAACGGACGCAAGCCTGATCACAGGTGTCCTCGGTGCAATCAAGGACTGGGGCGGGGCCGTAGGAAAGGCCTTAGACACGTCTAGGCGCTCCATCGAGAGCCTCGTCTCGCTAACTAACAGCGTATTTCAGTCGGCATTCGAACCTGATCTAACCCCTGCACAGGTTCATTTGCAGCCGTTCCGAAAGGACATCCCAAACCAGGCAGCGCTGATCAACTGGAACTTTGAGAGTAGCCGGAACGACACCGACTATCTGGGCCTTGGACAGGCCATTCGTGAATTACTGGAATCCGGAATCAAGGTAGAAGATAAAGAAACCAAGAAGCTCCGTCCGATCCAGCCCGGCGATATTGGAGTGCTGTGTCGCTACAACGAGCAAGTCGAGTCTGCCGTCACGTCGCTCACGCAATGGGGGATTCCATCCGCCAGCCCGCGTTCTGGCCTGCTGGAGACCGCAGAAGCCATTTACGTACTGGCTTGCCTCAGGCGCATGAACGACCCGACCGACACAATCGCGACAGCACTGATTCTCACCCTCTCCGAGGGCACTCCGGTCGAGACATGGCTCCAAGACCGATTGCAGTACCTCACCACGAATGGAGCAAGGTCCCACGAATGGAGGATAAAAGGCGACAGTGCTAATCCACTTTTAGCCCGATTGGAAGAACTGCGCCCAACGCTCAATTCATTGACACCACAGGAGGCACTGCGGCTTGCCGCTGCGGAGTCCCAAGTCGCCCGTCTGGTCGGCCAATGGTCTTCCTCCCCCCACGAAGCCCGCAATCGACTGGCCAATGTTGAAGCACTAGTAGAGCTCGGCAAAACATTCGAAGACGAGTCTGTTGCCGCAAAGCGTCCAGCTACCGTCAGCAGTATGCTGCGTTGGCTGGACGAACTCTCTAGTGAGGAGGACGACAATCGTGCTACGTCGTCAGACAACTCCGTCTCGATCCTCACTTATCACGGAGCCAAGGGCCTGGAATGGCCGGTCGCCATACTGACAAGCCTTGATGCGACGGCACGCAGTTCACTTTGGGGCGTCCGTGCTAGGACTGTTGGTGACTTTGATCCTCAGCAGCCACTTGCCAACCGCTTCGTCCACTGCTGGCTGAAAACTTGGGGTAAACGGTCCCAGCCCCAGGCTGCCCTCAACGCCGAGGCTAGTGTCACTGGTCAAGCCATGCAAGCTGAAGCTCTAGCGGAGAACAAACGCCTGTTGTATGTCGGCCTGACCCGCGCTCGCGATATAAATGTCGCGGTCTCGTTCATTCGTCCTCGCGGACCGGGGCGAGCTTGGGTTAACGAGATTCAAGACGCAGGCGCACTATTATTCGGCGACTCAGAAATCTTGGCGCTGCCAGATGGACAACAAATCTCCAGACAGTCACAGTCTTGGAACAAGAATGACTGTACAGTGGAGCCGCCTGCCAAGATATCTTCGGATTGCTACTGGTTCAGACCTAAACCACGCGTGCAGGCTGAGCCGTTGTGGCATCAACCGAGCTCTTCCTCAGGCGGTCTGTTCAAGGCCACCGAAACCGACACCATAGGCGTCAGACTGAGCTTAGCTGGCAAGCCCGATATGGCATCGTTGGGCACGGCACTTCATCTATGCATTGCACGCGCCGCAGTCCTTGGTGACGTTCCAAGCCCAGACATAGAGCGCATTCTGAGGGCATGGGCGGTAGCTGACTCTGTGGACAAGAATGCCGTTTGCGCCCAGGTCGAAGCGTTCCTGGCTTGGATAGCCCAGCGCTGGCCAAACTGTCCCGTTTATGTCGAGGTGCCCATAGAAGCAGATGGTCCAAACGGCACTCGCATCCGCGGCCGCATCGATCTGCTGATAGAAGAATCAAACGGCTGGATTCTACTGGACCACAAGTCGAACCCCGGCGGTGCCGACAGAGACGAAGATTTAGTAGCCGAGCATGGCCCACAAATCGAGTCCTATGCTTACGCTCTTCTCAATGCGACCGGGAAACCCGTGAAACAGCGATGGCTATACCTACCGGTCGCTGCACGAGCAGTTCGTCTATCCTGTTCTCCAAACAGTGCGCCACGCTCACCTCAACAGAAACACGAGGAAAAGTAGGAATGAATGTGAAATTCCTATCCGCCTCGCAGACACAGGCAACTCTCATAGCACTGGTCGAGAGTTGCGAAGCGATGCAATGGGCAGTAGCCTGGGGCACCGAGAACGCAGTCTTCGACGCAGCAATGACAAACGGCTCGAAGTTTGAGCACCTCGTCATCGGTACTCACATGTTCCAGACACAGCCCGAAGTTCTTGATCGAGCCGCAACGCTAAGGGCCGCGGCCTTTGTTCCACCCACTGGCGATCTGTTCCATCCAAAGGTCTACCTCTTTCGCAACGGCCGACGCATCCGCTGCGTAGTCGGTAGTCCAAATCTTACGAACGCCGCGATGAGCCACAACATAGAAGCAAGTGTCCTGCTGGATGGCTCTTCAGACGAGGAGGCGCTGGCAGAACTCAGTCACTTCATCGCAGAGGCTTGGAGGGGAGCGCAAGCTATCTCACACGAATTTCTCTATCAATACCGCCACCAGTACGCAGCCAAAGCGGCAGCACGAGAAGAGCTCACCAAGTTCGCTGCTGTTAAGCCACCGACTAAGCCAGATACTAAGCGAGCGCCACATGACATGAGCTGGGCAGATTACCTCGTGCAGGTCCGAAACTCATCACACCCATCTGCGCACTTGCTCGAGGAACGTTTTAGAGTATTAACAAAAGCACGCACCCTTTTCGCAACCGGCATACCTTACGCAGAGTGGAGCGAGGATGACCGCAAACTGGTCGCCGGAACTCTCGGGCCCAAGAAGTCCAAGCAGCCAGGCGTGAACTACGGGCTTTTCGGGAGAATGGGGGCAAGTGGAACGTTCGCAAATCGAGTCATCGAAGCACCAACAGGTCTCTCCGACGCCCTCGATTTCATCCCTTTGATAGGCGCCGTCACACAGGACGACTACGACCGCTACTGCGAAGCGTTCATAGCAGCCTTCGATCAGGAGGGGAGAATCGGCGGCCTACCGAGCGCGACTAGGCTCTTAGCGATGAAGAGACCTGATTCATTCGTGTGCATCGATTCCGCCAATAAAAAGGACCTATGCGAGAACTTCGGTGTCAGCCCAAGCACAACGACAATGGAGAACTACTGGCAGCGTATCATCGAGCCTATGCATGGAGATGCGTGGTGGCGGCATCCACAACCACGCAATGCGGCTGACGCCGAAATCTGGCTGGGGCGCGCAGCGCTACTGGACGCCATCTACTACACGCCCCGCTGAACATCTTGTTTTCGGTCGAATCAGCCAGCTTCCACCGCTGCAAAAACTAAAAAATTTCACGGTGCCTAAGGATATTCTTCGCTATGAGAAAATTCTAGGGTTTGTACAAGATATTGCCTAAAACCTGTCAATTCGCTGCTTGCAAACAACCTCCTAAATTCAACTGCTGGGATCCTAGTTCTAGTCTCAGATCGATTGAAATAAAAGTAGAGGCTTGTTTGAGGTTGATAGCTAATGGTGATGAATAGCAGCTATCGACCCGTTGGCGACGTTCACATTGTCTGTAGTGAAAAGCCAGGTAACAGGACAATGCAATCACCTGACTCAGCCTAGGGGTGCAGTAGATCGGCTTTACTGGCGTTCGACAAGGTCGCTCCCCACGTCAGCAGTACACAGGCTGTGAACGATGGCAAAACTGTGCAACTGGATGACTGGTTCCGACATCCGCTAACTCACAAGTTTAAAAGTGCAGCTGACTTATCTTCTAGCCCTGTGGTAGACAGGGGAAATCAATCCGGTTTGGTTTGTATCGAGCACAGCTCTCAGAGAGAGGCTATGTCTCTCAACGAGGCTGCTCTGAAAATAATATTTACAAGCCGAGTGCATATCGGATCTGTCAAATATTTAGATGGGCCGCCAAAACCCCAATAACAACCCTTGCACCAGTTTTTTCCTTTACCTTTTCAGGCCTTCCTTTTCGCGCATAAAAGTGAATCCTGCCACAAGTAGCAGTTATTTTTGCATGCCATTCACATCGTAATTTTCCACCATTGATTTCTATGTCACGCTCTGCCATGGCATCAGAATTTCTTCTAGTCTTCGGGCTCTCCGGCGAGATCGTCACTCCCATTGAACTTGCATTTGCGATAATAATATGATCCTCGTCCGAGTCAAAATGGTCCGACGCAAAATCATTGAGATATGAAAAATGGTCAATTATCAATCGTGCATGTTCCGTGTAGGAAACACCAAGATTTTTTAAATTATTAGATGAAACGTGAAAATAAAGGTTTGGGAACATTCCCTGGCAGAAAAAGGGAAAATACTTTTGCTCAATTCTTGATTCAATAAAATGCTTGCGTAACGCTAGGGGTAAGTCTTCGGGTACCGAAACCAGATGCATTTTGACGTCGTCCCACCAGCACGACGGATCAGGTCGTGTGCTCGCGAGTAGCGCCCCGTAACCGTCGGCTTTTAAAATAGAAACCCCGATACCTTTATCTTTATCCCCAACGCCCCTCTCCGGCAGCGAACTCCATTTCGATACAAGAATTTGTAAACGAACAACCAAATCGCGGAACTCTGTGTTTTCCTCAGAGAACAATTCTTCATTTACATTTTTTCCATCAGATTCAAGAGAGTAGAATTCCTCATCTTTGATTCCAAATATTTCGGTTATTTCAAGATTAGCCGATTCTGCTGCGGAAATTATGCACTCTAGTTCGCTTACGTTCTGACGTATATTAAAAATCAATCTGGAAAACGCAAGCTCATCGAGAATTAGCTTAGCCTTTTTCATTTTTTTGGGCCAGCTTACGAAGATTGATGGACATTTGGTCAAAAAAGCCGTTCGGCCATTTCGACAGTTTCCCATCTGGCAGCACCTCTATTTCTTCTATTTCCGTGACCTCATCAACGTTTTTTGCAAAATATTTTATTGCTATATCGCTATGCTCAACGAAGTCAGTGTGTTTCACTGCGATACGAATACCATCTATGAAATGATCGCTATGTGTCTCAACAATTACTTGAAGGCCGCAAGCAGATGCAAGGGCTGCCAACTGACCGAGACAAGTTTGGCCGCGCGGATGCAGATGGGCCTCGGGGTTCTCGATTAAAAGTAAACCACCTTGCTGTTGCAAAGAGGTGAACCAAGATCTAACGCGCCAGTCAGAGTCGTCTTCTCCCATCGTCCCTGACATTGTCAGAAGACAGAGTACTATTGGCATGACGTAGCTAATGCCGAATCCGGAATTTGTCGGTCTAGCGTCGTCCACTTGCAACTGAGACGCGTCATACTTTTTTAAAACATCAAAATCGAGCTTGATGCCAGGAGAAATTTCACTCATCCACCTCGTTAGCTGATGCTTGAGGGTGTTGGCTACGACGTCGGTATAGCGCAAAGGCTCGGCTACGATCATTCGTTCAAGGATTGACGCGTAATGGGCCGTGTATTCGCCGTGAACGCCCACGCTCATCGCGGCAATATCCTCCCTCATTGCTGGCAATTGGACGCGTGGCCCGTAACGATCCGCGCAAACAAACTGTGCGAGAGGTAGCATCTCAGAATGAACAATCTCATGCTTCGATTCAAATAAATTTAGAACAGTTTTATTTCCTTTAATCTCAAGCGAGATTGACATTACCTCATCAATTGCAGACGATCGGGATTTCAATTCACTATAGCCTCCATACCCATCAATATACGGATTACTAACATCCCGAGCGGCTAAACACATTCGAATCGCCTGTATCAGACTACTTTTCCCAGAATTATTCAATCCTGCTAGAACAGTTAATCGACCAAGATTGACCTTACACGATCTAAAGGATTTAAACGCGTTTATTTGAATGGAATCAATCATTACTCGGCCTAAACTCGTTCAACAATTCAATAACTTTGGTATATCTATTTTTCACACCGACAAGGTTCCCACCATGCCTTCCAATTGAATCGATAAAATCGTCATCATAATCAAGTAAATCATGATATTTAACCTGGAATTCTTTTTTTCGAAAAATAATATTTTCAAAAAACTCATCGGATATCCTTGAGAAGCAATACATCCAAATTTCAAAAAGAGATTTATTCACAGGTGTACGACGCTGATCACCTCGCGATCGTCGAAAAGCATGATCACCGAATAGCTTTTTATTTCGCGACAATGCCAACTGAAACTTAGAATCAACTAGCGCCCGATCATATGACTTTGCTTGGTCAATTTTAATATCTCCGTTTATAAAACGCATAGTATCCGAGATAAATGAATCCATATCGCCTTTAAAAGACCGCCAGCCCCTTAAATTAAAAGACAAATAACGTATAATTAACTCGCGCCCAGCCATTCGATTATCCTTCACCGTCTCACCTATAACTGATTTATATCCATTTGAATTAACGAGATATTTAAGCAAATCAGTTGCCTCACCTTGATAAAGCGCGTGACGGATTTCCTGAGCAGATAGGCGCATTCCGCCCGTGTTAATTCTTTTGAAAATATTCCTTTTGACCTTCTCGGGCGTCCCAGGATTTATTATGGTGAACGACAATTCGGACTCCATAATATTATTAATAATTCTTGGTACGTTCATTTTTTTTTCAATATCAAAAAATTTTTTGCCATCGAAAAGCTCCCCCCAAAACTCGAGCCCCTTCAACGCAAAGCCTTTTCCGTCGGCATCCTGCCCAAGAATAAAATCGCGAATCGTAGTTAGCCGCTGCAGACCATCCACGACCTCCCAGACGCCGTCCTTGCCCTCCGAAACATAGAACATTGGCAACGGAATTCGCAGCATCATAGACTCAATCAACAAACTCTTCCGCTGATCGTCCCAGACATAATTACGCTGAAAGTTCGGTGCGAGCTTGATAGTCGAGTTCCTGATACGACGCAGCACGGTATCCAATGCAACGATCTTAGACGAAATGGATATGGATGCTGGGTCGAAAGGCTCGTGCGTTGATAAATGTTCCGCCTCGTCCCTCTCGACACCGGCATTTACCCCTTCGTCAGCAAGTTCTTCTGAAGCAGCGTATGTTTGAGTCGTCACTTTACTATATCCATAGGCTCGCCTCCCCTAGTGGAGACGAGATGCCAAGCATCATTATGTGGGGGATTTTATCTGAACACCCTTGTATCGCAACTATCACTCGATAGAAACCCTAAGCAGGCGTGCGGTATCAGCATCTCATCACCTAACTCAGGCTCTCATCGTTCAAACGACCGCTTGCGAATTAGCCCCCCTCTCAAATGCCGTGGCTGCGCAGCCAACAAAGGTTTTTTCAGGCCGAAAAGGGTCATTTCCACTGCGATATCAGGTCAAGATCAAATCTAACAGGTGTCGTCAACTTAGGTCAGGTTTTCTACACATTAAGCGGGTATCCGTACCAGCGGAATGCCATCGGCTTTATTACCCCATGAATCGGCTACGTTCCTAGGCTGGGCCCGCAATGTTGGAAAGCTCTCCAGTCAACCGCCGTATATTGCCTTGGCCCAACTAGCACCAATAATCACTATCAGAACAAGCCCAACAAAGACTGATTTTGAATGCCTGAAATACAACTGTCCCAATGCCCAGCGGAGGGGTCGAGCTTCAGCCCGTTTCCGCTCAGCAATGAGGTTAGCGCATGCGCGATCACGAACATTCAGATCAGATAAAATGCGTTCATTTAAATCTAAGATCGAGCCCAAATAATCGTGCATATTGTGTTCAACAATATTTTTCTTCCATGTCTCAACCGTTTTCAGGTCCTTAACCAGCATAGGGCGAGACTGACCTGAACGGCGTTGTTCATCGTCGTAATCAAAGACTATTCCAAATTGCTCATAGAACCGATTACGCCGTTCCTTGTTGTCAGACTGTGCTTGGCCAGCATACAACCTAATACTAGCGACCGTGGCCTCTGGCCACTGCTGCGCCCACTGAACTATCTCATTCATCAGATATGTGCCTATCCGCTGCCCCGCAAGCCCAGGCAAATCAAGAAACACCGCTCCCTCCGACCACGCAATTGATGATGTAAGCGAAACAGTATTGATAGACTGTGTGAAACCGCCCAGGAAGTACCCCTGCCCACGACTTCCATAGGTGTATTTTCCTGCTACACGCTTAAATGAAAGACAAATACCAGCAGCCTCAAGTGGGCCGTCCGAATAGTGCTTATAGGACTCGTGGCGTTCAACAAGAACAAACCCTAAAGCTTCATCCGTTAAGCCGTCCTTATCTTTGATGTCCAACACAAGGATCTGAGGCTTAACGATCTCACCGTTACGCTTCCATTCTCCAAATGATGGCAGCACTGTTTCCATTGGCACAGGTTCTTGCTTAATCGACACCCTTTCCCTCCAAATATCCACACGTTAATCGGGTACCAGCACTCAAACTGCTCTCAGAAAAAGAGGTTTCTAAACTCTTTGACCTTTACAATATTCACACCGCCTTGCAGAAGAATAGCCCCTCAAAAAGAGGGGCTATTCTTCATGATGGTAGGTAGACTACGAATTAGCTAACAACTGCTTTGCCAACTGGACCTCGATGCTGTCACCGGCATCATTGAGAACATCCAAGCCGCAGTCAGGCATATCACCAGATGTTGACTGTGTAACAGCGATCTTCTTGGCCATCAGCCTTAAACACTCCACCTGGCTGGAACCTGAGTAGCCCAAGAACACGACCTTGACTGGATGCTTCTGGCCAATCCGCCATGACCGCCTGGCCGCCTGCATTAACGTGTAGACGTTAAAGCCAGACTGCATGAACACAATCGTAGGAAACTCCAGCAGATCCAGGCCAGTCTTAACCAGCTCTGGATTGGTGACAAGGACGTCAATACCCCGCTCCACCTGGTCAGCAACCCAATCTTCGCGTCGAGCTGCGTCAACAGAAGCACGCAACACAGCAACTTTGAAGCCGTTCATCTCAAGGTGGCTTTTGAGCCGAGCGGTGGTATCACGTGTACCCGAGTAAATCGAGTACACCAGCACCTTTCTTCCTTGGGCCTTCTCCTGTTTGCACAGATCCAAGAGCTGTTGCTCTTTGGGGGTAAGTTCAGCCTCCTGAAAAACAGGCCCTTGCGAAAACAAGACTGCCTTACTTCGAGGGTGCCGGACGGTTTCTGGGCGAAAGCAGCACTCTGGCCAAGCCAGTAGCGTATTCATCACAACCCCAAGCAAGCTATTGTCCTTTTGGGCCAACGCCTTCTTGAGCTCGTACACCAGGTGCTTTGCCATGCGCTGATAGGCCTCATCCTGCGCCTGGCTCATTGGTACGTTAATGAAGTGCTCGTCATAGTCAGGCAAGACGTTCTGGCCAATGTCGCGCAACTTCAGGAAAACGGTGATCGGCACTACATACCGCATAATGCCAACCGGACCAAAGCCAGGAGCTTTACTGGTCCGTACCGTCATCTGCTTACCTTTAGCGGTGCGATGCGATGGGCCAGTGCTTTCCTTGTACACGTCTTTGAGCACGCCATGCTCACGCATGAACGCCATAGCTGCGCTTCCCATTGACCCATTACGAGCAGGTTTGAAGCCATCTTGAATCATCTGTGTCGGATTTATTCTCCACAAAAGATGAAACAAGTCATCGGCATAGCCCCCCATCAGTGTCCCTGTGAGCAGCAGTGTTTTTTGGCATTGGCTGGCCAGCACGCCCATGGCCTGGCCTTGGGCTGAGCCCTCATTTTTGTATTCATGGCCTTCATCTACAACCAAAAGACCGAAATACCCACGAGGCAAGTAGCGTTTGATGAACTCAGTGGCTTGATAGCCCCCCTCCCCTATACTGAACTCAAAGGACGCGAGGGATCGCTCCATACGCATGGCCTGCCGATCGGAGAAAACAAGCTCGCCAGACTCATCCATGAGGTTGAGAAACTCATAGACGTTATCGTCGAGCATTCCCCCAAGCAGATCCTCCCCAAAGATCGAGAGCAACTTGCGAGCGGTTTTATCTCCGATCGTCGGCATTTGCTTCAAGGCACCCAATACTAGATCGTGCATGGAGTCGATACGCTTACCTGCACGAATCAACGTCCACAAGGTGCTATCGCAGTGGCCGCATTTACAACGTCTGTCTGCAAGCATGAGTGAGGCCGCCTCAGCCGAGAGCGGCATCATTTCACCATCCGCATTCTCACGTTCGATGGGTTCCATGCAATCAGGGCAGCAAGCAAACCTAAACCGTTGACCATCTTGCAATACCTGGCGAGTCAAAAATGCCGGTTTCCAGTGAAACCCCATGCGCATACGCACACGCCCAAGCACAAAGAACTCTGGCTTGCTTGTTTTCAAACCGAGGGCATTTCGTAGCGCCAACAGTTTGCGTAGCGTATCTGGCCCATTCAGAATCCAAACCTTAGCACCAGGGACGGTGGCCAGGATCTCACGTCGCCACTTATAGACCAGGTGAGGCGGCGAAACGATCAGGGTACGTGGATGCGTACTCTGCATTAAAGCCGCAACACATATGGCCATCATGGTTTTGCCCGTGCCCATATCCGCATTGAGTACCGCTGCCGGTTCATTGTGATCTAACAATAGCTTCACAACGGCGTGTACAGCATGGGCCTGGGCTTCAAATGGCTGACGGGTCAGATTGTCCAGAACGTGTTGCCGCGCACGCCAAACGGGAGTTTGAGTGTCCAGGTCCGGATCGTAAATAGGCGGGCTCTGGCGTCGGACCTGCTCTAACAAGCCCTCACCAAACTGATCAATAAAAGTGGCCAGAGGCATATGCCGATCATCGGCATCTTGCTCTGGGGTATCTAGCTGAGGATGTATAGCGCCCATACTGGCTCTCCACAAAAGGAATACGGGGAGCCAGCGAGGCTGCTCCCCGCATGGGTTGGAAAAAAATTAGGAAAGGCTGGATCCGGAAATCAGCCAATCAGCTTAGAAAATTACAACTGCAAACGTAGGCGCCCTTCCCTGACCCCATCAGAGATGAAATCAAGAAAATGCTCACTTAGGCTCACCCGAACTGCCTTGACAGGGCCAAGCGTGGGATACAAATCGCTGCCCATTATCTGCACAGCTTGCTTATCACGGCACCAAGCCAAAACCTCTGCACGCCAATGGTCCAGAAGGGTCACCGGCGACAAGCTTTTGATCAGTTGCCAGGCACGATCATCAAGATCATGCTCCTGAGCCTCGTTAATGCTGGCCAGGTCGCTCTCTGCTGAGTAGTGAAGAGCCCAACCGATTCGATTGGCACGGTCTGGCTCCTGTAGATTCTTGTCAAATACCCACAGTTGCCCCAGAGGACCAAACAGGTTTTGCTTAGGCAACCTGCCGGTGTGTTTGCCTAAGCGATCCACACCGCCAACCTCCACTAAGTGGCGTTGGCCATCATCGCCGCGCAAGTGAAAGCGTTGTATACCGCCTTCCTTATTGCCCAACTGCATCGCAGCCATGAATTGCATCAGCGATCCATCGCGTCCATACAGCGAAACGAACAAAAAGCGACCGTCCGACTCTCGGATGCAGGCATCTGCCCAGACTTCAGAAAACTCCTCTACTTGGTACATCACCGAGCTCCATAGTTATGCGACTGGCCCCTTCCTCGCAAAAAGGAGGAAGAGGCCAGGCCGCGCCGTTTAGAGAGATGGTCAAGCCGAGCGCACGGCAAATGAGCCGTCAGCTTGATGGGTGATGTCTCGATTCCCCACGTTGTTCCAGGAGTCGCGTTCGACCTCAGTGAACATATTTGCTGGCACAGTGATTTTGAGCCGGTGCAACACCGCTTTAAAATGCTCCAGGCTCAAACCAAATGGGTTGGACTCATAAAGATTGCTATACAGATACTGATCATCGAACCCGGTCACATCCGGATCCACAAAATCCACCTGCTTTTCGATGACCAAAAAATAATGCCCCAAAGCCCTATCCCAACCTAACAGCACGGTAACGGGATGATCTTTATAGGTGGTTTCAAAGTAATGACGACTCATGACAAACTCCAGAAAATGAGTCGCAACGCCCCATAAGGGCCGCAGCGACCCCATGGGTACAGGTTAAAAACGCCCAAAAGCGGGCTAAACAAACAAGAAATGACTCAAGTTACAGGTCGCCATGCTCAGCGAACGAATAGCTAGTGGTGTTGGCTGAAGGCCCGACGATCAAATGGTCCAGAACCCTTACATCGATCAGCTCCAATGCTTTTTTAAGCCGCTCAGTGACTTGGCGGTCTACCTGGCTAGGCTCTAACTTTCCGCTTGGATGGTTGTGAGCCAAAATGACTGCGCCAGCATTGCTCCTGAGCACCTCTTTAACGACCTCACGAGGATAGACAGCCGTTTGATTCAGGGTGCCTTGGAACAATTCCCGATACTGGATCAGGCGAAGCTGGCTGTCTAAAAAGAAGACAGCAAAAACCTCGTGTTCTAGGCCAGCCAAACGAGCGACGGCATAGCGTTCCGCAATGCTCGGCGTTGACATGGGAGTTCCCGAAGGCACTAAAGACACAATCGCCTCACGTGCGGCCTCCAATATCTGGCCTGGAGTCGCCAACACGTAGTGCCCATGCGCATCAGCAACATGCAGTTGCGCGGGTTCAGGCGCAGCCTGAGCGTATACAGGCGGCGCAATAGGTAAAATCGACGTATCAAAAGAAGACATGGGTATCTCCAAAAAGTGGAGACAGCCGGCCCCTTGAGGACGGATGTCCCCAAGGGATACGACGGGCTGCTGACATGCCATGCATGACTGCAGCAGATAAGAAAAACTACCCAGACAGTCAAAGACCACCTTGATGCGTTTACAGGGTTGAACGCACCTATAGAAACCTCTTTAGGCTTGATAAGAAGGTTTCCCCAAATGGCCTGGGCCAGGCCCCTTGAGGAACCCTTCTAACGAAGGGTGAATAGCGCCAACTATTGGCACCGAGGATTAAAGCATCAGCTGATCTTTACTATCTGACCAAGCCGATGATCGGCAGTAAATTCAATGGCATTGATCATAGGTACAAACTTATCCAGCATCGTGATGGTCTCTGAAACATTCCCCTTCTCATCCACCTCCAGGTTCTGGATGCGTTCTTTCTTCTTAAAGGTATCCCCCTTAATCAGAAAAATTCGCCCCTCTTTAGATTCAATGCAGCCAGTCACCTGTCCAGCTGCCAGCGCAAGCGCCAGGTGCCATTGAGTCATAGTACGAAGCGGCCTTCTGTGACTGGTCCGCACCTGAGAGAAATGAACATCAAAGCCTTGCCACAACAGGCTCGCTTTCCATGTATTGAGCTCGTCTTTCAATTGAGCGGCATCGATTCGCACCGCATGAAAGTCAAGTTCCGCATCAGCTGCTGGCACTTGGTAGGGCTCGTCATCCCAGACCTCTGGCAATACTTGATCTACGAACTCTCCGGCCTGAGCCTGCGCAAGCCAATCAAGAACGCTTTTACGTGGATGTGTGCTTCGGATTTTGGTCCCGAAGATCACACATTGTTTGAATTGCTGCTCGGGGGCCATAAAAAACCGCAAATTGTCGAAATTACGGGCCAAAAATGTCCGAATCTCAGCATCTAAGGCGTAATACGGAATGATGTAGATAAGCACCCCACCCTCAACCAGGAATGATGCCGTTTTCTTTAAGAACGTACGCTCCAGACGCTCGGCTTTGTCAGAGTCGGCGTTGGCCATGTTCGCCGCATCACTGATTCCAAACCCGTATGGAGGATTCAGAAACAGTAGGCCAATACTGCGAGCCTTAACCACGACATCATGAAGGTCCGCATGAATAACCCTATCCAAGAGGGTTTTCGCGTGCCAGGCACGTTCTTTATCAAACTCAACACCCAGAGCCTCAATGCTTACTGAAGCCTCACCAGCCCGCTCCTGTAGGCCAAGACGAATGTCAGCCAGCGCCGCACCTTCCCCGCAACATGGGTCAAGCAATCGCATAGGTCTTGATGCTGGCATGAGAAAGTGTTGAATCCGCTGCAAAGTCTCATCATCGGTCGGGTAGTACCCGGCTTTGACGAAGTTGCGAGCCAAGCGGGTGAACAAAAGCGCCATTTCACACCCCCTGACCATCAACGAGCGAGATCTCACGGCCAAACACCAGGCCTGCTGTTTCAGGCGAAGGCTCGCCATTCTGAGAAATCCACCAACTGGGTGGTTGAAGGGGGTAAACAAGCAGCCCAAGGTACGGACCTTGTGAGGCAAAGCAAACGATTCTGCATTCACCAATATTGTTGAACCTGACCATCACTGTTTCGCCCATGGCTGGAACAGGTTCTGGTCCGGTCCAGATCAGTCGATCATCGGTACGGTTTCTGTCAGTTGTGTAGAGCGGTAAGGTGAAATAACGGACAACGATCATATGGGTCTCCGAAAAATACACGACGAGAGACCCAGACGGATCGTCCCGCCGGGAAAGTGATAGAGATAATGCAAACCCATTCAGATGGGTTTGCATGGGTTAGAGGATCAGTACTCCGATGGCAATGTCAGCGTGGTGCAGGATCGATCCGATTCTGTAACGATCCAGATTTTGAGATGGTCATTGACGCGATACGACGACATCAGTCGCCCTCCACACGCTAGGGACCGCTGGTTAAATCGCCAATCTTCGTGGCACAGATCCCCCCAATCACCAACAGCGTGACGAGCCAGGTACTCACAAGCGTTGATCGTGCCTTCTTGATCCAGCTTGGTAACACCTGGCGTAGCCACAACCACACCGAGCTCAAAGCGCGGCAGCACATCGGCAAGAGGCGAGAGATCGAAGGAATCTCTGCACACTGGTTGAGTCTGTTCAGTCATAGTCGGCCTCACTAAAAAATGCGCAGGCCATACCCATGCGGGTCTGTGCCCGCAGGGGTGAAAATGGAAAAACAAAAGAAAAGCGAATGTCACCAAGCCTATGAAAGACCTGGTATACATTCGCTAATTTGGAGGAGCGCACTCCTCATCGCGCACACCGAGGTGTGCTGAAATGGTCGCGTGCTAAACGCTAGGGCATGAACATTTTCATGCCGCTTAAGATCAGACCGGCAAAACCAGCCAGCATCAAGCCAAGACGGATGGTCATATCCCGCTTGGTCACCTCGATGTCTTTTCTGGTCACCTCAATGTCGTGCTTCAGTTCAGTGCGAAGCGCGGCAATGTCGTGTTCAACCTTGGCTGTCCACTTCTCCAGCACTTGATCAAGTGTGAGTGCCATAGCACCCTCCATTGCGATGGCCACCTTTTCGGCAACCTCTTGCTTCATACCGGCATCAACCAGGCCCTGCCGCAGCAGGAACAAGTCAGATGAACTCATTGACATATAGTACCCCTTAAAAAATCAAGAGGGCTATCAACCCGCGAGGGTCAAAGCCCCCAAGGGTCAGTTAAAGAATCAAGCGGCTACCGCTGAAGCGCCGAATCGCAGCCAATGAAGTGCTTGCAGACGCTGCTTGAGATCACCTGGCAAGCGTTGGGCCAAATCTTGTCGAACAGAGCAACCTTGGACCAGACGTACGAACGAGCACACCTGTGCGGGTGCCAACTCATGTCGAACAGCCAGAAACTGCTCAAATCCCTCTTCATTGGCCTGGGAAAGCCAGTCATTAAAGAGGGAATGCAAACTCTTGCGCTGAGCCGTAGTGATAGGGAAAAAATGCAGTTGAGCCATGATCGTCTTCCAAAAAATGGGGACGACCAAGCCCCAGGGGACACGGTGTCCCCACGGGGTTAGTAAGAAGCGCAGGTTAAGTCTGCGTGAATGAATAAAGCGAGTTACCCAGGCAGCACTGACTGCCTTGGCGCGTTTACAGGGTTGAACGCACCTAATTGAAACCATCGTTGGTTTGCTTAGATGATTTCCCTTGCAGGCCTGGCCTGATTGTCCTGGCTCGCAAGGGAACCCATCTAGGTTCCGGGCTTACATAACAAATTAAAATTCATACCCCCTCACTCCCCTTGGTGGATCCAAGGTGTGCGTCACCGAAATGGAGGTCCTGGTGACAAATGAAACGGCGCGCAAGGTACGTAGCTGATTTTGCTATCACCAGCTCCGGCTTAGCGCAAAAGCTGCGGGCGCATGGGGACGCCGCCTCCCAGATTCAACGATGCACCAATGCACTGTGCGGTCTGGCTCATGGTCTCGATCGAACCAAGAACATAAGTCAAACCGCCACCTTTGGGCGGTTTAGAAATGAGGGTTTACTGGGCAAACCAGATTTGTTGCTTCGCATCGAAACGGTAGCCATGACGTTGGCCAAGTTCAGCTGCTTGCCGTCGTAGCAGCGCACGTTCTACAGTCGCATCAAGTTTGATGGGATCGCGATTGGCAATGGTATGGAGCATTTCTGCGTCAAGCAACCCATCGTGCTCTCCCTGCGTAGAATCCAGAGACCCTGACTGAGGCTTCCCACCCTTATTAAAGTGGCTGAAGTCTTTTGCGGTAGATGGCGGGGGTACTGACTTTTTAGAGGCTGCAACCCGTACAGGCCGTTGCTCGTCAATGGGGTCAGGCTCAGCTTGCTCATGAGCAGTCGATAATTCGGCCTGGCTCTCCACTTGTAAATCGTGCAAACGCGCACGAATCTCTGTCACACCTTTGCCAAACGCGATGTATTGCGACAGATAGATTTCACTAATCCACACAGTTGCCTGGTACTCACCTTCCTCAAACTGATCCAGGAGCGGGTCTTTGACCTTGAACTCACCAAAAGCAGTTGAAAGGTCTGCAACGCAGAACGCACCATTTCGACTTTGTCGAATCCGCTTTACGCGCAGCTGCGCTCCATCTATACGGATCATCGTGATCTCCTTCAGAAAGACAGGGAGACCACATCCAGCCGGAAGAGATCTCCCGGTGGGGTGTGAAATGAAAGTACCCGTTCAGCTTACGCCGGACGGGTACAGGGGGGCTTAAATGGTGGCTATCCAACTTGCGATCAGATAGTACTTTGGAGCACGTGAGGTTCCTGTTTGAACGTGCAATTCAACGGACGTACTCGTGTGAAATGTACCCCAACTCTATACAGAGCGTTCACGTTTCAGGGGTTGACGTGTCATGCCCGAAGGCGACCAGGTTATTCAAGTGACACCTGAAAACACTCGCAAAACCGAATTAGTTTAGTCGCTAATTTTCCCAGCATCAAGGAAAAGAAAACCCTCGCACAGCCCCTAGTGGGAACAGTAACGAGGGTTTGGATGAAGCATTAAAAGTTAAGCAACGCTCTGATGGGCATAGCTTGCAGCGTATTGAAGCGCACTACTTGCTCCATATCCTGCTTGATATGCCGCAGCGCCTTGGTTAACGGGCACCGGAGTGCTGTTGAACTTTGGCGTTGCTGTACCGTGAGCGTTTTCCTGTGGTGCTTTATTTTCAGACTGGCCTTGCTCAGGCACATCCTGAGAAGATTCATCATCGGTCGAGGAGTTCTGCAAAGGAGCATCCTCCTGAAAAGGAATGTTATCCATGCTGGACTCTTCTTGCAATTCACGTCGGAAAATATTAACGCCATCGACAGTGACACTGTTGATCAACAACAGACGTCCCTTGATAAGTGCGGCAGGCTCTTGCTCGCCAGTTGTACGTCCCTTCTCATCTCGAAGGTTGCGCATGTAAACGTGTGTGTAGATATCACCCACACGAAACGATACGAAAACCTTGCGTTTCGCCTCAACATCACCCATGAGCTTCTCCACCATTTCGATGGCTTCGCTCCCAGATACCCGAAGGTCAAAGTAGGTGTAGTCGGGCTCATCCTTATTTCCACGCACGGCGGAAATCGAGCAAGCAAGAAAGGGTTGTGCCTTGCGGCCAGAACCTTTGGTTTCAACCCAGCGCACACGGTTCAGATAACCGAGACCGTTAACGTGAAGATTGAAGTGGTTGGAAGTTTGAGTGGAAGCGGTAGTCATGATGGTGAACTCCAGAAAAATGGACTGGAGGAACACGCACCCACCCAAAAGCCGAATGGCCTGGACAGGGAAAGCGGGTTCCCTGTCCGGGTAGCAAAGAAGAAAATGTACTCTGGTACTGCCTTAGAGGATCAGTACGTGCGTCTTTCAAGAGTTGAGACGCCGCTGTGGGGTGCCTTATGGCGGTTCACGAGGCAAAGTTATCAATGCGTAGTGATAAAGTCAATAGCACGACTGATATACGCTAACTCAGGCTTGATTTAGAGGCGCCTACTGATTCGGACTCAACGGCCCAAGAGCGTCCGCTACCGGCCCAAAACAGCATATATTCGCCGGATGGGTTTCGCGTTTTAGCCATTAATTTAGCTTTGAACTCTTCAGACTAGCGCAAGCGATATGAAAGTACATTTACCCCAAATACTGTTTACTTTTAAGGTGTTAAGGGGAATAATAAAATATTACATACAGCCTCAAAATCAAGTGGTTACCGACTGAAAGAATTATGACAATTCGATCTGAGAAAGAGCTTGGAGAAGCACTAAAAAATGATCAAGACACTATTGAAATAGAAGGCGACCTGCAAAAGAAAGTTCTGAGAATCAAAGCAATGGGTTCGGTAGCCTGGCTCATCGCCATCGGTGCCATCGCTATTGCGGTAGCTGTCACTTTAGGGACTGATGGAGTTGGCGCGCCAGTCAGTGGGGTGGTTGGTGCAGGTGCCGTCACTGTGCTTGGGCTCCCTACCGCTTTGTCGGCAGTCAGTATCGCGGTAGCTGCTGGTGGTAGCGGCGCCCTAAACTCCTTGCGTAAGTACAAAATTGTTTCCAATTCTGGGGGAAAACTGGTTTTGTCTCGCAACTAAATTTGCACCCAAGCTGGCACGTCTTGGGCTGTTGGATTAACTTGGTCGTTAGTGGCCGTTTGCTCTGGCTCAACAGCAGTTGGACTGGGGGTTTTCTTCCAATCCAAGCGGTCGTTAAACTCTTTGAAACATAGAGGCGATTCAGGTACGCTCCGATTAGAAGACAACATTGTTCGCTTTTAACAAAACCGATAATTTATTAAAATTTCATACGCTAATTTTTTAAATAGATCTTCCTTTTTATGCAGTATAAACAATCATCATTTTGTAAGTTTCTCCAAGATCTCAGGAATCTCGTCATAGCCTTCGTACCAGATAACTGTGACGCCGAGTTCTCTCATTAAGGCTTCATTAAGTGCGTGGTGCGTTTCTAAAAATTTTTCTGCGCCAGCTATATTTCGTATTGCGGATTTTTGGCCTGACTCTGTTGTGTCATAACAAAATTCATCGATAGAGAGTCGCTTCATAAATGCAAAATGCTTGTTCTGCTCAAGACTACGCGCCGATATATCCATAAGTCGCCTGAGGTTTGGATCGGTCATCGACAAGCCAATCATTAGGCAATTGTTTTCTCTTAAGCAATTAAGCTGTACAAGATTTGACCAGTGATAAGCATTTGTATATATATGGTGATACCCTTCTTCTGAAAAAACAAGAGTAGAATTCGCTAGCGCACCGTATTTTGATCGATCCTCGGGAAGAAACCCATACACATGATACACAGGCAGTTCGTCCGGGTCGTAAACCTCCGTTTCGGTGTAAACGCTACGATACGCAATACCAGTCTTGGAAAGCTGTTTTTCTAATAAATCATCAAAGTTATAGTTAACAACGGAACGAACCCGGGCACCAGTTCGCTGAGGCATACAGGTTGCTGCAATTGCGCGAAGTAGTCGAGAGTCTATGTCGAAATCTTTGTTTCGCAGTTCATATAGGCTTTTAGTTATCGCATTTACGAAAGTGTTCGCTTCAGCAGAGTTTCCGACTAAACCTTTTCTTAGATATCTTGCTCCCATTAGTGCAGAAGACTCTGAAACTTTATTTAAGCGACCAACCAACTCACTTATATCAGAACTATCAATTGCTTTGACATTGTCGAACTCGCGAGACAGATATGCTACGAAGAGCGAGTTTAAAAGGTTGTCCCAGTTAGGCATCCCCGCACTGCTGGAAACACCAGCACCAAGAAATAGGGTAAATTGCCCTCGATCATAGCTCTCCTTCAGTTTCGCTACAATTTCCTCTCGCTCAGCGCTCCAATTTGACGGTGCTTTAGTTACCGCAGCCTCGATGCGAAGTGAAAATAGATTATTGACGATTTCAGATGTTTTTGCTCTGTGCTGGCTTACGATTCTATTAACATCCTCAGGGCCCCAATACGTTATTTTTAAATAATCATTAGCACCAGACCCCATGGAAATTGGCATTGTAGATCTGAATTTTTTAGATAAAGGTTTTGCGCTTATAAATATTAAATTTTTTGGTCTAGATTTAGAGTAATTTACTTTTTCATGGGTAAAAAAATAAGACAATAGGGCGTCTTTAATATTTTTCATGCCCCTTTCTAAGTTGAATTTAATTTCGAAAATTACTGGCCCTTCAAATTCATCCATTCCATCGGGGGCTACAGCATCGCCAATATAATTCTCCCCATCCAAAATTGTTAGGGATTTATTTTGAAGCTGCAGGTGATGTTTAAGTAAATTCAGAATGAAAACTTCAAAAGAATGATAACTGCTCATCCCCCCTTCTTCTATCTTTGCAACGATATCGTCAATTATCATTTTAGGTTATCCCGAGTTAGACAGCAAAACGATATCACAGTAAGCAGCAGCAGACATCACAGACTGCGATTCATATACACTAACAGGGAATTTTAATCGACTAAGTGACGAATCCTGCCGGCGCTTGTGGGCGGTTAATTACCTGAAGCAGCTCACCGTCATAGGCAGGATTTAGCGGATTGCAGCTCTCCGCGAAGGGCTGCTACAGGTCGTGCTCGACCAATGGGTTTTGGCTGTAATCGGCCAGAAGCAGTCGGTGGTGACTGGTGAAAGCGGTCTCTCAAATTAGAAGTGAGCGGCCTGCGGGCTTTTCGCGCAGGTCCACCCGACTGACAGGTTATGCATCAATTTAGCCAAGACCTAATGCCTTCAACTTTTCTAGATAAGGCAACATCAATGCTTCGTCTGGAACGGACACCCAATCTGGAGGAGTAATAGCCGCAGGAGCGAACACATAGAGGTTTAGGCAACCCTTCGCGCCACCAGCACGATAGCGATCGACTTCTGCGCAAATAACTGCATGGTAACCGAGCTCCTTCGCTGGTGTTATGACCTCGTTGATCCATAGGCGCGTAAAGTTCTGCACCTCCTGGTGCGCATGCGCTCTTTCTTTTATGGAAGTGGAACCATCATTCGCTATTTTTTGGAGATGGCCAAGGCGACTTCCTAGCTCCTGATTTTTTGTATGCAGGCGAAGAATTTCTCCCGTAGAACATGCGTCAATCCAGGTGCCAAAGCTCTGCACGAGGGCATGGTGTCTCGCAATATCTTTCTTAATGAGACGCGTCCAGTGCTCTTTAGTAACATCAGATTTCTGACGAAGATCGAGCACCTTTGCCGAGTCTACGAGCTTAGCTCTGCATAGGCCTCCGCAAATTTCGCCAGCGCCTCGAGCCAGTTTCACGTCCTTCGTTAATGAAATGAATGGATGCAGATGCAGTTCGGGCTTGTACTTGGGAGTTGTGGGCGGCGTAGCCCACTCCAAGAAATACTCTTCAGTTCCGTGATACCAATAATCGCTCTCTCCAGACATTTTCTTCCTCTTAGCTTCGCCCATAGCGGTCATCCGATTCATAAGATAATTTAGATCGCAAGGCCTGCGGGATAAACAGGACCGTGCGGGATATTCTGAAGACTGAATTCTCCTAGAGCCGGCGTAAATCATAGGCCCCCAAGGGAAGACCTGTTCAAAAAATCTAGGCATATAACGCCGCAAAACCCCGGTAACTAAGTCAGCTTTAGACCCGTTACGGCCATGCGGCATGGAATGATTTATTTGGCGCTCGCTCAGGCAATCAGATATTGGGAGCGATCCTTTAGCCTACTCGCTCAGGCTCGCCAATGCTCTTCAACAGAGCGTTGTATTGCACCTTGTCGGCAGTGTAAATCTTATCCAAGACATAGTTAGCTACCTTGGCGATCTCGGGAATCTCCACGGGCTTAAAACCTCTATCTGGGACTGCCTCCAGGTGGGAAAACTCGTTATTAAGCCGATTAACCAGTGCAACTGCTGCATCTTCCTCTTCCCCAAAGAATTTCTTAATCCGTTCAAAGGCGTCGTTTTTATCATCATGATAGGGGTACTTGAAGAACAGAAAGGCTTCGAGAAATTTCCGCAGGTTGTTGCCAAAGCCGAAAAATGGTTCATGGCTATCTGCTGCGGCAGCTTGATCTTTGCATTTGTAGATTTGATGAAAGAGGTAGTGAAACTCAGTTATGTAGTCTTTGAGATAAGACGGCATGAGTAAGATGTTGCTTGAAGCGCCGTTGCGCTCGATCATGAAATGCTCGTGGTCATCGACACTTTTCGTCCTGCCGTCACCAGCAGGGATTTTCTTCTTCGGAATGGACAGGCGCTTGAGGTACTTCAGGAAGTCCAGATTATGAGTGGAGATAAAAAGCTGCTTGTAGCGGTAGGCGTTTGAGCCGTCAGCATTCTTGATCGGCTTGGCAATCAAACTCTCAATTAAACTGAACATGAAGAAGATATGGTTCCCGTCTAGGCTAGAAATTGGATCATCAATGTAGATGATCAGTTCTTTGCCTTTGCTCTCAGGTTCTTCTAGCTTGGCAATGAAATAGCAGAAGGCAATCAGGCTGCACTCGCCTTCGCTGAGGTTGTACGCGGCTTTGCCGTTTCGCGTGATTTCAAACTTGACAGTGGCGTTGTCTGCGCCGTCGCGGGCCTCAAGCTTGATACCATCATGGCCGAAGAAGTTGTTGAGCAGAGAGTTGACTCGCTCGGCCCCCTTCCGCTCATCCTTTTGCTTGGCTCGGAAATTTTGGACTTCTGCTTCCGCGTCACGGATCTCTTTTTCCGCGTCCGTATAGGCCATGCCTGCCGTGTCGGCGCTGGTCTTGAGGGTAGCTATGCGGGCAATCTCCTTGCTATAGGTGATCGCATCAATAAACGCGAACACGTCGGTCAAGCGAAGCGCATCTCTGGCAGCAGTCTTGTCTTTTTCCAGGGTCCTTGTCTTGCCGTTGCTCGTGACGATCAGCGCATTAATGTCCTGAACATGCTTCTCGATCTCTTTGGCGTCGTGCGAAGGGGGCTTCAGAAGCACGAGCTGGAACAGATTGTTTTTTCGAGCCTCAAGCGACTTCTTCAGGAATTCCAAATCTTTTTTGTAGACATCAAGCGCTTCCGACAGTGCCTTGCTGCTCGCTTCAAACGTAGTACGCTCATCCGCATAAAACTGAGCACCTGTGAAGGTAATGAGCCCAGCAATGGATTTTATCTCGTCCATAACCGACGCTATAGCAGCATCCAAGGCAGTTTCTAAGTCGCCCGACTCTTTGCTGAAGTGCTCGTCCAGCACTTGCCAAATGTCGTGCGGCAAGTCTTGTTGGCAGAAAGCACAGGTATCCCGTTTGTCCCGGTGGTATCCGATACCTTGTTTGACCCATAGCTGCAAAGCGCTGTCCTTGAGCAGTTCTTCAATCGCTTTGGTAGGCGTTATCATCTTGGACAGAAGAGGTTCAGCAGTGGCCCTCAGCGACTCCAGCTTGAGGGTGATGGCCAGAGTGCCTTGAATGTCAGGTAAGGCTTCCTGCTTGAGCAAGATGAGTTTGCTTGCTTGCTCCTCAGGGGTCAGTGCGATGAAGCCGGGCTTACTGGTGGAAGCAATGTCGCGTTTGATGTGGTCGATGGTGTAGACGGGCACGCGGTACAGGGGGTTCTTCTTGATTTTCTCAGCAGCATGTGAGCGCAGCTTCTGTTCCAAGCCCTTCAAAGCCGTGCTGTGGGCCGTCTTGGTGCGATCGCGCTCTCTCTTCTTGGCCTCCAGATCAAAGCGCAGTCCAGCCTTGCCCTCCACACTACCAAGCTTGGCCTCGAGAGCAGCAATGGCGTCGTCAATCTCTTTGTTCTGCTCACCGACGATGGCGAAGGTCTTAATAACGCCTCCGATCTCCTGACTGACCAGGAAGCTCAGGTTGTCGGTCACGAAGTCGCGGTTGTAGACCCGCACGTCATAGTTGTGGGTCAGCAGTTCCGCATCGGTGACGGCACCTTGCTCACCAGTCACGATGAAGGATGAGTCAATATAGTTCAAGGGTAGTTTGCGCGTTTCCAGAGCACGAAAAACACGAGAGAGAGTCGTCTTGCCAGAGTAGTTGCGTCCGTAGAGGATGTTCAGACGCTGGAAGAACTTGACGTTTTTGCCGCTGTCCCGAACGGTCTGTTTCCACTCCAGACCTTGGAAGCTACCAAAGCTTGCTATGTCTATCTGATTAATCACCGGCCCAGTCCTCCTATAGCGCCCCTCAGGCTGTTCGACACTGAATGTTGCTGCAGTCTACAAGGCTCCCTTTGCCTAAGGCAATGCCTTACCGGCCAAGGAGCATTTCCCTTCGATAATCGAGTGACTGGTTAGATAGTGGGTCGACGCCTGGACGTTCACCGTAGCCACACTTAAACGTCGATTTGTGGCCGATTGCAGCCAAATCCTAGTAGCCGGAACCGCCCCAAATTGGAAGTACGATGTGAAAAGCCCGATAGCTGCTTTGCAGGAGTTGCTTTCAGATCCGTCGGCTATCACCCGACTTGAACCATTTGCCCTCCTTGATTATCGGAGCGATTCAATAAGCATGATCACTGCGGCATCACTCGTTTGCAGCGTCGTTACAGCTTCTACAACATCAATTTCTGTCTCACGCTTGCCCTCCAGAATCTTCCACACAGCCTCATCAATCGTGTCGGGTATAAGCGGGACGATAACCATCACATCCCGCTGCTGGCCCATTCGATACGCCCTATCCTCGGCTTGGCGCATAAGCGCCGGGGTCCAGGGCATAGAAGCAAAGGCCACGTAGTTAGCAGCAGTCAGAGTAATCCCAACACCCGCTGCCATCGTGGTGCCGATGAACACCCTGACCTCGGGGTCATCCTGGAACATATCGATTGCCTTCTGCCGCTTGGTCGCAGAGTCAGCCCCAACCAGACGCACGGCCTTAATGCCGGCCGCCGTGAAGGCGTCATGCATGGCGTTGACTGTGCTCATGTACTCGCAAAAGATGATGATCTTATCTTCAGCCTGCAGACCTTCAACCGTTTCAATCAGGAATGGTGTTTTGAGCGTTTCCAGGCACAGGCGCAGAACATTGAGTGATGGAAACCCGGGTCAACCAATCTCAATTTTTATTATAAAAATCAATTAGATAACGTATTTCCTAGTCAACCAAGGTCTACCTGCACTCACCAGAATCAAGCACCAAGTGGTGAGTACAATGGTGAGTACAATGCTCAATAAGCAGAAATTCTCTGCGGCCAGTGGTGAGTACATTTAGAGGAAGACGTTATGGCAGTACTTACAAGCAAGTCAGTTAGTGCAAAGCTCAAAGGACCACCCGGACATTTTGCTGATGGCAACGGCCTATACCTTGTAGTACCAGCCCGGGGACGCTCCTATTGGGCGCTGCGCTTCACGACCAACGCTAAGCGCAAGCAAATGACGCTGGGTAACGTGGATGACCTGTCTCTTGCTGATGCACGGCTAGCCGCTGCTTTACAGATGAAGCAGCTTCGTGAGGGTCTGGACCCTCTTGTTGAAAAGAAAAGAGCCAGCTATAGCGACATCAAATGTGTTGATGACCTGTTCAACGACTGGCACGAAGGCAACGTCAAGCGTCTGAAGCACCACCACATCCCCTTTCGGGTCTACACCAAAGAAATTTCACCTGTCATTGGGCAAATGAAGCCAGATACTGTCACGGGCCGCGACATCAGGCAGGTCTTGAGAAACATAGCGGAAAGCAATAGACCGAGCACCGCCAACGATGCGTTGATGTACTGCAAGCAACTGTTTAACCATGCCGTCAAGCTGGATTTGATTGCCAGCAACCCGGCCAGCGCCTTCGCCGTAGACGATGCGGGCGGCATAGAAAAAAGCAGAGACAGAGCGCTCACCACCGAAGAGCTGGCCTTCATCTTCAAGATATTCCGGGAAGAATCAGATAGCTTCACCCGGGACAACTACTTGGCCTGTGCGCTCTTGGTCTTGCTCGGAGTCAGAAAAGCCGAGCTAACTGAAGCAAGGTGGAGCGAGTTCGATCTGGAGGAAAAGGTTTGGTATCTGCCTCAGGAGCGCAGCAAATCCCGTGTAGCCATTGACATCCCCCTGCCAGACCTGGCTATCCAATGGCTGAACGAACTCAAGGTGCGCGCTTTTGGTTCCGCTTATGTCTTCCCTAACAGACGAGCAAGCAAAATGCCCCACATGGGCTCGGACACTTTAAATCGGGCGATATCCAAACTGTTTGGGAGAGAGCCAGGAAGAGCAGTACAGCCTGAGAACAAGATGGGTGATCTTGAACACTTCACCGTCCATGACCTGCGACGCACGTGCCGCAGCCTGTTGGCCTCATTAGGGGTGCCTGGCCATGTGGCCGAGCGATGCCTTAACCACACACTGAAGGGCGTGGAGGGTATCTACAACCGTCACGACTACTTCAATGAACGAAGGGAGGTGTTGGAACTACTGGCCAGAAAACTGGCGCCGTTGATGTGAGGCTTATGTACGCCAAGAAGTGCATGTCCCCTGCCGCCCCGTCGGGTATAAAAGCAATAATATTAATGAGACGCATTTATAATTGGTCGGGTGATAAAGAACTGATTTTTACGAGCGACAATAATTCCCAAACAGCCATGAGTGAGAACACCATCAACAAGGCGCTTCGGACCATGGTCTATGACACCAAGTCTGAGGTGTGCGGCTATGGTTTTCGAACCGTGGCATGTAGCGCTCTGATCGAATCGGGCTTGTGGTCGAGAGACGCAGTTGAACGGCAAATGAGCCACCAGGAACGGAACTCCGTCCGGGCTGCGTATATTCATAAGGCCGAGCACTTGGAGGAAAGGCGGCTGATGATGCAGTGGTGGGCGGATTTTCTGGATGCGAACAGGGAAAAGGCGGTTAGCCCGTACGAGTTTTCTCGAAGGGAAAATCCATGATCTGCATCGCGCGGTCTGGCGCGCAGAGTCGCAGCAGCTGCGCTCGAATGAGCGCAGGAGTTGCCGTCAAATCCACAGTGGCGAACCGAATGGCGTGCCCCTGGATCAGCACTGTCTCGTCCACCATCTGGCCGATCGCAGGATGCAACATTAATCCGCTCGCGCGATCTGCAAGCGCATCGCCGCACCCAACCTGGGAGCGCAGATAGGCATAGATCTGGTACACGTATCCGCTGCGCAGGGTTTCCTCACGGTACCAACCGCTCGTCACGATCGAGGTGAACTTGGTATCGATGACAATCCGCCGCCCGGTCGACGGGTTTTCGAGCACGATATCCGTTCGCATCGTCGGCAGAATCTTGTCGATTCCCGCCGTCTTCTGCTCGATCTGCCAGGACAGTGTCCCGCCGCAACGCACACGCCAGCCCTGCGGGCTCAATACGACTTCGTAGAAGCCGCCGACAGCTCGCTCGAATAAACGGCGCACCCAAGTTGCCTCGCGGTCTGGCAGAGAAAGCACATTCGCACCAGACGCCTCCGTAGGCAGCGCCAGATCGAACGCCAGCTTTGCGGCCGCAACCATGAAGCGGTCGTCCGCATCGTTACGGCCAAAACGATCGGTGCTCATTTGGGCACGGGTCGGAGCGTCGCCTGATACACCCATTGCCTTCATGCCACCCGCAAGTGCGCGGCACCGATGAGCAACGTCCTTCCTCTGAACGATTCTGGAGATGGATTCCAAAGCTGCTCGGACGAAACGATTGCGTGGGGTGTCGATGGTGAGTTCGTCAAACCGGCACGCCACCAGGCCTCTATCCATCAACTGATGGCGTTCGGTGGTCAAGACGTCGATCCGGCCACGCACGCGATTGATGACTGCGTCACGAGGTCGATATCCAAGACTCAAGCGGCGACGCTGCCGCACCTCAACCGCGTGGGCAAGGATCTCCGCAACTAGATCCGGTAGATCGTCCGGGCTGTCTTCCAAGCCGATCTTGCCGATGCCGCGAGTGCGGAACAGGTCAGAGGCGTAGAGCATCAGCAGCCAGAGGTTGCGCACCGGAATGCGTCCGATGAACCCCTCAGCGCTCATGGATGCACTTTCCACCTGTTCTGCGACGGCGGTCATCACCAGCCCTGCGTCAGCCGTGCAATCGCCTTTTGTGCTTCGTCGGGCGCATCGAACCAGTACTCATCCAGCAACGGGCCGACCTCCGTCTCCACGACCTGCTGGAACCACTTCTTCGTGTCTCCCGCCTCCAGTCGATGTGCAGGTGTCACATAGCTGTGACCAATTCGGAATTGCTTGCCAAGGCGCGCATCCGCCGCGATCTGGTCGTTCAGCTCGGTGATACGGCGCTCGATGTCCGCGACTAAGCCCGGATCGACAGCACACTCCTTGACCACCCACTCCCGCCAAACCTGGCCCAGTCTTGGCTCCAGCCCAACGAAAGCAAAGCGGCGACGCAATGCCAGATCGACCAGTGCAAGCGATCGGTCGGCGATATTCATGGTGCCGACCACATAGAGATTCTCGGGAATATGGACGGGACGTCGTTTGCCGTCCGCATCCGGATAACAGAGTTCCAGCGCTTCGTTGGGCGTCCGCTTGCCGGCCTCAAGCAGCGTCAGCAACTCGCCGAAGATCTGCGCTGGGTTTCCACGGTTGATCTCCTCGATCACCACGACAAACTTCGACGAAGGGTCCTTTGATGCGGCCTTAATGGCTTCCATGAAGACGCCGTCCGCCAGCGACAACTTGCCTTCGCCAGTGGGGCGCCATCCTCGAACAAAGTCCTCGTAGGACAGGTTGGGGTGGAACTGCACTGCGCGGACCTTGCTGTCGTCCTTCTGGCCCATGAGCGCGAACGCGAGCCGTTTGGCTAGCCAGGTCTTGCCCGTGCCCGGAGGCCCCTGAAGGATGAGGTTCTTTTTTGTGCGCAGACGATCGAGCAAGCGGTCAATCTCGGCCCGCTCCAGGAAACAGCCGTCCTTGAGGATGTCCTCCACCGAGTAGGGAACGATTGGCGCTGCCACCTGAAAGGCTTCGCGAACTTCACCTTCAGTTTCCTGTTCTGCTCCGGCATTGGTACCGATATCGCCAGCCGGCACAGGCTCGTCAACCGTGTCTTTGTACATCCAGGACGCAAGCGACAAGTCAGGGAAACTGTGGACCGGATAGCCGTCTTCGCCGAAGCGCGAACGCAAATCGTCCAGCAGCTTCAAATAGGCCTGACCATCACATGGGCCTTGCTGACCACTGATGGCGACATTCAGGCCGAGCCGCTTGTTGATGTAGTGGCGCGACTGGCTATCCAGGGTCAGGAATTCCCACGGATGCGCCCAGTAGAGACCTGTCGAAAGGTTCCATGCGACACCCCATACTTGGGTTGCCTCGTCATAAGCCCGGATGAAGGCATCGCGAGTGTCCAACTGGTCGCCATCGACCATCTTGCTCGCGGCAACGAATACCTTCCATAGCGCGTCGATGTCGCCCGCACCACGCTTGTCGGCATAGGCAAAAAACCAGGAACGTTGGTTGTTAAGAACGGGAATGCCTTCGAATGAAGGCGGGACCGGCACCGTCACACCCAGCAACTTGGCAAGTTCACCCGCGATGATCTTGCGGTTGGCATCGGTCATGGATCGGTTAAAGGTGCCCATCGTGGTGAATGGGCAAATGTCCCTCAGCGAACCACTGGTTCCATCGGGAAACTTATCCTGGAGATAGGTCAGCCCCGGCACCCGGGACGCGATCTCGTGGATGCCCTCGATGAGCGAAGTTCGATCGTCTGCGTGGGCCAGCAGCTTTTCGGCCACTGCCTCGTAGAAGTCCGTCCACTCGAAGCGCTGCTTTTCTGGCAACGTCGTGCCGTAACGCTCCCGCCAAAAGGGCTGGTTGCGAAAGCGATCCACATCCTGCGGCTGGCCGTCAAACGCAAATGCAATCAGCGCATCATTCATCCATTCGCCGGGAAGCACACGCCAGACGGTCCCTCGGTGAGTGTAGAAGTACCATTCTCGTACCGGCTCGACCTTGGCCCAGTCCACCTTCACCCTCTTCCCGTCGTTCAGATTTTCAGTGATGGTGCCGACCGCCTTGATGCCCATAACCGAAACCGCTCGACCTCGGCTATCGAAAGGCAGACCGTGTTTTCGCGTATAAGACGACTTGATGGCGATCCGCTCTCCCGGGCGCATGGAACGCACTACATCGAGGAGTTTGTCGTCATAGCCATTCTCCCAAATTCCATCTGCAAGAAATCGCGGCATCTGGTCATCAGTACCGCCGTAACTGGCCCCGACGAACCAGGTTGCACGGTGCTCCACACTCATCCCACCACCTTTACAAACTCAGCAATCACTCGAACAGACCCTTCATCTTTAGGCTCCAGGAACAGTGGCTGATAAACAGAATTCAAGGGTTTCAGCGTAATGCGGTCGTGCTGCCATTCTCCGTCAGCGTGGGCAACTTTTTCACTGCTATACACCTTCAACGTGTACTCGCCCCCAGTGTCGGCATCGGTTACCCCTGCGTGCCAAACCAATAACTTCCGCCCCTGCCGGCTGCCGGCGGGGACTGGCCGGAACAGGCAGTAGCTACCATCAGGTACCAGTGGCTCCATGGAACGCCCCACGACCTGAGCCAGGAACATCCCCGGCTCCAGCTTGTGGTTATCAATGCTCACCCACTCCTCAGCATAGTCAGCCAGTGCCACCAGGCTGTCCTGCTCATGACTCCAGGCGCCTGCGGCAGCCTGCAGCCCTACCAGAGGTACGCAATTCGCGTAGGGCTCGAAGGCAGAATCAGAGGGGCTGACCGTTCTGAAGGGCAGCACATTGCTTTTTACCGCATTAGGCACAGTAGCTCCCCTCCCGGCCTGATCAAACCATGCATCATCGTCAGCCAGCTCCTTGGCTTTCGCCCTGCCAACCACAGCTCGGGCAATCCGCCGCATATGCTCGCGCATCACCGTCTTGTCATACAGTTCCTGATACTGGATCTCGATGACTTCATACTCGGTATTCAGCAGCTCCTGACGGATCTGGCGGTCCTTGGCGGCTGTCTGGGCGTTGCCATGCAAGTGCTCACTCATACCATCCAGATAAATGCAGACACCTTCGTACTGGTCGTTGGGTTCATGGAAATACACATCCGGGCGGGTAGTAATACCCCCAGAAAGCGCTATCGGGCGCTCTGTTTCGAATGTCGGCATACCGGCGGCTTTGAGCAGCGCCACCAATTGCTGTTCAGGGGGATTACCCGGTTGCTGGGTCAGGGTTTCATCCGGCAAAACTGGCGCCAGCTCGTGGCTGAAACTCAGGGTATCGCCCCAGTCATTGAATGTTTCCAGTGCCGTATGGCGGTTCAGCTTGTCGTGATAGAAGGAGTTACGGAAATGCTGCAGACAATCCACACAGGATGCCTCGCAGGCCGATGGGCACTCTTCGGCCAGTCGGCGGGCTGCGGCCACCACATCTGGCCAGTGAGCCAGCAACTGCTCCAGTAGGCCAGAACCTCCCGGCATAGGGTCATACAGCAAGGCATCGACCGTTTCACTACCCGGCTTGCCAATCACCTGTACCTGCAGGTCGGAAATTTCCATATCCAGCACATCGGCCGCACCCTGTCGCAGCGACTCCATGACGCTGTAGGCTGTTTCCTGGGAGGCACAGTCCTGCAGCACCAGTGCATCAGCCACCACCTCAGCGTAAAAAGCAATGTTCTGAATCGGCCGCCCGCATCGTTCGACATGGTGCTCGTTAAACTTGTCGAGTTCCTGCTGACTGCTCATGGCCGAGCGGCTGGCGCCGCAGACCAGACATAAGGGATAGCCCAACAAGGTGCCAGAGCGTACCTGGGAGGCAGCGCCGACATTGACCAGACGCATGTGCATACCGTGTTTGAGTTGCAGCTGGGATTTACCCCACTCGTAAAGACTGCCGCCGGAATGCCGCCCCTGATCCTGGGCAAACACCGCCACCGACATCTGAAAGCGGTAGTCCTCATCATCGGAAATGTAGGAATGGTGCGGCGCGTCCACATCGCAGATGACGACGCCGGGAATCTGCGCTATCGACATCGAGCTGGCTTCGCTGCCCGACTTGGATGTCGGGCCTGTCTCCTGAACAGATTCACTGGCAACATCCACGGCAAAGGTCAACGGTTCTTCAGGAATCAGATGAAAATGCCGCGGCACAAACTTGTGAGCGTTGGCATAGATCAAGTTGCCGGGTACATACTCGCGCACAGCGAGCGCCGTATTGCGCCGCAGCTCCCAATCGCTGATGTCACTGCTGTGGCGGGGTGCCACATGGGTCAGGGTGACCGCGCCGGTATCTAGGCCGTAACCCGGCAGGAAGCCTTCAGCCGCCAGCACGCCGTAGGTGTTGGTATCGTCGATGCCTTCAGCCTGATTGCGGTTGCGGCGCGCCTCACCCTTGAGTTTTTTCACCAGACGCTCGCAACGGGCACGCAGCGCCTCTTCGTCCGCATCCAGCGCACCTTTGCCTGCGGCGACCTTACGCAGCCGCTCCAGCTGCGCGAGCGCCCACTGCAAGCGCTGGAACAGGCGATCGATCACTCCTTGCAACTGATCGGCAAAGCCGCCAATGACCGATTCTAGCTGTTCACGGCTGACCACTTCGCTATCGCCTACAGGCCAACCCTGCTGGAAGGCCTTCAATACCGCACTTAACAGGCTGGATTGGTGCGCAGCAATTTGTTGAGCCAGTGGCGTAACCGACAAAGGTGCCTCACGCACCATGCCTTCGGCAGTAAACAGATAAGGCCGGATCTGGCCTGGCAAACAAGTACCCAGCGCCTGCTCCAGATTCCTTGCCTGCGTGTCTGGCAAGCTGTTGGAGCGCAGCATCTGCAGCAGGGTGGTCAACACCGTGGCATTAACGTGTTTGGCGACCATCACCGGGTTGCGCAGGTTGAAGCTGGGTGGCTCCACCAACCCTTCGAGCATTTTCAATGGCTCGTTGAAGTAGGCGCGGTCATGGCTGGTGGTGCGGGCATAGGTCAGATCCAGCGCCATGCGGAACTGGCGCCCAGCCCGGCCGGCACGCTGCCAGTAGTTGGCCGGCAATGGCGGTACGTTGCGCATCAGCACCGCATCCAGCGCACCGATATTCACGCCCATTTCCAGCGTAGGTGTACACACCAGCGTATTGATGCGCTCACTTTCACCCTTGAAGGCATTCTCGATGCGCTCACGTTCAGGGCCGGGAATCTGTGCCGAATGCTCGCGGGCGCGCAGCATGGAAAATTCTTGATCCAGCAAGAGCAAGTCGTAGTTGTCCGGGTTTTCCTCCTCGAACACCAGCTTGCCGTTACAACGCCAGGCCATACAGGTCATCCCCGGGTTGACCCGGGCATGCAGCCGACGGCAGGTCTGGCAGCGGTACATGCCGGTGGAGGGCACCAACATCAGGTTGTCCACGTGCACCTGGGTGGAGCCGTGACAGCCCGGCAGGTTCTTGCCACGGGCACCCTTAAGCTGGACCTGGGTGAGCAGCTCAAGCTCATCGCTACACAGGCGCCATACGTCGTGCAAAAACGCCTGGATTTGGTCATGCGGCACGCCCCAAGCGCCAGCCGCCTGCTTGGCTGAGCTGTCGTAGTTGCTGAACCATTGCTTGATGCGGCCCTTGTCGTGCTGGCCATCCCGTTCGAATACCAGCGCCTCAGGCACACCGCGCATGATAGGCAGATAACCGCGCAACACCTCTTTCTCGCCATCCAGCCAGAACTTGGAAAACATACGGGTAATGGGATCGAACAGCATACGCCGGGAGCGGGCGGCATCCAGCAGCGAGGCAATGCCTTCACGCAGGTCCTGCGCCGTGCACCCCAGGCTTGCTGCCCACTTCTGAATCACCGGATGAGTCTCATCCAGCCCTCGGTAATGAATTTTCAGTCGGCCCAGAGGTTCCAAACCGGTGCTTTGTCGTGCACCCAATGTCAGCTCGCGTAGCACCTGGGCACGCAGGAACCATTTGCGTTCCTCGGCGTGCGCCAGACTGGTTTCCGACTTGCTCTCCACCCGCCAGACTTCAGGAATCAAGGCGCGCGACAACTCGTCGTCGGCATCCAGGTACTGATCCAGCCACAGCACCAGATCACTGACCGACACCGCACCGGCACTCAGTTTCTTGTAGATCAACTCCCGCAGACGATAGCGGCGCGAACGGTCCTGCATCCACCCGGCCTGAAAGGCCGCATCCTGTCGATTGTCTGCAAATACCAGCAGACGCTTGCGCTCGGCCCGGTGAATCATGCTTTGCGCTAGTACATGCACGTCGGCCACACCGGTGGCACGCACCGGACGCGCCGGCTCACGGTAACTGCCGGTCACCCGGCGGCCGTGGGCGCCACAGGACACACAGCGGGTCAGGCGACCAATGTGGTCTTCTTTTTGTTGCACAAAATGCAGCGCCTTCAGCACCTTGTTACGGCCGCAGCCGACGCACTCCGGCAACTGCCGGTCGTGGGTGGTGCCGCAGTAGCGGCAGACAAACAGCACTTCGGTGCGCGAAGGCTCCTCCTCCCCATCCGAACCCACCTGGTGGTCCAACGAAACCGCACGCACCCCACCCAGGGTAATGTCGGTTGCCCGCCAAGCGCGGTTCTTGCCTTCAGCGGAGCCGCCACCCGGTTCGCTGCCGGTGAAGTTGAAGTCTTCCAATCCGTGCTCGAAATAATGCTGGCCGCAGGTGGTGCAGCTGGATAGCGGGAAAGGCTTCAACTCTGTGTCACGGCCTGCATCGTCGCTGATGGCATCTTCGGCAGACAGCCACAACTTGGCAGGCTGACCTTGGCCTTCCTCGAAGGTCACCACCGCACCGCTAACCCCGCGCACAAAGCCGTGCACCACCGGGCGCAGCAAAGGGCGGTCGCCATTGCGTGCCGCAGCGCCCAGCGCCAGCCAGATCAAAATTTCCTCTTCGGTAATCGGGCGACCCAGAGCTGCGTTCAAATCTTCCAACAGACTGGCGACGGCCCGCGGCCGGCGCAGGGCCTCGGCAATCTGGTAGACCACCTCGTTGTGGCTGAGCCATTGGTTCAGCGCTTCACGCCAGTTATCGCCAGCCATGCGCATGCCGCTGGTGGTCTGGAACCAGATGCGAAAGGCTTGCAGGTCAGCAGCATCAACCTCGGCTTTGTCCAGGGTGCCAAGCATTTCCAGCACGGTTTTCAGCTGCATGGCCTGATCGCCATTGAACGGCGCACTCACGCTGCGCGGCTCGCCCCAGATGTCCTCTTCGTAGGCCTCTCCAATCAGCTCGACATTTTGGCCATCAATGCCAAAAAATCGGCTGGCAAACTCGCGACCAGCCTCGATGCCGCGACGCGGATCGGCAATGGTGGCCGAGGTGGCGATGCAGGTGGTGCTGTTTTCATCCTTGCCGCAATAGGCGCGCAGTCGGCGGATCAGGCAGGCGGTTTCGGCACCACCGGCGCCGGTAAAGGTGTGCGCCTCGTCGAATACCATAAACTCCAGACGGGCGTTATCGAACAGTTCCAGGTCCTGCTGGCGGGTCAGCAGCAGTTCCAGCTGTTTGACGTTGGTCAGCAGAATACGCGGCTGCTGGCCGTTGGTGCGCATAGCTTCACGGCTCACCCGCTCCTCAGCGGGATGCAAAGCGACATCAATCTTCTGCTGCTGCATCTGCTGCAACTTACTGCGGTAATCCGCCACCGTGCTGCCAGGAGCCAGGCGCACACCGTTAATGTCGGCCTCAGTGCGAGGTGTTTTGCCCACATACATACCGAAGGTGACACCCGTACCGACCAGCAGCTCGCGCATCCGCTGCAGCTGGTCTTCGGCCAGGGCGTTCATCGGGTAAACGATCACAGCCGTTACCCCTGCTTCGGCGCCCTCATCACGCAACTGCAGGCAACGACTGATGATCGGCAACAAGAAGGACTCGGTCTTGCCCGAACCGGTACCGGTCGCCACCAGCGTGGTCCGACCAGCTTTGATGGAGCGGAAGGCCTTTTCCTGGTGCAGATAAGCGCCGGGATAAGGTGACAGTTGGCGAATATGCGGATGCAGCACGCCTTCCTTGACCAGTTGCTCCAGGCTGGCGCCTTTCATAAAGGTGCGCGACAGCGAGATAAACGGCCCCTTCAGCAGCGGCGTATTGCGAGTGTGCTCCAGGTTGAGCAGCTCACGCATCTGCCGATACAGCCCCTCATCGGCAAAGGCATAGGTGCTGAGCTGGTAGCGCAGAAAATCGCTGACGACCTCTTCGGTGTAGGTAATGGGGTTCAGCATCAGAACAGTGCTCCCTGCGGTGATTCGTTTTTATTGGTGGCGCGCGCATCGGGAGCGCCATCTGCGGGTTCGGGCTCGGGCAGCGGCACGATACGCCGGATCAACTCGGCATGGGCGGCGCATTCCTGCCAGGAACGCTCCACATCCTCATTGAGTTGCCAATCGTAGAAGCGTGGGCCAAGGCGTGAGGCCACCGGCTGATATTCTTGGGCACGCTGGTCATGGCCCAGACCATAGTCGGCCAGGCGCAGCTGCTCGGGAATCATCCAGCCTTCGCCGTCATTCTGGGCGAGGAAGGCTTCGAGGCCCTTTTGCTGCAGATCGTGGAAGGCGACCAGCGACAGGACGGTATGGCGCAATTCCGGGTCTTTGTCCTTGTCGATACGCCAGAAGCCTTTGGGGTCAAGCAACCTGCTCAAGCTCGTGTCACTGAGTGACTGAAGGCTCAAATCGGAACCAGCAAGTATTACCAAGTAGTCATCCCATGAAAGACCAGCGCCAAAAGCTGTCAGCGCATCAATGAGCGATCTCAGCCTAATCTGTTCGTGAGTCGTAAGTGCCCAACATTTGTGCAACGAAGCATTATTTCTTGCAACATTTCTTGCAACGTTCACCCAATAGTCAGCATCGAAAAGATGGCTAACGAGATTAAGAGATGCAGCTAGCCTTCCTACCTCGGAGGCGATTAGGCCCTTTTCTATTACTGGCGTTTCCTCCAGCGCACCCCAAATCAGTGACTGGCCACCTTGCCTTAGCCTCAATGAATAGTCATATACAAAAGAGTTCAAAACACCAACAAGCGACATTACTTCGGCGGGTGATGTACCAATCTTTGTCAGAGTCGGAGTTTTGTGATTACATGGGAAAGCTCCCACAGCGGATGCAATCATTGTTCGCTTGTTGGTTGCTGAAGTCACATCCATAAACGAAACCTTAAAGCGATTTACACCTCCCCTGCTTCCCTCGTAGTAGTCAGTAAGAGCCATTAGATACTGCGGTTCAATGGTTTTCTCGGCAGCAGGAATATCGCGCCAAACGGCCGATCTAGCCTTACCGCTCACCCAACCCTTCTCACTGAAATCAAACTGCCCAATCATCCGCCCTTCATAGAGCGGCAACGCCACATCCTCAATCTCATCCACCCGCAGCGCCTGCTGCCCATCCCGCGACAGCACCAGCCCTGGCTCGCGCTCCAGAATATGCTGCGGGCCGGCGTAATCACGCCAGGGGCCTTTTAGCCAGTGGCCGTATTCGTCGGGGCGGTAGCCCTTTTCCTCCCATTTGGGCCGCGGCGGGAACAGCTTGGAGTCGTTCGTCATATCGAACTCGCGGGCGTACTTGATGCCCCAGCCGTTTTCACTCTGGTCGCCCAGTAGCACGCCGTTGGCGTAGATCTTCTGCAGCACGCGCAGATCCTGCTCGCTGCGGATTTCCAGAATGGCCTTGGAGTAAGGCGAGAACTCCTCCACCCGCGCCCGGGGATAGGCCAGCACATGGCGCTCGGCCTGTTCCCAGTCGTCTACGTTGCGGTGCATAAAGGCGGCGCGGATGGCCTGGGTTTGCCCGCCCTTCTGCACAATCAGCGGGCAGAATTTAAAAGAACGGTGAATATCAAAAATACCTTCACGGTTCTCGAAGCCAAACAGCCATTGCCAGTCGCACTGGGCCAGAAACAGCTCACGCAGGTCGGTGGTGCCCTTGTCGGTGTAGATGCCACTGGGCACGATCATGCCCAGCCGCCCCTGAGTGCGTAGCAAGGCGTGGCTGAGTTCCAGAAACAGCTTGTAAGTATTGAGGTCGGCCGAACCCTGATACAGGAAGGGGTGCACCGTATCGGCAAAGCCCTTGTTCTTTTTACGCTGCTGCTGCCATTTTTTGTGTGCGGCTGCGGAGGCTTCGAAACTGTTGCGGCCACTGCCCAGATTCAGGTCATGTTTCTTCTTACCGTTTTTGTCTTCGCTAACGCGATCACCAAAGGGCTTGCCCACGTACTTCGCCCAGTTGGACATGCCTTTAAGACCGGCGTTGTAGGCAATCCAGTCGTGCTCAAGTTGTGGCCAGTCGCGGAAATACTCCAGTTGTTTAGCCAAGGCATCCTGCTTGCCATAGGCGCGATAAAGAGGATCGTGGTTGGAGAAGAACTCTTTGGAGTTGGGCTTCTGGATTTCCCATGGCGGGTTGCCCAACAGCGCATCAAAACCGTCCTGGCTGGCGGTGAACACATCCGGAAATTCCAGCTCCCAGTGGAAGAAGCGCTGGCGGCGCGCCACCTCGGCGACAATGGCCAGTGCCTGCTCTGTGGGGTTGGCAAACTCGCGTGGCAAGGGCGCCAGCTCGATCTGCTCACCCGGCCAGAACCATAGTGCACACCACAGATCCATACGTGCTTTCAGAGCATGGTAATGCGGGTTGTTGAGTACTTCGCGCTGGTACATCTCGGCGCGTTTTTCACTTTCGTGCACCGGCAGGCGATGCAGCTTGCGGAACACCTTGAGCAGCTCGTCGTGCACATTGGCCGCGTCCAGCCCGCCTTCCAGTGTCAGCTGACCGCTGAGCAGCGCCTGTAATTGTTCAGGCACGGCTTTGGCTCGCGCCTTGATCGCATCGGTAAAGACATCGCCCTTGCGCTTGCTTTTGGCGTCCTCGTACCAGTGGTTGATTAGGTTGTCCGGCTTGTTCTTCTGGTAATCCTTGTCACCGCCCTCGCGCTGCCAGGCCATGGCCGGGTAATCACGGTAGGTATCAAACCAGGTACCGACCAGGGCGTTACCGACCTTGAGCTTGTGGTCGAGGAAGCCAAAGGGCAGGTCGCGATCCATGGTTTCGACCCACAGCGCCATACGCCCCAGTTCCACCGCCAGCGGATCAAGGTCCACACCGTACAGGCATCGCTCCACAATGTGACGCTTGAGCTGGGCGCGCAGGGCCTCTTCAAAACCATCATCCTTGGGGTTGAGCTTGGTCATCTCGTCGCTGAGCAGTTCAGCCAGCTTGCCGTCGGCCATGCGCGGCACACCGCCGTCTTCGCTGCGCTCGATCAGTTTGTGATGGAACAGCGACTGGGTGAGCGCTTCGGTGAGGTAGCGCAGGGCGCCAGCGAGGAAGGAGCCAGAGCCCATGGCCGGATCGCACACTTTCAGGGCCAGTATCTGTTCCGGGGTTTTCGGAGCCCACTCCACCACGCTGTCCAGGCCGGTGCGCGGGTCGGTCTCGGTTTGCACGGCGTCATAGGCCAGCGGCTGCAGGGTACGGCGCACGGTGGGTGCGGCCAGTTGCGGACGGGTATAGAAGGTGCCCGCGCCCTTGCGGGTGCCACCCCAGCGCACCAGAAAAAACTGGCCGGGCGCCACAATGCGGGCGCAGAGCTGCTTGGCGGCCTTTTCCAGCGCCTGCTGGGCTTCGTCGGCAGCGGTATTGGCTTTGCGGCCACGGGGCTTTTTCACCAGCCCGGCAATCTGCGCGGCATGCTGTAGCCAGGTGTTGGCGCGCAGCAGATGATCTTCGCTGAGGGTCAGCTCTTCGTTGTCGTCACTGGTGTTGGTGTCTTCCTCTGAGTCGTCTTCGATGGCGTCTGCCTCGTCATCGTTGTCGTCGAGGTCTGCGGATTCTACCGATTCATCCGCGTCCTCATCCGCTCCCTCGTCACTGTCGTCACCGGCTTTGTCCTTTTTCTTTAACGCCTCAAACAGTTGCTTGATCGCCTTGTCGTCCATGGCTTCCAGCTGCGACAGGGTCAGTGCCGGCTGGTTGCCGACCGCCAGGAAAATAACCGGGTCATTGTCGGCTGCTTGCTTGAGTTCAAAATCAAGCAGGCCTTCATAGAGAATGCCGATGTATTCGGAGGACAGGGTGGAGAAATCCACCGGCGCATCCACCCAGCGGCTGCTGCGGCCCTGCCGCACTTTCATCTTGGTACGGGTCAGCAGGCGCAGCAGCTTGTGTACCTGCAGGTCGCTGACCAGGTTCTGACTGCTTTCCAGTAGCGCTAGCGCGCGGGAAATGCCGTCGTCACTGGCAGGGTTGCCCGGCTCAAACAGCGCGCCGCCGTATTGCGGGACGCTAAGGCGTTCATGGGCCGAGCCTTCGTGGATCAGATTGAACAAGCCAATCAGGCGCGGCCAAGCACTACGGCCCTGACTCAAGCGCTCGTTGCCGCGGCCACCGGCACGCCGATCCAGCTGATGGCGCAGCCCTTCCAGGCTGTAGGCCTGCTGATAGATGGGATTGTCGACCGGCATCAGCCCACGGGCTTCGGCGAACAGGGTAATAATGCAGCGCATGATGATGCGCGAGCCAGCCACGTACAGATCCTTGTAGTCGTGAGCCTGCCCTTGCTGCTGGGCCTGCTCGATAGCGACGTGGGAGGCGGTAATCAGCTCCTCGACGCCCTGACGAACACGCTCGCCCAGCACATTGGACAGTTCCGCCTGGCCCTTGCGTGAGGCGCTGATGGCCTGCGCCAGCAGGCTCTGCCCATGCTCTGCCAGCAAGGTGCTGCGGTTGAGCAGGGTGCGCCAGATCAGGGTTTGCGCTGCTGGCTGGCCCTCACTGAACCACAGTTCGATATCCCATTCACACCAGGCCTCGTAATCGGCACCGGCGTGTACCAATCGCCACTGCCGGCCATTGGTAACCAGCGCCAATGCCTGCCCGGTACGACGCAGCCATTCCACCACCCGGCCAAGCAACTGCTTTGAGCGCCCGACACCCAGGCGGCTGACAAATTGCCGCGAACCGCTATCGTCGGGGGTAAACAGAGCCAGGGTTTCCCCGTTTGGCCCTAGCCACAGGCGGCGGGGTTTGATCTGAACACCAGTGAAGCTGCGTACCGCCCAGCGGCTGTCGACAGCCTGGGCTTTTTGCCACTCTTCGGCGGGTAGACCCGAAAGGTCCTGCAGGATGTAATCCAGCAGGTTGCCCAGGCTCTCGCTGCTGCCATCAAAGGCCGTGAGGGCGCGACGGAGCTTTTCAGCCTGGTAATCGGACATGGCCGCGGCCGGATCTGGAAAGAACTCATCCAGTTTGGCCGGAGATATCAACAGGCCGCCATGCCGCAGCTGTGCCCATCCTTCTGCATGCAGACTCATGCACCCACCTCCGGAAAGCGAATTTCAATGGTGACCGGGAATACCTGGGCTTCGCCACGCAGGGCAAAGCGGCGTGGCAGCACCTGTTCAAGAATGCGGGTTTTCTCTTGACTCAGGCGCTCCTGCAGGTCGCCAAACTGGTTCTGCCGACGTTTGAGTTCATCCTCCAGATCGCGCAGGCGCTTTTCCGCCAGGGCGTTGGCGTCGTCGAGCAGGCTGAACTGAATGTGGGTCTTGCGCTGCTCCTCGATTTCCCGCTTCAGCTTGTCGATGCTCTGCACCTTCTGCAGGGCTGCCACTTCACGAATGCGTTGCTCAAAGGCCTCTTTTTCATGGCTCTTGGCCTGGTCATAGGCAGATTTCAGCTGGGTGCGCAGGGTCTGAGTCAACTCGCGGCGATAGCCGGCCAGCAAGTTTCTGATGTCGTCTTCGACGTCATCCCAAAGATCACGGGCAGCGGCCATATCACCTGCGCTTTGGCTGCCAAGTGGGCCACAGTGAGGTCCGTTGTAGGGTAACGGCTGACCCAGTGAGCGGTTTTGCACCGGCAGTGCCAAAGTTCGCGTCCAGTGGTGAAAGGTTTCACGCAGATCGTTGACGGCCATTTCCTCAACCGTGAACAGCACCAGCGCCTGGGCGCCGGCGGGGACCTCTCCCCGACTCACCAACCAGCGGCTGGGCGGCTGGAAGTCAGTCTGGCCACCGGGGAAGCGCAGACGCGCAAAGGCATTGAGCGACTGGCGCAGCAACGGATGCCCCAGATGCAGCAATACCGTGTCGGGAGAGGGGCGAAATACCGGCCGGCCATTAACGTTGTGAATGAAAAAACGGTTATCGAACACCAGCCAAGGCATGGCGCCGCTGACACCCTTTTGTGAGGGCAGCCGCAGACTGTCATCGACCACGGCCTGCCAGCGGCTGGGTAGCGGCGTGCGAAGCCGCATCCGACCCAACGCATCCGGCCCCTCCAGTACCTCGCGGGTCGCACCCAGTCCCATGGCGATAGCCAGGGTTGCCTTGAGGGTGTCGGGGCTTAAATCCAGATCGTCCATCAGTTGTTGCAGACGCTGCTTTTCCTCTTCGCCACGCTCTTCGGTGTGCACCTGGGCATCTTCCGTGGCGCTGCGTCGGTTATTGATCTGCAGGTCCAGATCACCCAGCACATCCTGGTCTTCATTCATCTCCATCATGCGGCGCTGGAAGGCGGCATCAAAGAGTTCACCGACCGATCCCAGATCCTCGCGGATATCGTTGACCTTGCCCAGTACGCGGGCAACAAACTGCAGGTCGCTGTCGTCTTCGCTGGTGAAGTGGAAAATGGTGACGTCGCGTGACTGGCCGTGACGGTCGATACGACCATTACGCTGTTCAAGACGCGACGGGTTCCAGGGTATCTCGTAGTGCATCAGCAGGCGGGCAGTGTGCTGTAGGTTGAGACCTTCGGAGGCTGCATCGGTGGCCACCAGAATACGCACCGGGGAATCCGGGTCGTTAAAGGCGCGCTTGACGGCCTCGCGCTCATCCTCATGCATGCCACCGTAGAGCTGACAAATGCTGCCGGGCTCGGCGCTGTATTCGGCATTCAGGCGACTGACCAGGTAATCGAGGGTGGTTTTGTACTCGGTGAAGATGATCAGGCGCTCATCACCTTTCCACTGCTCGGCATTACGCAGTTCCTTGCCAATCAGTTCACGCAAACGCTCGAAGCGTGCATCCGATTTCGGCTTGGCTTTGATAACAGGCTGCTTGTCCAGCCCCAGTGACGTGAGTGCGGCATCAATCGCCTCAATTTCTGGCTGCAGTAGCTCGACATAGGGATGCATCCAGGCGCCGACCACCTGAGCGGCATGCCGGCTGCGGCTCTCGCGCTCCTGGTCATCGTCGATGTCTTCCTCACTGGCGCGGCGGGCTGCTGCGACTTCGGCGGCCTGCAGTGCCTCCTTCGTGGCCAAGCCCTCCTTGAAGCGCAGCCAGCTGTCGGCAAAGGCTACCGGGCACGACAGCAACCGTTTGCGCAGAATCTCAATGGCAAAATTGAGCACCATGCGCGCTTCCGGCGCTGTACGGATGATGCCTTTCAGCTGCGTACAGAACTTACGCACGGCAACCGCCAGCTCCTGCTCCGGCCTAAACATATACAGCGGCAGCGGTTCAAGGTAACGCTTGGCAAATCGCGGCGCGCGGCCTGCCTGACGGTCCTGATCGTTGATCTCACTTTTTAGTCGGCGGATCAGCACATCGCCGATCATCTTACGTTCTTTGTCGGTGAAGTCCGGGGTTTGGGTGAATCGTACCGGGTCCAGTTGTTCCAACAGCCCGGAGAAGCACCGGGTATGCCCGTTATGCGGGGTCGCTGTGAGGAACAGTCGGTGCTCGAAATACGGCGTCAGCAGCCGCAGCATCTTGGCCAGGTCGCTGTCTTCACCAAAGTTGGACGGCATCAGGTTGTGCGCTTCATCGACAATCAGCAAATCCCAGGGCAGCTGTGCCCCGCCCCGCTGCTTGATCGATTCACAGTTGGCAATGAATTGTTCCAGCACATCCGGCTGACGCAGATAGTGGTAGGACGTGATGATCCGCGGCAGTGCCCGCCAGGGGTTGGCGTCCAGCCCCATTTCCTTTTGCAGCTTGTGGGTGGCAGCCTTGTCGACAATGTCAAAGCCGACAGAGAACTTCTCTTCCATCTCCTGCTGCCACTGGGTGCGCAGCGATGCCGGGGTAATGATCAGCACGCGCCGAATGCGACGCTTGCGAATCAGCTCGGCAAGGATCAACCCGGCTTCAATGGTTTTACCCAAACCCACGTCATCAGCCAGTAACAGCGACACACGCGGCATACGCATGGCCCTAGCCAGCGGCACTAACTGGAAATCATCAACACTCACGGCACCGTAGACGGGAGCAGTCGGTACCGGGTCGGAGCGCTCAGCCGGATTGCTGGCTGACAAGAAGGGAGTGAGCGCACTCCAGCGAGCGGCGCGCTGCAGGGCCAGAAACTCGTCCTGCTGCATGGGCGCTTCGCGATCTAGTCTGGGCAGTGCATTGGGTTCCAGCACCACCGGAGAACGTTCACGCTCCCACAACAGCGACTCTTCGGCATCACCATCGGCATCACTGAACTCGATAGTGACCAAATGCAGAAGGGCTGAGCTTTTGCTGTCACTGAAAGGTTCGACGGCGGAGATAACGCCACGGCGGTTGCGAACGGTGGCGAGCATGCCGACACGGGGAAGACTGTCCTTATCCAAGCCTGGATTAGTTTTTTCTTTCTTCATGTTCATTCCTGCGCCAGACAAGGTACACCATTAGCATCGGCGCGTTTTGGGTCGTATGCCACGTTATTGCCCTCCCTCGTTTTGGTCGGGCGACCGGTAGCCCGGCGCCTGCACGGCACTGCGCACACCGTAGATGGCCAGGTGTTCCTTCAGCCACAGGCGGTACTCGTGCCCGCGCAAGCTATGGTCAGGCGAGCAGTCCACACTCCATTTGCGCAGGAAGTACCCGGCAGTGGCAGCGCGCAGCTTTATCCGCAGCACACCACCTTGCATGCCGTAATCCATCTCGGTGATCTCCGGCCGGGGCTGATCAGGGTGAGGCACCAGCTCCAGCTCGACGATTCGGGTCCACTGAATGTCCTGATCGCTCATCTCATGGGGCGCCACAGGCTGGCCCTTGAGCACGACAGGGTTCTTGATCCGGGTGATGACGAAATCCCGGAACTCCTGCGACTTCCGGTCAAAGGCACGGACGTGCCAACGCAGCCCGTTGTCGATCAGCGCGAACGGAACGAGCTGCCGCTCGGTGCGACCACTGGAGATGGAGTGGTAAACGATGCCGACCGAACACTCTTGGTGAATAGCCCGGGTCAAGCTTGCCAAAACATCCAGATCTGGTTGAGTGAGCCGTGACTGGCTTTCGCTCGCCACCCACGCCTTGAGTCTCGTCGGCTCGCCATCACCGAATCCCTTCGTAAGACACGACAGCACACGTTCGGGCGGAGAGTTAAATATCGGTCGGAATTCCGAACCCAACACATAGGACTTACCTCTGGGGTCGTAATCAAGGTTGCCAGGCGCCAAGTCCCGGTACAGCGCCAGATCTCGGGAGGCAGCAGCAGACTGAATCCCAAATCGCAGAACCACGTCCTGACGACGTATTTCCCCCATAAAGCGCACGCGCAACTCCACAAACGCGAGTCGGTCACGTTGTGGCTGGGTGAGGTCTGCAAGCTTTTCTAAAGACATTGTGACTAAATGGGTCCAGGTATTACTACGTAAATATCGACGACAGTATATTGGCCATATCAGCAGACGTCTATCGTATTTTTTTGATACTCACATGATCCTATTTTTATAACCACCGGTTTTTGGCCGCGATGGTTGTGGCGTCCCCTGGGTAAAGCCTGACTCAGCGAGCACACTACCGCTCGAGAGATGGCCTGACTGGGATCGCAGATTTTTTCACTCACATATCACCTTGATGAACGCAGACAGCGATTGCTGTCTGCTTATGCCCTCTTCCTCTTCGTCAAGGAGTTCCAATGTCTGAATCCTTCGCTACCCCGCCTCCGGGTGAACAGCAGGCTCCGCATCCCACTCGAGGCATCATCTTCTGCCCGCGCTGCGCCTCTCCCCAAACCCAGACTAAGAATCGCGCCAAGAAGCTCAGTGGCGCCTTCGGTACGTGCTTCGGTATCGCCAGTTCGTTCTCTGGCGCTGCCAAGGGTGCCGCCGCCGGTGCTGCCCTCGGCTTGAAGGCAACTGCTCCGACTTCCCCCCTGAACAGCGTCACCGCGGCCGTGCTCGGCGCTCTGGCCGGTGGAGCCATGGGCTGCGCCACCGGCGCGGCACTTGGCCAAGTCATCGATGAAACTGTGCTGAATAACCACCTGTGCCTGCGCTGCGGTCATTCCTTTCCCACGCCATAACCATTCTTCTGGAGGCCCCTAATGGCTCATCTCGTCGAGCAAATGGCCTATGTCGGCCAAACACCCTGGCATGGCTTGGGCAATCAACTCTCTGCCAACCAACCCATTGAAGTCTGGCAAAAACAAGCGGGCATGGACTGGGAGATCAAAGAAGGGCCCGTGCAGTTCACCGATGTGGTGGACGAGACGCAAAGCCGCCTCATCACCTTCCCACAGAGCAAGGTTCTGTACCGCTCCGACACCCATGCCCCTTTGTCTGTTGTCAGTCAGCGCTATCAGGTCGTGCAGCCTCGTCAGATTCTCGAGTTCTATCGCGATCTGACGGAAGTCTCCGGCTTTCAGCTGGAAACGGCCGGTGTCCTGAAGGGCGGCAAGAAGGTCTGGGCATTGGCACGTACAGGCCATTCGGCCACGATTCAGGCGACCGATGTTACTAACGCGTATGTGCTGCTTGCCACGGCGTGTGACGGCACCTTGGCAACCACCGCTCAGTTCACCGCCGTGCGGGTCGTCTGCAACAACACTTTGGCGGTCGCTATCGATGACAGTCGTAGCGCCGTGAAGGTGCCTCACAGCACCACCTTCGATGCAGAGGCCGTCAAGCGTCAATTAGGCATCTCGGTATCCAGTTGGGACACGTTCATGTACCGCATGAAGATGCTCAGTGAGCGCCCGGTCAAGAACTCCGAAGCGGAAGCGTTCTTCCGGCACCTGTTTACCGATCCACGTCAAGATGCCGCTGCACAGCCTAATGAACGCGCCATGTCCAAAGCCCTGGAGATCTATAACGGTCGGGGTCGGGGTGCAGAGCTGGGCTCTTCCAAAGGAACAGCGCTCGGTCTGCTCAATTCCGTGACGGAGTTCGTTGACCATGAGCGACGCGCGCGCAATACCGACTACCAACTGGATTCTGCGTGGTTCGGCCAAGGCGCAGCCTTGAAACAAAAAGCGCTGGATCGCACGCTTGCGATGCTGGCATGAAACATACCCTTTTCACGATCACGGCATAAGGCCCGGCGCTCTCCAGCTGCCGGGCCTTATGCTTTTTATGGAGTTCACTCATGAATACCGCTGTTCAAATTCAGCCGCAGCTTCGTCCTGCTCTACGTCTGGTCAAAACCAATACGCTCTCCCGCGATGAATGGCTGGAAGTGCGCAAACATGGCATCGGCAGTTCGGACGCTGCCGCCGCCGTCGGCCTGGACCCCTACAAGAGCCAGCTACAGCTCTGGATGGAGAAAACAGGTCGGGATGCTGATCTACCCCAACCCGATCCCGACGATACGACGTCTCCCGTCTATTGGGGTACGTTGCTGGAACCCATCGTCGCCGCGTCCTACACCAAGCAGACCGGTCGCCGGGTACGTAAGGTTAATGCGGTGCTACAGCATCCCGAGCGGCCTTGGATGCTTGCCAATATTGACCGTGAAGTGATCGCTGCGGGCGATGTGCAGATTCTGGAGTGCAAGACAGCCGGGGAATTCGGCGCACGTCTCTGGAAGGATGGCGTTCCCGAGTACGTTCAACTGCAGGTGCAGCATCAGTTAGCCGTGACGGGCAAACACGCAGCAGATGTCGCCGTATTGATTTGCGGACAACAGCTACAAGTCCACCGAATTCAGCGTGATGACGATCTGATCGCTAAGCTCATGATGCTTCAAGAGCGGTTTTGGCATTACGTAACCAGCGACACGCCGCCCCCTGTCGATGGTTCAGATTCAGCGGCCACTGCGTTGCAATGCCTCTATCCTCGCGATAACGGGGACCGCCTGGATTTCAGCCAGGACAGTCAAATGTCTGCACTCTTCACTGACCTCCAGGATGCGCGTTTCCAGTTGGATAAATACAAGAAGCTGGAGGAACGGTACAAACAGAAGATCCAGCAGGCCATGGGTAATGCCAGTCACGCCACGTTTGAAACTGGCTCAGTCAGCTGGAAGCGCAGTAAGGACAGTACTGCCTTGGACACCAAGCGCCTTCTGGCCGATTCGCCGGAACTCTTGGCGCAATACAGCTTCACCCGCGCTGGAAGTCGTCGTTTTCTGATCCACGCATGACGCATTGGCGCAGAAGCAAACTATCTACACCCCATCCCATTATCTTCATCTGTCCGTCCTTCGAGGCGGCCTTTTCGTTGTGAAGGACACAGCATGCGGTATCACAAACTGAAAGCAAGCTCAGAGCCGGGCAGCTACCTCATGGAGTCTGCCCTTGTCACGGAAGACGACATACTGACGATGGCCAAACAGCTCTCTCGCAAACGGTTAAGCAAAGGCCGGTCGTTGACGGCACCACACGTCGTCAAAGACCACGTTCGCGAGCTCATGCACGACTATCAGCATGAAGTCTTCGCGGTACTTCTGCTCGATTCCAGGTTCAGGATCATCGGGTTTCATGAGTTGTTCCGGGGCACTATCAGTACGGCCAGCGTTTACCCGCGGGAAGTCGTCAAACTGGCTTTGCAGCACAACGCAGCCGCGCTCATCATGGCTCATAACCATCCGTCAGGCGATCCCACTCCAAGCATTGCTGACGTCGCCCTCACCAAGACGCTGAGAGACGCCTTGGCACTGGTCGATGTAAAGGTGCTCGATCACATCGTTGTAGCGACTGAAGGGTGCGTGTCACTGGCTGAGCAAGGTGCCATATAAACGCCCGCCATCTTTTTCGCATCCTCGTTATCCATTTGCACATGCCCGTTGCTTGATCAGCGGGCATTCGTTTTTGGAGATCACCATGATCAAAGGACTATCCATCACGCCACCCGTACTGGGTCGGATTTCTATCGGTCGCGTCGTGGAACGCAACGGCAAACGCCTTCCCGAAAAGGACGACCAGTTCACCATCACCAGCCAGGTACAAACCAAAGACGGCTGGATTCTGCACCCCTTGGACGAAACCTTGCGAAAGAACAGCCCCAACGGAAAGCTACGCTCGATTCCCGTGACCCTGCTTTTCAGTGACCCGGATCTGAACCTGCGAGCAGAGTATTCACTGTTTGACCGCAGTAATGGACGCCCGATGTGTGTCGGGAACGGAGAAACATGCCGACGAGTTACCACGACTGGCATCCAAACCCTGCCATGCCCCGGCACCGATGGCTGCGACATGGCCAAAGGCGGTGCCTGCAAGCCTTACGGACGTCTCAATGTGAAGTTAGGTGACGACGATGAACTGGGCACCTTCATCTTTCGCACCACTGGCTACAACAGCATCCGTACCTTGGCGGCACGTCTGCATTACTTCAAAGCTATTTCTGGCGATCTCCTGGCCTGCCTGCCACTGGAATTACGTCTACGGGGAAAGAGTACCGCGCAGTCGCGTGGCACGCCAATCTACTACGTTGATCTGACCGTACGAGAAGGAATGACGCTGGACGAAGCGCTCACCCACGCGCAACAGACCTATGCGCAACGCCAAGCCCTTGCTTACGACCAGCAGGCCTTGGATGCCGTTGCTCGCGCTGGATTTGGCAATGGCGCGTTCGAGGATGATCCAGATGAGGCGCTGGATGTGATGGAGGAGTTCTATTCAGGCCGACCGGTAGAAGACTCCAAGCCCATACAAAAGCCGTCGTTGAACGCAAAGCTGGAAAGGATTGCTGCGGAAGCGGAAGCAGAGCCTGCGTGACGAGGAGGTATCAGGCGCCCCATTACTGCAGCAACAATAAGGAGCGAAACAATGATCAAGAATCTACTTGCCACCGTCGGCTTCGCGGTGATCGTGCATTACGGCTACCAACATTACCTGCATTTCCAACGGCTCAAGTCCGAGAACGAACACTTACGTCAGCGCTGGAAAGATTGCGTGGGCTCAAAACCCCCATAAAGACGACTGCCATCCCTTTGCGGGAAGGAAACGTATCGTTCACGCAGCTCTAGAAGCATGGATACGCTCCTGTATCCATGCTTCCAACTCACTCTTCAACCACCGGGAGCTGCGTCCGAACTTCACCGGCTTGGGGAACTTCCCCTCTTGAATGAGCTTGTAGAACCATTGTCGGTCAGGCCTGTGTACTTCGTCATGAAGGACATATCCACGAACTGATCGTCGATCAAAGGGAATGTGCTGCCGTTTTGAGAAGCGGCCGAAAAGACAATTTTCTCAGTCATGTTGTTCTCCTGTCGTGAAGGCAGAAGCCGATGTCGATCAAGGCGACCGACATCTCTTCCACAACATGACCTGCTGCGATAAAAAACTACAAACTGCTCCCGATTGACCGTTCGCCATCCCCATAACGCTTTGTGTGATTTTTCGCTAAATAACCTGCGCTCCTCACAACGTCTTGAATTTGGGAGCTAATATCAGCGCTATTTCTGTCAAGATAAAATTTTCGTCCGAACTGAACCAGTGAATAAAAATCTGGATGTTTCAAACGCGTAGCACTGAGCCAGGCCTGTCTAATCATGGCGGATAAATTTCCTTCTTCAGCCAGATAATCTCCTAACGAGTGATATACGTCTTTATTGAAAAACAACAAAACGTGATAGTGTTTTTTCCCATTCACATCGCCATACTCCCGAACCCAAACGTAATTCAGGAAACATGACAGCCTCCTACGCCATGCCTTCTCTTTTCGTTTCAGATCCGCATTGATCTTGGCTTTCAGCGATGCGAAAAATCGTGTGATAACACGTGAGTCTGTCGATAGCGTTTCCAATTCAGGAAACCGCAGATCACAGCGAACAACTAGAAGCCTCGGATGAGCCTCTAAGGCTTTAAGAATCGTATTAAAGTTGATTGCTTGGTATTCAGGGTTATAGCGCTGCGATTTCATTCTCATTACCTATGGCGTTTTTGTCATAGGTAATGGTTGTTCTATATTTTTTTATATCAATCACTCGTCATCGCTTTACAGGCATTCTGGATGCCTGTTCTCCCAAGTCACATCCAGCTCTATTACTAAACCAACAATATCTCGATGAGACAGAGGTCCGAAAGTCCATTGCTTGGCCACCACGCGGCTGACGGACTGGCATCCTATACGCTAAATAAAGCTCTGATGTTATCGAGCAGCAGTTGCTCTGCTGATCTGGGATGACTACGCTGAGAGCTCGACCAGCTACAGTAGGCCGACCTTGTGTGCACATACATTGCGGACTACGATGACCTTCTCACCCGTTATTCGTACGTAAGAGTGACAATTTTGTCTATGTAGTACCAATATAGTTCCCAGTATAGTTGCAATGCAGAACGGCCATAGCGCGTGGCTAGTTGCGGTCTAGTTTATAATTGATATAACTATCGATATCCGTGAAATTAGATATGGCCGTCACGATCAACGATGAGCTGCAAGGTTTGTTTTTCCCCTGGGTCCTAGGGCGTCGCGAAACCATTTGGCTATGGATGTATCTTCAATCGGTAGGGGCCCACTTTCACCCTGCCAGTTTTGATACACGCGATACGCGCACTCAAATAGCTGATTACATAAAGAGAAATGACCTTGTTGCCATAGTAAATAATCAGCGATACCACTCTCTCCTTCCAGAGCATGTATTCGACTGGATCGATAAACGTGGACGGCAACCGGGCTGGCTACTACAAACGGCGCAGAACAAATATGGAGGCACCTTGGTATGTCCTGACGCCCTAACACCAAGGGAATGCCTAGTCTCCTGGTTTGATTTTTCAAATGCCGAGAAGAGCAGAAAATTAGATGTCTTGGAACGGCTGAAAGAAGCCTGGGTCGAGCAGCAACTTCAAGACAAAGCCCTCTCTTGGTACGCAAGCGCGGGGAAAGAAAAGCAGAAATGTGAGATCGCTTGGATGTGGTACCAGGAACATCACAGGTCAGTAGCCGTTCAAGCCATAAAGTTCTCGCGGTTTGTAGAAATTCTGGAATTTCTAGATGGCACACCTTTCAGCCAAGAGGAAAAGCTTCATCACCTTGAGCAAATCAAGAAGAGATTCAAGGCCAAGCAAACCTACGCCAACCGCCGAGGCAAGCGACAAACTAACCTCTCTCTCTCTGATGCCGCCAGGATACAGCTCGACCAACTCGCCGAAAGAGAACGCATGAGCAAGACAGAAATTATCGAGCTCCTCATTCAACGCGCCCATGAGATAGGATCCTTGAACTAAATGAAGGCGATGCAAAAGCGGAACCTGTTCTCAGAAATCACGGAAGGCTTCGACTCCCTGGCGAACGTATGAGCAGGTAAGCAGGCCGTGCCTCTGCTAGCCCGAAAGCAAGCGATCAACTGATGCCCGGTAGACCTCCATGTCTTCGCGCTTGGACACCGCCAACACGAGGACGACCAGAACGTCATCCTCAACCAGATAAACCAACCGGTACCCCTGTTTGAGCAGCTTGATCTTGTAGCAATCGCGCAAGTCACCGCGCAGTTCAGCGCCTGGCGGACGTGGCTGTTCCAGGCGTTTCAACAGCAACTTTTTAAGGACTGCCTTGACACTGCCGTCCAGCGCGTTCCACTCGGCCAGTGCCTCGGGCAAGAACTTGAGACGGTAACGCGCCGGTGCCGGGGAGGCATCAGAGACTGTCAATGTCCACCTCGACCGCTGCGCCCTTGTTCGCCAGGCGCTGACGGGCCAGTTCCGCCAAGTCACGATCGGACAGCTCCTCGACCAGCGCTTCGAAGAGCTTGGGGGTGATCATGTAGAACGCCGGGCGGTTGTGGTTGAGTACCGCCACGGGCTTCTCACCCGCCGTGCGCAGGACCTGAGCGGGGTTCTTTTTGAACTCGGACATGCTGACCGAATAATCTGCGTAAATGGTGTCCATAGGTACCTCCCGTTAAATCAGCTACAAATATAGAGCTAAAAATAGCACCATGCAAGTGAGCCTATCTGTGCTAAAAACAGGCCTGACAGCTAAAGCCCCAACCCAAATGGTGAGTACACTGGTGGGTACAATTGAAAAATAGGCTGAAAAATACATTTAGCTGATTGATTTTTATTGTTTTTTATTTACCAATCAATGTTCAGGCGCAGCTTAGTGATTTTGGGCATGGCCATCAGGCTCATATCATCGTAGATCTCCTTATAGGCCGCCAGGCCTTCACTAGGCGAGATGTAACGGACTGAATGGGTCTTGGCGCCCAGGTCGAGTACATCCTTACGCCTGCGTAGCATCCACCCGCCCAAGGCGCGGGCTAAGGCCGCTCGACGATCACGGGAGCCGGTGAACTCTTTGCGGAACTCTTTCAGTTCCATACGGCCAAGCGGGTGGCCGGTAAGTCGCAAGAGCGTGTGCAGCTCAATTTCACGATTCAGAAGAGGTGTACCGGTTACCACATAGCGTTTCGGAATACGCGTGGCCATCACAAAAGCATTGCGCGTACGCCCGGATTTATGCTCCTTAAGATAATGCGCTTCATCAATAGCCATGGCCCCAAACTCAAGCTCGACCTCGCGCACCAGGCCACCCAATCGTTCGTAATTCGCAATGACCCACTGACAACCGTACAAGGTTGAGATCCGATCATCCCCGGCAAAGCCGACTACAGCATCGGGATACACTGCGTGGATCTCGCGTTCCCAGTTGATACGCAAAGAGGCGGGACAGACTATAAGCACTCTACCCTGCCCCGCAGCTAGACGAGCACCTACAACAGTCTGCCGTGTCTTACCCAAGCCCATATCGTCGCCCAAGCACGCTCCTGTCTGACCTGCTAGGTGACGGACGCCATCGACTTGATACTCCCGTAAACCTGCGCCCACAGCGATCGCAGCCAGCACTGCTTCATCGATGTCGACCGCGTTGCTTTGCTCCAGGTCGGCAGACAAAAAACCCGCTCCATCCACATCTTGGGCGGGGCCGCTTTCCCCTTGCTCAGGAGTCGCAGCAGGTACCTGGATGGGCGATTCATCCGCGCTTGATGAAACCAGTTCTTCGAGTACGACGGGCTGCTCATGCACGAACGTATACTCAGGCGCCACGCCTGCCAGGTCACGGAGCACGTGCTGGATGTGCGCCACTTCACCGCGTACTTGCCACGCCGCAGCGGGCTTATGAAATCTCCCCTGTAGCGCACGCATGGCACGCACGCACAGCCCATCGTAAGAAAAGCTGACGGCATGTTGGCCATGGTTGAGCTCGCCTCTGGCCAGCTCAAAAATTTGGACGTCGAGCAGTTGGGTAAAGTAATCAGGCTCGGGGGCCCTTATAGCCGCCTTTAATAGCACAGCAGCCCCGTCAAAATCAACATGCTCACGCAGATAGTGCGCCTGCAACCAAGCTAAGGCATGGTCAGCACTGCCCTGCTCCAATACCCACATCCGCCGTCCAGGACACCACCATGCCCCAGCTTTAGACAACCGGGCGGCCATTCCTGAAATATTGAACAGTTGTAGCCCAAGCCTGCGCCCATCAAAAACAGCTTGAATAAGTAACTCAGGGGCCTTAAGCGAGATTGGGACAATATTCAACGGCAGCACCTTACTTTCATAACACCTCCATATCTATGAACATTGCCCCCTATCTTGTTAATTACGCTGGAACATCCTCATCCGACGGCACATCTTGATCACGAGCTGCCGCAGGCCGGTTTGCTTGCTTGTAGGTGATCGATTCAATGCGTGTGAGCTGCAGGGCCACATCCTCAGCGACGATCTTGATCACCTGTACCTCGGCATTCGTGGTCTCATCTTTGGCAAAGAAATCCCGCTCCTCACCAATGACCAGCACGCGAGCTCCCTTGCGCAAAAACTGTGCGCACGCCTCGGCCTTGCTGCCGTAGATCTCAACCTCGCGCCAGAAGCCCCCAATCTGCCCAACTTCGCCGGTGGCCTGGTCCACCCCGTAACGCCCAAAGTACACACGCATACTGCACACACTAAACTCTTCGCCCGAATTGTTCTTACGAGGAATACGTTTCAAGGTGGGTGAGTCGCCCGGGTTGCCCTTACCAATAAACAAGTTCTGCATATCAACTCCTTTCGGTGAAAAACAAACGACTTGACCATATGGTCGGATTGCCCTGCATTAACTGGATCACGCCCCACTTCGACTCGGAATTGGCCTAGCAAAAGTGGGAACTTTGCGTTGCTGACTCAGTAACTTCAGCTCACGTACGAGTCCGCGCAATTTGAGATGTTGCGAATTGAATTCTTGTGCCTGAGCATTGGCCTGTTCGTACCACTGCCGCAGCACGGTCGGTAGGACCGCATATCTTGAGTGCGCCTCTTCCCATGACAGATGCTTTCTTGTGCCAATCTCTCGCCAACGCAGCGCCATATAGCCGTCCGCTTTACGACGGTGCTCGGCCAGATACATGGAATAGCCAGCCACTTTCTTTGTGGCAGCACAGAGAGCGACCATGTCTGCTTCAACCTGGTCAACTTGCATAAGATGGTGGCGCAACGACTGGGCGGTGCCCCTACCCGTAAAGGGCTTTGTGTCAATCACGCTCTGACACGTTTCGTTCTCCAAGGTCTTCCTTGCCCACTCAACCACATTGACACGTAGACTTCGAGTTCGCTTTGTCATCCTTTCGCCCTTTTCTCACAAATCCCTTTCTTCACACCAAACCCGAATTGGCATCCTGAAACTCGTCGGCTTCGCGCTGTGCTTCAGCTTCAGCCAGTTGCACACCTACTGACTGCAACAGGCTCCTTTCCTTCTCAGTTAATGTGTACCGGCGTCGAGAGTGACGTGGTTGCAGCTTGGCGGTGAACACATCGGCAGGCACCATGCCGAATACTTCGCGCACGAATTCCACCCGCCGCTTGCCCTCTTCTGAAGCATGCTCCGTAATGAAGTCCAGTCGGGACAGTGCATTGATGTCTGGCTGCATGAGCCAACGTGAAAACCTGGCGACCTCATTGAATACGCGACGGATAAAGCGAGTCATTTCTGTGATCGAGCGGCGCATTTGCTGATCGCTTAAGAGCGTCTTGCGACCCAGTGTTTTCTGCAAACGGATGAAGTAGTCATAATCAACAATCAAGCGGCTGATGCTGTATCCGTAGGGGGATCGGAATCCCAGCTGCAAAGACTGCGGTTGAGCAGACTTCAACACGGAATAACTCAACCCACGTTGCTGCTGGCTTGACAGCAAAGTCTCGGCAGCCTTGATCTCCTCTTGCAGCCGCTCATTCACTTCTTCCATGGATTGCTCATGACGCAGCAAAGACCAATCGGCATAGGGATTGTCATTGCCCGTCAATAGCCATAAGCTGCGCAACGAACTGGCAACACGGCGACCACCTACGATAGGGGCCACATCTGAGCCAGGCTCACGCACACGCCCCATAAACAGCCTAAATGCCTCCTTGGTATGCAGGGTCATCAGATCGTCTTCTGAATCGACCAGAGAGCCCAGGTCATCCATAGCGAAGAACTCAGCTGGTTTGACGTCAGGATCAGAACCCTTGCGCGTATGGAATTTGGCCTGCATACGAGCCAATTGATCTCTACGATCTTCCAATTCGATATACCGCTCATAAAGCGGATCATCTTCACTCATCGGGCCCGCCATATACGAGGCCAGCAAGGCTTCTTCGCCGGTAATCGAATACCCATCGGTGAAGGGGGAGTTCTCCTCCGTAGAGAACTCAATAAGAGACTTGGGTGCGGGAATGGTAGCGGGCTTGTCGCTGGACTTGAGTCGTGGCTGCTTATCAGTCGAAGTAGGCATAGGTAATCACTGAGAAGAGAAAAATGAATGGGTGGTGACGGACATCATCAGATCGTTGACCCCTTGAAATCTGCCAGCGGTGTTGCGTTGACAGCATCCAGAAACGGGAACGTATTGGCACGGAACCCAGGCAACATGCCGCTCAAAGGGTCTTGATTGAGAAATTCCAACAAGGCGTCACTGTTGACTGTGACCAAGGTGCGGTAATTGGGCTGAGGCATCACGTTAATAAGCCCCATGGATTCCAACCGCTCGAAGGCACGTTGAACTTGACGGCGGTTAATCTGACCTCGCAATGAGTCCAAAGCCATCTTGGTAGCGGACGTCCGGACTCGACGCTCATCTCCGTGGTCTTGTAGCAGTACATGAAGAACCAGGGCATCGCTGTATTTCTGTAGCCTATGCAGAAGATGAATAAACAATTGTTCGTTAGTCATTAATACGGTCTCCTAAGTCTGTTCTCTTGAGTAGCCCCAATCGGGCTACTTCCCAACCGTTGGGCGGTGGCCCCAAACGGGCTACTCCCCACCCGGTGGGAGGTGACCCGAAACGGGCTACCTCCCAACCGTTGGGCATTGAGACAAAACGTCTTACCTCCCACCCGGTGGGGATTGAGACAGAATGTCTTACCTCCCACCTGTTGGGGATTAAGACAAAATGTCCTACCGAATGGGGTACGGATGAGTCTGGCGGTCATGGCAGCTTCCTCATGGCCTGCACCTGCTGGCGCAACTGAGCAAAGGCCTCCTCTTTCGTCATTGGAGGCAGAGTTGTCGTCAGGTTTGTATTGAGAGCCTTGATGTGCTCTTGGACGGCATCTTGAGCATGTCGATTGTGTTCACGCTGGCTTGCAATGCTTTGCGCATATGCCAGTTGCACACGACCGGATTCCAAGCCGACACGCAGCGAATGCAAGTAGCCAGGAGGATTTGCGATGTGCTTGCCTGGATTGCGCAACTGGCCTTCCAACTCATCAAGCAAACTCTGACGATGCTCTGGCTTGGCAATGGATAGCACCTTGCGCACAGCCTCATGCCATTGCTTGCCAAGCACGCTGGGTAAAGTGACATCAACCTCGTCGTTTTGAAAATTCAAATCATCACGACGACAATCCGCTATCTCGGCCAGTGCCTTGGACTTATCCCCTGCAGACGCCGTGGTGACGGCGGGTCTTGTAGTTGTTTGAAGAGATATTGTTGTATTGTTGTTTCGCGGTTTGGGCAGCTTAGTTTCGCGGTTTGGGCAAGTTAGTTTTGCGGTTTGGGAATCAAGTTTCGCGTTTTGGGCAACTGGGCAAGTTGTGAGGTCGCTTGTTTTTGTGAGTTGTCCACAAGCTGCCTTGGGACTCACTGGGGTCTGAGCAAAGAGACGTCCAGGATTCATACTGGCAGGGTCACGCAGCGCGTGCTGGACGGTTGCGTTCGCCCGTGCTGCGCCAGCACTATCCAAATCAAACAGCGGCCGTTGTGACTGTGTGCCAACTCCAAATAATTTGCTTGATCGTGATGGCGCAGGCTTATGCCCATTCACAGGGACAGGTTTGGATACCGATGTCAGTTTCGGTGCATCAGCAATGGGGGGCTGATCGGTAGACTCAGACTTGAGCGGGTACTGCTCCTGACCGTGCAACAAAGGGCATAAGGCCAACAAGTTAATGCGTATGCGATTGCCGGCTTCCCGGAGTAAACCCATCTGTTTCAGGCGATCACGGGCATTGCGTTGTGTTTTGCTGGTCAAGCAGAGGGCGCTACGAATCGCCTGTTGAGACAGCGTAAATTCACCCTCGATGCTTCGGCTGTAAGTGAGAACATGACGTTGCTGAATCAGCAGATACGATAGGTACAAGCCAGAGGCCACATTGCCTGCAATATCCGCCAAGGGCCGGTAGAAGCTCACGTAGCGCTTCAGCAATGGTGCGAGCTGCGCCCAGCTTGCTTTCTGATCAACAACCGATATCCCCAGGCAAGAAGCGAGACGATCAAGGTTGATACGGTAATGGAGCTTGGCCGGTCCACCAGCCAGCTTTTCCTGAATCAGCGAATGTTGAACAAGTAAGAGACGAGCGCTCTCCTGCTCTCGGGTACTTAATCCCGTTGCTTGCGTACACTGTTTTGCCGTCAGAAAGAACCAGCCATCACGATTTTTATAGTGAACGGCAGTATGCCGAGCCCAATAGAGCGCGTGCCCCAAAAACAAAGCAGCTTTGAAATTGCCCAGCGTTTGAGCCAGGTTTGGGTAGTACTGCACAAACCCTTGGCTGGTGAGCAACTGCATAGCCTCATCAATTAGAGACGCCGTCGTTGTATCGGTGTTTAATGCGGCACCCATAGCCATCTCATCCGTAGCGCTTGGAAAGAACGGGTTGTGACGACGATGAGCCTTGTTGTTGATGAACCTCTTCGAGCGAGTTAGCTAATGAAGCGGATGCTTGGAGAATGGCATCCGCGACAACATTCAGATGCAAGCGGTATTCCGGTACACGGCCTGGCCCCGACTGTTCACTTAACATGCCCAATGCGATCAAATCTCGTCGGCATGTCCGCTGCTGAGAGGCAGTAATCCCGGTGACCTGATGACATTGAGTCGCTGATAGGCGAAAAACATAATCATCATCCTGAAACTCCTCGGGTTTGGCTTGAGCAACACGCTCCAGCACAGACGAAAGCCATAATCCCGTGATGACATTGCCTGTGATATCGACATATAGGCGATGGAAGCTGATTGGCGTTTGCCCCATCAAATTCAACAGCGCCGCTTGCGCTAAAAAGTCTTCCTTTGGCGCGTCTTTATTGTTCTGGGAGCCATCGGCATGAGAGGACGGCAAGGTCCACCCACCCTGTGTCTGGCCATCACAAGCACGCTCTGACGGAGGCAGAGTCGACGGATGCGGCGCAGTTGTAGAAGTAATTGGCATAGTCATAATTTCATCCATGTGGCTTTATCCTTGCAGTGGTGGTGTCGTCGGCTTTATTTCCAAACCAAGCTCATCATCTTCAGCAAACTCGACAATGGTTTGTTGGAGGACACTGATTCGCAGCTCAGGAAACTGTTGGTGTAAGGCGTAGATTCGGTCTCGGCAGGGTTGCTCAGACATCGATTGCTGAATATCGAACCACGCTCGATGGATGGCATCACGTACAACGACTGGAGGCAGGGCTGTACGACCGCCAGGCTCCCCTCCCGGTCTGAGCTGTGCGCGCAAGTCCCGATACTCCTCGTGGGACAGCTTGAAATACGTACACACCATCCGACGCGAAGCGCCATGAATCACAAAATATTCGCGTAACTTGGCGTGCTCACGCCGCATATCGAGCAGATGTAGCCCCTTGCTGATGAGCTGTTCAGACAGTGAGAACCACATTTCCTGCGGTGAGTTGGCCAGATTCGTGATGTCCCGAGTGGTTCGGTAACGCAAATCATCGAGAAACTCGGGTGAGTAGCCCGCACGCAGTAGAGAGTCCATGTGCCCGCCATCGATTTGCTCAATAATGTGGGCCAGCAACATGCGCCGTAGAACAGGACATTGAATGGGAATTTTGTTCATGAAATCTCCTCCGTCACATCCGGCATGAACAAGGGCACAAACCCGTCCAGTTGACGCTCTGGGTAACGGATCCGAACCCGTTCCATTTCTGAGAGCAGACGTGTGACCAACGGCCCCAATTGCTCATGTCGCAGTACCAGGCTCACGGTTTGGAGCGAGACATGGTCAAATGCCTCGCCCAGTAACTCCTGCGCTCCTTCCTGAAACTGCTCCTCGCCCTGCTCCCAAAGCTGTTTCCACGCAATGGTGAAGCCATCGGCTTCGTATGGGATGAGCTGCGTAAATCGACGATCAAGCTGACCGGTAAGACTGACTAGGATTTTCCACAGGGCTCTGCGGTAAATGACCAATTCTGGTTCCAGCTCAATCCCATCAACATACCCAATACCTTGTGAAGGAAAGTCCAGGTAAAAGCCAAAGATGTGGTAGGGCTGATCGCTTTTAAAAAGCACATCCGACATGTCGATCAGGCTCTGAAACTCGCCTAACACCGTAAATATCGGCTGTGGATCGAACCCCTCACCCTCCCCCTCTCCGCTCAAGACCACGTTCTGGGAGACCGATGGGGAAGCTGGCAAAAAGGCACCGCCAGAACTGTCGGGCTTACTCTTAGGCGTAGGCACACTGGCCAACATTCGACCGAGTGGAGGCTGAGTAGGTGGTTGAATTGCTAACGGCTTGGAGGCCACTGGCGCCGTAGGAGTGGCTTCGATCAGCCTCAGGGTCTCAACCTCCAGGCGCGGGTTCGCCTCTAGAGCCTGGGCCATGGCCAGCAGTTTCTCAGGGGCTACACCCAAGGTGTCAGCGATGGCTGCGTTGACCTCATCAAGCAACTGCGAGACGTCTAAAACCTGCTGAGCACTTTGATCTGCCGTGACAGATTGTTGGCTCATCACAGCGGCGTACTTGTGCAGGATTGTCTGTAGCGCTGTTTCAGCGACTGCTTGCTGGCTAAACTTGTCAGCTAGTTTTAGCCACTGCGAGATCTGCGGTTTCAATAGCAGGTTCACATCGCGTGTTTGTAGCCAGCGCCCGATCGGGGTCAGATACTCAACCGCAAAAAGGAAGTTTTGCAGCATGCTCATGCCGAAATTCAGGCCGCTGGCCTGGCGCAACTCCCTGTTCAGTTCCGTGGTTGAAAGCGATTTGCCCGATTCTTTCTCGAAATGCTCCTTAAACGACAGCACGCCCTGAGCTTTCTCCCAGAACGAAATCTCGCCACGCTGCTCGTTTTCAGCCAGGTGCGCCGCAATGGTCGGCGCGTCCCCTTTCCAGACCTTGACGATGACCGTCAGCCGCGCAAAGCGTTGGTCACCCTCTTCGTACAGCTCTTTCGCAATACGCAGCCGTGTATTCCCGCCACCGTAGACCATATAACGCAGCTGACCAGGACGCCTGGTAACGCTGATATGGTTCAGGATGCCGTTGGCCCGAATCGACGCCTTGATCTCGTCATAGAGTGGGTTTATTTCGGTACGCGGGTCAAATTCGTACCGATCAATATCAGTGACTGCCAAATTTGAAATACTGCCATCGACCACATCCATGGGCGTCATCGCACCCATGGCGTTCAGCGGTGGCGGCGTGCCCATCAGGGAACGTTTGGCGATGTCTTCGTAATTCGATTTTTTTGAGGACACGGGACTGGTATCTCTTAGTGTTGAGCTCAACTCAGCGTTCATGCGCAACTGCGCGGCACGCTGACTGGCGGTCAGCAATTCCGGAGTTTTAGACATGGCGCGCTCTACGAGTTAGTCGTGAGCGGGCTGTCTGGCTCGTCTGACGCGGAGATAGGGACATGCAATGCCGCTAGCGCGGGAGCTAACTCATTGCGGTGATTGGGAGTGAATTTATTGCTCAGATTGGGGATCAATTCCCACAGCAAACTGTGCATGTGATCGCCCGCTCTGACCGGATCAATCCAGTGAGCAGGGACTTGGGCGGTAGCGGCTTTTTTGTAGGCGACCGCTTGGGGAATCTGGGTGGCCAGCACGGTCACACGCCCGCTCATTTCAATGAACTGATTGCGGATTAGGCTGGACATGGTGCGACTGTCGACCGTGTTCTCGCTACGGTTAATCACGCACTGGATTGCGGGCACTTTGTAGCCCAGGTTGGAGGCAGATTCGTGGCGGGCGACCAGTTTGATCGTACCGTCAACAAACTCACGGGCCGACAGAACATCAGGGGCTACAGGAGCGAGAAGCACATCCGCAGCATTGACGGCGGCGTCTTGTAAGTGGCCCACTGCCCCTTGGGTATCGATGATGCAGACATCGTACTGAGCACGGATATCCGGGTTACTCAGGGCCATCCGAATACGCACCAGGCGATCAAGCTGATTGGACAACCAGATTTGAAGGGGGCTGTCATCTCGCTGAGTGTCAGAGCACACAATATGCAAGAAGCCGCCCTGCACGTTCAAACTTGAACGGTCACCCTCGAATTCGGCTGGAGGAAATTCGACGTGACTAATGCAGTCCGTGGTGAGTGCTCCCGACATCACCATTTGCGTTAAGCCGTAAGGGGCTTGATGAGTCAGTTTGTAATAGCGAGTCAGGGATGGCTGAATATCCGCATCAATTAAAAGAACGCGATATCCGAAATCAGCAAGCAATCCACCTAAATTAGCAGTTAATGTAGTTTTGCCAACACCACCTTTAGTGGCGACAGTTGTGAACGTAAGCATTTTAAAAACCTCGTTGAAAAAGCAACGAGTTTTCTGCTTAAATTACTGTATAAAAAATACTAATAAACAGGTGGACTTAACATAAAGCGACATTATGCGATTTTTATAATTATCCAGAACATCGTATTTCAAGGCCCAAAACCTCGTCACCCTCAATGGCTACTTGCCACCGCTCGCATCCAGGAATGTTCCCGTGATAAAGGACGCCTCAGAGCTGGCTAGCCATAAAATTGCACGCGCCACTTCCTCTGCTTGGCCACCACGGCCCATCGGGATGCTGTCCTTTAATCGGTCTACACGGTCTGGCTCGCCGCCACTGGCATGCATCTCGGTATAAATATGCCCAGGCCGAACACAATTAACACGAATCCCTTCTCGGGCAACCTCTTTAGCAAAACCTGTTGTGAAAGTCTCCACAGCTCCTTTCGAAGCGGCGTAATCCACATATTCGTTTGGACTGCCAAGCTTGGCCGCTATAGAGGAAACATTGATGACAGAACCGCCTTTCCCACCATGGCGATAAGCCATGCGTTTGGCCGCCTGTTGCGCACAAAGCATGGGACCAATCGTGTTGACCGCAAAAGTGTGTTGTATACGCTCGAAGCTGAGATCTTCCAGACGAGACTGCTGAAACAACACGCCTGCGTTATTTACCAAAACATCAATCCGCCCAAACCTTTGGTCAACCTGCTCAAAGAGTTGAGTAATCTGCTCCGGGTCCGCGCAATCCGCCTTGAAAGCAACAGCTTGACGACCTGTCGCCTCTACTTCAGCGACCACTGACAAGGCATCAGATTCACTGGCGACATAGCTAAGAACAACGTTATAGCCCTGCTTCGCCGCCAGACGCGCCGTCGCAGCACCTATCCCTCGACTCCCGCCGGTAATCAATATGACTGGATAATTTGACGCTACACCCATCTGCCTATCTCCAACATACAGTTTGAGAAAACATCATAAGGCTAAAAACCAAGCTCAGGGCTAGCTGTCCATTTTTCCAGACAGCATAAAGGACGAGGTAATCCCGACCTTTATGCTGCAAGATGCCAGGGGCAAAGCCGGTCTAGTCTTCATGAAAGTATTCGAGTTTGTGATTCCAAGCGCCGGATTCAGTACAGGGTTGCCTATCGGCAAATGCCCTTTGAGTTTGAAGGACGGCAAATTGACCAAAGAAATAGCCAGCTTGGCATTGATACGAGCCGTATCCGAGCTTAGCTGCACAAGGTGGCACTTGCGCGCACACGGCATTGTTCGATAGTCCACTGAATTATCAAACGGGCCAATCCCCTACTACGAGCTGCGCTAGCCATATGCACAGACTCAATCTCTCCACTCCACTCCTCCGGGTGCGACAAATCTGGCATATACGTGATCTGCAAAGCATCTGCCACCGCACCATCAAGCTCAACAACCGTCAGATACTGATTGTGGTTACCTCTATCGCCGCAAAGGCTTCCAGAGAGGACTGGGCCAAAAGCAGGCCGATGTTCACCAGCTTCTCGCCCAGATTATCGTCGGCCAGCATGGCTACGATGGCTTGCTCAGCTGCTTGGTCCGATCGCACCAATGCGTGACGTGCTCTTCACTACGTTGTCCCATTCCACCAGGTCGAACCTGCATTGGGCCAACGCCATGACTGAAGGGGCAGAAAACAGTTTTCGTACTAATCAAGAAAAATTCAGACACTTCATTCATATAAAAACATCGTAATTACGATATTAATTTAAGTTAGGTTGCGAATAATAAAGGAGATAGAAAAGCAGCTATTTTTTTATTTAAATTAAATTGTATTAAAACAATTCAACTGCTATTCTCTGCTTGCACATAAGTGCAAAACAATGTAGTTAGGCGCAACTTAATTAACAAGCTGAGGACTTAACCATGACTGCTAAAGATATTGCAACTGAAGAAAGCAAGGTTCGGGCTTATGCACAATGGATAGAAATTACCATCTTCGTTGTTAACTCAAACTTCAAAGTAGAAGGCGCTTATCTGAAGTGGGGAAAGTTTCATGTCCCTGGAAATAAGGATAAGGAAATAAGTCCTAGCCAAATCAATGGCACCATTATTAAAGACGAAGACTCATACACCATTGCCTCTTGCGGACGTGAAAATGCTTCATCTGGAACGGAAGGAGGCTTTTCTTTATACGATGGTGATAAATTAGTTTTCGAATATTACTGGGATTGCCCCTGGAGTGGGTCCAACAGCGATGAACTCACCGTAAAGGATAAAGAAAACTACACAGTGAGTAAAAAAGGTGGCGGTAGCCCAAGTGGCGCAACAGGCAATATCTTCATTACTGTCGTAAAAAAATCCTAAGGAAGAAAATCATGGGCATAGAAGCTAAATCCATCAACCCATTACTGGGAATCACAGTTGGATCTACTGTTCTTGGGAATGATTTCAAACCTTCAGTTCTGATAAATCCAATTACCAGAATGATTACCCAAAAAGAAATTGAAATGGGTATGAGTGGTAAAAGCCAATATGTCTATACTGACTCCTTGAACGAGGGAACCATTGGCTTTTCAGGAGCCTATGGCCCCTCGGGGATCGCCAAGTTTACGTCAGCAGTTGCTGTATCCGTCAGCAATGCGACTGCTTCGGAGTACAAGTCCATTAAAGTTTCCTACAACATTTCCATGATCTCGGGAATAGAATACATAGACTTTGACAACCTGACGGTAGAAGACGTATTAAATTCCTTAAGCGCAGGACCTAAAAATCTTTCGTTAAAGGTTTTAGAGAAATTTATTGCTGCCCGTGACTGCACTGGATCGTCTACAGAAAAAGACGAGCTCATGAAAGAATGGGTCAAATCTCTGCAGAACTTCATTTCATCCTACGGGGATGGCCTGGTCGTTGGAGCCATCTGGGGTGGAATGGGCTCTGTTTCTACGGAGATGACGAGCAAAAAATCAGAAGACAGCTGGAAGTATGGAGAAACGGCTGAATTCAGCTATTCAGGGATAGGAAGTTCCGTATCCATAGCGCAAACCTATAATGGATCTCAAAAAGATCAAAGCTCTGAAGTTGAGGTATCGTGCAAGGCTCTCGCCAGTGGAGGTTGCGTTGAAAGCCAGGTAAATTCCTGGTTTGATGTTGTTGCCAACAAATCCTTTGCCGAGATCTCAGGAATTAGCCTGCTCGATAAAGCGCCAATGCAAAGTTCGGTAAGCCCTCCTCCAAAAATCCCTGATTTTCTCAAACCGGAAAAAAATGAAGAAGTCACGGAAAAGCTGGATACCATTAAGAAACTGGGCGATTCTGAAGAATTCTCGCTCGCGTCCGGATATGAAGAAGCCAAAAAAACGAACCCGAATTTAACGTTTGAAGAATTCAAATCAACTGTTCGGGACAAGAACAATATTGATGGCTTAAACGACCTGGCCTCCAAAGTACAGGAAAACTCATTGGACGTGTTAGCAGAAGGAAGCGTCTCCAGAAGGAAGAAGAACATCTCGCTTCAAGGGGTCAGAGCAAGCAGTTTGGATTCAAGCTCAGACTACGCCGTTCTAGGCGCCTGGATAGCAAACTGGTCAGATATTTTCCCATGGATGTCGATGGGATACATGAACGAAATCAACGATGCTGAAGTGGCCGAGTACATCCTGAAAATTCGTTGCATGATGCAAGATTTGTCCACCTTGAACACTATTTACAATACCTTTAACGCTTGCAATATCAAGCTGGATTTCTGCCATCTTAATTCAGCGTCTCAAGTAGCCGATTCGTTCAAAATTGCACAGGGTGTATTGAGCGACAACGTAGAGAGTGACGATGCGGTGGAAATCGCATTCAACTCCTTAAGCGATGAAGCCAAGAAGATTTATACTGCCTGGAACGAAATTGGTTTCTTGCGTAATGCGGAGCTTGGTCTGGGCCTGCTCATTGGGGACCAGTCAGTAAGCAGTGAAATTATCGACGTTAAGCCGATACCGTATCCCGAGGTGACCTACAAGGCTGCTTATTGCAGCTATGGGAGCAACAATCCGACTGCGTTTAGCTCGTTCATAAAAATGCTCCCATTCATTGATACGAATGGTGATATTTATGCCTTCGGGCCGTCCCTGATGCTATTGCGAAAAGCCTTGCCTGAAAAAATGATTTTCACTAAAGGCGGCGAAATGGCAATGAAGCTAACGGCTGATAAAGACAAAGGGATTCTGACTAACGACAGTGTCAGGTTGATACCTATTCCATACTCTGCCGCCAAGGGAGTTCAATGGCGGGGTCAAGGCCAGGGCCGGAGTCTTGCGTCAAGCCAATCTCTACAAGATCAATTTGCCGCCTTGGAAAAAGAATTGGGCAATCTCAACATTTGCACCTTAAGCAGCGATTCCTGGTCTAAGGATTGGACTTATACCGTTCCCTACACTCTGAGAAAAATAAGCACTACCTATATCGGAACCGTTGAGAAAATCAACAGTATATTTGGATAACTTGGCCTGAAACTCAGGCAATTCCCTTAACAGTCTCCCCCATGAAAGGCTCTTCAGGCATCAATCATGTCTGGGGAGCTTTTCCATTAATGCGGTGCTTATAGTTCTTGTTCTATGACCGCTCTTGGCCCAGATCCATCCTGAAGCAAGAATCCTACAGCGTCATCTTGAAACCCTTGTGGCTGGCCGTGAAACCCAGTTGCTCATAAAACCGATGTGCATCGATACGAGCCATATCCGAGGTAAGCTGCACAAGGTGACAATTGCGTGCACGGCATTGTTCGATGGCCCACTGAATCATCAAGCGCCCCAAACCCGTACCACGGGCAGCGCTGGCAATACGTACAGACTCAATCTCCCCACGCCACGCGCCCTGGTGCGACAGGCCTGGCATATACGTGATCTGCAAAGTGCCCACAACCGTGCCATCCAGCTCTACAACGGCCAGATACTGATTGGGGTCCGCTTCTATCGCCTCAAAAGCGTCCAGATAGGACTGAGCCAAAGGCAGGCTGGTGTTTTCCCGTTTCTGGCCCAAAATATCGTCGGCCAACATGGCTACGATGGCCTCCAGATCCGCTGCCACAGCACGACGAAAAACAGGTGTCGACGTCACTTCAAACTCCTCAATAAAGCGAAATGGATCTGAAATTATGCCTCCCGGAGCTGACGAAACCGTGACTAGCCCTTCATTCCGATTGCGTATTCTCGGTAATTGCGGGATGGGCCGGAGTCTTTTGCGCTTCCAGCCATGCTAGCCAGGACGCCTGCAGGCGCCAGGCACTGGCTGCGCCGGGGGCATAACCCATAATTTCTTCGATCTCAGGCAAGGAAAAACCTCGTTCGATCAAACCCGCCCCAAAGGTATTGCGCAGACGCTGAGGCGTCATCACCAGATCCATCTGCTTGATGCCCCATTTGCTGACAATGCGAGCCAGCGTGGCCGGATTCATTTGTGCCTGGGGTCGGGCAGCGCTGACTTGACGAGAGCCGGGGAAAACGCGGCTGTCCTTGGCCCAAGCTGAAGCGTCCTCTGCACCACTGAAAATCAGCCAGCTACGCAATATGGCTTCGCACCAGATGGGGGCTACGACCTCGCGCTTGGCCGCTCCAGTCAATTTCAGCAGGATAGTTCCATCGCGCCATTGCGTGGTGTGCTCCTCATCTGCTTCGTCCGACTTCACCGGGTCGGCCCTGCGTTGGGCCACTCCGATAGCTGAAGGGTGCAACTGCCCCAACTCCACCGGCCGCAAGCCTGTGCCCAGCATCACAGCCACAATCGTCATATCTCGATATTCACGCCAACGGGCGGCAATGGTCATATCACTGGCCAACTCCAGGACACGCCGTCGATTTTGCAATGCCTTGATGGTGGCAGAGCATTGATCTACAGAAAGAAATTGGGTGGCCTGATTGTCAGGGGCCTGGCGCCAGCTTTCCTTGAAGGGGTCGTTGATGGCGGGGGCCAGTGCAGGATTTTCGGAGCGTCCATCCTGGCGGCATAGTTCTTCATAAGCACGGGCGATTACTTGTTGATAGCGTTCACGCTGCGGGCGGCGCACTTCGTCCAGATTGCTCAAAAAGTTCCGTATATCCACAGGCTTGATCTGGGTGTACTGCTTTTTATGATCCTGAAGTGCCTGCAAGAAGCGCCGCCACAAGGTGCGATACACCCGCTGCGTGCTGGGTGCCATGGGTGGGCGTTGATGCTGCAACCAGGTATCAAACAAGGCCTCCGCCGAAATGTCGGCGGCCTGCGAGCCTAAAATAGGCAGATCAAACTGCCCTTCTTCTCTTGTAGACCGTTTTTTCATTTCGCACCCATCTTTTCCGTTAATTGCATTTTATCGGGGAATCAGTCTGTATGGCAAGGGCTGACGCAGCGCTAAGGGGAAGCGAATAAAGGAGAAACTGGAAGGTTCTTGGAAAGCATGTTCGTCTCATGCTAATGCGTACAATGCTACAGCCTGACAACCTTTGCGAGCTACGCCACGATGAAGTACCTGGTCACCACCCCACATCGCTCTGAGTATCCAAATCCCTTAGTCCTGAAAAAAGGCGACTTTCTTGTAGTTGGGGAACGGTATCAAGGCCCGGAAGACTGGGATAACTGGATTTACTGCTCTACTCAGGAACACCCTGGAGGATGGGTGCCCGAACAAATTATCGAGCGCCTGCCCGATGCTGGGACCGGTCGCGCCCTGCAAGACTACAGCGCGCTGGAAATGAATGTGGATGAAGGCGATCGGGTTCAAGGAGAGAAAATCCTGAATGGCTGGTGCTGGTGCCAGCGCCCCCAGGATGGCGCCCTGGGCTGGGTGCCTGTCAGCCACCTCTCTCCCCTGCTTGCTGAAACCTGATTGCTGGCAGCGAGACTGGCAGCAACAGCAGCACCAGGGCAACGCTTGGCATCAATACAAGTGACAACGGCCGCATTGTTACGGCTACTTGCCAAGCACAGTTCGCTGCTTGCGTCCCAAGCTCTCAATCATGCAAAGCTGCACTATTGAACCGGGCTATCTGTACAGATTCTGATGAACCCAGCCCTTATTGGTCAGAATCATTCGTGCCTGCCCCTCGACTTCCTGGGCCGTCAACGCGCGCAGATCCTCGTAGGTATCCTGAACCGCGCTATCTTTGATCCAGCCCGCCGCATCGGCCAGATGATAGACATAACTCACCTGACTGACGGTAAACCCGCCTGCGCTGGCCGGTTCGGTAAAGTAGTCGATACGGTCCAGAACCAGGCGGCCCGTACAAAATGCATCATGCTCGCCCTGCGACTGTTCGGAGCTGGAACGACGCAAATAGGTGTCTGCATTGGCATCCAGCTCGTAGCGCGGTGCCTCTTCCTTTCCTACCTGACGCAACAAACCTACCTTGGCCAAGGCAGCCAGACGAGCTCGATCTTCCACAATCAAGGGGGAATCGTGCTCGGCCTGATAGGGATACACACGTCCAGGCACTCCTACACACAAGCCGTCTCGCGTATCCAGATAGCTCTGGATTGCCGTGCTGAAATTTTCCTCATTGGCCTTTTTCGAGTCCTGGCATCCTGCCAACAAACCGGCTACCACGACGACCAACGCTGTTTTCCACATAGAGACTTCCTTGCTTGCGAGCTGAAAAAAGGAGTTTAGCCCGCCCCCACCCCACCCTGAAAGCCTTGTCACACGCTGCAAGAAAATAGTCATCTTGCAAGAGATGCACGACCAATACCCCCAATATTGCATTACTGCATTGCAAAATCTGGTCTTTTACGATGCTTACAAACAGGTTAAAGTTTCTTGGCTTCGTAAATGAAAGGCATTATCAATGAGCATCACCCCTGTTCCAGTGAATCGCCAACGCTACACCCGAGTCGCACGCATCTTGCATTGGCTGATGGCACTGGCCCTGACCGCCTTGGTGACCGTGGGCTACACCATGAAAACCTTGCCCCTGTCCCCTTTGAAACTGCAAGTCTATTCCTGGCACAAATGGGCCGGTATTTCCCTGCTGGTACTGGTGATCCTGCGCCTGCTCTGGCGTTTGTTCAACCGCCCCCCTGCTCTACCCCCTGGCATGTCTGCTTTCAGCCGGGCTCTGGCCCACTGTGGTCATGCCGCTTTATACCTGCTGATGATTGGTATTCCCCTGACAGGCTGGCTGATGAGTTCTGCCAAAGGCTTTCAGACGGTGTGGTTTGGCGTGATCCCCCTGCCCGATCTGGTTTCCAAAGATAAACCTTTGGGCGAGCTACTGGTCCAAGTCCACATCTTTTTGAATTACGCCCTGATTGCCATGGTCAGCCTGCATGTTCTGGCGGCCTTGAAGCATCAGTTCATAGACCGTGACGGCTTGCTTGGCCGCATCACCTTTACTTTAGGCAAAGCCAAATCATGAAAAAATCTGTCTTCGTGTCCCTGCTGATCGGCTCTCTGGGCCTGGGCACCAGTCTGGCCGTCAACGCCAAGAACTACCAGGCTCTGGACACCCAAAATAGCGAAATCGGCTTTCAGTATTCCCAGATGGGTGTGAAGCTGGATGGTCAGTTCCGTAAATTTGAAGGCGAACTGAACTTCAACCCCGACGCCCTGGATCAGTCCAAGGTGGTCTTGAAGGTCGCCCTGGATAGCGTTGATACCGGCTCAGAAGAAGCCGATGATGAATTGCAAGACGTGCGCTGGTTCGATATTGACGCGCATCCCCAGGCCGTTTTCAGCTCCAGGAGTTTCCGCGCTGTCAGCGACCAGCAATATGAAGTGCAAGGCACGCTGCAGATCAAAGGCCGTGAGCAACCCGTCACTGTCATGGCGACCATGGCTCCCGAAGGCGACAAAGCCACTTTTAGCGGTGCCTTTGAAATCAAGCGTGGCGATTTTTCTATCGGTGAAGGCTCCTGGTCCAGCTACGACATCGTGGCCAACGAGATCACCGTCAACTTCAAGATTGATGCCAAGTAAGCAGACGCATCAGCGCCCCTCTCTCTCCCTGCATAACAAGGATTACACCCTCATGATCAAGCCAGTGATTGCCCTGTCCGCCAGTTTTCTATTTGCTTTTGCCGCTCAGGCAGCGCCGGCGACCTATCAGGTTGAACCCAGCCACACCTTCGTGCACTTCAGCTACAAGCACCTGGGCCTGAGCACGCAAAGCCAGCGCTTTGACAAGGCACAAGGCACCGTTACCCTGGACCAGGAAGCCAAGACCGGCAGCATCGACATGAAAGTCGACACCCGTTCGGTCAGCACCGGCTTTCCCCTGTTCAACGAACACATCCAGGGCAAGGATCACTTCGACACCGAGCAGTTCCCCGAAGCAACTTTTGTGTCCAAGGACATTCAGTTCGACGGTGACAAGCCTGTGTCCGCCAAGGGCGATCTGACCATCAAGGGCATTACCAAGCCCGTTACCATGACCATTGAGTCCTTCCTGACCATGCCCAAGCACCCCATGATGAACAAACCCGCCCTGGGCGCGGACGGCAAGATCGAGATCAAGCGTAGCGAGTTTGGCATGGCCGCCAACGTGCCTTACGTCGGTGATGAAGTCACTATCCGCATTGCGCTGGAAGCCATTGCCCAGTAATAGCGCTTTGAGCGCTACTCAGGAAGTCTGATTACAGAATTTCCTGAACCACTTCCAGGGGACGCGCCAGACGCGTCCCTTTTTCTGTCACCACGATAGGACGGTTCAACAAAACAGGATTAGCTTCAATCGCTGCCAGCAAGTCCTCGTCGCTCAGATCGGGATTGCCCAGGTTCAGCTCGCTGTAAACAGCCTCTTTGCTGCGCATGGCCTCGCGTACCGTCAAGCCCGTTGCCGCAATCAGAGTTTTGAGTTCGCTGCGCGACAAGGGTGTTTTCAGGTACTCGATGATCTCGGGTTCCAGACCTTTTTCACGCATCATGGCCAGGGCATTACGCGAAGTGCTGCAGCGCGGATTATGATAGATTTTGCTCATGACAGTCTTTGACTTCCTATAAACCGTATTCAGGCGAACAATAGTAGCCCAGCGCCGCCGGATACGTCATCTGGGTAGCTTGCTGCAGACAGGCCAGCGTCTTCACTTAGCCAGGAGAACACATGATCGACCTGTATTACTGGACCACTCCCAACGGACATAAAGTCACGATGTTTCTGGAAGAGTCCGGTCTGCCTTACACCGTCCACCCCATCAATATTGGCCAAGGCGATCAATTCAAACCTGAATTCCTGCGTATCGCCCCCAATAATCGCATTCCCGCCATTGTGGACCAGGCTCCGCAAGACGGTGGCGAACCTATCTCCCTGTTCGAGTCCGGCGCCATTCTGCAATATCTGGCAGAAAAAACCGGCCAGTTCCTGTCGACCGATTTGCGAGTGCGTACCGAAACCTTACAGTGGCTGTACTGGCAAATGGGTGGCCTGGGCCCCATGGCAGGCCAGAACCACCATTTCAATGTCTATGCCCCCGTCAAAATCGAGTACGCCATCGACCGCTATGTGCGTGAGACTGGCCGTCTCTACGGCGTGCTGAACAAACATCTGGAGCAGCGCGACTTTATTGCTGGGGACTACTCCATTGCCGATATGGCCAGCTACCCCTGGATTGTCTCCCACCAGCGCCAAAGCCAGAACCTGGACGACTTCCCGCATCTGAAGCGTTGGTTTGAGCGTATTAGTGCGCGTCCCGCAACTGAGCGTGCCTATGCCTTGGTCGAACAGATCAACCCCGGCTCGCCCGTCCATGACGACAAGGCCCGTCAAATCCTCTTTGGCCAAGATTCCAAAACCATCCGATAGGACTACGATCCCATGACCTTACAGCGCCCCTATCAGCTGCTGCTTATTGGCCTGACAGCCATGGCTCTGTCTGCGTGTTCCAGCACGCCCAGCAATATCTCCCTGATTCCAACGCAAACCCAGGATCAGACTGAAAAAGATGGCGTTTTTACCCAGCCCTTGGACTACAAGCACGTCAAGCCAGGCTGTACCGGTGAATGCCCGCGCCTGGAAGTGAAATCTCTGATTTTCCCCGGCAATGCCGAGCTGACCAAGCTGGTCGATGAAAGCCTGGCTCATATGACGGTTATCTCTGACCGCCATCCTGGCTATCGCGGTTTGAAGGAATTCGAGAACTACTACTGGGCTACCGCCAATAATCGTGACGAAGTGCATTTATCCGCCCGTACGCGCTACCGGAACCGGGACCTGACGGTCGTAGAGCTAAGCTCGGGTATCTACATGACAGGTGCGGCTCACGGCATTACAGCAACCCAGTTCATCAACTGGGACAATCGCCTGAAGACCGCTTTGCCTCTGGACCGCATTATTGCCCCCGGCAAGATCAAGCCTTTCCAGGAACTGGTACGCCAGGCGCACAACAACTGGGTTTCCAGCCTGAGTGAGGCACGTGAAGACCGAGCTGGTTGGGACAGAATGTGGCCCTTCCAGCCCGCCCAGAACATTGCTCTGACCGATCAGGGCTTGCTGGTGAAGTACAACCCGTACGAGGTCGCCCCGTATTCCTTCGGTCAGCCAGAGCTACTGCTGCCCTACTCGGAACTGCGTGGCATTCTGCGTCCTGACTACTTGCCCGCCAATTAAGCGTTTGGGTCACCGTAAATAGACAGGCAGCCTATATCAGGCTGCCTGTTAATAAAAACAGTATTTTTTTGTACGCTACTCAAAGCCCGGAACCTTTAGCCATACATGCTGGAGCCGCGCCCGCCCTTAGCGTCCGATCATCCCCTCTTCCAAGCTCCCCTACCACCATGTCTGATAACTTGTTCCGCTTTCACGACCTGTTTGCTCAACTGGGTCTGCCCAACACCCCCGAGGCGATTGCCAGCTTTCTGGAAAAACACCGCCCTTTGCCTAATGACGTGCTGCTGGCTGACGCTCCCTTCTGGAACGAGTCTCAAGCCGAGTTCATTCGGGAAAAACGACTCCAGGATTCCCCGGAATGGATCCAGATCATTGACCAGTTAAGCGAGGCCCTGCGTCAAACGACTGGCGTGGTGAATCTGTCCGGCCCTTGCCGCGTTCTGGCTTTATCAGGCAGCCTGCGCCAAAGCTCCTTCAACACCGCTTTGGCACACGCCGCTCAAGCCCTGGCCCCCCAAGGCATGGCGATTGAAGTCGCCACCCTACACGGCATCCCCCTGTATGACGGCGATCTCGAAAGCAAGGACGGCATTCCAGAAGCCGTACTGGCCTTGAAAGAAAAGATCCTGAACGCCGATGCTCTCTTGCTGGTTACCCCGGAATACAACAATGGCGTACCCGGCGTATTCAAGAACGGAATCGACTGGCTGTCTCGCACAGACATGAAAGCCATCTTCTCGGGCCGTATCACCGGGCTGATTGGCGCTTCCATGGGGGGCTTTGGCACGATCTCCTCCCAGGCAGCCTGGTTACCTACGCTGAAAATGCTGGGCGTGTCCCTGTACAGCGGCGGCTCGTTGCTGGTGTCTCGTGCGCAGAATTCCTTTGATGCGGAAGGCAAACTGCAAGATGAGAATATCCAGAAAATGCTCAGCAACTACCTGCAAGGTTTCCAGACCTTTGTGCATGCCTCCCATATGGCCAAGGCGCAAGGAAAGACCCATTAAGCGGCAATAGATAAAAAGGGTTTTGGTTTCCTGCCTATAGAGATACTGAGTCACCACAGCTGCGAACGCAGTGCAGGACGTCAGTATCACTACAACCATTCCCGATTATTGCCGTAACAAAAAAGGAGCCCTCAAGGCTCCTTTTTACATCCTGCCCCCAGACTTAAGGCTGTACAGGCTTGTCGAAACGATCCAGGTCAAAATAGCGACTGGTACTGCTGGACGAAGCAGGTTTCGAACTGGAGCTGTCTGCTGCAGGAGCTGGCTCGGGCTCTACCGTCACCGTGTGCACCCGATTCAGATCAGGCTGCTCTACCCGCTCTGGCACACCATAAGTCTGTACCGCTCCACCGGAGTAAGTCCCCGCTGCGGCTGGTGCAGCGGCCGCTTTACGAGCGACAGCTTGATCCAGATAACTGGCCAATTGTTCATGATTGGCTGAACGCGCCCAGTCTGCCGGACTCAAACCTTGGGCATTTTGCATACTCGGATCCGCTCCGGCAGCCAATAGCACATCCACCACCGCCCGTTTGCCCGACAAAGCCGCCATCATCAAGGGGCTGGTTCCGTCTGGTGCAGGTGCATTCACAATCGCTTTCTGAGACAGCAGATAGCGCACCGTCTCTTCATGTCCTTTGGAAGCGGCATAGTGCAAAGGTGACCAGCCCACCCGATTCACCTGCCCCCCTCGTGCTTGCAGATCACGCAAACGAGCGGTCTCCCCCATCAGGGCCAGATACATCATGGGAGTTTCGCGGGCCTCGTTCTCGATGTTCACATTGGTTTGACGGTTAGCCAGCAAAGTGTCCACCACTTTCCAGGACTTGTTGCGGATCGCCAGCATCAAGGAAGGATTGCCCTTGGAATCGACTGCGTTGGGGTTCGCCCCCTTGATGAACTCCTGCTCGATGATGTTGGGTCGGTCATTTTCCAGCGCCAAATACCAATTTCGGCTTTCAAGCTCCGGTTCCTGCGCCGACACAGGGACTGGCAGCAGAAAGGCCAAAGGAAGCACCACAGAAAGGATGGTTTTATTGGGTATTTTTCTTTTAAAATTCATGCTGTTAAATCCTTTTCATAAAGTGCTTTATCAGGTTATGAAAGTACAGATAGATGCCGCTTCAGGCGTTGCTTCTCTCTATCCAGGCGAGAAGCATTTAACTACAAACAGGTTTAAGAATGATCAATAAGCCATTGATTACTAACAAAAATTTAGATTTTTTAGTGAATCCGAACTAAACCCGAAAGGCAGAGAAAATAAAAAAATTTTAATTTTTACTATAAAAATCAATCAGTTAAACTATTTTCTTAAAGTTTTAAATCAACTTTAAGCCACCTCCGCTCAAGATCCTGTACCTTGGCTCAAGCAGTCACAAAAGCCTCATCAAAATCTCTAAACCAGATTAACTTAAATCTGTACCTTACTGAATAATTTGAAAAAATTCTCCGCACTAGCCTCTTCAACTTCCTTTACCGAGATCCCACGAAGCTCCGCAATCTTCTCAGCCACATGAATGACCAGAGAAGGATTATTGGTTTTGCCTCGATACGGCACAGGAGCCAAAAACGGCGAGTCCGTTTCGATCAACAAACGATCCAGCGGCACGCGTTGCGCCACATCCTGCAGCTGGGTAGCGTTCTTGAAGGTCACAATCCCGGAGAAGGAAATGTAGAAATTCAGATCCAAGGCCGCTTGTGCCACTTCCCAGGTTTCAGTGAAACAGTGCATCACGCCCCCGGCAATCTGCGCCTGCTCTTCACGCATGATGGCAATGGTGTCTTCACTGGCCGAGCGAGTATGGATGATCAAGGGCAGGCCCGATTCGCGACTGGCACGGATGTGGGTGCGGAAACGCTCACGCTGCCAATCCAGGGGCTCTTGCAAGCGGTAATAGTCCAGACCCGTTTCGCCAATAGCCACCACTTTGGGATCTTGAGCATGTTTGATCAGCTCCTGGACGGTAGGCTCGGTGACTTTCTCATAATCCGGATGCACGCCAACCGAGGCAAACAAATGGCCGTGGGGACGCACCAGCTCCATCAAACCGGGCCAGTCGTCCATATCCACGCTGACCACCAGCGCACAGCCCACCTGGTTCTGGCGCATCTTGTCCAGGATGTCGTCCAGATTTTCAGCAAGTTCAGGGAAATTAAGATGGCAATGCGAATCAACAAACATGATTAGACGGTACTTTTTTAAACACGACGACATGCCTGGTGCAAACGGTCCAGGGCATGATGAATAAACAATTTAGCATTGAGCGGATGATTCCCCAGCCGCTTTTGCTGCACCAGCCACTTCAGAGCTTCCGTCACCGCTGTGGTGTTGGATTGGGCTGCCAAGGCATCAATGCGCTTTTGCAGGGAAGGATAGTAACGCGCCGGTTGGGCAAAACCACCCAGCTGAATATCGACAAACAAGCGTTGCCAATGGTCAATCCACTCTTGAGCAGGCAGTTTTTCCAGCGTATCGGCCAAGGACAAATCCGCCTCACGGCCTGCTTTCAATACCCCATCCATCCAGACGCTTAACCAATCGGGGCACGGCGCATTCATATCCTGGCTGGCGCTTAACGCTTTTAGTGGGGCACCACCCCAGGCAGCCAACCAGTCCGAGGCTTGATCCACCCCTTGTTGCTCCAGCCATTGCACCGATTGCTGAGCATCCGGTGCGGGCAAAGGCAAACGGCGGCAACGCGATACCAGTGTAGGCAACAGCCGATCTGGCGCATCGGCTACCAGCAGAAAAACCGTGCGGTCCGCAGGTTCTTCCAGCACCTTCAGCAAGGCATTGGCCGATACCAGATTCAGAGCCTGAGCCGGATAAAGTACCGCCACTCGCCACCCGCCTCTATGAGTGGCCGTATTGAACCAGTGCTGCAACTGCCGTAATTGCTCCACCCGGATTTCCCGGGAAGGATTTTTGCGGGCAGCCGACTCTTTGGCCAAGTCCCCTTCCTGGGTGTCTGGCCCCTGCTCTTCCAGCGCAACCGCATCCGGGCGCAGCAGGCGCAAGTCCGGGTGATTTCCCCCCCGCACCCACTGACAGGCCTGACAGTGGCCACAAGCCAGACCCTGCACCGGCTGGTCGCACAGTAAACTGGCGGCGGCCGCACGGGCGAATTGCGTCTTGCCGATGCCCGGCAGACCGTGGATCAGCCAGGCATGGGCAAAACGCTCCTGATTGCCCAGCCAATTTTGGGCGGTCGCGATTTGCCAAGGTAGAAAAGTCAAACTATCAGACACCGTATTGCCTCAAGGTTGCACATCAAAAGGCCTGATTCACGCAGGAAAGACCTGGCAATCGCCCCCGCTTGAACAGCTCAGCGCACATTGTAATATGAACCGGTAAAATGCCTGCTCCACTACCAAGGATGATGAAGTGAGCTTATTGATCGGGCTGGCCGCCAAAGCGCGTTCAGGCAAAGATACCGTCGCCAATCTACTACTGGCACAAAACCCTTTATTGGCCGCTTATGCCTTGGCCGACCCCGTGAAAATGGGCTGTGAAGTGCTGTTTGGTCTAAGTCCAGCCCAAGCCTGGACAGACGATAGCCTGAAAGAAGTGCCTATTGCCCTGTGGCAGCGCTCCCCCAGACAGTGTTTCCAGCTACTGGGAACGGACTGGATGCGCCAGCGCGATCCCGATCATTGGCTACGCCGCGCCCAACATGTGCTGGAGTTTGGACCGGGCTCCCCCCTTGCCAGGAGCATTCAGGGCTACTCGGTCTGGGCGCTGGCTCTGGTCGCGATTTACGGCATGGTGCCTGAGCACCTGGATGATGAGCGGGCGGATCATGTGGATGCCTTTTGGGGTTTGAGTCCGCGTCAGGCGGCCGAACATCTACGCAATCAGGTTCTGGCCGAATACCCGGATTACGAGCAGCGTCGACAAACCTTGCCCCTGTTCCTGCCCAGCCACCAGCTTCCTGATATGAGTCAGGCCCGTTGTCTGCTGATTAAAGACATTCGTTACGAAAACGAGGCCAATTTCATCCGTGAACATGGTGGAGAGATCTGGCATATCGAACGCCCTGGCAATCCAGTGATCAGCCAGCACTCTTCCGAATGGGGTGTAGAACGCGCCGCCCAGGACTATCTGATTCGCAATGACGCAGGCCTGGAAGAACTGGCCAGCAAGGTCCATGATTTGTGGACGGGCTTCACGCAACGTCACGGCTTGAAGCTTTGACTCCCTGGCCTTGGATAGCGCTCAGCCATACAAGTGTCACCAAACCGCCCCCAAAAACCATTCAGGCCCCTGATAGGGCCTGAATGGTTTAGCGTTTCAGAATATATTTGGCGACGGCCCGGTTATGGGCAGCCAGATTCGTCGAGAACTCGCTGGTTCCATCGCCACGCGATACAAAATAATAGAAATTATGCTTTTCGGGATGCAAAGTCGCCATCAAGGAAGCCTTGCCAGGACTGGCTATCGGCGTGGGAGGCAATCCATTGCGCGTGTACGTGTTCCAAGGGGTATCCGTCGTCAAATCGCGCTTGCGAATACGGCCGTCATAGGCTGAACCCATGCCATAAATAACCGTTGGGTCTGTCTGCAATGGCATGCCTACGCGCAAACGGTTCATGAACACCCCGGCTACACGCGCTCGATCCTGACTGTGGCCCGTCTCACGCTCCACGATGGAAGCCATGATCAAGGCTTCATACGGGGTCTTCAAGGGCAAATCTGCATCCCGGTCCGCCCATAGCTGCTCCAGCAGTTCCTGCTGAGCCTGAAACCCGCGCCGCAGGATATCCACATCTGCCGTACCCGGTACAAAAACGTAGGTATCGGGATAGAACAGACCTTCAGGATGTACAGCGTCCAAGCCAAAACGCTGCAGCAAGTCTGCATCACTGATATCACTCAAGGTTTGGCGAACCTGGGGATTGCTCGCCAACGTCTCGCGAATGCGTTGATAGGTCCAGCCTTCAGGAATGGTCAGGCGGGTTTGCAGCATATTGCCGCTGGACATGCGCTCCATCACCATCCATGGCGTATCACCACGCACGGCCTCGTAGGCCCCCGCTTGCAAGGAGGTATCCAGGCCAGAGAGACGCGCCATCCAGACAAAAGCATCTTCCTGAATATCGATCCCGGCCTGCTGCATGCTGCGTGCAATCGCACGGGGGCCTGAGCCTGCAGGCACCACATAGTCGATGCGTTCAGCACTCATCGTCACGGGCTGCTTCTTGGCCCAATACCAGGCGCCACCCGCTATCACACAGGCGACGACCACCAGAAGGCCCAACAGGGCAGAGAAGATCTTGACAGTTTTTTTCATGCGAGCGCTATTGTAATCAGAATAAGGCGGCATATTCCTGAATATGTGTCACAGTCAAACACAGAAACCGGGACAGGCCCGCGCTACCGGATTGCGCTATCCAGCTCATGCCCTGATCCCAGCGGGGATATGCCCCTGAAACCGGCCTCACACACGGTATCATTGATGTTTAAATTTATTTTTTTCGCTCAGCCATGACCGGAATGCCAGCCCCCTCCTCTTTCGCCCTGCCTGATTTGTGCGTCCTCCAGTTTCAGGGAGCCGATGCCGTGTCCTTTCTCCATGCTCAAGTCAGCAATGATTTGGAGCATCTGGCAGCCGACCGCGCCTGCATCGCGGCCTATTGCACCGCCAAAGGTCGCAGTTTGGCGACCATGGTCTTGTGGCGCGAACAGGACGAGACCGTCTATGCCCTGGTGCGCCGTGACCTGAGCGAGGCCCTGATCAAGCGCCTGCGCATGTTCGTGCTGCGCAGCAAAGTGACGATCAGTCTGGCCGAGTTGCAGGTTTACGGTGTGGCAGATCAATCCGCTGCCCAAGCGGTCTGGAATTTGCAGCGCGATGGTGACGACACCTTAATCCAAGCCCCCGGCGAGCTGGACGGCTTGAATCGCTCCTGGCGGATTTCTCCCCAACAGGATACGAACGCTCAGGCTTCTGAGGGCCGTTGGGAAACGGCGGATATTTTGGCGGGCTTGCCCTGGATCAGCGCCGACACGCAGGATCTGTTCATTCCCCAGACTCTGAACCTGGACCTGATCGACGGCATCAACTTCAAGAAAGGCTGCTATCCCGGCCAGGAAGTGGTGGCACGCAGCCACTATCGAGGCACGATCAAGCGCCGCATGATGGCCGCCCGCAGCGCCATTCTGGACACGGCACCACAGGTGCAAGAAGCCGCCGATGTGTTCCTGGTCTCTCAAGGTGCAGAGCCGGTTGCGGCTGCGCGCATTATCAACCGCGCCTGGCAAGCCGAGCAGCAGCGCCTGTATGTCTTGATGGAAGTGGTACTGGCGGACCTGGAACAAGGCCAGTTTCAACTGGAGCAAGGACAGGCGCTGGAATTGCAGCCCCTGCCCTACGCTCTGCCAGAACTTAGCTCTTCTGACGGTACAAATTAAGAATGCTGGAGAAATCCAGCCCGGCATTCTGACCCTGTGCGGCATGCAAGGCGAACAGGTTACGTGCCAGTTCGCCTAACGGTGTCGCACTGTTTTGGCTCACGGCCGCATCGGCCGCCAAACCCAGATCTTTCAGCATCAAACCTGTTGCAAACCCACCCTGATAATCACGCGAAGCCGGTACATCCGGCATCACGCCAGGCCAGGGGTTGTACAGTTCGGTCGCCCAGTTACGGCCGGAGCTGCGCGCCATGATGGACGATAGCACTGCCGGGTCCAGACCGTGAGCAACGCCCAGAGCCAGGGCCTCGGCGGTACCCGCCATCAAAATCCCCAAGAGCATATTGTTGCAAATCTTGGCAACCTGGCCCGCACCGGCTTTACCAGCATGAAAAATGTTCTTGCCCATGGCTTCCAGGTAAGGACGCGCCTTTTCCAGCGCTGGATCCTCGCCCCCGACCATAAAGGTCAAGGTGCCGGCCATTGCGCCACCAGTACCACCGGAAACAGGCGCATCCAGCATCAACAGACCCAGCTTGGCCGCCTTGGCCGCCAGATCCTGGCTGGTTTGAGCATCAATCGTGCTGCAATCGACCAGCACTGTGCCAGGGGCCACGGCCTGCAACAAGCCGTTCTCGCCCTCGTAAACCTGACGAACGTGGCGGCCAGCAGGCAGCATGGTAAAGACCGTCTGCGCGTCTTTGACGATCTGCACCGCCGACTCGCCCACTTGCGCCCCCGCTGCCTGCAGCTCCTTCATGGCTTCTGCATTCAGGTCAAAGACCTTCAGGCTATGGCCGGCTTTGAGCAGATTTAGCGCCATGGGTTTGCCCATATGGCCCAGCCCGATAAATGCAATCGTGTTACTCATTTTGTCTCCTCGTCATTATGAAAACGGCGCCGTCAGGCGCCGCAGCGGTCTGCCTGGATCACAGGTCAGCCAAGGGATGAGTCGTTTCTGCGGGCCAGGCGGGAACAAAAAAGCGTTCCACCCAGCGGGCATCAGCCTGTTCCAGCGAGGCCGGATTCCAGCGTGGCTGTTTGTCTTTATCAATCAGCAGTGCGCGTATGCCTTCCTGGAAGTCACCCTGTACGCCACATTGCAGCGACACAATGTATTCCAGGCGGAAGACATCAGCCAAAGACAGGTGGTGGACACGCTCCAGCAGTTCAAAGGACAAACGAGCCGAACCTGGAGCACCTTTGGCGAAGGTCTGTGCGGCACGGGACAGCCAGGGGTCGGCACTGTCCTGCCACTGCTGCAAAGCCTGTGTAATGCGTTCAAACTCGCGACTGGCGCAGACATCACGCAGCATGGCGTAGTTTTGCTCCAACGGGCCGGTATCGGGGCGAGCGCCCTCTGCCAGACCACGCAGGACCTGATGCACGCTGCTATCACGAGCGTCACGTTCATCAGACCAGTTCGTGGCTTGCAAGGCCTTGAGCAAGGCATCGAAATGCACCCGTGGCAAGTAGGCATCGGCCAAGCCCAGGAACAAGCAATCCGAGGCGTTGATTTGCGCGCCGCTCAGTGCCAGGAAATGGCCGATACCCGCAGGCAGATGTGACAGCATCCAGGTGCCACCTACATCGGGGAACAGGCCAATGGAGATCTCGGGCATGGCAAAACGCGTGGTATCGGTCACCACACGATGGCTGGCGCCGTTGAACAAGCCCACGCCCCCACCCATTACAATCCCGTCACCCCAGCACAGGATAGGTTTTGGGAAGGTGTGGATCAGATAATCCAGGCGGTATTCCACATCGAAGAATTCGCGGGCGTACTCGTTATCCCAGGCCGAACCACCCTGGTTCTTTTGCATGGAGGCATACAGCGAATGCAGATCGCCCCCGGCACACAGGGCCTTTTCGCCGGCACCATGCAACACGATCATGGCAATACTGGAATCCTGCGCCCATTCCTGAAACTGCTTGAACAGCAGCTGGCACATCTCCAAATTAAGCCCATTCAGGGCTTGCGGGCGGTTCAGCGTAGCAACACCAATCGCCTTTCCGTTCTGGCCGGGCAGGCGATCAAACAAAACAGAATCCGTCATCGAATATCAGCTCCAAGATCTATGATTTGTCGTGCAATGATGACACGCATGATCTCGTTTGTGCCTTCCAGAATCTGGTGCACCCGAGTATCGCGCACCAGTCGCTCAACAGGATAATCCTTCAGGTAACCATAACCGCCAAAGAGCTGTTGTGCATCCACGCAGGCCTGAAAACCCAGATCCGTGGCCATACGCTTTGCCATGGCGCAGTAGGTGCTGGCCTGACTGCTACCGGCGTCCAGGTGCGAAGCGGCCAGGCGCACCATTTGGCGGGCGGCAACCACGCTGGTCAGAATGTCGGACAACTTGAATTGCAGAGCCTGGAACTGGTCCAGATGCTTGCCGAACTGGCGGCGCTCCTGCATATATTGACGGGCAGCATCATAAGCACCCTGGGCGGCTCCTACCGAGCAGCAGGCAATATTGATGCGCCCACCGTCCAGGCCCTTCATGGCCAGTTTGAAGCCCTCGCCCTCCTGGCCCAGCATGGCCGAGGCAGGAACGCGTACGCGCTCAAAGGTAATGCCCCGTGTGGACTGGCTATTCCAGCCCATCTTCAACTCTTTACGGCCGTAAGTGATACCGGCGGCATCGGCAGGTACGGCAAAAGCGGAAATCCCCTTTGCGCCATCCCCTCCGGTACGAGCCATAACCACCAACAAGTCCGTGTCTCCGGCACCGGAGATAAAGGCTTTGCTGCCGCTGATCAGGTAGTCGTCACCATCACGCTCGGCACGTGTCCGCAGCGAGGCGGCATCCGAGCCTGCGCCCGGTTCGGTCAAACAGTAAGAGCCTAGTTTCTGGCCGCTGCTCAGCAGCTCGCCCCATTGGGATTTGACTTCGTCCGTACCCCAGGTGCCGACCATCCAGGTAACCATATTGTGGATAGTCAAAAATGCGGTGGTCGAGGGATCAACTGCCGCCATTTCTTCGAACACCAGGCTGGACTCCAGACGCCCCAGGCCCAGGCCGCCGATGGATTCCGGGGCATACAAGCCGCAAAAACCCAACTCGCCGGCTTTACGGAACGCCTCGATCGGGAAAATCTGTTCCTCATCCCAACGTGCCGCATGCGGTGCCAGTTCCCCTTGTGCAAACTCGCGAGCCGCTTGCGCAAAAGCGTTCTGATCGTCTGTCAGTATCATGTCTGTCTCCTTATTTTTACCCACCATAATGCGAGCCGCCCCCTTTAGTTGTCGTGCTGATGACAATCAGCCGTTTCATAGGGGGCAGTGCCAGGCAGGAGGCGACAGTCTAGCTGAAAGTAGCGGCCTGATGATCAGGCGCAGAAGAACTAGGCGCGGGCGGGTTTGCGGCGGGGTCTGGCGGCAGCGCGGGCGGCCAGCTTGTGCGCATAACGGCGACGGCGGGAATCCATGGGGTCAAAGACCAGCTCGCGATAGACTTCTACCCGGTCCTGATCCTGCAAGAGTTGGTCCAGCTGGCAGCGTTGGCCGTAGACACCGACGTGCAGCCCGTCCAGTCCCTGTTCATCGTCCAGCGGCGGCAAGCCGCATTCACGCAGGCCTTCGGCAATGCCAGCTTTTAACAGGGCATCACGTACACAACTGCCCGCAGGCAAACGCAGGGCGGCTTTCCAGACCTGCGCCTGGGTAGCGACAATCACGCTGACGGATAATTCAGTCACCGTAGACCTCTTGGGCACGGCGGGTGAAGGAATCGATAAAGCTGTTGGCAACGCGGTTAAAGATGGGACCGACCACCATTTCCAGCGCGCGGCTGGAGAACTCGTACTCCATGGTGAACACGATCTTGCAACCGTCTTCGCCCAAAGGAGTAAACTGCCAATCCCCCGTCAAGGCCGAGAAGGGCCCTTTGACCAGGCGCAAGACAATACGATTGGGATAATCGTGTTCGTTACGTGTGGTGAAGGTTTGACGAATACCCGCAATGCTGATGGTAACCGAGGCTTCCATCCCCTTTTCGTCACGCTGGTTGACACTGGCGCCACCACACCACGGCATGAATTCAGGGTATTTTTCCACCTCTGCAACCAGGTCAAACATCTGTTCGCAGCTATAAGGAAGGAGGACGGAGCGTTTTACTGTATGCATCAGGTCTGGTTAATAGATAGAATGTTCTGATTTTACAATCTATGGTTGGCAATTAATTCATGAGTATTGTTGATAATCGCAAGGCTACCCACGAATATTTTATCGAAGAGCGCTTTGAGGCCGGTCTGGTCTTGGAGGGCTGGGAGGTCAAGGCGATCCGAGCTGGGCATGTTCAGCTCAAAGAAAGCTATGTCATCGTACGCGAGGGCGAGCTGTTTATTTTAGGGATGCACGTCAGCGCTTTGCCGACAGCGTCCACTCATATCCGGCCCGATGCCACTCGTACACGTAAACTGCTGCTCAAAGCCGAAGAAATCAGCAAGCTGATCGGCAAGGTTGAACAACGTGGTTACGCCCTGGTTCCCCTGAACCTCCACTACAAGAAAGGTCGTATCAAGCTGGACTTCGGTCTGGGACGCGGTAAAAAACTGCACGATAAACGTGATGTTTCCCGCGACAAAGACTGGAAGCGCGAACAAGAACGCTTGATGAAACACGACACCCGCCGTAAGACGAATGAATAAAACGGGCTAAAAAGCCCGTTTTGTTCCAAATCTCAATGTAATTTAACACGAGGGGCGGCCCGTTTGCTGAGCAAGCGGCCCAAAGCCAAGGTTGCCGTTCGCGCAACCCCTAAAATCGCCATGTGGTGCATCAGGTGCAGACTCATGTACATGATGCGAGCCAGCAAACCTTCCACAAACCAGCTCTTGCCGGACAAGACCCCCATCAGGCTCCCTACCCCACGGCTGTGGCCCACGGAAACCAGCGAGCCGTAATCCTTATAGACAAAGGGTGCTTCATCCACAGGCTTGCCCTGGATGCGAGCGGCCAGACGTTTGCGCAAGTAACTGGCTTGCTGGTGCGCGACCTGGGCACGTGCAGGCAAGAACTGACCTTCCTTGTCCCAGGGCACTTGTGCGCAGTCGCCCAAGGCCCAGATATAGGGATCGGGTGTGGACAGACAGGAATCCAGCACCAGCTGATTGATGCGGTTGACGGGCAAACCCAACTGGCCCAAAAAGGCAGGGGCTTCAATCCCCGCCGCCCAAACGCACAAATCGTTGGGATATTGACCACCGTTCGCATCCTCGATGTGGTCCGCCGCCAGACGGCTGACCCGCACCGAGGTCCGTACCGCTACGCCACGCTGCTCCAGCAGACTTTGAGCGGTGGCGGACAGCTTGGGCGGCAGAGCAGACAGAATGCGATCGGCGCCTTCCAGCAAGGTAATGCGCACTTCGCGGTCCGAACTGCTGCCCGGAATGCTGTAAATGCTTAAATCAGCACGGGCTTCCAGCAACTCGGCAGCCAGTTCCACCCCCGTTGCCCCGCCCCCGACAATATTGATGTACAGCGGTGCCCCCGGTTCACGCTGCGCGCGGCGTGTCACACTGATCAGTTCATTGAGCAATTTCAAACGAAAACGCTCTGCCTGATGGGTCGAGTCCAAGGCCAGCGCGTGTTCATGGGTGCCAGGCGTATTGAAAAAATTGGATTTGCTACCCACGGCCATCACCAGGGTGCCATAGGACAGGCTGCGTTCCGGAAAGACTTCTTCATGATCGGGCCCCAGGACAGGAGCCAGCGTAATGCTGCGCTGCTCGCGGTCTATACCGGTCATTTCACCTTGAATAAAGGTGAAACCACAGTCTCGTGCCAGCATGAAATATGACAGCCCTTCGCGGTGAATATCCAAGGTGCCGGCGGCCACCTCGTGCAAGGACGGTTTCCAGATATGGTCACTGTCTTTGTCGACCAGAAAGATATGCTGACGCCCGAACTGACGTCCTAACTTGGCAGCCAGCTCCAGGCCACCTGCCCCGCCCCCCACGATCACCACTTGATACGACTGCGTAGTAGACATCCAGAACTCCTTGGGACTTGTCTTGAGCAAAGAGAGTATCAGAACCGCCGCCTTATACTTTAAATCAAAACAGATAAGGACTATAGCGATCTGTAGACGCCGCCAGGCGCGACCAGAAGCGCCGGCCTGTGCTACCACCCGAAGTTGTGGCTCTTTTGCGCTTTAATAGGCCTTAGATCAAAGACCGACGCAAACAAATAGGTCCAGCAGCAGTGCATGTCGTAAAATCAAGGGGTTTGGTCTTGCTTCCCCTTAACGATCGAAATAGAGCAGCAGCACAGCAGCTATTGATACGGTATGATGCTGACTTTGTCCTATTCACTTATTTTTTGCCTGCCATTATGCACGACGATGTTCCCCGAAAATCCCAACGCGCGACTCGAAAAGGGCGCGAACGCCGCGACAAAATCCTGGAAGTGGCTTCCGAGGTTTTTCGCGAGAATGGTTTTGAGGCCACATCCATGTCCCAAATCGCTGCATTGGCAGGCGGCTCCAAGGGCACACTCTACAACTACTTCCCCTCCAAAGAAGACCTCTTGCTGGCTGTCCTGCTGACAGGCGCCCAGGAATTTACCGAACAGGTCTTGACCAAGCTGGACTGCGAAGGCGATATTCGCGAAGAACTGAAGCGCTTCTTGCTGCCCATGCTGCGCAATCTTTACTCCAAGCAAACCGCCCAGTTGTTACGTATCGTCGTCTCTGTAGGTGGCCACAGCGATATCGGCAAGCGTTTCATGGAGATGCTGGATGACCAGATCTGGGACGGCGTCAAGTGCTTTTTTGCCCGCCACATCGAACGCGGGACCTTGCGCAAGCTGGACCCGGCATTGATGGTGGAACACTTCCGCTGCCTGAGCGAAGGCGAAATTATTCTCCTGCTAATGGGTGCTATGGAACCCTGGAGCGAAGAACACATTCAAAGCGAAACCGAACATATTCTGGATATGTTCTTGCACGTTTATCAAAACGACACCGCAAACTAAGGCTGTATCAATCGGCGGCAACCACTGATTGCCATCTCCCTACGGTTCCCGGCTTTTATGCTCTACAGCTGACAGCGAACCTTTCAAGACAATCTGAATCCATGCCGCCCGATCCAGGGCGGTGACGGCGATTCCCTTTTCCCCATCACTACCTTTCACCAGCGCCCTGCCCCTGATCGGTGCCGGTCGTCAGGATTGAACCTGTGCTTCTCCCTGTCCTACACCACGAGCACTCGGCGATACCTGTACAAGCTCGCACACCGACTCCAGCCTGCCAATACGGCAACATAGACGCACTATCAGGCTAAAAGAACCACAAAACGAAATCGCCTGAGCACGGGCAAGAGCAAGAACAGAAGCGCAGGCAAAAGATGCGCCCGAAAACGACAACACCCCGACATGGAAGCTCCATGTCGGGGTGTTGAGTCTTGACTGGCTTGACCAGCGTACTGCCAGAGACGTTTCCCTGGCAGTGGCTTAGGTCTTGGTCTTAGGCCTTGGCCAGACGCTGCCAGGTGTCCACAACCGTGTCAGGGTTCAGCGACAGCGAAATAATGCCTTCTTCGCTCAGCCACTTGGCCAGATCGGGGTGGTCGCTAGGGCCTTGGCCACAAATACCGACGTATTTGTTTTGTGCCAGACATGCCTTGATGGCACGGCTCAACATGAACTTCACGGCTTCGTCGCGCTCGTCGAAGTCAGCAGCCAACAGTTCCATACCGGAGTCACGATCCAGACCCAAGGTCAACTGAGTCATGTCGTTGGAACCGATGGAGAAGCCGTCAAAGTACTGCAGGAACTTCTCGGCCAAAATAGCGTTGGAAGGCACTTCGCACATCATGATCAGGCGCAGGCCGTTTTCGCCACGAGCCAGACCGTGGGAAGCCAGCAGCTCAACCACACGCTCTGCCTGACCCAGGGTACGCACGAATGGCACCATGATTTCGACGTTGGTCAGACCCATTTCGTCGCGCACTTTCTTCAGGGCTTCGCATTCCATCTTGAAGCATTCTGCGAAGTCTTCGGACAGGTAGCGAGCCACACCGCGGAAGCCCAGCATTGGGTTCTCTTCCTCGGGCTCGTAACGCGAACCACCCACCAGTTTGCGGTATTCGTTGGACTTGAAGTCCGACAAACGCACAATGACGGGCTTGGGGTAGAAGGAAGCGGCCAGAGTCGCAATACCTTCAGCCAGTTTTTCCACGAAGAAAGCACGTGGGCTGGCGTAGCCACGAGCCGCCGATTCCACCGCCTTTTTCAGGTCGCTATCCACATTGGGGTAGTCCAGAACGGCTTTGGGGTGAATCGCGATGTTGTTGTTGATGATGAATTCCAGACGGGCCAGACCCACACCATCGTTCGGGATTTGCGAGAAGTCGAAAGCCAGTTGCGGGTTACCCACGTTCATCATGACTTTCAGGCCGATCTCGGGCATTTGGCCCCAGCTGACTTCTTCGATCTCGGTTTCCAGCAGACCGTCGTAAATACGGCCTTCGTCGCCTTCAGCACACGATACCGTCACTTCCTGGCCTTCTTTCAGCACGTCTGTGGCGTTGTTGCAACCGACCACGGCAGGGATGCCCAGTTCGCGAGCAATAATCGCCGCGTGGCAGGTACGGCCGCCACGGTTAGTGACAATAGCCGAAGCCAGCTTCATGATGGGTTCCCAGTTAGGGTCCGTCATGTCGGTCACCAGCACGTCACCGGGTTTGACCAGATCCATCTCGGAGGCATCCGCCACAATACGGACTTTGCCCGAACCGATCTTCTGGCCAATGGCGCGGCCTGTAACCAACACGTCGCCGGTGGCTTTCAGGCGGTAACGCTCTTGTACGTCGTTGCTGCCTTGCTGGGACTTAACCGTCTCTGGACGAGCTTGCAGGATGTAGATCTTGCCGTCGATACCATCACGACCCCACTCAATGTCCATAGGACGCTGGTAGTGTTTTTCAATGATGGTGGCGTAGCGGGCCAGCTCGATCACTTCTTCGTCGCTCAGGGAGTAACGGTTGCGCTCGGACACCGGCACGTCCACGGTACGCACAGCGTGATCGGTGGTACGACCTTCGTCAAATTCCATCTTGATCAGCTTGGAGCCGATACGGCGGCTGATGATGGGGTAGTGACCAGAAGCCAGCGTTGGCTTGTAAACGTAGAACTCGTCCGGATTGACCGAACCTTGCACCACGGTTTCGCCCAGGCCGTAGGAGGAGGTCAGGAAAACCACGTCCTTGAAGCCCGATTCGGTGTCCAAGGTGAACATCACGCCGGCGCTGCCCTTGTCGGAGCGCACCATACGCTGGATACCAGCGGACAGAGCCACTTCAGCGTGGGCGTAGCCCTTGTGCACGCGGTAGGAAATAGCGCGGTCGTTGTACAGGGAAGCAAACACGTGGTGAATCTTGCTCAGCACCTCGTCAATGCCCACCACGTTCAGGTAGGTTTCTTGCTGACCGGCAAAGGAAGCGTCAGGCAAGTCTTCAGCGGTTGCGGAAGAACGCACGGCAAAGGAACCTTTGCCATCGGCGTCCAGCTCAGCAAACGCGTCACGTACGGCTTGTTCAAACTCGGCTGGGAACGGAGTGTCGATGATCCACTGACGGATTTCGGCACCGGCAGCAGCCAGTTCACGCACGTCGTCGGCATCCAGCGCGTCCAGACGCTGCTGAATGCGCTTGTCCAGATCCTTGTTTTTCAGGAAAACGCGGAATGCTTCGGCTGTTGTGGCAAAACCACCTGGCACGCGCACACCGGCATCAGCCAGCTGGCTGATCATTTCACCCAGCGAAGCGTTTTTACCGCCCACTGTGTCGACGTCCGTCATGCGGAGCTTGTCGAAACCAATTACGTAAGACATAAGTCACCTTGAATAGAAAAAAAAGCGTGTTTGCTTAAGGCAGTGATCCCAGCAGCGCTGTCTGTGTGATCTGTCCTAAGCAAACCTGCCTTTCCATCCCCCGATTCGAGCGGTAAATGGTAATCTTGCAAATTGTACCGTTTCCCGAGCATTGTGCACGACTTATTCCATGTCTTCTTCTCCTATTGAGCGTACCGTCTTTGTCGTTTCCGACAGCACGGGCATTACCGCCGAAACTTTCAGCAACTCCGTCCTGTCGCAATTCGCTCAATTCGAATTTCAGGCCATCCGGATCCCCTTCATCGATACCATCGAGAAAGCCCAGTCTGTCGCTGATCGCATCAACCAATGCGCGCAGGAACAGGGCCAGCAGCCTCTGGTCTTCAGCACCCTGGTTGACCCCAAGATGGCGCACATCATTGGCGCAGCCAATTGCACCTTCCTGGACTTGTTTGGTGCCTTTGTACGACACATTGAACGCGCCCTGGGGGTGAAATCCAGCCGTTCCGTGGGCCGTTCGCACTCCGGTGGCATGTCCAAGCGCTACAACAGCCGCATCGAGGCCATCAACTTCAGTCTGGCGCACGACGATGGTCAGTACGTGAATGGTCTGGAACAAGCCGACGTGATTCTGGTGGGTGTGTCCCGCTGCGGAAAAACGCCTACCAGCTTGTACTTGGCAATGCAGTATGCCGTCAAGGCCGCCAACTACCCCATCATTCCCGAAGACTTCCAGCGCGGTACCCTGCCCGCCACGCTGGCTCCTTACCGGAAAAAGATTTTTGGCCTGTCCATTCATCCAGACCGTCTGTCCGAAGTGCGTAATGAACGCCGTCCGGGTAGCAAATACGCCACCATCGAACAGTGCCGCATGGAAGTGGCCGAAGCCGAGCGTCTGATGCGTATGGAAGGGATTCCTTGGCTGTCCACCACCACCAAATCCATCGAGGAAATCTCCACCAAGATTCTGGATGATGTCGGTTTGGACCGCCGCTCCTACTAAGGATTGAACCCCTACCCCTTCGGGCGTATTCGGACAGCCTCAACATCAAGGCCTGAACCCGGTGTGATACCTGGCGCAGGCCTTTTTGTTTGCTGCGGGTACGGTATCAGGTCTGCTACGCATCCGCTTGCGCCTCTACGGGTGTCGGTTTGCCTATACCGGCTTGCATCCACTATTGTTGCCCCCTCTTAGTCCAGCTTGCCCACCCAAACCTGCGGGTGCTGATCGGCCCAAGGCAAGGCTTGCTCCAATTGCCCAGCCAGCCCGAACAATAGGCATTCCTGGCCATAGCCGGCTGTAAACATCATCCCTATGGGTAAAGAGGTGGCCACATCCTGCCCAGCAGGCACGGACATGGAGGGCGAACCGCTGATATTGGCCAAAGCAGCAAAAGGCGCTTGCCGGAAGACGTGGGCAATCCAGCCCAGGCCATCCACCTGATCCTGTACCTTGTTGTACTCGCCCACCTTCATGGGCAGCGTAGGCACGGTGGGTGTCATCAGCACATCGTACTTCTGGAAATACACCCCTAAATTCCGTGAGACTGTATTGCGCACGGCAATCGCCCCCAGAATATCAATCCCGCTAATCTTCTTGCCGTAGACGTAGGCCGCCAGCGTGGCCTGTTCCAGATACTCCTCGTTCACCGGGCGTCCTGTCGCCGCTGCAATGCTGTCTATCCATGCAGCCGTATTCACGTTCCAGAACTGAGCATTGGCGTGCACAAAAGCCTCCCAACTGACGCCGGAATCAAACACCAGGGGCTCCACCTGATGGCCCAAGGACTCCAACACCGAGGCCATATCAATCGCCTTGGCCGCTATGGCAGAGTGGGTTTTATCGCCGCTGGGCGGGTCCATCATCAAGCCGATACGCAAGGAACCCGGATTCTTCTTGACGGCCGATAAAAAGCTCTGCGGGGGCGCCGCGGTGTAATAGGGCTCGCCGATACCGGGACGACTAATCGCATCCAGCAAGGCCGCACTGTCTCGCACACTGCGGCTGACACCCAGGTGGGCCAGCAAACCACTCCACACTTCATCTTGCTGAGGACCGCTGGAGACGCGCCCCCGAGTGGGCTTCAAACCAAACAGGCCGTTCACTGCTGCAGGAACACGAATAGAACCGCCGCCGTCGGTTGCATGCGCCACCGGCACCATCCCTGCCGCCACTGCAGCGGCCGACCCGCCTGTAGAGCCGCCAGCATTAAAAGCCGGGTTCCAAGGGTTCAGCGTAGGGCCTACGCAGCGCGCCTCCGTCGTGGTACTGATAGCGAACTCCGAGGTGGTCGTGCGCCCCAGCGTAACCAGTCCCGCCTCCTTGTAGAGGCTCATCAAGGTGCTGTCTGCATCCATCACCATATCTTGCGCCAGCTTGCTGCCCAACTCGTAGCGCTTGCCCTTCATGGTGATCGCCAAATCTTTAATCAAAAACGGGACGCCGTAGAGTACGGAGTCCCGGTCGGCATGGGGATCAACTTCCCCGTCCCAGCTCTCTACAACCGCATTAATTTTACTGTTCAGGGTGTCGACAGCTTTTTTGCCAACTTGGCTTAATTCTTGAACACTGATTTGTTTCTTGGCGACCAGCTCAGCCAGAGCCAGGGCATCATAGGTCGCGTATTCGCTAAGTTTCATTGTTGACCTCATCTGAAAAAGATTAGGAATCCAGCCGGATACAACGATGCAGCGATAAAGGGAGGGAAAGACGACTCTGCACGAGCCGCTAACAGACAAGCGCCTACTGCGCCAGGCACTCCGTGTTAGCGTACCGATAAGCAGGCGCCTTACTAGATGATTTACTTGATTTTACAAATAGAGACAAGTGCTAGATCAAGACAAAATTAGCGCATACAGGCTAACTCTGCGTGATGCTGTGCAATAAAGCCACTGGAACTAGCGGCTATGCTGACGACGTTGCTCGTACAGGCAAAGTGCGGTGGCAATGGCCACGTTCAAGGACTCAACACCGGGCGCCTGGGGAATGAACAAGCGTTGATTCGCCTTGGCCAGCAAGGCCGGGCAGACACCTTGGCCCTCATTACCAAAAACCCAAATCCCTTGGTCTGGCAGGCTGGACTCGTACAGATCCTGGGTATTCGGGCCCAGAGAGGTCACCAGCACCGGCAAGGCCGCTTGTTCAAGCAGTGCTACGCCATCGACCTGCTCATGGATTTGAATGGAGAAATGAGCGCCCTGCGCACTACGCAGCACTTTCTGCGACCACACGCTGGCGCAGCCCGGTGTCAGATACACCGCTTCCAGGCCCACCGCCACGGCGGTGCGCAGCACCGTGCCTACATTGCCCGGATCTTGAACCTGATCCAGCAAGATGGCGCGTTTCGTGGGAGCCGTCCAGGTCTGTCCACGAGGCACGCGGACAATAAAGCCTATGCCCTGCCCCTGGCCGACCTGGGAGACTGCATTCATCAAAGTGGCATTGAAGGTGACGCTGCTATGGCCTGGCAAGAAACGCGCCAGCTCCAGCAACTCGTCGGAGTGGCGGTCCATCTCGAAAACAGCCAGTTCCGGCAAACCACGGCGTTCCAGCCACATTTGGCACAGATGAATGCCTTCCAACCAAATCAGTTGATCGCCCCCGTCCAGCTCGCGTTTATCGTGAGCCAAGCGCTGTACTCGTTTGAACAGCGCATTATCTTTGGATTCAATCAGCCTCATTGTCTTGAACTTACCTAACTAAAGATGCGCGTACCGGCGCGAAACTTCGACGATGCTCGGGACAAGGCCCGTGCTGGGACAAACGATCCAAATGCAAGGCCGTCCCGTAGCCTTTATGCTGGTCGAAACCGTATTCGGGATAGTCTCGGTGCAATTCCAGGCAGACCGCATCCCGCGCTGTTTTGGCCAAAATCGATGCGGCCGCAATGGCGGCATGGCTGGCGTCACCCTTGATGATGGCTTCTGCGGGGCAACACAGGCCGCCTGGAATGCGATTGCCATCCACCAAGGCTTGTTCGGGTTTGACGCTCAGGCCATTACAGGCTCGTTGCATCGCCAACATGGCCGCGTGCAAGATATTGATGTCATCAATTTCTGCCACGCTCGCACTGGCAATTTCCCAGGCTAAGGCTCTTTCCTTGATCAACACAGCCAGGGCTTCACGTCGCTTGGCGGTCAGCTTCTTGGAGTCGTTCAGGCCTTCAATGGGATTGTTCGGGTCCAGAATAACGGCAGCGGCAAAAACGGGACCGGCCAAGGGACCACGCCCTGCTTCATCCAGCCCCGCCACCAAACCTGCCGAGACCTCACTGACTAATAAATCCAGCTGCTTCATGCACGCGCCATATTCAAAATGACCTCGGCCGCCAAGGCGGGGGTATCCCGACGCAAGGTTAAATGCATCTCGGTAAAGACCTGCTCGATATGAGCCACATACTCCTGATCGCTCAAGGCTTTCCAGCACTCCTGCGCCAGCTTCTGAGGTTCGGCATCTTCTTGCAGCAGCTCGGGCACGACAAAATCGCGAGCCAGCACATTAGGCAAGCCCACCCAAGGCACATACGGCCTGTCCTGGCCGGACTTCCAACGTATGATGCGCTCCATCATGGGGCTGAGCACATACGAAATAACCATAGGACGCTTGTACAAGGCCGTTTCCAGGCTGGCGGTACCGCTGGCCACCAGCACCGCGTCACTGGCCTCCATCACCGTCCAGGCGGGTGGACGGACCACTCCTTCCGAATCCGGCTGACGAATACCCGATGTATTGGCATCAATAATGTGCAAGTTACGGATAGGATGCTGAACCAGAGCCTCTTCAAATTCCTGACGGCGCTTGGGATTGACCATGGGCACCAGAATCATCAGATCCGGGTCCTGGTCCTGCAAAATCTGTACGGCCTGCAAGAAGCGCGGCGACAGCATCTTGACCTCGGAGGAGCGGCTGCCAGGCAACACGCCCAGAATACGACCCGTCTCGGGCAAACCCAGGCGACGACGAGCGTCGGCCTTGTCCGGCTGCAAAGGGATATTCGCTGCCAAGGGATGGCCCACATAGGTCACCGGAATGCCTTCCTTTTCATAGATCTCCGTCTCGAAAGGAAACAGCACCAGCATATGGGAAACCGCTTCGCGGATTTTGTGGATACGCTCGTAACGCCAGGCCCAGATCGAGGGCCCCACAAAGTGCACCGTAGGCACACCAGCCTGACGCAAACGATGCTCCAGGCGCAGATTGAAGTCCGGGGCGTCAATGCCCACAAACACATCGGGACGTTGCCGCAACCATTGATTGCGCATACCCAAATAGGTGGAGACCAGACCCGGAATACGTTTGAGCGCCTCGACGTAACCAAATACCGTCAGGGCGTCCATGGGATAGTATTGGTGGAATTGCTGGGCGGCCATCTCGGGGCCACCTATGCCCTCTACCTGCACGCCAGGATTGCCCTGGCGCAGCCCTTGAATGATGCGAGCCGCCAGCAAATCGCCAGACGGCTCCCCGGCCACCATTCCTATACGCAGATCCCGCTTGGCCCCTGTTTGCCCCGACCCGTCTGAACGTGCCGCTAATGGGCTGGAGGCGCTGCTCATGGTCGGCAAATACCCCGGCTGGAGTCATTCAAGAAGTCGATCATGACCTGAACCGCGGCACGGCAGTCAGGCTGCGTTTCCTGCAAGGCTTGCATTTGCTCTACCGCCTGCTCCACCGTCAGCTTGCGACGATACAGCAGCTTGTAACTTTCCTTCACCGCCGAAATCGCTTCAGCCGAAAAGTTGCGACGGCCCAAGCCTTCACTATTGACACCGACAGGACGGAAAGGATCGCCTGCACCGATGACATAAGGAGGAATATCCTGACGCACCGAACTGGTACCACCAATCATGCTGTGCGCACCGATACGACCGAACTGGTGCACGGCAGTCAAACCGCCCAGAATGGCCCAATCGCCAATATGTACGTGGCCGCCCAACTGGACGCTATTGGCAATAATGGTGTGATTGCCAATCTGGCAATCGTGAGCAATGTGGGTGTAAGCCATGATCCAGTTGTCATTGCCAACACGGGTCACGCCCACATCCTGCACCGTGCCGGTGTTGATGGTGACGTATTCACGAACCATATTGCCATCGCCGATTTCCAGGCGAGTCGGTTCTCCAGCGTACTTCTTGTCCTGCGGCATGCCCCCGATGGAGCAGAAACGGTAGAAATGGTTGTTGCGACCAATCGTGGTCACGCCATCTATCACGCAGTGAGGGCCCACTTTGGTGCCCGCCCCTATCGTGACATTGGGCCCGATAATGCTGTAAGGCCCGACCTCGACATCATCTGCAAGCTGAGCGCCTGCTTCGATGATGGCCGTTTCATGAATACGCATAAACTATTCTTCCAATTGACGGATAGCACACATAATTTTGGCTTCGGCAACCACTTGGCCATCGACCAGGGCGCGGCCTGTGTACTTGCACAAAGCGCGGCTGATGCGGTCAGCCGTCACTTCCAGACGCAACTGATCGCCTGGCATCACGGGCTTGCGGAAACGCGCGCCATCCACACCGACCAGGTAATAGGCCAGTTTGTTGTCCACTTTGGCGTACGGATCCTCGGGATCGGTAAAAGAGAACAGTGCGGCTGCCTGAGCCATGGCTTCAATGATCAAGACCCCAGGCATCACCGGCATATGCGGAAAGTGACCTGTAAAAAAGGGTTCATTCATCGACACGTTTTTAATGGCGACGATGCTCTTGCCGGGCACCAGTTCCAAGACGCGATCGACCAGCAGCATCGGGTAACGATGAGGGAGGCGATCCATAATTTGTCGAATGTCGAGTTCCATGTCCTGTCCTGCTTATTTTTGTTTATTGATATGTTCAGATGATTCATTTGCCCCATCCGCCTGCTGACGTTCCAAAGAACGCAGGCGACGGCGCAAACCGCTCAATTGTCCCAATACGGCAGCATTTTTCTGCCAGTCCTGGTGTCCTGCAAAGGGATAAACCCCGGTATAACGTCCGGGCTGGCTGATGTTGGAGGTAACAGCCGTACCGCCAGAGACGTGTACGTCGTCCCCCAGAACCAGGTGTCCCGAGAGCATCGCTGCCCCAGCAATCGTACAACGTGCCCCAATCTGGGTAGAGCCGGCCACCCCCACACACGCCGCCATGGCGGTATGTTCACCGACCCGCACGTTATGACCGATCATGATCTGGTTATCCAGCTTGACGCCGTTGGCCAGCACCGTGTCGTCCAATGCGCCACGGTCCACCGTCGTATTGGCACCGATTTCAACATCGTCACCAATACGTACATGACCGATCTGCGCGATCTTGGCCCACGCCCCCTTCCCTTTCACGGGATCCGGTGCGAAGCCAAAACCATCCGCGCCCAGCACCACACCCGAATGCAGAATGGCGCGTGCACCAATATGCACCTGATGGTAAAGAGTGACACGTGCGTGCAGCAAGCAGTCCTGACCCAAGGTGGAGCCTGCGCCAATTACGCAATGCGCGCCCAAACGGGTGCCCCGTCCGATCTTGACACCGGCCTCGATCACACAGAATGGCCCGACCGACACACCTTCGCCCAACTCAGCGCTGGCATCAATCACCGCACTGGGATGAATACCCTGGGGCAAATCCGCCATGCGTACCTGATCAAAACGTTGCGCCAGCAGCGCGTACATCAGATAAGGTTGCGAGCACAAAACCGGGATAAAAGACGGTGCAAAGCCCAGACCTTCATAGACTTGTGGTGTCAGAATCACCACCGCAGCAGAGGTCTGCTCCAGCAGATCCTGCATCTTGGGATTGGACAGAAAGCTGATTTCCTCCGGGCCCGCAGAAAGCAAAGAGCCTAGGCCCCGAATCCGGGGCATAGGCTCTTTAATGCCTTCTGGCAGCTTGCAATCCAGTCCGGTCTTGTTGATGGCGTCTATGAGTTCAGACAGCTGTACAGCCTGATCAACGTTCAGCAATACCGGCATAGTGCATCAACCGCCCAGTGCTTTCAGAACTTCCTCGGTGATGTCCACACGTGGGCTAACCGTAACGGCGTCCTGAATGATCAGGTCGTAGCCTTGGGAGTCAGCAATACGCTTGATGGCGGCATCAGCCTGCTCAACAATGGCCGAGAACTCTTCGTTGCGGCGACGGTTGAAGTCTTCCTGGAATTCGCGACGCTTGCGCTGCAAATCGGAATCCAGATCAGCCAGCTGACGCTGACGCTTCACACGGTCGGACTCGGACAGCACAGGAGCGTCCTTGTCGAACTTCTGAGCTTGCGAACGCAGGTTGTTGGCCATGCGCTCCAGTTCTTCGTCGCGACGCTTGAATTCTGCTTCGATTTTGGTCTGGGCAGCTTTGGCGGGCTTGGAATCACGCAAGATACGCTCTGTGCTGACAAAACCGATTTTGGTCTGTGCCTGAACAACAGGTGCAGCGGTCATGGCGCCGACACCCAGCGCGGCAGCCAGAACGAGCGCTTTATTGCCACGCGACAAGCTGCGGGCGATGTTTGTAAGTTTTAATGCGATGTTTGACTTCATGAAAAATCTACCTTGCTAATTAGGCTGCAGAATAGTGCAATTGTGCCACTAAACACGAACATCAGAAAGCGGTACCAATCTGGAACTGGAAGGCTTGTTTGTCGTCACCTTCCTTGGCGCGCAAGGCGCGACCGTAGGACAACTGCAGAGGACCGAGTGGGGATTCCCACGACAAGCCCAGACCAGCAGCGTACTTCCAACCGCATGGGTCTTCCGACGGACGATCAGGGCGACCCATTGCACAACCACCGCTAGTGTTGTCGACCTTACCGGCATCGGCAAAGACGAACCAACGTAACGTGCGGTCACGTGACGCGCCCGGGAAAGGCAGGTACAACTGGGCGTTGGCGATCATTCGACGCGAACCACCCAGGTAGTCACCCGTCAAGGTATCGCGACCACCCAAGGATGCGCCTTCATAGCCACGTACCGAACCGATACCACCGGCGTATACGTTCTTGATGACCGGGAAGGTCTTGCCACCAATGCTGCGACCATAGTCAATGGCACCATTCAAAGCCAGCGTGTAAGCACGGCCCAAGGGAATGTAATGCTGGTGGCTGGCGCGCAGCATGTAGTAGCGCAGGTCCATCGTACCCATATCCGCCGACAGGCTGGTCAAGCTGCCCTTGTTGGGAGCAATTGCGCTGTCACGGGTATCCTTAGACCAACCCAGGTTGAAAATAAAGGTGTTTGTGTTTTCACCGTACTCATTCACGTAATCCTGGTAGGCACGCGGCGTGTACTGGGGGCTGAGGCGAGAGAGCTTGTTGTGCTCGAAGTTCAGGCCCATGAACACACGGTCGTACTCGGAGATTGGCACACCGAAGTTCAAGCCGGCACCGATGGCGGTGTTCTGGTAATCACCCCAACCATCATTGGACTGGTAAGGCGTGGTACGACGGTAGTAAATCGAGGTGGTTTTGCTGATGCCGTCGCCAGTCCAGAAAGGATTGGTGTGGCTGATCACCGCCGCACGGTTCACCTTACTGGTATTGACCTGCAAGGACAGACTATTACCACTACCGAAGATGTTGTCCTGGCTGATACCTGCCGACAACATCAACTTGTCAGTGGAGCCGTAACCAATACCCAGGTTAACCAAGCCGGTGGGCTTTTCTTTCACGTCCACGTTTACGTCGACCTGGTCAGGCGAACCGGGCACAGGTTTGGTGTTCACGTCCACTTCATTGAAGTAGCCCAGACGGTCAATACGGTCGCGCGAGAACTTGATGGCGTCCGAGTCATACCAGGCCGCTTCTTGCTGACGCATTTCACGGCGTACCACTTCATCACGAGTACGGACGTTTCCGCCTACCTCGATACGACGCACATACACGCGACGACCGGGATCGACGTAGAAGGTCAAGTCAGCTGTGTGATTTTCGCGATCCAGAACCGGATTCGGATTGGCATTGGCAAACGCATAACCCAGGCCGCCCAAGTACTCGGTAATCGATTTCACAGTGGCGCTGGTTTTGTCCGAGGAGAAGACCTCGCCTTCTTTCTGCTGGACCAGAGGCTGGATCTTGTCCTCCAGACCCAGCAGATCACCCGCCAGCTTGACACTGCTCAGCTTGTAAGGCTGGCCTTCGTGGATGGTCAAGGTGATGAAAATATCTTTGCGGTCCGGGGAAATCGAAACCTGAGGTGCCTCGGCGGAGTACTCCAGAAAGCCGCGGTTCAGGTAGTAGGAGCGGATGCGCTCCATATCGCCTTCCAGCTTCTCGCGGGAGTATTTATCGGTACCGGTGTACCAGGTCATCATGCCCGAGGTCGTCAGTTCCATCTGATCGAGCAAGTCACCTTGCGAGACGGCTTCCGTACCGACGATGCGGATTTCCTTGATCTTGGCCAGACCGCCTTCAAAAATGTCAAAGCTGACACCGACGCGGTTACGTGGCAAAGGCGTGATGATAGGTGTGATTTCCACACCGTACTTGCCCTTGGACAAGTATTGTTGTTTCAGCTCGAATTCGGCCCGTTCCAGCATGGAACGGTCAAAAACCCGGCCTTCTCCAAAGCCTACCTGAGCCAGGGAGTTGGTAATATTCTTCGCATCGAACTCGCGCATGCCATTAAAGGACACCGACGCGATGGTTGGACGCTCTTTGACATTGACGATCAGCACATTGGTGCTGGTGTCAATTTGCACGTCGCTGAAAAAGCCCGTGGCGTACAAACGCTGAATCGCGTCTGCGGCCTGCTCTTCCGAGAAGGACTCACCGACCTTGACAGGCAGGGACGAGAACACGGCGCCGGGGTCGACCCGCTGGATGCCGTTGACTTGAATATCGCGCACGACAAACGGTGCAAATGCATTCGCCAAGGCGGGAGCAAGCAGACTTGCCACCAATACGGGCAGAACACGCAACGCAAAAGTAGGTTTCCGGCTAAACGACATCCTGGACAATCCTTGGTCGGTCAAATGGTTGGAAATTGTATGCCACCCGCCCTCAACTGAAAAGGCGGGTGATGTCATTAAAAAAAGCAATACTCATCAGCAGGGCCAACAAGGCCAGGCCCAGGCGCTGACCGACAAGCATCATACGCTCCGAAGCGGGCTTGCCGCGCACAGCTTCGATGGCATAGTACAGTAGATGCCCCCCGTCCAACATAGGTACGGGTAACAAATTCAGTAAACCGATGCTAATACTGATCAGGGCCAGGAAATTCAGGTAGGCGATCAAGCCAATACGTGCTGTCTGGCCCGCATAATCCGCAATAGTAACCGGCCCGCTGACATTACGTACAGAGACTTCCCCCGTAATCATGCGCCCGATCATCTTCAAAGAGAACCAGAAGGTCTGCCCAGTACGGGTAAATCCGCGTTCCACGCTCTCGATCGGCCCATAACGCACCAGTGTCATGGGCATATCCATAGCCACTTTTGCACCGATACGCCCCTGCGCATTGGCATCACCTTCAGGAGTGAGGAGCAGGCGTTGAATTTCGCCGCCCCGCAGCACGTCAAGCTCCAGTGTCTTGCCTGCGGATTGTTGCACCTTTTGAACGAAAGCCGTGATCCCGGGCTCGATCAAATCATCCAACCGGACAATAAGGTCATCCTCCCGCAGGCCTGCCTGTTCGGCTGCCGTATCTTTAAACACCTCTTGGACGATGGATCGCGCCGGACGCAGTACCAATCCTGCCTGGGCCATCAAGTCCTGCCCGTCTGGCAAAATCTCGCCCGCCGGTAATCTCAAGTAACGATTTTGTTCCTGTCCAAGCGTGTCCTTGACACCCACTTCCAGCTCGCCGCCCGAGGACAAGGCGTCCATAAAGGCCCAACGCGCCTGCAACCAGGAGTCCACCGGCTTGCCATCGACAGAGATCAGGCGATCTCCAGCCTCGAAACCAGCTTGTGCGGCGGGTGTCCCTTCTGGAACGGGGCCAATTTGCGCAATAGGTTCTTGAGTACCCAGCAAACCCACAAAGGCATAGATCACCACGGCCAGAATCAGGTTGGCCATCGGGCCGGCCAGCACAATCGCGGCGCGTTGTCGCAGGGGTTTGTGGTTGAAAGATTCGTCGATCTGGGCCTGCGTGGCATGAGCAGGCGGATCATTTTGCATGGCGACGTAGCCGCCCAAGGGCAAGGCCGAGACGGCCCATTCGGTACCATTCTTGTCAAAACGGCGGTACAGCACCTTGCCAAAACCAATCGAAAACCGCTCTACCCGCACCCCGCAACGACGGGCCACCCAGTAGTGGCCCAGCTCGTGAAAGGTCACCAGCACGCCCAACGCTACCAAGAAAGCCAGCACGGTAAAGAGCATGTTAATTCCTGTTAAATACGCGCAGAGCTTCGGCAGTAATCCAGCGCCAGCGAACGGGTTTCGCTATCGAGCTCCAAAACCCCGTCCAGAGCATCCAAGGCCTGGCTGGCACGGCCATTGAGCTTGTCCAGACAATGCTCGATCACAGCCGGAATCTGAGTATAGCCAATCTGCCGTTCCAGGAAGCGGTCTACGGCGATTTCATTGGCGGCGTTCAAGGTCACGCAGGCGGCCTGACTGCTGCGCAAGGCATCATAGGCCAGCCGCAGACAGGGGAAACGCAGAAAATCGGGCTGCTCAAAATCCAGACGTCCCATTGTGGCCAGATCCAGCAAGCCTACGCCGCTATACAAACGCTCCGGAAAGCCCAGACCGTAGGCAATCGCCGTACGCATGTCAGGCTGACCCAATTGCGCCATGACGGAACCGTCTATGTACTCGACCATGGAGTGAATCACGCTTTGCGGATGCACCACCACATCAATCTGGTCAACAGGCACTGAAAACAGCCAATGCGCCTCGATGACTTCCAGACCTTTATTCAGCATGGTGGCCGAGTCCACCGAAATTTTGCGGCCCATGCTCCAGTTAGGATGCGCGCAGGCCTGCTCGGGTGTCACTCCATCCAGCTCGGACAGGCTGCGCGAGCGGAAAGGTCCGCCAGAAGCGGTTACCAAAAGACGGCGCAGAGCCGCAACTGGCTGACCAGGTTCTGGAGGTAGCTCACCCGCCAGACATTGGTAGATGGCGCTGTGTTCAGAGTCGATAGGCATCAACTGCGCCCCACCCTCTTGCACGGCTTGCATGAAGATACGACCCGCGGCAACCAGGGCTTCTTTATTGGCCAGCAGCACACGCTTGCCAGCACGCGCGGCGGCCAGGGCCGAGGGCAAACCTGCGGCGCCGATAATCGCGGCCATGACGGTAGTGACTTGCGGATCGGCAGCCGTGTCGGCCAGCGCCTGAGCACCTACCCGAATCTCCGGCAAGGCACCGCCCTGCCACGCGGCCAGAAAGCGGCTACGCGCGGCTTCATCCGGCACGAGGACAACACGGGCTGCGCTGTCACGAGCTTGCTCGGCCAACAGCTCCATACGAGTGTGGCCGCTCACGGCATAAACCGCCATCCGATCGGGATGACGAGCAATCACATCCAGTGTGCTGATACCAATAGAGCCAGTGGCTCCTAACACACAAACATGCTGGAAACTCATGAGTTCTTCCTTGACGCAAACACTTTGAATCCACGCAGGACTAAAAGAGCCACGCCCCACTTAGCAGCAAGGCCACGGGAGCAACCGGCAGCAAGGCGTCGATACGGTCGTACACCCCACCATGACCGGGCAATAATTGACTGGAATCTTTAACAGCGGCACGACGCTTGAGCAGGGACTCGAACAAGTCACCCACGATAGACAGAGCCGCCAGAGCAACACCCAAAGCAGCCGTGGCCACCCAGCCCCAGCGCTGCAGCACGTCGGCGCCGAAACTGCCGGCCCAATTTGCGCTGATCAACATCCATGCAGCAGCGGCAACCATACCACCGAGCGCTCCAGCCCAGGTCTTGCCCGGACTGACACGCGGGGCCAGTTTGGCTTTACCGAAGGCACGTCCAGCGAAGTAAGCAGCGATGTCTGCCACCCAGATCAGGACCAGCAAGGAGAGCACGTAAACAATGCCCTGTGTATGCAGAAACAGATACAGGCTGGCCCAGGCGACCAAAGGAGCGAGCACACCCATCACGCTAAGCAAGACGCCTTGTGCACGCTGTGTGGCCTGACCTTGCAGTACCAGCCCGGTAGCGCCTACGACCCACAAGGCCGCCATCAGGGGCACCAGACCACGGTAGACCAAATCAGCCGCCTGCCCTTGCGGGCCGGTGTGATACCAGTGCACGCTTAGCCACAGCATCAAGGCACCGTTGAGCAAGGCCAGGGGCCAGGCCCAACGCTGCTGCTCCTGGGACAGGCTCAGGCGCTCCCATTCCCAGCAAGCCAGCGTACTCATCAGGACAAAAATAGCCAGCAATGGCCAGCGCACGGGGGCAAGCATGGCCGCGCCCAGAATGACCAGCAGGATCAGGGCGGTGATGACTCGTTGTTTCAACATAGATAAGGCTCCGTCAAGGCGCGGGGCTACCCTGCACCTGGGCACTGGTGCGCCCAAAGCGCCGCTCGCGCCCACGATACCACTCGAAGGCCTGCTCCAGCTGCGCCCGGTCAAAATCCGGCCAGTACGCGTCTGTAAAGTACAGTTCGGTATAGGCCATCTGCCAGATCAGAAAATTGGAAATGCGGCGCTCTCCGCCCGTGCGGATGAACAGATCCGGTTCGGGGGCGTAAGACATCGCCAAATAGGGACTGAACATGGCCTCATCCAGTTGTTCGGGATGATCGACCAAATGGGGATTGGCAGCCAAGGCCTTTCGGGTTGCCTGCAAAATATCCCAACGACCACCGTAATTGGCGGCAATCGTCAAATGCAAGGTGTCGTTATCACGCGTTTGTTCTTCTGCGTCGGCAATCAGCCCGCGCAATTCTTCGCTAAATGCGGATAGCTCACCAATAATATGAAGTCGGACGCCGTTTTTTTTCAGTGTTGCCACTTCTTTTTGCAGCATCTTGACGAACAGGCCCATCAACAGAGACACCTCTTCAGGAGGGCGCCGCCAGTTCTCGGAGCTGAACGCAAACAGGGTCAAATAACGCACGCCGAGCTCACCACAAGCCTCGACAATACGCCGGACGGTTTGCACACCACGCAAGTGCCCTGCCGTGCGTGGCAAAAGACGACGGGTTGCCCATCGTCCATTGCCGTCCATGACAATCGCCAGGTGGCCAGGAACCTGACCGTGTTCCGGAATAGTTTGGGTAGAACTGAAAGAAATCACCTAGCCACCTGTGCAAAAGCCGTTAGACCGTCATGATCTCGGCTTCTTTCTGGGCGATCAGCTTGTCGACTTCAGCCACATACTTGTCGGTCAGCTTCTGGATTTCGTCCTGGGCGCGACGCTCGTCGTCCTCGGAGATTTCCTTGTCCTTGACCTGCTTTTTGAGCGTGTCATTGGCGTCACGACGCAGGTTGCGAATGGCGACCTTGGCATCTTCACCTTCGCCACGCACCACTTTGGCCAGATCGCGACGGCGCTCTTCGGTCAGCGCAGGCATGGGCACACGAATGCTCTCGCCCATCGAGATGGGGTTCAGACCCAGCTCGTTATCACGAATGGCTTTTTCAATCGGGCCAGCCATATGCTTTTCCCACACTTGCACGTTCAGCGTGCGAGCATCCACCACCGTGATGTTGCCCACCTGGCTGACCGGCACCATGGAGCCGTAGTACTCAACCTGAATGTGATCGAGCAAGCCTGCAGTAGCACGGCCAGTGCGAATTTTGGCCAGGCCTGTCTTGAGAGACTCGAGGGACTTACCCATCCGGCTGTCGGTCGATGCTTTAATCTCGGAAAGACTCATGGACTAAATTCCTATAACTTTAAACGTGAACCAGGGTGCCTTCATCTTCACCAGAGACCGCGCGCGTCAAGGCGCCGGGCTTGTTGATGGAGAACACTTTGATCGGCAGTTTCTGATCGCGACACAAGGCAAAGGCGGTCGCGTCCATCACTTCCAGACGGCGTACGATAGCCTCATCAAAGCTGATACGCGAGTAACGTGTCGCACCTGGATCTTTATTGGGATCGGCACTGTAGATGCCGTCGACTTTGGTCGCTTTCAGTACGATTTCCGCACCCACTTCGGCGCCGCGCAAGGCTGCTGCCGTATCGGTAGTAAAGAACGGGTTGCCCGTACCGGCTGCAAAAATAACAACTTTGTTTTCTTCCAGGTAACGCAGTGCCTTGGGACGAATGTAAGGCTCTACGACCTGCTCAATATTCAGGGCAGATTGCACACGGGCATCCAGGCCACGGTGCTTCAAGGCATCTTGCAAGGCCAGCGCATTCATGACGGTAGCCATCATGCCCATGTAGTCGGCTGTCGCACGATCCATGCCCTGGGCACCTGGAGCGATGCCGCGAAAGATATTGCCCCCGCCAATCACGATAGCCAGCTGTACCCCCAACTGGGCAACCTGGGCGATCTCCTCCGTCATGCGAATGATTGTGCTGCGATTAATACCGAACGAGTCCTCGCCCATCAGCGCTTCGCCGGAGAGCTTCAACAGAACACGTTTGTAATGAGGGGTAGTCATGGGTGGGATTCCAAGTGACGAAGACAGAAGAGAGTGTAAAGCAGCAGGGCAGGCACCGCCACTACGGTGCCTGCCCTGAAAAAACAAGCTAGATTAGGCTTGGCCGGCAGCAGCAGCTACCTCAGCGGCGAAATCTTCAACACGCTTCTCAATGCCTTCACCCACAACGTACAGGGTAAAGCCAGCGATCGATGCTTTTTTCTCGTCCAGCATTTGCTGCACGCTTTGCTTGTCGTTCTTGACGAAAGGCTGGCTCAGCAGAGTCACTTCTTTCAGGAACTTGGCAACAGCGCCGTCAACCATTTTGGTGACGATGTCAGCAGGTTTACCGGATTCAGCGGCTTTCTGAGCAGCCACGGAGCGCTCGGCTTCGATCTCGGCAGCGTCAACACCCGAAGCGTCCATTGCTTTAGGACGCGTTGCGGCGATGTGCATGGCCAGATCTTTACCCACTTCTTCGTCGCCACCGGCGAAATCAACCAATACGCCGATCTTGCCACCGTGAACGTAGCTGGCCAGTTGGCCGGCTGTTTCGTAGCGCTGGAAGCGACGGATCGAGATATTTTCACCAATTTTGCCAACCAGAGCAGCGCGCACGGTCTCGACATTGCTGTCGGCCAGTGGCAATTCAGCCAAAGCGGCCAGATCTGCCGGGTTGTTCTTGGCGACCAGTTGGGCGACGTCGTTGATAAAGCCGATGAAGTCATCGTTCTTGGCAACAAAGTCGGTTTCGCAGTTAACTTCAACTACGGAGCCGGTCTTGGCATCGTCAGCGATGTAAACAGAAACCAGGCCTTCAGCGGTAACGCGGGTAGCTGCTTTGCTAGCCTTGCTGCCCAGCTTCACGCGCAAGATTTCTTCAGCACGTGCCATATCGCCGTCGGCTTCGGTCAGTGCTTTTTTGCATTCCATCATGGGCGCGTCGGTTTTCTCGCGCAATTCTTTAACCATCGATGCGGTGATTTGAGCCACGGTTTTCTCCAATTCTGTAGAACATGCCCCGGCAAGCCGGGGCGATACGAAAGGTCACTGTAGCTGTCTGCCATGACAACTGATGGTGTCTGGCAGACAGCGGTGAGCCTGTTACTCCTGGGCGTCAGCCTGAACTTCGACGAACTCTTCGTCAGCGGCGATTTCTTCAACCAGACCGTTCAGGTTCTGTTCGCGGCCAGCCAGCACGGCGTCAGCCATGCCACGGGCGTACAGAGCGATAGCCTTGGCCGAGTCATCGTTACCAGGGATCACGTAATCCAGACCTTCTGGCGAGTGGTTGGTATCAACCACGGCCACCACGGGGATACCCAGAGTGCGGGCTTCAGCCACGGCAATCTTGTGGTAGCCAACGTCGATCACGAACAGGGCGTCAGGCAGGTTGTTCATGTCCTTGATACCGCCGATGGCCTTGTTCAGCTTTTCCAGTTCGCGTTCGAACATCAAGGCTTCTTTCTTGCTCATGGTTTCCAGACGGCCTTCAGCCATCTGAGCTTCCATTTCCTTCAGACGCTTGATGGAAGTCTTGACCGTTTTGAAGTTGGTCATCATGCCACCCAACCAGCGGCTGTCGACGTAAGGCATGCCGCAACGTTCGGCCTCAGCAGCCACCAGTTCGCGAGCAGCGCGCTTGGTGCCTACAAACAGCACGTTGCCACCACGGGCAGCCAGTTGACGCACGAATTTGGTTGCTTCTTCGTACTGAACAACCGTTTTTTCCAGGTTGATGATGTGGATGTTGTTACGCTGGCCGAAGATGAACGGAGCCATCTTGGGGTTCCAGTAACGGGTTTGGTGGCCAAAGTGCACACCAGCTTCCAGCATTTCACGCATTAAAGACATAAAGTTCTCCAAGGGTTTGGTCTTGTAACTGCCCGGTATCCGGTAAGGGCCGCAGCCTGTGCTGCATTCCAGACACCCCGAGACGGACAGTCACGCGATTTACAACTTAAAACATAAAAACGTTGCCCAACATGAGCGAACGCCTGCACTGCAACGGACTCACGCCTGCAGGCAGACAAGATATCTGCCATCCGGGCCCGAGCCTGAAACTTTTCTGGCTACCGCCTGCATACAGGGTAATGTTCGCAGGTGTATCCTAGAGGATTGCTTGGTCAGCATCACTTGAACAAGAACCGGGCTGCTGCCCTGTTGCTTTCGCAACGCTTGTCATCGTGCTGACCCTGTATGTGTTGTGAATTCTGCTTGTTTTGGCTGGCTGGCCATGGCCCGAGGCTGCTTCCAATCTTGGGACACGATTTCCTGATACCTGGCTTGGCTCGTCCAGCCTGAAAATTCAGGCGGCCCAAGAAAAGCCGGTCAAACCAGGAAAGCCCAGATTTGGCGCGGTGTTTCGCGACACGTGATCGCCCCAAACGGGACGGCACGTAACTGCAAAATTCACAAAAGCCTATAATTCTACTATTTTTCAATAGACCTGTTCAAGTTGCTATGAGTATTCTCGTCACAGACCCCACTGATCTCGAAAAAATGCGCGCTGCTTGCCAGACCGCGGCATCCATCCTTGATTACCTGACTCCCTTTGTCAAAGCAGGTGTCACGACCGGCGAACTGGATCGCCTGTGCATGGAGCGCATCAATGAACTGGGGGTCAAATCTGCCACCGTAGGCTACGCGCCTCCTGGCTACCCACCCTTTCCAGGCTCTATTTGTACCTCCGTCAACCACGTTATCTGTCACGGCATCCCCGGCGACAAAGTGTTGAAAAATGGCGACATTCTGAATATGGACGTCACCATTATTCAAGACGGCTGGTTTGGCGACACCAGCCGTATGTACTACGTGGGCGAGCCCAGCATCCTGGCCCGCCGCCTGACTGAAACCACCTACGAATGCATGTGGCTGGGTATTGATCAAGTCAAACCCGGCGCCACCCTGGGTGATGTCGGCCACGCCATTCAGCAACACGCTGAAAAACAAGGTTTTTCCGTTGTGCGCGAATACTGCGGCCATGGCGTGGGCCAGAAGTTTCACCAGGATCCGCAAGTGCTGCACTACGGCAAACCCGGCACCGGCGTAAAACTGGAACCCGGCATGATTTTCACCATCGAGCCCATGATCAACGCCGGTCGTCGCGAACTGCGCACGCTGGCTGACCAATGGACCGTGGTGACCCGCGACCACAGCCTGTCGGCCCAATGGGAGCACGCGGTGCTGGTAACCGATACCGGCTACGAAGTGCTGACCGTCTCGCCCGGCATGCCTGCCCCTCCAGCCATCATCAACAAGGCCTGAACCATGTCTTTCCTGGCCCAGCTTCGCGACAGAATTGCTTGCCGCCGGGCTAGGGCCTACGAGCGCTTCAGGCAAGACCTGCATTGCGATCGCCTGCTCAAAAGCCTGTGCCAGATTTGCGACCAAGGTCTGCGTGAACTTCTGGTCCGTTACCCCCTGCCCCGCCAAGCCAGCCTGGCGGCCTTGGGGGGGTATGGTCGCGGGGAGCTGTATCCGCATTCGGATGTGGACTTGCTGATCCTGTTGCAGCGCGAGCCCAATGCAGAGGATATAGACCGGATTCAGGCACTGGTCGCCGCCTTGTGGGATATAGGTCTGGCTCCCAGCCATAATGTGGCCACGCCCGCCCAATGCCTGGAACAAGCCAGCCAGGACATCACCACCGAAACCGCCTTGCTGGAAAGCCGCTGGCTGGCGGGTTCCCGATTGCTGCTACGCCATGCCCAACAGCAACTGCAAAGCCAGTTGGACCCGCAGGCTTTCTTCCTGGCCAAACAGGCCGAACAGCAGCAGCGTCATGCGCATCTGCAAGACACCCCCTACTCCCTGGAACCCAATTGCAAAGAGTCTCCTGGCGCCTTGCGCGACCTGCAGGTGCTGCTCTGGATGGCACGGGCAGCCGGTTTGGGACGCAGCTGGGTGGATGTCGCGCAATCCGAACTACTGACGCAATCCGAGCTGAAAGCTCTGCAACGCGTGGAAGAAGCTTTCAAGCGTCTGCGTATTGAGCTTCATCTACTGACCGGCCGCGCCGAAGACAGACTGCTGTTTGACCTGCAACCACGTCTGGCTGACATTTACGGTTTTCAACCCACGGCCACCCGACGCGCCAGCGAACTGCTGATGCAGCGTTACTACTGGGCCGCCAAGATTGTCAGCCAGCTCAATCTGATCCTGATGCGCAGCATCGAGGAACACCTGTTCCCGCAAACCGATCAGGAACCGTTGATTCTGGACAGCCACTTCCAGATTCATCATGGACAGCTGGAACTACGCCAACCTGATGGCTTCGAGCAAGACCCCTCTTTGATTTTTGTGGCCATGCTGCATCTGCAGCAACAGCCCAATCTGCGTGGCCTGAAAGCCGATACCTTGCGAGCCCTCTGGCATGCCCGCCGCCTGATCGATGCCAAGTTCCGAGCCGAGCCCCGGAATCGACGTCTGTTTCTGGAAATCCTGCAGCAGAACAAAGGCATCGTGCATACCTTGCGGCTGATGAATCTGCTGAATCTGCTGCCGCGCTATCTGCCAGTCTTTCGACGCGTCGTCGGACAAATGCAGCACGACCTGTTCCACGCTTACACCGTGGACGAGCACACGCTAAAGGTCATACGCAACCTACGCCGCTTCACCATGGCCGAGCACAGCGAAGAGCTGTCCATGGCCAATCAGCTGATGAGCGGTTTTGATCGCCACTGGCTGCTGTATATCGCCGCCCTCTTTCACGACATTGCCAAAGGACGTGGCGGCAATCACTCCGAGCTGGGTGCGCAGGACGCCTTGGCATTCTGTCAGGATCACGGCTTGATGCCGGTGGACGCAGAGCTGGTGGTGTTTTTGGTGCGCGAGCACCTGACCATGTCGCAAGTGGCTCAGAAACGCGATTTGAGCGACCCGAATGTCATTTTCCAGTTCCTGCAAACCGTAGGTACGGAACGCCGCCTGACTGCCCTGTACCTGCTGACTGTCGCCGACATTCGGGCCACCAGCCCAACGGTATGGAACTCCTGGAAAGGCAAGCTGCTGGAAGACCTGTACAAGCTGTCACTGGCAGCTTTAGGACGGCAGGCCAAGGATGGCGTGTCCGTACTGGATCAACGCAAGCGTGACGCCGCTGGCGAAATTCGTCTGGCTGGTCTACTGGATGAAGCCCGCGAGGACTTCTGGCAATGGCTGGACAAGCCCTATTTCCTGCGCCACGACGCCAGTGAAATCGCCTGGCATACCATCCAGCTCTACCACCAGTCCCACAGCCTGACACCCATCGTACGCATACGCCCTGCCGGCCAAACCGACGCCCTGCAGGTGCTGGTCTACACCCAGGACGCCAGCGGCCTGTTCTTACGTATCTGCCGCTACTTTGACAGCCAGGCCGTCAGCATTCAGGACGCTCGCATTTACACGACTCGCCACGGCTGGGCGCTGGACAGTTTCATCGTCATGCTGCCCGCCTATGACCACGCCCTACGGCGCGACCCTTTGCTGATCGAAACCGAGTTATGCCAGGCACTCCAGCAAGACCTGCCCCCTAGCGAGCCCCCGCACGACCACTACCGCGACATCCGCTCCCGCCGGGCTCGAGTCTTTCCCATTCAGCCCACCGTGGATCTGCGTCAGGAAGAGCAAGGGCAGGACTGGATTTTGACACTAAGTGCTACAGACCGGCGCGGTTTGTTGTACAGTCTCGCCCAAGTATTCGAGCACCACGACGTGCGACTGCGCTCGGCCAAAGTCATGACCCTGGGCGATCGCGTGGAAGACGTCTTCATCCTGAGCGGTGCCGCACTGGAACAGAACCGTAATCAATTGCGCCTGGAGCGCGATGTACGTTTAGCCCTCTCTCAACAAGTCACCCCGTCTTAATGGAACTCTCCTCCGTATTTGCTGATGTCAGCCGCAGCTTCCTGTTTGCGTTGGCAACACTCTTGCCCATGCTGAACCCGCCTGCGGCCGCTCCCATCTTTCTGACCCTCACCGAAGGCGCCAGCGTGCCTGATCGCGCTCGCCTGGCCAAGAAAGTTGCCATCAATATTTTCATCATGCTGGCCATTGCCATGGTCGCGGGCAATATCGTGCTGAATTTCTTTGGCATTTCCCTGCCCATCATCCGAATTGGCGGAGGCCTGCTGGTGATTGCCACAGCCTGGCGCCTGATCAACGCCTCGGACTTTGATGCGGCGCACGCCCAGAACATGGCCGAGTCCTACTCCTGGGAACAGATTCGCTCCAAAGCCTTCTACCCCCTGACCTTCCCCATGCTCTGCGGCCCCGGCTCCTTGTCTGCAGCACTGACGGTAGGGGCGACCTTGCATGACAACTCGGTCACCGGCACCATGAGCAAGCTGGCTGGCGCGCTGCCAGCTATTGCTGCGGCCAGTTTTATCGTGTTTCTGGCCTTACGTTTTGCATCGCAATTCCTGTACAAACTGGGTAAAAATGGCACGGCTGTCGTGATGCGCCTGTCCGCTTTTATTCTCTTATGCCTGGGCGTGCAGATTACCTGGGCCGGTTTCCATGAACTTTTCCTGGGTTTGCTGCACGAAGCATCTACCTTTCATTCTTTAAGTTCCTCTTGATACCATGGCCGCATCCTCCCGCCAGTCCGCTGCACCCTACTATCTGATCGCCCTGCTCGCCTTTTCCGGCGTAGGCATTGCACTGCTTTCCCAGCATGTATTCAGCATCCCGCCTTGCGCCTGGTGCGTCCTGCAACGCCTGATTTTCATTGTGTTGGGCGTGTTCAGCCTGGTTGCTGGTGTGTTGCGCCAACTGGGGCATCAGCGCAGCTCTACCGTCGCCAGCTTGCTGGGTCTGGCTACCTCTGTAGGTGGCATTCTGGCTGCCTGGTACCAGGTATCGGTCGCGCAGCACCTGTTCAGCTGCGACCAGACCTTCGCCGATCGCTTCATTACCCAGTCCGGCCTGGAAAGCGGCTTGCCTTGGCTATTTGGTATTTATGCCTCCTGCATGGATGCACGCCAACCTTTGCTGGGGATTGAATACGCTTACTGGAGCTTGGCGCTATTTGTGATCCTGGGCCTGGGTTTGTTGCTGACGCTGTTCAAGCGACGAGGGGCCTAAACGCCTGGGCAGCCACTACAGCCATAAAGCCCTGCCTTCCAGCAGGGCTTTTTTGTTCCACCCTGCTCAATCAGGCATCAAACCCAAATCGGTATAAACAGCGTCACGAACCTGATCCGGAAATGCACCAAACAGGCCCTCTGGAGCGGTATTGGTCATGCTGACAATGATGAGGTCCTGCTGTCGATCAAACATCCACTTCTGCCCGAATGCACCGACCCACTGCAAGCTCCCAGCAGACATCGGCATGGTCCGCTCAGGCAGCTGTCGTGAAATGGCGGCCCCGTAGGTATAGCCCCAATTTGGCCACATGCATTTGGCAGAATATGGCACATGATCGGTAAACAGCGCTTCGCAATACGGCTTGGAAAGCAAACTCCCATTTCGCAAAGCCAGAAGTATGCGCATCAAATCTGCCCCGGACCCAAGCATGGATGCCCCCGCATAGATCGGCCTGGAGCGCTGTGACAGGCTCTGCTCATCAAACCGCAGCACGCCGATACCTAGATCCAACGCACCATCCACCCGCGTCAAGCAAGCCTCATGATTTCGATATGGCACGGCCATCTGAAAATCATCGCGCTTGTAAAAGGAACAATGTCTCAAGCCCAAGGGACGACTAATGCTGTCCTCCAGTAACTCCGACAAGCCCCGTCCCGAAGCAATTTGCAAAGCCTGCCCCACTACATCCACTCCCAAGGAGTAACGCCAGCCTGTACCCGGTGCAAAACGTAGTGGTACGGAACAAATACGTCGAAAATTCTCTTGCCAGCTCAGTTCTGGATCATCCAGTCCATCACTGACCTGAGCCTGAGCGTAGGCACTCTCCTCACCATCAATAAAACGATAACTAAGCCCCGATGTGTGAGTCAGCAATTGATGAATGGAAATAGGCGGGCAAATAGAATTAAAACTGGGGCCGAAATGGGGAAGATAGCGCGTGATTCTATCTTTCAAAGAAAGCAGTCCCCGCTCAATCAAACGCAAGGCCAGCCAGGAACTGATTGTCTTGCTCAAGGACCCCAAACTGAAGACCGTATCTTCATGCATGGCTTGGGCCCGCTCCTTATTCGCCCAGCCACCACTAAAACGAAATATCAGTTCACCTTGGTAAGCGACCAGCACCACGGCACCCATCACCCGGTTTTGCTCCAGGGCCTGCTCCAGCAAATGATGCAAGGCAGGAAAGTCGATACCAGATTGAATACTGACAGGAATCTGCTCTGTGGGATCAGGATCAGTTAATACCTGATCAGACTCCATATCTTTGCTTGGGTTTTTCATCTTTGATTCCAGATAGAATGCGCACTAAGGCGCATGATTTATCAAAAGAAACAAAGAAAAATATAAGCTGATTATTAAATAATATGAAATTAATCCGTAGATTATAAAATCATCAAAAATTAAAAAATAATAGGTTTAATTTATATAAGAGACTAATAATTAAAGCCTGAAAATAAAATATCCAAAACCACCCAACAATCATAAATTCAAAAAAACCCGCTATAAAAGCGGGTTTTTCCAATCGAGCACAAGATCAAGCTATCAGTCCGTTACGTCAGGCACTTCACGACCATTTTTGCGGCCTTCTGCCAACAGATTCAGATAAGCCTCGTCCACATCACCTGTCACGTACTCGCCGCTAAAGCAGGAGGACTCAAAGCCGGCAAAGCGTGGGTTCAAGTCACGCAGGGATTGTTCCAGATCGTGCAGGTCTTGATAAACCAGACCGTCCACACCAATTTCCTTGGCTACCTGATCTACATCACGACCTGTTGCGATCAGCTCGGAAACCGTAGGCATGTCGATGCCGTACACGTTCGGAAAGCGGACCGGTGGTGCTGCCGAAGCAAAGAACACCTTGTTCGCACCCGCGGCACGGGCCATATCCACAATCTGGCGGCTCGTTGTACCACGCACGATAGAGTCATCCACCAGCAGCACGTTCTTGCCACGGAACTCCATGGGAATAGCACTCAGTTTCTGACGCACCGACTTCTTGCGCACTTCCTGACCGGGCATGATAAAGGTGCGGCCCACGTAGCGGTTCTTGATGAAACCTTCGCGGTAGTTCAGGTTCAAATGTGCTGCCAACTGCATGGCCGATGGACGGGCCGAGTCGGGGATAGGCATGACCACATCGATATCGGCCAGACGCAGGTTCTTGGCGACGTTCTCGGCCAAGTACTCACCCATTAGCAAACGGGCGTCGTAAACCGACACACCATCAACGGTGGAATCGGGGCGGGCGAAGTACACGTACTCAAAGACACAGGGATTCAGGCGCGGGTTCTCGGCGCACTGGCGGCTGCTGAGATTACCGTCCAGATCCACAATGATGGCCTCGCCGGGCTCAACGTCGCGGACCAGCTCGAAGCCGCAACCGGTCAAGGCAACGGACTCGGAAGCAATCATCCATTCTTCACCCTTGGGCGTCACATTACGACCCAGGCACAAAGGACGAATCCCGTTCGGATCACGGAAAGCTACCAGACCGAAATTGGCGATTTGCGAGACTACCGCATAAGCCCCACGCGCACGGCGGTGCACAGCAGCGACGGCTTCAAACACTTCGTCCTGAGTCAACTCAGGACCCGTGGCAGCGCGTTGCAGCTCGTGGGCATACACATTCAGCAGAACCTCGGAATCCGAGTTGGTGTTGATGTGGCGACGATCAATGGTGAACAGTTCTTCACGCAGCTCACGCCAATTGGTCAGATTGCCGTTGTGCACAAAGCTCAGACCAAAGGGGGCGTTGACGTAAAACGGCTGCGCCTCCTCCACGCTCTGGCTGGAGCCTGCCGTGGGGTAACGCACGTGGCCAATACCGCTATTGCCCGGCAAGGAGCGCATGTTGCGGGTACGGAATACGTCCCGCACCAGGCCAAATGCCTTGTGCATGCTGAAGAACTGGTCGTGCCAGGTCGCCAGCCCCGCAGCATCCTGCCCGCGGTGCTGCAGCAAGAGCAAACTGTCATAGATCAACTGATTTACAGGGCTGCGCGCAACAACCCCTACAACTCCACACATGATTGGTTCCCGTTAGTGTGTTCTCAATAAGGCAGCCATTCTGCCAGAGACGGCGGCAGCATGGCCTTAATCGACTGCACCGCGCGGATCGCAGGCTCGGCCAGCTTGGCCTGCTCCCACCACGGTTCCTTAGGTAAATCGGTATGCCCGGCCAGGATGACCAGAATCAGCACGAGCAGCACCCCGCGAGCCAGCCCGAACAGGCCGCCCAAGCCATGATCGGCGGGCGTCAAACCCGTTTGCTCGATCAAGCTGGCCAACAGCATGTTCAACAGGCCCACCAGTAGCAAGACCATAAAAAAAACGGCTCCGTAGGCCAAAGCCGTACGTAATAAGCCGTTTTCTACCCAGACTTGTATCCAGCCTGATGTGCGTGGCCCCCACCAGATTGCGGCCATGAAGGCCAACAAATAGGCGCTGAGCGAAAGAACTTCCTTGATCAATCCGCGTATCAGGCCCAGAAGGCCTGACACACCCACAATTCCAAGGACGATATAGTCGAAGCTGCTCACTTAGCCGAGATAAAACTGTTCTCGTAACCGAGCGAGCGCAAGCGGGCCTGGGCTGCCTGAGCCGCTTCACGGGTGGGGAATGGCCCCACGCGCAAACGATAGGTTGGCTTGCCACCACTTTGTGCCGTCTCTACATAGGCATTGGTCACACCGGCCGATACCAGCTGATCACGACGCGACTGGGCATCGTTCTGGTTGGAATAGGCGACAATCTGCAAAATGAAGTTGCCTTGTTGCGTAGCCGGTTTAGCGGCAGCAGCAGGGGCTGGTTTACTCGGGACACGGCCTTCCAGCAGGGCCAGCGCGTAGGAGCCGTCATCGGTACGGCCATTTTGTGCAGGCGCTGGGCTTGGCTTGGGTTTTTCGACTGGCTTGGGCTTCTCAACCGGCTTGGGCGTCTCTGGACGTGTGGTCACAGGCGGCGGCGCAGCGGGAGTGCTAGGTGTCGTGACAGGAGCAGGATCGGTTTCCAGACCGGGATTGACCACGGCCAGACCACCGTCGGTACTGGTGGAAGGATCAGTGACCAGCGGCTCGTCAGGTTGTTCGATGACAGGAGCAGGCGTGCCTTCTTGCACCACCAGCTCGCCGGGACGAGTCTGCACTGTGCCCTGCCCCGTTGTCTGACCGATGGGACCCAGGGCCAAAGACTGCTCGGGCTCAGGTGGGGTCTTGTCGGCGGTCAGCATGGGCACCAGCACGACGACGGCCAGAACCAGAGCCAGCGCACCGATCAGACGGCGGCGAGCCCGTCCACGCAGTTCCGATAATTGTGAATCGCTGGAAGCACTGCCGCGGCGACCCGACGATGAGGAAGTATCGTTACGTGAAAATAAACCCATGAGCCCTAGACCTATGAAATAAGCAGTCTTACTGATATTCAGGAAGATGAACGGTCGTTTGCGGCTTCAAGTATTGGTCCTACTGTCGCAAACGAGCCAAACACGACAATTCTATCATTGTCACTGGCCTCTTTTAACGCCGCCTCGTAAGCGAGCTGAGGACTGTTGTAACTGGATACGACCGCTGACGCTTTACTGACCGAAGCGCGGGCAACCGGCCGAACACCTGGGCGATGCGAGCCAGATTCGGCCTCGGGTGCCAACACATCATCAGGCGTCTGACCACTGGCCAGAACCGCGCGTACATGATTGGCCAATTCTTCACCCGACATGCTGCGTGGACCTTCCAGACTGGCACACATCCAGTGGTCGATACGGGTAGCCATGCGGGCGATCACGCCGTCCACATCCTTGTCCTTGTACATACCCACGACGGCAATCGTCTTGGGGTAAGGCGGCATATTGTCCAGGTTCTGCGCCAAGGCAGCCGCCGCATGGGGGTTGTGAGCCACGTCAAAAATCACACAAGGCTGGCCAGGTTGAATCTGGAAGCGGCCCGGCATGTGAGCGCGCAATAAACCGGCACGTACGGCCTGCGCAGGCACAGCCAAACGTGGGTGCAGCGACTCCAGCGCAGCTAATGCCGCAGAAGCATTCAGCAGCTGATTCGCTCCACGCAAGGCCGGGTAAGCCAGGGCAGCGCGGCGCTGATTGCGGCCACCGTAAGCCCATTGCTGACGGTCGCCGGAATAGTTGAAATCTTTGCCAAACAGCCACAATTGGGCACCAATTTCCTGGGCGTAATCCAGCATGGTCTGTGGCGGCACGGGATCGGCACAGATCGCAGGACGATCGGCACGGAAAATATGGGCTTTCTCCCAGGCCACCTGTTCACGGGTATTGCCCAGGTACTCAGCATGGTCGATATCAATGCTGGTAATGATGGAACAGTCCGCATCAATGATGTTGACGGCATCGAGGCGACCACCCAGGCCCACTTCCAGCACCGCGACATCAACACGCTGCTCCTGGAACAGCAACAAGGCAGCCAGCGTGGAAAATTCAAAATAAGTCAGCGTTAGATCGCCACGAGCTTCGTTGATACGGGCAAATTGCGCCGTGATCTGTGCATCTTCGGCCATCTCGCCATTCAAGCGAATGCGTTCGTTATAGCGCACCAGATGCGGAGAGGCGTACACGCCTACCTTGTACGCGGCGGCCAGCAAAATCGCTTCCAGCATGGCGCAGGTCGAGCCTTTGCCGTTGGTGCCCCCCACCGTAATGACGACAGAATCCAGTTTGATGTTCAGACGTTGGGCAACCTCGCGAATCCGGCCCAGGCCCAGATCAATGGCCGAAGGATGCAAAGTTTCCAGATAGGACAGCCAGTCACTCAGCGAGGAGTCGGCTTTCAGAACAGGATGAGTCATGGACAACACCAATTACAAAATAAAAACGGCAGGCGCTGATGATAGCACCTGCCGTGATCCAATACGCCTTAACTATCAGGCGAATACTGGTATTACTTGCGACGCGTTGGAGGCAAGTCCGTGCACGTCCCTTCTGCGACGGCAGCAGCCTTGCTGACCGACTCGCACAAGGTGGGGTGCGGGTGGATGGATTTAGCCAGATCGACCGGGTCCACACCCATTTCGATAGCCAGAACCAGCTCACCAATCAGCTCGCCCGCATTGGTACCGACGATACCGCCACCCACGATACGGTGGGTTTCAGCATCGAACAGAACCTTGGTAAAGCCTTCGTCGCGGTTGTTCGCAATCGCGCGACCGGACGCAGCCCAGGGGAACACGCCCTTCTCGACCTTGATGCCGTCTTTCTTGGCCTGATCTTCTGTCAGACCCACCCAGGCGATTTCCGGATCGGTGTAAGCCACCGAAGGAATCACGCGAGCGTCAAAGAAGGATTTTTCACCGGCGATGACTTCAGCAGCCACGTGCGCTTCGTGCTCGGCCTTATGTGCCAGCATGGGCTGACCCACGATGTCGCCAATCGCATAGATGTGCGGCACGTTGGTGCGCTGTTGCTTGTCAACCGGGATGAAGCCACGATCTGTCACCTGCACACCGGCCTTCTCGGCACCGATCTTCTTGCCATTGGGCGAACGGCCCACGGCTTGCAGAACCAGGTCGTAACGCTGCGGCTCGGCCGGAGCATTCTTGCCTTCGAAAGTCACCCAGATGCCATCTTCGCGCGCTTCGGCGGCCACAGTGCTGGTTTCCAGCATCATGTGATCAAAGCGGTGCTTGTTCATCTTCTCCCACACCTTGACCACGTCGCGGTCTGCTCCTGGCATCAAGCCAGTTTGCATTTCCACCACGTCCAGGCGTGCACCCAGAGCCGAGTACACCGTACCCATTTCCAGACCGATGATGCCACCACCCACGATCAGCATGCGCTTGGGCACAGACTTCAGTTCCAGCGCGCCGGTGGAGTCCACCACGCGTGGATCGTCAGGCAGGAATGGCAGTTTTACCGACTGGCTACCGGCCGCAATAATGGCCGAGCCGAACTTGATCACTTTCTTGGTGCCGTCGTTGGCGGTCACTTCGATGTGGTTGGGGTCCAGGAACTGGCCGTTACCAACCACAACCTGCACCTTGCGGCCCTTGGCCATACCGGCCAGGCCACCGGTCAGCTTGCCGATCACCTTGTTCTTGTAATCGCGCAGCGCGTCGATATCGATTTGCGCTTCACCGAACTTGATGCCGTGTGTTGCCAGGGACTTGGCTTCCTCGTAGACCGCTACGGTGTGCAGCAAGGCCTTGGAAGGAATACAACCCACGTTCAAACACACGCCACCCAAGGTGCTGTAGCGCTCGACCAGAGCCACTTTCAGGCCCAGGTCAGCCGCACGGAAGGCCGCGTTGTAACCGCCTGGGCCCGCGCCCAGAACGACCACATCCACGGAATCATCCGCGCCGCCCTGATGGCTGGCCGCCTGCGGAGCAGGTGCCGCAGCCGGAGCGGCAGCGGCCGGAGCCGCCGCTGCTTTAGGCGCTTCTTCTTGTTTAGCGGGTGCTGCAGCGGGAGCGGCTTGGCTCTCCGACGCTTCAATCTTGGCAATGGCCGAACCCTGGGAGACTTTGTCACCCACTTTGACCAGCAACTCCTTGATCACGCCTGCCTGAGCGGCAGGGATTTCCATGGAGGCCTTGTCGGACTCCACGGTGATCAGGCTTTGCTCGACCTCGACCGTATCGCCGACTTGCACCAGCACTTCGATGACATCTACTTCACCGGAGTCGCCGATATCCGGGACCGTCATATCAATCAGACTCATGACAACTCCTTACAGTGCGATGCGACGGAAGTCGGCCAGCATCGTTGCCAGGAAGGCATTGAAACGGGCGGCGGCGGCACCATCGATAACGCGGTGGTCGTAGGACAGGGACAGAGGCAGCATCAGACGTGGCTCGAATTCCTTGCCATTCCAGACTGGCTGCATGGAGGAACGCGACAGACCCAGAATGGCCACTTCTGGCGCATTGATAATGGGTGTGAAGTCCGTACCGCCAATACCGCCCAGCGAGGAAATGGTGAAGCAACCGCCTTGCATCTGAGCAGCGCTCAGCTTGCCATCACGGGCAGCCGCAGCCAGTTCGCCCGTTTCGCGAGCGATGTCCAGAATGCCTTTCTTGTCGGCATCACGGATAACCGGCACAACCAGACCGTTAGGCGTATCCGCTGCAAAACCAATATGGTAGTACTGCTTGAGCACCAGATTGTCGCCGTCCAGCGAAGCGTTGAACTCGGGGAATTTCTTCAGGGCAGCCACGGCAGCCTTGATGACGAAAGCCAGCATGGTGACGCGAGCGCCGGACTTCTTGTATTCCTCGTTCAGCTCTTTACGCAGGGCTTCCAAAGAGGTGATGTCAGCCACATCGTTATTCGTGACATGAGGAATCATGACCCAGTTGCGATGCAGGTTGGCACCGGAAATCTTCTTGATGCGCGACAGGGCCTGAGTTTCGACTGGGCCAAACTTGGCAAAATCGACCTTGGGCCAGGCCAACACATCCAGACCACCGACTTGAGCAGCGGTACCGGCAGCAATAACCGGAGCAGCGCCGCCCGCCATGACCTGCTTCACAAAGCCACGCACGTCGTCAGCCGTAATACGACCTTTATCGCCCGAGCCATGAACCTTGGTCAGATCCACACCCAGCTCGCGAGCAAACTTGCGTACGCTAGGCGAGGCATGCGGCAGATTGCGCAAGGAGCCTTCGGTTTCCGCAAAAGCGGCAGTGGGCGAAACACGCTCTGGAGCCGGCGCACCAGCACCGACCACCACCGAGGAGCTGGCAGCAGGAGCGGCCGCTGCTGCAGGAGCAGGTTCGGCTTTAGGGGCGGAAGCGGCCTCGGCCTTGGCGGGTGCAGGGGCTGCAGCAGCTCCTTGCACTGTCAGTTCCAGAATGTCGCTACCCTGGCTGACCTTGTCACCCAGTTTCACTTTGATGGCCGTCACCACACCGGCGTGGGAGGACGGCACTTCCATGGAAGCCTTGTCCGACTCCACGGTGATCAGGCTTTGATCCACTTCAATGGTGTCACCCACTTGCACCATGATTTCGATAACGTCCACATCGCGGGCGTCGCCAATATCAGGCACTTGGACGGTAACTTGCTGTTCACCACCGGCCGGGGCTGCCGCGGCGGCGGCAGGAGCCGCTGCGGGCGCAGCTTCAGCTTTAGGAGCGGGAGCAGCTTCGGCCTTGGCAGGCTCAGCGGCAGGCGCGGCCTGCGCGCCTTCGGCGGCTTCCAGTTCCAGAACCAGACTGCCTTCCTTAACCTTGTCGCCCAGCTTGACCTTGATCGACTTGACCACGCCAGCATCGGACGAGGGGATTTCCATGGAGGCCTTGTCGGACTCCACAGTAATCAGACTTTGCTCGACCTCAATGGTCTCGCCTTCCTTGACCAGGATTTCGATCACTTCGACAGCGTCGTCAGCACCGATATCCGGGATTTTGACTTGAATGATATTGCTCATGGTTCAGTCCCTTATGCGTGCTGCGGGTTGGCCTTGGAAGGATTGATGCCGTATTTGGCAATCGCCTCGGACGCTTTGCTGAACGGAATCTTGCCGTCTTCAGCCAGCGCGCGCAGAGCAGCCAGCACCACGAAGTGACGATCAACCTCAAAGTGCTCGCGCAGCTTGAAGCGGTAGTCGGAGCGGCCAAAACCATCGGTGCCCAACACTTTGAAGGTGCGATCCTTAGGCACGAACGGACGAATCTGGTCGCCAAAGGCCTTGACGTAGTCGGTGGAGACCACGATAGGACCGTCCGTTTTAGCCAGTTGAGTCGTCACGTAAGGCACGGGCAGATCCTTGCCTTCAGGATTCAGCAGCGCAGCGCGTTCGCAATCCAGACCATCACGACGCAGTTCGGTAAAGCTGGTCACGCTCCAAACGTCGGAGCCAATGCCCCAGTCTTTTTCCAGCAGTTCTTGTGCTGCGATCACTTCGCGCAAAATCGTGCCCGAACCCATCAGCTGAACGCGCAGCTTGCTGTCCTTGGCCACGGACTTGAACTTGTACATACCGCGCAGGATGCCTTCTTCGTCGCCTTCGACCAGACCGGGCTGAGCGTAGTTCTCGTTCATCAGGGTGACGTAGTAGTACACGTCTTCCTGGTCCTGAACCATGCGCTTCAAACCATGCTGCATGATGACAGCCACTTCGTGAGCGAAGGTGGGGTCGTAGGATACGCAGTTAGGAATCAGCGAGGACTGAATATGGCTGTGGCCATCTTCGTGCTGCAAACCTTCACCGTTCAAGGTGGTGCGACCGGCAGTGCCGCCCAGCACGAAACCGCGTGCCTTCATGTCACCCGCTGCCCAGGCCAGATCGCCAAAGCGCTGGAAGCCGAACATGGAGTAGTAAATGAAGAACGGAATCATGATGCGGTTGCTGTTGGAGTACGACGTGGCCGCCGCAATCCAGGAGCTGAAAGCACCCTGTTCGTTAATACCTTCCTGCAACAACTGACCATTGGCCGTTTCGCGGTAGTACATGACCTGGTCTTTATCGACCGGGGTGTACTTCTGGCCTTCCGGTGCGTAAATACCGATCTGACGGAACAGACCTTCCATACCAAAGGTACGGGATTCGTCTGCCAGGATAGGTACGGCACGAGGGCCCACTTGCTTGTCGCGCAGCAAGGTGTTGAAAAAGCGCACAAACGCTTGCGTCGTGGAAATCTCACGGCCTTCGGCAGTAGCTTCCAGCATGGGCTTGAATGCGTCCAGGGTCGGCACGGTCAGCTGTTCATCGGCCTTGGTGCGACGCTTGGGCAAGTAGCCGCCCAATGCCTGACGGCGGGCGTGCAGGTATTGCATTTCTGGAGAGTCATCAGCTGGCTTGAAGTAAGGCAGCTCTTCCAGTTTGTCATCAGGAACCGGGATGTTGAAACGGTCGCGGAATTCGCGCACGGCGTCCAGATCCAGGCTCTTTTGTTGGTGCGATGGGTTCTTGGCCTGGCCCACGTGGCCCATGCCGTAGCCCTTGATGGTCTTGGCCAGAATAACGGTAGGCTGACCTTCGTGCTTGGTGGCAGCGTCAAACGCAGCGTACACCTTGTGAGGATCGTGACCGCCACGGTTCAGACGCCAGATGTCCTCGTCGCTCATGCGGCTGACCATTTCCAGCAGCTTGGGGTGCTTGCCAAAGAAGTGCTCGCGAACGTAGGCACCGTCGTTGGCCTTGTAGGCCTGGTATTCGCCGTCCACGGTTTCTTCCATGACCTTGCGCAGGATGCCTTCCTTGTCACGGGCCAACAATGGATCCCAGTAACCGCCCCAGATCAGTTTCAGCACGTTCCAGCCTGCACCACGGAAGGTACCTTCCAGTTCCTGGATGATTTTGCCGTTACCGCGCACAGGACCGTCCAGACGCTGCAAGTTACAGTTCACGATGAAAATCAGGTTGTCCAGTTTTTCACGTGCAGCCAGACCGATGGCGCCCAGGGATTCGGGTTCGTCCATCTCGCCGTCGCCCAGGAATACCCAGACTTTACGGCCGCTGGTATCAGCAATGCCACGGGCATGCAGGTACTTCAGGAAACGAGCCTGGTAGATCGCCATCAATGGGCCCAGACCCATGGATACGGTGGGGAACTGCCAGAATTCGGGCATCAACTTGGGATGCGGGTAGGATGGCAGGCCTTTGCCATCAACTTCCTGACGGAAGTTATTCAGTTGATCTTCGGAGATACGGCCTTCCATAAAGGCGCGGGCGTAAATACCGGGCGAGGAGTGACCTTGGAAAAACACCATGTCGCCGCCGTGATCTTCGGTTTCAGCGTGCCAGAAGTGGTTCTGACCGCAGCCAATCATGGTGGCCAGCGAAGCAAAGGAGGCAATGTGACCGCCCAGACCACCGCCATCAGGAGGGGTTTCGCGGTTGGCGCGCACCACCATGGCCATGGCGTTCCAGCGAATGTAGGAACGGATACGCTCTTCGAGCATCAGATTGCCAGGGTGGGCAGGTTCCAGACCGGGAGGAATCGTGTTCTCGTAAGCCGTGTTGGGCGAGAACGGGATGTGAGCACCGGAGCGACGGGCCAGATCGATCAGCTTTTCGATCAGATCATGAGCACGGGCCGGGCCTTCACGGTCCACCACCGCTTCCAGGGCGTCAAGCCACTCTTTTGTTTCTAGGGCTTGGTCTTGACTGACCTGAGCCGAACTATTGTCTTGGGTTGAGGACATATAGTGTCTCCATATATGTGGTAGTAGTCCGGTCTTGCTCGACGCTGAGCCGCCCATCTAATAAGAAGTAAAGCGATCCTGACCGAAGCGGGTTTTGCGGACTGTGAGCGTTCAAGGCGGGGTACGCCTGCACCAAACCATTCTAGGAAAGAACACAGAAACGCTCAAGCAAAATTTCATTTTATGGTATGTGTTTTCATAATACGAAATATCACTAAAAAAAATAGCCCTACATTACAATCCAGCCATACTTCTTTTCTTGCTGTTATGGCTACTCATCCCAAAAAGTCTCTGATCCCTTCAACCTTCTATGATCAGGCCAAGCAGAATCGGCGTGGATTCTATTGGCTGACACCGGTTGTCGTGCTGTTTCTCTACCTGTGTGTCATGGGGGTATTCCTGTGGCTGCAGCGTTTGCAAAACGATAGCGTCATGTTTGTGACCATCGACCAGGAAACGCGCCAGCAACGCCTGATGATGGTAATTCTGGCCCTGTCCCTGGTGATTGTGGTCAGTTTGCTGGCCCTGTGGCGCTATACCCGCTTCCGCACCCATGCCGAGGCAGCACAAACCGCCGAGACGGGTTTCCGGCGTGCCATGGAAAACTCCATGTCCACGGGGATGCGCGTGTTTGACATGCAGGGCCGCATCGCTTATGTGAATCCGGCTTTTTGCAGAATGATTGGCTGGAATGAGGCCGATCTGGTCGGTCGCACCGCCCCTTTCCCTTACTGGTTACCCGGTCGTCATCAACAGCACCAGGAAACCCTGGATCTTTTGCTGTCCGGCCGCACGCCCAGCAGTGGTCTGGAAGTGGAGGCTCAGCGCCGCGATGGCTCACGCTTTACAGCCCGTATGTATGTCTCGCCCCTGCGTGCCCCCAATGGAGAGCAGATCGGCTGGATGACTTCCATGACGGACATTACCGAACCCAAGCGTATTCGCGAAGCCCTGACCGCCGCGCATGAACGCTTCATGACGGTGCTGGAAGGTCTGGATGATGCCATTTCCGTGGTGGCCGATACATCGGACGGTCTAGAACTGCTGTTTGCCAACCGCACCTATCGTCGCTTCTTTGGCGCCCAATCCAATGGTCACGCTGAATTGCTGGGTGGCCGCCTGGGTCGCTTTACGGATGAAACCGTAGAGATTTACTCCGAATCGGCGGCCCGCTGGTTTGAAGTCCATCACCGCATGCTGGCCTGGACGGATGGCCGTCGTGTGCGTCTGCAAGTGGCGCGCGATATTACCGACCGCCGCAAGCACGAAGAAGCCTCGCGCATTCAGCAGGAAAAGGTGCAGTTGACCAGCCGCCTGACCACCATGGGCGAAATGGCTTCCTCGCTGGCGCACGAATTGAACCAGCCGCTGACGGCCATCAATAACTACAGCATGGGCGCAGTTGCCATGCTGAAATCTGGTCGCTACCAGCCTGAAACCCTGCTGGCCGCGCTGGAAAAAGCGGCCCAGCAAGCCGAGCGCGCGGGCAAGATCATCAGCCGCATTCGTGAATTTGTGAAGCGTAGCGAACCGCGCCGCGTCCGCGTCAAGGTCATGCGTATTGTGGAAAATGCCGTCGGCTTTGCCGAAATCGACGCCCGCAAGCGCCAGATCGAAATTGAATTGAGCATTCCTGATCCGGTTCCTGACGTCATTGCCGACCCCATTCTCATAGAACAGGTATTATTGAATCTGCTCAAAAATGGGATCGAAGCCATGGAACACAGCGAGCATCATGTGCTTCAATTGGTGATTACCCAACAAGAATCGCTTTTGGAGATGGCCGTCATCGATCGCGGTCATGGCTTGAAAGACCCCGAGCGCCTCTTTGAACCGTTTTACAGTACCAAGTCCGAAGGCCTTGGGATGGGCCTGAATATCTGTCGCACAATTATTGAATCGCATCACGGCCGCCTGTGGGCTGTCGGCAATCCAGAGGGTGGAACGATTTTCCGTTTCAGTCTACCTTGTGCGGCACCGGATGTAACGGACACCCTTGATAACAAACTGGAGATACCCGAATGACCAGCCCGCAAATGCCATGCACCATTTACGTAGTCGATGACGACGAAGCCGTACGGGACTCCTTGCGCTGGCTCCTGGAAGCCAACGGCTATCGGGTCCGCTGCTTTGCATCGGGCGAAGAGTTTCTGGGCGCCTACGACCCGGCCCAGGTGGCTGTCCTGATTGTGGACGTGCGCATGCCCGGCATGAGCGGCCTGGAGCTGCAAGAAGCCCTGATCGCTCGCAAGTCGAACATCCCGATTGTGTTCATTACCGGCCACGGTGACGTGCCCATGGCTGTGAGCACCATGAAGAAAGGCGCTATCGACTTTCTGGAAAAACCCTTTAACGAAGCCGATCTGCGCACCATTGTCAGCCGCATGATCGAACAGGCTACGGCTCGTGCCTCGCAAGCGCAGGCGCAAAAAGATCAACAAGAAGTCCTGGGCCGCCTGACAGCGCGCGAACAGCAAGTGCTGGAACGCATTGTTGCCGGTCGCCTGAACAAGCAGATTGCTGGGGACTTGAACATCAGCATTAAAACTGTCGAAGCGCATCGCGCCAATATCATGGAAAAACTGGAAGTCACTACGGTTGCCGACCTCATGAAAATCGCCCTCACCAAGTCCGAGGATGCGTAAATGAGTGCTCGCATTATTGATGGAAAAAAGCTGTCCACCGCCATCAAGGCGGACGTTGCAGAACGCGTTGCCAAGCTGAAACAAACCCACGGCATTCAAGCCGGTTTGACCGTGGTGCTGGTCGGTGAAGATCCGGCCTCCCAGGTTTATGTACGCAACAAGGGCCTGGCATGCGAAGCCGCCGGCCTGAAGTCCGAAATCATCCGCCTGCCGGCTGACACCACCGAAACCAAGCTGCTGGCCCTGATCACCCGCTTGAATCAGGACAACTCGGTGCACGGCATTCTGGTTCAGTTGCCCCTGCCCGCCCATCTGGACGAGCACAAGGTGATTGAAACCATTGCACCGCACAAGGACGTGGATGGTTTCCACGTCAGCAATGCCGGCATGCTCATGACGGGCAAGCCGCTATTTGCACCTTGCACGCCCTACGGCGTCATGAAAATGCTGGAATCCGAAAGCGTGGCACTGCGCGGTGCAGAAGCCGTAGTCGTGGGCGCCAGCAATATCGTGGGCAAACCCATGGCCATGCTCTTGCTGGCTGCGGGCGCTACCGTCACCCTCTGTAACTCCAAAACGCGCGATCTGGCCGCCCAGACACGCCGTGCCGATGTGCTGGTCGCTGCCGTAGGCCGCCCTGGCATCATTACCGGCGATATGGTCAAGCCCGGTGCCGTCGTGATCGACGTGGGTATCAACCGCGGTGCAGACGGCAAGCTGTGCGGCGACGTGGACTTTGCCAGTGCCAGCGAAGTGGCCTCGGCCATTACGCCCGTACCCGGCGGTGTCGGCCCCATGACCATTGCCATGCTGCTGGTCAACACCTTGGAAGCGGCCGAACGTTCGGCCAACATCAGTCTTTAATTTAATCAACGGTTTATGACGACAAATCCCTTACTGGTTCCTATCGACAGCCTTATTGACTATCCCGCCATCCAGCCCGAGCACATCGAGCAGGCGGTGGACCAACTGCTGGCCTTGGCCCGCCAAGCCGTAGACACAGTCTCCAACGACGATAGCGAACCCAGTTGGGACAACATCGTCGAGCCCATCACCGACGCCACCGAAACCTTGTATCGCGCCTGGTCGGTGGCCGGTCACCTGAACTCGGTCATCAATACGCCCGAACTGCGCACGGTGTACAACCAGTGCCTGCCGCGCATGAGCGAGTTCTCGACCTGGGTGGGCTTGAACCGTCCTTTGTTCCTGCGTTATCAGGCGCTAGCCGACAGCCCGGCCTTTGCCACCCTGACGCCCCAGCGCCAACGCATCATTACCATGGCCCTGCGCGATTTCCGCCTGAGCGGCGTGCAACTGGAGGGTCAGGCACGTGAAGACTACGCCCGTATTTCCGAAGAGCTGGCGCAAACCTCGCAGCAATTCTCCGAGCATGTACTGGATGCCATTGATCAGTGGCATTACCTGGTCACTGACCAGGCCGAGCTGGACGGTATCCCGGACGATGTGCTGGCCGCTGCCCAACGCGCTGCTCAGGAAAACGATCAGCAAGGCTGGCGTCTGACGCTGAAAATGCCTTGCTACCTGCCCGTCATGCAATACGCACGCAACCAGACCTTGCGTGAGTTGATGTACCGGGCCTACACCACCATTGCCTCCGATCAGGGCGATGCCCAGTTTGATAATTCCCAAGCGATTGAAACGCTGCTGGATCTGCGTGCCCAGGAAGCCAGCCTGCTCGGTTTTGCCAGCTACGCCCATATGCGTCTGGAAACCCGCATGGCCGACACCCCGGAACAGGTGATGAGCTTCTTGCGCGATCTGGCTGCCAAGGCTCGCCCTTACGCCCGCCAGGACCTGGACGAGCTGCAAGCCTTCGCCAAAAAGGAGCTGGGCCTGGACACCCTGCAAGCCTGGGATGTGCCGTTCAGCGCTGAACGCCTGCGTGAACAGCGCTACGCCTACTCGGAAGACGAGGTCAAACAGTACTTCACGGAACCCGCCGTTCTGAACGGCCTGTTCAAAGTCATTCAGCGCTTGTTTGACGTGACACTGCGCGCCGCCGACGTGCCTGCCTGGCATCCTGCCGTACGCCCCTTTGAAGTCATGGCTTCCGACGGCAAAGTTCTGGGTTATCTGTACATGGACCTGCACGCCCGCCAAGGCAAGCAAGGCGGTGCCTGGGTCGATAGCGAACGCAGCCGTCGCCGTCTCGGTGAAGAACTGTGCCTGCCTATTGCCTACCTGGTATGCAACTTTGCCGAACCCCAGCCTGGTCGCCCCGCCCTGCTCACGCATGACGATGTGATCACCCTGTTCCACGAGTCCGGCCACGCCCTGCACACTCTGCTCTCGCGTGTGGATGATCCAGCCGCCTCGGCCTTCTCCGCCGTGGAATGGGACGCCATCGAATTGCCTTCGCAATTCATGGAAAATTTCTGCTGGGAATGGCCTGTCGTGCAAATGCTGACTGCCCACGTGGAAACCGGCGAGCACCTGCCCCGTGCGCTCTACAACAAGCTGAACCTGGCCCGCAACTTCCAGAGCGGCATGCAAATGGTGCGCCAGCTGGAGTTTTCCCTGTTCGACATGCTGATCCACTCGCGTGACAGCGGCCTGAGCATTGATGCCGTCATGGAGATTCTGGATCAGGTTCGCCAGGAAGTCGCCGTGCTGTTCCCGCCTGAGTGGCACCGTTTCCCGCATCAGTTCTCGCACTTGTTTGCGGGTGGCTACGGCGCAGGTTACTACAGCTACAAATGGGCTGAAGTCCTGTCCGCCGACGCTTACTCGGCCTTTGAGGAAAAAGCCTATACCCACTCGGATGGGGCACGTGATACCCTCGACAGCAATACGGGTCATCGCTTCTGGCGCGAGATTCTGTCCGTAGGGGGCGAACGCCCGGCTGCCGACTCCTTCCGTGCATTCCGTGGCCGCGATCCTTCCATTACCGCCCTGCTCCGTCACAGCGGGCTCACTCCAGAGCCTGCTTAAACTCAGAGGACGTCCATGACACCCAGCCCAGTAAAGTCCATTCTTGTCTTATTTAAACAGTTTGGCCTGACACTGGCGCTGGGCTTGTTCCTGCTGGGCAACGCTGCCGCTGCCAATCTGCATCCCGTACGTGGCTTCCTGCCCGATCTGCGCTTTTCCCTTCAAGCCGCTGGCCCCAAAACCGTCACCCAGGATGACTTCAAAGATAAAGTCGTCATGATGTTTTTTGGCTATGCCAGTTGTCCGGATATTTGCCCTACCACCTTGGCCCAGCTGGGCCTGGTCATGGAAGAGCTGGGGAACGATGCCGAGCAGGTGCGCATCCTCTTTGTCAGTGTGGACCCCCACCGCGATACGCCCGACTCCCTGGCCCGTTATGTGGCCGCTTTTGATGGCAAGCACACCACCGGCCTGACAGGCTCTGAAAAGCAGATCGCGAATCTGGCCCGTCGTTACCGAGTGGCCTTCCAGATTGAAAAACCCGATCCCAAAGCACCCGAAAACTACGAGGTCTCGCACAGCCGTGGCGTGTATATCTTCGATCAGCAAGGCAGAGCGCGATATCTGGCACCGGACACCGAGTCAGTGCAGGTTCTGGCGGATGGGGTACGCAGTCTGCTGAACTAAGCGGGCTTGGGCCTGAATCAAACCTCAGATCAGACTGGCCAACAGCGCCCTCAGCACAACAACAAGCAAAGCATCGGGGCGGGTGTTCCCGTGCCTGGTTAGACACAAGAATACCCGCCCCCTTTAGTATCAGCCTCCGTGTCGTGCGCTCTGACGTTCAGCCACCAGATCCTGCACCATGGACTTGGGCACCTCCGCGTAGCGTTTGAACTCCATGGAGTACGTCGCACGGCCCTGGGACATGGAACGCAGCGTAGTGGCATAGCCAAACATCTCGGACAAAGGCACTTCCGCCTTGATCAGCTTGCCCGCCCCCACCATGTCATCCATACCCTGCACCATGCCCCGACGGCTGGACAGATCGCCCATCACATTGCCGGCATAGTCTTCAGGCGTTTCCACTTCCACCGCCATCATGGGCTCCAGGATCACGGGTGATGCCTGCTTGGCCGCTTCCTTGAAACCAAAGATCGCCGCCATCTTGAAGGCTTGCTCGGACGAGTCCACGTCATGATAGGAACCGAAGGTCAAGGTGACTTTCACATCCACCACGGGATAGCCCGCCAGCACACCACTGTTCAGGGCCTCCAGCACACCTTTTTCCACTGCCGGAATGTACTCACGCGGAACCACCCCGCCCTTGATGGCGTCGACAAACTCCAAGCCCTTGCCCGCCTCTTGCGGCTCCAGGGTGAAGACCACATGGCCGTACTGTCCTTTACCACCGGACTGACGCACAAACTTGCCTTCGACATCGCGCACGGTCTTGCTGATGGTTTCGCGGTAGGCCACTTGTGGTTTGCCCACATTCGCTTCCACGCCAAACTCGCGCTTCATGCGATCCACAATGATCTCCAGATGCAGCTCGCCCATACCGCCAATAATCGTCTGGCCCGACTCCTCGTCCGTGCTGACACGGAAGGACGGATCTTCAGAAGCCAGGCGCGAGAGCGCAATCCCCATCTTTTCCTGATCGGATTTGGTCTTGGGCTCCACAGCCTGACGAATCACCGGCTCGGGAAACTCCATGCGCTCCAGGGTGATAATGGCCGAAGGATCACACAAGGTTTCCCCTGTGCTGACCTCTTTCAGACCAACGCAAGCGGCAATATCACCCGCATGCAGCTCATCGACCTCATGCCTGTCATTGGCATGCATCTGCACAATCCGGCCAATACGCTCTTTCTTGCCACGGCCGGGAATATAGACGCTATCGCCCTTGGCCAGCACACCGGAATACACACGCACAAAGGTTAACTGGCCGACATACGGGTCCGTCATCAGCTTGAAGGCCAATGCCGAGAACTTCTCATTGTCGTCAGATTGGCGAGTCACGATTTCGCCAGCCTCGTCCACGCCTTGCACTGCAGGCACATCTACGGGAGAAGGTAGCAGCTCCACCACCGCATCCAGCATGCGTTGCACACCCTTGTTCTTGAAGGCCGAGCCACACAGCATGGGCTGAATCTCTCCGGCAATAGTACGCAAGCGCAGGCCCAACGTAATCTGGTCCACGCTCAGATCACCCGTTTCCAGGTACTGATTCATCAGCTCTTCATTGGCTTCGGCCGCCGCTTCCAGCATGCGCTCGCGCCATTGCTTGGCCGTAGCGAGCAAATCCGCAGGGATGTCCTCAAAACTGAACTTCATGCCCTGAGAGGCCTCGTCCCACACAATCGCTTTCATCAAACGTAGGTCAATCACGCCCTTGAAGCCATCTTCAGCCCCCATAGGAATCACCACAGGCACGGGATTGGCCTTGAGGCGGTCCACCATCATCTGACGTACGCGAAAGAAATCCGCCCCGACGCGGTCCATCTTGTTGACGAAGGCCAGGCGCGGAACCTTGTACTTGTTGGCCTGACGCCAAACCGTTTCAGATTGTGGCTGTACCCCACCGACCGCGTCATACACCATGACCGCGCCGTCCAGCACGCGCATGGAGCGTTCAACCTCGATGGTGAAATCCACGTGGCCGGGGGTGTCGATGATATTGATGCGGTGCTCGGGCAGCGAGCCATCCATGCCTCGCCAAAAGCAGGTGGTGGCCGCCGAGGTAATGGTGATGCCACGCTCCTGCTCCTGGCTCATCCAGTCCATAGTGGCCGCCCCGTCATGCACTTCCCCCAGCTTGTGACTGACGCCGGTGTAAAAAAGAATGCGCTCGGTCGTGGTGGTTTTGCCAGCGTCAATATGCGCCGAGATACCAATGTTCCGATAGCGAGTGATGGGTGTATGGCGAGCCATGATGATTGTCCTTGGAGTCGTCCTGCCTTGCGGTGCAAGGCACCTGGGCTCCTGTTGTTTCAGTGGTTGATAACAATCAGATAGTACGCCTACAATCGTACTATTAACAAGATTTTTTCCACGCGCCGTGCATCCACACCACAGCGCGAAAACGGTACGTGGACACGGGTACAATCACCGCGACGAATAATGACAGGACCCGATATGCTTCCCAATCATCCCGAGCGCGCACAGATTCGCTTGGAAAATGTACTGACTGCCCTGGGCAATCCCTTGCGTCTGGCCGTTGTGCGTGCTTTGGCCTCTGAAGGCGAACGCGCCTGTGGCTCGCTACTGCAAGGCCAAACCAAATCCACCATGACGCATCACTGGCGTGTCTTGCGCGATAGCGGCGTAATCTGGCAACGCCCCTCTGGACGAGAGAACCTGCTGTCGCTGCGCAAGGACGATCTGGAGGACCGCTTTCCCGGCCTGCTGCATTCCTTGCTGGGCGCATTGGAAAATGACCCGGTAACCGAGGCGACCACCGCGCAGCATCTACAAAACGCCGCCAAATAATAAAAGCACCCTGAAAATCAAACTGCCCGCCAAAGGTCGGATCAATGTCCAACTTTTGGCGGGCAACTCACATACAGGGTCAAGACTCTCGGGGCCAGAGCCCGAAAACGGGATCAAACCCGTGCAGGCTGACTTATTTGCCTCGCAAAGCAGATTGCGCACCGCGCAAGGCCGTACGCAAGCCCTCTTCCAATACGGGATGGTAGAACGGCATGGCCAGCATCTGATCCAGCGTCAGTCCCATCTGCAAGGACCAGGCCAGCAAGTGAGCAATATGTTCAGCTTGAGGCCCCACCATCTCGGCCCCCAGAAACTTGCCCGCCTTGTCCGCATAAACGTGCAACAAGCCACGGTTGACCAGCATCACGCGAGCACGGCCCTGATTGCCGAAGTTCACACTCCCTGTCACCGCGCCTTCTGGCAGGGATTTAAAGGGCGTGCCAACCACGGCCACCTGTGGATCCGTGAACATCACCGCCATGCGCGCACGACGCGCCATGGGCTCGTCCTGGCCATTGCTGACGGCCTGCAAAGCGGCCAGACGACCATCATCCGCTGCCTCGTGCAAGATCGGCGCACGCTGGTTCACATCACCGGCCAGATAAATGGAAGTGCCTTTCAACTGCAGGCTGGCAGGGTCATACACTACTCGTCCTTTGCTATCCCACTGTGCAGGAGTATTGTCCAGCCCCAAATTATCCAACTGTGGTCTGCGGCCTGCGGCGCCGAGAACGTAGTCGTAATCCTCGACCAGTTCCTTGCCATCCACCTGCAAGCGCACGCGCGCCTTGCCATTGACGACTTCGCTGCCCAATACGGTTACGTCAGCGCGAATGTTCAGTTCCTGATTGAAAATCGCCCGTCCGGCTTCTCGCACTTCGGGATCCGAAAGCCCAGCCAGGCTCTGGCTGCGGTTGATAATGGACACCTTCACGCCCACACGCGCCAGCGCCTGACCCAACTCCAGGCCAATCACGCCCGTACCGACAACCAGCACGCTGTCCGGTAAATCCGTCCAGTCGAAAACATCCTCGTTATTAATCAGCAAGGCACCCAGCGGCTCCAGCTCCTTGGGGCGCACGGGCGTGGAGCCGGTGGCGATAATCACGTGCCCTGCGGTGATACGGGTATGGTCATCCACTTCCAGCACATGCTCGGACACAAAACGGGCATGGCCACGCACTTTGTCTTCGGCATCAAAGCCTTCCACATCGTCCACCACAAACTGCACAAAGCGATCCCGCTCGCGACGTACGCGGTCCATGACCTCTTTGCCTTCAATGCGGATATTGCCATCCACGTGAACACCAAAAGGAGCGGTATGACGGGCATGATGGGCAGCATCGGCAGCTGCGATCAGCAATTTGGATGGCATGCAGCCAACACGCGCACACATGGTGCCATAAGGGCCTGATTCAATCATCAACGTTCGTTTGCCGGCTCGTTTGGCCGTACGATACGCTGTCATGCCTGCTGTCCCTGCTCCAATTACGGCAATATCACACTGAATTTCTTTCATAACCGCTCCTTGAGTCCATACCAAGGCAATCAGGGGCCAGATGACCTGCCCGACCGCCCGCTCTACAATGTGCAGAATTGACTCTTTCAATCATAACGCAGTCCCCTTGTACTGCCCGAGGAAAGCCCATGCTGATTAGTGAAGCGGCCCGCATCACCGGCCTGACACCCAAGATGATTCGGCACTATGAAGATCTGGGACTCTTGAATAGTGACCGTGCCCCCAATGGCTACCGCGTCTACCAGGATCAGGACCTGGATACCTTGCACTTTATTGTTCGTGCCAAGGACCTGGGTTTCAATCTGGCGGACATTCAACAGTTGACCAGCCTGTGGCGCGACCAGCAGCGCCCCAGCAGCGAGGTCAAGCAGTTGGCTCAGGCACATATCAAAGCGCTGGAAAGCCGCGCTGCCCTCTTACTGGACATGGCGGCCAAGCTGCGTGTGCTGGCTGAACAATGCCAGGGGGACCAGCATCCTGATTGCCCCATCCTGGATGGTTTGGAAGGCGGCCATTGCTCCGGGTCGGTAAAGACCACAGCCTGAGCGCGGGCTCATCCAGACACATGCCCCGCTCGTCGGCATACTTCCCCGAATCTCTTACAACAAAGCGATTAAAAAAATGCCTCTCAAACCTTCCACAAGGCTTGAGAGGCAGCGGCATCGTGCCAAATCTCCCAATAGACTAGGAACCAGCCACCAAATTAGGCAGCCACACCGACACTTGCGGGAACAGGGTCAAGATAATGAGTACCAGCAAGGCCGTGACCAGGAAGGGAGCAATCCCCACCACACCCCGCTCCAACGAGATGCGGGCCAGCAAGGACGAAATATTCAGGCACAAACCGGCTGGTGGTGTAATCAGACCAATACACAGGTTCACGACGGCAACCACGGTAAAGTGAGTCGGATCAATCCCCAGCTTCATCGCAATGGGATAGAGCACAGGAATCAACATCACCAGGGCGGCGTTGGTTTCCAGGAACATACCCACGATCAGCAACAGCACATTGACGAACAGCAGGAACACAAGCGGGTTGCTGATGTTTTCCAAAACGAAAGCTGAAATGGCTTCGGGAATACTGACGTACGCCAACAGCCAGCTAAAGACACGCGCTGCGGCAACGATGATCATGATTACAGCAGTGGTATGGGCGGCGCCAACCAGGCTATCTACAAAAATTTTCCAGGTAATCTGACGGTAAACCAGCGTCCCGACGATCAAGGCATAAATAACCGCCATGATGGCCGCTTCGGTAATATTGAAAATACCGCTGCGAATGCCACCCAGAATAAAGACTGGCAGCAACAAGGCGAAGGCCGAGTTCTTAAAGGTAATCCAGATTTCCCGACCTGAGGCTTTGCCTTGCGTTGGGAAATTATTACGCTTGCTGATCCACCAGCTCATCACCAGCATGGACAGCATATACAGAATGCCTGGCACCACGCCGGCCAAGAACAAGGTCGTGATGGACTGGCCTGTCAGTACGGCCACCACAATAAACGGGATGGAAGGCGGAATGATGGGAGCCACCACGTTCGCGGCTGCAATGACGCCGCCTGCAAAACCGGGGGGATAGCCAGAGCGAATCATGGCGGGAATCATGATACGACCCAAGGCACTAGTGTCTGCCACAGCCGAACCGGAGATACCGGCAAACATGCCCGAGGCCAGCACGCCACTCATGGCCAGGCCTCCTTTGAAGCGGCCCAACAAGGCGTTGGCAAAATCCAGCAAGCGACTGGTCAGGCCACCGGAAGTCATCAGGCTACCGGCCAGGACAAAGAACGGGATGGCCAGCAAGGAAAAACTGTCCAGCCCGCTGAACAATTGCTGGGGAACCGCCATCAAGCTGATATCACCCAGTGCTACCAAAGCAGCCAGAACGCCCGCCGTGATGGCAAAGCCGATCGGCATGCCAATCAGCATGAGAATGAGCGTCAGAAGGGTAATTAAGGTTACGGTGATCATAAAAAGTGTTTTCCGTACTTAGGGATGCTCGTCGATGCTGCCGGATGTCCAATCAGGCTGACTGCCCAAGCGGATTAACAGCAAAATCACCACGCACAAGCCCATTCCCAGCCACAGGGACGCATAGACCCAGGACATGGGGATATCCATCGCTGCCGAGAGCTGAACCGCGTTGATTTGCGCAAACTCCCAACCGTAATAGGTGATGCTGAGCAAGGTCGCCAGCATCAGCAGGTCGCGAATAATCAAGACGCGTCGTTTGAGCTTGCTTGAGATGTGGTCCAGAAAGATCGTGACTGTCACGTGACCACTGCGGCGCAATACCGCTGCACTGCCCAGCAAGGAAATCCAGACCATCAAGAAGCGAGCAACTTCCTCACTCCAGGAGGACATATCTTTCAGGACGTAGCGAGAGAAGATCTGCCATGCAATAACCGCACACATCACAAACATCATGCTGCCGATAATCCAATCCAGCGCCTTTTCAATAACAGACGCGCTTTTATCGGCCCAATTTTCTGTTTTGGTCGGTACGTTGTTAGTTGTCATAACTTTTACCTGTGGGGTCGGGACATGAGGGTGACGCATGTCCCGATCTTTTCATTATTGAACGGCGCGGATTTTATCCAGCCAAACCTGCAGCTCGGGGAACTCTGCATCCATGGCTTTAATCTTGGTCGCAAAGGCTTCGCGGTCGACCGCGTTAAATACCATGCCTTTTCCGATCAGGAACTGCTTCATGTTTTCTTCTTCCACGATCATGCGATCCGTGGCTTCCTTCATGACACGCTCGCCCTCTTCCTGCAGAATCTGGCGTGTTTCTTCAGGCAGTTTCTTGAAGTAGGCGTCCGAGTAGATCAAGGTCATGGCGCCAATGGTGTGCTGAGTTTCAGCCACGTTCTTTTGCACCTCGAACAGATTGACGTTCTTGATCACTTCCAGGGGGTTTTCCTGGCCATCAATCATGCCGTGCTGCAGGGAAGTGAACAGCTCAGCCATGCCCATAGGCACCGGGCTGGCACCCAGCGTGGTCCAGGTGCTGCGATACATGCGCAGTGGCGGGACACGCATTTTCAGGCCATGCAAATCGTCCGGGTTTTGAATCACCCGGTTCGAAGTCAGATAACGAGCGCCACGATAGGCCGCCCCCACCAGCTTGAACCCGCTTTCCTTGGCGATCTGGTCATACAGTTCCTGGCCGACAGGACCGGTATAAACCGCACGGTAGTGATCCATATCGCGAATCAGGTAGGGGTAGGCTTCGACACCGGCCGATTTCGCGTAGCGGTCCAGTGCTCCCACACTTTGCAGCACAATGTGGTTGGTACCCATGCGCAAACCTTCGATGGACTGGGGCCAGTCACCGGTCAAGCCATTGGCGTCGATATTGATCTTGATTTTCCCGCCCGAACGCTCTTCAACAGCAGCCTTGAAGCGCTCTGCGGTTTGCCCCCAGTGATCCTGGGCAGCATAGATATGCGCAAACTTCAGCGTAACGGGTTTGATTTCTGCCTGAGCGGCAACGCTGCTGAACAAGCCAACAGCGGCAAAAACGGTAGCGAGTAGAGAAAACTTTTTCATGTCTTCCTCCGTATTAATCGTTATATGAAAAGAGGTGGACTACTGACCGGAAGGACGGCCCAGGAAGCTTTGATCATCCAGAGCCAGGGTCATGGCGGTCAAGGCAGCCAGATAGCTGTAATGACGCATGCCCATGCAAATGCCAGTAGCGGTATGAGTGAAGCTGGACTGAATGCTGCCACCGCCCAAACCACGGGCCGCGCCTGCACTTGCAGCAATATTCGAAAAGTGAACTTCCATCACAGGCAGCTCAGTGTCTTCCAGGGCATGACGCACGCCTTCCCCAATTGTGGTCAGGCCAGCGGGATTGATCAGGTAGCCATCTACCCGATGAGCGGACTCGTGGATGTATTCCAAAATATCGCCCATGTGGTTGGACGAAAAATTTTCGACCTCTACACCCAACTGCTCACCAAAGTTGCGCACACACGCCTTGAGCTCGTCCAGGGACTGAATGTTTCCATAGACTTTTTTGCTGCGCTTACCCAGGCTCGACATGTTCGGGCCATCAATCACAGCGATAAGGTGTTTGCGGTTGGAAGAACGGGTGATGGTGAAGTTATGTGCACTCATGCTTGGAAGCCTCTTGCCAAGTGGGATTAGTTAAAACGCAGACCAGCATCCACATTCAGTGTCTGACCCGTGATGTATTTGCTTTCATCGGAAGCCAGGAACATGGTGGCGCCGATCATGTCGCTGACATCCCCTTTGCGTTTCAGGGTTTGGGCAGCGATGATGGCGTCCCATTGCTCTGGACGAATGGTGTCGCGTGGCACTTCGGTCACAATGCCGTGCGGGCTGATGGCATTGACGTTGATGCAGTATTCACCCAGCTCGGTGGCCAGGGCGCGGGTCAAGGCGACAACCGCCCCTTTGGAGGCCACGTAGTGCGCGTAATTCGCGCGGCCCGTAACCACAACACTGGAAGAAATATTGATGATCTTGCCGCTTTGTTGCTGCTTCATGAAGGGCGATACCGCCTTGATGCAGTTAAAGACACCACGGGCATTCACGCCCATCACAAAGTCCCACTCGTCGGCGTCGATTTCTTCAAATGGCTTCATTTTCAGAGTCGAGAAAACGGCCGCATTGTTAATCAGCACGTCTACTGTGCCGAAGGCTTTGACTGCCTGTGCAACCATCTCGGCCGTACTCTTGTCGTCCGACACATCGACCTTGACGGCCAGTGCCTGACCATTTTCTGCCTGAATTTCTGCGGCAACAGCCTGTGCTTTTTCGATGTTCAAATCAGCAACCACCACTGCAGCACCGGCCTTGGCAAATTCTTGCGCGTAGGCACGACCAATCCCTTGGCCCGCTCCGGTGATAATCACTGTTTTATTTTCAAATCTCACGATAGTTCCTTCTTTGATTGGTATGGGTATGAATGTGTTCAGGCAGGCATACGCAAGGTAGCCATACCACCATCAATATTGATGATGGTGCCGGTGTAGGACAGCGCACCCGGATGGGCAACGTGGGCAACCAGGCGAGCAACCTCCTCGGGCTGTACCATTTGCCCGGTGGGTTGGCGACGGTGAAACTCATTGCGCTTGGCCACCGGATCACTAGTGCGATTGGCCAGCTCGGTCATGAAGGGGGTGTCTACGGTCGCGGGGGCGATACCCACTACGCGAATCTGCTCGGCAATCAAATCGGCGGACATGGCCAGTGTCATGGACTGGATCGCCCCTTTGCTGGCTGAATACAGCGCACGCTCGGGTAAACCATTGATCGCGGTGCAGGAAGACATATTGACGATCACGGCATTTTTCGACTGACGCAAATACGGCAAACACGCACGCGTACTACGCATATAGCCCAGCACGTTGATGTTAAAAATGCGTAGCCAGTCTTCGTCACTGCCATCTTCTATCGTGCCCACAAAGCTCACACCGGCGTTGTTGACCAAGACATCAATACGACCCTGTTCCTGGGCAAACCCGGCCAGCGCCCGATTCAAGGATGCCTGATCGGTCACATCGGCAATCAAAGCCGTGGCCCCTTCCGGAATGCCCTCCGGCTGACGGTCAATACCGCCAACAATGGCGCCCAGTTCCAGCAGGTGCTGGCATACAGCCTGGCCTATGCCTGCTGCGGCACCTGTGACAACAACAATTCGGCCTGTAAAGTCTGACATAAGCGTTCCTAGCGAAAATGTGTGGTGCCAGACGCCTTGAAATGCGCCAATAGCAAGTCCATCAAGGTATCGGGCGGGGTCAGCGGCAACATGTGCCCTCCCCCATCAATAATGTGCAGGGCTGTCTGTGTCTTGCCCGCCTTGTGCAAGGCATCCAGGATGATCTGCATGGCACTGGCGGGCGTAGACAGATCCTGACTGCCCGTCAGCAGCAAAGTGGCCGGCAAGTGCGCCGCCAGCTCACCGTACCCGGAAAACTGGGCAAGACTTTGCCAACTGCTCAGCAATGTCTGCACCGGAACCAGGCTGAGCTGTTGCTCTGCGTATTGCATGGCCTGGGCTAGCTCAGGGCTGGTCTCCAGGCCACCAAACCAGCGCTGCATGGTGGTCTCTACAATGGTTTGACGACTTTCATGCTGCATGGCCTGGGCACGTTCACCAAATACCGCCAAGCCCATCGGCGGGCTGGCGACAATGCTCAGGCTTTGCACCTTTTTAGAGGGACGATCGGCCAGCCTGGCCGCTGCCAACGCCGCAATCACCCCACCAATCGAATGCCCCAGCAAATGAACCTTGTCAAAACGGCAGGACTCCACCACCTTGACGGCATCATCCACCAAGGTGTCCAGGTCGAACTGCGACAATGCAGCGGCCGAGCCATGGCCTCGCAGGTCGTAACTCAGACACGGATAATCGGCAGCCAAGTGGCTGAACAGTGCGTCAAAGGAACGCGCATCGACCCCGATGGAGTGCAAGGCAATGACACATTCATCGCCGCTCGTGCCCTTCTGCGCAACGAGCAAGGACCCGGGGTAAGGAAGCCTGGCCAATGGGGTCGTCATGCTTGGCTGCACGTACTGTTCAACAACACGCCTTTACTTTGTAAAGACGACACGACTTCAGCAGACAGGCTTAACCACTCACCCAACACGCGCGCATCATCCTCGCCCTTCCTGGGAGGGAAACGAGATGGAGTGGCTTCGGCGCCCACAAATTTGATGGGGTTTCCAACGACCTCAATACTGTGATCTTCATTTTGAAGGGCCAGAATCATGCTGCGTTCTGAATCGCGTGCATGTGCCAATGCCTCTGGCACGGACTGGATCAGCGCAACCGGGACACTGTGCTCTTCCAATAATGGAATCCAATAAGCAGCCGCCTGTGTCGCGAAAGCGCTTTCAAGCTGCTCCCACAAGGCATGTTTGTTTTTCAGGCGACTGGCACCAGTCTGGAAGCGTTCATCATCAAGGAGCGACTCCAGGCCCAGTACACGACACAAGCCTTGCCACATTCTCTCGGTATTGGCCGTCACCACAAACTCGCGGCCATCACCACCCCGGAAAGAGCGGTAGGTAGGAATAGAGTCATGCTTGGCCCCCTGGGGAGCGGGCGTCACTCCCGCAATCAAGGCATAGGCACTTTGATAAGACAGCATGGCCAACTGGCAATCCAGCATCGCCACATCCACAATCCGGCCTTTACCGGTACGTTCCCTGTCGGCCAGGGCGGCATTGATGGCGATAGTCGCGTACAAGCCAGCGACCGTATCACCGGCTGGAATGCCCAAACGTACGGCTGGTCTGCCTTCTTCGCCGGTCAGGCTCATGACGCCTGACAAGGCTTGCACAATCATGTCGTAAGCAGGTTTGTCACGGTCCGGGCCGGTTTGCCCAAAACCACTAATGGACGCCCAGACCAGACCGGGGTGTTCTTCACACAAGGCTTGTGGGTCCAGGCCCAGACGGGCCGCCACGCCCGGGCGGTAATTTTCCACAACCACATCCGCTTTCAGGATCAGTTGTCGAACCAGGTCCAGCCCTTCAGCGGTTTTCAGATTCACCGCCAAACTGCTTTTATTGCGATTAATACTCAGATAGTAAGCACTATCCTCACCCACAAAATGGGGGGGAATACTGCGACTGGAGTCACCTTCCGGTGCCTCGATCTTGACCACTTCAGCCCCCAGGTCCCCCAGCACTTGTGTGCAGAAGGGGCCGGACAAAAAGGTAGTGAGGTCGATGACCTTATAGCCTGCCAGGGGCTGAGCGGTAGCGGTATGACTCATAATTTGGTTTTTCTATGTCGGTATCCGAACATCTCGGACAGTTTTTCGGCATGATGAATAACGGCAGCGGTAATGGCACTCAAACCTGCACTGGGCACACGGGTGGTGGGCATGGTCAAACAAATACAGCCCACAATGCCGTGGTTATCAAAAACAGGGGCAGCAACCCCGCGTGCATCAGGCAACTTCTCGCTCATGCTGTGGGCATAGCCGTTCTGGCGCACTTCGCTCAGCTCTGCCAGGAGCGACTCCAAAGCAGGCAAAGGTGCATCTTGCGCCGGAGAGGTCTCGGCCTTGGCATACACACGCTCTATCGTGTCCTGATCCAGATACGCCAAAATAGCCTTGCCGGAAGCCCCCCAGACCAGGGACATGGGCTTGTGCAAATCAATCTGATATTGCAGCTTGTGCTCGCCTCGTGCGATGGCGGCAAAACTCATGGCAGACTCGCTGACGGCATACGTGCCAAACAGGACCGTCTCGTTGAACTCGGAAGCAATCTCGTCCAGCGATTTTTGTGCCAATGCAGGCTTGGATTCAGCGCTCATCACTTGCGCCGCTACTCGATAAAATTCAGGCCCGATGCTGTACAAACCACTTCCACCACTGACCACCGCAACAAAATCATCTTTACGCAGCAGATTCAGCAAGCGGTGAGCTGTTGAAGGGGCCAGGCCCATTTGCTCGGACACTTGCTTGACGGTTACCGGGCCGTTGGACTCTGCCAAGACAGCCAATAGCTGAAGCGCACGGCTTACGGTTCCGGTTGAACTAGTAGAGGTGGACGTGTTTTGTGTGGTCATATCTGGGCTTCAAAAATATGGATTGCACAAGCACCATGATCAAGGCCCGCAATACCGCCACCCGTGACGTGAGTCATGGCGTAGCGAGCATCAGGAACCTGACGTTCTCCGGCTTGGTGTGTCAGTTGCCAGTACATTTCCACGGCTTGGGCCACACCGCTTGCTCCCACTGGGTGACCCTTGGCCAGCAAACCGCCACTGGGGTTCACCACCACATCACCGCCGTAGGTACTACGGCCATCCAGCAGAAACTGAGCAGACTGCCCGACCTCACACAAACCTAGTGCTTCGTAATAAATAAGTTCGGCGATTGTAAACGCGTCATGCAGCTCAACCGCATCCAGATCCTTGGCTGTAATCCCCGCCATCTTGTAGGCGTCGCGGGCGGATTCCGCCGAAATCTCGGGACGAGTCATGTCGCGAAAACCGCTGGTCGCCTGACCGGAATGCAGCACCGACGCAGCGACCCGCATGGCAGGTTTCTGCAAACGTTTCAGGGCGCGCTCGGACACCATGATCAAGGCCGCCGCGCCGTCACCCGTAGGGCAACATTGCAGCAAGGTCAGCGGGTCACAAATAGGACGAGATGCCAGCACCTGTTCCACCGTCAGCGGATCACGATACTGTGCATAGGGATTATGTTGACTGTGTGTGCGAGCCTTGATGGAGACTTGCGCCAGAACTTCTGGCCCCAGATTGCGTTCATGCAGGTAACGACGAGCACGCATGCCATACACTGCAGGCATCACCAAGCCCTGCTGGACCTCGGGATCCTCCTGCACCAAAGGCAAGGTGCCTCCGCCAAACTGCGTCAGCTTGTCCACACCGATCACCAGCACGATATCGTGTCGACCAGCCTGGATATCTTTCCAGGCCAAGTGAATGGCCGTGGCCCCACCCGAGCAGGCGTTATCGCAATTGACGACAGGCACTGTACCAATACCGATTTCCTTGACCAGACGCTGTCCCGTCAACATGCCACCAAAGGCGTGGCCGCAAACAACAGCATCAATATCCTGAGCCTGTACACCGGCACTGGCCATCGCGTTAAGGATTGCGGGCAAGGCCAAACCGGTATAGCTGGATTCTTTATGACGAGCCATGGGAATCATGGCCGCGCCGACTACATATGCTTCACTCACCTTACTTCTCCGCCGACATAGGAGTTACAAACCAGTCATTGCCATCGGTGGCAGTACTGACAGGCATATCGCAATACAAGGCGCTCAGGTCTTCACAACGTACGTGTGCCAAAACACGAACTCCGTTAGGAAAATCTACATATCCCAAGGTGTAAGGCGTGGGACGCGACGCGGAAACATAAATGGTGGAAAAACTGTAGAGCTTTCCAAATGGGCCAAAAAACATGTCTTGCATGTCTCGAGCACCCGTTTCCATACACACTTCACGGACAGGAAAAGCCTTGCTGCCGCTGGAACGGCTCTGGCTGCCACGCAACAAGACCGCTCCATCTTCAATAACAAACTGGCTAGCCTGGTCTGACGCAATATCTCGTATCGGCTGTGCATTTGCACCGAAAGCCATCGCCGTCGGCAGCTCAGTAGATTCAGTAACTGGCATGAATTAATCCTTGCAGCATTAATTAACTTGATTCCAAAAATTCTCAATTTGCAGTGCGAAGGCTTCGGGCACTTCAACCGGCGCCGTGTGACCGGACTGCTCAAATACCGTATGTGTGCTGTGTGGAAGCAAGCTGTGCATATGCTCCATATCAGCGGGCTTTTTAGCTCTGTCCAAAGCACCGCTGATCAACAAATGAGGGGTGCTATTGCCTGCCAAAAGAGACTGATAGTCAGGACGGGCAAACACGCCATTGACTGAGTTGGCAATGCTGGGAGGCAAATGTGTGAAGTAGTCGCGCCACTGCTCCTGCTGAGCCTGAGCAGCAAGGTCTGTGCTTGCCAGAAAGGCGTCTCCAAACATGGTTTGCAGCAAGGCCGAGACATAGGGTGCACCGCCATCCCGACGCAGTTGCGCTTCCAGTTGGTCAAAGCGCTCTTTCTGCTGTTCTGCCATCGAGGTGCAGCAAGACAGGACAGCAGAACGGACCAACTGAGGTGCGCGCTGCATCAGCTCCTGAGCCACGTAACCTCCCATCGAGCTACCCACTACATGCAAGGAAGAAATCCGCAGTGCTTGGGCCAGGAACGCGTAGTCCTGTGCCAACTGATGCATGGTGGCGGGCTTCTGGCCTGCGGTGCTCAAGCCCTGATTACGATGATCCGGGCAAATAATGTGCCATTCGTTTTGCAACGCCTGAATCACGGGCAGGAACATGCCTCCATTGAAAAACAGGGAGTGCAGCATGAGCACGGATGGACGAGATGCGCTGGGCTGCCCAATTTCTGCGTAATGCAGTTCGGCCCCATCGGGAAGCATCAAGTGCTGTGTGCTGACTTGTTTCATCATTTTCCTGTTTATATTCCGTTTAACGGAATGTCATTCTAATGTATGGAATAATGATAAAAGCGTGGTTAGCTTCATGCCTATCAGTACAAACCCTAGGGCACAAAAAAAGCCCGAATCCAGAAAGGATTCAGGCTATTTAAAACGTTCCAAAGCAATCACCACTCCGGGTGATGCCATGGAAACAGCGCTATTTTAGAACCGGTTCATCATCAGCTGGACTCAAGCAGCTTGCCACTCCGTCACAAACTTTTGTGGCTCGGGACGCTGGGCAGGACCCAGATTGTGAATAGGCGTACCCACCGACACAAAGCCCAGGAACTGGTAATCCAGGGAATCAAAACCCAAGGCTTCAGGAACTTCTTCACCATAGGTGCCCAGGCCGGTGCTCCAGAAAGCGCCAAAGCCCAGTTGATGAGCCGCATGCAGCATATTGCTGACAGCTGCGCCCGTTGCCAGAACACGTTCCAGTTCAGGGATTTTCTCTTCGCCATGATCGATGTGACTGGCCACGGCGATCAGCATGGGCACTTTGGCCAGCCAGGTGCGGACGCTGGCAGCTTTCTGCTCGGTCAATGGATTACCGGCGCGCTCATTGGCGGCAATGGCCAGTTCGCCCAGAGCCTGCACGTTTTCACCGCGGATCAGGCAAAAGCGCCAAGGCTGCAAACGACCATGGTCAGGAGCGACCATGGCAGCGCGCAAAATCAGGTCCAGCTCCTGCTCGTTCGGGCCGGGGCCTTGCACCAGCTTGATGGAGCGGCGGGACAATAGGGAATCAATGGTACTCATAGTGCTTCCAGAATCAGTTAAGAGTGCCCTGCCCAGATGGCAGGGCTCAGTCAGGCTTGAGCAGGAGCGCCCGCTTGCACCAGCAGGGCTTTCATGTCGCGCACGGCTTTTTCCCAACCGTCAAAGACAGCCTGGGCAACAATGGCGTGACCAATATTAAGCTCCGTCAGCCCCGGCAAGGCGGCAATCGCTTGTACGTTGCCGTAGTGCAGGCCATGACCCGCATTCACACGCAGACCTTGCGACACACCTTGAGCAATACCGGCACGGATACGTTCCAGTTCGCTGGCGGCCTGCTCGGGCGTTTGAGCATCCGCATAGGTGCCAGTGTGCAGTTCGATCACGGTGGCACCCACGTCGCTGGCGGCTCGGATTTGCGCCGGGTCGGCATCAATGAACAGCGAGACGCGAATACCGGCAGCCTGCAATTGCTGCACAGCAGCCTTGACCTGGTCCAGATGACCGACCACATCCAGACCACCTTCGGTCGTCAGTTCAGCACGGTGTTCGGGAACCAAGCAGACATCGTCCGGTTTGATACGGCAGGCAATGTCCAGCATTTCGGTGGTGATGGCGCATTCCAGATTCATCCGGGTACGCAGTACGGGGCGCAGGGCCTCGACGTCGGCATCCTGAATATGACGCCGGTCTTCACGCAGATGTAAGGTGATCAGGTCCGCTCCGGCTTCTTCTGCTCGCAAAGCGGCCTGAATTGGATCAGGGTATGTGGTCAGACGCTGCTGGCGCAGCGTCGCCACATGATCGATATTGACGCCCAGTTCTAACATTCCCCAAGGACCTCCGTAGTTTCAGGGATGAATGACCAGACGTATTATCGCCTGTTTACTCCGGTGCTGTCCCAGTGGCCTGGGTCTTTGTTTCAGGCTTGACGGTTTCAGCTGTCCAGCCGCCACCCAAAGCCTTGTACAACTCGACCCGGTTCATCAGGGATGCCAAGCCAGTCTGAATATAGGCTTGACGCGTACCGTACAGGCTGACTTCCGCCGTTTGCACCTGCAGGAAGCTGTCTATACCCACTTCGTAACGCAGCTTGGCCAGACGCAAGCTTTCGCTGGCAGCCTGATCAACCTCTTGCAAGGCGTCGATCTGCTGACCGTAGGTGGCTTCGCCCGCCAAAGCATCAGCCACTTCGCGGAAGGCTTCCTGAATGGTTTTTTCATACTGGCTGATCGCAATGTCACGACGAGCCTCGGCCAGATCCAAATTGGCCCAGGTACTGCCCGAGAGCAGCGGCATGGTAATTTGCGGCTGGAACTGCCAGTAACGGTTACCCGAACTGAACAGACCACCCAGCTCGGGGCTCATGAAGCCCAGCAGACCGGTCAGGCTCAGACGCGGGAAAAAAGCAGCGCGTGCTGCACCGATGCTGTAGTTGGAACCACGCAAGACGTGCTCGGCGGCCAGGATGTCAGGACGACGCTCCAGCAACTCGGCCGACAACCCTACAGGCAAGCTAGGCATCAGCTGAGCACGGGTAAAGGGCAAGCCTGCTGGTAAGTCAGCCGGTATTTCACCGCCCAACAAGACCTGCAAGGCATTGAGTGCACGCTGACGATCACGCTCGACAGCCTGCATATCGGAACGCACGGTGTTGTATTGCACCTTGGCCTGGTTCAGGTCCAGCGCCGACACCGTACCGGCATCGTAAGAAGACTGCACCAGGCGCAATGTCTCTTGACGGCTGCGCAAGGTATTGCTCATCAAAGCATGCAGTTCTTCGGCAGTACGTACCTTGAAGTAGGCTTCGGCGGTGCCCGCCACCAGGGCGATATGGGCGGTACGCTGAGCCTGCTCGGTGGCAAAGTACTGTTCTTGAGCAGCACGGGCCAGATCACGCACTCGACCAAAGAAGTCCAGCTCGAAAGCAGTGATACCGACACCGGCCTGGAACGTACGGGTTACGGGGGCCGAATTTGGGCCACCAGGACGCAGTTCAGCCGGTGTGTGGGTGGCCTGCTCGGCCGCCTGCACACCAATGCTGGGCAACTGGTCACTGCGTGCCACGCCGTATTGCGCGCGAGCTTCCTCGATGCGCTGGGTGGCAATACGCAGATCGCGGTTATTCTCCAGAGCCTGCTCGATCAGGGCATGCAGACGCGGATCCGTAAAGAATTCACGCCAGCCCAGATCAGCAGCCTGTGCCGCATCCGCCTGGCCCTGCTGGGCCAGAGGGAATTGTGCGGGCACGGGAGAATCAGGACGCTCGTACTTCGGTGCCAAGGAGCAAGCCGACAAGGCAAACGCCACGGCCAGCACCAAGGGGCTACGTAAAAACATGCTAGACATCAGTGCTGTCCTCCTTGCGAACCGGCCGGCTGTGCAGCTTGTTTGGCCTGTTCTTCCTCGTGCAATTTAGCGGCTTCGCCAAACAGACGGGGTTTAGTTTTAAAGAGCTTGAGGATCACGACAAAGAAGGTCGGCACCATCAAGACAGCCAAAGGCGTTGCGGCCAACATACCACCCAGCACACCCAGACCCACGGCGTTCTGGCTGGCAGCACCCGCACCAGTGGAGGTAGCCAGAGGCACCACACCCAGCACAAAGGCGAAAGAGGTCATCAAGATAGGACGGAAACGCAAGCGAGCGGCTTCCAGAGTGGCGTCGATCAAGGTAGCACCACGTGCGTAGGCATCCTTGGCAAACTCCACAATCAGAATCGCGTTCTTCGCTGACAGACCGATCACCGTCACGATACCCACCTGGAAGTACACGTCGTTAGGCATACCCAGACCGGAGACCAGCAAGACCGAACCCAGCATACCCAGCGGTACGGCCAGCATCACGGACAGCGGGATCGCCCAGCTTTCGTACAAGGCAGCCAGCAGCATGAACACCACCAGAACGGCCAAGCCCATCAAGATACCCGACTGACCGGCAGCCTGACGCTCCTGGTAGGACAGACCGGTCCAGTCCACGCCAAAACCGCTAGGCAATTGCTTCATCAGGTTTTCCATCTCGATCATGGCTTCACCCGAGGTGTAGCCTGGAGCGGGACCACCACTGATACGAACGGACTCGTAGCTGTTGTAGCGCACGATCTGTACCGGACCTTGTTCCGTTGTCTGGTTCACAAAGGCGGACAGCGGAACCATCTTGCCTTCACTGTTGCGAGCATTCAGCTTGAGCACATCATCAATGGTCATGCGGTATGGCGCATCAGCTTGTACCCAGACACTTTGCACACGGCCCTGGTTGGTAAATTTACCCACGAAGGACGAGCCCAGAGCGCCGCCAATCAAGGCAGAGGCTTCGCTGAAGTTCACACCCAAGGCCGCCGCCTTGTCACGGTCAATTTCCAGACGAATCTGTTTGCCAGGTCCCAAGCCAGTGATACGCACGCTCTGTGGATCAAACACAGGGCTTTGCTTGGCCAGGTTCAGCAGTTGATCAGCAGCGGCCATCAGGGCATCGTGGCCCATGCCACCGCGATCCTCCAGACGCATATCAATACCCGAGGAGTTACCCAGAGCAGAAATAGCGGGCGGCACAATCGCGATCACCATGGAATCGGGCAAACCGAACAGCAACTGACCCATGGCCTTGCCGGAAATGGCTTGAGCCGAGTTTTCCTTGCCTTTACGTTCGTTGAAGTCCTTCAAGGGCACAAAGGCAATAGCCGAGTTCAAACCACTACCGTTAAAGCTGAAGCCCTGCACGGCAATGATGTTTTCGACCTGAGGCTGCTCTTTGAAGTAGTCCTCGACCTTGGAAATCGTTTCAATCGTACGGTTGGCTGTCGAACCGGCAGGCAGCTCGATGTTGGCAATCACGTAGCCCTGATCTTCCTCAGGCAAGAACGCGGTTGGCATGCGCATGTACAGAAAGCCCAGAACCAGCACCATGATCAGATAGATGAACATCATCCGACCGCCACGACGCAAGGTCTTGCCAATAAAGCTTTCGTAACCATTGGTGGTACGCGTAAAGACACGGTTGAACCAGCCAAAGAAGCCACGCTTGGTTTCGTGATGGCCCTTGGGGATAGGTTTCAACAAAGTCGCGCACAAGGCAGGTGTAAAGGTCAGTGCCAAAAAGCCGGAGAAGGCAATCGACACGGCCATGGCCACCGAGAACTGACGGTAAATCACCCCCACCGAACCGGCCATGAATGCCAGGGGCAAGAACACGGCCGACAGCACCAGCGTAATACCCACAATAGCGCCACTAATTTGCGGCATGGCTTTCTTGGTCGCTTCCTTAGGCGAGAGCCCGTCTTCCACCATGATACGTTCGACGTTCTCCACCACCACGATCGCGTCGTCCACCAAAATACCAATGGCCAGCACCATCGCGAACATGGTCAGCACGTTCACTGACATACCCAGCACCTGCATCACCGCGAACGCCCCCAAGATAGCCACCGGCACCACCAGTGCGGGGATCAGGGTGTAGCGCACGTTTTGCAGGAACACGTACATCACGATGAACACCAGCACCATGGCTTCCAGCAAGGTGTAAACCACCTGGGTGATGGACTTGTCCACGTAGGGCGAGGTGTCATAAGGAATGTCGTAGCGGATGTTTTCCGGGAAGAACTCGGCCAACTTCTCCATTTCGACTTTAATTGCCGCGGCAGTATCCAGCGCGTTCGCCTCAGGCAACAAGGAGATAGCAAAAGCCGCTGTCGGCTTGCTGTTCAGACGGGCACCAAACTGGTAGTTGTCCGCCCCCACTTCCACACGAGCGACGTCTTTAATACGCACGGTCGAGCCATCAGGCTGCGAGCGCAGAATGATGTTTTCAAACTCTTCCACGGTTGCCAACTGACCGTTCACCGTAATGGGTGCGGCCACACGCTGACTGTCCTGATTGGGTGGGCCACCCAGAATACCGGCAGACACCAGCATGTTTTGCTGACGAATGGCGTTGGTCACGTCCGCTGGGCTCATCTGGTAACCGACCAGCTTGGCAGGGTCCAGCCACACACGCATGGCGCGACCGGCTGCAAACAGCTGGAAGCGAGCCACACCAGGAACACGAGAAATCGTGTTCTTGATATTGCGTTCGATGTAGTCAGCCAGAGCTGTCTGATCCAGACTGCCGTCCGTGGAGGACAAGGTCACCACTTGCAGAAAGCCGGTACTGGACTGCTCCACGTGCAGGCCCTGCTCCATCACCGCTGTCGGCAAGGACGCGGTAATGTTGCTGACCCGGTTCTGGACGTCCACCTGAGCCATGTCAGGATTGGTACCAGGACGGAACGTGGCGGTGATTTCGGTCGAGCCGTAGGAGTCACTGACGGACTCGTAGTACAGCAGGCCTTTGGCACCGTTCAACTGATCTTCGATCACACTGGCTACCGTACTGGCAACGTCTTCCGCCGTTGCACCTGGGTAGGTCGCCCTGATGGTGACCGAAGGGGGTGCCACATCGGGATACTGCGCTACAGGCATATTGGGCAAAGCCAATAAGCCAAATAGCGTGATCGCCAAGGCAACGACCCATGCAAAAATGGGCCTTTCAATAAAAAACTGAGGCATGTCGCTTACTCGCTAGACTTGGCTTCGTTTGGCTCAGCAGCGGCGGCCGGTTCCTGTGCGGGGGCCGCATCAGGAGCAGGTGCAGCGGCTGACTTGTTGCCCTTCCAAGGCATCGTCTGGACAGGGGCACCGGGACGAATCTTCTGGAAGCCTTCGACAATGATCTGGTCGCCGGCTTGCAGGCCTTTGTCCACTACATACTGACCATCGCTTTCGGGTCCCAACACGACAGGTACGGACTGGGCTTTCTCTTCACGAACCACGTAAATATTAGAAGCGCCATCCGAGGTGTACTGAACAGCCTGCGCGGGCACCAGCAAGGCATCCGGAATCACACCTTGTTCCAGACGAACGCGTACGTACATACCGGGCAAGAGAATTTCATCAGGGTTCGGGAACACGGCACGCAAGGTTACTTGCGAAGTGGAAGGATCCACGCTGACACCGCTAAACAGCAAAACGCCATCTTGATCGTAAAGGGAGCCATCTTCCAGCACGGCCTTGGCTTTGGCCTGGCCTTCACCAGCCGACTTCAACGTACCAGCAGCCATGGCACGACGCAGTTGCGTCAGCTCAGCGGTGGAACGCGTCACATCAATATAGACACGGTCCAGTTGCTGCACGGTGGCCATATGGGTGGCGTTGGCGGCAGAAACCAGAGCACCTTCGGTAACCAGGGACTTGCCGATACGGCCCGACACGGGCGACACAATCTTGGTGTAGCCCAGATCAATATTGGCGCTGTCCAGGGTCGCCTGTGCAGCGGCAATGGCGGCATCGGCCTGCATGGCGCGGGCCTTGGCGTTGTCGTAATCCTGGCGGGAAACCGCATTTTCCTTGATCAGACGCTCGTAACGCTGCGCCAATTGCTTGGCACTTTGTGCGTCAGCCTGGGCGTTTTTCAGCTGGGCTGCAGCTTGATTACGAACTGCACGGTACGGAGCCGGGTCAATGGTAAACAAGAGCTGGTCTTGTTTGACATCAGCGCCCTGCTCAAAGTTGATCTCTTCCACAATCCCGGAAACACGGGCGCGGATTTGTGCATCTTTAATTGCTTCGACTCGTCCAGGCAGCTCGGAGAACAACTCGGTAGAAGTCGGTTGGACGGTAATCACACTGACCGGGACCTTCATCCCGCCGGCCGGAGCTTGAGGCTCTTTGTTGCCGCAAGCGGCGAGCAGAACCAAGGAAGAGAAGGCAGCAATACGAAAAGTCTGCCGACCCAACAAGCTTTGAAATGACATGAAGAACTCCTGAGCTAAGCGTTGCATGGGAGTTTAACGCTTAAACTGACTGGATTGTATGGTTTGGACAAGCAGCAAGTATATGTCGAAAAAGCGCAAATCAAACAGGAAAATTTGCGATGAGACTCATTTCGATCCTGCCATTATTTGGCGACTACGATTAGCCAGCTACCCCCTTGCACCCGCTCCGCTGTCTGCCTATGCCAAAAGAACACGTATTATCATATACCTAGGGTTTTTTGAATATAAAAAAACCGCGTTTAACCCCTAGAGTTCACGCGGTTTTCCAAATCCGGGATAGTGCTTTCTAACCTAGCAATAAACTATCGTCGGCTAAAGTCTCACCCCGAACCCGCTCGAACATCTCCAGCAGATCTCGCACATCCAGGCCTTGACGCTGTTCACCACTGACATCCAGCACCACCTTGCCCTGGTGCAACATGACCGTGCGATCACCCACATCCAGAGCCTGACGCATACTGTGCGTGACCATCATGGTGGTCAGGCCACCTTCACGCACAATACGATTGGTCAGTTGCAAAACAAAGTCAGCCGTACGCGGGTCCAGCGCAGCCGTATGCTCGTCCAGCAGCAAGATCTTGGAAGGACGCAAGGCCGCCATCAACAGGCTGACGGCCTGACGTTGGCCACCGGACAACAAACCGATGCGGTCTGTCAGACGGTTTTCCAGACCCAGACCCAAGGTTTCCAGACGCTCTGCAAATTCAGCACGCATGGAGTGACGCACGGCACGGCTCAGCCCACGGCGACTGCCACGGCAGGTGGCCAGCGCCATATTTTCTTCAATGGTCAGATCTTCACAGGTCCCGGCCATCGGATCCTGAAACACACGTGCTACCCAATTGGCTCGCTCCCAGACCGGGCGGCGAGTCACGTCTACCTTGTCGATCATGATTTGGCCATCATCAACAGACTGGTCGCCCGAGATCGCATTCAGAAAAGTAGACTTGCCCGCACCGTTGGAACCGATCACGGTCACGAACTGCCCTTCGGGAATGGTCAGGGACAAACCGCGCAAGGCACGGGTTTCAATGGGCGTACCTGGATTAAATGTCAGGGACAGATCTTTTGCTTCTAACATTACTGGGCCCCCTTCTGTTTACGAGCACGCTTTTTCTTGAGCAATGGAATCACCAGTGCCACGGTAACCAGCAAAGCGGTGACCAGGTTCAAGTCCTGCGCTTTCAGGCCGATCACATCGGCATTCAGAGCCAAAGCAATAAAGAAGCGGTACAGAATCGCACCCAGCACCACGGCCAAGGTGGCGTAGAACAGTTTGCGTGCGGGCAAGATGCTTTCACCCACAATCACGGCAGCCAGACCAATCACGATGGTCCCGATGCCCATGGAGATATCCGCCCCACCCTGCGATTGTGCAAACAAGGCACCGGCCAAGGCGACCAGGGCATTGGAAATAGCCATGCCCAGCAAAAGCATATTGCCAGTTGCCACGCCTTGAGCACGGGCCATACGGGCATTGGCGCCGGTAGCGCGCATGGCCAGGCCAGTTTGCGTACCGAAGAACCAATCCAGCGCCAGTTTGGCAATGATTACCAACCCAATCAGCATCAAGGGACGAGCAATATAGTCAGCGATGGATTCGGGCTGCAGAATCGTGAAGACCGTCGGCTCCATGATCAGGGGCACATTGGGACGGCCCATGATGCGCAGGTTAATGGAATACAAGGCGATCATCATCAGGATACTGGCCAGCAGATCCATGATTTTCAGGCGTACGTTCAACCAGCCAGTAATCGTGCCGGCAATGGCACCAGCAAAAGTGGCCACTACCGTCGCCAGGAAAGGATCATTGCCCTGGCTGATCAGGATGGCGGCAACAGCCCCACCCAAAGGAAAACTACCATCGACCGTCAGGTCAGGAAATCGCAGGATGCGAAAAGAAATCAGAACACCCAGAGCAACCAGTCCGAAAATCAGACCAATCTCCAGGGCCCCCCACATTGAATAAATAGACATATTGTTGGACGTCTAGGATACAAAAGAAACAGGCGGGCAGCTTGTGGCAACCCACCTGCAAGAAGCAGTCAAATCAGGCTTATTCGACGATTTTTGTTGCGGACTTCACGAAGTCCTCGTTAAGCGAAACGCCTTGGCGCTTGGCAGCGCCCGGATTGACATACAGTTCCAGATTGCTGCTGGTTTCAGAAGCCATATCACCGGGTTTTTCACCCTTCAGAATACGGATGACCTGTTGACCGGTCTGCAGACCCAGGTTGTAGTAGTTCACGCCCAAAGCCGCGATAGCACCACGGGCCACACTGTCGGTGTCCGAAGCGATCAAAGGCACTTTGGCGTCCACGCCTACTTTTACCAGGGACTCGTAGGCCGACACCACGTTATTGTCGGTATTGGTGTAGATCACATCGACCTTGCCCACCAGGCTACGAGCAGCCGCCCCCACGTCCACGGTACGAGGCGCGGTGGCTTCCACCAGCGTCATGCCGTGCTTGGGCAGCAATTCTTTCATTTCTTTAACGACCACGGCGGAGTTGGCTTCGCCAGGGTTGTAAACCATACCCACGCGCTTGGCATCAGGCACGACTTTCTTGATCAGATCAACCTGGGCTTCCAGTGCCAGCGCATCGGACACGCCTGTCACGTTGGTGCCCGACGGTGCCATGCTGGGCACCAGGTGTGCCACCACAGGATCGGTCACGGCCGAATACACCACAGGGATAGTCTTGGTTGCCGACACCACGGCCTGCGCCGAAGGAGTGGAAATGGCCACAATCACGTCAGCCTTGTCACCGACGAATTTACGAGCGATCTGAGCGGCAATCGCCGGATTGCCCTGGGCGGTCTGAAACTGCCATTTGAAGCCGGAGGCTTCGTTATAACCAGCATCGGTCAGCGCTTTGTGTACTCCATCCTTAATGGCGTCCAGAGCCGGATGTTCCACAATCGACGATACCGATACAGATTGCGCATGAACTGCAGCGCCCGACATCAATCCTACACAAGCCAAAGCGGCCGCCACCTGATGCACCGATCTGATCAGTTTCATCCAATACTCCTTAGATGCAAAAAAACGAAAATTTTAGGTGTTTAGTCTAACGCGAACGACAGGACTTTGACCCTTCAGGTAATCCCTGCCCCGCTCCCCTACTGGTCCTGCATCTGGCGACGGAACGAGAGCAGTTCCCTGGCCCAACGTGTAGCCGGCAAACCATAATCGGCCTGCACTTTTTCGGCCCGACTCAGCAGCTCTCCGGCCGTCATCTCCAGCGTGCTGCCTTTGAAGGCCAGAACCACCTGATTGCCCTCGTCCATTTCAGGCAAGAGCAATACTTTGCCATTAAAGGCTTCACGAATGTTGTCAATATTATGTTTGAAGCTGGGATGGGCACCAAAAAGATTCACCGTCATGATGCCTTCATCATCCAGAACCGCGCGGCAATCCTGATAGAACTCCAGACTGTCACGTACTGGGCCTTCGGCATGCGCGTCGTACAAGTCCACCATCAAGGCGCGATACTGACTGTGCTGATCGCTATCCTGTACCCAGACACCGGCGTCAGCCTGATCAATCAGAGACCGTGGGCTGCGCGGCAGCCGGAAGAAAGCATTGCACATGCCAATCACCGACGGATTCCACTCCACCGTCTGTACCTGACTGCTGGTCTGCTTCAGGCAGAAACGCAGCAGGGAACCCGCCCCCAGCCCCAGAATAGCCAGCTTGTGCTCGGGTTTGGGGTCTTCCATAAATAGCAGCCAGGCCATCATTTGTTGTGTGTAGGCCAAGACCAATTCAGCGGGCTTGCGAATACGCATTGCACCTTGAATCCACTCCGTTCCAAAGTGCAGATAACGGATCCCTTCGCTTTCCGACAACGTAGGACTATCGTCCCCCTGCTCACCAGCCATGAAACTCTTCCTTGCAAAGCAGTCAGGCGGCCCGGCTCACACGGGAGCAACGTGGCACCCCACATAATCCTGAACCTGGATATGGCCTGACGACAGAGAAAACAGCGCCGGAAGGCGGCATTGCGCCACTTCCGGCGTTTTTTAGCAAGGCGCCATCATAACAGCGATCACTTGATGGGGAACGGCTCACTGACGTTCGATAATCATGGCTACTCCCTCGCTACCGCCATGACACATGGTGACCAGAGCATACCGCCCCTGGATGCGCTGCAACTCATGCAAGGCCTTGACTACCAGTGCCGCTCCTGTCGCCCCCAAAGGATGCCCCATGCTAATGCTGCCGCCATTTGGATTGACTCGCTCCGGATCAAAATCCAATTCTTTGGCAACGGCGCACACCTGTGCTGCAAAGGCCTCATTGGACTCGATCACATCAATATCGGCTACCGTCAGTCCCGCCCGCTTGAGCGCCAAGCGAGTCGATGGCACCGGCCCCATTCCCGCAAATTGAGGATCCACGCCCGCATGCGCCCATGAGCGCAGCTTGCCCAAAGGCTTCAAGCCTTGACGGCGTGCCTGCCCCTCTTCCATCATCAGCACCACCGCCGCCGCATCCGCCAGGCCCAAGATATTACCGGCCGTCACCGTCCCCCCGTCGCTCTGGAAAATAGGCTTCAAGGCGGCAAGCTGCTCCAGACTGCCATCATGCCGAACATGCTCATCCTGCTCGAAGATGCTCCCATCGTGGGCCGCCAGCGGGACGATCTGCTCCTTAAAGTACCCATTTTCAATGGCACGAGCCGCTCTACGGTGCGACTCCAGGGCCAACTGATCTTGCTCACAGCGGGACACACCGTATTTTCTGGCGACATTCTCCCCCGTCACCCCCACATGCTCCCGAGTCAAAGGACTGATGAAAATCTCCGACAAGACATCTACCAAGGCCACACTACCCATGCGACTCCCCCAGCGCTGGCTTGGCGCCAGATAAGGCATTCGACTGGTACTTTCAACACCGCCGGCCAAGGCCACCCGAGCCTCACCCAATACAATCGCTTGCGCTGCCGAAATAATGGCCTGCAAACCGGATGCACATAAGCGGTTCACATTCATGGCAACCGCCTCATGAGCCACTCCTGCTTTCATGGAGGCTGCACGCGCCACATAGACATCCTGGGGCTCGGTCAGCACCACCTGCCCCATCACTACCTGCTCCACCTCCGAGGCAGATACTCCACTTCTGCCCAACACTTCCTGCATGACCGCCGCCCCCATCTCAATGGGGGGCACATTCCGTAACGAGCCACCAAAATTACCAAAAGCGGTTCGACAAGCCTGAACCAGAACGACTTCTTGCATATGAATCTCCTTTTATTCCGTTTTATTCCGATGAGAAAAAACAAGGGCTTCATGCTCAGTCACCCAAGCCATGCATTACTTTTAAAACAATTCAATGCAATTGGCTGGATACGAAGGTCCACTACAAAAACAAATAATCAAGTCGGCGTTTTTATAAGATTTACTTGTATATGCCGAAAAAAAGCCGGAAAGTGACTCGTAGCACTTCCGGCTTTCCTGCTCTCTAAACGAAGCTTAAAGAGAAATAATCAGCAAGGTTCAAGGGCGCTCGAAAATCGCCGCAATCCCCTGCCCACCACCAATACACATGGTGACCAGCGCGTAACGACCTTGGACACGCTGCAGTTCATGCAAGGCCTTGACTGTAATAGCGGCGCCGGTCGCGCCAATAGGGTGGCCCAGGCTGATACCACTACCATTGGGGTTCACACGTGCCGGATCCAGACCCAGTTCACGCACGACTGCGCACGCTTGGGCGGCAAAAGCTTCGTTGGACTCGATCACATCCAGATCCGACACGCTCAAACCGGCGCGCTCCAGTGCCAGACGGCTGGCTGGCACAGGCCCAATACCCATAATGCTGGGATCCACCCCGGCATGCCCCCAGGACACCAGCTTGGCCAAAGGCTTCAGCCCACGCTGGCGAGCTTCTTCCGCGCACATCAGCAAGACAGCGGCTGCACCGTCATTCAGGCCCGAGGCATTACCTGCCGTAACACTGCCGCCTTCAGGCATGAACACAGGTTTCAGGCCGGTAAAGTTTTCCATCGTGGCGTCCAGACGTACGTGCTCGTCCTGATCAAACACGATCTCGCCCTTACGGCTTTTCTGGATAATGGGCACGATCTGCTCTTTAAAATAGCCCTGCTCGATCGCGCGACGGGCACGCTGGTGCGATTCCAATGCCAGCTCGTCCTGATCGGCTCGAGTCACGCCGTATTGGCGGGCCACATTTTCGGCCGTAATGCCCATATGAACGCGATCAAAAGGATCCGTCAGTGCGCCAGTCATCATATCCATCATGACCGAGTCCCCCATGCGAGCGCCCCAGCGATGAGCACTGGACATATAGGGCGCACGGCTCATGCTTTCTGCTCCGCCTGCCAAAGCCACCTTGGCATCACCGACCAGAATGCCCTGCGCGGCCGACACAATGGCTTGCAGACCAGAACCGCACAAACGGTTGACGTTCATGGCCGGTGTTCCGTGGCCCACGCCCGCCTGCACCGAAGCCACACGCGACAAGTACATATCGCGCGGCTCGGTTTGAATAACCTGCCCCATCACTACATGCTGAACGTCTGCCGCCGATACGCCACTTCTGTCCAGTACCGCGCGCAATACCGTGGCTCCCATTTCGATTGGCGACACATTCTTCAGTCCCCCACCAAAATCACCAATCGCGGTACGGCATGCCTGGACTACAACCACTTCTTTCATATGAATCTCCCTCAATCCCATTGGGATATGATGACCAGCATAAAAAAGCCAAGCTGACAAAAACGTCCACTCGAATATACACGGCTGTCATGGAAAACCATAAAGCAGACACAAAGACCGTAATTCGCAGTATGGTTTGATACCTTACCCACAAGACACGTTCTTGATAACCCTTTTTATAGGATTCCCCCTCATGTACGAGCGTATCCTGGTATGTACCGACGGCTCAGAACTGTCCGCCCACGCTGTCACCCATGCCCTGAATCTGGCCAAGACCAGCGGCGCCAAATTGCTGGCCCTGCGCGTCATTCCGCGCTATCGCCAAAGCTACCTGGAGGGCGGCCCCATTATCGACCAGAAGCTCGATAGCCGTATCGAAGCCTCCTGGGTAGAGCACGCCCAATCCGAGCTGGCCGCCGTCAAGCAGGCCGGTAAAGACATTGGTGTCTCGGTCAAGGGCCTGGTGGTGAAGTCCGAACTGGTGGCCGATGCCATTATTTCTACCGCTGAAAAGCAGAAAGCTGACCTGATCGTCATGTCCTCGCATGGCCGCAAGGGCTACAAGCGCCTGCTCTTGGGCAGCGAAACCCAGCACGTTCTGACCTACTCTGAAATCCCCGTTCTGGTGATCCGCAAGAAAGCCAAGAAAAAATAAAACGCGGCCAGGCATCAAAACGCAAACTCCGGTTTGCGTTTTTTATTCTCAGGAGTCCCGCATGAACGTCAGCACACAGGAAAAACGACGCCGTTTTCGAGCCTTGCATGAAAGTGGCTTACTGATTTTGCCCAACCCCTGGGACATAGGCGGAGCCAAGCGTCTGGAACGACTGGGCGCACAGGCGATTGCCAGCAGCAGCGCTGCGTTTGCCTGGTCAAAGGGATTGGAAGATTTTGAGGTGGGCCGGGATGCCCTGTTGGCGCATTTGCGAGAACTGGCGGCCAGCACGAATCTGCCACTGAACGCCGACTTTGAAAATGGCTTTGCCGATGAGCCGGAACAGGTCGCCGAAAACGTCCGCCTGGCCATTGAAACCGGCATTGCAGGATTATCCATTGAAGATCGCCATGGCGACGAACTGTATGAGCTTAAGTTGGCTGTGGCCCGCATACGGGCTGCCAAGCAAGCGATTCTCAACAGTGGCGAGGACGTTCTGTTAATAGGACGCAGCGAAGGCCTGCTGATTGACGCGCTGGATCTGGGACAAACCATAACCCGGCTAAAAGCCTTTGCCCAGGCTGGCGCCGATGTGGTCTACGCCCCCGGATTACGCGATCTGGACGATATTGCCCAGGTTGTCCAGGCACTGGCACCTACGCCCGTCAATGTGCTGCTGATTCATCCGGGGCTGAACGTGCCCGATTTGGCCGCCATCGGTGTACGCCGTGTCAGCACAGGGTCACAACTGGCTCTGGCCACCTGGAACCGCTTTGAAGAGGCCAGCCTGCAACTGCTGGAGCAAGGGCATCTGCCGGCCACCCAAGCCCATCGCCGCTGGTCCTGATACAAGACAGGCAGGCATAAAAAAAGCGCAAGCTGCAAGGCTTGCGCTTTTTAACCCTTCAGTCAGAACTTAGCTGTCCTGAGCCTGGTCGCTGGACGCGTCCACTTTGGCTTCCTGATCGGTTTCTACGACTGCTTTCTTGGGAGCCACCCAATTCAGGGGCTCAACCTCAAAGGCCTGTTTACGACGTACTGGTTTCGATTTGCTCACGAATAACTCCTGCTCAATATCGACAGGGGGCGCTGCCCTTAGCGCCCCGATTTCTTTATTATATCAATGATTAGACCACAAATCAATTTTGGCCATAATATGGGCGCATTATGGATGCAAATTAGGCGACGTTAGAACAAAATAAAGGCAATTCAAAACAAGACTTTTCATAGACAATTCAAGCCAAAATAACTGCCCTGAATATCTTACGGCTCGCCTAGACCCCAGGCACCCTTGAAAACTCATTTTTCACCCATTTGAGTACAACAATAAAGAGACAATGGCATGCACGATTCCCGCCCCACCGATCATCTGGATCGCTCCTTGCGCTGTTTTTTACGCATTGCACAATTAGGCTCGGTCAGCAAAGCGGCTGATGATTTGGGACAAAGCCAATCCAGCCTGAGCAAACAATTAAGCTCGCTGGAACAAAGCCTGGGCCAAACCCTGTTTACCCGTACCGGGCGCGGAGTCAGCCTGAATGATGCGGGCGAGCTGCTGCGCCAAGCAATCGAACCGGCCTATAGCCGTATTGACAGCGCTATCCATGCCGTGCGTCAGGAGCACGGCGTCAATTCAGGTACTGTGCGGCTGGCCACCGTCCATACCCTGAGCTACTACTTCATGTCCGATGTCGCTGCCGCGTTCATGAGTGCCCACCCTGGCGTGAATTTGTCCTTATTGGGACGCAGCTCGCCCGAGGTAGTGGCTTTGGTGGAAAGCGGCAAAGCCGATGTGGGTTTTGTATACGACTCGGCGGTGGACTGTGGCGGCTTGATCTCGCACACCCTGTTTGACGACCAAATGTGCCGCATCTCTGGCAAGCTGGAGCCTTTTCCCAGTGCAGATTTAAGCCACCAGGCCTTGCGACTGATCGGTTTTCCGCCCCATTACGCCCTGCGCCGCATGATTCACAGCAGTGGCCTGCACCCCGAATTTGTGGCGGAGGTCGAAACCATAGATGCCATGTTGCGACTGGTGGCGTCAGGATTGGGGGACTGTATCTTGCCGAGCCGCATTCCTGACAATCTGCTGCACGAGCACAATCTGCATAAATACCCGATTGAGCAACCTGCCCTGCAACGCCGGGTTGTGGCGATTTTGCGGGCAGACCGTGATCCCCAAGCACTGACTTCACGGCTGCTGGAATGTGCCTTGCGCACAGCGCAAAGTCTGTAACAAGCCTCTGCAACACGAACCTGTCGCAAGGATTCGTGGCAGATAGACAGCCCATAAAAAAAACGGGCCTGATGACAGACACTTCAAGTCTGGAAGTCTTCCAGAACCCTGAACATCCCTCATCAGGCCCGCTTGCTTCACTGCTCTACCCAAAGGCCGATGCCCTGCCCCAGCCCTGGATAGCAAACTGCTTTACTGTGCCACGCAGTCCACGTAGTAACGCTTCTGGCCGGAGGCATCCACCTCTTCCACAAAACCGTGGATATCCGTACCAAAGCCCGGACACTGGCGATGCAGTTCACGCGAGAACTTCAGGAAATCCACAATCGTCTTGTTAAAGGCTTCGCCAGGAATCAGGAGCGGGATACCGGGGGGATAAGGAGTGATCAAGTTGGTAGTCACGCGACCTTCCAGCTGATCAATCTCGACCCGTTCCGTACGACGCTGCGCAATGCAGGCAAAAGCATCAGCCGGACGCATGACAGGCACCACATCCGACAGGTACATATCGGTCATCAAACGGGCAATGTCGTGCTTGGCGTACAACTGGTGCACATGCTGGCACAAATCGCGCAAGCCCATTTCCTCGTAACAAGGATACTGGCGCGCAAACTGCGGCAGAACACGCCAGACAGGCAAGTTGCGGTCGTAATCGTCCTTGAACTGCTGCAGCGCAGTCACCAGGGAGTTCCAGCGGCCTTTGGTAATGCCGATGGTGAACATGATGAAGAAGCTGTACAGGCCAATCTTCTCCACAATCACGCCACGTTGCGCCAGAAACTTGGTCACGATAGAAGCCGGAATGCCGGTTTCACCAAATGTGCCTGTCAGATCCAGGCCGGGGGTAACAATCGTGGCCTTGATCGGATCCAGCATATTGAAGCCATCAGCCAGCGGGCCGAAACCGTGCCACTCGCTATGCTCCGCATCGTCCGTAATGATCCAGTCCTCAGGCTTGCCCACACCGTCTTCTGCCAGTGTTGGCGGGCCCCAGACCTTGAACCACCAATCGTCTTCGTCAAACTGCGATTCGACCTTGCGCATGGCACGGCGGAAATCCAGAGCTTCAATAATGCTTTCCTCAACCAGCACACGACCACCGGGTGGCTCCATCATGGCAGCGGCCACGTCGCAAGACGCAATAATCGCGTACTGCGGGCTGGTGCTGGTGTGCATCAGATAGGCTTCATTGAACAAATGACGATCCAGGCTACGAGTGACCGAGTCCTGTGCCAGCACGTGGCTGGCCTGGCTCAAACCGGCTAGCAGCTTGTGCGTGGACTGGGTGGAGAACACCATGGTTTCTTGCGGACGCGGACGGTTCTTGCCCATGGCGTGAAACTGACCATAGAAGGGATGGAAAGCCGCGTGCGGAATCCAGGCTTCATCAAAATGCAGCACTTCCACGTAACCATCCACGGCATTCTTGATCACCTGGGTGTCGTAAATAATGCCGTCGTAGGTGGACTGGGTCAGCGTCAGCACACGGGGTTTGACCGTATCGGCATCCAGATGCGAGAGCAAGGGGTGCTTGCGGATCTTCTCGCGAATGGTCTCGATATCAAATTCGCTGCGCGCAATCGGGCCAATAATCCCGAAGTGGTTACGCGTAGGACGCAGAAACACGGGGATAGCCCCCGTCATCACAATGCTGTGCAGGATGGATTTGTGGCAGTTGCGGTCCACGACCACCACATCACCCGGAGCCACGGCATGGTGCCAGACAATCTTGTTGCTGGTACTGGTGCCGTTGGTCACGAAAAAGCAGTGATCAGCGTTGAAAATACGCGCGGCATTGCGTTCGCTGGCGCCAATGGCCCCGTTGTGATCCAGCAGTTGGCCCAGTTCTTCAACGGCATTGCAGACGTCGGCACGCAGCATGTTCTCGCCAAAAAACTGGTGAAAAATCTGCCCGACCGGGCTTTTCAGAAAGGCTACGCCGCCGGAATGACCGGGGCAATGCCATGAATACGAGCCATCCTCGGCGTAATCGAGCAAGGCTTTCAGAAATGGAGGCTTGACGCCTTCCACATAACTGCGCGCTTCACGCACGATATGACGCGCCACGAACTCGGGCGTATCCTCGAACATGTGAATGACGCCTTGCAGCTCGCGCAAGATATCGTTTGGCATATGACGAGCCGTTTTGGTCTCGCCATACACATAGATAGGCACATCGGTATTGCGACGACGCACAGCCCGAATAAAGGCACGTAGATTGACCAGCGCCGGGGCGCTGTCTCCATCTTGCGTGAACTCCTCATCATCGATGGACAAAATAAACGCGCTGGCACGACTTTGCTGCTGGGCAAATTGACTCAAATCGCCATAACTGGTGGTTCCCAACACCTCGAAGCCTTCGGCCTCGATCGCATCTGCTAATACACGAATGCTCAGACCAGACGCATTTTCAGAACGAAAATCCTCATCGATGATCACAATGGGGAATTGATATTGCATGCCATGTCCTTAATACAGGGGAGTGCCGCAGGGGCGGCAAAAAAAGGGAGGGACGTCAGTCGCTTTTGCGCAGCAGATCGTACCGTGTTTCACGTCCCGTCATGTGACACTTGCTTTTCCCTACGTCCTTGGGCATAATTCTACATGTCCCAGGACAAAACAAAAGGCGTGGTGACAGATTGGCTATGTGACGGACTGCAAATCCGTTCAGGTTGGTTCGATTCCAGCACACGCCTCCATCTTGCTTGCATTCAAGACAGACAAAACTGGCCTTCTTTCCGGTTTTGATCACACAGAAAAAGTCGCTATTATGGCGATTTTTTTATTCCCTTTTCCTGCATATCAAATCCTTGTACTACGCGCTGCGGCCAAGCCCTTCCATCGGTTTTGGCCCACCGTTCCAACTTGGCCTGCAATTTAACACAAGCAGGCGCGTGATCTGCGCAAAAAACCCTCTTTTTCGTGCCCTAAAAACATCAATCTGCCCCAAGCGCGCTTTGGGTCTTGCCGCCTGACTTTATGGCTGTTACATGCAGATAGTTTGAGGACAAATTTATTGTCTGAAAATGTCTGTTTTTCACTACGACCTAGAACAAAGCCCAGGCTCATCGGCCATTTCCATCCTGTCGGTGGCGCTGGCTTTAAAACCAGTCCCTGGCTAGCGCTGATATGATGGCGGCATTCGCGCACGCTAAGCGCCATCCTGCCCGTTTCCAACACGCTGATGGCCGCCTCTGCACTACCTTTATCGACAAAGCCCTGTACAAGCGGCTTTCTCTGATTTACCGAGATTGTCTGACACCATGAAACTCACCACCTGGAACGTGAACTCCCTGAACGTCCGTCTTCCCCAAGTTCTGGACTGGCTCAAGGCCAACCCCGTAGACGTGCTGTGTCTGCAAGAGCTCAAACTGCCCGACGAGCGTTTTCCCTTGGAGGCTTTTCAGGAAATGGGTTATCACGCTCACTGGGCGGGTCAGAAAACCTATAACGGCGTGGCCCTGATTTCGCGTGAGCCTGGCACGGATGTGCAACGCAATCTACCCAACTACGAAGACCCACAACAGCGTTTGCTGGCCGCCACGTACCCCTCGCCTGACGGCCCGGTGCGTGTGATCTGTGCCTACTGCCCCAACGGGCAATCGCTGGAAAGCGAAAAGTACACCTACAAGCTGGAATGGTTTGCCGCCTTGCACGACTGGCTGGAAAAAGAATTGCAGCAGTATCCCCGTCTAGCCATTCTGGGCGACTATAATATTGCCCCAGCCGACCAGGACGTTTACGACCCGGTCAAATGGGGAGTCGATGTTCTGGTATCCCCGCCCGAGCGCGCCGCGTTCGAGCGTTTGCTGTCACTGGGCCTGCACGATGCCTACCGTCTGTTTGAGCAAAGCGGTAGTCCCTTTACCTGGTGGGACTATCGTCGTTTTGCCTTCCGCCGCGATGCCGGGCTGCGTATTGACCACGCCCTGCTGTCCGACGCGCTCAAGGCCCGTTGCGCAGCCTGCGATATTGACCGCGAACCGCGCGCCAATGAACAGCCCTCGGATCACGCACCCGTTACCGCTACCTTGTCTTTTAGCTGACACACTCATTTCATTATGCAAATTCAAAGCCAAATCATCGAGCAGACTGACTCGGCCTATGTGCTTGAGATCACCTTGGAAGAGGAGCACAAGGTCTGGGCTTATCTGGCCATCAGCGAGCCTGATCTGGATGCGGTCGCCCATATTGTCCCGCCCGAGCAATTCGAAGCCGGTGGCGATGTGCACGTGATGGCCATTGCCCAGCCCGAAGATGCCCCGCAGGAAGTGGAAGACGTTTTGTTCTCCATGAACCCCAATGACACGGTGGTCTTTCTGTGCGCGGACCAGGCCAGCATCCTGGCCGTTTTGAATGAGTTTGGGCAAACCGACCCAAGCAGCAATTAATTCTTTTATAAAAATCTACTTCTAGAGTCTGCTCTCCATGTCCACGAGCTATCCTGGCACCGTCTTTATGGTTGTCGCCCCCAGCGGGGCGGGTAAATCCAGTCTGGTCAACGCCCTTCTGGCCAACGATTCCAACATCATGCTGTCCATCTCGGCCACCACACGCGCCCCCCGCCCCGGCGAGAGCGACGGCCAGCACTACTTCTTTGTGGACAAAGCGCGTTTTGAAAACATGGTCGCAGAAAACGCCATGCTGGAATGGGCCAAGGTGCATGACAACTACTACGGCACGCCCCGCGAACCCATTCAGAAAGCCCTGAATGCAGGCCGCGATGTGTTGCTGGAGATTGACTGGCAAGGCGCCCGCCTGGCGCGTGAACATTTCCCCGAAGCCGTCGGCATTTTCATTCTGCCGCCCTCCTTGCCCACCTTGCAGGCCCGTTTGCGCAAACGTGGACAAGATAGCGAAGAGATCATCGCCCGCCGCCTCGAGGCTGCCGAGCACGAAATCGCCCATGTTCATGACTGTCAATATGCTATTATCAATGAGGATTTTGATACGGCATTACAGCAGCTATTGAGTATTGTGCAGGCCAGTCGTTTGCGCACTGCCACTCAGTCAGTACGGCATCGCCAACTCTTTCAACAATTAGGCGCAGATGCCCTGCTGAATCAGGGCTGATCTCCTTCTTATTACTTTTTGATAACAGGTCTACTATGGCTCGCATCACTATCGAGGACTGCCTGGAGCAAGTCCCCAATCGCTTTAAGCTCACCTTAGCAGCCGCCTACCGTGCGCGCGAACTGGCTCAAGGCCACGAACCACGCCTGGAAAGCAAGAACAAGCCTACGGTTACCGCCCTGCGAGAAATCGCCTCCGGCGCGACCGGTCTGGAAATGCTGCGCAAAGTTCCTACCTGATAGGCACAGGCGGAGCACGGTATGGCATTTTCTGGTTTACGGGGCGCATCGTCTGGGCTGTTGGCCGTCCTTAAAAAAGGTTCACGGCTAGGTCGTCGCAAGCCTAAAGACAAGAACACCCCGGCACTGGCACAAGCTGCCCAGGAAAGTGCCAGTCCTCCTATTGCCTCACTGGCTCCGCTACACAAGATCATCTCGCAGTACCTGGACCCGAAAGATGTGGAACGGGTACGGGAGGCCTATCGTTTCTCCGATCAGGCCCATCTGGGGCAGTTTCGCGCCAGTGGCGAGCCCTATATCTCGCACCCCATTGCCGTCACGGAAATCTGTGCGGGCTGGAAGCTGGATACCGATGCCTTGATGTCGGCCCTGCTGCATGACGTGATCGAAGATCAGGACGTCACCAAGCAGGAACTGGCTGAGAAGTTCGGGACCGATGTGGCCGAGATTGTGGACGGCCTGTCCAAGCTGGAACGCCTGGAGTTTGCTACCAAGACACAGCAACAGGCCGACAGCTTCCGCAAGATGCTGCTGGCCATGTCGCGTGACGTGCGCGTGATTCTGATCAAGCTGGCCGACCGCTTGCACAATATGCGCACCCTGGATGCGGTCAAGCCGGAAAAACGCCGCCGCGTCGCCCAGGAAACGCTGGATATTTACGCTCCGATCGCGCATCGCCTGGGCCTGAACGCCCTGTTCCGCGAGCTGCAGGATCGCTGCTTCAAGGCGATCTACCCCAATCGCTACAAGGTGCTGCACAAGGCCTTGCTGGCAGCGCGTGGCAATCGCCGTGAAGTGCTGGGCAAGATCACCGAAGCCGTCAAGATCGCCCTGCCTGCTGCCGGAATTGATGCCGAAATTTCCGGCCGTGAAAAGTCGCTCTACAGTATTTTCTGCAAGATGGTCGAGCAGAAAAAGTCCTTTTCGGACGTGCTGGATATTTATGGCTTTCGCGTCATTGTGCATACCCTGCCCGAGTGCTATTTGTCCTTGGGTACGCTGCACCAGCTGTATCGCCCCGTACCGGGCAAATTCAAGGACTACATTGCCATCCCCAAAGTGAATGGCTACCAGTCCCTGCACACTACCTTGATTGGCCCCTACGGCACCCCTGTCGAGTTCCAGTTCCGCACCCGCGAAATGGACCACGTGGCAGAAGAAGGCGTGGCCTCTCATTGGCTGTACAAAGAAGACGACGTCACCCTGAACGATCTGCAAAAGCGCACACACCGCTGGCTGCAATCCTTGCTGGATATCCAAAGCCAGACAGGCGACTCCACAGAATTCCTGGAACACGTCAAAGTTGACCTGTTCCCCGATGCCGTTTACGTCCATACGCCCAAAGGCAAGATTATTTCCCTGCCTCGTGGTGCGACTCCGGTGGACTTTGCCTACAGCATCCACACCGATATCGGCAATCACGCTGTTGCTTCCAAAATCAATGGCGAGTTTGCCCCGCTGCGCACCGAGCTGAAAAGTGGTGACTCGGTAGAGATCATTACCTCCCCCGCCGCTCGCCCAAGCGCTCAGTGGCTGAACTACGTCCGTTCGGGCCGCGCCCGTTCGGAAATCCGCCATTACCTGCGCACGGTTAAATACGAAGAATCCGTGGCTTTTGGCCGCCGTCTGCTGGATCAAGCCTTTGACCAGCTAAGCCTGCCACATGCCACCGACGACGATCCCAACTGGGACAAACTGGCCAAGGGTTCGGGCGCCGCATCCCGTGAAGAAATTCTGGCCGATATTGGCTTGGGCAAACGTTTGGCCGCCGTCGTGGCGCGCCGCTTTGCTCCGGAAAACCCCTTGCTGGAAACCACTGCGGCCGAGTTTGACGAAATTAACGCCAACACTTCTGCACCGATTCTGATTCACGGTAACGAAGGTCAGGCTGTACAGCTGGCACCGTGCTGTGGCCCCCTGCCTGGTGACGCCATTATTGGCGGCATCCGTCTGGGTCACGGTTTGGTTGTTCATATGGCTGAGTGTGCGGTGGCACAACGCGCCCAGGCCAAAGAGCCTGAGCGTTGGGTTCCTGTCATGTGGGACAGCAATACCGCCCGCCACCTGTCCACCCGTCTGGATGTCACTGCGATCAACGAGCGTGGTGTTCTTGGCCGTCTGGCTGCTGAAATTACCGATGCCGACTCCAATATCCTGCATATTTCCATGCCGGACGAATCGGCTGCGACCTCGGTACTGCACCTGACCGTTCAGGTTGATAGCCGTACTCACCTGGCGCGCGTGATTCGCGCCATCCGTCACGTACCGCAGGTTCAGAAGATTGTGCGTGTGAAGGGCTAAACCCGCTTGCAAACCAGCTTTCAGCCGTACAAAAAACGCCTGCTCAATAGCAGGCGTTTTTTATGGTTCAAATACGATCAAAGTCGACTACTAGGTCAAGGTCTCGCGCACATGTTGTTCCAAGGCCCGAATAAAAATATCCACTGGCTCATGCGCATAGTCGTCCTGCGGCAAGAATAGAGAGACAGACGGCAATGCAATTCCATCGAAAGGCAAAGGGACTACTCGCACGACGCCCTGTTCGCTGAATTGTCGGGCTGAAATAGAACCCAGCAAAACCAATGCCTGGTTCTCGCGTAGCACCGCCAGGTTCGCCAAGGTCAAGGTCGACTCCAGCAGACAGCGAGGCTCCTGAAAGCCCTGACGGGCCAACCAGAAAGCCAAAGTACGACGCAAAGGAGCACCTTGAGGGGGCAGGACCCATTCATAGCTCAGGGCATCTTCCCAATCCACCGTTGATTTGGAAAAAATAGGGTGCTGCGGCTCGGCCACCATCACAATAGATTCGTTATACAAATGCAGAGTGTCAAAGTCTTCCAGGTCCTGGCTATCCAGCACCCGACCCAAGACACAATCCAGGCGCCCATCCCGCAAACGCTCCAATAAACTGGCGCTGCTACCCTCCTCGATACGCAAAACCACATCCTGAGCAGCCGCCCGCATGGCGGCCAAGGCTCCCGGAATCACCGCCCCGCAGGCTGGCGACACCCCCACACGAACCCGTCCCTTTGCACCTTGCTGGGCGACCTGAACCTCTTCGCCCAAACCATCAACTAGCCCCAGAAAGCGCTGAGCACGCTGCACCAAGGCCGCACCGGCTGCAGTGGGTAGTACCCCACGATTACTGCGTTCATACAAAGTGGCACCGACCAAGGACTCGGCCTCCAACAAAAGTTTACTGGCCGCCGGCTGGCTCATGCCCATCATTTCTGCCGCGTGCTTCAGGCTGCCATGTTCCCCCAATGCTGCCAGCAACTCCAGATGTCGCAAACGAATACGACGCGACAAGGGAGGAAGTTGGGGGGAAATACTTCTATCCGCCATATCTTTACTCTCCGTAAGCAGCTTCTCTGCTCCCCAGAAACTGAGCAAATTGAACCAAGGTTTGATGCAGCGCCGGGTCACCCCGAACATGGGGGCCCGGCACCAAGAATGCAGGGGCATCAATGCCTGAGTCACCCGCTAGTTCAATCGGCCTCACCACTCCAGCCTGCTGCATAAAAGACGCCTGAGCCGCTGGCAAGCAGGCCACGGCATCTGATTGGGCCACTACTGTACTCAGACCGTGCCCGGCGGGGATCTTCCAAATGCGCGCAGGCGCTTCCATGCCGACCTTGGCCGTCCAGTCCTGGAACGCCCGGTGCCAAGAAACCGCTAACGTTGGCAAAATCCAATCCAAAGCCTGTACATCCTTGGGACTCAAAGACTTACCCGCCTTCAACAAGGGATGATGCGTTCTTAAAACAGGCACCACGCGACTGCTGATCCGTAACTGTCCAGTCCATTCATCATTCATAGGCTCGTCCAACAAAACAGCATCGAGGTCCGCCTGAAGCAAAAGCGGCAACACCTGTTCAAACTCCAGATCCAGCAAACGCAGCTTCAAGGATTGGGACTGACGCCAGCGCACAAAAGCATTGCCAAGCGCCATGCCGTGTAAATCCGATATATAGCCAATCTTGAGAACAGGGGCTTGTTTCTCGTGATGCCCAGCACCCCGATCAAGTACATCCAGCAAATGCCCCACACGTCGTAAAACCAATTTGCCTAGTGCTGTTGGCTCGATGCCTTGCCGACTGCGTGTAAACAAAGTCGCAGCCATCTGCGCCTCGATCTCGGCCAAGGCCTTACTGACTGCAGATTGGGTCAAGGACAAATCGCGCGCAGCACTATGGATACTGGAATTCCGCCCTAAGGCGGCCAAAACCAAGAGCTGACGCGGTTCAAGCCGCTTCATCAGGCAGGGAAAAACACAAAGAAAAATTCGTTTCTGGTATTCATCATAGTTATAACAAGACGTGAATTTTTCATTAACTGGGAATGGATGGCCGAGCATACCATGAACTTCATGTTCAACAGTTACCCGGATTTATCTATGTTTTCCCTTAAAACCCTGCTGATCGACCAAGCCCCTGTGGCCTGTTTATCGATAGACGGAAAGGACTACTCCATTACCGCCTTGTGCCAGCGTGTGAACTCCCCTGCCTTGCCTGACAGCGTGCTTGATCTGCTGACACAGTGGGAGACGAATCTGCCCAAACTAAAGAAATTGGCTGAGCAAGCGACAGCTCATACGGACCTGATTCTGAGCGAAGCAAACGCCACCCTGCCGCCCGTGCTGTATCCCGGCAAGATTCTATGTGCCGGTGCCAACTACTATGACCATCTGCAAGAAATGGGTGTGCCCGCAGAGAAAAAAGACCAGCGCCTGTTCTTCTTTTTCAAGCCCGCACGCCAGGCTGCCATTGGCGACGGCCAGTGCGCCGCCATCCCCAAGAACTGCCAAAAATACGATTGGGAAATTGAACTGGCCATGGTGATCGGCAAAACCGCCAAGGACCTGACACTGGAAAATGCGATGGAGCACGTGGCGGGCTACACCATTGCCATTGACCTCTCGGCCCGGGACTTTGCCCGCGCCCCCGAGCAGTTCTACAAATTTGACTGGGTCGCCGCCAAAGCCAATGACGCCAGTTGCCCCATCGGCCCTGCCCTGATACCCGCCTGCTTTGTCAGCGACCCGCAAGATCTGGATCTGAAGCTGGAACTGAACGGCCAGATCAAACAGGAGGCCAACACCTCCGGCATGATTTTTGACCTGCGCGAGCAACTGGTGCGCCTGACAGAAATCATGACGCTGGAACCTGGCGACATCGTCCTGACAGGAACCCCAGCGGGTGTCGGTGCAGCACGAGGCGAGTTCCTGGCCCCCGGCGACCAACTGCACGCTCACATCAGCGGTCTGGGCACCCTGAACACCACGATTGCCTAATCCTTTCTTTTAATCATCAGGAGATCAACATGAGCATTGAACGCTTTCACCAAAACAAGAACATGAGCAAGTACGTCATTCACGACAAAATTGTATATATGTCGGGGCAAGTCGCCATGGACCCATCCGGCTCGTTTGAAGAACAGCTGCACCAGATTCTGAGTCAGATTGACGAGCAATTTCAGGAAATCGGCATAGACCGCAGTCACATTCTGCGTGCCATGATCTGGATCGACGACTACAAGAAATGGCCCTTATTGAACGAGATCTGGAATGCCTGGATTCCCGCTGACAAAAAACCAGCCCGTTCCTGCGTTGAATCCAAACTCGCCTTTCCACAATACCAAGTCGAAGTTGAAATAACCGCCGCACTCTGATTTCAAGGCAGAGCGCGACATCGGGAGACATTATGAAAAAAATCAAAATAAATGTGGGCGCAGCAATCATTACTTCCTTTCTCTGCGCTGGGGGCGTGGGGACGGCTCAGGCTGACTCGGCGGCAAGCGCCAGGATTCTGGTTGGCTTTCCAGCCGGGGGAAATGTGGATCTGGTCGCAAGACTGATTGCCCCTGATCTGTCCAAAGCATTGGGACGACCGGTGATCGTGGACAACCGACCGGGAGCCTCCGGGCGACTGGCAATCAATTTGGCCACCACCTCGGCACCTGATGGCTCAACCTTTATTTTGACTCCCGGAGTGGCGCTCACCCTCTATCCGCATACCTTCACCGAGCTACGCTACGAGCCCTTCAAGGATCTGGCTCCTGTCAGCAATGCGGTGAACTGGAACCTGGGGCTGGCTGTGCCCAGCAGTTCGGGCATCAAGAACTTTGCGGACTATGTGCAAAGCATCAAAGCCGACCCGAATCAAACCTTTTTTGCCAGTTCCTCTACCGGCAGCGGTCAGCATCTGGCTGGACTGTACTTGGGACAGACTCTGGGCGTAGCACTGGAACATGTAGGCTACAAAGGAGCCAGCGAAGCCATCGTGGCTCTGGTTGGCGCACAAGTCCCGGCAGCGGTACTGAATATTGGAGAGCTGATCCAGCAATCCGAAGCAGGCAAGATCAAGGTACTGGCGCTATTTGACAGCAAGCGGGACCCCTTGTTGCCGGACACCCCTTCCATTGCCGAGCTGGGTTATCCGCAATTGGAAATCAATGGCTGGCTGGCCTTCTATGCGCCTGCAGGCACCCAGCCTGAGCTTGTACAAGCAGCACAAGCGTCCATTGCCACGACCTTGAACAATGCCGCGGTAAAAGAAAAGTTGCGTTTGGCGGGCATGCAAAGTGCCAGCAGCACCCCCGAGGAGCTGGACGCCAAAGGCAAGAAAGAGTTCGAGCATTGGCAGACAGTCATCCAAAGCCTGCCAAACTTCAGCAAGTTTTAAACAGGAATCAAACCGCCCTCGAAAAGGCCCAGGCAGGCAGCGGCAAGCTCAGCAATCCACTTCCGACCTGCCTTCAGCCTGCAACCTGCTTCAAGGGCAAAATAAGGCCTAGCTAAACGCCAACGTAAGCCACGCACAGGCCGTAGGCCAGCACGCCAGTCAGTGTTGAACCCGCAATGCCACCTGGCCAGCGCCGGCCCAGCAGCACCCCTGCCAGACCTGCCAGCAAAGGCGGCAAGTCCAGGGACATATGTTCAGGGCGCAGCAAGGAGATCAGGGACACAACCAGCAAGGACACCACACCTGCCGGGCCAATGGCTCCAAACAGGCGTGGCCAGATCGAAACGCGGCTGGGGTCCGCCTTGCCTTGTCGTCCACCCAGACGCAAGGGCAAGTAACGAATCAAAAATGTGCCCAGGCCCGCCAGCACAATCATGAGCAGAAAACTCCAATCCATCTCCACTCCTTAAGCGCGGCGCAGGGCCATCAAACCACCGGCCAGCATGCCGACAATAATCGCCAGATATGATGGCAAGAAAGCCATGGCCAGAACAGCCCCTACAGCGGCAGCCACCAACACCGGCAAAGGTGCAGATCGGCGGATTTCCAGCAACAGGGCAAAGAACAAGGCGGGCAAGACAAAACCCAGCGTCTTTTCCAGCACGGGAGATTGACCCAGCAAATCGCTGGCGAAGAAGGCCCCCACGGCGGTGCCCAGCACCCAGGACAGGTAAGAGCCCAGTTGCAAGCCGCAGTACCAGGACTCCTGCTCCTGGGCCGGTTGGCGGGCTACTCCGGCTGCAGAAGCGGCAAAGACCTCATCGGTCAGGCCAGGAGCCATGAACAGACTGGAGACAGTTCTTGGGCCGGTAAAAAAGCCCATCAAGGTTGGGCCATAGAACACATGGCGCAGGTTCATGAGCAGCACAATACCCAAAATGCTGGGATAGGCGGCACCTGCCACCAGCAGACTGATCAAAATGAACTGACTGGCCCCCGCGTACACGATCAGGGACACCATCACTGCCAGCCAGGGTGACAAGCCCGCGTGCACAGCGGTCAAACCAAAAGAAATCGCGACGGGGACATAGCCCAGGGCGATAGAGGCGCTGTCTCGCAAGCCCCGTCGATATGCCGAACCGATGATCATGAAAAACCTTGCAGGCCTTGCCTAGGCCTGGAATGCACCAATAAAGATGGCGGGGTCCACCCGTGCGTTATTCAGACTGACATTCCAGTGCAAATGAGGGCCAGTCGCACGGCCCGTTGCGCCGGAACGCGCCACCACATCGCCCCTGCTGACACGATCACCCACGCGCACATCAAAAGCCGACAAGTGACAGAACATGGTGATCAGGCCCTGACCATGATCCACAAATACGGTTTTACCGTTAAAGAAGTAATCCGCCACGATGGTGACAATCCCGTCAGCAGGCACTTTGACCGCCGTGCCGGTAGGTGCGGCGAAATCCAGACCCGAATGCGGGTTACGCTCTTCACCATTGAAAAAACGGCGTAGACCAAACGGACTGGTCAGGCGACCCGGTACCGGCTTTTCAAAGACCACATTGCTGGGGCCTTCTGTGCGGAAGCTGGCATATGCCTGCATCTGCTCCTCGTATTCGCGCTCAAAACGGGCTTGCTGTTGCGGGTCCGGATTCACATGCGACTTGTTTTTCAGGGTGATGCGCTGCTCGCGGTAACGCTTGCTGCCAACCTGAAACGCCACGCCCGACTGTCCTTGCATGGATATGCTGTGCTGGCCTGGTTGGGTTTTCAAGTCCAGTCCGACTATCGCTTTCCAACGCTGATCAGCATCCTGAATCACCAGCACACGGTTGCCATTGAAGTGCACCACCGGCGCTGAGCCACCCGCTCCCAGGTCCAGCACTGCCACCCCGCCTGGCACAGGGCGATGCAAGGTGCGCTCGATAAAGGTGCCCTGCCCAGGCGCAGCATAGGCCAAGTACGGTGCCGTCAGGCCCCAAACAGTTGCGGCGCCTAAAAGGCGCCGCCGTACCAGGGAAATATCAGTGTGATTCATCAGAATGCTCTTTGAAAAACACCCCTGGAGCCAGCAGGCTCCAGGGTTACAGGCTCTGATTCAAGCCGTTTTATTCATTTTCACCTGTGGAGGTCAACTCTTTTTCTGCTTCTGGCAGAATCTGAACCTTCTCTTCCACACGCATGGCTTGCAGAACGGCTTGAGTCTCCGTGCGGGCCATGGCTTGGGTCAACTGTGCTGTCAGCATGTCCAGCCCAGGGTTGCCGGACTTGCCGGGCTCATGGCTCAGAATCTGCACCACGGTGTAGCCCTGGGGCTGGCGATCACCCACATAGGCAGGCAGCTTGTCCACAGGGTTGGCCAGAACCTTGTTCAGCAAGGCTTCGTCCATCTCGGGGAATTCCGCACGGCTCACGGCAAACTGGGCCGAGAAGTTCTCAGGTTCGGTACCCGCTTGCAACTGCTTCAGGTAGTCCTCACCGGCCTGAACCGCCAAGGCAGCCGCTTTTTCACGGCGCAGGTTTTCCTCAGCAATAGTGCGTACTTTATCCAGTGCAGGCACATGAGCCTGGGTAACGTCGGTTACGCGCAGGGCAATCAAGGTGTCAGGCGATACTTCTACAACGCCTGCATTCTTGCGCGAAGCCAGAGTTTCGGCATTGAACAAGGCTTGGCGAACACGGCTGTCATCCAGCACGGCTGCATCAGGGCTCTTGGCGGCAGCCAGATCACCTTCAACTTGCGAAGCAGGAATCAAACCTTGGCGGCTGATGCCTTCAGCCTGCTTCAGAGTCAGGCCCAAGGCATTGGCGGCGGCTTCCAGATTGTCTTCGTTGTCGTAAACCAGATTAGTCAGCTTGCTGGCCATATCAGCAAAGCGCTCGGAAGCCAGTTGCTTGCGCACTTCGTCCTGCACCTTGCTGCGAGCTTGCTCGAAGGACTCGCCTTGTTCGGGCTGAACTTCGTTACTCTTGAAAATGTGGAAACCGTTGGGGCCTTCAATCACGCCCGACACATCACCTTTTTTCAAGGCAAATACAGCGCTTTCCAGCACGGACGGCCAGGAGCCTTTGCTGATCCAGCCCAGTTCGCCACCTTCACGGGCGCTACCCTCGTCCTGGGAGTTGGCACGGGCCAGGTCGGCAAAGCCTTCTTTATTGGCCTGGGCTTTTTCAGCCAGTTCGCGAGCCTTGGTCTGGGCCGCTTCACGTTCGGTATCGGAGGCACCGGCAGGCAATGTCACCAGAATGTGACTGATGTTCACACGGCCAGCTTGAACGTAACGAGCCTTGTTTTGCTCGTAGTATTGCTTGAGCTGATCGTCGGTAGGTGTCGCCAGATCTTTGGAGGCCGCTGCTTCATTCAGCAGCAGGTATTCCACTTTGACTTGCTGGGGCAGTTCCAGCGATTGCTTGTTGGCGTCATACCAGGCTTGCAGATCGGCATCGCTGATCTGAACCTTGGATTCGAAATCACGGGTCAGGAAGCTGCGTGTGCGTACACCACGCTCTTCGGTCAGGGCGATTTCCAGCTTGTTCATCACGCTGGGCAGCATGGAGGAGCTGGCAGCCACGGGACCGAGCACGCGTTGCAGGGCCATCTGACCGCGCTGGCTTTGCTCGAAATCACGGGTATTGATACCTGCCGAAGCCAGAACCTGGCTGTAAAGGGCGGGGGAGAAAGAACCGTTTTCCTGAAATTCCGGCATAGTGGCGATGTAGTCGCGCAGCGCAATGTCGGAGACGTTGAAGCGAGCGGCAGTAGCCACTTCAATTTGTACACGCTGATCAATCAAGGATTCCAGCAATGCACGACGGCTTTCCAGGCTGTCAGCCTGGGCCAGATCAAAACCGGAAGGATTGTTGCGCTGCATATCGTCCAGCTGCATGCGGCGCGCACGATCAAATTCCTGGGACGTAATGGCGCTATCGCCAACTTTGACAATATCGCTATCGCCCGAAACGTAGCTGGAGTAGCCGCTGACGCCGATCAGTACAAAAGACGGCAGAATCAGCACTAACAGGACCAGCTGCATAACGCGTTGGTTCTTACGGATAATCTCGAACATTAATCATCACCTACTTTCGCTTGCAGCAGGGCGCTGCGGGTGGCGCATCAGGCCGGTGAGCCGGCTCGGCCTGAAAATATACCGTATATGAAAACCGTACAGTGTACAGCCCCGGTTAAAATAGTACATTGGCTTTTTATCACGCCTCTTGCGAGTCCGCCATGTCTTCAATGAATCATCACTGGCCCTACCCCGCTTTGATCGCCCACCGTGGCGCCGGCAAGATTGCCCCGGAGAACACCCTGGCCGCCATTCGGGTCGGTGCCCAGAACGGTTTTCGCATGATGGAGTACGACGTCAAACTAAGCCGTGATGCGGTTCCCGTGCTGCTGCACGATGACGAGCTGGACCGTACTTCCAATGGTCAGGGTATTGCTTCCAGGCTAACCTTGGCCGAGCTCTCTGCCCTGGACTTCGGTGCCTGGCATTCCTCGGCCTACGCCGGGGAGCCCATGCCCACATTAAGTTCGATAGCCGCCTTCACCCTGGCCAATCAGGTTCACAGCAATATTGAAATCAAGCCGACTACCGGGGACGAAGCCGAAACGGGCCGACTGGTCGCCCTGGCCGCCCAAGCCTTGTGGGCGCAGGCCAGCTTGCCGCCGCTGCTGTCGTCCTTTTCTGCAGAGGCTCTGGAAGCAGCCCAACAAGCCGCCCCCACCCTGCCCCGTGCCCTGCTGATTGAAGAAGAGGTTCCGGCCGACTGGCCCGAACGTCTGGAGCGTCTGGGCTGCATGGGTCTGAATTTGAATGACCGCTTTGTCACTCAGGCTTTGGTTCAGGCAATTCGACAAAAAGGCTATACCGTGGCTGTCTGGACCGTGAACGATGCCGAGCGGGTGCGCGAACTGCTGGATTGGGGGTGCAATGGCATTTTCACTGATAAAGTCACCACCATTCGCCCCGACACTCTTTAATTAAACCGCAACACCAGGATTTCTCTTGTTCAGTTACCGTCACGCCTTTCATGCTGGCAATCATGCAGACGTGCTCAAGCACGCCACCTTGCTGCATATCTTTAATTACTACGCTCAAAAAGACAGCGCTTTCAGCATCATCGATACCCACTGTGGTGCCGGTATCTATGATCTGGAGCACGACTGGGCGCAAACCAAGGGCGAGTTCTACGACGGCCTGGACCGGGTCTTGCAGCAGGACGACTACCCGGAGCTGGTGGAACACTATATTGATGCCATTGCCGACCTGAACCCGGACGGTACCGCGCGCTACTATCCCGGTTCGCCCTGGCTGGCGCTGGAGCGCTTGCGCACGCAGGACAGCTTCCACGGCTTTGAACTGCACCCATCTGAATTCGAAGTCTTGAGCGACAACGTGGCGCAACTATTTCCCCAGGGAAACCGTCGGGTGCGCCTGTATCCGGAAAATGGGTTTGAACAGTTGGGACGCCTGCTACCGCCGCCCTCGCGACGTGCCATCGTGGTAATGGACCCCTCGTACGAGGCCAAATCCGACTACCAGCAGGTCTTGAACAGTGTCAAAAACGCGCTCAAGCGTTTTGCTCAAGCCTGTATTGTCGTGTGGTATCCCATTGTGCAGCGGCCCGAAGTACAGGCCTTGCAACGCAAGCTGGAGCAACTGGATACGCCCTGGCTGCATGTCAGCCTGTCGGTTCGTGCTCCGGCCAAAAATGGTTTGGGTTTGCATGGCAGTGGCCTGTTCATCAGCAATCCTCCCTGGACGCTGCTCAAAGCTCTGGAACAAAGCATGCCGTGGTTAACAAAAACGCTGGCCCAGGATGACAAGGCCAGCTTTCAACTTCGTCACTCGGGGCTGTAAGCCGCCCCTTTGCCTTTAGGCCAGGCTCTCGGATTCTTTCATGTAGCGCCACTGGCCCATAGGCAGGTCGCCCAGCACCAGATCGCCAATACGCACGCGCTTCAAACCCACCACTTTCAGACCGACCAGTTCACACATGCGGCGAATCTGGCGTTTCTTGCCTTCGCGCAAAATGAAACGCAGCTGGTCATCGTTCTGCCAGGACACCTGGGCGGGCAGCAAGGGCTTGCCATCCAGGCTCAAACCAAAGTTCAGCAGTTCCAGACCACGCTCGCTCAACTTGCCGGTTACACGCACCAGATATTCCTTGTCGATGACCGAGTCTTCACCAATAATCTGCCGCGCAATACGACCATCCTGAGTCAGAATCAGCAATCCGGTGGAGTCGATATCCAGACGACCAGCCGGCGCCAGACCGCGCAAATGCGCCGGATCAAAGCGCTGGCTACCGCGACCACCCTTGTACTGCGTGGAAGCGCCGATCAGGGAAACCGCATTGCGATAACCAGCTTCGGCTTGCCCCGACACATAGCCCACGGGCTTGTGCAGCAAGATAGTGGCACGTTGGGTCTGACGCTGACGCGCTTGTTTTTCCAGTGTGATTTTCTGATTGGGGTAGGCTTTGCTCCCCAGTTCAGAGACGATTTGACCGTCCACACGAACCCAGCCGCGCTCGATGAAAGCATCCGCCTCACGGCGTGAACACATGCCGCGCTGGGCCATTAATTTTGAGATACGTTCTTTTTCCATGAGCGCTATTTTATGGCTTTGGCGATAATACAGGACATGAAATTTCCCTCCAGCACAAAAAAACCCTGGCATGAGCACGTTCACCCCTCTGCCACCCCCGCTCAAAAGTACTGGCTACACCGTCCCGGCGCCCTGACTGGCGGTCTGCGCCGCTTGGGCAAGGTCGATCTGGAAGTGGTCAGCGAATACGCTTGCCGCTTGAACCCGCAAGAAGCCGCTTTGATTCAAAAGCCGCCAGGCACGCTGGCCTGGATACGCGAGGTATCCATGGCAGTGGACGGAATCCGCTGCGTGATTGCCCGCAGTTTCACCCCCCTGCCCGCCTCACACAGCGTCTGGCAAGGCATACGGCGGCTGCGCAGCCGTCCGCTGGCCGACATGCTTTATAACGATGCCCAGATACAACGTTCCGCCTTTTTAAGCTGCCGTTTGAATCGTGGCATGAGCTTTTTTCGCACGATTGAGCGCGCCCTGAATCCCTGTGGCGAGCCGGTTCCGCAGGCTCAGCAGATTCTGTCGCGCTGCTCCGTCTTCTGGCGGCACGGTCAACCCCTCCTGGTGGCCGAATCCTTTATGCCAGCCTTCTGGGCACGCGGTGCTACACTGGTTTAGCTCAAATTCAGCATTAACTAATAAAACAAAGTTATATACAGAACCTGACCATGTCCACGCAAGCCGATCCAAGCCGACGCAACGCCTTTATTCTTTCCGGGATGCAAGCATTAGGCGGGGCAAACCCGGCCTTGGTGGTCGCACTCAGCAGTCTGGTGGGCCAAAAAATGGCCAGCAGCCCGGATCTGGCAACCTTGCCGGTAGGCATTTTCAACCTGGGTCTGGCTGTGGGCATTTTGCCAGCGGCCTACCTGATGCGCCGCTTGGGACGCCAGGGTGGCTATATCATCGGTGCCTTGCTGGGCATAGGGGCGGGCCTGCTGGCCGCCGCCGGGATCTACAGCCTGTCCTTTGTCATGTTCTGTGTGGGCACTCTGCTAGCCGGGCTGTATGCCTCTTACGTGCAAAGCTATCGTTTTGCCGCGGCCGATGACGCCAGTGATGCCTTCCGTCCCAAAGCCATTTCCTGGGTCATGGCCGGAGGGCTGCTGGGCGCGATTATCGCCACGCAGACGATTATCCATACACAGGATATCTGGCCGGAGCACCCTTTTGCTGCCGCCTTCCTAGCACAAGCTGCCCTGGCAGCCCTGGTCCTGCCCTTCGCCTTTGGCCTGCGCCTGGCACCGGGCACACGGAATCAGCAAGAGAAAATCCCCTACACCGGACGCCCGTTACGCGAGATTGCCTCCAATAGCTACTTCATCATTGCGCTCCTGGCCGGAGTCGCTTCCTATGTGCTGATGAACTTTCTGATGACGGCTTCGCCCTTGGCCATGGTCATGCACGGCCATAGCCTGAAAGAGTCCACCTTGGGGATTCAGTGGCATATTCTGGCCATGTTCGGCCCCAGCTTCTTTACCGGCAATCTGATCAAGCGCTTTGGCAAGATCCCCGTCACCTTTGCGGGCGTGCTCTTGCTGGGACTGGCCAGCATTGTGGCGCTGCTGGGCATGACGGTGCCGCATTTCTGGGTGAGCCTGATTTTGCTGGGTCTGGGCTGGAACTTCGGGTTTATTGGTGCCACCAATATGGTGGTGGACTGCTACCGCCCGGAAGAGCGGGGCCGTGTGCAGGCTTTGAATGACTTCATCATCTTTACCTGTGTGGCCTTGTCTTCCTTCACCTCGGGCCGCGTGCTGGCCGTGTATGGCTGGTATGGGGTCAATACCTGGACGCTGCCGATCTCGGCCGTAGTCATGCTGGCTTTGGCCTGGTTGTACTTCAAGAATAAGCGTCAGCCCTACTTCGCCAGTTAAACAAAGCGACAGCCGCAAAGCAACGGCTCATGAAAACGGCCCCCAAGCCTGGATGAAATCCAAGGCTTGGGGGCCGTTCCTCTTGCGTTCAAATCATCGGTAAATAAGCAGGCTTGGGGCCGCGTGGAAACTGAGCGTCCAATGCCTGAATATGCTCGGGCTGCAGCACCAGATCCCCGGCAGCGGCATTTTGCTGGGCATGAATCGCGCGCGAGGCCTTGGGAATCACAAACACATTGGGGTCACGCAGCAAAAAAGCCAAAGCCACTTGCCGCGCAGTAGCCTGATAATGGCTGGCAATCTCGGCCAACAAGGCCCCGCCTTCTGAATTCGGCTCGGGAAAATCATCGTGACCGAAGGGGCTGTAAGCCACCACGCTGACTTGACGCTCCTGACACCAGGGCATGACCGCGTGTTCAATCGCGCGCTCGTTCAGGTGATACAAGACCTGATTGCAGGCAATTTCACCCGGCCCCACGATGTCGTACAGCTCTTCCAGATCCGGCACATCAAAATTGCTGACGCCCCATTGCTTGATCTTGCCTTGCTGAACTAACCTGTCAAAGGCTGCGCAGGTTTCTTCCAAAGGAACCTGACCGGGCCAGTGCAATAAATACAGATCCAGGTAGTCCGTACCCAGACGCTTCAGGCTGGCCTCGCAAGCGCGGATTACACCCTGACGGCTCGCATTGAAGGGCAAGACCTTGGACACCAGAAACGCCTCGTGCCGACGACCTTGCAGGGCCTGACCGATCAAGGTTTCTGCTTGCCCGTCACCATACATCTCGGCGGTGTCGATATGGTTCATGCCAGCGTCCAGCCCGGCCTGAAACGCGGCCACGCTCTGCGCCCAATCGGCCTGCTCCACATACCAACTGCCTTGGCCCACCCGCGAAACACGTGGTGCCGACCCTAGTTTTTCATATCGCATCAGCTTGTCCTTCCATAACTACTGTCCAAACCAGCCCAACTGCGCCCCCCTTACAAGGCGTCGCGACCGCTCTCCGAAGTACGGATACGGATAGCCTGCTCGACCGGCGTCACAAAAATCTTGCCGTCGCCAATCTTGCCCGTATGGGCGGCTTTGATAATGGCTTCGATAATCGCGTCACAGCGATCAGCTGCCACCACGATGTCCACACGAATCTTGGGCAGAAAATCCACCACATATTCGGCACCGCGGTACAGCTCGGTATGCCCCTTTTGGCGACCAAAGCCTTTCACTTCAGTCACGGTCAAGCCGTTAACATCCAGCTCTGCCAGGGCTTCGCGAACTTCATCCAGCTTGAAGGGTTTGATGATGGCCGTAATTTGTTTCATGGTTACTCGCACGTCAAATTTAAAGAGGATCTTTGGCAGCGCCCGGCAAGGACGGACGATGACTTTCTGCTGCCAGACTCAAGCCCAGGCTTAAGTCGCGACCGGTAGGCGACTGGAACAGACGCAAGCCAAGCTCAGGCAGCACAGCCAGAATGTGGTCAAAAATATCGCCCTGGATGCGCTCGTGGTCCACCCAGGCGGTTTTATTGGTAAAGCAATACACCTCGATAGGAATACCGTCCGCCGTGGGCTCCATCATGCGCACCATCTGAATCATGTCCTGATGGATTTCAGGATGGCGCTTGATATACGCCATGCAATAGGCACGGAAGGTACCCAGATTGGTCAGGCGGCGGTAATTGACCGCATCCAGACCGGCACGGCTCAGCTCCTGGTTGGAGCGCTCCAGATCTTCTTTTTTCTCGTTCAGGTAATCGCGCAACAAGGCAAAGCGCGACAGGCTATCGACTTCAGTTGGAGTCAAAAACCGAACGCTGGAGGCATCAACGCTCAACGTGCGCTTGATACGGCGGCCGCCTGACTCAAACATCTGACGCCAGTTGCGATAGCTCTCGGAGAACAGCTTGTAAGTGGGAATGGTGGTGACCGTCTTGTCCCAGTTCTGGACCTTGACCGTGTGCAGCGCCATGTCAATAACAAAACCATCCGCCCCGGCCTGCTTCATTTCGATCCAGTCGCCGATGCGCAACATGTCATTGGTGCTCATCTGCGTGCTGGCCACCAGCGACAGCAAGGTGTCTTTAAAGACCAACAAAAGCACCGCCGACAAGGCGCCCAGACCGGAAAGCAGCAGAACAGGCGATTGATCCAGAATGATGGAGATCATGACAATAATGCCAATCGCCCACACCGCTATCTTGGCCACTTCCACATAGCCCTTGATGGACTTGGTGCGCCCTTTGCTGGAATTGGCGTAGACCTCTTGCCAGGCCCCCAACAGGCTGACAATCGCCATGATGAGAAAGACCAGAAAGCCCAGCAAGGCCACCCGCTCTATGATTTCCAGCAAGGTCTTGGCCAGGGGCAGCAAGGTCAGATTGGAACTGACCACCAGCAAGGGCACGGCATAGCCCACATTGCGCACAAAGCGCTTCTTGACCAGGGCACGCGCCCAATCGTCCTTGCCCGCCACTTTCAGCAAGCGCCGCACCAGACGTGAGAGTACGGAACTGGTCAACCAGCTGACAATCCAGACCAGCACCGTCAGCATGGCCAAACCGGCCAAAATCTGTACCCAGCGATCCTGCGGTAAATACGCTTCGATCCATTGCCATCCCAACAAATCGGCAAAGGTGCGTTCTTGCTCCATGTATTCTTCCTTGTCCAGCCAGCCCCAAAAAGGACCCGCATGGTTTCCTAGAGTCTGAAAACTATCTAATATACTGCACAGCGTCTGTTTCCTGCGGGACTGGATGACCTGCGTCAGCCCGTCCGATCCACTATAATTGCCCTCTATGTCATCAAACACCCCCTCCTCTTCCCAAGACCAGTTCGCCAATAAGGCCATGGCCTGGTCGGCTCGCTTTTCCGAGCCCGTCTCTGACCTCGTCAAACGCTACACAGCGTCGGTGGACTTTGACAAGCGCATGGCCCGCTTTGATATTCAGGGCTCCTTGGCCCACGCCAGCATGCTGGCTGCCGTCGGTGTGATCACCGAGCAGGACAAGGCCGACATTGAACGTGGCATGAGCCAGATTCTGGACGAAATCGCCCAAGGCCAGTTCCAGTGGTTGCTAGATCTGGAAGACGTGCACCTGAACATTGAAAAACGTCTGGTCGAGCTGATTGGCGATGCGGGCAAGCGCCTGCACACTGGCCGCTCGCGCAATGACCAGGTCGCCACCGATATCCGCCTGTGGCTGCGCAACGAAATCGACATTGCCCTGGACCTGCTGGCCCAGATGCAGCGCAAGCTGGCTGAATTGGCACTGGCTCAGGCAGACACTATTTTGCCCGGTTTCACCCACCTGCAAGTGGCACAGCCCGTTACTTTTGGCCACCATTTGCTGGCCTATGCTGAAATGTTCCAGCGCGATGCCGAGCGTCTGCAAGACTGCCGCAAGCGCGTTAACCGCCTGCCATTGGGCGCGGCCGCTCTGGCCGGCACCAGCTACCCGATCGACCGTGAAATGGTTGCCAAGCTGCTGAACTTTGACGATGTGTGCCGCAACTCGCTGGACGCCGTGTCGGACCGCGATTTCGCCATCGAATTCTGCGCCGCTGCCGCCCTGATCATGACGCACATTTCCCGCTTCTCCGAGGAGCTGGTGCTGTGGATGAGCCCACGCGTGGGCTTTATTGATCTGGCTGACCGTTTTTGCACCGGCAGCTCCATCATGCCGCAAAAGAAAAACCCCGACGTCCCCGAGCTGGCCCGTGGCAAGACCGGTCGCGTCAATGGCCACCTGATTGCCCTGCTGACTTTGATGAAAGGCCAACCGCTGGCCTACAACAAGGACAACCAGGAAGACAAGGAAGGTCTGTTCGATTCGGCTGATACCATTCGCGACACCCTGACCATTTTTGTAGACCTGATCTCCGGCATCAAGGTCAAGCCAGAAGCCATGCGAGCTGCTGCGCTGCAAGGTTTTGCGACTGCTACTGATCTGGCCGACTACCTGGTCAAGAAAGGCCTGCCTTTCCGTGATGCCCACGAAACCGTGGCCTTGGCCGTGCGTGAGTGTGAACAGTTGGGTTGCGATCTGGCTGATCTGAACCTGGAACAGCTGCAGAAATTCGACAGCCGTATCGAGTCGGATATTTTTGGCGTGCTGACGCTGGAAGGCTCGGTCGCTTCGCGCAAACACATCGGTGGCACCGCCCCCGAACGTGTCCGTATCGAAGCACAGCGTATTCTGGATCGTATTCCAGGCTAATAAGCAGCGACTGCTGAAAGCAGAAAAAGCCGCTCCTGTTCTAGGAGCGGCTTTTTTTTAGGCATTGACTCAGATTTGATCTGACGTGTTTTGTCAGTTGCGTTAGGGTTAGGACTGGAACTGCTGCTTTCGGCCATGACCCGACATTCGCTCCACGGGCACAATGGAGCCAACAGCGGTCCTTCGTCAATCTGAATAGGCTTCACTAATGGTTCATCTCGAACGGTCTGTGGCAACGTTGCGCATCATGGGTGACGAACTAGTGCCTGAGGAAATTTCGAGGCTACTCAGTGCAATGCCGACGTCAGCTCATGTGAAAGGGCCGCAGATTCCTTAGAGCCCATCGGGCCGCATTGGCACGAAGAACTCTGGCATGTGGCGTCTAAGGGCGAAGGAGACCGAGCCAGAAGACTTGGATGGTCAGGTCTCGGAGTTGCTTGGTCAAGTCACGTCGGACCTAGCGGTTTAGGGTGACATCGTGACTCGGTTTCGTGTTGACCTGTTCTGCGGATGGTTCATGGACAATAATAGCAAGGGCATGGAGCTTTCACCCGAGAGCATGCTTACACCAGCGCAGCGCGGCATCAAGTTGTCGTTTGGCACCTACGGGCCGGAAGCTTCGGATGGCCTTGAGCGTGTGTCGCAGACTTAGGTTAACCCGCCATGCCGGCAATTGAAAGAACGCTAAGCCCGCTTTAGGGCGGTTACCCCCTACAGGCTCGACCTTTACCAGACAATCGTGGTAAATCTGACAAACCGTGTAAACCGTGGACGCCATTCATCTCACCATAGGAGCAGTCGCCAAGCGTGCGGGTATCACTGTACGTACTCTGCATCATTACGACCATATCGGATTGGTATGCCCCAGTGCTCGAAGCGAGTCGGGGTATCGCCTCTACAGTGCCAACGACATCGAGCGATTGCATGCCGTTCAGTCCCTCAAACAACTAGGACTCAGCCTCGAAGCGATTGCGGCAACATTGACTGGAGGTGAAGTCACACCTCAAGTGTTACTGCGTCGCCAGGTAGAAGATGCTACGCGCAAGCTGGTGGAAATCCAGGAGCTCAAAGAAAAGCTGCTGTTTCTGGAGCACGCTGTCTCTCGCCAAAACGCATCGGCCGGTGATTTGCTCGACGGCATTCGCCTCCTTGAGACTCATCAGTTGTACCTTCCCTCAGAGGACGTACGGCGGCTGCTTGCGCGCTGGCGTCGCGCCAAGGCCCGATGGCAGCCAGTTGCCGGAAAATTGCTTGCATGCCGAAGCGGCGATGTTCCGGTCGATGCAGCGCAAACACAGTTGCTCGCACAACGGTGGATGAACATCGCAATGTCTGTTTTCGGAGGACGGCTGGGCGCCATCCTTGATTGGGCGCGAATGCATCGGGAAGCGCCTGAGACGGCGCGGCACGCTGGACTTGAGCCAGAGCTCATGCAATACCTTGAACAAGCCATCGAGTTGCGCCTGGAAGCATTGCGCCGTCATCTCTCGCCAGACGAACTTAACAGACTGGATGGCTCTACAGGGCCTGAGTGGGAGACATTTGCGGCTCAAGGAGAGAGGCTGCTCGCCAATAGAGTCTCTCCAAAGACAAAGGCTGCGCGCGAGTTGGTGGCGCGATATCGCGAACTCTCGCTTAGAACCGTAGCGCAGGATATGTCGCTTGCGGTCAAGCTGAAGCAGGCCTATACCTCGGAGCCCATATTGGCGCTCGGTCACTTTGTTGGTCCACAGCTGAGGGCATACCTCGAAGCTGCTGCTTCTTGACCCTGACGTTACGTCAGGCCTGAAAGTGCTCCTTTCGTTGAACTAACAACAGGAGTATTCCAATGAAATTCACTGGCTGTCCAAGCCCCTCGGCCATGCGTGTCGCCACTTCACGAGCAGCGCACCAGATTCTCGAAGGCGACCTGGTATTCAAGGACCCCTTCGCCATAGCGTCTTTGGGAAGCGCCAATGCTGCATCACTGATGCGCGAACCAATGGTGCAAAACGATGTCCCGTCACGCTCCATGCGGGCGGGCATCGTAGCCCGCTCACGATTCGCGGAAGACCATTTACTGAAAGCCATTGCCAACGGGACTGTGCAATACGGCGTAGTCGGGGCAGGTCTGGATACATGGGCACTGCGCAGTGCGTCCACGCTTCCTGCCGTCACCACGTTTGAACTGGACCAGCCTTCAATGCAGAAATGGAAGACAGACCTTTATACAGACAACGGATGGGCTCAGCCCGCAAGCCTGCGCTATGTAGCCACCGATTTGCGGGAGATGACCAGTGTTGATGGTCTTCTCGCAGGTGGAGCAGACCTTGCCAAGCCTGTCAGCCTGTCTGTGCTGGGGGTGCTCGTCTACCTTTGCAACGATGTGGTTGAGCGCGAGATTGCTGCGTTACAGCAACTTGCTCCAGGCTCCACCGTTACGCTGGACTACCGCCTGGATGAGGCCCAACTGCATCCTGTGGAGCGAGTCATGATGCAGTTCACGGCCAGCATGATGGCTGCGGGAGGCGAGCCGTGGCAATCATCTTGCACGCCGGAGCGCATGCGTGAACTGCTGTCATTTGCGGGCTTTGAAGTCGATGAAGACTTGGGGCCGGCAGAACTCAACGCCCGCTATTTCGCGGGCCGCAGAGATGGCTTGCAGATTGCAGGCGGCGGCTTCCGTTATCTGAGTGCGGTCAAGCGATAGACTGACCAAGAGCATCTGTACAGTTTGCGTGCAGATGCTACCCCACAATCGTTGTGGAGGACTGCACCTCACTAAAGTGCCTGGTTCACTGGCGCGGGTGCAGCCTTCCAATTGACCGGTCATTTCCGCCCACATGTTCATTCGTGTTGCCACCCTTGAGGACGCGGCATATTTGCCGCGAATCGAAAAGTCCGCCAGCGAGCTCTATCGAGCTATCCCCCATTTGGATTGGCTGGCAGCTGGCCAGGTCATCGCGCGGGCTGAACATGAGCGGCTCATTCTCAAGAGAAGCGTTTGGGTCGCTGAGACATCGCAGGACAACCTGGTCGGATTTTTGAATGCCGAAGTTTTGAATCATGAGCTTCACATTTGGGAGCTTTCTGTTCATGGCGATTGGCAACGACAAGGTGTTGGCACGGGACTGCTTCGCAGCGCTTACCAATATGCGGTGGAGACCGGCTTGGCTGCGCTGACGCTGACGACTTTTAAAGATGTTCCGTGGTGTGCGCCGGCGTATGCAAAATTCGGGTTCAAACCCGTGATGAACCCCGTCCTGCATCTTCGAGATGCGCTGAATGCCGGAGGCGGCTTAGTTCACCATGAGTGCCCACAGTGGTACAGACTTAAAGCATTAACGTGACAGCGGCTGTGGAGGTTCCTGCAACTCCCACACCGGTGCCGCTGTTTGGCGAACTGGGGGAGCGGCTGCTGTTGTCGGTGATGGTGCTGGGCTTTGCAGCGCTCGGCCTGTACATGCGCCGCTAGTGATGGCGTGACGATTGCAATGCAGCGAAAGCTGCGCCTATAGCTGGCGGTAATTGATGGCCGCTGGCTTTTTAGAGCACTAGGGAGTCATGTCCTTGGTGCTTTTTTGTGGGCGCCGGGTACGGGCTGAATGACCGCTTTGGTGCAAGACGAACTTCCGGTTTGGGTCGTTTTCTGCCCGATAGATCTGCCAGCTTCTGTTAGATCAACCAGAGTCAATAGATTTATACCGCTTCGACCTACTTCCAATCCTGCCTGCCCGGACTGGCAACTTAGACTTCGTACTCAGCTTCGCTGCTGATACTGGCAAGCTACCTTTGCGAATTCCCTCTGAGGGGTGCATCTCCAGGCCTGCTAACCCCCCCCAGCAGCGATCGAAGAAACGGCACCGCCCCAAAAAGTGCAGGTGCCGCACTCAACGTTAAGGCTGCGGCTGAATCAAAAGCATCGTGCTGCTTTGCGCATTACGACGAATGTCCGTATGCGTCACATCCATCGTCTTGCACTCGAAGTTCTCGTACAACTTCAGCTGATCCTCATAATGCGGGCTGCGGACACCATTACGGTCGGTGAAACCGCTTTGGCCGGGCGGCATGGCATCGCAGAACTCCACGCCCTTGGCATCAAACACCACACGGTTGTTTTCCGTGCCTCGGTTTTGATAGCCGGTAAAAGCAAAGGTATTGCCCGACGTCGTTTGCGGCGTTCCCGTGAAGTTCTTGTCACTGAAGCGGTGCACCGAGGTCGGCATGGTCCAGCGCTCCATCTGGGCACCCTGCTCTTGGCTCAAGCGGGCCTGCGCATTTTGCAAAGCTGTGTACATGATTTCCTGAGACGAACGCTCACCAAAGACATTCACACGCTTGGGATCAGGATGGGCTTCCAGGGCCAAGGCACGCAACAGTACCTTGGTGCCCATGCTCAAGTTGATCGAACCAGGGTTGGGACCTTGCTGCGTGGCAAAACCCGTCTGGCTATACATGGCGCGATGCGATTCAGGCACCACCGGCATCAGGACTTGCTTGTACATTTCTTCCAGCCAGGTTTTGAATAGCACCCGAGCCGGTCCGGCATTTTCTCCAGCTTTATCGCGTTCCATACCATCCCAGGCCAGCAAGGCCGTCAACGCCGCCTGACCAGCGTCATTGGCAGGTAGACTTTGCGCCAGCTTTTCCAGATGCGGACGGAAGTAGCGCCAGTTCACATCGCTGTAGGACGCCTTCTTGTTGAACGCCCAGATCTCCTGCACGCTGAACACATCTTTCTGCTGATACTGGCTGGTCAACTCGTTCATTCGGTCGCCATAGGTCCAGTAGTAAGTATCCGTATTGGTCTTATTCGGCGCAGGCTTGTTGTTCCAATTGACCAGATAGCCCTGGGGCGGATTGTAGGCTTTGGGAATCGCGTCGAAACTCTTGATGCCCTGCCACTCCATGCTGCCATCCCCTTTGGCTGGCACGCGGATATCCTGATCGACAGGACGGTGGGGCAAGAAAGCAGGAGAGACATAGCCGATATTGCCGTGCTTGTCGGCGTAGTACCAGTTGATCGAAATCGCCATCTTGCTGGCCTGATCCAGAAACTCCGTCCAGTTGCGCGCCTTGGCTACATTTAGCCAAGCCAGCAAGGACTGCACCTCATAACCATCCCAGCTGCGCTTCTTGCTGTAAGCCGTGCCCTGTTCGTAATCAAACTGCATCACGGGGCCGTGTACGGTGCGCCATATCGTCATTTCACGATCAGCCTGACCGCGTACCTGGATACGCTCCTTGCGCTGCTCCATCGTGCGCCAGGCATTGTTGAACCAGTACTGATCGGCACGCGCCGGGTTGAGTTTCTCCTGATACATATCCACCACGTCCTGGGGACCAGCAGTCGCCCCCCAGGCAATCTCGCTATTGGTGCCGAACAGCACAATGGGATACGCAAAGGGAGTATTGCCCACCACATCAAAACCTGCACCATGTAGGCCGATACCGTAGGTGTAGGCCGGGTTGTACCAGCCAAACTGCGGGCCATTGATCAAGACCGTAGACCCATCCTGAACGCGCTCGGGACGAGTGCTCCACAGATTGCTGGCCTTGGGCGCGAAGTCGGGACCACGGCCACCCCAGCGCTGGTCCTGACGCTCCAGCTCGGCAGCCAGCACTTGTGAAGAAACATGAGCCAGATTCTGCGTCCCTGCTTGCGCCTGTGGCTTGCGCTCGGCAGCGGGTGCCGGAACGGTGGTGGGGGCTGTTGTGTCATTGATCCACAGCAGTTCATCAAACAAGGCACGGCCACGTTCCGGGCCGTGCTGTTTTTCCAGAGACTGGCGCATGGCCAGCGCGGTGACTTCCAGATTCGTGTCGGAGAAGCGATTGGCCATGGAGCCCACCCAGATCATGACCACATCAAAGTCGGTCAGCGGCTCGGGCTGGAAATCAAAGTCTATGTATTCTTTAGGCAGCAGTTCAGGACGACGGCGCACCTGCTCCAGATAAGCGTTATAGCCATCGGCGTAGCCACGGAAAATATCGCGCTCATCTTTGGACAAGGCTGCAATCTGCCGCTGAATAGAGGCAGGGGTGAAGTTCTGTCGCACCTGCATGTCGTACTTGACGTAGACATCCTGCTCGCCAGGACCCAGAACGGCGGCTGTTGTGCCTACAAAGGAGCGGCGCGCCATATCCATCTGGAACAGACGGTCTTGGGCGACCGCATAACCATAGCCGTAATACAAGCCATAGTGGCTGTCGGCAAAGACGTGCGGCACACCATAGCTGTCACGCATCACCTCTACCGACTGCACCTGCGCATGGGCCGGTGCCCCCGCCAAACCCAAAATCAAACCAGTGGCCGCAACCCCTGTACGAACAAGCCCTTTCTGCATATCTGTCCCTTGTTTTTATGATACTGAAAATTCTTATGAACCTAAAATATTGAAGCCAATACAAATAGGAAATCACAATGTAAAACAATCAGGATCGAAAACAAGTAAGGGCTTGCCCTAGTCAGCGCTGCTAAGCAGGGGCTTGAAAACGTATTTAGAAAGACACCAGACGACCGGGATTCACCGCACTCATCATGCCAATGGCGGCCTTGACCACTGGGATCGCCAGGCCGGACAACTGATGGCCCAGAGGAATGCTGCGATGGGTGATATCCGTCAGCATGGCAAAGTCCTCGTTGCGACCCATGACGTCGTCACTAATGGCTTTACCAATACGCACGGTTTGCGCCACGCCGTGACCACTCCAGCCATGCACCATGTACACAGGTACCGCATCCTCGGTCTTGCGCGAGTCAGTTGCCCCGTTCAGAGTAAAGTCACTGATCCCGCTCCAGGAAAAGTCCAGCTGTACCTGTTCCAGCTGCGGGAAAACGGTCTGAATACGATCCAGCAGGTAGTCATTGATACGTTCGGGGGACCAACTGGTGCCGGTGCCCTGCCCGCCAAACAACAGGCGGTTTTGACGCACGGCGCGGTAATAGTCGATCTGGAATTGCGTGTCATACACCGCACGGTCTGTAGGCAGCAACTCGCTGACTGGACACTCCAAAGGTTCAGTCACACCTACGTAGGTATAGAACGGAACAGTGGTATTGGATTGCGTCGGCAAAAACTGCGAAGTCGTGTCATGCACGGCCAGCACCAAGGCCTGACGGGCCAGAATCGTGCCACCGGGGGTGATAGCCAAAGCGCCCTTTTCCGTCTGCTCGATTTCTTCGACCGGGCTGCCTTCATAAACTCGACCGCAATGCTGAACCAAGCCATACACCAGACCACGCAGTAGTGCCAAGGGATGCAACTGACCGCCCAGAGTATCCACCACAGCACCGTGATACAAGGGCGAGCGGATTTCCTGCTCCAGCTCGTAGCTACCCACAACTTCCACGCTGGTATCGCCTAGATAGCGTCGGGCATCCGCCCCCTCTACCAATGCGCCCATATGGCCTGCGTGAATGGCAGCCGTTAAATGGCCACGACGACGATCAAAATCCAGCTCGTAATCCTGAGCAATCTGATCGAGCAGATCCATGGCTTCATGCGACGCGAAGCGCCATAAACGACGGGCCTCATCCAAAGGCAGATGCGCAATCATGTCTGCGGCTTCCCAACGGGCCAGACCGGGAGTCAGCTGACCACCGTTTCGACCTGAAGCGGCAGAGCCAATACTGTCTTTTTCTACCAGCACCACGTCCAGGCCGGAGCGGGCCAGGTGCAAGGCGGTAGAGGCCCCCAGCAAGCCACCACCCACTACCAGCACATCACATTGCGTGTCGGCTTGCAGAGGATCAAAGCGGGTCCAGGGGGCTAGCGATGCTTCGTAATACGTCGCGGGCGCGACGGCTTCGTTCAGATGGCCTTGTCGCCAGTTCCACAATCGGGGATTACTGACCAGCAAGCTCTCTGCGCTGGAAACATCGTTTAAAAGAGTCGGTTTAGAAATAAGCATAAATGTCCTGTGTCTGTTACGGCCTTTTGGCCGCCTGGATCACAGAGCGGAATGCTCCGGTGACGCCCCGTCAACGCGGCGTTCCGTTCTGTCTCGTTATCAACACCCCGTTATAAAAACGGGGTGGAACGATCTTCTTCTACGCTGTAGAATTAATTTATTCTACTCTGTAGAGTTAAACTTGGCAAATCTGCCCTTTCCCTATCAAAGGAACTCTATTGGCCCAAGCACCCGCCTCGCGCACACGCAAACTGAATAAGGACGAGCTGGTCATCGCCGCCGTCACCTTAATGGAGGAAGCCGGAGACAGCGGCTTTTCTTTACGCAAGCTGGGAGAGCGAGTCGGTTGCGATCCAATGGCCGTGCTCTATCACTTCAAGTCCAAGGACGGCTTGCTGCGTGCGATGGCAGATTATTTGACAGGCCGCATTCAGGCCGTGGATACAGGTCTGTCGTGGACAGAGCGTTTGTATGAATTGGCCCGACAGTACCGTGAGCTGGCCTTGGGCCACCCACAGACTTTTCAGCAAATGCAGCGTTTTCTGAATACCGGCAAAGCCGACTATCTGGTTCTTGAGCAGGTATACAGGGCCTTGCGCGATGGCGGTTTGAGCGATGCCGAAATCCCCGCCGCCTGTGTGGGCTGGTATGCCGCTTTATATGGATTGATTCAGGGCGAGTTAGGTGGACTTATCCGCCCGGTGACTGAGGAAGAGCTAAACGAACTGGAACAATGGCCCGCCGAGGATGTGCCTATGCTGCGCCAGATTCTGCCGCGCTTTGTGCATCTGCAATCCGAGCAGGTATTCAAGATGATGATGGAGCTGATACACGATGGCTTGATTGCCCATGCTGGTAAAGCGGCGACACCTGCCACCAAGCAGTAAAACCAGCAACGGACCGAATCAAACACACAAAACCGATCAGCCAGCCTAGCCTTCAAACGTGGTGATAAAAAGCATATAGCTGCCGGCCACCTTGGCAAGGACACGGGCTGGCTCATGCCCACATCTCGAGAAAAGCACCTGAACGCGACTGATCTTTCCGCCAGCCTTCAAAACGCGATACCACCCAACTGGTCGGGATTGAAGGCAACAGCACCTTGGGCGAACGAGCTGACAAAGCCCCCAAGAAAAAACAAAATGCCCCGCAAACTGGAGCTCTGTCCAATTTGTGGGGCGTTTTAGTTCAAGCCTGCTTATGTGTACTTAGCGTGTAAAGACGGCAATTGATTCCACGTGTGCCGTATGCGGGAACATATTCACCACCCCGGCCGATTCCAGCGTATAACCACCGTGGTGAACCAATACACCGGCGTCCCGAGCTAGAGTACCTGGGCTACAGGACACATAAACCAGACGCTCGGGGCGTTCGTGCTTTTCCAGCTGCGCCAAAGCAGTGGCGACCGCAAAGGCACCATCACGCGGTGGGTCAATCAACATGCGATCAAAATGACCCAGGTCACGCAGCCATTGCACGTCCACCTCAAACAGATTTAGCGTTGTGAATGTTGCCTTGTCCTGCAGGTCGTGGGCCAAGGCTGCTTCACCGGCACGTTCAGTCAAGGTGCTGCTGCCTTCAATGCCAACCACCTCGGCGGCACGGCGTGCCAGCGGCAGGCTGAAGTTACCCAGACCACAGAACAAGTCCGCCACACGATGCTCGGGCTTGACGTCCAGCAGGGTCAAGGCACGCGAGATCAGGCTGCGGTTAATGTCGTGGTTCACCTGCGTAAAGTCCGTAGGGCGATACGGCATACGCAAATCAAATTCGGGCAGTGCGTAGGCCAGCTTGTCCGCATCTTCGCGCAGCAAAGGATGGGCCGTTTCCGGGCCCTTGGGCTGCAGCCACCAGCTGATGTCGTGCTCCTGACCGAAGCTCTGCAAACGCTGGATATCTTCGCTAGTCAGCGGCTCCATGTGACGCAGGGTCAAGGTGGTAATCTTGTCGCCCATGGCCAGCTCGATCTGAGGCAAACGATCCGGGCGAGACAAACCAGCCAAACAGGAACGCAAGGGTTCCAGCAAGGCAGAAACCTTGGCAGGCAGTACCCGACATTCCGTCATGTCCACCACATAGCGGCCATTCTTTTCACGAAAGCCAACCAGCACCCCACCCTTTTTAGGCACGTAGCGCATGGAGAAACGGGCGCGATAACGGTAGCCCCAGTAAGGGCCGTGCAAGGGCGCCAGCACACGGCCCGGCTGCACCTTGCCGATATGGCCCAGGGAATCTTCCAGAACGCGCTGCTTGACCGCAACCTGGGCCGAGGGCTCCAGATGCTGCATGGCACAGCCACCACAGACACCAAAGTTGGGACAGGGAGGTTCAGCACGCTGCGACGAGGCTTTCAACAAGGCCGTCATGCGGGCTTTATCGTAGGAGTCCTTGGAGCGCACCGTCTCGGCCAGTACTTCCTCGCCGGGCAAGGCACCTTCCACAAACACCACTTTGCCCTCTTTGTGGGCGACGCCGCGTCCTTCCAGATCCAGCGATTCAATTAACAATACGTCAGACATTCGATAAAAACCTAAATAAGCGTCCTGCCAAGCAGAATGGCGCAGTTGCATTGCTGCAAACGATGGCGAATCGCTGATTTTACAATGAGCATTCGGCACAACGGGTAAAAACAAGCAGAACGCGGCACTAGCGGTTCCGCAACGCTACTAAATTCTAAATGCCCCGCCGGCCGACAGGCATAGCCTTCAAGTTGGAAGAGCAATCTGCACTCAAAAAGTCATTCAATTGAGCACCCTCGAACAGGGCGCACAAAAAAAGCGGCCAGAAGCCGCTTTTTTCAGTCCAGATACCGAGCTTATCGCGTAGGCAGGTACGAGATCGGGTTGACCGGCGTACCGGAGCGACGAATCTCGAAGTGCAGTCGTGGCGAGGTGGTGTCAGACTGACCCAGATCGGCAATACGCTGCCCCTTCTTCACCTGCTGACCCGTTTTAACGTGCAAGACACTGTTATGAGCGTAAGCAGTGATAAAGCCATTGCTGTGACCGACCAGCACCATGGAGCCTAAACCGCGCACACCGTTACCGGCGTACATGATCTTGCCATCCGCTGCGGCAACCACGGGGTCGCCCACCTTGCCTTCGATATCAATACCCTTGGTCGAGGCATTGAAACCCTGGATGATCTTGCCACTGGCAGGCCAGCCCCAGGCGATCAGAGCCGCGTCGCTGGCGCGAGGCGCAGACACGGGCGTTTCAGTCTTGACCGGGGTGGCCGGGCTGACTGGCGAGGTCTGTGTGCTACCGCTACCGGCTGGGCGAGTCGTCACTGCCGCCATCGAGGTATTGCCGTCCAGACGCAAGGTTTGACCCACGCGCAACATGGAAGGATCCGTAATCTGGTTCAACTGGATCAGCGAATTCACGTCCATGCCGTGCGCTTGTGCAATCTTGTAGAGCGTATCGCCGGGGCGTACCACATAGGTACCCGAGGCACTGCTGACGCTGCCTGCCGCCGAAGAGGAACTCAGGTCAGTGACTGGAGCGCGCTCATTACGGCTTGCACAACCAGCCAGCAGGGTACTGGTGACCACAGCCGCCACCAGGCACTGACGGGGCGTCAAGAACCACTGTGTACCGGTGGAAGCAGCGGTTAACGGTAACCTGACTGCATGCTGCATATAAATCTCCTGAGAATATCTGACTAAATCTGGGTTCCGGCTCGCATCGGCACGAAGCGAACCGCATCAAGTTCTTCACGACGCCAAGTAGCCTGTCCGGTGCGTTCCACCAAAACCAGGCGCTGTTGTGTCGTACCTTCAGGGGCGATCAGTCTCCCCCCCAATGTTAATTGTTCCAATAAGGTTCTGGGAATGACCGGACCGGCTGCCGCCACAACAATAGCATCATATGGTGCCGCGGCAGGGTAACCTTGCATTCCGTCACCAAACATTATTCGAGCCCGTTGCGACAGCCCTAATTGGCGCATGTGATCGCGGGCCATATCACACAAGCCTTTGATACGTTCTACCGCATACACTTCTTTGACCAATTGTGCCAAAACAGCAGCCTGATAACCACATCCGGCCCCCACTTCCAGCACCTTAGTCGGTATTTTCTGGTCACACACCAGGCTGATCATATGGGCCACAACCCAAGGCTGGGAGATGGTCTGCGCAAAGCCGATAGGCAAGGCATCATCTTCATAGGCCCGACTGGCCAAACCCTGATCAACAAACTGATGGCGCGGTACTGCCTGCATGGCCGCCAGCACTCGTTCGTCGGTAATTCCTTGACGGCGCAAGCGCTCGATCATCATGCCACGCGAGCGTTCCGAGTTCAAACCCAGATTGACACTTGTTGACACTTGCGGTGACAAAATGGCCGACGGTGTCGGTTGTAACTGGCCCCGTTGCACAATACGGGTATTGCTGTTGCTGGCAGACAGGCCACTGCCCAGGCTGGACTTGCCGAACCGGTTCCGAGTGCCGTCTGCAAAAGGATAGCGCTTGCCTAGTTTACTTGTCATTGCATCCAGTCCCGCAATCCGGCCAGTTGCTCGTGGTGAGTCAGGTCCGCGCGCAAGGGGGTAATGGATACTGCACCTTGTTCGACGGCCCCGAAATCTGTGCCCTTCTCGCTATCGGACACACCACCAACACGGCCAATCCAGTACACGGGCTCGCCATAAGGCGTCTGGCTTTTTACAACCGGCTCCGCGGGATGACGCTTGCCCAGGCGGGTGACTTGCGTGCCCTTCAAGGCTTCGTAGGGCAAACACGGAATATTCACGTTCAGCAAGGTATTGGCCGCCAACGGCTTCTTCTGACAGCGCTGTACCAGATCTCGTGCCACGCGCGCTGCGCTGTCCAGGTTCTTCCAGCCGCGTTCAATCAGGGAAAACGCAATTGCGGGAATACCAAACAAATGGCCTTCCATCGCGGCCGCTACCGTGCCCGAATACAAAGTGTCGTCGCCCATATTGGCGCCATTATTAATACCGGACACAATCAGATCGGGACGAAAATCCAGCAGGCCTGTCAGGGCCACGTGCACACAATCGGACGGTGTACCATTAACAAAATAAAAACCATTGCTGGCCTGGCGCAGCGACAGGGGACGATTCAAGGTTAGGGAATTGCTGGCACCGCTGCAATTGGTCTCGGGTGCAATGACAGTCAGCTCACCCAGTCCTTGCAAGGCTTCATACAAAGCCTCGATACCGGCTGCTGTATAGCCATCATCGTTGGAGACCAGAATACGCATGCTTTACTTTTCCGTTAAAAATCTAACAGGGGCAGCAAATTGTACCCGCTGCCTTTGGTATTTTGCTGCAAGGCCGGTAGAATCCGCGCAACAATAATTGTGGAGCTCAATCCTCATGAACGCCGTTTCTTTTGCTGTGGCCGCCCCGCTTGTCGCCCTCTTGTCCTATTTGCTGGGATCCTTGCCGTTTGCCGTAATCGTCAGCAAGATCATGGGCTTGCAAGACCCTCGCACCTTTGGTTCGAAAAATCCGGGAGCCACTAATGTACTACGTAGCGGCAATAAAAAAGCAGCTGTCCTGACCTTGTTGGGCGATGCCTTCAAAGGCTGGCTGGCTGTCTTTCTGACCCAACAGGCCATCAGCAACTGGGGCTGGGCACCGACTTTACTGGGTGTCAGCGCCTTTTTTGCCTTTTTGGGTCACTTGTACCCGGTCTTTCTGGGCTTTAAAGGCGGTAAAGGCGTGGCAACCGCACTGGGTGTCATCCTGGCCCTGCTGCCCTGGCTGGCTCTGGCTACCGCGGCCACCTGGCTGATTATCGCTTATGTCAGCCGTTACTCCTCGCTGGCAGCCATCATCAGTGCCGTGTTTGCCCCCTTGTTTTACCTGCTCGGTGCCAAGGTGGTCTGGCCCATGAATGCCTCTATTGCCACGGCCCTGGTCCTGATCAGTGCCTTCTTGCTCTGGCGTCACCAGGAAAACATTCGTCGTCTGATGACGGGCAAAGAAAGCAAGATCGGTTCCAAGAAAAAATAAGCACTAACGCTCTTGCTGGGAGACAGGCTGGTTCACACAAGCCAGATCCCAGCGAGGCCGGATGGCAAAGCCATGCTGGCTATCATCCAAAGTCACCAAACCATGCTTGACCCGCATGGCCGCCGCAAAAGCAATCATGGCACCGTTATCGGTACAGAATTCCAGCGGCGGAAAGAACACCTCGCCCTTCAAACGCGCCACGGCTTTCTGTAAATAAGCCCGCAAGTGGCGGTTGGCGCCCACACCACCGGCAACCACCAGACGTTTCAAGCCCGTTTGCTTCAAGGCCTTGATCGCCTTGGCGGCCAGCACGTCCACAATGGCGGCCTCGGTCGCAGCAGCCAGATCAGCGCGTTGCTGTTCGGTAATCCCGCCCTCTTCCGCTTCCAGCTTGCGCAAGCGCGTCAGCACGGCAGTTTTTAAACCACTAAAGCTGAAATCCAGATCCTTGCTGTGCATCATGGGACGCGGCAGCTCGTACACGCTGGGGTCACCCTGTTCAGCCAGACGCGACAAGGCCGGGCCGCCGGGATAACCCAGGCCCATCAGCTTGGCGCTTTTATCAAAGGCTTCGCCTGCTGCATCGTCCAGCGTTTCACCCAGCAATTCATACTGACCCACACCATCTACACGCATCAGCTGAGTGTGGCCACCCGAGACCAGCAAGGCCACAAAGGGAAAGTCGGGACGCGGCTCGGCCAATAAGGGCGAGAGCAAATGACCTTCCAGGTGATGGATAGCAATCGTCGGTTTTTTCAGCGACCAGGCAATCGACTGCGCCACACTAGCTCCCACCAGCAAGGCACCGGCCAGACCGGGGCCGGCGGTATAGGCAATGGCATCGACCTGATCGAGCTGCATATGGCAAGAAGCCAACACCTGCCGTGTCAAAGGCAGGACGCGACGGATATGATCGCGAGAGGCCAGTTCAGGCACCACCCCACCATATTCACGGTGCATGGCGATCTGGCTGTGCAAGGCATGGGCCAGCAGGCCCTGTTCCGTGCTGACCAGCGCCACGCCAGTTTCATCGCAGGAACTTTCAAATCCAAGAATATTCATGGCGCTTATTTTAGCCTGCTGTATTGGGGAAAATAGGAATTTATCCCCTCAAGACAATCAGCGGATAGTGTCTGGGTTGTGCCGATACATCGCGACAAAGGGGGGCGACGCAGTGGCACACTCGTGGTTAAAATCCCGCATCGATAATTTCACGCTCCGATCGCCTAATAATCACAAGGAGGCTGCCCATGTTTGAACGTCTCTTCAAACTCACTGAGCATGGCACCAACGTCCGTACCGAGGTCCTGGCAGGTATCACTACCTTCCTGACCATGTCCTACATTATTTTTGTGAATCCAGACATCCTGTCGTCCACAGGGATGGATCGCAATGCCATTTTTGTAGCCACCTGCCTGGCTGCTGCTCTGGGCACGTTCATCATGGCCTTTGTGGCCAACTGGCCTATCGGCATGGCACCGGGCATGGGCCTGAACGCCTTTTTTGCCTTCACCGTGGTCGCCACCCTGGGCTATACCTGGCAACAGGCGCTGGGCGCGGTCTTTATTTCCGGCGTGATCTTCCTGATTCTAACGGTGACTGGCATCCGGTCCTGGCTGATTCGGGGCATTCCCAAATCCCTGCAAAGCGCCATTGCCGCCGGTATCGGCATGTTCCTGGGCCTGATCGCCCTGATGAACTCGGGTATTGTGGTGGCCCACCCTGCCACCAAGATTGGTCTGGGCGACCTGACCCAGCCCGCAGCCCTGTACGCAATTCTGGGCTTCTTTATTATTGCCGCCCTGGACGCACTGAAGGTGCGCGGTGCAATCCTGATCGGCATTCTGGCCGTGACCATTCTGTCCATGCTGACCGGTCACAGCGAATTTGGTGGTGTCGTCTCCACCCCACCCTCGCTGATGCCCACCTTCATGCAGCTGGACATCATGGGTGCCCTGCACACCGGCTTTGTGCACGTGATTCTGGTGCTGGTGCTGGTTGAAGTGTTTGATGCCACCGGCACCATGATCGGGGTTGCCAAGCGTGCCCGCCTGATTGAAGAAGGCAAGCCCAATCGCCTGGGCCGCGCCCTGCTGGCTGACAGTACCGCCATTGTGGCCGGTTCCATGCTGGGTACCAGCAGCACCACCGCCTACGTGGAAAGCGCCTCGGGTGTGCAAGCCGGTGGCCGTACCGGTCTGACAGCGCTGACCATTGGTGTCCTGTTCCTGCTGGCCCTGTTTTTCTCGCCACTGGCCGCGACCGTTCCCGGTTACGCCACCGCCCCCGCCTTGCTGTACGTGGCGTGCTTGATGATGCGCGAAATCACTGAAGTGAAATGGGACGACATGACCGAGGCCGTGCCTGCGGCCCTGGCTGCCTTCACCATGCCCTTCACCTACTCGATTGCCAACGGTCTGGCCTTTGGTTTTATCAGCTACGTGATCCTGAAGCTGACAACCGGCCGCTGGCGCAGTATCCACCTGGCCACACTGATTGTCGCCATCTTGTTTGTGATCAAGTACGCAATCGCTACGGAATGAAAAACCCTTTAGCAAACTCGTTTGGCGCTTTAGGGCTGCCTGGAAAACGAGTACACTGATTGCATGTTTAACGAAGCGGCTGAACACCATCAGCCGCTTTTTTATTGCGGAGGCTCCCCCATGAGCATCGTCGAACTGAACGAAGAAACATTCCAGGCAGCAGTAGAAGACGGCAAACCCCTGATCATCGACTTCTGGGCTCCTTGGTGCGGTCCATGTCGCCAATTCGCCCCTGTCTTTGACGCAGCAGCGGCCAAGCACCCCGGCGTGACGTTTGGCAAGGTGAACACGGAAGAAGAGCAGGAACTGGCCGCTGGCCTGCGTATTCGCTCCATCCCTACCCTGATGGTTTTCCGTGAAAACGTCTTGCTGTTCTCGCAAGCCGGTGCCCTTTCCGCTGCCCAGCTGGACGATCTGATCGAACAGGTCCAGGCTGTGGACATGGAAAAAGTCCATGCTGAAATTGCTGCCCAGCAAAACCAGCAGCCTGACCAGGCCTGATTTGCCCGGCCCCAGAAAAAACGCCAGACAAATCGTCTGGCGTTTTTTTGCATAAATGCGATTTAGTCGCAGTTTTCCAGCTCGATAATCGCGAAGCCACTGCGTTTGATTTCATTTTCGACCGGCGCAGAAGCCATTTCCGTATGGCAAAAGCGGCACTCGCGCGAGGTGAAGTTTTCCACATTCACCCCTTTGGCCGCCAAATAACGCTGACCATAACTCAAGACCTTGTCCATATCCTTGGCATCGTCGCTGACCAAGATATCAAAGTGCATACGAAGCCCGTCAGGACGCACAACGTAGGTATCAAACACCGCAATCTTCATGACAAACCCTTTTCAGCAAAAAACCTAGTAGGTACAGGTCGGCCCGCAAGAGGAAGAATCCTGCTTGTCCGCCACCCCCTCTTTCTTGTCTGCTTGCGCCGGGCGGCGAGCAATCAGCTGGCCGACAAACGCACCCAGACGCAGATCGTCCAGATGGCCCAATTCCTTCATGGCCAGATTGCCATCACGGTCAAAAATAATGGTAGATGGTGTCCCGCCCAGGCCCCACTCCTTCATGGTGCGTGGCAAGGGGCCGCTGTCTGAAGGCTGATCAATGGCGATGGGGAAATTCAAGCGGTACTCATGGGCAAACGCCTGCAAAGCTGCAGGGCCCATCACGTCGTGATGCTCGAACACGCTATGCAGGCCTATGATGCGCAATTCATCGCGCGAGAACAGCGTATCCAGTTTCTTGGCTTGCGGCAGGCTGTTGATGACACAACCAGGGCAAAGCATCTGAAAGGCCGTGACCACCACCACGCGGCCACGCAAGGACGCCAAGCTTAATGGAGCGGTCGTATTGAGCCACTGGCTGGCATGGATCTCGTAGGACATGGCTTACACTCACAATGCTGACTAAACCCGATCATACCCGCAGGCTGGATACAGACTTAGAAGGAATCAGAGGTATTTAGTATGGCCACTGCCTGGACGGTGCAGAGGGATAATCGTCTGGAAAAGATACCTTTTCGTCCAGAAAACTCCATCAAGGAAGATGGCGACCAGAGGTCCATTGCAGACCTTGGGCAGAACCGAGGGTGACTTAGGCTTGGTCCAGGGGTTCACATTCCCCCTGGCCACGCGTCATATTGATAAAGGACTGTTGAAAATCAGCTTTATGCTCGAGCGGCAGATTCAACAGCCACTGCACACCTTCAGCATCGAATTGCTCGTCCTGAACCTGAACGCCAAAGCTGTCGAAACGGGATTGAACCAAAGCCAGATCGGCAAAGGAGCAACGGCAGCGCAAAGCTGCCATGGGAATCAGCTCCTGCTTGTCAGCAAGACGCAAACATTGAGCGGCCACGCCGCCATAGGCGCGCACCAGGCCACCCGTACCCAGCTTGACGCCCCCAAACCAACGTATCACCAGTACCGCAACACGGTCGCAATCCTGGCCTTCTATGGCTTGCAAAATGGGACGCCCGGCCGTGCCGCCGGGTTCGCCATCATCGTTAAAGCGGTATTCCGACCCGATCTTGTAGGCCCAGCAATTATGCGTGGCATCGGGCACACCCTTGGCCTGGAAAAAAGCCAAAGCCTGGCTGGCACTGTCTACAGGCGCAGCCAGTGCCAGAAAGCGGCTTTTTTTGATGTCCTGCTCGAAGCTGGTGGGCTCACGCAGGGTAAAGACCGCCACCCCTAGCCTCAGTCCTGCTCGCGGCTGGCCAGATAGTCTTCGTAGCCACCGCGGTAATCCACCAGACGGCCTTCTGGCATCACTTCGATAATGCGGGTTGCCACGCCGGAGACGAACTCGCGGTCATGGGACACGAAGATCAGAGTGCCTTCAAACTTTTCCATGGCCATCTGCAAGGACTCGATCGATTCCATATCCAGGTGGTTGGTCGGTTCGTCCAGGAGCATGACGTTGTGACGACCCAGCATCAGACGCGAGAAAGTCATGCGGTTTTTCTCGCCACCCGACAGCACTTTCACGGGCTTGATGATGTCATCGGCCGAGAACAACATGCGGCCCAGCACCGAGCGCAAAGACTGATCGTCGTCGCCGGCCTGACGGAACTGGCTGATCCAGTCAAACACATTGTCTTCGGTATCGAACTCGTCCGAGACGTCCTGAGCCATATAGCCGATATCAGCGTTCTCGGACCAGACCACCGAGCCGCTGTCAGGAGTCAGATCACCGGCCAGCAAACGCAGCAAAGTCGTCTTACCCACACCGTTCGCACCCACAATCGCGATTTTCTCGCCCGCTTCAATCATGGCCGAGAAGTTCTTGATGATGGGATGATCGTAGGACTTGCTCAAGCCCTCGACCGTCACGGCCAGGCGGTGCAGAACTTTTTTCTGTTCAAAACGAATAAACGGGTTCTGACGCGAAGAAGGCTTCACTTCGATGGTCTCTGCCTTCAGGCGACCAATCTGTTTCAGTCGCGAGGTAGCCTGGCGGGACTTGGACTTGTTGGCGGCAAAACGGCGCACAAAGTCCTGCAGCTCGCCAATACGCTCTTTGGCCTTGGAGTTGGCCGCCAGCACACGTTCGCGCGACTGCACCGACGCCAGCATGTAATCGTCGTAGTTGCCGGGGTAGACACGCAGCTCGCCGTAATCCAGGTCAGCCATGTGAGTGCAGACCTGATTCAGGAAGTGACGATCGTGACTGATGATGATCATGGTGCTCTGGTAGCTGTTGAGCACATCTTCCAGCCAACGGATGGTGTTGATATCCAGGTTGTTGGTCGGCTCGTCCAGCAGCAGCACATCCGGGTTGGAGAACAGGGCCTGTGCCAGCAGCACACGCAGTTTCCAGCCCGGAGCCACTTCGCTCATGGGCAACTGATGCTGTTCGACCGGAATTTCCAGACCCATCAGCAATTCACCGGCACGGCTCTCGGCGGTATAACCGTCGTACTCGGCAAAACGGGCCTCCAGTTCGGCGGCCTTCATATAGTCTTCTTCGGTGGCCTCTGGATTGTCGTAGATGGCATCACGCTCTTGCATGGTGCTCCACATTTCTGTGTGGCCCATCAGCACCACGTCCAGCACACGTTTGTCTTCGTAGGCAAACTGGTCCTGACGCAGCTTGCCCAGGCGCACGCCCGGATCCAGCGATACATTACCCCCGCTTGGCTCCAGGTCGCCGCCAATGATTTTCATGAAGGTAGACTTGCCCGACCCGTTGGCACCAATCAGGCCATAGCGGTTGCCTCCGCCCAGTTTGACACTGACGTTTTCAAATAAAGGCTTGGCACCAAACTGGATCGTTAAATTAGCGGTGGAGATCACGTAAACGTACTTTGAAAAAGGTTGAGTTCAACCCAGTAGTGTATCAAGCAGGCGCGAAATCCGTTAGTGTTCGTGCTCATCCAGAACCAGATAAGCCATGCCGTCCTCGGTAGCCAGGCCCACTTCCTTGCCAATAGGCAGGCTGACCTTGACGTCCACATGTCCATAAGGCAGGCCCGTTACGACCGGGACTTTGACGGTTTCACGCAACCAGCGCACCACCGAATCCATATCAAAGCCATTATCCGAAGCGCCTGTCTTGTAAGCCGTAAAACGGCCCAATACCACCGCCATCTGACGATTGAGCACGCCGGCATGCCAGAGCTGCGTCAACATGCGCTCGACTCGGTACGGTGCTTCACCCACGTCTTCCAGGAACAGGATACCGCCGTTGATATTGGGGAAGTACGGCGTGCCCAGCAAGGAGCAAACCAGGGCCAGATTGCCGCCCCACAGAACACCGTGACCATCGACGGCATCCGAACCCTCGGACTCAAAGCTGAACAGCTCCAGCTCGCCACGCATCAATTCGCCAAACAGTTCGGTCGTCAATTCATCGGTTTCATCGCCACCAAAGTCCGCAATGGCGGTGGGGCCGGTGTAGCTGATGGCGCCAGTTTGCGCCAGCAAGGCCAGATTGAAGGCCGTGAAATCCGACATGCCGACAAAACGCTTGCCACTGTCGGCTACCGCGCGCCAGTCGATCTGGCCCAGAATGCGGCTTAAACCGTAGCCACCGCGTGTCGCCATCACAATGGGCTGAGGCTGTTGCAAGGAACGCTGTACCGCGGCCAGACGCTGAGCGTCCGTACCGGCAAAGCGTTCATCCACCGCCAGGGCGTCCGGGTCTATGTCCACGGCAAAGCCCAGCTGGTTCAGGCGCTGGCTTGCCAGCTCCAGGCGCTTGGGTTCAAGGATCTGGCCAGAGGGCGAAAACAGGTAAATGCCCGAACTGTCCTGCTGCCCACAATGGCACTGGCCATGTTCGTGGTGATGGTGATGATGGTCGTGCTCGGGGCTGCTCATGATTAACCTTGAAAATAAAGTGCTGACATTTTAGCGAGACTACTGGGCGCCATCCAGCGGCGATTGGACTGTTTGAGCCTGCTTTTGCAACTTCTTCTGTTCGCGTCGTTCGCGGAAAAAATCCCGCAAGGCCTGGGCCGCCTCTTCGGACATCAAACCACCCGAGACTCGGGTGTGGTGATTCAGAGTGGAATGCAAATGCAAGGACTCCACACTGCCACACACTCCGGTCTTCGGATCGGCTGCGGCCCACACCACCCGCGACAGACGCGCATGCAACAAGGCCCCCAAGCACATCATGCAAGGCTCCAGCGTCACGAACAGGCTGGCTCCGGGCAAACGGTAATTGCCAACTTTACGCGTCGCGGCGCGCAAGGCCACGATCTCGGCATGCTGGGTGGGATCGTGATCACAAACCGTGCGATTGGAGCCCACAGACAGCAACCTGCCGTCCGCATCCAATAGTACGGCACCTACGGGCACCTCGCCGATGCTGGCCGCCAGTTGAGCCTGCTCCAAGGCTAAAGCCATAGCCTGAGCATCACTCAAAACGTCACTCTCTGTTGGCGGTGGTAAGCTAGTTGGCATCGTCAAATCCATTGCGTTATTCAAACCCTGTCGGCACAGCAAAAGGGTCATTTTACTGTCTATGCAGAACACTCCTGATTCTCACGCTATTTTGCGTGTTCGAGGCCTGAGCAAACAATACGCAAACGGGCATCAAGCCCTGCACGCTTTGGACCTGGATATTTGGCGGGGCGAGATTTTTGCCCTGCTCGGCTCCAACGGCGCAGGCAAAACCACCTTGATCAGTATTATCTGCGGGCTGGTCAATCGCAGCAGCGGCACCGTTCTGGTAGATGGCGCAGACAATGTCGCCGACTACAAGCGCGCCCGCCAGAAAATTGGCCTGGTGCCGCAAGAGCTAAGCGCCGATTCCTTCGAGACAGTCTGGAATACCGTCAGCTTCAGCCGTGGCCTGTTTGGCAAAGCCCCCAATCCGGCCCTGATCGAACAGATTCTGAAGGACTTGTCGCTATGGGACAAGAAAGACAGCCCCTTGATTACGCTCTCGGGCGGCATGAAACGCCGCGTCCTGATCGCCAAGGCGCTTTCCCATGAACCGGAAATCCTGTTTCTGGATGAACCTACCGCCGGTGTGGACGTGGCCTTGCGCCAAGGCATGTGGGCCTTGGTGAAACGGCTGCGCAGCCAGGGGGTCACCATTATTCTGACCACCCACTACATCGAAGAAGCCCAGGAGATGGCCGACCGCATCGGCTTCATCAATAAAGGTTCACTGCAGCTGGTGGAAACCAAAGACAATCTGATGCGCCGTCTGGGCGGTAAAACCCTGAGCCTGAATCTGGCCGAGCCGATCAGCGCCCTGCCCGCTGCGCTGGAAACGCTGGGACTGCAAAGCACTGCCGACGGCATGAGCCTGCTCTACCCCTTGACCAACCGCGAACAAGGTCATGACTTGAGCAATTTGCTGGCGGCAGTTGGGCAAGCGGGGCTGACCATTACCGACATCCATACCCGCGAGCGCAGTCTGGAAGATATTTACGTTGAGTTTGTAGGGGCACAGTCATGAACTGGTACGCCATCCTGGCCATTTATCGCTACGAAATGTCACGCACCCGACGCACCCTGCTGCAAAGCATCGTAGCCCCCGTGATTTCCACCGCCTTGTATTTTGTGGTGTTTGGCGCTGCCATTGGCCATCGCATCAATGAAATCGGCGGCGTGCCCTATGGCGCGTTTATCGTGCCTGGGCTGACCATGTTGTCGGTGTTGACCCATAGCGTCTCCAACGCCGCCTTCGGAATTTACTTTCCGCGCTTTACGCGCAATATCTACGAGATTCTGTCTGCCCCCATTTCACACTTCGAGGTGACCTTGGCTTTTGTGGGCGCAGCAGCCACCAAGTCACTGTTTCTGGCGGCTATCATCCTGATCACGGCGCGGCTATTTGTGCCTTACGAAATTGCCCACCCTATCTGGATGCTGTGCTTTCTGGCCTTAACCGCCCTGACCTTCAGTCTATTGGGTTTCATTATCGGTATCTGGGCCGACAACTTTGAAAAGCTGCAATTCGTGCCCATGCTGATTCTGACGCCACTGACCTTTTTGGGCGGCACCTTCTATTCCATCGACATGCTGCCCGAGTTCTGGCAAAAACTGACCTTGCTGAACCCGGTGCTGTACCTGATCAGCGGCTTTCGCTGGAGTTTCTTTGATCTGGCCGATGTGAATGTGTGGCTGAGCCTGGGCATGACACTGCTGTTTTTAAGTGTGTTTCTTGCCGTGGCGGGCTGGATTTTCAAAACGGGCTATCGATTGCGCCCGTAAATAAAAAAGGCCGGGAATATTTCCCGGCCTTTTTTTAAGAACTCGAACAGGGCACGCAGCCGCTAGATACTGAACGTCTCCTCAGAACAGTTCAATCGGGATGCACAGCGCAATCCATAAAACTGGCTTGCTCTCCATACTGACGCAGCTTTGCTTCCAGCACGGGTGCAGGCACCCCTTCAATCGGCTTGTAGCCCAGACGCTGCCAATAGCCCACGGCCGGTCCCAAAGACACCAGACTGCAACGACGCAAGCCACGCTGCCAGGCATAGCGGCGACCGGCTTGCAACAAAGCTCCGGCCACCCCACGGCCTTGCGCGCGACGCATCACGGCGCAGTCGTGAATAAACCATTGGTCTGCGGGCGAAGGCAGGCTATTCAACGCATCGCCCAGGGACGGCGGCAAAAGGCCCGACCAAGGGTAGGACACCAAATAACCCTGCAGTTGATTGTCGGTATCACGTGCCACCCAGCAGCTATCCGGAGCCAGATCCAGACGGTTCTGATAGAAGCTGCGGTCTTCCAGAATATCCGCGTCGTACACATCCGCCTGGACTTCCAGCACCTGGCTCAGATCGTGCACACGCATTAATTCAATTCGTACATTCATAGCTGATACACGGCGGCATCACGTCACCACCGTGCCGTTTCACTCGGTTTAGTCGCGGAAATTATCGTACTGCAAAGGCAATTCCACATCGGTCTGTTTCAACAGAGCGATGGCAGCCTGCAAGTCGTCCCGTTTCTTGCCGGTTACACGCAGTTTTTCACCTTGAATCTGCGTCTCCACTTTCAGCTTGGCGTTCTTGATGGCAGCGATCAGTTTCTTGGACGTAGGCTGGTCCAGACCCTGACGCACTTTCACTTTCTGACGCGCGCCGGCCACGTTTTCCAGAACCTTCTCGGTGTCCAGGCAGCGCACATCAATACCGCGGGCAGCAATACGGCCACGCAGAATCTGCATCATTTGCTCGAGCTGAAACACGCTGGGAGCCGATTGCAAAATCGTGTTCTCGTCTTCGAGTTCAAATTTGGCATCCGTACCTTTGAAGTCAAAACGGGTAGCCAGTTCGCGGCTGGCTTGTTCCACTGCATTACGCAGTTCGTGGGTGTTGACCTCGGATACAACGTCAAAAGATGGCATTCCTAACCGTCCTGTTCCTTAAGTGCAGACAGGCCGCATGAAGCGACCTGTGTGCTTTTTAGAAAACGCTGGTCTTAGTCCGAAGCGGCTTGCTTGGCCTGCTGACGCAGCGCGAATTTCTGTATTTTACCTGTTGCCGTTTTGGGCAACTCCATAAAACTGAAATGTCGCGGTATTTTAAAGCCAGCCAAGTACTGACGGCAATGCGCGCGCAGTTCTTCCACCGTCACTTCCGCACCGGGGCGCAGCTCCACATAAACGTGAGGCGCTTCACCCCAACGCTCGTCCGGCTGGGCTACAACGGCCGCCGCCTGCACGGCTGGATGGCGATACATGACGTCTTCAATCTCAATGGAAGAAATGTTCTCGCCCCCGGAAATGATGATGTCCTTGCTGCGATCCTTGATACGTACGTAGCCGTCCGGCTCGCACACGGCCAGGTCGCCGGTATGGAACCAGCCACCGCCCAGGGATTCCTGGGTGGCCTGCGCGTTCTTCAAATACCCCTTCATGGTGATATTGCCGCGGAACATGATCTCGCCCATAGTCTCGCCATCGGCAGGAACGGGCTCCATGGTTTGCGGATTCAAAACCTGTACGCCCCCTTGCAGGTGATAACGCACACCTTGACGGGCATTGCGCTGCGCACGTTCCTGGATATCCAGCTCACTCCAGGGTGCATGCTGCGCACAGACCGAGGCGGGGCCATAAGTTTCGGTCAGGCCGTAAACGTGGGTCAGCGCAAAGCCCATGCGCTCCATCCCTTCAATCATGGTGGCCGGAGGTGCAGCGCCTGCCACCATGGCCGACACGCCCTTGGGCAGGCGGGACTTCAGCGCTTCGTCGGAGTTGACCAGCAGGGAGTGCACAATCGGCGCACCACAATAGTGGGTGACGCCGTAATCGACCATATTGTCGACCATAGCCTGGGCTTCCACCTTGCGCAAACAGACGTTCACACCAGCACGGGCTGCAATCACCCAGGGGAAAGTCCAACCATTACAATGGAACATGGGCAGGGTCCACAGATAGACCGCGTGCTTGGGCATGTCCCATTCCAAGACATTGGACAAGGCCCCCAGATACGCGCCACGGTGGTGGTAGACCACGCCTTTGGGCTTGCCGGTGGTACCGCTGGTGTAGTTCAGGGCAATCGCATCCCACTCGTTGGCGGGCAATTGCCAGTCGTAATCCGGGTCGCCTCCGTCCACGAACTCTTCGTAAGTTTGCGAGCCGATACGTTCTGCGCCAGTGTCAAAATAATTGTCCACGACGTCGATGACCAGAATGGGCTCTTTGCTTTCGCGCAGGCTCAAGGCTTCTTTCATGACGGCGGCAAATTCGCTGTCCACCAGCACCGCACGCGCTTCGCCGTGATCCAGCATATAAGCGATAGTGCTGGCATCCAGACGGGTATTCAAGGTATTCAGTACGGCACCACACATGGGCACACCAAAGTGTGCCTGAACCATGGGCGGAGTATTGGGCAACATCACGGCCACGGTATCGCCTTTGCCAACCCCAGCCTTGGACAGCGCACTGCCCAGCTGACGAGTACGGGCATACAGCTGCGACCAGCTCATCTTGATGCCGTTTTGGGCGGGCCCGTAAACCAGAGCCGGGTAGTCAGGGTAGACAAAAGCACTGCGCTCGATGAAATCCAGCGGCGACAAAACACGATAATTGGCGTCTGTCTGGGGCAAATCCTGATCGTAAATACTCACCACAAAGTCTCCAAAAAAGGGCGGGCTAACCGAAATTCACGGCGGTCCGTCTGATAATTGCGCTCTTACATTAGCTGGCTACGCGCCTTTGGGCAAGGTCGCCTTTTCAGTCATAGAGGCGCATAATGACACGCTATCCTAGGTATATATCGCGACCGGCTGACTGCTCGCTGACAGTTTGCCCCCTACCTGAAGGCCCTTCATGCCCGTAGCCATGCTGTATATTGCCGCCGGTGGTGCCCTGGGCGCATTGGCGCGTTGGTTCTTGAGTCAGGCTTTGAATGCCCTGTTCCCCACCCTGCCCCCCGGTACTTTGCTGGCTAACTTGATTGGCGGCTATTTGATGGGTATCGCAATGGCCTATTTCAGCGGCTTGGGCCTGGGTCACGAAGGCTGGCGCATGTTCGTCATGACGGGCTTTCTGGGTGGCCTGACCACTTTTTCCACCTTTTCCGCCGAGATCATGACCTTGATGATGCAGCAGCGTTATCTGTGGGCCATGGGCGGCATTGCCCTCCACGTTGCCGGTTCCCTGCTCATGCTGGGTCTGGGCATGGCCACGTGGAGCCTGTTTCGGGGGCAAGCATGATAGACGTCCATTTTCTTCAGGCCGGCTCCCCTCCTCCTGATGTCGAGCAACGTTTTGGCAACCAGAATGCCTGGTTCAAACGCGCTTTGCAGCCCCTGGATGTCAATGTCCACACCTGGCGAGTCCATCAGGATGATGCCCTGCCTGCGCCGGACTGCCCCGACCCGGTGGTGATCAGCGGTTCCTGGAGCATGGTCACCGACAAGCTGGACTGGAGCGAAAACCTGGCCGCCTGGATTCGGGAACGCTATCAGACACACATGCCCTTGCTGGGGATTTGCTATGGCCATCAATTAATGGCCCACGCCTTGGGCGGGCGCGTGGATTACCACCCCAAGGGGGCCGAGGTCGGCTACCTGCCCATTCACTTGTCCGAGCAGGCCCACGAGCATGAACTGCTGGCCAATCTGCCCATGCAATTTCCTGCCCTGCTGACGCACCAACAAAGCGTATTGAGCTTGCCCGAGCATGTGGAAATACTGGGCAGCTCTGCGCATGATCCGCATCAAATACTGCGTTATGGCCCCGCGCAGTGGTCGATTCAGTTTCACCCTGAATTTTTTGCCGGCCTGCTACGTTACTGCGTGCTGCGCAAGGCCGAATCCTGGCGAGCCCAAGGCATAGATCCCCAAACACTGGCAGACCCTATTCAGGACACGCCCGACGCCCATCGTCTGCTGTGCAATTTTGTACAGGCTTACTCGTCCAGCGGCCCTAATGGCCGACGGAAAAACTCGCCGGGCGTTTGACCCATCAAATCCCGAAAAGCTGCCACAAAGGCCGACATGCTTTCATAGCCACAAGCTAACGCGACATCAGTGACACGCTCGTGCCGCTCCAGCAAAGGCAAGGCACTCATGACGCGCAGTCGCTGACGCCAGACCCGGAACGTCAGCCCGGTCTGCTGACGAAACAGACGGCTCAGGGTTTTTTCTGACAAACCCTGTTGCTCTGCCAAGTCCTGCAAACTCCAATCGCCCGAAGGCTGGGCCTGCAATTGTTCGCAGACCTGCAAAAGACGCGGGTCCGAAGGCCAAGGCAGAATCAGGCCACTTTCAGGCGCCGCCAGCAAACGATCCAGCAGGACCTGCACCAGACGCCCCTGCGCCCCCTCGCGCTCGTACAGCACAGGCAAAAGGCTGAACTCGCGTATCAGTTCACGCAGCAAGCGGTCTACCACAACCACTCGACACACCGTAGGGGCCTCTGGCAAGGCGCTGACATCAATATAAAGACTACGAATCTGCGCATCAGGCGAGCTACGCACCCCATGTTCCACACCCGCAGGCACCCACACCGCCTGCTGAGGCGGCGCCATGAAGCGCCCGCTGGCAGTACGCACTTCGATCACCCCCGTCAGCGCATAGGAAAACTGCACCCAGGGATGCCGATGTGGGCGGGCAATGGCCTGATTGGGCAAGGTACGCTCCTGACCATATAAAGGCCTGGGTAGATAGCGCAACTGCTGCAAACTCTCCGGAATTCGCTCCGCAGGCATCAGAATGTCCGTTTGTCGATAATCCATATCCGTTTAGCGATAAACCCCCAAAAAGGTCTACGGTAAAGTGAGGCCTTTCATAACGCAAGCCTTTCAAGCCTCTAACAAACCCATGTTCTCTCAACTGCGACTGCTTTTTGACAACTTCACCCTGATCCTGATCGGCGTAGTGGCACTGGCAAGTTTCTTTCCCGCCTACGGCCAAGGTGCGGTGTTCTTTGACGTGATCACTGGTCTGGCGATTGCCCTGCTGTTTTTCATGCACGGGGCCAAGCTATCCCGCGAAGCCATCATTGCTGGGGCCACCCACTGGCGTTTGCACCTGCTGGTCTTTGGCTGCACCTTTGTCATGTTCCCCCTGCTGGGCCTGCTGTCCAAGCCCATCTTGCTGCCATTGCTGGGCATGCCCTTGTTTGTGGGCATTCTGTACATGTGTGCCCTGCCCGGCACCGTGCAATCGGCCATTGCCTTTACCTCGATTGCTCGTGGTAACGTGCCTGCCGCGATTTGCAGCGCCTCGGCCTCCAGCCTGATCGGTATTGTGCTCACCCCCGTCTTGTTGAAACTGCTGCTTGATGCAGACGGTGGTTCGGCCACTTCGACCCTGGACGCCATCAAGAAGATCAGTCTGCAATTGTTGTTGCCTTTTGTGGTCGGCCACTTGATGCGCCCCCTGATTGGCAAATGGATGGATCGCAACCGTAAATGGCTGCGCAGCGTGGACCAGTCCTCCATCTTGCTGGTGGTCTACACCGCTTTCAGCGCCTCGGTGATTGGTGGCCTGTGGCAAGCCGTACCGCCCAAGTCCCTGGCTATCCTGGCCGTAGTCTGCCTGGTCTTGCTGGCCATCATCCTGTTCCTGACCACCTGGCTGGCCCGCAAGCTGGGCTTCAATAAAGAAGACGAAATCACGATTGTCTTCGGTGGCTCCAAGAAAAGTCTGGCCACTGGCGTACCTATGGCCCAAGTGCTGTTTACTGGCGCCGCCATTGGCCCGGCCCTGCTGCCCATCATGATCTTCCACCAGATCCAGTTGATGGCTTGTGCATTCATTGCGAATAAGTATGCGCAACGACCTGAGACTCCTGAGGAAGCGATCAGCTTGCAAAAGGCCTGATAGCACTCCATCGTCAGCAGCCCCCGACGCGTGGGGCTTGCTTTGGAGACAGCGGCACAAAAAGAAACCGGCTTGATGCCGGTTTCTTTATTTATAGATTCGAGATGTAGACAAAGATATCGGTGCCGTCGTACTTGAACGAGCCATCGGGATTTTTTTGAGTGAGCACCTTGCGCAAATCGACCGGATGTAGCCAGCCTGCTCCCAGCAAACCGCCATTGATCGCCCGAATTTCGGTCCCTCCAACCGCGACGGCAGCATGGAAGAACTCCATGCCCTTGACTCGACAAAAGCCAATGGCCTTGCCGCCAGGCAAGGAATTCCGACCATCCCACATTCTGCCTTCAGCAAACTTGAATACCGGCAGCCAGTTCTGCGCCGAAATGGAAGTCAGCTGATCAAAACTGATTTTCGCATTATATAAATAACGCATATAGGCAGCGGCGTCATAACACACCCCTTTCATATAAGCCGTAATATCATCTGGCCCATGGATCAGGTGATTATCTGCATAGATAATTCTATCGGACGCTGAAAGCTTCGCCGTCTTCGTTCCTTTCTCTGTCAAATTCATGGCTAAACCCTTGTAAACAGATAAAAAACAAGGGCCTATAGTAGCAGTCGAATTCTGTTAAAAACCTGAAACCAAGCTTGATTATCGATTGAATTAACTAATTGAAAACAAGGCGACAGCCTAATTAGCATCTTTATATTATTTGAATAAAAACTTGTTTATTAAAATAAATAAAACCAGTTAAAAAACACAAAATAAAAACCGGAATCAATCTCAGCAAAATATTTCTATTTCAGCTTATTGATCTTGTCGTTCAAGGTTGCAGCAGACAACTCCCCGGCTCGGACATCAACCAAACGTCCCTGCTCGTCCAAAAACAAGGTTGTAGGCAAGCCACGACTGCGCACGGCCTGGCCCAGCTGCATTTGCGGGTCGCGCCACATATTATCCAGCTCCAGATTCTCGTCCATCAGGTACTTCTGGATCTCGGACAGTTCCTCGCCCTGGTTCGCAAACACGATATTCACGTCGGACCGGGTGGATTGCACTTGCTTGAAGGCAGGCATTTCGCGGCGGCACGGAGGACACCAGCTGGCCCACAAGTTAACGACCGTGACCTTGCCTTTATACAAATCCAGATTTTCCGGAGCACTGACATCAAGCTGCATAGGGATCAAGTCTATCTCGGGCAATGGCATGGCGGTTTCCACTCCCCCTCGTCCTGTCGCGACCATGATTAGCGAAAATGCCGCCACACCAACGGCCAACCCTCCCGATACAGCAGGCAAAACGGCCTTGTCACGCAGCACGCGCCACAGCACATAGAACCAGCCTGCCGTCACGGCTGCCGGGATCATCAGACCGCCGTCGCGCAAATCCAGCCAGCTCAAGGGTTCGCTTTGATAAAACGGCCATTGCTGGATCAGAAAACCCAAACGACCGACCAGCACACCCAGAATCATCGCGCGCCACAGCACCGATTCAGCTCGGGTCTGCTTGCGTCTATCCAGCCAGGCGGCCAGAAACAGCCCCAGCAATGCCGCGACCATAAAAGCAAATAGAGACGTGGCAAAGGTAAAGGGACCGAGCTGTATGCTTTGCATAAACATAAATCCTGACAAGACCAAATAAAAATCGACCCGCCATAAGCGGGTCGGGGCAATAAGTACAGACAGCGTCGCTGCTAAAAGATTCCCTCAATCAGGAGGCGCTACTCAAAATCTGCATGAATTGGCCCATTTTCGTTTTGCATTTGATGCCGGGTTCCAGCTCGACTCCACTGCTGACATCAATCGCATAGGGACGATGCAAGGCGACTCGTTCGGCCACATTGTCGATACGCATGCCTCCGGCAAGAACCAGCGGCGGCAGTCCGTCCTGGCCGTCCAGACGCGCCTGCAGCCCCTGAATCAGCTCCGGATCAAAAGCCGTACCGGTGCCGCCATAGGCATCGTGATAACCATCCATCAGCCAGGCTCGGGCATCCTGATACTTCAAGCACTGTTCCAGCAGGCCATCCACCGTATCCAGACCAGGCGCACCGACTCGGAAAGCCTTGATATACGGATGCGCGTAGCGACGGCATTCTTCCGGGCTTTCTTCACCGTGAAATTGCAGCAAGTCCGGTTGCACCTGTTCCAGAATTTCCCGAACAAAGCTCTCGGACGCATTCACAAACAGGCTGACTGCCTGCACAAACGCCGGCACACGGGCGCGCAGGGCAACAGCCTGCTCCGTACTCAGCATACGGGCACTTTTCGGGTAAAAGACAAACCCCACCGCATCCGCGCCCAACTGCACGGCAGCATCAATATCCTGCGCTCGGGTAAAGCCACAAATCTTGACTCGGGTACGGCTGAACATCACACATCCTTGAATAAAAAACGGGGGCCAGATGCCCCCGTGTGAATCATGAAATAAGCTTATTGGAAACTGCTGGCCGCGTCATCCATTCCAAATCCGTAGCTGTCAGAACCGTAAGTCGATTCCGTACCAAACTGGATTTGCGAATCCTCCAGCAGAACTTCGCCGTGCTTATAGTGCGTAACCAGTCCGGGGAAGACCAGTACCGTTGCCACCATCAACAACTGAATGATAATAAACGGTACCGAGCCCCAGTAAATATCCGTTGTGGCCACACGCTTGATGCGCTCGCCCGTGACCTTGTCGGTGTAGTCCTCTTTCGGGGCGACGGAACGCAGGAAGAACAGCGCAAAACCAAAGGGCGGGTGCATGAAGGAGGTCTGCATATTGACCGCCAGCAAGACACCGAACCAGATCAGGTCAATGCCCATCTTGTCGGCAATCGGCCCGAGCAGCGGCACAATAATAAAGGCCAGCTCAAAAAAGTCCAGGAAGAAAGCCAGCAGGAAGGTCAGGATACTGACGATAATCAGGAAGCCCCACTCACCGCCAGGCATGTCGATCAAGAGGTGTTCCACCCACAAATCGCCATTGATGCCACGGAAGCTCAGGCTAAAGACCGTCGAACCCACCAGAATGAAGACCACGAAGCAAGACAGGCGGGTCGTCGATTCCATGGCCTGACGCAGCAGCTTCCAGGACAGACGGCCACGAGATACCGCCATGATGATGGCACCGACCGCCCCCATCGCCCCACCCTCTGTGGGCGTTGCCACCCCAATAAAGATCGTACCCAGCACCAGAAAGATCAGGAACAGCGGGGGCACCATCACAAAGACCACGCGCTCGGCGATCTTGGACAGCATTTTCAGCTTGAGCAGCTTGTTGATCAGCGCGATCACCCAAGCCGTAATACCCCACAACAGCAGCACCACAACCACGTGCTCGTCCATCGGGATATTAGGGTGCGTGGCAAAGTAGTGCTGCGAACCGAAGTACGCCACCGCGGTTGCGACCAGCGTCAGCACAATCAGGGAGGTCAGGCCGCGGCTACCGTTATCTTCAACATAGATACGCGCTTCGGGCGGCAAGGCCGGGGCCGATTTGGGCTTGATGTAGGACATCACCACGATGTAGAGGATGTAGACCGCCGTCAGCAGCAAACCGGGGAGCATGGCGCCACGGTACATATCACCAATAGAGCGGCCCAGTTGGTCAGCCAGAATGATCAGTACGATGGAGGGCGGAATGATCTGCGACAAGGTCCCGGAGGCGGCAATCACCCCCGTTGCCAGCCTGCGGTCATATCCGTAACGCAGCATGATGGGCAAGGAGATCAGGCCCATGGAAATCACGGAAGCCGACACCACACCTGTTGTGGCGGCCAGCATGGCACCAACTAGCACGACAGCAATTGCCAAGCCACCCCGCAGAGGGCCGAACAACTGACCAATGGTCTCCAGCAAGTCCTCCGCCATCCCTGATCGCTCAAGAATAAGCCCCATCAGGGTAAAGAACGGAACGGCCAGCAAGGTATCGTTTTCAACAATGCCAAAGACCCGTTGCGGCAAGGCCTGGAACAAGGCCGGCTGCATCATGCCCAGCTCGATGGCGACCAGACCGTACAGGACACCAATCGCAGACAGCGTGAAGGTAACCGGGAAGCCCAACAGCAAAAACACGATCAAGTTGATGAACATGATCGGGGCCAGATTATCAGTCAAGAATTCCATTGTTACTGGCCCTTGGAAACAGAGATTGTTGCTTCATTTGCCTGGGCAATCTCGCGGATTTCCTGGGCAAGTTCTTCTTCGGCACTCAGCCCCCCATTTCTTAACAAGGGGTTGGGACAAGCACCACGCAAAAAGCCTATGCATTTGATCAGATGCGATACACCGGCCAGGGCTAACAAAAAGAAGCCAACGGGAATCAATAGCTTGACCGGCCAACGTATCATCCCCCCGGTATTGGAGGAGAGTTCGTTCAGCACATAGGATTGCTGGAAAAAGGGAATCGAGAGCCAGAAAATAAGCAGTGTGGCGGGCAAAAGGAAAAAGATCACGCCGATAACATCGATCCAGACCTGAACCCGGGGCGGGAATCGTTCCGCCAGAGCATCCACCCGTACATGCTCGTTGACAAAGAAGGTGTAACCGGCTGCCAGCAAGAAAATTGCACCAAACAAATACCACTGCAATTCAAGCCAGTAGTTCGAACTGACGCCGAACACTTTACGCACGATGGCGTTAATCGCACTGACCAACACCACGATCAGGGTCAGCCAAGTCACGGACTTACCAACGACCGTATTCAGACGGTCGATCAAACTAGACAATCGTAAGAAGAATTTCATGGCCTTGCTCAGGATATGGTCGCCTTCAGGATTCGCTTGTGGCTAATGCTCGAAGGTGGTCGGCCTTATACAGATAAGAATGTAAGAGAAGAAAATGGCTTCACATTTTATACGATTGAAGCATGTGAAGCCGGTTCGAATACCGGGGATAAACCCTTTAGAAACGGACTAAATCATGATTTTTTTCAGGCCGTTTCACCAAAACGCAATCCACTTAACTCATAGAGCAAATCGTAGGGATTGCTGGCGGGAATATCGAACTGCTTGGGGTAATCCACCCCGGCCAGATACAGGCCACTGGCATCGAAAGTCGGGGCTGACAAGCGGCGATCGCGCTGTGCCAATAAATGCAGCACCCAATCAGGCGGCTGACGGCCTTGGCCGATATAAATCAGCATGCCCATCAGATTGCGGATCATGTGATGTAAAAAGGCATTGGCGCTGAAACGGAACAGGAAAAAGTCGCCCTGCTGTTCAATCCGGATCTGCGACATGGTGCGCACCGGACTGGCCGCCTGGCATTGCGAGGAACGAAATGCGCTGAAATCATGTTCGCCCACCAGGTGCTGGGCGGCCTCTTGCATCAGAGCCAGGTCCAAAGGACGAAACACCCAGGCCACTCGACCATGCAACAAGGGGGAACGCACCCGGTGCTGGCGCAGCAGATAAACGTAATGACGGCCTTGGGCCGAGAAGCGGGCATGAAAATCATCCGGCACTTCGCGTGCCCATTGCACGGATACAGAGTCCGGCAGCAAGGCATTCAAACCGCGTACCCACGACTCCAGGCTGCGCTCGGCAGCCGTGTCCAGATGAACCACTTGATTGAGGGCATGAACGCCAGTGTCGGTGCGACCGGCGCAGATCGTAGAAACAGGCTGGGCCGTAAAACGGCCCAGTGCCTGCTCCAGAACATCTTGAACGGTGTTGCCACCTGCCTGACTTTGCCAACCCAGCCAGGATGTCCCTTCATAGCAGACACCCAGTGCGATACGTCTCATGGTGGCTTTGCCTTACTGACGTACAGGAGGTTCGTCCGAAGGCGGCTGATCCAGATCCAGATTGATCTTTTCCAGCTTTTCCCGAACCATCGCTTCACTGACAGGCGCAGGGGAATCATCGCCATGGCGATTTTCAGTATTGGCACGACGCAAAACCCAGGTCACCAGGACCACAATCAACGCCAGTACCACGGCCATCACGGCCAACATATGTTCTTGAATCCAGGACACGGTCTTTTTTGCCTTGTTAACTGCACCGGCCATCTTGCCCTGTTCGGGCTCGGACGGCACGGAAATCGCTCCTGCCACGGCGGCAGAAGAAGCGGCGCCTGAGGCGCCAGAAGAAGTATTAGCAGTAGCAGCATCGCTGCCGGAGTCACCCAGACCCAGCTCCTGCGCTGAATCCAGGATCAGATCTTTAGCGGCCTCGCCTTGGGACTGCAAGGCACGGCCCAGGGTGGAGACATTCTCTTCCAGCTGCGAGACACGATCACCAGTCTCGCGCAGCTCGTGCTGCAATTGCTGTTTAGCGTCACGGGCATCCGCCCCTGCCGACAACAGCAAACGATCCTGGCCTTGCGCCTGAGCACCTGGCTCGCCGGAGCCTGTTTGTGCCACACCTTGAGACGCATCCGCCTGATCCTGCCCTGCTTGCGCGGCGGAGCGCAAGGCCTGAGCCTGGTCAACATAGAAGCGGCGGGCTTGGGCATCGTCAATGGACAACATGGCCGCCGCATCAGGAATCTGTAGCGTTTGGCCCGCCTTCAGGCGATGCATATTCTGGTCGATGAAGGCATTCGGGTTCTGCTTTTGAACCGCCATCATCCACTGATAAGAGCTGACACCATCCACCGCATGGCGGCGCGCCAGGGCATGCAAGGTATCACCCGATTTCACGCGTACCGCACTTTGGGTCTGCACACTGGATGCAGAGCTCGAAGCAGAAGCCTGCACTGATACCGGTGCCCGATACGCTGCCTGTGGCTGAGCCACTGCCTTCACGGCCACCGGGGCCGGAGCCAGTACACTGACCTGATGCAGGAACTGCCCGCTATCACTTTGAATCTGCAAGAGCACATCGGCCACCGAGCCCGAGAACATCTGCTCGGAGGACAACCGAATGCGTCGTACTTGCCCCTGCCCATCCCGCTCGATCACGGCCTTCAAGGAGTCCAGATCAACCGGAGGGGTCAAGCCCGCCTGTTGCCAGGCGGACAAGGGGGCAGGTGTCACCTTCAAGGACAGGCTTTCTTCAGGGCTGATCTGTCGAATGCCCACATCCAGCTTGAAAACCTGATTAGGAGCCGACACAAAACGACTATGACCGATTTCCAAGGCGGAAACCGGCGCAGCCGCCAGCATCCCGGCCAATAGCAGGGCCGAACCCAGCGTACGTACAGGATGCAGGCGGCCAGCCATGATTAGAGCTCGCCCAAAGCGATGCGCAACATGCGGCGCAGCGGTTCAGCCGCACCCCACAGCAACTGGTCGCCAACCGTGAAGGCGCTCAGGTACTCGGGGCCCATGTTCAGCTTGCGCAGACGGCCCACAGGGATATCCAGCGTGCCGGTGACGGCAACCGGAGTCAGCGCTTCGACCGTGGCTTGACGCTCGTTAGGCACAACCTTGGCCCACTTGGAACCTTCAGCCAGGATGTCGGTGATCTCGTCCAGCGGAACATCGCGGGTCAGCTTGATGGTCAGTGCCTGGCTGTGGCAGCGCATGGCACCGATACGCACGCACAGACCGTCGATAGGAATGTGCTTGTCCTGTGCACCACGGCCCAGGATTTTGTTGGTTTCCACACCGCCTTTCCACTCTTCACGCGTCATGCCGTTACCCAGATCGGAGTCGATCCAGGGGATCAAGCTACCGCCCAGGGGTACGCCAAAGTTTTTCTGAGGCAGATTGGGGTCGCGTTGTGTCTGCAAGACACCGCGGTCAATATCCAGAATGGCCGATGCGGGATCGTCCAGCAGGCTGGAGACGGACTGGTTGATCAGACCGAACTGAGTCAGCAGTTCGCGCATATGCTGTGCGCCACCGCCGGAAGCAGCCTGGTAAGTCATGCTGGTCATCCACTCAACCAGATTCTGGTTGAACAGACCGCCCAGACCCATCAGCATGCAGCTAACCGTACAGTTGCCACCGATGAACTGCTTGCCACCTTTGGCCAGTGCAGCATCGATAACAGGACGGTTGATCGGGTCCAGCACGATCACGGAGTTTTCATCCATGCGCAGCGTGCTGGCCGCGTCAATCCACAAACCATTCCAGCCAGCAGCACGCAGCTTGGGGTAGATCTGGCTTGTGTAATCTCCACCCTGGGCGGTCACAATAATTGGCAACTTTTTCAAGGCATCAATATCGTGGGCGTCCTGCAATGGGCCAGCACCGTCAGCCCACGAAGGAGCTGCGCCGCCAGCATTGCTAGTCGAGAAAAACACCGGCTGAAAAAGGGAAAAATCGCCTTCGTCGCGCATGCGCTGCATGAGCACGGAGCCCACCATCCCACGCCAGCCGACCAAACCTACCGCTTGAGTCATGGTAATACCACCTGGATATATAAAAAAATAAAACGATAAAAGATACTATCGCAAAGCCTTGAGCACTGCATCCCCCATAGCACTGGTGCTCAGCAATTGGCAACCGTCTTCGTAGATGTCACCGGTGCGCAGACCTTGTTCGAGCACGCTGGCAACCGCCGCTTCGATACGCTTGGCCTGGTCTTCTGCATTGAGCGAGTAGCGCAGCAACATGGCAGCGGACAAAATGGTGGCCAAAGGATTGGCCTTGTCCTGACCGGCGATATCGGGTGCCGAGCCGTGGCTGGGTTCGTACAAACCTTGCTGGGATGCGTTCAGAGATGCCGAAGGCAACATGCCAATGGAGCCTGTCAACATGGCCGCTTCATCCGATAGGATATCGCCAAACAGGTTACCTGTGACGATCACGTCGAATTCTTTTGGTGCGCGCACCAATTGCATGGCGGCGTTGTCCACATACATGTGGCTCAATTCCACGTCCGGATATTCGCGGGCCACATCAATCATGATGTCACGCCAGAACTGGGATGTTTCCAGCACATTGGACTTGTCCACGCTGCACAAGCGCTTTTGACGTTTTTGTGCGGCCTGGAAACCCACGTGAGCGATACGGCGCACTTCGCTTTCAGCATAGTGCATGGTGTCAAAGCCCTGACGCTCACCCGCGAAGTTGCCCTCTTCCACCGTACGCACGCCACGAGGCTGACCGAAGTAAATATCACCTGTCAATTCGCGCACGATCAGGATATCCAGACCGGACACAACTTCTGGTTTCAAGGTAGAAGCGTTAGCCAGTTGCGGGTACAGGATGGCGGGACGCAGGTTGGCGAACAGGCCCATGGCACGACGCAAACCCAAAATGGCTTGCTCGGGACGCAGGTGACGCTCCAGCGAGTCGTATTTCCAGTCACCCACGGCGCCGAACAGCACAGCGTCGGAGTTTTGAGCCAGGCTCAGCGTTTCAGGTGGCAGGGGGTGGCCGTGCAAATCGTAAGCGGCGCCGCCCACGGGAGCCACGGTCATTTCCAGATCCATGCCCAGAGCACCCAGTACGCGCTGCGCCTGTTCGGTAATCTCGGGACCGATGCCATCACCGGGCAATACTGCAATTTTATGAGTCATGATGAGTAGGACGTAAAAATTAGGGAATAAGTGTGAAGAACTCCGGCCTGATGGCCGGAGCATCTTGGCTGCCCCAGAAAGGCAGCAACAGCGAAGCTTCTACAAAACCTGCACCCAGGCTCAAGGCTGGCCGACCAGCCAGGGGTGGCGGGCCAGACGCTCGGCTTCGTACTGACGGATCATGTCCGCTTTCTGCAAGGTCAGGCCAATTTCATCCAGACCATTCAAGAGGCTGTGCTTGCGCGACGCATCGATAGTGAACGGCAATTCACGGCCTTCAGGCGTGATCACGCGCTGTTCGGCCAGATCAATACGCAGCTTGTAGCCGGGGAAAGCTTTGACTTCATCGAACAGGCGGGCAATATCCAGCTCGTTCAGGACGATGGGCAGCAAGCCGTTCTTGAAGCTGTTGTTGAAGAAAATATCGGCAAAAGACGGCGCGATAATGGCGCGAAAACCATATTGCATCAAGGCCCAGGGAGCGTGCTCACGGCTGGAGCCACAACCAAAGTTCTTGCGCGCCAGCAGCACGGAAGCGCCCTGGTAGCGGTCCTGGTTCAGCACAAAGTCCGGGTTCAGCGGGCGGCGGGAATTGTCCATGCCGGGCTCGCCGTGATCCAGATAACGCAACTCATCAAACAAGTTGGGGCCAAAGCCGGTGCGCTTGATGGATTTGAGGAACTGCTTGGGGATGATCAAGTCCGTATCCACGTTCTCCCGATCCAAGGGAGCGACCAGACCTTCATGAGTAGTAAATGCTTGCATGGTGTGGATTTCCTCAGTTGAACGAACGCACGTCGACAAAATGGCCGGCAATGGCGGCAGCCGCTGCCATGGCTGGGCTGACCAGGTGGGTACGACCACCCTGCCCCTGACGTCCTTCAAAGTTACGGTTGGAGGTCGAAGCGCAACGCTCGCCCGGTTCCAGACGGTCAGCGTTCATGGCCAGACACATGGAGCAACCAGGCTCACGCCATTCAAAACCGGCGTTCAGGAAAATCTTGTCCAGACCTTCTTGCTCGGCCTGACGTTTCACCAGACCGGAGCCGGGAACAATCATGGCCTGCTTGACGTTGGAAGCGACTTTGCGACCCTTGGCCACGCTGGCAGCCGCACGCAAGTCCTCGATACGGGCATTGGTACAGGAGCCAATGAACACGCGGTCGATACGGATGTCGGTCAACGGCATATTGGGCGTCAGGCCCATGTACTCCAATGCACGCTCCATGCCATTGCGGGTGACTTCGTCTTTTTCTTTCTCTGGATCGGGTACGCGGCTGTCAATAGGCAACACCATTTCAGGCGAGGTGCCCCAAGTCAACTGAGGGGTGATCTGACTGGCATCGATGCGAATCACGCGATCAAACTCGGCACCTTCGTCAGTGTGCAAGGTGTTCCAGTAAGCCACAGCCTGATCCCACAACACGCCTTTGGGCGAGTAAGGACGGCCACGCAGATACTGAATGGTTTGCTCGTCCACAGCCACCATGCCTGAACGTGCACCGGCTTCAATCGCCATATTGCACACGGTCATGCGGCCTTCCATAGACAAGGCGCGAATTGCCGAGCCGCCGAACTCAATGGCGTAGCCGGTACCACCAGCAGTACCGATCTGACCGATCACGTACAGGATCAGGTCCTTGGCAGTACAGCCAAAAGGCAGCTTGCCGTCCACCTGGATCAGCATGCTCTTGCTTTTCTTCATCAGCAAGGTCTGAGTGGCCAGCGTGTGCTCGACCTCCGAGGTACCAATACCAAAGGCCAAAGCGCCCACGGCACCGTGCGTGCTGGTGTGGGAGTCACCACAAACCACGGTCATGCCAGGCAAGGTCGCGCCCTGCTCAGGGCCGACAATGTGCACAATGCCCTGACGCACGTCGTTCATGCGGAATTCGGTAATGCCGAATTCTTCGCAGTTGGCGTCCAGGGTATCGACCTGCAGGCGCGAGATCGGGTCTTCAATGCCGTTCTGGCGGGAGGTGGTGGGGACGTTGTGGTCCGCCACAGCCAGGTTGGCACTGATGCGCCAAGGCTTGCGGCCGGCCAGAGTCAAGCCTTCAAAGGCCTGGGGGCTGGTCACTTCATGCAGCAAGTGGCGATCAATGTAGATCAAACAGGTGCCATCCGTGTCCTGATGCACGACGTGTTCGTCGAACAACTTATCGTATAAGGTTTTTGCCATTGCGCTCTCGCGATTCAGTTGAAATTACAGTCCGCACAAAGCGGGCTGCACATTAATTTTTTCTTATTATGACAGGCGCAGTAACTGGGACAAGACCAGTTTCCATACTAGTATTGGGACTACCACCCTAAATAGAAACATGCCCCTGAAAAAGGTCTCCCGGAGCCTTGTCAAAGAAGGCTCCGGGAGACCAACGTCGTCAGCCATGGCGATTGCTGCAGGCCGGACTCTTGTTCAAGAAGGTTCAGCAATGGCCAAGCTCAAACGTTCTACCCATTCATCGGCCATGCCCTGATCGCTGATATTGGCAAAGCCCATCAACAGCCCCTTATGCACAGCAGGCGATATTTGCCAATCGCTCAAGGCCTGAACGGCCAGGCCATGTTCCTGGGCAGCCTTGGCCAAAGGCCGGTCATCTTCTGCCCTCCTCAAATTGGCAAGCACATGAATCCCCCCTGCCTGGCTTTGCACCTGCAAGCGCTCCCCCAGTATCTGTTGCAGAGCCTGCACCAAATAAGCCCGACGTTGTGCATACAAAGCCCGCATCTTGCGCAAGTGCCGCGCAAAGTAGCCCTGCTCCATGAAGTCCGCCACGGTAGCCTGCGTCAGGATGGAACCCGGCCCGCCTGAATAGTGAGCCGCCTGCTGGAAACGCTCCACCTGGGACAGGGGTGCGACCAAGTACGCCAGCCGCAAACCGGGATTCAGAACCTTGCTGAAGGTGCCGGTATAGATCACCCTGTCGTCCCTATCCAGACTTTTCAGGGCAGGCAAAGGACGTCCGTGATAGCGAAACTCGCTGTCGTAATCGTCCTCCACAATCCAGGCCTGCTGCTGTCTGGCCCACTCCAGCAATTGCAAACGCCTGGGTAGGGACATGGCCATGCCCATAGGGCTTTGATGAGTGGGGGTCACGATGGCAAAGCGTGCCTGTGGGCAATGCTGCTGTCCGGCTATAAGGTTCAGGCCGTCTTCATCCAGCGGCACCGCATGCACTTGCATGCCGGCCTGCTTCAAGAACTGGCGGGCAAAAATATAGCCAGGATTTTCGTACCAGCCCGCGTCACCCGGATTCAGAACGCTACGACACACGAGCTCCAGCGCCCCCCAATACCCGGCCGTCACAAAGATCTGCTCCGGCAGACAAGCTATGCCGCGCGATACGCCCAAATAAGCCGCAATAGCCCGCCGCAACGGCGCATAGCCCACCGGATCGGGGTAACGCATTGCCACGCCCCCCAAAGAGCGCTGATTCTGGTTGGCCAGTCGTGCCCAGGTCTTGCGCGGAAAGGCATCCAAAGCCGGCAGGCCCAGTTGAAATGGCAAAGGGGGTGAGTCTTCTGCTGGTACATATGGCGAGGCACGCAGGGATGAGGCAGGGACACTGGCATATCTTTTCGCAGCCAGACTGGCCAACTGCGGTGACACCACCGTTCCTGCCGGCCCTCGTGCCTGAAAGTAGCCTTCACCCAGCAGGATTTGATAGGCCTGCTCCACCGTACCCTTGGCCACATTCAGCTCACTGGCCAGACTGCGTATGGATGGCACCCGGTCGCCGGGGCGCAATTGGCCTGCAGCAATCGCATCCCGAAAGCGCTCGTACAACTGCTGATAAACAGGAATGCCTGGTTCCCGGCTGGGTTTCCAGTGGCGTAGATCCATACCCATGTCCTAGTCAATTATTGTTTTCTTGTCACTGATGACCAGGACACTACTCATGGATAATCAACAAGTAAAGCGGATAGCTCGGCTTGATACTCAGACTGACGCAAACAGTTAATCCCGCCCCATACAGCTCCGGCCTGCTCCGCCCCCTGTCTTACTTTCGATTGGATACGCCATGAGTGCACTTCGCCTTCCCTACGACACCCTGTCTCCCAAAGCCTATCAAGGCCTCCTGCAAACGAAGCTGGCTTTGGACAAAAGCAGCCTGGGCAAAGAATTGATTGAGCTGGTTAATTTGCGCATTTCGCAAATCAACGGCTGCTCCTTTTGCCTGGAGATGCACGCTGCCTCCTTGCGCAGCTCGGGCGTGCTCAATGCCAAGATAGACAGTCTGGCAGGCTGGCGTGTCAGCGCGCACTTTGACGAACGCGAACGTGCGGCTCTGGAATGGGCAGAATCCGTGGTGGATGTTGCTCACACTCATGCACCCGACGAGCACTTCGAGCCTTTGAAAGCCCATTTCAGCGATACGGAAATTTCGGATCTGAGTTTTGCGATTGCCTTGATGAGCGCATTCAATCGCTTGGCCATCAGCATGCGCAAGTAACCACAAGAGATGATCCTGCAGCACAAGCAGTAGAAGTCCCACGCAACAAGCCAGGCGTCAGGCGGAATCAGACCGTTCAGCGGCAAGACGGAGCGGTCGGTTTATTGGCCAGCAACCCCGCCTGCACCGCAGGCCTTGCAGCAATCACCTCCAGCCACCGTTGCACATGCGTATACGGGGTGATATCCAGGCTCAGCTCGCCCCAGGTTCTTAGCCAGGTAAATGCGGCAATATCGGCAATGCTGTAATTTTCCGAAGCGATAAAAGCGGATTCACTCAGTCTGCTGTCCACAACCTGGTAAAGCCGAAGCGACTGTGTTTGGTATCGCTGTATCGCTTCGGCATTTCCTGTTTTCGAGCCATGCAAAAACCACCACAGTTGCCCCAGCATCGGACTAATGCTGCCAATCTGGAAATGCAACCATTGCTGCACAGCGACGTTTTCAGCTTCCGTCGCGGGCAATAGGCATCCCGTCCTGGATGACAAATAAGAAAGAATCGCGCCAGACTCGAAAACAGTCAGGCCGCTTTTCCGATCAACGATGGCGGGAATCTTGCCGTTTGGATTGATCTTGAGGAAATCCGTTTGATGCTGATCTCCCCTATCAAGATTAAGGTCAAACTGCTCATAAACCAGTCCAGCCTCCTTGAGAAAAATGCTGACCTTCTGCCCATTGGGTGTGTCCGCCGTATAGAACACGAGATCGCTGGCTTGTGTCATGACTATCCTTGCTGGTGAATATAGTTGCAATTACAATAGTTGTAAATGCAATCGTAAATCATGACACCCAGTCATGCAAGAAACCCATCAGCAGAGGTAAACCATGAATTTGGAGCGTCTTCGTCCGCCCACCGCTACGCCGCAAACCCGGATGGCGGCGGCGGCGTGCCTTGAAAAACTGGCAACGCAAGACATGGAGCGAGCCTGTCTTACTGCCTCTCCTTACCGTGCGCTTCAAGTCATCGCCCAGGACTTGGCACAAGACGATAAAACCCATAGCAAAATGTGGATCGTGCGGGCTTCTCCAGGTCAGGCATCCGGGCCAGCCTCAGATAAGACTGACATGGACGCAGGCAATATCAGCGCATGGCCGCTCTGGTTTCGAGATGGGCCTGAACACTTCGAGATCCCATTGCTCTATCTGCTGCGTTCCGAATCCGTCGCCGGACTGCGCGCTGCGATATACGAAGCCGCCGAGCGCGGCATTGTGTGCAACGCCGCTGAGATCACCACCTCGCGGTGGCCCAAAAGCGTACAGCCCGCCGTTCCGCTTTGGCTGGCCAACAGCTTGAACGGCATCCCCTACGACCCTGCTTCTGGGCAGGAAACGCTCGCTATTTTGCGTTCCGCCCTGCAAGCCATGTACGTAGACGACGAGCCCGGTTTTCTCTATATGACACTGCACGATGACACTGGAAAGGTGCCAGCCTCACGGCAAGCCGATGTACAGGAAGCGTACAAAGGCATGTACCAACTTCTTGCTGCGCCCGACTCGGCGATCCGTTTACTGGGAGCCGGTCAGGCATTGGGAAACGTGGTCGAGGCGGCCAGACTCCTGCGCGAGGACTGGAATATCAGCAGCGAGGTCTGGAGTTGCCCCAGCTATACCCGTCTGACACGAGAAGCTCAGGAGGTGGAGCGCTGGAACATGCTCCATCCGCTCTCCAAGAAAAAAACAGCGCATCTTCAGAACTGCCTTGGATCGACGCCATCGCCCGTGTTAGCCGTCACCGGATATGGGCAATACATTGCCGAGCAGATCGGCGGCTTTGTTTCTGCCCGCTTTGTCGCCCTGGGGGCCGACTCTCTCCCAGAAGCAAGTAGATTTCCCAGCGCGCCATGGATTGTGGCCGCCGCGCTCAAGGCGCTTGGTGATGAAGGCCTCTTGCCCATGCGACAGGCAACAGAGGCATTGAAGCGATATGCACTGGTCTGACACCTGGCAAAGCAATCAAGCGGCCTGGTCATCAATAAACTCGATCCTGCTACGGTATAAAGTATCTGGAAAAACGCTATGGAGCAGTCATGAAACACATTCTTGTCTACTCTGATTCCTTGTCATGGGGAATTATTCCTGCAAGCAGAAAGCGCCTGCTTTTCGAGCAACGCTGGCCAGGTGTCATGGAGATTGTGCTGTGCGCCGCAGGCCAGAAAGTCCGGGTTATTGAAGACTGCTTGAATGGACGACGAACCGTATGGGACGACCCTTTCAAGCCTGGACGCAATGGATTAACAGGCTTGGCACAGCGGATTGAAATCCATTCCCCTCTTGATCTGGTCATCCTGATGCTGGGGACGAATGACTTTCAGTCCATGCACGAACACAATGCATGGCATTCATCACAAGGCATCCTGGCGCTGGTATCCACCATCCGCTGCGCAGCGATTGAGCCGGGCATGCCCATACCCCCGATACTGGTCGTGGCGCCACCTGCCATTCAAACCCCGAAAGGACCTATCGCACCGAAGTTCCAGGGCGGCGAACACAAATGTGTCGGGTTGGCGCTCGCCTATCGTCAGGTGTGCGAGGAAGTGAACTGCCATTTCTTTGATGCTGGCAGTGTCATTAGCTCCAGCAAGGTCGATGGCGTTCACCTTGATCCTGAACAGCATTTGATTCTTGGGAAAGCGGTGGCCGAAATATCGAGTTCACTGATTACCAGGCGGGCATGAATAAGGCTCGGCTTGAGCACAACTTAGCAAAACCAAGTGCCAGAACCATGGCACAAAAACGTCCTCAATATTAAGGACGTTCTTCGTTTCGAATGTAGTACCTCTAACGCCGGTCTTTCACGGTTTGGCCGCCTGCTGATACAAAGGCATGACCCGTTCCGAGATCGCCTGCAAATCCGCAATACGGGTTGAGGAAGCCGGGTGAGTAGACAGGAACTCCGGCTGACTTCTGCCCTGCTCCAGGGCCCCCATCTTCTGCCACAAGGTAACCGCAGCACGCGGGTCGTAGCCTGCACGCGCAGCCAGCTCAACACCAATCAGATCGGCCTCGGATTCGTGAGTGCGGCTGTTAGGCAGTTCAAACATGACTTCGCTGAGCGTACCGCCCAAATCGTTCACAGCCTGCACACCAGTCAGGGCGGAGAGCACCGTCAAACCGAAAGAAGTCGCCATTTTCTGGGATACCTGCTCACGCGAATGCTCGCGCAAGGCGTGAGCAATCTCATGCCCAATGACAGCAGCCAGTTCCGCGTCCGTTGGCTGAATCCGTTTGATCAAGCCGCTGTAAACCGCCATCTTGCCGCCCGGCATGCACCAGGCATTAACTTCGTCCTCATTGATGACGTGGACTTCCCAATTCCAGGAGCGGGCGTCCGCACGGAAAACACCGACTTGATCGATCAGGCGTTGGGCAATGGACTTGACCCGACGAGTCTGGGCCGCATCGGTATCCAGCGCCTTTTGCTGCCGAGCCTGGGACAAGACCTGAGCATAATTCTGGGCCGCCGCCTGATTGAGCTCGGCCTCGGACACCAGATTGGAGATGAATTGTTTGCGCTCGACACCTACCGTCCCGCTTTCCGTCGTCTGCACCGTGGCACAGCCCGTCATGGCCAGTATCAAACCCGCCGCCAAAAGGCGTTTTCCTTTCGCAATACCTTTCATGCTCAGCTCCAAAAAACAAACCTGACAAGAAAATGAAGTGCTAGGGTCCTGCGCAAACCCTCAGTTTCAGACGCCGCACTGCGAACGATGACGCAGACAATGATCCATCAACACAATGGCCAGCAAGGCTTCGGCAATCGGCGTGGCACGAATACCCACACAAGGATCGTGACGGCCCAGTGTCTGCACCTCAACCGCTTCACCGGCTCGATTCACGGAAGGACGCATGGTACGGATGCTGGCAGTAGGCTTGATCGCCAGGGAAACCGTCACGGCCTGCCCGGAGGAAATACCACCCAATACGCCACCGGCCTGGTTGGTCTTGAAACCATCGGGGTACAGCGCATCACCGTGCTCCGAGCCTTTTTGCGTAATGCAATCAAAGCCAGCGCCAATGGACACGCCTTTTACCGCGTTCAATCCCATCATGGCATGGGCGATATCAGCATCCAGACGGTCATATATAGGTTCACCCCAACCTGCAGGCACGCCTTCGGCCACGACTTCAATGCGGGCACCAATGGATTCGCCTTCTTTACGCAGCTCGTCCATATAGGCTTCCAGCTGCGGCACCACGTCCAGGTCTGGCGCGTAAAAGGGATTCTGCTCGACCACATCCCAGCTTTTGAAAGGAATAGAGATAGGACCCAGTTGGCTCATATAGCCGCGAATCTTCACGCCGAAGTGCTCGGCCAGCCATTTCTTGGCAATTGCACCGGCCGCCACGGTAGGCGCAGTCAGGCGAGCTGAAGAGCGACCACCACCACGCGGGTCGCGGTTCTCGAACTTCTTCCAGTAGGTGTAATCCGCATGACCGGGACGGAAGGTATCCAGCAGATTGCCGTAATCCTTGCTGCGCGCATCGGAGTTGCGAATCAGCAGGCTAATGGGGGTGCCAGTTGTACGACCTTCGTAAATACCGGACAGAATTTCCACCTGATCCGGCTCACGGCGCTGAGTCACGTGGCGCGAGGTGCCAGGACGGCGGCGATCCAGTTCAAACTGAATATCCTGTTCAGACAGCTCCAGGCCCGGAGGGCAGCCGTCGATCACTGCGCCAATCGCTGGACCATGAGATTCGCCGTAATTCGTGACGCGGAAGCTTTTACCTAGAGTATTGCCGGACATAGAGAAAGTGAACGCAAAGAAATGAGGAAAAATAAAAGACAGGCACGATTATGGCATTGTTCCCGAATCCGGACATGCCCTGCACCGCGCCCGGTCTTTCAGGAAGAGCAACTGACGGCCAGCTCCGCACTGCCTTCTGGCGGCGGCATGGCATAGGCCTCAAAACCGGCCCGCTCGGTGTATGGGTCGCGCAGCAGCTTCAGCAAGGTGTCAATTTCGCTGGCGTCATCCTTGGCAGCAGCCTGGATGGCCTGCTCGGCCAAATGGTTACGCAGCACATACAAAGGATTGACGCGATTCATGGACTCGCGCTGCTCTGGCGTGTCGGAACCGTCCAGCTTCAGACGCTGGCTATAGGCTTGCCACCATGCCTGGGCCTGATCTTCGGAACCCTCAAACAGGCTCAGGAAAGCCTCGGGTGCCTTGCTGGCCTGTGCCAGAGCACGGAAGGACAAGGTGAAATCCGCCCCGCTGTTGTGCAGCAAGCGCCACCAATCATCGACCAGTTGCGCATCATCTGCTTGCCAGGTACGCAGGCCGAACTTGGCCTGCAAGTTGGCGTGATAGCGCTTCAGAAAACTGGCTTCAAAGGTTTGTAAACGCTCTTTCACCGCATCCACATCTGGATCCAGCACCATCAAGGCACTGGCCAGGCGATACAAGTTCCAATGCACAATCGCTGGCTGTGCATTCCAAGCATAACGGCCTTGATTATCGCTGTGATTGCAGACGTGATTCACACGGAATCGGTCCATGAAGCCGTACGGACCGTAGTCAATGGTCAGGCCCAGAATGGACATATTGTCAGTATTCATGACGCCGTGGCAAAAGCCGACAGTCTGCCAGTCGGCCACCATTTCTGCGCTGCGATGCGTCACTTCCTGCAAGAAGCGGCAGACGCGCTCCTGCTCCGAATCGCCTTCGACCAGCAGTTCCGGATAGAACTCGCGCAGCACATAGTCCAACAATTCACGCACACGGCTTGCGTCGTTGGCCCAATGTTCAAACGAGCCAAAACGCACAAAACTGGGGGCAACACGTGTCACAATCGCGCCCGTTTCCACGGTTTCCCGGTACACAGGCGTATCCGAAGTGACCAGGGCCAAGGCCCGGCTGGTGGCAATGCCCAAACCGGCCATGGCCTCACTGGCCAGATATTCGCGCACACTGGATCTCAGCACGGCACGGCCATCGCCCATACGGGAATACGGGGTTTTGCCGGCGCCCTTCAACTGCAATTCCTGCGGGCCCGTGGGGGTATCGATTTGCCCCAGCAAATGCGCACGGCCATCGCCCAACTGTCCTGCCCAGACACCGAACTGGTGACCACTGTATACAGCCGAGACCGTCAGGCCACCCGGCAAGGGGGCTTGGCCGCTGACTACATCCAGAAATTCCTGTTCCCCCAGACGGGAGACATCCAGGCCCAATTGCGCCGCCAATTCCTTATTGACGTGCAGCAGGCGGGAATTGGCCAGGGGTTGCGGAGGAACCGCCGTATGGAAAGCCGAGGGCAAATCCGCAAAATGGTGACTGATGGCCAGGCCATCGAACAAGCTGGACATACAGACCCCCTTAGGCCGATTTGGCGGCTTTGGCAGCCTCGGCTTTTTCGGCCTTGCTGCGCTGCTTGGCTGCTTTCTTGGCAGGCCAGAGATAAAAAATGGCGCAGAAATAATAAATCAGGGACAGAACAATCTCTGCAATCGCCCAGGGCATGACTTCAGCCACCGGGTCCGACCAGGCACGCATGACCCCTTCCGCGAAGTACAGCAGAATCATCATGGACGTCCATTGCAGGGTATATAAATTGCCCTTGAGCACGCTGCGCAGCGGCAGCACCAAAGGAATCACTTTCAGCACCAGCCAGGAGCCGCCGGGTTTCAGGGGCGCAAAATGAAGCTCCCAGGCCAGGCACAAAGCAATCAAGGCGACCAAAGCCAGGGCCGCCACTCGATGAAGTATGGGGTTTAAAGGTTCATGCATGCTGTTATTATCACCTGAACCCTGTCGAAAAGCAGCGTCCGCCGCATCAAACCGCTATGAAAAACGACGAGAACTTCCCTATGCCCTCTGAGCAAGCTGAACAAACAGACTTGAACCCAGATAACACCGATCCTGTATCCCGGCAGGAGCCCTCGCCCGCCCCCACTGCCAAACATCACTTTTTAAGTGTGGCGCGCTTTGCCATCAAGCGGGTGGCCGAAAAAGATCTGATGAAGGTAGCCTCCAGCCTGACCTACACCACGATCCTGGCCATTGTCCCCATGCTGACGGTGGTGCTGGCGCTGTTCACGGCCTTTCCACTGTTTCAGGAATTTGAAAGTGCCCTGGAAGGGTTTTTGACCCGTAACCTGATGCCCGAAGTGGTGTCAGAAAACATCATGTTGTATCTGAACCAGTTTGCCTCCAAAGCGTCAGGCCTGACGGCGGTAGGCAGCTTGTTCCTGATTGTCACGTCCATCATGCTGATCATGACCATTGACGAGACCTTCAACAATATTTTCCAGGTACACGTGCAACGCCCACTGGGACAACGCCTGCTGGTGTACTGGGCCATTATTTCGCTGGGCCCGATTCTGACCGGTGCCAGCCTGTGGGCTACGACCATTCTGGCCAGGGAGTCCTTGGGTTATATCGGCGACTTGTCCGGCATAGTGACCTTTGCCCTGTCTTACGTCCCCTTCCTGTTTACGGCCCTGGGGCTGACAGCGCTGTTCATGTACGTGCCCAACCGCCGCGTATGGTGGCGCGACGCCCTGATTGGCGGGGTAGTCACCGCCGCCTTGCTGGAGCTGATGAAAGCCGGTTTCGCCTTTTACCTGACCCGCTTTCCCACCTACACGATTATCTACGGCGCCTTTGCCATCCTGCCGATCTTCCTGCTGTGGATCTACATTTCCTGGCTGATCGTCCTGTTGGGCGCTTCCATGGTGGCCATTTTGCCCGATTGGCGTGGCCGCAACTGGGTCAAGACCAATGTGCCCGGCATCGCCTTTACCGATGCCGTGAACCTGCTCTACCAGCTGTGGCTGAACCGTCAGAGCCAGCAGGGACTTAGCGTACGTGAACTCAGCCACAAGCTGGAACGCGACCCGGACGAGCTCTACGGCATTTTATGCAAGCTCAAGTCCATGGGACTGATTGCTGATACCCAGCAAGACAATGACGAACAGTGGGTACTGAGTTGCGATCTGCGTCAGGTCAGCCTGAAACAACTTACCAAGGCATTTCTGCTGGACCGCGCCCATACCCACGAGGGTCCGCTAGAATATGTATTCAATTATCTTTCTCAGTTTTTCGATCAGCGACTATCCAATCTGGAAGAACTGTTTGAGTCGCCACAAGGCATTCTGACAGGACAACCAGCCATACTAAACGCCGATCCCGGTCAGGAGACCCAGTATGCTAAAAGTCAGTGAAATCCTGCGTGTCAAGGGAGACACGCTTTATACAGGCACCCCCGAAATGACCGTTGAAAAAGCGGTACAGAGCATGAGCGAGCTGGATATTGGTTCGCTGGTGATCATGGAGCATGGTCAGTTGGTGGGTATGTTGACCTTTCGCGAGATCATTCGCCACTGGCACGCTCAGGGCGACAAGGCCCAGGGCTTTACGGTGCGCAGCATCATGGATGACGCCCCTGTCAGCGTCACCCCCAACACCAGCGCCGACGAGGTACAGCGCCTGATGCTGAACAACCACGCACGCTATATGCCCGTGATGGACGGTCCCGTGCTGATGGGAGTTATTTCCTTCTTTGATATGGCCCGCGCCATTGTTCACGCCCAGCAGTTCGAGAACAATATGCTCAAAGCCTACATCCGCGACTGGCCTACCGATTCCGAGCAAGCCAGCGCATCCTGATCCCCTGGATCTGGCCGCCTTTACTGACGGCGTTGCAATTCTTCCCAGGCCTGCGCAAGCAGGCCTGGATCGTTCTTGGCCAACCAATGGTGATCTGACAAGGTACGACGCCACTGACGTGCGCCCTTCTTGCCGTGCGGCCAGCCCAACATGCTCTTGATCACAATGCGTAACGGCACACCCGCCTGAACATGGTGCCGGGCATAAGCAATCATCTGCTCCACCACAGCGTCCTCGTCCATCAAGGGATGCTCGGGCCAGAGGCGACGATGAATCTCGCTTAATACCGCTGGCGTATGCCAGGCTGCCCGGCCCAGCATCACGCCATCGAACTGTTCTTCCAGCGCTAGCGCCTGATCCGGCTCCTGAATGCCACCGTTCAAGATGAACAGTGCTTCAGGAAAGTCCTTTTTCAACTGCATGGCCATGTCATAGCGCAAAGGCGGAATCTCCCGATTGTCCTTGGGCGACAAGCCTTTCAAGACCGCATTGCGGGCATGAACCGTAAAGACTCGACACCCGGACTCGAACAAAATCCCCACAAAGTCCCGCACAAAGTCGTAGGACTCGTTGTAATCCAGCCCCAGCCTGTGCTTGACCGTCACGGGCACAGAGACCGCGTCCTGCATGGCTTTGACGCAGTCTGCCACCAATTGCGGCTCGTTCATCAAACAGGCACCGAAAGCGCCTTTTTGAACCCGCTCCGAGGGGCAGCCACAGTTCAGATTAATTTCGTCGTAGCCCCACTTTTCACCTGCCAGAGCGCTGGTCACCAAGGCGTCCCGGTCGCTGCCCCCCAGTTGCAAGGCAACTGGATGCTCCGCCTGATCAAAATCCAGATGACGTGCCTGATCGCCGTGCGTCAGTGCACCCGTGGTGATCATTTCAGTAAACAGCAAAGCGCGCGGCGCCAGCAGACGATGAAAAAAGCGGCTGTGGCGGTCAGTCACATCAATCATGGGCGCCACACTCAAACGCCACATCTGGCTGTCCGGCATCACAAAATTAGTCATAAACAGGGAGCAAATAGCCTGATTTCAGGCTTGGTGAAAAAGGGAAAACACCCATTTTAATGGTTTCAGCCGACCACAGGATGAAGATAAAGCGCGGTAAATCGCCGCAAGGCTCCAAAAAGCGGGCGCACTGGTCTAAAATCGGCCGTTTGACATACTTGCGCGCCTGATAGTGCGCCAACAACCGGACCCTCACTGAAAGCATGGCTGTTTTTACTTCTGTCAGCGAACTTGACGCCCGCGAACTGCTGGAACAATACACAATTGGCGAATTTGTTTCCTTACGTGGCATTACCGCCGGCATTGAAAACACCAATTACTTTCTGAGCACCACCCAGGGCGAGTACGTTCTGACCTTGTTTGAAGTCCTGACGCTGGAACAACTGCCTTTCTATATCGAGCTGATGCACCACCTGGCCGCCAAAGGTGTCCCAGTGCCCGAGCCCATGACCCGCCGCGATGGCAAACGCATCTGTGTCATGCACGGCAAGCCGTGCTCGATTGTGACGCGCCTGCGTGGTGGTTACGAGCCCGAGCCCACGGTTGAACATTGTCGCCAGATCGCCCGTACACAAGCTCAGGCCCACCTGGCTGCGCAGGACTTCCCTCTGGAACAACCCAATCTGCGCGGCCTGAGCTGGTGGCAAGCCACCGTTCCCCAGGTTCTGCCCTTTCTGGACGAGAGCCAGTCCGAGCTTATCCAGACCGTCTTGCAAGAGCAAAGCCGTTTTGCCGACAGCGACACCTATCGCGCCTTGCCACAAGGCCCGGCTCACTGCGACCTGTTCCGCGACAACGTGCTGTTTGCCGGCACCTCGGAAGCGCCCCAGATGGGCGGCATTATCGACTTTTACTTTGCCGGTTGCGACACCTGGCTGTTTGATGTGGCCGTTGCCGTAAACGACTGGTGTATCGACCGCCTGAGCGGTGCCCTGAACCTGGAAAAAGCCCAGGCTTGGCTGGAGTCCTACGCCCAGGTGCGCCCCTTTACCGAAGCCGAGCACAGCGCCTGGCCTATACTGATTCAGGCCGCCGCGCTGCGCTTCTGGATCTCGCGCCTGTACGACTTTTATCTGCCCCGCCCCGCTCAAACCCTCAAGCCGCATGACCCGCGGCACTTTGAGCGTGTGCTGCGCCAGCGTCGCGACCATGCTGTACCGGCGCTCCCTCGATAAACACGGATACTGATATGCAAGCTGCCAAGCTCCCCTTTCTTTACGGGTGGTACTGGATTCAGGAAGGATTGCGCTTGTTCAAGCTGCAACCGGCTGCTCTGTTCTTCTGGAGCTTGATCACCTCCATCCTGATCAATCTGAGCAATATTTTCCCCATCATCGGCCAGATGGTACTGATCGTACTGGTCCCGACCATGACCTTTATCATTCAGAATGCCTGTCGCCGCATTCATGAGGGCGAGGTCATTCGCCTGGGCATGTGGACCGAGCCCTTGAAGCCCGCCCCGGTACGCAACCGCCTGATCAAACTGGGCATCATTTACTTGTTGGCCTGCCTGGTCGTCGGCTTTGTGGCGACTTTCCCTTTTGTGAATGAGCTGTCCCAGTTGATGGACAACAGCAATGCCACTCCACAGGAAGTCATGGCGGCCTTTCGCAAGCCCATCATTTTGTTCTTCGTGCTGTACCTGGGCCTGTCCGCCCTGTTCTGGCACGCTCCCGCCCTGGTAGGCTGGCATGCCATCCCGGTCAAGCAAGCCCTGTTCTTTTCCATGGTGGCTTGCTGGCGCAACAAGGCCGCCTTCCTGCTGTACGGCCTATGCTGGGCGGCTGCCTTCTTCGCCATCCAGACTCTGGGCGAATTGCTGCTGGGAGCGGGTTTAAGTCCAGGCACGGCCACCATGGTGCTGACACCTATCAATCTGGCGATGGCTGCCATCCTGTACGCCAGCTTCTACCCGGCTTACCGCAGCGTGTTTGGTGATCCGATGCGCGACGCCGCACAAGGCTAAGCCCGGTCCAGCCATACCCCGCCCCCTGTTTGACGTATTTCCTGCAGGGCGGCGGCCCAGGGCGAAAACTGCTCCGGCCCCGACAGAGAAGTGACCGGCGCCTCCAGTACCGATCTGGCTTTTCTGTGCCAACGTATCGCTCCCGCAGGTACAGCCGGACAAAACCTCAAGGGCTGATCACCCTCATCCAGAAAGCAGATATCCAGAGCCTGCCGCATTCCCCATAGGTGCACCGCCCTACAAGGCCGCAGCCACACCGCAACTGCGAAACTCTTGTTCTGTGGCAATGCCTTCCAGCCACGCCAACGGGCCCAGAAAGTATTGGCGTCGAACAGATACAAGGGCTGCTGTGGCACCTGTTGCAGCGGCTGTTTGATCAGTACTGAGATAGACATCGCCCTAGCCTCCCCCTGCCAGCCAAGGGCCTAGCAGGCTCATCGCAATCACCAGAAACGTGCAAGGGAAAATGCACACGACCAAAGGGGCCAGCAAATAAACAGGCAGCTTGAGGGCTCTTTGCTCGGCTTCCAAGTGCAAATGACTACGCAATTTTTCTGCTTGAGCGCGTAGCAACAAAGCCAAGGACAAACCCGTGTCCTGTGCCAGTTCCAAAGACAAAGCCAATTCCTCCAGCTCTGCCTGCCTGAAACTCAAAGCGACATTGCGCATGGCTTGCGGCAAACGTCGTCCCGCCCGAACCTCGCCCTGTACCTTGTTCAAGCTGATCAGCAGACTGCCTTGCGGTAGGGCCTGCGTTGCACGCGCCCAGGCTTGCTGCAAGCCCAGTCCGGACTCGACAGCCAGCACCAGCAGATCCAGAAAAAATGGCAAGTCCCGGCGGCAACGGAAATGATGCTGACGCTGCAGTTTTCTTCCTCGTGAGATAGCTTGCAGTACGCTCAGGAAGAAGCCAGTCACAGCCAGCCCTGCAAGCTCCATCAATGAGGCTCCCTGAGTCAACAAGAAAGCACTGACAAGACTTGTGAGCAATCCAGTCAAGGCCACACGTTTGCTTAAAAACCCCCGTACTTCCTTGGCATACGAACCCCACAAACGCTCAGGCCACTCATGCATAAAAGGCAAGGACAGGCAGAGATTCAGAGCTCTGGAAAACGGGGCTTCCCAAGCCTGCCAGGCCGCCTGCCCCAAACTGCTGCCGCCTTGCAGCAAAAGCAGATAACGACCGCGCCAAGCCCACAGGAATGCCATCAGGAACAAGGCTGCACTCAAGGCAGAGAGCATCCAGATCAGTGTGATCATGATCACCCCTCCCCTCGCAGGATCACTTGCATCCACCACAGCCCCATCAGCAGCATGGCCACTAGCGCCCCCGCCACCCAAACACCCAATGTGTTGAACCAGGCCTGCTCAAATGCCGTGGCATCCAGAAGGTACAAAGCTCCCGCCACAAAACCCGGCAAGCAGAACATGATGCGCGCCTGCAAACGCGCCTGCGCGGTCAAGGCAACAATCTTGTCCTCGATGGTCAGTCGCGCCCGAATGGTTTGCGCCAGTATCTTCAAGCGTTCCCCTAGCCCCGCCCCCGTGCTCTGGCCCATCTGCAAGGCACTGAACAACATGGCCAGTTCTGACACCGGCACTCGATCCAGAAGGTCTTGATACGAGTCCTTGGCACTCACCCCCAAGCGCTGCTGACGCAATAGCAAACGCAGCTCTTGCCCCAAGGGCGCAGGCAAAGATTGAGACAGCTGCTGCAAAGCCGCTTGCAAGGCCAAACCTGCTTGCAGGCTCAAGGCCAAAGACAGAACAAAGTCAGGCAACTGTCGTCGTAAGCTTGCCAAGCGCCGCTGTCCCATCCAGCGCAGAACCAGTAAAGGCGTGACTGCAGCCAGCAGAGCTACCATCGCTGCCAGCCAGAACGACTGCATCAGCCACCAAGCCGTCAAAAAGATCAGGGGCAATAAAGCCCAGGCCCCAAAAGCCAAATATTGACTGCGCACAAATACAAAATGCGATTGCAAACTCTGCTCGGACTGCCTGAGCAGTTGCTGCCTATAACGCTTGGCAAGACGCTGCCCTGAACGTAGCAATACATAGGCCAACGCAGTGGTACCCAAGACAATCAGCAAAATACTGAGAAATCTCATGCTTGCCTCTCTGCAGGCGAAACATGCTCGGAACGCAAGCCACTGGCAGCAAAGCCAAACTCCGGGCGATAACTGTACAAGGTTTGCAGTTGAATACGCTGCGCCTCGATGCCGGTCACCTCCACAATCTCGTGCACCAAACGCTTGCCATCAGGTAAGCGGCTCAATTGCACAATAATGTGCAAGGCCCGCGCGATATGCTCTCGCACAACCAGCAAAGGCAAATCCAGACCTGCCATCAACACCATCCCTTCCAGGCGGGACAAAGCATCGCGAGGCGTATTCGCATGCAAGGTCCCCATCGAGCCTTCGTGGCCGGTGTTCATGGCCGACAACATATCGAAAGCTTCTGCGCCCCGGCACTCCCCCACCACAATCCGGTCTGGCCTCATTCGCAAGGCTTGTCGTAACAGGCTCCGTATATCGACCTGCCCCTGACCTTCTGCATTCGCGGGTCGGGACTCCAAAGCCACCCAATTACTGTGCTGCAACTGCAGCTCGGCCGCGTCTTCCAGGGTCACGATTCGTTCACCTGAATCAATGCAGGTGCTAAGCACGTTCAGCAAAGTCGTTTTGCCTGTCCCGGTTCCACCCGAAACCAGAATATTGCAGCGTCGCTGCACCGCCTGTTGCAGGAATGCGGCCATCTCCGGCGACAAACTGCCCGTCTGCAACAGATCCTCCAGCCCGAGGCGTCGTTTGGGAAACTTGCGTATGGTCACGCAGGTTCCCTTGACCGCAATGGGCGACAGTACCGCATGAAAACGCGAGCCATCGGCCAAGCGCCCATCCACTGCGGGCGAGCTGATATCCAGCCGTCTACCCAAGGGAGCCAGGATGCGATCAATAATCGCACGCAAGGCCGACTCGCTGCTGAACACCAGAGGATGGGCCTGGAGCCGCCCCGCCTGCTCAACAAACACCCGGTCATAATGATTGACCATAATTTCCGAGACCGAGGCATCAGCCAGTAAAGGCTCCAGAGGGCCCAAACCCACCGCTTCGGCACAAACACTGGCTTGCAGTCTGGCTTGCTCATGCTTGGGGACAGCACATTGGGCCTGGATCAAACGACCCAAGCAATCAAAGGCTTCCTGCTCCAACTGTTTGTCTGTGACGCGGGAGAGGTCTCGACGCTCCAATTCCAACGCACTCAACAAGGCTTGATGCAGGCGTTGCTGTTCCTGTCTGAACAGATCACTATCGGATACCGGAAGATCAGCTTGCCCAGGAGGGAAAAAACCTTGCTCACCTTGTGGTGTCTGACGCGGTTCTTCCATCGTAAAGGACTGCGGTATTGAGGTTTCCGGTGGGTTTCCCAAGTCCGAAACGGCCATATCAACTCTGGGCTGAACCTTCTGCCCAAAACCGGCAATCCGCAACTTGAACCCTCCCAGCACCAGCACATCGCCCAAGCGCAAAGGCCCATCGTCATAAACCCGTTTGCCGTTAAGCTGTACGCCCGTCAAAGAGCCGTGATCCTGGATGTACACCGCCCCCGCCCGCTTCAGAAAACTGGCATGCTGGCGCGCGATACGCCAGGACGGCAGAACCACATCACAGGCCGGGTCACGCCCTATCAAGGCCGGCAAACTGACCGTGCAGGGGCGCGTCGTCCCCAGCTCCGACTCAAGCTCAAGGTTCAACACGAAATACCTCACTATCAGGTTCTACCCATTGCGACCAGGTGCCTCGCCCTGCTCCCTTGGGGATGGCACGCACAGGTGTATTCAAGCGCGGAGCATCAGGAAAGCTTTGATCCAACCACTGGGCAGCATTCGCCTGCCGAGCCAGCAAATCAGGATGCTGTGCCGCCACCAAAGTCGGCGTCACAAATACCGCCAGTTCCGTTTCCTGTCGGGCAAAGCGTTCGGAACGAAACAAGGCGCCCAGCACTGGCAAACTGGCCAATCCCGGTAGACGATCCACATGCCGGGACTCTTCACGCGAGATAAACCCTGCCAGCACCAGCGTTTGTCCTGAACGGACATTGAACTCGGTCGAAGCTCGTCGGGTTTTCAAAGACGGCCCGGCGGGTTGGGACAGGCTGGCATCAACGGAGCTAACCTCCACCTCGATCTGCGAACGCACCAGCCCGCCACGCTCGACTCGCGGCACAATGCGCAGCGACACACCGTAAGGCTTGAAGCTGGTCTTGCTGTTTCCCTTGTCGTCCGTGGTGGTGTAAGGCAGCTCGCCCCCGGCCAGAAACTCGGCTTGAGAACCACTGCGTGCCAATAGCTGCGGTTGCGCCAGTACAACCGCATGTCCTTCCTGTGCCATGGCCTGAACGCGAGCAGACATCAAGGCGCCAACACCAAAGAACGCTGCCCCCTGCTTGGCAGGAAACGCCAAAGGCAAAACAGCTTCACCTGGCCTGTCCAAAAACTGATGAGTAGACGCATCCCAGGCACCGCCCATACTCAAACCACCCTGAGAGCTCCCATCCCAACGCACTCCCAGCTCTCGCAGACTGTTGCGCGGCACCTCCACTACCTGCACATCCAGCAAGACCATCGGTTCCCAACCGTCCTGCTGCGTGAAATCCAGCAATTGAGGATGCTCCTGACTTAATGCCTGAATGCGTTGCTTGTCCTGATCACTTAAACCTTCTCCTTCCAACACCAGCTTGCCACCCAGTTCGCTGATGCGTAACTCGGGAATGCGTTCCAGCAAACTTCGTAGCTCCGCCAAGGTTTGCCTATGATTTTCTGGCGACACCTCAATTTGGTAGGACTGGCTTTGCCCGGAATGGGACCAGACTTGTACCACCGTGCTGCCCGTCTTGCGTGCAAACAGAATCAACTCGCCCGATTCCGTGGTGACAGCGTGAACAATATCACCGTCGCCGACCGCCACCCGCTCCACCTGCGTGTCAGGCAGAACCATCAACTCACCGACTTGTAGCCCCAAGCCCTGGGCCTGGCTTTGCAAAGTTGCACTACACAGGGCAACAGACAGCAAACTCACAGCGGCCCGCCTACACCAATAGCGATTTTTGCTCATGGCTGCTGCCCCACAGAAAGGCCGTCCGGCATATCCAGCCAACCCAGACGCTCCACTTCTGTCTGGCCAAGTTGCCCTGCCGGTCTGTTGCCGTACAAAACTTGTACAGGCTGTTTGGGCCTTGCACCCGGCCCCAGACCCAGAATGTCAGCCAGCTCACCCCGCACGGCAGCCTGATGGGGTGTATGGTCATCCGGATTGCGCAGCAAAGCACTGATGCGACCATGTTGCCTGGCTGCCAGCAACTTCAAGGCATCGTCCGGGCCTACATCCAGGGTCAAGGTGTTGTAGACGTCCTGATCCAATCTGGCCGTGGTCGAGCCTTCACCCGATCTTTGTCCGGTCGCCAGAACCAGAACAGACTGCAGCAAGGGGGCCGTTACCCGCCGCTGCCGATCATCAAAACTGACATAGATATCGATCAGATCTCCTGGCCGGATCAACCCCGACACCGAACTGATCGCATCCACCGGCACAGTCAGGGCACGCCTGCCAGAGAGCAATTGCTGTGAAAATGGACTGCTGACCTCCTGCACATGCGCCTTGCTGATCAAATCCCCTGCCCGCAAAGGCTGGCTGAGCACTTGCCCCAGCAGACTCTCAAACTGCGCCACATCCCAACTGTCACTAGGCACCAGTTCGGCAGGAAAGGCGCGGGCGGCCAAATGCTCCGCCTGCAACACCGTCCCCGCTGTCAGACTGGAGGCGGCTACCACCCTATCCAATTGCACACGATGCGCCGCTTGCCGCAGAGCCTCTTCCTGCCGGTCCAAGTAACGGCTGCTGGTCCCGGCTGCCATCAAACCAGCCACCAAGGCCAGCAGGCCAAACCCTGCGCTGGGATGACGGCATAGCCACAAGAATTTCGCCCGAATCATGAGGCCTCCTTTCCACAGGCACGGCAGATCAAGAGCAAGTAGCGCTGCTGCTCATGCTCCAGCTCCATGACATCCAGCTCGGCCGGGCCTTTGCGCCAATAACGCTCGCCCGCCTCGCCTCCCCAGTCCTTGCGACGCAAATCGGCTTGCCACCCAGGCTCGGCCTTCAACAGCCAACTTTGCACTTGCCCTGGCTGTTCGTGTTGCCACAGGACGGCACCAGCAACGGGTGGCGCTGACCAAACCGATGAGGGGGAAACAGGCTGACTGTGTTCGGAAACACTTAACAAACCCGACAAGGTCGAGGCCTGTAAATCCTCCAACCACAAAACGCAATTCCTGCCATCTTTGGCACGCAGAAATACCCATTGCCCTTCCAATCTGATTGCGCCGTAATGAGCTCCACAGAATGGCTCCAAACGAGAAGCCAAGGTCTGCGCATCCAGGTCTGTGCTCAGTCCCCAGCTATACACAGGTCCAACATCGGTCTGTGCCATTTGCCCTTGATCCCACTGAACTTGGGAATCCTGCAAAGGTAGGAGCAAGGGCTGCGTTCTAGCCGGCACAGGGCTGAACATCAAGAAAAACAGCAAGAGCAAGGCAAGCAGCTGTCTCATGGCCGCTCCTTGGATCCATGATCCGGCACGTAATCCTGCCACCGGCTCAGCCAATCCAAATCGGCTCGTGTCCGCCCCCAGGCCGCGTCCATAGGCCCTGCCTGCCGTATCGTTTCTCTGGCAGCGGGCCGGCTTGAGGCCATGGCCTCACCCCAAGCAGTCGTACTGTTTTCCAAACGCTGACGTGTTTGTTGTGTACTGTTAGCCTGCCCCGCAGCCGCCCACAGCCGGGATTGGCGCTGCAACTGTGTTTTGATGGACAGAGTTGCCAGCCAACGCGGCCACGGAATGGAAACACGCGACTGTGCCGTCCAGAATCCACTGCGCAAGCTCAAAAGCTCCCATTGCAAGGGCTGGGTTGTCGCTATCGGCGACTCCGAAAAACGGGTCGGTACTGCTTCTTGAACGGGGCTGCTCGCTGCTGGAACTGGCTTGCCATGGGCATCGTGCGTGAACAGGCTCAAGTGTGTACTCTGCTGCATTTGCTGCAAGCGATACTGCTGCTGCATCAGCCAACGTCCCGCCATCACCATCAGGCCCAACACCATACCCAGCAAACAGGCCTCGACCAGTGCGATCCCTTTTTGTCGCGTGTTCATAATTGGCGGCCTCCTGCATCCATCAGCCGTGCCTGCCAAAAGGGCAAAAACAGGCTGGGCTTGGCATCCACACCGGAATCTGCCCTATCCGGTGGCAGGGAGAAAAATGATTGCGCCGCCGCCCGTGTATGAACGGTTTGTCCCAAATGGCCTTGGGCCTGTAATGTCAGCACCAGATCGGGGCCTGCGCTCTTTTCAGAATCAGCCAAGGCATACCCGTCTACCCATGACCTTTGACTCCAGGGTCTGGCATCTCGCCGCGCCCAGGATTGCGCCACTGTATTGCCTTGAGCCGATAGCAAAGAGCTATTGCCCTGCTCCAGCGCCCACTTCCAGAAGCTCTGCCCTGAAAAGTCGTCTGGCGCATCAATTCCGGACGCATGAGTTGGCGTTTGCAAGGCCCACGCCATGGCATATTCACGGAAATAACAGCCTATCCAACGGTTGGAGCGAACCATATGCATGGACTGCGTATCGTTGGAATGCCAGCGGCCCGAACGGTCAAACTCGGTACGACCAGCACGACGCAAACGATGCTGCCACAAAGGGCAACGCCGATCGACACCGGGATAAGAGCGAGCCTCGTAATCCCGTGGGGCCAGAAACCCGTATAAAGACACCAGATGCGCCAAGCCCGACTGCCACTGGGCTTGTCCGGACTGTAGCAACAGAAACTGCGGCCAGTCGTCCTGCTCAAACTGCCAGCGGATGGCTTGAGCCGGCCAATCCGACAAACTGCCATCCAAGGTCGCCTGAATAATGGTTTGTCGCCGTTGCGGTAACCCCTCTACCAATTGCTCTTGGGCCTGCGCCAGCACGTCATGAATCAAACGCTGATGGGCCTGGAAAGCCTGCTCCAAAGCCTGCTGATTGTCTCCAGCCGATCGCGCCTGGGTATACGCCAGTCCATGTGCAGGACCAAACATCATGGCGACCAAGTGCACAGGCGGATTCGCCCTACGCGCTTGCCCGGACTGGGTTTGCGCTGCCCTGTCCCATGTTGCCAAGGTCAATAAATGACCCAAAGCCAGTTGATGCCCCAACTGCGCCCGATTGATATAAGCCAGCAAGTTCAAGGTACGTGCCTGCTCGGTGGCCGCACCATAGGCAGCCGCATCCAGCGCCAGGGACAAACGCCCTTGCTGCTCGGCAATCTGGTTCACATGAAAGTAGCCGCCCCAGGCGACAGACAGAAGTGCCAGCGCGATCAGGCCCCAGGCCAATGCCGCCCCCTCTTGTGGTCGGTTGGGCGGCCTCATTGCGCATTGCCCGTAAAGGATTTCAGGCTCTTGGCACTGCCTTGAGCGGCCGCAGCAGAAGCGGCAGATTGCGCTTGCTGAGTCTGCTCGGAGCCATCCTCCCCCGCCAGTTCCTTGGCCATGGCCGCGGTCTGATTGCGAATCACCTGACCAAAGGACTGGTACACCGCAATGGCCGCCACCGCGACCAAAGCCACAATAATTAAATACTCGACCATGCCCTGGCCGCGCTGCCGCCTGATGAACTGTCTCATTGGAATCTCCCAAAAGTCAGTTCACAGTCTGCCCCTTGGCAGCGGGCCAGAATATTCGCAAAAGCCGAGCTGGATGGGCTTGTCCGGCTGCCGGCTCTGTTGCCTTAAATTCGATATTGCACGGTCAGATAAACAGTGCGTGGGGTGCCATAGTAATTATGGTCATAACTGATCGACTGGAAATAATGGCGGTCAAACAAGTTATTGATATTGACGGCAGCACTGAGCTGATCGCTAAACTGATAGGCGACGCGGGCATCCGCAACGGCATAGCCACCTTGCTTGCGTCCGTAGTAGCCGAAGCTGGACGAAGCACTTTGCAGATTCAATCCCGCGCCCATGCTCCATTTATGCCATTGCCCTGGCAAACGGTAATTGGCCCAGACTCGTGCCATATGACGTGGCACACCCGTATTGGCGGAAATATCGTAACCCACAGACGGGACATCATTGCCCCGGTTACGCGTCTGGGTGTAGGTATACGAGGCAGCCACCTGCAAGCCACGCAAGATTTCACCGTTGATTTCCGCCTCAAAACCCTGACTACGAACCTGCGCAGAGGGCCGGTAGCACGTACCGCCGCAATTCAAGTTGGCCACGCTCTCAGGCACCGTACCATCCTCGAAAGCCACGCCCTTTTGATCAGTGCGGAAAACCGCCAACAAGGTATTGACGCGTCCATCCATCAACTCGCCTTTCAAGCCCAACTCGTAATTACGACCTGTGACAGGACTCAGAAAAGCACCGGAGCGGTCGCGCTGGCTTTGTGGCCGAAAAATATCGGCGTAACTGGCATAGACGGACCATTGATTATCCAGATCCACCACCAACCCCATAAAGGGGGTGAACTTGCTGTTTTCCTTGGCATTGGTTTCGGATTTCCCCCAAACACCGTCAGACAGGTAGGTCTGCTCATACCAGGAGAGACGGCCACCTACTAACACGGAAAAGGGCTCGGCGAGCTGATAGCGTGCCGTGGCATACACGCCTTTCTTGTCCGAACGATAGCCGTCATCCATACGATTGGCAGCAATAATATCTTCACTGGCCAATTCGGGAGCGGTGACACGCTGCTGGTACGACGCATTCAGGTTCTCTACATTTCGCATCCAGCCCCACAAGTCATGGCTGCGCAAACGAGAAAAATTAGCGCCCAGGATGACATCCAGCTGCCGGTCAAACAAACGAGTACGTCCGTTCAAATAGGCATCGCCACCCCATTGGCGCGACACCATATCAAAGGCGTAGGCGTCTCCCCGAAAGGTATTAGGAGGGCCCAAACGCCCTGTCCGGAGCAGATACTTCACATCGTTGGACTCACGCACACGCACTAAGCTGGCCTTGAATTTCCAGTCCTCGTTAAAGCGATGCGCAAAATCTGCAAACCAGGTGTCCTGAGTCTTGGACGTATGGTTCCAGGGTGCGCTCAAGTTCGTATGCCGCGGGTAGTCTGGCATAGAGCCATCACCATAATTGGGCAAAGCCGACCAATCGATGACACCATAGGGTTTCTCGCGGCTATAACCCAAACCTACTGTGGTGGCCGGCCCCAGATCAAAGTCGAGAGCCCCGTAAAACGTGCGATCCACCGAGCCCACATAATCGCGGAAGGAGTCTTGCTTGTCATAATTCAACACCACCCGTCCGCGGACAGTGGCCGAGTCGTTCAGTGCGCCGGACAAATCCGCCTGAGCACCGTAGCGGTCCCACGATCCAGTTGTGCCAGTAAATACAAACTGTCGCTCGTTGGTGGGACGTTTACGCACCATATTCACCGACCCTGAAGGATCCCCCGCGCCTTCAAATAGACCTTGCGGACCACGCATGATTTCAACGCGATCATAAATCGAAGTATCTGAATTAAAGGCAGAGCCACGCGCATACAACTGGCGCTCCAAAGGCACACCGTCAAACTGATAGCTCTGGATAAAGAAGCCACGCGAATAGAACTGACCACCGGGATCATTGGCCACCATAGTGACACCCGGCGCCTTGTTCAAGGCATCCCGAATATCGGTCACACCCTGATCATCCAGCTGCTGACGGGTGATGACCGAGACGGCCTGGGGAATCTCCCGCAAGGACTGCTCACCCTTGCTGATACTGACTCTGGGGGTGACATAGGATCCACTCCCTTCCGTCGCCAGGCTCGTATTGGCCATAACCGTGATCGGAGCCAATTGCGTAGTGTCATCACGGCTTGCTAGGGTTAAAGAAACCGTTCGCCCTTTCCAGCTGGCTTGCACGCCCGTCCCCCTCAACAAGCTTTGCATAGCCTGCTGCGGCGTCATGCGCCCCCTGACTGGCGCTGCCTGAAAGCCACTGACGGTATCGGGCAAATAATAGATTTGAATGTCTGCCTGCTGCCCCAACTCAAGTAAAGCCCGGTTCAGGGATTGAGCCGGAATAGAGATTGACAGCGCAGGCGCGTCCTGCGCAATCGCCTGCCCCAAGGGACTGAACGACAAGGCCAGTGCCAATACGCTGAGCCCTACACCCTGCACCGGGCGCAAGGCAAAAAGAGGCCATCGTTTATTTGTGTTCTGTGGATACACCGTAGTACTCGTTATAAGGAAAGCGACGCACAAAGCGACAAGCCCTTTGGCCAAAGGCAATCAGGGACGCAAAACTGTCCCTTCCCTCATAAGAGTCAATCAGGAGCAAACTCCGTAACGATTCTCGTTCCTAAATTGAAAGCAATTGTATCTTTCAAGGAATATGTGGTCTAACGAGCCGCAATACCCAACCGGCCATCGGGTCCTTGGACAATCACCACGGGTGCCAATGAGGGCAGGACGCCCAGAAAAGCCTGGGGATCATTCACATCGAAAACACCGGTCACTCGCAGCCCGCGCAAGGATGGGCTATGCAGCACAATGCCTGGCTCCTTGTAGCGATTGAGCTCGGCTACGATGTGCTCCAGTGGCTCAGCATCGAAAATGGCTCGACCCTGACGCCAGGCCAAAGCCTGCACCATATTTCGTGACTGCACGGAGGCCTGTTGACCGCCGCCCAGACGCACACCCTGCTCCCCTACGAGGTTGTAATTGGTGCTGTTCCACCAGGGTCCGCTCTCTACACGTACCGAACCGGAATCAACCGCCACATCAACCGTGTCCGTCTCGCGTCGCACATTAAAACGAGTGCCCGTCACCCGTATCACGGCCTGGCCGGCATCGACATTAAAAGGCCGATCTGGCTCGGAGCGCACCTGGAAAAAAGCCTCCCCTTTTTCCAACACGACGCGGCGCTCGGACTGATAAAAGGACACGTGCACCACGCTATCGGTATTCAGACTGATCAGCGATCCGTCCGGCAAGGTCTGCTCAAGCCGTTCGCCCTTGCGGCTGACATAGCGCTGGGTATATTGCTCACTTTCCAGCCAACGCTGCGGCCCCAGAACAGCGACACCCGCTATCGCCGCACAGGCACTTCCCAACCCTGCGATAAACGCTCTACGTCCCCATTGCGGTGCCCGAGGGCGAGTGTTTTGTGCCAAGCGTGCCTTGAAAGCGGCATCCGGTGTTGCCTGCGCAATCAACCACATGGCTTCCATGTCCTGATAAGCCTGCGCATGACGCGGGTCCTGTTCACGCCATTGCTTGAGCAGCGTCTGATCCCCCTCCTGCATCAGGCCACCTCGCACGCGCGCAAACCAGAACGCGGCAGCGTCGTGTGGATCATCAGGAATGGGAAGTGAATGGGATAAGCTCATAGTCGCTACGATAGCTCGCCGGTTAATCCCTGTACCAATACGGGTGAAGACAGAAAAGTGCTCATGGCGTGCATCGTTATATTAAGAGGAAAACTGCTGCAACTTAAGCTGCAAATGACGCATGCTGCGGGTCAGGTACTTTTCTACCGAACTGACAGACAAACCCAGATGACTGGCGATTTCAGGCACGGTCCAGCCTTCCAGCCTGTGGCAGGAAAAAACCTGCTGACAGACGGGTGGCAGCTCATCCAGGGCCGCCAGCAAGGCTTCCGACAACTGCCCGCAATAGGCTGCCTCCTCGGCGCCCGACACCACGGGATGATCCTGTTCGCTCAGATCCTGCAAGGGAATCGTTAAAGCAGGCTGCTCCCGCTTTTGTCGCTGTATCAGACTGTTGGCCGCACTGCGATGCAAATAGGCTCTGGGATTGCTGATTCGGGCTACGTCTTGTTCCAGCATTCCGGCAATAGCATCGTGGGCCACATCTTCCCCATCACAGCTGTTTGATGAACGTCGCGTCCACGTCTTAACCAGCTCGTGGTAATGCACGAGCCAAGTTTTACGTGAGGACGAAAAACGCGACATAGAACGGCATGGGGTAAATAGATCAAGGGGACATAATAATAACAACGATTCTCATTATTGTTATTGTGTTTTGATCCGAACAGGAAAAAGCCTTGAAACAAAAGGATCATCTCCTGAGATCTTTGTCTCCTTTATCAGGCAAACGAACAAAAAAAACCGCCAACTGATCTGCCCCCAAAGCTTGGATGGTTGTCCAATATTTGGGGTGCAGTTCAAATGGCGGGCGTTCTTGAAACAAGCTTAACGAGGCGCTAACCGGGCCACGCCTTCCCTTGCTGTTCTGTTCTCTTCCTTGATGGACACGTAGACATTTCCCGAAGCTGCATCCAAGGCCAAACTATTAGGGTGCGGCGCCAAAGGCACCGTCGCCAAAAGCGTGTAGTCCTCTGCATCCAGCACGCTGATCGTGCCGCTATCCCGGTTGGAAACATAAACACGGTCCCGGCCTTCATCCAGCATCGGTGCAATGGGAGCCTTGCCCGTCGGTACGCTGGCCAACAGGGCACCGTTTCTGGCATCAATCGCCACCATCCTATGTCCGGTTCCGCGCTTTTCATACTCCGTCAGCCCGGCTTTCTCCTTGCGCAAGGTATCCATACGCTCCGAGCCCAGATCACTTGCCAGCAGACGATGGCGTTTGTGGTCATAAGCCAGGTTCAGCAATTGATCCGCCTTGACCTCCCATTGAGTTTTGATGGTCAAGGTCTTTGTATCAATGCCAAATACCTGTCCCTGCAAGTTGGACACATAGAGCCTGTTGCCCTCTTTATCCAGAGCAATGCCCGCTGCGCCTGCTCCCAGGCCAGAGACAACCCGATCCAGTTTCAGATTGGCCGTATCGACGACATACAGCACACTGCCTTGGGCACTCAGACCCGGAGCATAGAGGCGTTGCCGCTTCTGATCCACGACCAGCTCGCGCAGCAGATGCGGATAGATCGCTTTATCACCGTCATAACGAATGGGCTTGGCTAATTGCACGACGCCAAGAACGCGATTTTGTGTTGTATCAACAACCGTCACCGAGGCCGTCAGCGCATTGCCCACATACAGACGGTTGGCGGCATCATCCAGTGCAACTCCGAACCCACCCCGCTCCAGCGGAATTTCTACGGTCACCGACAAATCAGCTGGATTCAGACGCAAGATTCTGGAAGGTTCACTGACAGGATCCGCGCCCCCGGCTGATGCCACAAAAACCGCCTGCTGACGCGCCGAATAAGCGAGTTCATACAAGCGCGGCGCAATCATTTTGCGCGTCACCTGTATCGTTTCCTGCGCTATTTGCTCCTGGGTCGCGGGACTTACCGCTGCCCGCTTGTCCGCACCCAATTGTGCGCAAGCAGTTGTCACGCTGACGCAGGCCAGCAATCCATATCGCTGCCATTTATTCATAGTCCACCTCGTGCTTGGTAATAAGTGAAATTCGTCTGGATTAGAAATCCATGCTGGCGGACAACATGAATGTTCGAGGAGCGCCCTGCCAGAGCTTGCCGCTACCGCCAGCCGACCAATAGGCTTTGTTGGCGATATTCAGTACATCGGCACGCAAAGTCAGTGCATGACCGCTGATGGAAGTTTGATAACGCAAGCCGGCATCAAAGATAGTTCTACCCGCCGCACGCATCGAGTTATCGCTGCTGTAATACTGTCCCTGGATCGCCTGCATATTTCCTGTCGCCGTCAGACCTGTCACACCAGGCACATCCCACTCCACGCCCAACTTGCCTTGCCACTTGGGTCTGGCCATGACGAACCGCCCTTGATTGACACCACCGGCTGTCTTGCTCAACTCGGCATCCAGATAGGCAATGCCCCCCATCAGACGCAAGCCCTCTACAGGCTCTCCAAAGAAATTCAGTTCCAGGCCACGATTACGCTGCTCACCATCGAAGGAGAAGATATTGCTTGTGGGGTCGATATAGCTGTTGGGCAGGCGGATTTGATAGGCACTCAATGTCGCGGCAAAATCACCCAGATCCAGCTTCACACCCACTTCATGTTGTCTGGTTTTATGCGGTGCGAAAATTTCACCGGCGTTATTGGTGCCCACTGGAGCAATCGCCCCCTCGCGCAAGCCTTCGATGTAGTTGCCGTAGACGGAAACCTCATCGCTGAGCTTGACCAACAAGGCCGCCGATGGAGAGGTGGCCGACTCCTTGTAGCGCGCCGTACTGACACCACTGACAGGGTGGAAGGACTCGCTCAGGACGTTCTGATGCCGGATTCCCAGTGTCAACATGATGCTATCGTCCGCAAAGGACAGGGTGTCAGCGATGCCTACGCTGCTCAGGCGAGACAAGGCGGTTTTGGGCACGTCCGATTTGCCGATGACTGTTGCGGGAGCTGGCCCCCAAGTAGGAGCATAGATATTCGTGTACCAGTCCGTGGGCAATAGTCCGACAACCGTTTTGGAACGCACTTCTTGCTCATAGTATGAAACGCTCAGGGCCAGTTCATGCCGCACGCTGCCCGTGCTCAGGCGGGCCATGATGCCCACATCACCTGCCTTGCGATCCAGCACTTGGCGCTGCTGTCCAAAATTGTTTCGATAGCGGCCCTGCGGATCGGTGACCGCAAACACCACCCCGAGCAAGCCGTCATAATCCGTGCTGCCTTGGCCGTAGTTACCGTAAACCGTCACATCCTTGCTCAGATCAGCTTCGCCACGCAGCACAAACGCGGTGTCCTCGGCACGGGAGTATGTCCAGTCTGGTGCCAAAGCCTGCCCTGGTTTAGGTACATCGGGCGTATCCAATCCGCGACCCACCGTAATGCCACGCGTGACACCTTTCACATTGTCTTTACTAACGTAAAAGTCAGCCGCCAGCCGTACGGTATCCGTACGCCAATCCAGCCCCAATGCCGCCAGAGTTGCCCGTTTCGACTGCTTATCGGTAGCCGTACTTCCATCCTGATACAAGCCGTTGAAACGAATACCAAACTGCTGCTTGTCACCAAAGCGGCGCCCTACATCGACATGGCTACCATATTGGCCATCGGAGACGAACATGCCGGTTAAACGCGCCAACGGCGTTTCAGTCGCACGTTTGGGGACCAGGTTCACACTCCCGCCCACTGAACCGCCGGGCGGCATGCCATTGAGCATGGCAGACGGGCCTTTCAGTACCTCAACCCGTTCCACTAACTCCAAAGGGACACGGTTATAAGGCAGTAAACCGTACAAGCCACCAAAGGCAATATCGCCCGAACCCACGTCAAAACCGCGAATCACAAAAGCTTCGCGCACAGTGCCACGCATGCCCAGGTCGTACACCGCAGCGTCAGTAGAGCCAATTACCCGCGCCAAATCCTGCGCCTGCCGTACCGCTTCTTCCGTATAGCTGATGGTGCTGAACGGCGTCTCCATGAAATCCTTGTAGCCCAACAACCCTACCCGACTGCCCGTGGCCACCTTGCCGCCTGCATACACCGGCGTCAAATCCCCACGATACAAACCGGTGACAATCACAGGACTGAGCTGCGTGACGCCACCCGCCTGGATATCGACAGAGGACGACATGGCCGTTTCAGGCAAGGAACGCAGCACATAGCGGCCGCCGCTTGTAGCGACCGCTTCATAAGTCGTGTCGGCAAGCAAACGAGCGAAGCCGTCCTGAACACTGTACTGCCCTTGCAGGGGGCGGCTTTGCAAGCCCGCCAATTGTTGCGGCTCAAACACCAGCTGTACACCAGAAAGCGCGGCAAACTCGGCCAAAGCGTCACTGAGCTTGCCCGCCGGCAGAGCGTAAGTTCGTTTGGCGCTGGTATCCATTACGTCAGCAGCCAGGGCGGGAGAGCTGGCCATCAAGGAGGTTGCCGTCAACGCGCAAAGCGTGGAACTGAGAAACAGAGCGAGAACATCTGCTCTAAGCCGGAACACAGTGCGATGGGGGTGTGAAGTCTGCGCGTCAGCCGTTTTGCGGGCCAGTCTGGACAGACATGCGTGAGAAGCCATGCTAGGAACCTTTCGTCAATGGAGGTGAAAACCTGCGACGTCATGCGTCATAAGAGGTACACCGGACGAGACGAAAAAAGTGCTCACTTTATGGAAGATTTTTTTCAAACCTTGAGCAAACGCACGGAGTTGCGCCTCTTTAAAGCTGCGGAACCAGCTCCACCCAATATGATGAGTAAGTCACGATGCGCAATGGCAAAGACTCCGCCAGGCTGGCCAAGGCGGCATCAGTATCCTTCAAGGACAAGGCCCCCGATACGCGCAACTGCGACAAGGTCGGATCACAACGCAGCACACCCGAGCGATACCGCCCCAGCTCGGCCAGCACATCCTCAAGCCGCATGTCTTTGGCCAACAGGATGCCCTGCTCCCAAAACACATCCGCGTTTTGTAATGGGCGAGGCGTGCTGACACCCCTGATATCAAAGTCCGCCTGCTCACCCGCTTGTACGCGACGAGACGACCCCGCCAAAGGCCGAACCTCGACGGCATGCTCCAGCACCGCCACGCGGAACGTATCACCATCCAGCTGGCGCACACTGAAACGTGTCCCCAAGGCACGCACCAGTCCGGCGGAGGTATCGACCAGAAAAGGTCTGGGAACGGCAAAAGAGTCCGGCTGGGTCGTAATCAGAATCTCGCCAGCCAGCAAATGGAGTCGGCGCTCGGTCTGGCTTTGTGCAATATTCACGGCGCTGCGCGTATTGAGCACCAGCTGGGAACCATCAGGCAGAACCAGAGGTTTACGCTCCCCCGTTCCTGTGGCCACATCAGCGGTCAAGCGACGCCAGGGAGCCTGACTGACGGCCAGCATCCCCAAGGGCGCAGCAAACAGCAACGTCCCCAGCATGCGCAAGGTGTGACGACGTTTGTGGCGACGATCCAGCTTCTCCACCACCTCTTTGCCTATCTCCGCTGGCAACTGATCGAAAACATGAAATACAGCCTGTGTTCGCGTCCAGGCATCTTCATGAGCCGGGCTTTTTCTGCGCCATTGTTCGAAAGCCTGACGCTCGCTGTCTGAAGGCGTGTCGTACTGGAAGGTCATGGCCCAGTTGGCCGCCTCTTTCAGCAGATCGTGCTGGATGGTGCCCGTGGATGAAGACATGCTAGCCCTATGCAACCGCCGCGCAGGCAACCAGCGCTTTCTGGATGTAGCGACGCACCGTAATCAAGGGCATCTTCATATGCTCGGCAATCTGAGCCAGCGTCATGCCATGCAGTTGCGCCAGCAAAAACACCTCCCGAGTGCGCGGTGTCAAGCTGGCCAGCATGGCGTCTATCCGCATCAAGGCCTCGATGATGATCAGTCTGGTTTCCGGGGATGGCATATGCACAGCGGGAAGATGGACAATGGCTTCCAGATAAGCCTCTTCCACCGACTTTCTGCGCCAGTGATCGACCAGCAAGCCTTTCGCGACATGCGTCAGCAAGGCACGCGGTTCACTGCCAAGACCTGGGGAAAATGTGCGTGCTGTCAGAATGCGCTCAAAGGTGTCCTGCGCAATATCAGCGGCATCATTGCTATTGCCCAGCTTACGGCGCAGCCAGCCCTGCAGCCAGCCATGATGAAGGCAATAGAGCGTTTCAACCGTCATCACGGATAGCTTGTCAGACATGGGTGTATTCATTGAAAGCCTGGAGTCAGGCAGGGAGACAAATAAGAATAAGTCTCAATTATCAATAAATTACTTCTGACAGGCAAGATATACCGTCATCTACACACGCCTGACCGTCAGACGGCAGACATGCAAATGACGACGCGCCCCCGCCTTGCATCAGAAGACCCAATGAATAAACCCGTCTGGAGACTGCTCTCCAGACGGGTTCATGACCAGCTATTCAGACCTGGATCAGACCAGACGCACCTCTATGCTACCCAGACCATCGATCGCCCCGTGCATCACATCGCCACGTTCCACCGAGCCGACACCGGCTGGGGTTCCCGTGAAAATGATGTCACCTGGGAACAACTCGAACAGGCCCGACAGGTAAGCGATGGATTCAGCCACATTCCAGATCAGCTGATTCAAATCGCCAGTCTGGCGACGCTCGCCGTTGACGTCCAGGGTGATAGCACCTTGGGACAGCTCGCCAATACGGCTGCGTGGGACCAGAGGGCCGGTCGGCGCGGAGTGGTCAAAGGCTTTGCCCACTTCCCAGGGACGACCAGCTTTTTTAGCTTGCGTCTGCAAATCCCGGCGGGTCATGTCCAGACCCACCGCGTATCCCCACACACATTCAGCAGCCTGCTCCACAGTCAGATCACGCCCGCCCTTGGACAAAGCCACGACGAGTTCGATCTCGTGATGCAGATCCTGGGTGCGAGAGGGATAAGGCATGTCGCAGACCTGGCCGGGCAGCACGTTCAAGATGGAGTCCGCCGGTTTGCAGAAGAAAAAAGGATCTTCGCGACCGGTAAAGCCCATTTCCTGTGCATGCTCGACGTAATTGCGGCCGACGCAGTAAATGCGGCGTACAGGAAAAACCTGCTCACTGCCCTGTACGTTCAGGGCCGCAACGGCGGGTGCGGGAATGACGGTACTCATTTTGCCTGGCCGTCAGCAAAGCGCTTGGCACCGTCTACCAGCTCTTTCTTGGCAGCTTCGATACCGTCCCAGCCCTTGACCTTGACCCATTTACCTTTTTCGATGTCTTTGTAGTGCTCGAAAAAGTGCTTGATGCGCTCCAGCTCTTCAGGTTGCAGATCTTCAGGCGACTTCACGTTGCGGTACAGGGGGTACAGCTTGTCGGTAGGCACGGCCAGCAGTTTGGCATCACCACCGCCTTCGTCGTCCATATGCAGCACGCCGATAGGACGGCAAGGAATCACGGCACCGATCTGGATTGGGAAAGGAGCAATCACCAGCACGTCAACCGGGTCGCCATCGTCCGAAATGGTTTGTGGAACGTAGCCGTAGTTGCAAGGGTAGTGCATGGCGGTCAGCATGAAACGGTCCACAAAAACCACGCCGTTCTCGTCAACTTCGTATTTGACGGGGTCCGAGTTCATGGGGATTTCGATGACTACGTTGATCTCGTCGGGCAGTTTTTTGCCAGCAGGTACTTGGGCGAGGCTCATTCGTGCAAACCTTTAAAAATAAAAGAAATTAATCGTTGGAGCGTCGAGGACGATCCGAAGTTTGAGAGAGATCGACCCCAGGGATGGGAGCCGTATCAAAGTAATCATCCAGATCCGAAGAGGAGCTCAAGCTGTCTTGCGAAGGCGTGGCAGCAGGAGGCACTGGCTCGGCCACCACAGGCAATGGACGGCCCTGATCCGGCAGGTCCTCGGCCACGACGCTGGCGGCATAGGTGTAATGCGGCAGATCGTCGTCATCCTGCGATGGCAGGCTGTCTGCATCGGTATGGCTAGGGTCATGACGAGTATCGGCTGCTGGCAAAGCCGTGCTGACCGCCAGAATCGGTAAGGTGCCGGCCATGGAGGCGGCCTTGCGCCAGTAAGAGACGGCTTCGTCGTGGCGACCCAGGCTGTCGTACAGATTACCCAACAAAGCATGATTACGCAGATCGCCCTGGATTTTCAGGCTACGCAACAGGTAATGCTCGCCCTGCCCCCACAATTGGCTGGTCAGGCACAGATGGCCCAAGGTGGACAGCAAGACCGGATTGTTGGGCTGACTGCGCAGCCACTCTTCGGCCTTGGCCAAGCGGCGGCCCACATATTCAGGTGGGCACTGGGCGTAGGCTTCCAGCAAGCGGCTGTCGAAACTGGCTGCAATCGCAGGCTCCAGGATACGACCGGCTTCTTCATAATTGCCTTCATGTTCTTGAATCAGGGCAGCTTCCAGCGCGACGCCGGGCAGGATCTTTTCTTCGGACTTCAGATCCGACCATAAGGCCTTGAACTGTTCAGCACCACCCACACGCAAACGAGCAGCAGCGGCAAATTCGATGTGGTTCAGTGCCTCTTGACGTTCGATGCCGCTGCGGCGCACCAGCAAACGGGTCAACTCGTAAACACGTTCGGCATTACCTTGCTGGCGATAGGCGCGCAACAACAAACGAGTGGCGTGCAAGTGGCGCGAACTGGCATCCTGCAAATCCTGCAGCAGCTCGATGGCTTCTTCGGTACGATTCTGATCCAGGTACAGCTCGGCCGAAGCCACGGCACTAGCCTCTTTCAAACGGGCATCATCGCCAGCGGCAGCACGAGCGGCGGCCAAGGCTTCGTCACGGTGAGCAATCTGACCTTGGTAATGCGCAGCACGCGCTGCTGCCAAGCCTGCCACGACTTTGCTGGACTGCGAGCGGGTTTTGCTCATCAGCTTCATCAAGTCTTTTTCAGCTTGCTCGTAACGACCTTCCAGAATGCTGATCCAGCCAGTTTCCAGCAAAGCCTGGTCACGGCGTTGAGCGCGACGACCACGCCACAGGCGGAAACGCTCCGGACCATCGCTGAACCAGGCCAACAGACGCAGCAGTACGTACAGCACGATGAACAGCCCCAGCGTGCACAGGACCACGTAAGTCAGCGAAGCACGTGCCAGATAATGCGGCGTGACCAAATAGACATTACCGGCGTGTTCACGCAAGACCAGAGCCAGCGCGACCGCAGCGATAAATAAGATGAGAGTCCAAAACCAAGTACGCATACCTTACCCCTGCGCCTGAGCCGGCTGTTCCGTCTCGGATTGAGCGGGAGTCGCAGACTCAGTCTGTTCGGCAGCAGGAGCAGCGGGCTCCTCCTGGCTGGCAGGTTCTGTGGATTGAGGAGGGTCGGACAAAATAGGGTCCGTATCGCCCTGCTCGGTCGTGGTGTCGTCGGCATTGTCCTGACTACGGCCGGCCTGAGCCTGACGCAGGCTCTCAATGGCCGCCAAGGTGTTATTCACGGTAGGCAAACGAGCACCGATGCGGGTGTCCTGCAATTGGCGGGTCAGACGCAAGGCCTGCTGAACCTGACCGGATTGCGTATCAAAGCGTTTTTCCAGCGCCGTCGCGACTGCGTTCAGCTCGGTCTGCCAGACGGCGGACTGGTTCATCATCATGGCCAGTTGGGCGGCCATAATGCGCAGACGCAGGTTCTCTCGCAGACGGGCAGCCTGATCCGGCGACATCAGCAAGGCGGCGGCATCGTCGACACGACGGATGGAGACAAACTGCCCCAGATCGTGGCTGACCGAGCGCCAGGCGCTGCTACCCCACTGTTCCACCGTATTCCAGCTGCGCTCCCACCAAGGGGCATCAGCGGCCAGTTCCGTAGGTTCCTGAACGTCGGACTGCAAGTCCAGCGCTTCAGTATTCGCACCACCGGCAACGTCATCCGGCACCAGCAAAGGCGCTTCCGAGACGTAGCGCGACAAGATATCCAGTTGACGCGACAAGGAGGCCACATCCACCGTGGCAGCGGCGCGCAGGCGTTCCAGATCGCCATTCAGTGTTTGTTGCAAGGAAGCCAGACCGACGCGATTGGCACGAGCCAATTGCGCCTGAGCAGCTTCCAGAGAAACGATGGCATTGGCCACATTGCCACCCAGCATCAGCTGTTGCTGCGCAATCGTGGCCAGGTGATCAATATCATTCAGCAAAACCAGTTCCGACCCGCTGTCTGTCATGGTCTGGAAGGCTTGGCTCAGATCATGAAACTGTTCGGTGGAATCGTTAAAGGATTTTTCCAACTGGGCAAGCTTGTCGGATTGACGCTGCGCCAAGGCCAGGGCCTGCTGCGCGGTTTGGCGCGCCTGCTCTGTCGTGTTGATATTGGTCGCCAGCTGGGCTTGCAGCTCGGCCTTATGCTTTTCCAGCAATGAATTCTGGTACCAAAGACCGGCAGCGGCCAGCACCACCACAACAGCCGTCAAAGCATAAGCCGGACCCGCGCCACTTTTACGCTTTTGCGGCGCAGTGGTGCTGTCTTTGGGTTCGGAATACGGACGAGGAGCCGCTGTATTGGCTGGGCTGGAAATGGGAGTCTCCGGTTCGCTTGCGGATGCGTTCTCTGTTTTATCGTTCATGGCAAGATTGTAATCCGTGTGAGGCTAATCGCGCGAGAGCACCGCCATCAAGGCAGCGACAATGTCATCATCGTCTGGCGTACACCTTTTTACCATTGGTGGCGCTGCGATTCCAGCCTGCAACAATAAGGACTGTAAATGTTCTTCAATACGCGGATGTATGACCACATAGGCACATTGCGCCCAAACATCCAGTAAACCCAGGCTTTGTACATTGGCGAAAACCGCATCGGCGCTTTGAGAGCTGCTAAGCAACACGGCCAGACGGCCCGCCTGCAAACTGTCACGAATTTGGCGGCCTTGCTCTGTACTCCACTGGGCGGGGCTACGCTGGTAAATGGCCAGGCGCTGGACCTGAATACCGTGATTTTCCAGTTGCTGGCCCAACCACTCACGACCAGTATGGCCGCGCACAATCAGAACCCGTTCAAATTGCGCCAGTCGGGGCTCCAGCACCGCCCACAGAGCCTCTGAGTCCTGCAAGGAATCCGTATTTTCAGGGTGAAGTACGGCCTCTGGAGAAACGCCCGGCTGGGCGCGCAAACAGGCAGCGGTCGCAAAACCAACTGCAGCCAGCAATACCTTGTCAGGCCAGCGTTGACCGCGCGCTTGCAAAGCCGCAAAGTAAAAATTGACCGCACTGCTGCTTACAAAGAGCACCAGGTCAAAATCCTTGGGATCTTGCCATTGTTCTTCGGACAGGTTTTGCGCTTCCAGGCTCAAAGCGGGCATAAGCAAGGAAGAAAAACCCTGCGCGGCCAAGGCAGCCGACAGGGTTTCGTTCCGTCCCGCGGGGCGGGTCAGTAATACACAGGGCAGGTTCATGCCGCTTTACTCGCCTTCTGCGGGCTGTTCCGTAAGCAAGCGATCCAGAATGGCTTGAGCACCTTGCTGCTTCAGATCTTCCGCCAGCGACAGGCCCAAGGCTTCCGCATCTTTGGACGCACCCGTGATCTGAGCGCGGTACACCGTGGACCCATCAGGTTCGGCAACCAGGCCGCTAAGGCTCAGCTCCTCGCCATTCAGGGTGGCATAAGCCGCCAATGGCACCTGACAGGAACCACCCAAGGCACGCGATACGGCGCGCTCGGCCAAGGCACATACGTGGCTGGTGGAATGCGCCAAAGGCGCCAACCATTGAGCCACATCGGTACGAGTTTTCAGGATCTCGATACCCAAGGCCCCCTGCCCGGCGGCAGGCAAGCTGTCTTCGGTCGAGATGTAATCGCGAATACGCTCGGCCAATTCCAGACGACGCAAACCAGCCGAAGCCAGAATAATGGCGTCGTAATCACCACGATCCAGCTTGGACAAACGGGTCTGGACATTGCCACGCAGGGGACGGATGTCCAGGTGCGGGTAGCGCTCTCGAATCTGAGACTCGCGGCGCAAACTGGAAGTGCCTACGATGGCACCAGCAGGTAAAGCCGCAAGATTGGGATAAGTATTGGAAACAAAAGCATCGCGTGGGTCGTCCCGCTCCATGATGATGGGCAGGTCAAAGGACTCGGGCAACACCACCGGCACGTCTTTCAGGGAGTGCACCGCCAGATGGGCGCGGCCATCCAGCAAGGCGGTTTCCAGCTCTTTGACAAACAGGCCCTTGCCACCCACTTTGGACAGCGTACGATCCAGAATCTGGTCACCACGGGTTGTCATTTCCAGCAAGGATACCTTGCACTGCGGGTACAGCTGCTGCAAAAGGTCGCGAACATGCTTGGCTTGCCACAAGGCCAGTTGACTGGCACGAGTGGCAATAACCAATTCCTGAGGAGTAGAAGCCACAGCGGTCATGCAGCAAAATAGCGCACGATGGCGGCAGCAACAATACCGATAATGGCCAGGATCCCTAAGCCTTGCAGCAGGGACAAACCGCTTTCCTGACCTTTGGCGTCGGAGGATTTAAAAATTGCCATAGAACTAAGCTTCCTTGGTAGAACCTTTACGGTGCGCCAGCCATTTGCCCAGCGCCACCACTAATAAGGCACAAACAATCTCGACCCCGAGTTTAACAGGCTGGGGCTGCACGCCAAATTGATTTTCCACAATCTTGTCCGTGACCAGCATGCCGCCTGCAATCCAGCCCAGCAAGGCACCGCCCAGGGTGACGACAATAGGGAAACGGTCGATCAGTTTCAAAACCAGGGTGCTGCCCCAGACAATAATGGGGACACTTAGCAATAAACCAAAGATCACGTAGCCCAGTTGATGATCCAGGTGCGCGTTTTGTGCTGCACCGGCAATGGCAATCACGTTATCCAGGCTCATCACGAAATCCGCGATGATAATGGTTTTGACGGCAGCCCAGATGGTTCCGCCCCCTTGAATATTGCCGTGTGCGTCGTCGTCCGGCATCAGCAGCTTGATACCGATCCACATGAGCAAAAGACCACCCACCACTTTCAAAAATGGCAGATCCAATAAGGTCAGAGCAAAGAAAATCAGGACTACACGCAGGATAATTGCGCCTGCGGTCCCCCACAAAATGCCTTGCATGCGCTGCTGCTTGGGCAAGTTGCGACAGGCAAGTGCGATCACGACGGCATTGTCGCCACCGAGCAAAATATCAATCAGTACAATTTGAAACAGTGAACCCCAATGCAGGGTTTGGAGGAATTCAATCATTTCGTTCCCGTATAGCTAAACGTGAGTTCTCTTCCCAGCCGCGGGACAAACGTTCTTTTTCTGTCGCCAGGCTGTCCCAAGACAACAATGCCCCTTAAAGCAGCAAACTAATCCTAGCCTGCGCAACATCGGGGCTTCTTTTTCTTACTTGATTCGTTTGAGCATGATCAGGCTGGCCAGATTCGGGAAGGAATGCGCCGGGTTGTGGTGTTTTTCTTGACGAAACCGGCTGGCCAATTTTGCCCGGCTGCACAGGGCAGCCAGACAAAGAGCCCGCCAAAGCGGGCCCCGGTACTACTATTTACAGCACTTCTTTGAGCAGCTTGCCCATTTCGGACGGGTTGCGAGTGGTACGAATACCGCAAGCTTCCATCACTTCCAGCTTGGCGTCGGCCGTGTCGGCACCACCGGAGATCAGGGCACCGGCGTGACCCATGCGTTTTCCGGGAGGCGCTGTCACACCAGCGATAAAGCCAACAACAGGCTTGGTCATATTGTCTTTAGCCCACAAAGCCGCGTTGACTTCGTCTGGACCGCCGATCTCGCCAATCATGATAACGGCATCGGTATCAGGATCGTCGTTGAACATCTTGAGCACGTCGATGTGCTTCAGACCGTTGATTGGGTCGCCACCGATACCGACAGCCGAGGATTGACCCAGACCCAGTTCGGTTACTTGAGCAACGGCTTCGTATGTCAGCGTGCCGGAGCGGCTGACCACACCGATGCGGCCCTTGCGGTGAATGTGGCCGGGCATGATACCGATCTTCAGCTCGTCAGGAGTGATCAGACCGGGGCAGTTCGGGCCCAACAACAGGGTTTTGCGGTTTTCTGCGCGCATGCGGTTGCGAACTTCCAGCATGTCGCGAACAGGGATGCCTTCGGTAATGCAGATAACCAGGTCCAGGTCAGCTTCAACAGCTTCCCAGATGGCAGCCGCAGCACCTGCGGGGGGGACGTAGATAACCGACACAGTTGCGCCAGTTTCAGCCTTGGCGTCGGACACGGAGGCGTAAATAGGTACACCTTCGAAATCCTCACCAGCACGCTTGGGGTTCACGCCAGCCACAAAGGCTTCCATGCCGTTACCGTATTCACGGCACATGCGGGTGTGGAACTGGCCGGTCTTGCCGGTGATCCCTTGCGTGATGACTTTGGTGTCTTTATTGATCAGAATCGACATTTGCTAATCCTCAACCTTTTCTTACTTGGCGGCAGCGACAACAGCAGTCGCCGCTTCGGCCATGGTGTCAGCACTGATGATGGGCAGACCGGAATCGGCCAGCATTTTCTTGCCCAGCTCTTCGTTGGTACCCTTCATGCGTACCACCAGAGGCACGTTCAGGTTGACGGCCTTGCACGCAGCGATCACGCCTTCAGCGATCACGTCGCAGCGCATGATGCCGCCGAAGATGTTAACCAGAATGGCTTTGACGCCCTTGTTGGCCAACATGATCTTGAAGGCTTCAGTAACTTTTTCGGCCGTAGCGCCACCGCCCACGTCCAGGAAGTTGGCAGGCTCGCCGCCAAACAGCTTGATGGTGTCCATGGTCGCCATGGCCAGACCGGCACCGTTCACCAGGCAGCCAATGTTGCCGTCCAGCTGGATGTAGGCCAGGTCGTACTTGCTGGCTTCAACTTCAGCAGGATCTTCTTCAGCCAGGTCACGGAAAGCCACGATATCGGGGTGACGGAACAAAGCGTTGCCGTCGAAGTTGAACTTGGCGTCCAGAGCGATGATGTCGCCCGAGCCGGTCAGGATCAGAGGGTTGATCTCGGCCAGTTCAGCGTCGGTTTCGGTGTAGCACTTGTACAGCTTCTGGAATTCAGCAACGGCTTTTTCGATCGAAGCGTCAGGAACGCCGATACCGCGAGCCAGCTTGGTGGCTTGCTCGTTGGTCAGGCCAACAGCAGGGTCCACGAATTCTTTCAGAATGGCGTCGGGGTCGCGCTCGGCCACTTCTTCAATTTCCATGCCGCCTTCGCTGGAAGCCATCACGGCCACGCGCTGGGTAGCACGGTCGGTAACGATACCGACGTAGTATTCCTTCTTGATGTCCGCGCCTTCCTCGATCAGCAGGCGACCCACTTTCTGGCCTTCAGGGCCAGTTTGGTGAGTGATCAGCTGCATGCCCAGGATTTCCGAGGCCAGTTGACGCACTTCGTCCATCGAGCGAGCCAGCTTGACGCCACCGCCCTTGCCACGGCCACCGGCGTGAATCTGGGCTTTGACAACCCACACAGAGCCACCCAGCTCCTGCGCAGCTGCAACCGCTTCATCGACGGAGAAGGCAGGAATTCCGCGTGGCACGGCAACGCCAAACTGCTTAAGCAGTGCTTTGCCCTGATATTCGTGAATTTTCATGTGATACCTGTCAGTCTAAAAACACAATAAAAAAAGAAGGCAGGAACTCCAGGCCTGAGCCCGAGACCTGACTAAAACAAAAAACTAATCCACCCCGTCTGTGACTTTAGGTCGATACCAGACGGGATAAAACTCCTCAACCACGGGACCGCTCAAACGCAAGGCATGACAGCCATCCAGATGGAAAGGCTGCTTGTCGGTGCGATAAATCTCTGATTCCCCGCTGCTGCGACGTCGCCCGGCCATGGTTTGTACGGCGGCGGTTGGCAACACTTGTGCCAGCTCGCTCATGTGCGTACAGCCAGCCGAACGCCCAAAGCGCTCTTTGACACCCTGACGAAACTGCTTGAGCAAATTCAGGCCCACCAACTTCTGGTAGGCGTCCGCAATGGACGAACAGTTGTCCTGGTAAGGGGCTGCATCGTAGACCGCCACGGCATCCACAATGGCAAAGCTGCTATCGATAGTGATACGCAGATGCATCAGGTGGACAGGATCACCTGCCTTATGGGTTTGGCCGTTGCGTATGGGAAAGTCGTAGGACTTCACATCCAGCAGCGAGGCCTCCAGGTCCCAGAGGCCATCTTCCCGTGCAAACGACTCTACCGTGATGGTACGCGTATGCAATGGTTCACGGGCGACGGACGGCGGGGGCAAAGGCATTGATATGAACGGGGCGGCAAGATTGAAACTGATCAAGTATAACGCACCTCGTATGTTCCGTATCAGCCACTTACATAATCTGTAAGCGCATCCCAAGCGGGCCAAACACAGGATCTACGCGGCGTCGATCCTACGGTATACCAAATTTGCATGAAAAAAACGACCACCTGACGGGCGGTCGTTTTCATCCAGCCTGGGAAATCAGGCAGCAGGACGAAAAGCGCCCTGCCCTGTCAATCTATTCAAGCGGCTTATTTTAAGCCTGCACCAAATCAGGCTGCCGCCCGCAATGCTTTGGCCGCATCCACCATAGCCAGCAAGGCAGCCTCAGTTTCAGACCAAGCCCGCGTCTTCAAACCGCAGTCGGGATTCACCCACAAACGGTCGGCGGGCAAGCGCTTGGCCGCCTCCCCCATCAAGCGCACCATCCAATCCTTATCAGGCACATTGGGCGAGTGAATGTCATAAACGCCAGGGCCAATATGATTGGGATACTCAAAATTCTCGAAAGCATCCAGCAAGAGCATATTGGAGCGCGAGGTTTCAATCGTGATCACATCCGCGTCCATATCGGCAATGGACTGCATGATGTCGTTGAACTCCGAGTAGCACATATGCGTGTGAATCTGGGTTTCATCGGACACCGCGCTGGTGGACAGGCGAAAGCAATCCACCGCCCAATCCAGGTAAGCCTGCCAATCACCCTGACGGAGCGGCAAGCCTTCACGAAAAGCGGGTTCATCCAGCTGGATGACACGAATGCCGGCCTGTTCCAGATCAGAAACTTCATCCCGCAAGGCCAAAGCCAGCTGGCGGCAAGTATCGGCACGGGGCTGGTCGTCACGAACAAAAGACCACTGCAACATCGTCACTGGCCCCGTCAACATGCCTTTGACGGGCCGATCAGTCAGTGATTGGGCGTAGGAGGACCAGGCCACACTCATTGGCGTGATGCGCAACACATCCCCAAAGATAATAGGCGGCTTTACGCAACGCGACCCGTAGCTTTGTACCCAACCGTTTTGCGTAAAGGCGAAACCACCCAGCAGTTCACCAAAGTATTCCACCATATCGTTGCGCTCGGCCTCACCATGCACCAGCACGTCCAGACCGATCCGCTCCTGAAAACGAATAACTTGCTCGATTTCTGCCTGCATCGCTTTTTCATAAGCCGCATCACTCAGGGCTCCCCCACGCCAGTCGCGGCGAGCAGTACGAATTTCCGTGGTCTGAGGAAACGAACCGATCGTGGTGGTGGGATAGGCGGGTAACTTCAGCTTGTTGCGCTGGGCCTGGATACGCTGCGCGAAGGGCGTACGTTGACGCTTGAGCTGGTCAATCTTGGCCATCTGGGCTTGTACGGCAGGATTATGCGTGCGCTTGGACTCACGGCGCGTTTGCAAAGCAGCTTGCTGAGCTTGAACCGCTTGCTGACCCGCTTCGTCCAAAGTGCCATCCAGCAATCCTTGCAACAGTTTCAGCTCATCCAGTTTTTGCACCGCAAAGGACAGCCAGCTCTTTAATTCAGCGTCCAGGCCGGTTTCACTTTGCACATCCACAGGGACATGCAGCAGCGAGCAGGATGGCGCAATCCACAGGCGCTCGCCCAAAGCCGCTTTCAAGGGCTTCAAGGCTTGAACCGTTTTTTGCAGATCGATGCGCCAAATATCCCGACCCGAAATCACACCGGCAGACAGCACCTGGTCTTGCCCCAATACCGCTTGTACGGCCTGCAAAGCAGCCGGAGCACGCACCGCATCCACATGCACACCCGCCACGGGCAAATCCTTCAATACCGCGACGTTCTCATGCAGATCATCAAAATAAGTCGCCAGCAGCAGCTTCAAGCCGGATTGATTCAGACCTTGATAGACGCGACGGAAGGCGTCTTGCCACGCTTGAGGCAAATCCAGAACCAGAACAGGCTCGTCAATCTGTACCCATTCCACACCCTGAGCTTTGAAACGGGCCAGCACTTGTTCATACACAGGCAGCAAAGTATCCAGCAAGGCCAGCTTGCCCGCATCTGCCAAGCCCTCATAGGCATCGCCCTTGCCCAGCCACAACCAGGTCAAGGGTCCGGGAATCACGGGCTTGACCTTGTGCCCCAGAGCCTTGGCCTCTTCAATCTGCTCAAACAAGAATTCACGGGCAATCCGGAAGCTTTGACCTGGTGTGAATTCGGGCACGATGTAGTGGTAGTTTGTATCGAACCACTTGGTCATTTCACAAGCAGCGGCAGGGGTACCGCTGGGCGCACGGCCACGCGCCATGCGAAACAAGGTATCCAATGACACGGGTGCATTTTCGGCCTGGCCGAAACGGGCAGGAACCGCTCCCAGCAAGGTGCTCCACTCCAGAATCTGGTCATACCAGGCAAAATCGCCCACAGGTACCGTATCCAGCCCAGCCTTGCCTTGCAAACCCCAATGCTGGGCGCGCAAGGCTTTGCCTGTTTCCAAAAGCTCTTGCTGGCTTACCTGACCGGCCCAATAGGCTTCCAAAGAGCGCTTCAATTCGCGCTGCGTGCCCATGCGAGGAAAACCCAGATTATGAATAATAGTCATAGTAAGCCCATAAATTAGAAATAAAAGGCCCGTATCAGGCGCTTGAAATCTATTGTGCCTGTATACTTATTTGAAAAAAAATCAAATACACCATGCTAATCATGAGTTTTCCTCAACATGCTTGAAATCCGCCATCTCGAAACCCTGAGCGCCATCCGCGACAGCGGCAGCTTGCAAGAAGCCGCCGAGCGCCTGCATGTTACGCAGTCCGCCCTCTCGCACCAGCTCCGCGACCTGGAAGTGCGGCTTCAAGTGCAATTGCTGAACCGCCGCACCCGCCCTGCCCGCCTGACCACCGCCGCTCTGCGTATCCTGACGCTGGCCGATGACATCCTTCCGCGTGTACGCGCCACCGAGCGCGATTTGCAAAGACTGGCCGCCGGACGCACGGGACGCCTGCATGTGGCCATTGATTGCCACTCCTGCTTTCAATGGCTGATGCCAGCACTGGACGCATTCAGGCAGCAATGGCCTGACGTCACGCTGGACTTGAGCGCGGCTTTTTCCTTTGCGCCCTTGCCCGCCTTGATGCGTGGGGATCTGGATGTGGTGATCACCTCGGACCCGCAGGACAATCCGGCTGTCCATTACGAACCCCTGTTTCGCTACGAGCTGGTGCTGGCTGTCTCCAACCAGCACCCCTTGTCGCAGTACCGCTATGTGGAACCTTTTCAATTGACCGATCAGGTTCTGATTACCTACCCGGTAGAACGCAATCGTCTGGATATTTTTACGCAGTTCCTGACGCCAGCCGATGTGGAGCCCGCTGCGATTCGGCAGGCCGAGCTAACGCCCATGATCGTGCAACTGGTTGCCAGCCAGCGTGGTGTGACGGCGTTGCCAAACTGGGCCTTGACGGAGTTCTTGAACCCGGCCTCGATTCGCACTTGCCGTTTGGGAGAGCACGGTATCTGGCGCACGCTATACGCCACGGTACGTAGTGAAGATTTACAAGCGGACTATGTGCAGGCCTTTTTGGCACAGGCACGAGAGACCTGCTTCAAAAGCCTGCAAGGAATCGTGGCGGCGCAGTCTTGAGCCATTTAGCAATGGCATGGCAAAACTCTGTTGCAAGCACTATATAGATAGAGGAAAAGTACAGGCGGGCGGGCTCATGCCACCTTGAACGAGAGAGACCACGTTTTTTGATAGCGGCAGCAGACAAGCAAGAAACACAGCAAAACGAAGCATTGCAGATAGCTTATTCAAGCCGGATCGTCTTCCCAATCACCCAGAATCTGCTGCAAGATACGGCCCGAGAAGCCTCGGCTGGCCATGAAGCGATATTGTTTGGCGTAACTGCGGGGATCATCGGGCGGCGCACTGAATTTCTTGCTCCACACGTGCTTGGCCCGTTCCAGTTCGGTCGCCATCAATTCTTCTTTGATGATTTCGGTCTGTTCCACATCCACGCCATGCTGGCGCAGTTCTTGCAGAATGACTCGGGTGCCCACACGCGAGGCACGGCGATTGACGACACTATGTGCGAAGCGCTCGTTGGACAGCCATTTCTGTTCGACCAGGGCGTCGAGCAAAGCTTCCACTTCTTCAGCGGTTTCTGCATGGGGTGCCAGACGGCGGCCCAACTCCAGGCGCGAGTATTCGCGTCGGGATAAAAAATTCAACGCTCTGGCTTTAAGAGACAGCCCCGGCCGTTTGGACGGAGCTTTCTTTTCCGCAGCCGGAGCATCATCACCCGAGCTTTCTTCTACGTTTCTGCCCGCCCGAGTGGGCCGGGCAGAAAGCGCAGCAACGCGCTCCCTTTGAGCTTGTTTACGTTCCCGGATTTCCTCCGGGTCTGTCTCAAAGGGTTCGTCATCGAACTCTGGGGGAAAAATCAGACTTCTCCCTCGGCCGGATCAACCACAGAAGCAGCGGCTGGACGGCTGACAGCAGCGCTCATCAGGGCAACGCCCAGCTTTTCACGCACTTTGTTTTCGATTTCGCGGGCCAACTCGGGGCGCTCTTTCAGGAATTCGCGCACATTGTCCTTACCCTGACCAATGCGGTTGCCGTCGTAGCTATACCAGGCACCTGCCTTGTCGACCACGCCAGTTTGTACGCCCAGATCGATAATCTCGCCTTCGCGGGAAATACCGCTGCCATACATAATGTCGAATTCGGTTTGCTTGAAAGGAGGCGCAACCTTGTTCTTGACCACTTTAACGCGGGTCTCGTTACCCACCATTTCGTCGCCACGCTTGATGGAACCGATACGGCGAATATCCAGACGCACGGAGGAGTAAAACTTCAGCGCGTTACCACCCGTGGTGGTTTCAGGGTTGCCGAACATGACGCCAATCTTCATACGGATCTGGTTAATGAAGATGACCATGCAGTTAGCGCGTTTGATGGTGGCCGTCAATTTACGCAGGGCCTGGCTCATCAGACGGGCCTGCAGACCAGGCAAGGAATCGCCCATATCGCCTTCGATTTCAGCCTTGGGAGTCAAGGCGGCCACCGAGTCGATAACGATCAGGTCTACCGAACCCGAACGCACCAGGGCTTCGGTAATTTCCAGAGCCTGCTCGCCGGTATCAGGCTGGGAGATCAACAGATCGCCCAGGTTCACGCCCAGTTTTTGAGCATATTGCACGTCCAGCGCGTGTTCGGCGTCAATAAAGGCACATGTGCCTTTGAGCTTTTGCATCTCTGCAATCACTTGCAGGGTCAGCGTGGTTTTACCCGAAGATTCCGGGCCGTAAATTTCAATAACGCGACCACGTGGCAGACCACCGACGCCCAAAGCAATGTCCAGACCCAAGGAACCCGTGGAGACCACCTGGATGTCATGCTCGACGTTGTCGTCGCCATAACGCATGATCGAACCCTTGCCGAACTGCTTTTCGATTTGCGACAGAGCGGCGGCCAGCGCTTTGGAACGTTCCGAGGCCACTGCTTTGCTGTTTTTATCGTCCATGAAAAATCCTTGACTGTGGAATGGCGCCCCAACGGACGGGCACGGCAATTAAAAATCAAACCTAATTATTGCATCAAATTATACTGTATATATACACAGATATTCAAATAAATTAACTAGCCGCCATCGTTATCCCCTACTGACCAGCCTTACAGCCTTGTGCAACAATGCCGAACAGCCATTCAATCATCTGTTTGTGTAGGGTCATGCGCATACTCATAGCTGAAGACGACAGTATTCTCGCGGATGGACTTTCTCGCTCCTTACGCTACGAAGGCTATGCGGTTGACGTCGTGCACGATGGCGATAGCGCCGACTCGGCCTTGCAGCTGCAAAGCTTTGACCTTCTGATCCTGGATCTGGACCTGCCCAAAAAGCCCGGCCTGTCGGTGCTGCAGTCTATCCGACAGCGTCAGGACACGCTCCCCGTACTGATTCTGACAGCCAGCGACACCGTAGAACAGCGCGTGCGCGGTCTGGACCTGGGCGCGGACGACTATATGTCCAAACCCTTTGCCCTGACCGAGCTGGAAGCCCGTGTACGCGCCCTGACGCGTCGCAGTACCGGCACCAGCAGCGCCTTGCTGCATCACAAGCGCTTGAGCTTCGACCTGAAAGGTCGCATGGCTTATATAGACAATCAGCCCCTGGAGCTGTCGGCGCGTGAAACCAGCTTGCTGGAGATTTTCCTGTCGCGCAGCGGTCGCATGATCAGCAAGAACCAGTTTGTGGATCTGCTCTGTGAGTGGGGTGAGGAAGTCACCCCTAACGCCATCGAGGTCTATATCCACCGCCTGCGCAAAAAACTGGAGCCTAGCGGCGTACGCATCCTGACCGTGCGTGGTCTGGGATACTGTCTGGAACCGGAAAAACTGCGAGAAGACGCTCCAGCCTAAAGGATCGTCCATGCAGCACGCTACGCCCCCATCCCACAACACGGCTGCGCCTGCCAAAAGCAAGCGTGTCGCACCGCGCCCGCTCATCCACAAGATCATGATCTGGATTTTCGGGCCTTTGTTTCTGCTGTGGACGGTAGGCATTGTCATTACCTACTTCATCGCCCAGCACATTGCGAACTCCCCCTACGACCGCACCTTGCGCGATCACCTGGACTTGTTGCGGGTGGAAATCAGCCATCAGGATCTGAGCCAGCCCATCCATTTATCGCACGGGGCACAGACAATTTTGCGTCAGGAAAGCCCGACCCCTACGCTATGGCAAATCCGCGATGCCAATGGCGAGCCACTGGCTGGCAACGCGAATTTGCCGGTTCCCGACAGTTGGGGATATGACACCGACCTACTGCGCTACCGGGACGTTATTCTGGATGATCAAAGCCTGCGGCTGGCCTATGTCTGGGGGGGCAAGGACAAAAACGACACGCCCTTTCTGGCGGTTGCTGCCGAAACCAATGAACATAGAGCGGTGCTACACAGAGAAATTCTGATCGGGATGCTGACACCGCAATTCATTCTGGTACCGTTGGCGGCCATGCTGGCGGGCCTGGGGCTGACACATGGCCTGGAGCCGCTGAACCTGCTGCAAGCGCGCTTGCGCGCTCGTGCGCCCGGTGATTTATCGCCGGTAGATCAAGAGCAGGCGCCTGCCGAAATTGTGCCGCTGATTGATGCCATGAATGGACTCCTGGCCCAGCAGGCACAATTTTCAGCCACTCAAAGGCAGTTTGTGGCCAATGCGGCCCACCAGTTGAAAACGCCGCTGGCGGGGATACGCACCCAAGCCGAACTGGCCCTGCGCGAGCGCGACCCCAGGCAGACCGAAGCCAGCTTGCAACAACTGGTACGCGGCACCGACCGGGCCACGCGCCTGGTCACCCAAATGTTGGCCTTGGCCCGTGCCGAAAGCAGCGATGCCCTGTACGCCCCTACCAAGCAAACCCTGGACCTGAATACCCTGACTGAATTGCATGTAGGCCAGCGTGTGCCCGATGCCTTGAAGCTGGGGCTGGATCTGGGGCTGGAAAACACGGCAAAAGCCATCCTCTTGCAAGCGGATCCGGTCCTGCTCGATGAGCTGATCAACAATTTGCTGGATAACGCCCTGATTTACACCCCTGCTGGCGGCTGGATCACCATGCGTACCGGCCAGACGCAAGGCCAGGGCTGGTTGGAAATCGAGGACAACGGCCCCGGCATTCCCACGGAACATAAAGCACGAATTTTTGATCGTTTTTATCGCATCATGGGCAACCAGGCAGACGGTAGTGGCCTGGGGCTGGCCATTGTGCGGGAGATTGCCGACATTCACGGCGCCTCCATCGACTTCATGCCACTGACTGGGGGCCAGGAAAGCGGCCTGCGCTTGCGCGTCAGTTTCCCACTGTCTTTGCCTTGGAGAGCCTGAGTACATGCCCCAGACAATCACCAGTGCAACCTTCCCGAAAGCCAAGAACAAGCTGGACACCCAAGGCCGCAAAGTTATTTTTGCCTCCGCCCTGGGCACCATGTTCGAGTGGTACGACTTCTACCTGTACGGCTCCATGGCCGCCATTCTGGCGCAACACTTCTTTTCCGCTGTTAACCCGACAGCCGGCTTTATCTTTGCCTTGTTGGCCTTTGCCGCCGGTTTTGCCGTACGCCCCTTTGGAGCCTTGCTCTTTGGTCGTATTGGCGACCGCGTGGGCCGCAAGTACACCTTTCTGATCACCATCCTGCTGATGGGACTGTCCACCTTTTTGGTCGGCGTACTACCCAGTTATGAAGCCATCGGGATTGCCGCCCCCATCATGCTGATCGTCCTGCGTCTGCTGCAAGGCCTGGCCATGGGTGGCGAATACGGCGGTGCCGCCACCTATGTGGCTGAGTACGCACCCCAGCACCGTCGCGGTTTTTACACCAGCTGGATTCAGACCACGGCATCTGTGGGTTTGCTGCTGTCCCTGCTGGTCATCATGGGCATACGCAGTCTGGTCGGGGAAGAAGCATTTGTGGTTTGGGGCTGGCGCATTCCCTTTCTGATTTCCGTGCTGCTGCTGGCGATTTCCGTCTGGATACGGATGAACCTGAAAGAGTCACCTGCCTTCCAGCACATCAAGGAAGAAGGCACGCTGTCGACCTCGCCCATTACCGAATCCTTCGGGCGCTGGGCGAATCTGCGCATCGCCTTGCTGGCGCTGTTCGGCCTGACGGCCGGCCAAGGCGTGGTCTGGTACACGGGACAGTTTTACGCCTTGTTCTTCATTACCCAAATGCTGGGTTTGCATGCCACCTTGGCGCAAACCTTGATGGTAATTTCACTGCTACTGGCCACCCCGCTATTTATCTTTTTTGGCTGGCTGTCGGATCAAATCGGGCGCAAGCCCATCATCCTGACGGGCTGTTTGCTGGCCGCCCTGACCTACTACCCGGTCTTCCAGGGCCTGGCCTATTTTGCCAACCCTGCTTTGGTCCAGGCGCAGCGCAACGCGCCCGTCACTGTCATTACCGACCCGGCCAGTTGTTCCTTCCAGTTCAATCCGGTGGGCAGCCACACCTTCACCAGCTCTTGCGATATCGTGAAATCCTACATGGCCAGCCACGCGGTCAGCTACAACAACGTCAAGGGTTCGCCCGGTCAGGTGGCCCAGGTACGCATTGGCGATCATGTGATCGATGGTTTTGAAGGCGGACATCTGAGCCGCGCCGATTTTGCCCGTCACTCGCAAGAGCTGCGCAATGAGCTGACTCAGACCATGCGCCAGTACGGCTACCCGGACGGCGCAGACCCGGAGCAGATCAATAAAGTGATGCTGGTGGTCCTGCTGACCTATCTGGTGGGGCTGGTAACCGCGGTCTACGGCCCCATTGCGGCCATGCTGGTGGAGATGTTCCCGATCCGCATCCGCTACACCTCCATGAGCCTGCCCTATCACATTGGCAATGGCTGGTTCGGGGGCTTTTTGCCCACCCTGTCCTTTGCCATGATTGCCGTCACTGGCAATATTTACGATGGTTTGTGGTACCCGATTCTGATCTGTCTGGTGACGGTTGCGATTGGTGCGCCCTTTGTGCGCGAAACCCGCCATAACGACATCAATCGTTAGCCAGTCCAGGCAAAAAACGCGTTGCACCGGCCATTTCCCGCGCTCTGTCAAGCAAATGCAAGGGTCCGTAAATGGCGGGGCGACACAGGAAGATCTGCGCGTACAATCGAACATTGCCTCGGGCTTTACGCCCGCCCTTTTTCTTCTGTTTATTTATCTTCGTATCCATGTGGTTTAAGAATCTACGCATCTATCGCCTCTCCCCCGACTGGGTATGTTCCGCCGAAGAGCTGGAAGAAGCTCTTTCCAAACACAGCTTCACCCCTGGTTCCAGCCAGGAACCGCTAAGCCTGGGCTGGGTCAGCCCACGCGAGAACAGTGCTCTGGTGCACGAAGTTAACGGTCAGTACCTGATCGCTCTGCGCGCCGAAAAGAAGCTGCTGCCCACCACAGTGATCAACCAAGTCGCTCGTGAAAAGGCTCGTGATATCGAAGAGCAGCAAGGCTACAAACCTGGCCGCAAGCAAATGAAGGAAATCAAGGAACAAGTCATTGTGGACTTGATGCCTCGTGCCTTCGCCGTCTCGCGCGACACCCGCGTCTGGCTGGATACCCGCAACCACTGGCTGGCTATTGATGCCGCGGCTACCGCCAAGAGCGACGAAGTTCTGGGCCTGCTGGCCAAGAGCGTGGAACCTTTCCCCGTGCAGCCTCTGTATACCGAGCAATCACCCGGTGCCGCCATGACCTCCTGGCTGGTGGACGAAGAGCAACTGGCCAACTTTACTGTGGACCAGGACACGGAACTGCGCTCCACCGGCGATAGCGGTGCTGCCGTACGCTACGTGAAGCAAAGCGCCGACATTGACGAAGTGCGCAAGCACGTTGAAGCCGGCAAGCAATGCACCCGTTTGGCCATGACCTGGGCAGATCGCATCAGCTTTGTGCTGACCGATGCGCTGGACGTCAAACGCGTGGCCCCGCTGGACATCCTGACTGAAAAACAAGATGTGACGGCCGTCAACGATGACGAAATCTTTGACGCTGACATGACCTTGATGACCTCCGAGCTGGCCAAGATGATCAGCGATCTGGTCGAAGTCCTGGGCGGCGAACGCAAGTAAGCCCGGACCACACAGCCTGCTTGGCTGAACCGCCCTTCAGGCCAGTTCCTGCTGGGCGGCGCGATACACACCGGGCGTCATGCCCGTCCAATGGCGGAAAGCCCGGTGAAATGTCGCTGGCGAACTGAACTTCAAGGCGTAAGCAATTTCAGCCAGCGACATATCTTTGCGCAGCAATTTGAAAATCGCCAAATCTCGGCGCAGCTCATCCTTGATCCCCTGAAACGACAGGCCTTCTTCTTGCAGCCTGCGTATCAGCGTGCGCGCCGACATATGCAATTTGCCGGACACATCCTGCAAGGTGTAGCCCAGATCGGTATGCAAGATTTCCCGTACTTTCAGGCGCAAGGCATGCTCGTGATAGGAAGTAAAAATCCAGTCACGCGGCGCACGCTCCAGAAAGGCTCTGGCCTCAACCTGAGTGCGTTGTGGCCGTACCTGCCCCAACTCCACGCCGAACAAGATATGCGAGCACGGCGCATCAAAACTGACTGAAGCGGGAAACAGCACCGAATAGTCCGCCGCAAAAGCCGGTCTGGGAAATGCAAAGGCCACTTGCTGCACCGGCACCTCGCGCCCCATCAGCCAGGACACAATTCCGTGCGTCAGCTTCAGCATCAGTGCATGGCCGAAACGATGCACATAGGCGGTGGGATAGCGCGGCACCAGCTCAATGCCCAACTCTTTATCCGTGCGTATCAGATTCAGGCTGAAATCATCCAGCAGCAGATTCCAGAACTGGGTGAAACGGTACAAGGCCACATTGATGGATGGCGCATCCCGCACGGTGCGCACAATGTATTTCAAGGCCCCGGCCCGTATCGGCCGAGTCCAGAACCCCATCATCTCATCGCCCGTTTTCCTGGCGCTTTCCTGATACAGGCGCACCAGTTGATCCCGCGTCAAACGAGCGCCGGGCCGATCAATAAAGTCTTTCACGATGCCCGACTGCTTCAGGCAGTGATCCAGCACCTCTTCGGAGTAGCTGGTGCGCAGGCTGTGAAACCAGTCCTGAACCAGATCCAGCGCCACGGTGGCGGTATGGGCTGCATCAACGGGCACCGGGAGCGTGCCGGGCAAAGCATTCATTTCCTATGACCTCTCAAAGATTGTCACTTTTTGCATATTCGACGTCAGTATTCGCTATTGGGTAAGGTGCTAAACCATCCTATGCTGACACACATAATACAAGGAGACATCACCATGTTAGGCACTGGAAATATGATGCATATGCCCTTGCTCATCAGTTCAATTCTCACCCACGCCGTAGAGAATAACCCTGAGCAGGAGATTGTTACCGCTTTGGATAATGGCGAGCTTCATCGCTACAGCTATCTTGAATTTGCCCACCGGGTTCAGGATCTGGCCTTGGGACTGCGCCGCGAAGGCCTGCAGCCCGGCGAGCGCGTGGCAACTTTGGCATGGAACACCTACCGCCATCTGGAAATTTACTACGCCACCTCGGGCATCGGTCTGATCTGTCACACCGTGAACCCGCGTCTGACGCGCGAGCAAATTGCCTTCATCATCAATGATGCTCAAGACACGGTGATGTTCTACGACGAACATTTTGAAGAAATGGTCAGCTATCTGCGCGGCCAGTGCCCCACCGTCAAGCAGTGGGTACGCATGGGCAGCCAGGCCCAGGGCCCCTTGGCCGATGAATACGAAAGCTGGCTGGGCAATGACAGCACGGGCTTTGAGTGGCCTGTGTTTGATGAAAATACCGCCAGCGGCCTGTGCTACACCTCCGGCACCACGGGCGATCCCAAAGGTGCCCTGTACACCCATCGCTCCACCCTCTTGCATGCCTACGCTTCGGCCCACCCGAACGCACTGTGCATTGCCAGCGCTGACGCCGTCATGCCTTTGGTCCCCATGTTTCACGTTAATGCCTGGGGCCTGCCTTACTCCGGCCTGATGTCCGGAGCCAAAATTGTTCTGCCCGGTGCAAATTTGCAGGGAGAGCGCATTTACTCCCTATGCGAACGCGCTGGCGTCACCTTGTCCGCCGGTGTACCCACCATCTGGAAAACCGTGCTGGACTATGCCAAAGCCAATGGCAAGCAGTTCACCACCCTGAGCCGCATCCTGATCGGCGGTTCCGCTTGCCCACCCAATATGATTGCCGCCTGGGCGGGCTACGGCATTACCGTGCGCCACGCCTGGGGCATGACTGAAACCTCGCCGCTGGGCACGGTGTGCCAATTGCTGCCCAAACACAGCGATCTGCCCGAAGCCCAGAAGCAGCACGTGCTGGCCTCGCAAGGCCGTGCCCTGTTCGGCGCACGCCTGAAAACTGTTGACGACGAAGGCAACACCTTGCCACGCGACGGCAAGAGCAGCGGCCACCTGCTGATCCAGGGCAACTGGATCATGGACCGCTATTACGGCAAACCCGATCTGGCCAGTGAAAACGGCTGGTTCCGCACAGGCGACGTGGGCTCCATCGACGCCGATGGCTACGTCTACATTACTGACCGCAGCAAGGATGTGATCAAGTCCGGTGGCGAATGGATCTCCTCGATCGAGATCGAGAACATCGCCATGGAAGAGCCTTTGGTTGAGCTGGCTGCCTGCATCGCCCAGGCCGACGACAAATGGGGCGAACGCCCCGTGCTGTTCGTGGTGCCACGCGAAGGCGCTGAGCTGGATGAGGCCCACATGCTGGAGCGCTATCAGGATCGCGTCACCCGCTGGTCCGTACCCGACAAAGTAATTTTCATCGACCAGATGCCGATGACGGCAACTGGAAAGATTCAAAAAATGGCACTGCGCAAAATGCTGGCGGATCAAACCGACCCCAGCTGATTTGCACCACTGCCCTCGCATTTACGTAACACAAGGAGTTTTTTATGGCCGCCCCTTTCCTGCTCACCACCGAGTTGGACAACATCGGAATTGTCACGCTGAACAAGGCGCACAAGCGCAACGCCCTGGATGAAGATGCCATTGCTGAAATTGATGCGTACTTCTCCAATATTCCCGAGCACATCCGGGTCATTCTGATGAAGGCAGAAGGCGACCATTTCTGCGCGGGCCTGGATCTGAAAGAACACCATGACAAGGAACGCGGCGCCGTGGATTTTCTGCGCGTCTGCCAAAGCTGGCACCGTGCTTTTGACAAGATCGAACACGGCGGCATCCCCGTCATTGCCTGCCTGCAAGGCGCGGTCGTGGGTGGGGGCCTGGAACTGGCCAGCGCAGCGCACATTCGCGTGGCCGACAGCAGCACCTTCTTTGCCCTGCCTGAAGGCACACGCGGCATCTTCACCGGCGGTGGCGCAACCGTTCGCACCGCAAAAATCATTTCTCCCAACCGCATGATCGAACTGATGCTGACAGGCCGCGTGCTCGATGCCGTGGAAGGAGAGCGACTGGGGCTGGCGCACTACGTGTGCAACAACGAAGCCAACCCCAAAACAGCCTATGAGCTGAGCCTGGAACTGGCCCAGCGCATTGCAGGCAATGCCATCTTGTCGAACTACGCCATTGTCAGCTCGATCAGCCGCATTGCCGATATGTCTGCCACCGATGGCCTCTTTGCCGAGGGCTTGATGGCAGCAGTAGTTCAAACCGGGCGGGACGTGCAGGAACGCTTGGGGGAGTTTGTTAATAAGAAAGCTCATAAAGTGAAGCCGACCAAATAATATCGGCCAGGCGGACATGGGCAGTAATCACAACAATACGGAGACAAAACCATGCTGTCGCATCAAGAGTTAAGCCGGCAACTAGCCGGACTACAGGAATATGAGCAACTCAAGTCGCAGCGTCGGCGTCTGGCATTTGCCTGCGCCGGCATCTGCCTGGGGCTGACCGGCCTGTTTATCGTGACGGCCATTTTTTGGCCCGGCGTTCTAACCCATGATCTGGGCAGTGGAGGAGCTGTCAACAGTGGCATGGTGTACGGGGTAGGACTGATTTTTGTGTCCTGGTTATTAACAGGCGTGTATATCCACGTCGCCAACACGCGCTTTGATCCGCTTTGCGAACGTGTACTGGCAAAGGTGCGCCCATGAATACACAAGCGATTCTGATTTTTGCCGCCTTTGTGGTCGTGACCCTGGGCATTACTTACTGGGCCTCGTCACGCACTCGTTCCAGCTCGGACTTTTACACCGCCGGGGGTGGCATTACCGGCACGCAAAATGGGCTGGCCATTGTGGGTGACTACATGTCCGCCGCCACCTTGCTGGGTATTTCGTCCCTGGCCTTTACCAACGGCTTTGACTCGCTGTTGTATGCGGTCTGCGCCTTCATGGGCTGGCCGGTCATCATGTTTCTGATTGCCGAGCGCTTGCGCAATCTGGGTCGCTACACCCTGAGCGACATCGTCTCATACCGCCTGGATGAACGCAGCACTCGCATCTTTACCGCGATCAGCTCGCTGACCGTGGTGCTGTTCTACCTGATCGTGCAAATGGTCGGCGCAGGACAACTGGTGCAACTGCTGTTTGGCATCGACTACACCTATGCCGTGGTGGCCGTGGGCTTGCTCATGATGGTGTACGTCGTGGTGGGTGGCATGGTGGCAACCACCTGGGTACAAATCATCAAGGCTATCTTGATGATGGGTAATGGCTTCTTGATGGCTGGCCTGGCCCTGTACTACTTCAACTTCGACTTTTCCGCCCTGGTCAGTGCGGCGGTCGAACATCACCAGGCTGGCGCGGCTATGAAGGGTCCCTGGAAGCTGATGGCTGATCCATTCTCGGGCCTGTCTCTGGCAGTGTCACTGGTGTTTGGTATTGCCGGTCTGCCTCACATCATGATGCGTTTCTTCACGGTGCCTGATGCACGCGCTGCCCGTAAATCGGTCTTCGTGGCAACGGGTTTGATGGGCGTCTTCTTTGTGGTGATCTGCTTTCTGGGTCTGGCTGCCATGGCCATCCTGCCCAACTACCCCGAGTTCTATGTGGACGGCAAGGTAGGCGGCATGGTGCTGGGCGGCTCGAACATGCCCATCATGCACCTGGCAACGGCTTTGGGTGGCAACCTGCTGTTTGGTTTGCTGGCCGCCGTATCCTTTGCCACGATTCTGGCCGTGGTCAGTGGTTTGACCCTGGCCGGTGCCTCGGCAGTTGCACATGATCTGTACGCCAAAGTCATCCGCCGCGACGATGTCACACCCTCGCAAGCCATGCGCGTCAACCGTCTGGCTTCGATCGGCATTGGCATTGTCGCCATTTTCCTGGGCCTGCTGTTCCGTGACCAGAACGTGGCGTTCCTGGTTGCCCTGGCCTTCAGTATTGCCGCCTCGGCCAACTTCCCGGTCTTGCTGATGTCCATGTACTGGCGCGGCATGACCACTCGTGGTGCCATTTATGGCGGTTTGAGCGGCCTGCTTGTGGCCCTGGGCCTGGTGATTCTGTCGCCAGCCGTCTGGGTCCGCATTCTGGGCTTTTCCGAAGCCGTATTCCCTTACGACTTCCCCACCCTGATTTCCATGCCTTTGGCATTCTTCATGATTTACTTTGTATCGAAACTGGACAGCAGCCGCCGCGCCAGCGAAGACCGGGATGGCTTTGACGCCCAACAGGTCCGCGCTGAAACTGCAGTCGGTATTGCTGCTGTCTCTCACTAGATACTTGGTACTCTGGCGGTAGCCCAGCCCGACCGGGTTACCGCCCCTTGTTTTAATTCATCCCAGCAGGAGCATCACCATGACAGAGTTAAACACCCCCGAAATTGCTCACTACATCGGAGGTGGCCAGCAGGCTGGCGCCGGTACACGTACTCAACCGGTGTACAACCCGGCCACCGGCCAGGTCAGCGCCAAAGTCAAACTGGGTAGCCAGCAAGATATTGACGCCGCTGTGGCCAGCGCCCAGGCCGCTTTCCCCGCCTGGGCCGACACCCCACCGCTACGCCGCGCCCGTGTGCTGTTCAACTTTTTGTCCTTGCTCAACGAGAACAAGGAAAAGCTGGCAGCCATGATTACGGCCGAGCATGGCAAGGTTCTGTCCGATGCAATGGGCGAAGTCACCCGCGGTATTGAAATTGTGGAATTTGCTTGCGGCATTCCTCAACTGCTCAAAGGCGATTTCACCGAACAGGTCAGCACCAATATCGACAACTGGACCATGCGCCAGCCCTTGGGTGTGGTGGCCGGTATCACCCCGTTCAACTTCCCTGTCATGGTGCCCATGTGGATGTTCCCTGTCGCCATCGCGGCGGGTAACACCTTTGTGCTCAAGCCCAGCCCTATCGACCCCAGCCCCAGCCTGTTCATTGCCGAACTGCTGAAAAAAGCCGGGCTGCCCGATGGCGTGTTCAACGTGGTGCAAGGTGATAAAGACGCGGTTGAGGCGCTGGTCAATCACCAGGACGTGCAAGCCGTCTCCTTCGTGGGCTCCACCCCGATTGCCAACCGTATTTATGAAATGGGCGCCATCGGCGGCAAACGCGTGCAAGCCCTGGGCGGTGCCAAGAACCATCTGGTCGTCATGCCGGATGCCGACATCGACCTGACCGTGGACGCCCTGATCGGTGCCGCCTACGGCTCGGCTGGCGAGCGTTGCATGGCCATCTCGGTAGCCGTGCTGGTGGGTGACTCTGCCGAGCGTATCCTGCCCAAGCTGGAAGAACGTACTCGCAGCCTGAAGATTCTGAATGGCACCAATGCCGCCGCCGAAATGGGCCCCATCGTGACACAGCAAGCGCGCGAGCGCATCAGCAGCTGCATCGACAAAGGTGTACAGGAAGGCGCCAAACTGTTGGTCGACGGTCGCGAATTTGACGGCGCCAAAGCCGGTGAAGGTTGCGAGAACGGCTTCTGGATGGGCGGCACCCTGTTCGATCACGTCACCCCTGACATGAGTGTGTATCAGGAAGAAATTTTTGGCCCTGTGCTGTGCTGCGTACGCGTACCGGATCTGGCCAGTGCCATTGAACTGATCAACAAGCACCAGTTCGGCAACGGCGTAGCGTGCTTTACCAGCGACGGTAACGTGGCCCGTGAATTTGGCCGCCGCATCCACGTGGGTATGGTTGGCATCAACGTGCCAATTCCAGTGCCAATGGCCTGGCACGGTTTTGGTGGCTGGAAGAAGAGCCTGTTTGGCGATATGCACGCTTACGGTGAAGAAGGTGTCCGCTTTTACACCCGCCAGAAATCCATCATGCAGCGCTGGCCTGAAAGCATCTCCAAGGGTGCGGAATTCGCCATGCCTACGTCCAAGTAAAAGTAGATTTGCCGGGCTGAATCGTCACTTTCAAAAAACGGCTCAGCTTGGCATATCGGTATAAGTCTGCTCACCCAGCAGGCTTATAAAACACGTTTCAAGAACAAAAAAACCGGGGCTCTAATTCAGAGCCCCGGTTTTTTTTAATGCTTGCGTGTACTTAGCGCTGACACCTGCTCAACTTAGTACATGCCGTGGAAAACCGCATCATCAGGACCGATGTGCGAAGGAGGATTCCAGGTCACATCGCGCATGGAATGCTGCACCAGCGTTTCCACACCCAGCAGCACAGCAAAAATCGCCATACGCACGGGAATACCATTGTCAGCCTGGCGGAAGATAGCCAGACGCGGATCGTGGTTCAGATCCACGCTCAAATCATGGGCACCTTCGCGGCTATCGCGTGGCAGTGGGTGCATCACGATTACATCGGGGCCGCAGCAACGGTCAATAATGGCTTTATTGACCTGGAAGTCGGCCGTGAAGCTGCCGTCCTGCCCTTCTTCGAAGCGCTCTTTCTGCACACGCGTAGCGTAAATAACATCCACACCAGGCAAGCCCTTTTCCAGGGACGTCGTCTGCTCGATGACGTGCTTACCTTGCTTGGCCACCTGCTCCACAATGTGCTCGGGCATTTCCAGGCCGGGGGGCGAGATCAGGGTGAACTTCAGGCCACGGTACATACCCAGCAACTTGATCAGGGAGTGCACAGTACGGCCATACTTCAAGTCACCCACCAGAGCGATATGTGCACCATCCAGCAATTTGCCCAGACGGGAAAATTCAGTGCTGATAGTGTACAAATCCAGCAGCGCCTGGCTGGGGTGTTCACCCGCACCGTCACCACCGTTCACCACAGGAATGTTGGTGGCACGCGCAAATTCCGCGACTGAACCTTGCTCAGGGTGACGAATCACCATGGCATCCACATAGCCGCTCATGACGCGGCTGGTGTCGTAAATGGATTCGCCTTTGGCCATGGAGGAAAAGGTAAAGCCAGTGGTATCGCACACCGAACCACCCAGGCGGCAGAAGGCCGAGCCGAAGCTGACGCGAGTACGGGTGGAGGCTTCGAAAAACAGGTTACCCAGCACTGCCCCTTCCAGCACGCGCGACACTTTTTGACGGCGAGCGATGGGCTGCATGATGTCGGCCAGACTGCACAGTTCTTCCACGGTTTCGCGGGTGAACTGGTCTACGGACAAGAGCTGATGCTTGCCGCCGGTAGCGATACGGTCACGCAAAGGACCGGACTGTGCGCTTTGCGCATACTTGCTCAGCAAGGCTTCGTTTTCCACGATTTCCGTGACAAAACGCTGCACCACTTCGGGCATGGCCCGCGACTCCAAAGAGCCTTCAGGCAGCAGCCAGGTATCCAGTGCACGACGCTTCACCCCAATACGTGCCGCAAAAACGTCACGAGTCAGGTTCAGGCGACGCATTGCATCACGCAAAAAAACTTGTTGGGAGACGGCCATATCAGCTCTCGCTTATGAAATATACGCAATGCGCACATTTTAAGACTGCGACTGATAAAAAAGCGAGCAAGAATTGAGACTATTGCAGAAAATACAACGACACTCTACGCAGCAGGCTGGAATCGCTGCTGTCTGAGCGTAGCGTTCAAGTAGAAGGCAAGCTAAGGATGCTGCCGATAAGGCGTGGTGTAGGGCTGGGCTTCGTCATTATTGGGAACGACAAAACCGTCATAATCTTGCTGGCCGGAGGTAAGCCAATCGCTATGCTGGTAGGCAAAATCGGCCAGGCCCAAGGTACCCCATACGCCAATTACAAAAAGAGCCAGACTCAAGGCCAGAAAGAAGGCCGAACAGAAACCGGGTATCCAGGCCCAGCGTCGCCCTACTTTAGAGCTGTGCCACGCCAAGGTCCAGTGACTCCAGCACAAGGCCAGAAACGCCGAAACCAGCCCCATCAGAAAAACGAACAAGGGCAGGCGCAAAAAAGCGGGGACGAAAACGGATCCAATTGCTCCGGTGCCCATCAACATGACGAACAGCAGCGCGGCCCCATGCAGGCCGACCAGAACCCGAAAAGAAAGAATATAAAAAGCGAGACTGCCTGGCGGGGTCACCATACCGACTTTCCTGTTAGTAACAAGAGCGGCGGGTTCGCACCCACCGCGTTTTTCAAAAAGCCGGGCATGGGTGAACCCAGGACCAGGACAGCATTCAGACGAACAAGCAGTGCTTACTTCTTACCGTTGGTCTGGGTAGCCTGTGGACCGGCAATCGCGCGGGCAGCAGCCAAAGCGTTAGCTTCCGTACCAACCATGAAAATCAGACGGCCATCTTTAACGGGCGAACCGTAAGCAGGGGCAGCCAGCATGGTGTCACCCACGACCAAAGCCAGACGCTTTTTGGGGAACTGAGTGGTAACTTGCAGCAGACGCTGAGCAGCCTCTGGAGTCAGATCCAAAGCCAGCAAACCTTCTTTGCTGTCGTTGGTGCCGGCTTGCACGCCAACCAGATCCTCACGCACCACCACGGCACGCGGATTCACAAACAAGACACCATTAGGTTGCACGTCGACACGTGCCCAACCCGCTTGTTCCTGAGTATCAGCCAGGAAGATCTGTACAGGCGCAGCTTGCTGCTCGGCACCAGCTTGAGCCTGAGGCTGCTGAGCACCCGTCGCAGGCGTGGAGGGAGTGGTTTGCGTTGCGGCGCTGGAGGTGCCAGCTTTGTCGCTCGGCTTTTCTTGAACGGTTTGACAAGCGGCCAATGCGACCAGGCCAACAGGAGCCAAAATTCGAGCGAGTGTGCGTAAAGTCATCATAGTGAAGTTCCCCCCTCTCTTTACGAAGAATCAATAAGGATAGCAGTGTATCAGTCATGTAAAAGCGCAAGCGGTTAATCTTTGTTAAAGCTTGTCATTTGCGCACCCCTAATTTGTACGCTGACTTGATCCATTAGGCGACCTTGTTCGGTTTTCAATTCAATGCGCAGCGTTCCGGGTACCAATGGAATTCGCAGCTGCGCCCCCTTCCCTGCTTCTACTCCCTGCACCCACCATACCAAGGGCTCGGTAATCTGCCCTTGGGCCGACAAACGCAATTGTTGGTTTTGCGGTGGAATATCCGGGTCCAACGCAAAAATGGTGCCATTGACCGGCTCGCGGATACGGGCCGGGCCGGCATAGGCCAGATTCACATCACTTAATTCCACACGATCGGTCTGCGTGCCCTCAACAAAAAACTCTTCCCGGCCAGGCTCCATGGCGGGTACAAACTCAATCTGACGCACCTGCACCTGTGCAGGCATGGCCGTTTGACGACCGGGGCGACGCTGGTTCAAGAGCGAAATCACCTCGTGCCAGATCGGGGCTGCCCCGCTGACACCTGATACATCTTGCATACTTTGACCAGCACTATTTCCCACCCAAACGCCAACGGTATAGTGCTCTGTCCAACCCAGGGCCCAGTTGTCACGCATGTCTTTACTGGTCCCGGTTTTAACCGCACTCCAAAATGGTGTACTCAAAGCACTGTCCAATCCAAAGGTCAGCACCCGAGCCTGACGGTCCGACAACATATCACCCACAATCCAGCTGGCCCCCTCATCCATCACAGAATGAAAGGGAGCGGCTTGCTGATCCATACGTGTTTGCACGGCTTGCGTCTGGCCCAAATTGGCCAGTGCACGGTAAGCATTGGTCAGTTCCAGCAAGGTGACATCGGCGCTGCCCAAAGCCAGGCTATACCCATAGAAATCGCCATCCTGGCGCAGATTCAGGCCCAGTGCACGCAGGCGATCCACCAAGTTGGCAGGCCCCAGCATGGTCAGCACACGCACAGCAGGAATGTTCAGGGAAGAAGCCAGAGCATTGCGCGCACTGACCCAGCCCACAAACTGCTTGTCGTAGTTTTGCGGGATATACAGACCATTGCCGGTGGACAGATTCAGCGGCGAATCCTCCAGCAAGGATGCGGCGGTCAACAGACGCTTTTCAATCGCCATCTCATACAAAAAAGGCTTGAGCGTGGAACCGGCTTGCCGCAAGGAACGGGCATGGTCTACCTCGGCCGCCTCGGACAGATCGCCACTGGACCCCACATAGGCCAGGACCTGTCCGCTATGGTTATCCAGCACCACCACCGCAGAATCCTGAACACGTGCGGTGCGCAGATCCAGCAAGTGGCGCCGCATACTGGCTTGCACTTGAGTTTGCAGGCGCGTATCCAAGGTCGTACGAATACTGTCACCGGCCTTGATTTCAGGATTCTGATCCAGAACCCAACGGGCAAAATGAGGGGCCAGTTGGGCTTGCCCCAAAGGGGCCTGTCCGGCCCGGCGCAAAGCCACCGGCACCAGATTACTTAATTCTCGACATAGTTCGGCGCGTCCCATCTCTTGCAGGGTCGTACACGCCCGGCGCTCGACCATCAAGGCCGAGGCATTGGGGCCGCGCAGCAAAACTGCGGCAATGGCAGATTCGCGTGCATCCAGCGCAGCGGCCTGCTTTTGAAACAAGGTACGCGCCATCGCGTCCACCCCAACCAGCTCACCCCGAAAAGCCACCTGATTCAGATACGCTTCCAGAATTTCCGGCTTGGTCCAGGTGTCTTCCAGCGACTGGGCGGCCACCACCTGATCCAGCTTTTGCCAGACCGAGCGCCCACCTCGACCACCGATCAGATCCTGATCCATCAGGCCGGCCAGCTGCATAGTAATCGTAGAAGCACCGCGACTGCGTCCGGCAAACAGGCCATCCCACGCGGCGGAGCCCACTGATAACCAGTCCACCCCACCGTGAGATTCAAAACGGCGGTCTTCAGACACCAAGACCGCCATTTGCAAGGCCGGAGAAATTTGCTCCAGCGCGACCCAATCGCCGCGCCGTTGACGAAAGTCCAGACGGACTCGCTGGACAAGCTGGCCCTGACGATCCAGGACCTGCACATCGGACGATCGGTAAGCTTGCCGAACTTCCTTATAGCTGGGCATGGCCTGCCCGGGACTGGCCCACAGGGCCAGTCCCAACACCAGCAGTCCTGCTTTAATTTGCTGGTGCATCCACAACTTCCAGAACTTGCTCGTTAGGCCAGACAGCAAACACGTCGGGCTCGTACAGGGCTTCAGCACGGCTGGCTGGCAGCACGAACTGACCCACTGTATTCAGACGCACCGTGTAGCTGACTTCGGTCGTGCCTTCTTCAAAGCGCTCGTAGTAAGCACGGTAGCCATCAAAGCGGCGTTCGACAAAGCTGGGCCAATGACCGGACTGCTCTTCACCGGCCGTTGCCATGGCAGAGTCGCGACCCAGGCCGCTGCCCAGGATAGTGGCACCGGCAGGAATCGGGTCCGACACCACCACCCAGCTTGCCTGACCTTGAGCCTTGACCTTGATCTTCACGCGCATGATGTCGCCACGACTCCATACACCGGGTTTGGCCTGCTCCACAGCTTCGATATGACGCTCCATGCTCAAACCAGCAGCGATAGGCTTGGTCACGGGCACCGCTGCCAGGGAGCGAACTTCGATCCAGGCCTTGCCCTCACCCATTTGCTCAACGCTCAGGTTATCGGCCTGATCGCCGCGCCACGGCACATCAATTTTGAAAGAGCGCACACCCTGACCGTCAGGTTTGAGCATGTCCCAATCCACCACCTGGGCACTTTCCGAGCCCAGAATCACCATGGACTGACCGCTAGGGTTCTGTTCGTGATGACGGCTGAACTGTTCAATAGCCAAACTACCCAAGAGGTTTTCAGTGGTCATGCGCCATGCACCACGTTGCTGCTCCGCCAACAGACCTTGGGCCAGACGAGGCATGTCCTCGGTCCAGTCCGACATTTCATTGGCCAGCAGCATCAGGCGAGCCTGGTTGGTCACGCGGCTGGTCATGGCCCATGGGCTGCCGTTAAGCGCGTCCTCACCAAAGACCAGACGGGTACCACGGCTGACCAGACGTGCCTGAATCAGATTCATGGCTTCTTTACGTGTCTGCTCGGCTTTCTTGATGCCCTGCAAACGCTGAGTCAGATCCACCCAGGCCAGCAGGATTTCAGTAGGCCAGCTTTGCAGGTTCAGTTCCACCGAATCCAGCATGTTGACGCGAGCACGACCGTACTTGGCCAGCACGGCCGTCGCACGAATCACTTCGAGATCCCGCTCCTGGCGAGAGACCGTTTGCATGCTCGGGATACGACCATTCACCACGTTTTCCAGCGCTTGCAGCATCTCGTTGCGGAAGCCGTCCGGGATGGGATAGTTCAAGCCCATGGATTCCGCAATGTAGCTGATATCCAGGATGTAGCTGGTCAACACGCGGCTACCCCACCCATAGCTACTGGGGAAGTAACGCAACAAACCATTCTCGTCCATATAAGACGGCATGCGCTGCATCAGGCCAGCCCACGCCTCTTCGGAACGCAGGCCCATGTAACGTGAGGCTTGCTGTTCAAAGCAGCTGTAAGGATAGCGTTCAAACCAGGCACGCACCCCTTCCATACCGCCACCCAAGGAAGAACGGAACAACATTTGCAGACCACCTTGAACCACGCCTTGTTCGTTCTTCAAGGCACCGGCCGGTGCCTGCACCGACATGTTCAATGGCTCATCCATTCCTACAGCAACCAGTGTTCCCTGCTGAACCGTAACGGGGGTCGCGGTAAAGACTTCCTGCTTGATTGCAAGGCTGTCTTTGGCAGCCTTGCCCGTGGCACCGGACTGCTGAACTTCCTGTGCGTCCACCGTCCACTCCATCTGGTGCGAATCAGCCGAACCGCTGGACAGCGGAACCGACATGGGCCAGGAAACCACTTTAGCCGAGCCCGAAGCCAGCTCAACGGTTTGCTCTGGCAAGGCCGCCGAGGGCAAGCCTTTACCACGGTACTGCGCCTGCACCTTCACGGTCATGGCACGTGGGCTGCTGTTACGCAGCGTCACTTGGGCCTGGTAATCATCACCCTCACGAGCAATGGCTGGCAAACCGGAAATGATTTGCAGGTCTTGCGTTGTGACGATCTGAGCCGAACCACTACCAAAGCGGTCGCCCGCCAGATCGGCGACGGCCACAATCCGGTATTGGGTCAGGGAGTCTTTCAGCGGCACGGTCACCGTTGCGCGACCTTGTGCGTCCAGCTCCACATTGCCTTTCCACAGCAGCAAAGTATCCAGCAATTCACGAGTGGGGCTCTTGCCACCGCCACCACCCGCTGCGACAGCCTTGCGACCATAGTGACGACGACCCACGATTTCAGATTGCGCCGTGGCGGTCTGCACGTTGTAGCCGCGCAAGGCACGCATGGCGTTGAGCAGGTTCCAGCTATTGTTCGGGCTCAGTTCCAGCAAGGCCTGATCCACAGCCGCCAAGGCCACGGACGCACCGGCTGCCGGTGTGCCATCGGACTTGAGGACCTGAATATCAACCTTGGCCTGCTCACGAATCGCGTACTGGCTGCGATCCGTCGTTACCTTCACATCCAGCGCATCTTGCTGGCTGCTGACTTCAATGCTGGCCAGACCAAAACGATAGCTAGGCTTGGACAAGTCCACGGTAGTTGTCGGGGCAACAAATTCACCACCGCCTTCCGAGTAGGCTTTGTACCAAGTCAGAGGCTGACTCCAGCCCCAGCTAAAGAAAGAGTACCAAGGCACTTCACGCAGACGGCCACGCAGAACCAGCACGGACACGTAAACGTTCGGCCCCCATTCGGGCTTGATCTCCACGCTGACGTTAGGGCTGTCGCCTTCCAGCTGAACCACTTGAGCCTGCAAGACACCTTCACGCTCCACCGACACCAGGGCCGTGGCCTCGCGGAACGGCATGCGCACCTGGAACTCGGCTGTCTCGCCAGGAGCCCAAACTTTCTTCGCAGGAATCACGTCGATACGGTCATCGTTCTGACCACCGAACCACAGGTAACCGGAGCCACTGACCCAGACGGTGCTGGCAGCAACGGACTCGCGGCCTTCGCCATCACGTGCAATGGCACGCAGCTCGACCTGACCGCCCTTCTCCAGTTTCACATCACACTGCACCAGACCCTGATCGTCGCTGCGACCTTCGCAGATCGTGCCCAGGTCTTCGCGCTGCTCCTGATTGTCGTAGCTGTAGAAGCCACCCACCATACGCTTGCGGATCGAGAAACGCTGCACATTGGCCGCCTCAATACGCACAGGCACGTTTTTCAGTGGCTTGCCGTCCGGGCTCACCGCGATAGCCGAGAGCTTGGTGGACGAACCGGCTGCCAACCAGCTACCTGCACGCAGACCCACCACTACATCGGCCGGCCATACGGACACGGTTTGGGTCAAGGTTTGAATTTCACCGTTCGGATCGGCAAAAGTGGCTTCTACCAGAAATTCGGAAGGACGATCCACCGCAGGCAACTCATCCAGCGTGGCACGCAAACCACCCTGTGCATCCAGCTGAAAGCGCTTCTTGTTCAGGAAAACACGGGAGTCCGAGACATCAGACTGTTCAACCTTCTCGGGAGGGACAAAGCTGAAATCGTCATAGGCGCTGAAGGACGTTCCTGCCGAGCGGACAACCGCCGACAACTGAACCGGCAAGTAATCAGCCGGGCCACCAGACAGATACTGCAACTGCAGGTCGGCCTGCAGTTCTTTGGGTTTGACCAGATAAGGACGATCCTGACCGTCACCCAGCTTGATACTGCCGCCCAACACAGGCAACTTGAACTGCTCTACGCGGAACTCGCCGAAGTTGAAGTACTGATCCTCGCCTTCGGTTCGCAAGCGATACACACCCAGCTCGGCGTCCTTGGGGATTTTCCAGTCGGTCAGAGCAAATACGCTGCCTGCCGCTGTCTTTTGCCACTTCAAGGGCAGCTCAATTCGCTTGCCGCTGCCATCGTGCTCGACAATCATGGTGTCGGGATAGCGAGCTGGAGCCTTGAAACCGTCACGTACGCGTTCGCGTACATAGTGTTTCATATGGGCCACTTCACCCGCACGGAACAGATTGCGATCCATCACAGTGTGAGCAATGGCCTCATCGCGACCGCCCCAGTTGTAAGGCACATTGAAGCGCCAAGGCTCGATACCCGAATTCCACTCGCTCAAGGCAAAGCTGAAATCATCTTTACCACGAGCCATGGGGTTGTTCTTGTCGATTCGCGCCGTCACGAACAAACCGGACAAGCTGGTTTCCTGGCAGTAATCCGGGCTGGACACCGCCTGCGGGTGATGGAACATCCCATTCTCGTCTGTTTCACCTTGCAGCAGCTCTTCACCACGGCAGTTCATCACGCGAATTTTCGCGCCGGGCACGACTTTGGCATCATCCAGTGTCGTGACCCAGACCAGCAAATCGTCACCACCTTTCTTGATATGCACACCCAGGTTGGTCACCAGCACAGAGCTACGCACGTACATGGTACCGGCCGCCTCCAGCAAGGAAGCTCCCAGACGTGGAGAAGCGACTTCCAGAACATGGAAACCAGGCTCTTTCAGCGGCACGCCAATCAATTCAAAAGGACGCTCGCCTTTTTGATCCATGCCGGGCAAGTCCAGCTTCTTCAGATCCTTGCCTTGCAACAGGGGCTGGGCACGCAGATCCAGGTAGCCGTTCTCATTCAAAGGAGCGGTGACATGGAAGTCACTGCCCATCATGGTCTTCAGATAGTCGGGGGTGACCGACCAGGAATAGTTCAGCTGACGCAGACGGGAGAACCAGGTCAGAACTTCCTTGTCGTCCTTCACGGCAAGAGCCCCCACCTGACCGGCGGACACCAGCATTTGCTGAGTTGTCAGATTGGCTTCGACATTACGCAGGCTCAAGCCAATGGCTGGCGGATCGGAATCGTCCGATCCGTCACGATCCGCATGGCCGAAACGCTCCACAATCCCGAAAGGCTCCACCGCAAACTTCACCAGCGGCGGATAGGTCGTGGTGCTCATGCCGTTGCTCAGCACTTGCGGGTTCTTCAGGCGGCGACCTGCGTCGTCCGTCAGGCTGTCCGGAATCTTGACTGTCAGCTTGGCGTTTTCAGGGAAAGGACCCTCGAAACGCACGTACTGGCCAGGCCCACGATCCTGCCATGCCTCGTCACTATCAGACTTGGGTTCCCAAACCTGCTTGCCGGCTTCCAAACGAATCTGGCTCAAGTACTCGTAAGCGACGGGCGCAGAGAACTGAACACCGAAGCTGCCAACCGGCGTGCAAGGCGCTTCTGCGCGCTCACGCATGCAAGTGAGCGAGGCGGTAAACTCGGGGCGCACGTTGTAATCGTAGGTATAGCGGTCCGTATTAGGGACGCCCTTGCGATTTTCAATCTGCGTCATGATGCCCGGCTCCAGCACCACCGACACGCTGGCATCCGCTGGCAGGGGACGCGCACACTGGACGGCCTGGTATCGGTCGTCTACCTCGTCCACATAGAACTCGGCGCGAACCATGGCGTCGCGCTCGGCACCCTCAATGGCTTTCAAGCCAATACGCTCGCCAATACCCTCTACCCGGCAATAGCCGTTCTTGACTAAAGAGGCGCTATTAACCGGCGCATTGAAGCTGAATAGAAAGACCTGGTCTTCATCAATAATGTTGTAATACGGGCGGTTGCTTTCCAGAATGGCGCCGCCTGAATTAAAACGATATTGAGCCGGTCCGCTAATCGCTTCATTATTGATGCTGCGAAAACTTTTGGACACGACGGCCGTACAACTCAAGCCTGGTCCTGGACGCTCGTCGAATTCATAAATCCAGCGGCGCGAATCAAGCCAACGGCCCTGACCGACTACCAAAGGATCATCACACTGCACCTGAACGGGTGCAGGCAATTGCGAATCCCCAAAATGAACTGCGGGTGTGGCAAAGGTGACTTTGACATCCCGCAAATCCGATGTCGCCCCTTGGGGCGAGAAACTGCTTATCGTAATGGCTTGGGCGCTACTGACACCCAGCAAGAACATCAAACCCAGCAAAGACTGGCGATGCATCGTTCTTCCCCTATGGAATGTGCTATTTTCGGCGCCAGTTTAATAGAAATCAGACCCTCTGAGCGTGTCTGAATAGCCCCGAAAGCGCATAAAGAATGCCACCAAGTGCAACAGAAAAAGACACCGGGCTTCAATTGTTCACGACACCCGTTTGTAGAAGCATTCATGGCATTTGAAAGAAAAAATTTCAAATGCGACCAATACCCTGCTTTTTTCCCCAAACTGGCGGCATCCACTACGATAAGAAACATAATTGCCCAGGCAGTCACTGGAAAAGCACGGTACTCGCCCCATATGCGTTAAGGCTTGCACGATCAATCCGCTTAGATTTCAGGACAGACACATGAGCACGATGACACTGCAGGAACTGGATAAAACCCGCGAGGAATGTCGCAAACTAATCAGTCGGCGCGCTCTGCTGTCAGCAGCGGCAGCCGTGGTGCCCATCCCTGGTGTGGATGTGGGTACGGATGTGGCGATTCTGATGAAAGTCATCCCCATCATCAATGCGCGCTTCGGCTTGACAGCCAACGATGTGGACGCCCTGAGCCCGGAGCTGAAAAAGCTGGTGGTCGTGGGGGGAACCAGTATGGGCCTGGGCATGGTGGGACGCGTGCTGACTACAGATCGCGTGGTCAATATTCTGGTGCGTCTGGGAGCAAAGAAACTGGCCGGGAAATACGGCGCCAAATATGTGCCTTTGATAGGCAGCGCCATTTCCGCTTCCATCAGCTTTGTAGTGCTGCGCAAAGTCGGCAACCAGCATATTGAAGAATGCTATGAAATTGCCCGTCGCCTGGCACTGGAGACACAAAGGAAGGAAGCCGTCCACACCATTGATGGCGGTGAGGAAGGCTTGATACGCGAAATCAAGGGCTAAGCCCTTGATCCCGTTTAGGCCGCAGGAACCACGCCCGGCGTTTTGCTGCGGCCATTCAACATATAGTCCATCAGCTCGCGCACCGATTTCATGGCTTTGCCAAAAGGCAAGGCTTCGGAACTACGGAAGAACAGACCGCGCTGTACATCACCTTTCAGGGCATAGGCCAGCTGACGGTCAATGCAAAACTGACCATGGCGTTGCACGCCATCGCGCAAGCCGCAATGCGCCAGGCAGTCAAAACCTTCCGTGCAAGCACGCTCGCGTGCCACCGATTGCAGCTTTTGCTCTTTATGCAGGTAAGCATCCAGCCAGGGCGTACGCACGGCACGGGCAGGCAGTCCGGCCACGCTCATAAAGGTCACGATGTCCTTGGGCTCGGCATCCAGCAACACGCGCTTGAAGTTCTCATGCGCATCACCTTCTTCAGTGACGGCAAAGGCAGTGCCCATTTGCACACCATCTGCACCCCAATCCATTAATTGACGCAGTTGTTCAGGACGGTGAATCCCGCCTGCAGCGATCAAGGGAATACGCTCGGCCTCCAGGCCCAACTCGCGAAACAAGGCACGGCAGCCTTCCAGAACGCGTTGGAAAGCATATTCAGGTTTGTTCAAGGATTGGTCGTCGGCGGCCCCCAGGTGGCCTGCGGCAAAACGGGGATTTTCCAGAACGACTGCATCCGGCAAACGCTTGCGGCGCAGCCATTTCTTCACCAGTAAAGTGACGCCGCGCACATCCGACAAGATTGGAATCAAGGCAACTTTCGGATGATCCTGAACCAGCTCAGGCAAATCCAGCGGCAGGCCAGCGCCCACCACCACGGCATCTGCCCCGCTTTCGCAAGATTGACGCACATACTCGGGATACTGCGAGACAGCCTTCATGATATTGACGGCGATGCCACCGTTGCCACCAGAACGCTCTCGGGCACGATTGATTTCGCGGTCCAGGGCCTGCAAATTGGCTGCATCGACCACGCCTTTTTCGACATCACCCTGGGTGCTGTCCATCAGGTCTTCGTGATGACGCCGTAAATCCACGCTGGAGATCGTCCCCAGCCCGCCCAATGCGGCCACAGTACCGGCCAGCCGGGACGCCGAAATACCGACTCCCATGCCGCCTTGAACAATAGGCAAAAGCAGTTTTCCCTTCAGGGACATGAGACGTAAATCCGTCTTTAGCACGATGTTGATACCTTAGGTTGATGCAAGAACCTGCCGGCCACGTCGGGACCAGAAACAGGGCAATAGAATCGTGGCCGTCTGCAAGGACGGCCACTGTGTTAAATCAGACGGGAATAGCGCGCACCGCTTTCCTGGCTCAAGTACTTGTCGAACACCATGCTGTAGGCGCGCACAAACAAACGACCTTTGGGCAGAACCTGGATGGATTGGGCATCGACTGTCAGCAAGCCAGCGTCGGCATAGCTGTTGAGCTCTTGCAGCTCGGCAGAGAAGTAGCTGGCAAAATCAATGCCGTAACGCGCTTCCAGACGCAAGATAGGCACTGGCATGCTGCACATCAAATGCATGATGACTTCCGCCCGCAGGCGATCATCCTGCTGCATCACAATACCCCGCTCGATAGGCAAACGCCCCCGGTCTATATCGGCGTAGTAATTGCGCAGGCTGCGGGCATTTTGCACATGCATGGTGCCCACCTGACCAATGGACGACACGCCAAAAGAGACCAGATCACAGGCTGCGCGGGTGGTATAGCCCTGGAAGTTGCGGTGCAGACTGCCGTCCAGACGGGCCAGATTCAGCTCGTCAGTCGGCAAGGCAAAGTGGTCCAGACCGATATAGACATAACCTGCATCCAGCAGACGCTGCGAAGACATCAAGAACAGTTGCAGACGCTGATCGGCATCGGGCAACTCTTCTTCATTGATTAAACGCTGAGCCTTGAAGCGTGTTGGCAAGTGCGCGTAGTTATACAGAGCGATGCGATCTGGTCGCAGTTGCACCAAGGAGTCAATGGTGATGGCAAAGCTTTCCAGGGTCTGCAAAGGCAGACCGTAGATCAGGTCCGTGTTGATGGACTGGAAACCGGCAGCCCGGCTTTCTTCAATGGCGCGTTTGACCATTTCGAAGGGCTGAATACGGTTGATCGCTTTTTGCACATTGGGGTCAAAATCCTGCACCCCGAAGCTGGTACGGTTAAAACCCAGAGCCGCCAAGTTCTGGAGCGTGCCTTCCGCCAAGGTACGCGGGTCGATCTCGATGCCCAGTTCGGCATCGTCCGTGAACGCGAACTGCTCCTTGAGCTTGGCCATCAAGCGGGCCAACTGTTCATTGTCCAGGAAAGTGGGCGAGCCGCCGCCCAAATGCAGTTGTTCGGTGCGCCGGTCTTCACCCATATATTGGGTGACCATATCAATTTCGCGCAGCAGGTAATCCAGGTACTGCTCGCTCTTGCTACGATCCTGAGTGATGATCTTGTTGCAGGCACAGAAGTAGCAAAGCGACTGACAAAACGGAATATGCAGGTAAACCGACAGAGGCGGATTACTGCTGCTCAAGGCGCGCCGCGATAATTCGTGAATATAAGGCTGAGCAGGAAAGTCCTGAAAAAAACGATCTGCAGTGGGATAGGAGGTATAGCGAGGCCCGGAACGATCAAAACGCCGGATCAGGGCTTCAGAGATTTCGATATCCGGCGCGGTGGGGGCGCTGGCATCCGATGCTTCCAGTGTTTGCGGCATAAAGGGTCCTCCTGCACGAGACCTGTTTCTTCTAGTCAAGCATTCATTGTGAGAGAAAACCTCAAGCATGCGCTTGACCTGCATCAAGGCCGCAATAACTAAAAAAACGCTTTTTTTATCGCTGTTGGGCTGAATTTAGCTTCATATATCGTATTATTAAGCGCTAGCCGCCTAAATTACCGCCTGTTGGAGTCAGATGTATTTGCTCGTGATCCTAGCTCTACCGTTTATCGGTAGCTTGCTATCTTCCCTGATGCCCGCGAACTCTCGCAAACTCCAGGCATCTCTTGCAGGCGCTGTCGCCGTTACGTGCGCCTTACTCACTCTCTACGCCTATCCGGACATTGCTCGCGGAGAGGTGCTGGAGTCGTCACGCTCCTGGATACCCGCCCATGGCTTGACCTTCAAGCTGCGCATGGACGGCTATGCCTGGCTTTTCAGTATCATCATTACCGCCATGGGGGCCTTGATCGCCCTTTATGCGCACTATTACCTGTCCGCCCAGGATCCGGTCCGACGTTTTTTCTCCTTTCTGCAAGCCTTTATGGGCTCGATGCTGGGGGTGGTGCTGTCGGGCAATCTGATCCAGCTGGTCGTGTTCTGGGAGCTGACCAGTCTGTCCTCCTTCATGCTGATTGCCTACTGGTATCACCGCATGGATGCGCGACGGGGTGCGCGTATGTCGCTGATCATTACGGGAACCGGCGGTTTCTGCTTGCTGGCGGGCGTGCTCATGCTGGGCCAGGCTGCCGGCAGTTACGACCTGAGTGTGGTACTGGAGTCGGGCGAGCAGATTCGCAATCACCCCTGGTATACCGGGATGCTGATCCTGATTGCCTTGGGTGCACTCACTAAAAGCGCGCAGTTTCCCTTCCATATCTGGCTGCCTCACGCCATGGCTGCCCCCACACCTGTGTCCGCCTATTTGCACTCGGCCACCATGGTCAAGGCCGGGGTATTCCTGCTGGCGCGCCTGTGGCCTGCCCTGTCGGGCACCACGGAATGGGCTGTCATTATTGGCGGCGCTGGTCTGTGTTCCCTGACGCTGGGGGCTTATGTGGCCATGTTCCAGCGCGACATGAAGGGCGTACTGGCCTATTCCACCATCAGCCACCTGGGTCTGATTACCTTGCTGTTGGGCCTGAACAGCCCACTGGCTCTGGTCGCGGCGCTGTTTCACATGATGAATCACGCGACGTTCAAGGCCTCCCTGTTCATGGCTGCCGGTATCGTGGACCACGAGACCGGTACCCGTAACCTGAACCGGCTTTCCGGTTTGCGCCACGCCATGCCCTTGACTGCCACCTTGGCTACCGTTGCGGCGGCTGCCATGGCCGGTGTGCCCCTATTGAATGGCTTCATCTCCAAAGAAATGTTCTTTGCCGAGACCATTCTGGCCAGCAATGGCAACACCTGGGAATATGCTCTGCCCGTGGTGGCCGTAATTGCGGGCTCCTTCAGCGTGGCCTACTCCTTGCGCTTTATTGCACAGGTGTTTTTTGGCCCCGTCGCCAAGGACTTGCCCCGCGAGCCACACGAGCCGCCTCGCCGCATGTTGATCCCCAGCGCGATTCTGGTACTGACCTGTCTCTTGGTCGGCATTATTCCCAGCCTGACTTTTGGCCCCTTCTTGCATACTGCAGCTAGCGCCATCTTGGGTGCAGAAATGCCCCAGTACGACCTGGCCGTCTGGCATGGTTTCAACCTGCCCCTGATCATGAGTCTGGTCGCAACAGGCATGGGTGTGATCTTCGTTCTGATCATCAACCGCTTCTACAGGAACCGCCAAGGCCGTACGCCTTTGCTGACCCGTGCTGATGGCCGACGCTTCTTTGAGCTGGCCATGGAGTATCTGGAAGTGGCAGCCAACTGGGCCGTGGGCAAGCTTTACTCGCCACGCTTGCAGCGTCAGACCTTGCTGATTATTGTGGCCACAATCTGTGTTGCTGCCCTGCCTCTGGTTCGCGGCAACTGGTTCAAGTCCACTATTTCCACCCCCATCGACCCCTTCTTTGCCCTGATGTGGGCCGTCGGAATTGCCTGCGCGATTGGTGCGGCTCGTCAAGCCAAGTTCCACCGCCCGGCCTCCCTGCTGCTATCTGGTGGCGCTGGACTGGTTACCAGCCTGACCTTTGCCTGGCTTTCCGCCCCTGACCTGGCGCTGACCCAGTTGGCGGTGGAAGTGGTCACCGTTGTGCTGATTTTGCTGGGCCTGCGCTGGTTGCCGCAACGCGTCAGTGATATGCCTGGCGGCCAGGACAATAGTGGTCGTGCCCTGTTCCGCCGTAGCCGCGACTTGATTATTGCCATTCTGGCCGGTTGCGGTATTGCCGCTCTGGCCTACGCCATGATGACACGCCCTCACCCCAGCGGCATCTCGCCCTTCTTTGTCGAGAAGGCCCTGCCCCTGGGCGGTGGCGCGAACGTGGTGAACGTGATTCTGGTGGACTTCCGCGGCTTCGATACCTTTGGCGAAATCGTGGTGCTGGGCATTGTGGCCCTGACGGTCTTTGCGCTGCTGCGACGCTTCCGTCCACCCATCGAAGCCATCGCCCAGCCTCTGGCCCGTCGCCAGAACGTCAAGGACAGCCGCGAAGCCGTCTTTGTGGAGCCGGACCCCAAGACACCGTTACCAGAAGGCATCATGCAGATTCCAGCTGTCTTGCTGCGCCTGCTGCTGCCTATCTCCACGCTGATCGCCCTGTACTTCCTGCTGCGTGGGCACAACCTGCCCGGTGGCGGTTTTGTGGGCGGCCTGATCATGGCAACCGGCATTATCCTGCAATACATGGTTAGCGGCGTGGTGTGGATGGAGTCCCGCCCTCTGATTCAGCCTCAAACCTGGATTGGCTTGGGTCTGCTGACAGCCGGAGTGGCTGCCATGCTGGTCTGGGCCTTCAACAAGCCCTTCCTGTCTGCCCAAAGCTGGGATCTGCACCTGCCCCTGGTGGGCGACGTCCATACCTCCAGTGCGCTGATCTTTGACATTGGCGTATTCATGCTGGTGATTGGTTCCACCATCCTGATTCTGGTCGCGCTGGCCCACCAGTCCCTACGTTTTTATCGCAAACTGCCGTCGTTGCAATCCGCCTCGAACGCTGCATCCGGGATGGAGAATAAATAATGGAAATCGTGCTTTCAATTGCGATTGGTGTGCTGGCGGGCTCGGGCGTCTGGCTCCTGCTGCGCCCGCGTACCTTTCAGGTCATCATGGGACTGGCCCTGGTCTCCTATGCCGTGAACCTGTTCATCTTTAGTATGGGGCGACTCAAAATCAGTGCTGCACCCGTGATCAATAGCAGCGAGCTGGGCGCCAGCTACGCCGATCCTTTGCCACAAGCACTGGTACTGACCGCAATTGTGATTGGTTTTGCCACTACCGCCTTGTTTCTGGTCGTCATTCTGGCCAACCGCGGCCTGAGCGGCACCGACCACGTTGATGGCCGCGAGGAAGACGATCTGTGAGTCTACTCAACCAACACTTGCCCGTATTGCCCGTTGCCATCCCCATGATGGCCGCGGCCCTGATGGTGATGCTGCGCGACAAGCGCCGTCACTACAAGCTGCTGATCGCTTTCAGCTCCTTATTGGCTCAACTGTTCTGCGCGGTCTACCTGCTGTTGCTGGCCGATGGCACACTGGATCCGATCTGGCCGCAGTCCGTCGGTGTGTACCTGCTCGGTGACTGGCCCGCTCCCTTCGGGATTGTGCTGGTCGTGGACCGGCTGGCCGCCTTCTTGCTGGTGCTGACCAATGTGCTGGCCTTTTGCTGCTGGTTCTATTCGCTAGCACGCTGGGATCGCGTGGGGGTGCATTTCCACTCCTTGTTCCAGCTGCTCTTGATGGGCCTGAACGGCGCGTTCCTGACCGGCGACCTGTTCAACCTGTTTGTGTTCTTTGAGGTTCTGTTGGCAGCATCCTATGGTCTGATGCTGCACGGTTCGGGCGCGGCCCGCGTCAGTGCCGGCCTGCATTACATTGCCGTCAACCTGATCTCCTCCTTCTTGCTGCTGATTGCCATCGCCTTGGTCTACGGTGTCACCGGCACCCTGAACATGGCTGATCTGGCTCTGCGTGCTGGCTCCATGCCGGATTCGGATCGTCTGGTATTTGAATCAGCCATGGCCATTCTGGGGATTGCCTTCCTGATCAAGGCCGCTGCCTGGCCCTTGAACTTGTGGCTGCCCAATGCCTATGGCAATGCCAGTGCGCCGGTCGCAGCCATGTTTGCGATCATGACCAAAGTGGGTATTTACGCACTGCTGCGTATCGGCTCCTTGCTACTGCCTACGGGGGCACCTGCCGCCTTTGGCGTGGCCTGGATGTTCCCCGCCGGGATCGCCACGCTGGCCTTCGGCGCTATTGGTGTCATGGCCGCACAGCAACCCGAACGACTGGCCAGTTATTGCATCATCGTGTCTTCCGGCACCTTGCTGGCCGCCTTGGGCATGCCCGGCGTCATCCTGACCGGCCCTGCCCTGTACTACATGCTCAGCAGCGTTCTGGCCTTGGGTGCTTTCTTCCTGCTGCTGGAACTGGTTAGCCGTACCAAACCTTTTGGTGCCGACCTGCTGGCCGTCAGTCAGGAGGTCTTTGACCTGGACGACCCGGAGTCCGAAGACAATAGCGATGACGTGGTAGGTGTGGCTATCCCTGGCGTGATGGTGTTCCTGGGCATGTCCTTTATTGCCTGCGCCTTGCTGATTGTGGGTCTGCCACCGCTGTCCGGTTTTGTGGCCAAGCTGTCCTTGCTGACAGCCGCGCTGAAAGCCTCGGGCCAATCGCCAGAACCTCTAAACGCCTGGATTCTGACCGCTGCCGTGCTGATTTCCGGCGTAGCCGGTTTGATCGCCATGGTACGTGTGGGCATTCGTCTGTTCTGGAGCAATAGTTCCCTGACGATTCCCCGCCTGAAGCTGATCGAAGCTGCTCCCATTGCCAGCATTATTGTGGCTTGCGGGATCTTGAGCTGGTATGCCGGCCCGATCACCACCTACCTGGAACAAACAGCCCAGCAACTGGACGAACCCCGTATTTATATAGGGTCCGTCCTGCGGCAGAACCCGCTACGTTCTGTTCAAGCGGAGTGATTCTGATGCGACGCTATACCAAACATCTTTTCCTGCCCTTGCTGCTGCTTGGCCTGTGGCTGCTGCTGAACGACTCGCTCTCGGCCGGTTACGTGGTGCTGGGCCTGTTCCTGGCTATCGCCCTGAGCTTGGCAGCCATTCCATTTCGTCCGGTTAAGGCCAGCATCCGCCACCCATTTCTGGCCTTGAAACTGATTTGCCAAGTGGCCTGGGACATTGTGCTGTCCAATATTGCCGTTGGCCATCTGGTTCTGAAAGGCAGCAAAGCACCTCGTCCGGGCTTTCTGGCCATTCCGTTGCAACTGACTGACCCACATGGTCTGGCAGCCTTGGCGTGCATCATTACCTACACCCCAGGTACTGTCTGGTCCGGCTTCGATTACGAGACCCGTGTCCTGACTTTGCACATTCTGGATCTGCAAGACGAACAGGTCTGGTTAGACACTATTCAGAAGCGCTACCAAGGACCGCTACTGGAGATTTTCCAATGATAGACATTGTTTACTGGGCCTGTCAGTTTGCCCTGGGCTGCTTTGTCCTGGGCATGGGCTGCGCCGTCATCCGCCTGCTTAAAGGCCCCTCTGCCGCCGACCGCGTGCTGGCGCTGGACACCATGTACATCAACGGTATGCTGGCCTTGCTGGCCCTGGGCATCCGTTTTGACTCTACCCTGTACTTTGATATCGCCTTGCTGATTGCCCTGTTTGGTTTTGTAGGCTCGGCAGCCATGGCGAAATTCCTGCTGCGTGCCGAGGTGATCGAGCCATGAATACGCCTTTACTACCTTGGTGGCTGGCTGTCCCGGTTGCCCTTTTGCTGGTTCTTAGCGGCATCGTGGCCCTGGTGGGTTCGGCTGGCTTGCTGCGCTTCAAACACTTTTATTCACGCATCCATGCCCCCACCATGGGGAACACGCTGGGTACGTTTTTCATGGTGCTGGCCGTCGCCATCAGCGCCAGCCACCTGATGAGCCGCCCTATCCTGCATCCGCTCATCCTGAGTATGCTCTTGATCATTACCTCGCCGGTCACCGCCATCTTTCTGATGCGCGCTGCCATCAAACGCGAGCATCGCCAACGTCTGGCCGAATATGGCCCGGACGAGCCAGGCTATCTGGACATGCCACATAAAGCGCCTCTGCCCAAAGATTTGGCTCAACCACCAGCCGGCGACAAGACCTAAGTCAAGCCGTGAGGGTTTAGACAAGTTTTATTACCCTCACTTGCAACTGCTCCACTTATACTAGTAAGTGTTTACTGCGTATCGGGAATTGCCCCATACGCAGTCGCTTTTGGGGCTTTGCGGCCTGCTACTCATACCTGCTCGTAACAGTGCTCGCCAAGCCGGTGATTCCCTTAGCAAGTAAAGGAGTGAGATCGATGAGTCTACTTACACGCCCATCCCGAATTCTGAGTGCCGGCCTGCTCAGCCTGGGTTTGCTGTCCTCTGCTGCCTGGGCTCAAACCCCGTCCCAAGACTACCGACACGACATCCAGCGCTGTGAGCAATTCAAAGGAGACCAGCGCACCACTTGCCGTCGCGAAGCCGGTGCCGCGCTGCAAGCCGAGCGCCATCACAAACTGGACAAACGCGATCACAATCTGGATGCCAACCGGCAAGCGCGCTGCCATCGCTTACCCGCTGACCGCCAGCAAGACTGCCTGAAATCCATGACCGGCCAGGACACAACGGTACGCGGTAGCGTGGAAGGCGGCGGTATCCTTCGCGAAACCACGACTGTGGTGCCTGCTCAGTAAACGCAGAAAACACGGCTATTCATAATAGGTAGCCAGATAAAAAGAATGGGCCTTGAAAAGGCCCATTCTTTGTTTCTACTGGCTGCAATAGCTAGTTGCAGCTGCAAATGTCTCCACCTACAACTCCACCTGTATCCCCATCTCCACCACGCGATTAGGCGGGATCTTGAAAAAGCGCGTGCTACGGCTGGCATTACGCGCCATGAATGCAAACAAGCGACGACGCCAGCCCAAGTACCAGGGCTGACGGGATTGAATCATCACCGTCTGACGCGACAGGAAGTAGGATGTCTGCATAGGCTCCAGATTCAGCTCCGGGTGCTCCAGGGCAATCTGCTCCAGCAATTGCGGCACATTGGGCTCTTGCTTGAAGCCCCAGGAAGCCACCGCCTGCCAGCTGCCTCGGCTTAAACGTTGCAGGCTATAGCGCTCCCCAAAAGGAACGTAAGGCACACCGGCACTGGTTACGGTCAAGAACAGGACCTGTTCATGCAGGACTTTATTGTGTTTCAGGTTATGCAATAAGGCCGGAGGGACCGAGTCGGGAATGGTGCTCATGAACACCGCCGTCCCTGGTACACGGGTGGGAGCGTACTCCTCCAGGCTCAGCAAAAACTCTTTTAGCGGCTGCTTGTTTTCCAGCAGACGTTCGTGCAAAGCGGCTCGTCCCTGGCGCCAGGTCAGCATCAAGCCCAACAGCACAGCCCCCACCAGCAATGGCAGCCAGCCGCCTTCCAGAATCTTGAGCGCATTGGCCGAGAACAACAATATGTCCAGAATCAGGAAAACACCCAGGAGCCCCAGCCAGGCCCAGCGCTTGATTCCGCTAGCGCGGCGCGGCAGCAGTACCAGAGCCAGCAAACTGGTCATCAGCATGGTACCCGTGACTGCAAAGCCATAAGCATGGGCCAGGCGATCCGAGGAGCCAAAGCTCAGGACCAGAATCATCACCGCCACGCATAGCAACAAGTTCACACGCGGCAAGTAGATCTGTCCTTCTTCTTTAGCCGAAGTATGTTGAATCACCATACGCGGCCAGAAGCCAAGCTGCACCGCCTGGCGAGTTACAGAAAACGCCCCGGATATCACGGACTGGGAGGCAATCACCGTTGCAACCGTTGCCAGCATCACCATGGGCACCAAGGCCCAGTTGGGAGCCAGGAAGAAGAACGGATTACGAATGGCGGCCGGATCGGAAATCAACAATGCCCCTTGGCCGAAATAACACAGGACCAGGCAGGGCATGACAATCATGAACCAGGCTTTGCGAATTAAAGGACGGCCAAAATGGCCCATATCGGCGTACAAGGCCTCGGCCCCCGTCAAGGCCAGGACCAAGGCCCCCAAAAGCAAAAAGGTTTGCCAGGGAGCTTCAGCAATAAAAGCCACGGCCCACCGTGGGTCCAGGGCCATCAAAACTTGGGGATGCTCAATAACACGCCATAGACCCAAGCCACCCAGCACCAGAAACCAGGTCAACATAATGGGGCCGAACAACTTACCCATGGTACCCGTGCCATGGGACTGGATCAGAAACAAGGCCAGCAAGACGCCCAGGGCCAAAGGTACAACCCAAGGGTCCAGCACGTGAGACACCATCCCTATGCCTTCCAACGCCGACATCACGGAGATGGCCGGGGTAATGATGCTGTCCCCATAAAACAAGGCAGCACCAATCAGCCCCAGCACCACAATAATCTGCCGACGTGGTCCCTGAATGCCGCGTGCCGCCAATTCCATCAGGGCCAGCGTGCCTCCCTCACCTTTATTGTCCAGACGCAACACCACTGTGACGTACTTGATGGAGACCACCAGAGTCAGCAGCCAGAACAGCAAGGACAAGACTCCATAGACCTGTTCGGCACCGGGCTGTCCGTAGGCGCTCAAGGCCACTTTCATGGTGTAGAGCGGGCTGGTTCCAATATCGCCATACACCACGCCTAAAGCGCCCATTAGCAAGGCGGCCTGAGCCGCTTTTTTGGGGTTTTCTGTTGCTGTGTTCAAGGCTTAGTTTCCAATCAAAGTGTCGTGCCGGGTCAGACGCGCACCAATACGCGGACCGGGAAAAACAATGGTGATGCGAGTGCCTGGAAAATCAGGACGGCTCATCAAGCTCCACCAGGCGCCATGCGCACGGGCAATTTCCTGCACAATGGCCAAACCCAAGCCGGAGCCTCCTGCTTGTGTGCCGGGGGAGCGATAAAACGCTTCAAATACCCGCTGCTGCTCGCTGGATTCAATGCCCGGCCCGTGATCTTCCACCGACAAGGAGGGTGGATTACTGGCCACCCGCAAGACGATGCGATCTGTTCCTTGTCCGTAGCGCAAGGCGTTATCCATCAGATTGGACAATAACTCCCGTAGGAGCACGGGGGCAGCATCAATCCAGACCGGCTTTTCAGGTGCCAGCAAATGGATTTCCACACCATGCTGACGCGCCTGCAAGAACCAGTCACCGCCCTCCTCGCGCGCCCATTCACACAAGTCCAGACGCACAAAGCTGTCTTTAATATTGGTGTCCGCATCAGTACGTGCCAGCACCAACAACTGCTGGCCCAGACGAATCATGCGGTCCGAGACACTTTTGATGCGCTCGGCCCGTTGGCGGATATCTTCTGGCAAAGGCCTTGCCAGCATCAGCTCGGACTCCAACTGCAAGCCCGTCAAGGGTGTGCGCAACTGATGCGCAGCGTGACCAATAAAACGCTTTTGCGCCTGCAGCGTATCACGCTGACGTTCCAGCAATTCGTTAAAGTGCTCCACCAGCGGCACTATTTCAGCAGGCAAGGCGCTGGCATCCAGGCGCTCGAAGTCGTCATCGGAGCGGTTGCGGATTTGTTGTGACAAATCATCAATGGACGCCAGCTGCGAGCGAATCCCCGACAGCAGCACCCAGGCAATCAGACTGACCAGCAAGACCTGACTGAGCGCCATGGTCCAGAAAATATCGCGCAGCAGCCAGTCTTCCAGGCTCATGCGGCGCGTCAGTATCCAGGTAACGCTCAAGTCGAGCACCACCAGAATGGAAATCGGGGGAAACAGACGGCCCATCAGTTTGCGGGCCAAAGAACCGGGAGCAAGAAAGCGCTCCAGCCAGCCTCGCAACAAGGAGGTTTTTACCGCTGGAGAAAGATGCTGATCGGGCATGGTTGACCTAAGGTTTCAGGCAGCGGGCACGGGCTGCCGTTATGCTCCGGCCACGCTCTCCACATCGAGCAAATAGCCAAAGCCGCGCACAGTCTGTATGACAGCCCCGGTGCCTTCCAGGCGCTTGCGCAAACGATACACGTAGACTTCGACCGCATTGTCGCTGAAATCGGCATCCCAGGCAGACAAGGAATTGATAATTTGCTGCTTGGTGACCACGCGGCCCGCACGCATCATCAACATTTCCAGTACGGACAGCTCGCGCACCGACAAGGTCACACGTTGACCGGCACAGCGCAGCTCGCGGCCAATGGTATCAAAGCTCAAGGGACCCACATCAATAATGGGCTGTACCTGACCACTGCGGCGGCGGCCAAAAACACGCACGCGGGCGGCCAGCTCGGACAGGTCAAAAGGTTTGATCAGGTAGTCGTCAGCACCGGCATCCAGGCCGCCGACGCGATCATCCACACCATCACGCGCAGTCAGAATCAGAACGGGAATGGCGTTGCCCTGCTGGCGCAATTGGCGCAGCACATCCAGGCCACTGATGCCGGGCAAGTTCAAGTCCAGGAGCAGAAGATCGTAGACCTGGGCGGCCAACTCCTTCAAGGCACTTTCGCCTTCCTGGAGCCAGTCAACAGCGTAGCCCTGATCGTTGAGAAATTCCTGCAGTGCGGCGCCCAGTATGGCGTCGTCTTCGATAACTAGTACACGCATTCGGGGGATTTTATTACGAAACTGGCCCCTCGCGTTGCAGATGCAAAGCGAGGGGCCAGAAAAAACAACACGAAGAAGAACCTGGAATTACAGAGCAGGTTTAGGCTCGGCGGCCTTCTGGTCGGCGACGGCGCCTTCCTTGGCTTCGCCCTCGTCACCCGCTGCCTTGGTCGTCGGACCTGGGCGGGTGATGAAACCCAGACGGGTCAGGCCGGAAGCCTTGGAACGGCTCATGACCTGGGCCAGGGTTTCGTAGCGAGTATCGGTATCGGCACGGATACGCAATTCAGGCTGAGGCTGATCCTTGGAATAAGGGGCCAGCGTGGCGGTCAGGTCTTCCAGCGCCACCGGCTGCTCGTTCACGAAGATCTGCCCTTCTGCGTCAATCGCCAGATCAATCGTCTTGGGATCTTGCTGGACTGGTTCAGACGTCGCCTGGGGCAGCTGAATCTTGATGGAGTGCGACAGCAGCGGAGCAGTGATCAGAAAGATCACCAGCAACACCAGCATGACGTCGATCAGCGGCACCATATTGATTTCGGACAGCGCGGAGCCCGAGTTGCGATTATCAAAGCTGCCAAAAGCCATGATTAGTGCTCCCGCTTGGCAGCCGCTGCCGAGCTCGATGCTGCACCACCGCCCGAGCTAGGGACACGACGCAGAACAGGTTGGTTATCTTGCACAGGCTGGCCTGTGGTCAGGAAAGTGAACAGGTCGTGAGCAAACGCGTCCAGCTGGGACAGGTAAACGCGGTTGGTACGCACAAACGCGTTGTAAGCCAACACGGCAGGAATAGCCACGGCCAGACCCAGACCGGTCATCACCAGGGCTTCACCCACAGGACCGGCGATCTTGTTCAGGGTTACGCCATCGGACAGACCGATATTGATCAGTGCGTGGTACACACCCCAAACCGTACCGAACAGACCCACAAACGGAGCGGTAGAACCCACCGAAGCCAGCAGCGTCAGGCCGTTTTCCAGCTTGGCGGTTTCTTCATCCATGACTTTACGCATGATGCGCGAGACAAAGGCATCGGTGGAGCCTTTCTCTTCCAGACGCATGGCGCCGTATTTCACATGGTGTTTTTGAGCGTGAATAGCGTGGCTGGCCAAGTGACTGAAGGGATCGCGGGCACCGTGGGTGGCGATTTCATTTTCAACTTGCTCCAGAGAACTGGCGGACCAGAATTCACGCATGAAACCTTGCGAGCGACGCTTCAGGCGGAAGGACAGCACGCCCTTGACGATGATCAGGTACCAACTGGCAACCGACATCAAGGCCAGAATGACGAACAAGGTCTTGCCGACCACATCACTTTGCTGGATAAAGTGCAGCACCCCGGTCGCTTCCTCAGCGGCAGCAACACTGGCGGCAGCCTGATCTGCAACAGGCCCTGCAACTTGTGCCAGGCTTACCCATACGCTTTGAAATAGTTCCTGCATCATTGATATATCCTAGTAAACAAAGTCGAAAGGAATATCGGCCATGGCACGATAGGCCACACCATTTTCCGTATACGGTTTGAAACGCGCTGTGCGTACTGCTTTCAGTGCCGACTCATCCAGACGTTCATAGCCTGAGGAGCTTTGCACTTTGGCTTCCAGCACGGTTCCTTGGGTTGAAATCACTACACGAACCACCACGCGGCCCTGCTCACGACGGCGCTCGGAAGCCCGGGGGTACACCGGCACAGGACGACGTCCCAAATAATCTACACGACCAATCAGCTTGGGCCGATCACCATCCGTAGAACGGGCGGCAGTTTGGGAGGACGTATTGTCCGTAGCTGGACCTGCTTGAGCGGCAGGAGCGGCTGGTTGAGCAGGCTGCGGTGTTTCTGCCGGTGGGACCTCGGGCTTGGGCTGTGGCTTGGGCTTGGGTTTCGGCTTGGGTTTTGGTTTGGGCTTGGGCGGCTCGGGAATCGGAGGTTTTTCCACGATAGGCTCTGGCTCGGGTTCCGGCTCAACAACCGGTTCTGGCTCAGGCTCGGGGTCCGGTTCCACCTCGGGTTCGGGCTCAGGTTCCGGCTCGGCCACCACCTCTTCAGGAGGGGCACTGACCTGCTCTTGCTGAACCGGGGACTCCGACACTTCCACCAAAGTCACCCCAACAACATCCATGGGGGCGGGTTCACCCACAATCTTGGGGGTTTCCGTCCACAAGATGGTAGCCACGACACCCACGTGCAATCCCAGTGCCAATGCCAAACCAGTTGCCTTCAAGGCCAGCATCGAGCGATTATTCTTTTGAGAAGCAATTCCGGTCATAATCCGTTCTACACATTCTGCAACCCGCATGGACCATGACGGGACCGGACAGGATGCCCAGTGAAGTATCGAATCTTAACAGAAACAGGAATGATTCTCAATACTAAATTCCTGTAATATTTCCTGCTCCAATCCGCCCTGCAAAAAACCTCCAGATACTAACGCAGACAGGCTGACCTAGGGTCAGCCTGTTGCGAATAATTTGCAAAAAATCAGGACAATCGCGCTTCGGTTTGAGACTCGATAGGGAAAGCGCTGAACTTGCGTGGCAAGGCCAAAGCCCGCTCACCCGGCCGCAAGCCCAGCTGCGACCAACGCTGATGATCGAACTCGGCTTCCCAAGCACGCTCGCCCTCGTTCAAGGCCAGTTCAACCCGTACTGTCGCCCCCAAGGGAATAATGCGCTGCACGGCCACGACGATGCCCTGGCCATCCAATTGACGCTGTAAATCCAGGTCATGCGGGCGCACATAGCCTACTGCTTCCCCCTGACCCGCATCCTGAGCATTCAAGGCCTGATTGGACTCGAATTGTCCCAACTGAGGATCAGCCACAAAGCGTCCGTGCTGGAACTGACCCGGCAAGCGATTCGCCGCCCCCAGGAACTCATACACAAAAGGACTGGCAGGGTGGTTATAGACATCCTGCGGGGCGCCTTCCTGCTCAACCCGGCCTTTATTGAGCACCACAATACGATCAGCCACTTCAATGGCCTCTTCCTGGTCGTGCGTCACAAACAAGGTACTGATATGGAGGTCATCATGCAGACGACGCAGCCAGGAACGCAGTTCCTTGCGCACCTTGGCATCCAAGGCACCAAAAGGCTCGTCCAACAGCAAGACACCCGGTTCCACCGCCAAGGCACGTGCCAGAGCAATACGCTGCCGCTGGCCACCCGACAAGGCCGCCGGGTAGCGATCGGCCAGCCAATCCAGCTGCACCAGCTCCAACAGCTCGTGCACACGCTGACGAATCTGGGCTTCGGGCAAGCGCTGCTTGCGTGGCTTGATGCGCAGACCAAAGGCGACGTTTTCAAACACCGTCATATGGCGGAACAAGGCATAGTGCTGGAACACAAAACCCACCTGGCGATCACGCGTGCCCACAGCAGCCACATCCTTGCCGTTGATCAGCACCTGACCCGCATCCGCATGTTCCAGGCCAGCCACGATACGCAGCAAGGTCGTCTTGCCGCAGCCCGACGGCCCCAGCAAAGCCACCAGCTCGCCCGCTGGGAAATCCAATGTCACATCACCCAGTGCCGTAAACGCACCAAACTGTTTAGATAGATGACGAACTTCGATACTCATAATGAACTCCGAATGCGATCATCCACGATGACCGTCTTGAACCATTTTGCGCTCGGCCCACAATTTAAGCGCCAACGTCAGTAAAGCCAAGACCGCCAGCACCGAAGCCGCCGCAAAAGCGCCCACCGTGTGATAGTCGTTGTACTCAATCTCTACATGCAAAGGCAAGGTGTTGGTCTGGCCTCGTATATGGCCCGAGAGCACCGACACCGCCCCAAATTCGCCCATGGCACGGGCATTGCACAGAATCACGCCATACAGCAGGCCCCACTTGATCTTGGGCAGAGTCACCCGCCAGAACATCTGCCTGCCATTTGCCCCCAGCACCCGCGCAGCCTGCTCTTCCTCGCTGCCCTGCATTTGCATCAGCGGAATCAGCTCACGCGCCACAAAGGGGAAAGTGACAAACAAAGTCGCCAAAACCAAACCGGGCAAGGCAAATACGATACGAATGTTATTAGCGTCCAGCCAATCCCAAAATGGGCCTTGGCGACCAAAAATCAGTAAAAACATCAAACCGGCAATGACAGGTGATACCGAGAACGGCAGGTCGATCAGCGTCGTCAGAATGCTTTTTCCACGAAACTCAAAACGCGCAATCGCCCAGGAGGCGGCCAGACCAAACGCGATATTCAAAGGCACAGCAATCACGGCAACCAGAACTGTCAGGCTGGCGGCATGCAAGGTATCACTCTCGCTCAAGGCGGACAGATACGGCATGATGCCCCGGCTAAAAGCCGTCATGAAGACCAGGATCAAAGGCAGGAGCAAGAACAGCACAAAGAACAGCAAGGCAATGCCAATCAATAGGGCTTTGACGGCCGGACCTTCATCCTGCGCCGCCCGCAAGCGCGCAGTATGTACCGGCACCGCCTGCACAGAGGAATCCATCGTCAGGCTGCTCATCGTGCGCCCTCCAAAGTCAAAGGCGCTGCCACCTTGGCTGCCTTGCCACTAGCTTGGCCCGAATGACGCGACTGCAAGTACCACTGCAAGCGATTGATCGCCAGCAAGATAATGAAGGACAGCACCATCATCAAAACGGCCAGCGCCGAGGCTCCGGCATAGTCAAACTGCTCCAGCTTGATCACGATCAGCAAGGGTGTAATTTCCGAAACCATAGGGACATTACCGGCAATGAAAATCACGGAACCGTACTCACCCACCGCACGGGCAAAAGCCAGCGCTACGCCCGTCAAGCAGGCGGGCAAGATAGCGGGGAGAATCACCTTGGTGACCGTCTGGAAGCGATCGGCCCCCAGGCAAGCACTGACCTCCTCCTGCTCCTGTTCCAGCTCTTCCAGAACCGGCTGCACGGTACGCACAACAAAGGGCAGTCCAATAAAAACCAGGGCGATCAGCACACCCCAAGGGGTAAAGGCAATCTGCCCAACATAAGGTTCAGCCCAGGAACCGATCCAGCCCGTGGGCGCATAAATCGCCGCCAAGGAAATGCCGGCCACCGACGTTGGCAAGGCAAAGGGCAGATCAATCAAGGCATCCACAATGCGACGACCGGGAAAGCGGTAACGCACCAAAACCCAGGCCAGAATCAAGCCAAATACACCATTGATCAACGCCGCCAAAGCGGCCATCCCAAAGGTTAATTTCAAGGAAGCCAAGACGCGCGCAGCACTGACGGTTTCCCAAAAGGCCGACCAACCCATGGAGGTGGTCTTGAGCAAAACAGCAGACAAGGGGATCAGAACAATCAGGCTCAAATAGCTGATGGACAAACCCATGGTCAAGCCAAAGCCTGGCAAAGCCCGCTGCTTGAGAGCAGCGGGCAGAAATCCCCAAAGACGAGCCTGTGACATCGAACGGTCCTCGGTGATAGTGGGGTTACTTGCTCAAGTAGATGCTGTCGAACACGCCACCATCCGCAAAGTGCTTGGCCTGAACCTGAGTCCAACCGCCCAGCTCATCGTCAACCTTGTACAGTTTCAACGCCGGGAACTGATCGCGGTACTTGGCGGCCACCGACTCCAGGCGAGGACGGTAAAAATGACGGGCGGCAATTTCCTGACCTTCCGGGCTATACAGATATTCCAGATAGGCCTGAGCCACTTTTTCCGTGCCATGCTTGGCGGCATTGGCATCTACCAGCGCCACGGGCGGCTCGGCCAGAATGCTGCTGGAAGGCACCACAATATCGAAGCGATCGGGCCCCAGATCCTTGACGGACAAGAGCGCCTCGTTCTCCCAAGCAATCAATACATCGCCAATGCCCCGCTCCACAAAGGTTGTGGTCGATCCACGCGCACCGGAATCCAGCACGCTGACGTTGCGATACAGCTTGGCCACAAAGTCACGGGCCTGCGCTTCATCCCCATTGCCTTGCTTCAAGGCGTACAACCAGGCCGCCAGATAGTTCCAACGTGCCCCCGCCGAAGTTTTAGGATTGGGCGTAACCACCTTTACATCAGAGCGAATCAAGTCGCTCCAGTCGTGAATCCCCTTGGGATTACCCTTGCGCACCAGCAAGACAATCGTGGAGGTGTAAGGCGTACTGTTGTCCGGCAGGCGAGCCTGCCAGCCCTTGTCCAGCAAACCGGACTGAGCGATCTGATCAATATCGGATGAAATACCCAGCGTCACCACATCAGCGGGCACGCCATCAATCACGGTACGGGCCTGCTTGCTGGAACCACCGTGGGAACTACGGATGACTACACTGTCACCCGTTTGCTCTTTGTAATGCGCCTGGAAAGCCTTGTTGAATTCAGCGTACAGTTCACGCGTTGGGTCATACGAAACATTCAGAATGCTGACCTCGGCTGCAACAGCCGTTGCCGCCGCCAGCACCAACGCCAGCAAAGCCCCTGCCCGAACGCCCTTCCACTTCTGTTGAATCCGCTTCATTTCCCATCCCCTAGAAACCATTTCCAAGCAATGAGAACGAGTCTAGCAAGGGTGTTACACCCGGCTAAATACCGATTCTTTGGTTAGATATAGCGGGGAGATGGAGGGGACCGAAACGGCTGCCAGATCCAGGATGCTCAGAGTACGGGAATCAGCCTGGCAACTGCCCTTTTTCCAACACCAGCTCCCACATCGCTTTTTGCTTTATATATTTGTGCGACGTCATGTGCTGGACAGAAATCCGGCGCCATTCGGCCCCAAATAACTGCGCTACGCTGGCCTGATCAAAGAAACGTTTGCAATTGCCTTGGTCACGATAGAAGTTGGCTTCAATCAACTCGCCCTGCCCGGCACCGAAATTCACATCCTCGGTGGAGTTCAGACGACATAAAAACAAGGCACCAGGCCGCAAGCTATTCCAGATTCTGCGCACAATGGCCTGGGTTTCATCCCATGGAAAATAATGCAGGGACAAGCTGGCTAGGACCAGCTCAAGATTATTCGCCGCCTCCGGCCAGGGACCTCGCGTATCCCTGCACTCAATCAAAGCCTCGGGAGCGCGCTGCTGCGCGATTGCCACACATTCGGATGAGAGGTCAAAAGCCATCACCTTCAATCCTGCCTGGGTCAAGGTCAACGTATCGTCACCAAAACCACAGCCTATCTCCAGTACCGGCGAAGAAATTTCACGTTGAGCGATCAAGGGTAACCAGCGATCAAGCCAAGGGTCCGAATACATAAACACGTTTCTCGTACAACAAGGGGAAAAATCAGGTCGCTGGGACGTCAAGGTCACGGACCAGTAAAGTCAGGACAATCGCCGCCAACAGGCACTCGCCTACATTGAACCAAAGGTGCCAAGGCTTGGACTTGTCACTATTGCCCAATGCGTAACGTATCCCTCTGTAATTGATCCAGCCCAGGCACACGACCAGCACAGGCCACAAGATCCATAGCGGCGGGAAAAACAAAAGAAACATAAAGGCCAGCCATGCCAGAATCAAAGTGGCAAGAGGAGACAGGCAAGAGAGTAGTTTGCTCATGAAGACCCGAGGACCGCATATCGACAAGGTGTAGTGTTACCTGAATAGCCACTACGCTCAAGACGGGGCCGCTGTTGCTATTATCGCTGCCTTGCCTGTGCTTTGCCTTTGCCTGGCAGCAGTTCAAACGGGAGAGGCATGACAAATTGCAGGAATAAGCCTGTGTCGCCACTCCCCGTATTTCAGCTTCTCACGCGGAACGCTCGAATCAAGATTATCGGCGTGGCACCTGCATCAGTTCCTTGCCCGCCTCGTCATAGACAAGGACCGCCTTGTCTTCAACCGTAAACTCCATCAAGTCACGACCAGCCACAACCGGACCTTGATAAGTAGTGCGTGTACGCTCCAGCAGGACTTGCTCGGGGATAGTGGCACCACCCTCAGGCGAATAAAACACGATGTGCGTATAGACTCCCAGCCTTGGCTTGCTCTCTGAAAAGACCTGCCCAACCTGCTCCGGCGTCGCAAAATGCTTGAGCGTTTCATTCAAGATGGGACGGACTTTCAAAAAGGCCGGATCAATCAAGGCCACGGAATGTACAAACACATCTGCATTGGCGGCAGCAGCAATCAAGCGCTTGTCATACATCGCATCCCCGGAGATCGCTACCTTCTTGTCGTCGTACTCCACAATAAAGCCGAAAGCGGGAATTAGCTCACCACCGTGATCAACCTCCACCGCCGTCACGGTCACCCCATTCTTGCTGTAGACCACCCCGCCCTTTTCAAACTCCTGGGTCACAAAGGTCACACCCTCCATCGGCAGACCCTGATCCTCAACACGGATACGAATATCTTCGTCATAGGCTTTGGGCAGGTAATCCGTCATGGTCTTGCTTCCCTTGGGGCCATAGATCTGCAAAGGCAATGTCCGGCCTGGCCAGGGTCGGCCAAACCAGCCCGTCAGCCATAAGTCCGGCAAACCTACGGTGTGATCCGAGTGCAAGTGCGTGAAGAAATGTGCAGTAATGGAATTGGGCGCAACGCCTTTCTGAAACAGCCGCGTCGCCACCCCGCGACCCGTATCAAACAATAGGGTTTCTTCGCCCGCCTGCACCAACGTTGCCGGGCCTGCTCGATCTGCATAGGGCGCAGGTGTACCCGTTCCCAATAGAGTCACCTTCATACTGCCAGCCTGACTTACCGACGCGGCCCCCAGCAAAAGACCGACGCACAACGTCTTTATCAGCATTCTCATTTCCCCTCTCCTTATTATTGAAGCCTAAACTACTTAGGCATTCATATGTTATTACATGCAATTTCCTATGCAGCTAGGTATTTCCCTAGGGCACCTTCATACCATACATGCGAGCAGTGGACAGAAGCACAATATGTCCACCTGGAGGGGATACATAAATGAAAAAGCCGAACCCAATATTTCAAAGGGTTCGGCTTTATCGACCGACGCTACACTTGCCTAGACAGGCAAGCAGGGGGTCAAACGATTTGGATCTGGGTAGCGCAAGGGCCTTTTTGACCAACGCCAGCAACGAAGGAAACGCGTTGGTTCTCCTCCAGAGATTTAAACCCAGAACCCTGAATTTCACTGTGGTGCGCGAAGAGGTCTTTACCGCCACTCTCCGGCATGATGAAGCCGAAGCCTTTTTCGTTATTGAACCACTTCACAATACCAATTTCTGTTTTCAATGTATGTCCTAATTAATCAGGGGAAAAATGTCCCTGGACACACTATGGACGCTATCCGCATATATAGATAGCACCGTTACAAACTAAGCTGCTGCTCACTGACATTCATGCAGCAACCGCCTCTGCACCTTAAGGTCAACACGCCAAGTTCCACGCTGGTTCGCCTGCCTCATCTGATGGACGCTTGCAGCGCCTCACGAGCAGGGATTACGTGGCTACGCCGTTCCGGCAAGCGACTTACCAATGCTTACATGGTTTCAGTATGCTTATATCGCAGCACAAGGGCCCGAACCTGATAGAGCAGCGTTAGTATGGATTGACCTGAAACACAAACCAAACAGACACAAAAAAAGCACTTAGTTTTACCTAAGTGCTTGATTCGACTAGCAAAAGAAATGGTGGGTGCTGAGGGGTTCGAACCCCCGACCTACGCCTTGTAAGGGCGCCGCTCTACCAGCTGAGCTAAGCACCCATTTCTGTGATGCCGTTCTTCTTGTGAAGAAAAAGAATTATAGGACCAAAGAATTCTTTTTGCAAGTCTTTTGCGTAAATTAATTTAAAAATTAATTCACAGCGTCTTTCAGAGCCTTACCCGGACGGAACTTGGGCACGTTTGCGCCTTCGATCTCGATGGTTTCACCGGTACGTGGGTTACGACCCGAACGGGCAGCGCGTTCCGACACAGCGAAGGTGCCAAAACCAACCAGAGTAACCGTATCTTTTTCTTTCAGCGTGGTGGTCACGGCATCGATAAACGCATCCAGTGCACGACCAGCGTCAGCTTTGGACAGATCGGCTTTGGTGGAAATGAATTCGATAAGCTCGGTTTTATTCATTGAGAAAATACCCCTGAAAATTATTTTACGGGCCCCCAGCGGGAACCAGTTTGTGGCGGTCAGACTTAATAGTGACAAACGACAGGGCAAGCAAGCACTACCGTCTGTCATCGCTACCGGGCGCACAAGTGCCCCGGTTGGCTACCGCGTATTAAGCCTTCGTTTAATACCCGTGTCAAGCAAAAAAACCCCTGTAACCCGCATCATTGCTCACTGTTGATACAAGTTGCAGGACTTTCCCTATTTTGCATCGAGAAACTTAACAGGCTGCCTCAAATATGTTATTTGGGCTTTGAAACCCCAAAAAATTAGCTGGCTGATACTGCGTTTTTGAACATTTCTTCAAGCACTTACGCACGTCCATCAGCGACTCTGCGGGCCGTCGCTCGCATAAATTTCCTTATATGCCTCGCACTTAGCCCCACCCTACCTTCTTGTCTGAGAGCCAGAAGCTTCCTTTCTGCACCCCTCTCCTGAACACCAACCATGCCCATATCGAAGCGGCCTGCCCTCCTACAATTTTCTGCATTGTTTGACTGTCTTTCGGTACTTGCTACCGTCAAGGAGCGCAGCGATGCACGGCAAGGTTTATTTGGTTGGGGCGGGACCTGGCGACCCTGAACTTCTCACACTACGCGCTTTATACCTGCTGCAACATGCAGATGCGGTGGTCTATGACCGTCTGGTCAGCCGCGCCATCATGAGCTGCATCAATCCTGAGGCCACCTTGCATGACGTCGGTAAAGTTGCCGCGTGCAAGCCCAGCATGCAGGACGATATCAACAACACGCTCTTGTCGCTGAGCCGAACCCATCAACACGTTGTCCGCTTGAAAGGCGGTGATCCCTTTATTTTTGGCCGTGGAGGCGAAGAGCAGCTGTATCTGCAACAACATGGAGTCCAGGTTGAAGTCGTGCCCGGGATTACAGCGGCTACAGGCTGTGCAGCTTCTCTAGGCATTCCCTTGACCCATCGCGGGCTGGCCAGCAGTGTGCGCTTTATCACCGGGCACCTGCGCGACAACCAAGGACTGGAATTGAACTGGGCCTCCTTGTCTGATCCCACCTGTACGCTGGTGTTCTACATGGCCATGGCCAATTGCAGCCATATTGCCCAGGCCTTGATTCAACATGGGCGCAGCCCGCATACGCCTATCGCCTTGGCACAAGATGCCACGCTTAAAAGCCAGCGCTGGGGCTTAGGTACTTTGCAAACACTTCCACAGCTTGCGCAAACCTTCAGTCCCCCAGCCTTGTTGATTATCGGCCAGGTGGTGCAGTTGCATCCGGATTACCCGCAACCCGCCTCAAACACGCAAAATGCCCTCGCCTGCGAACCCTCCTGGGCCGTGATGTGAAAGGTTTGCACTTCCCTTTGAAGCCCAGTGGCAGGCAGTTTCTGGCCAACATGTGGCTAGCTGTGCTGCTCTCCCTTCTTTGGCCACAACAAGCCGCTGCTGATGAAACCGCTTTGACACCGGAGCGGCAAGCCTCTTTACGAACGCTGCTTCATCAAGAATGCGGCTCATGTCATGGCTTGCTCCTGAAAGGAGGCTTGGGGCCTGCTTTAACAGCTAACGCCTTGCGAGACCAAAGCGCACAGCAGATCGCCCTGACGATCATGCAGGGGCGTCCCGGAACAGCCATGCCTGCCTGGAACCGCTTCTTGCAGCCAGCAGAAAGTCTCTGGCTGGCTCATTTTCTTCTCCATGAATCGGATGCAGCACCATGAAAGCACTGATGACTTTAGGCCTGCTTGTCGCTTTAAGCGGCTGTGCCAACCCACTACGCGGCACGAATGACCTGGGGCTGGTTGTAGAGCGTGTGACAGGCAGTGTGGCTGTCGTTGAAACCAGTCATCGTAGCCGCTTGGCGCGAATTGAAGGTTTGGGTGATCTGTCCCACGCCCATATCACCTACTCACGTGACGGGCGTTATGGCTATGTCTTTGGGCGGGACGGTGGCCTGAGCAAAGTGGACCTGCTTCAACAAGTTCTAGTCCATCGCATCATTCAGTCCGGCAATGCCATAGGTGGCGCCATCTCCCAGGATGGCAAGCTGATTGTGGTGCAAAACTACGAACCGGGTGGCATCAAGGTTTTTGATGCGGACACCCTGGCCCTGATCAGTGAAGTTCCGTCTTACTACGCCCCCAACAAACGCGCCAAAGTGGTTGGTCTGGCTGACTTACCCAATCAGCAATTCGCCTACTCCTTGTTCGAGGCAGGCGAAATCTGGCTAACCGATTTATCCGACCCCTCACGCCCCACAACACGGCGTTTTGCAGCGGGTCGTCAGCCCTACGATGCCATGGTCACCCCAGATGGGAGGTACTACATTGCCGGACTGTTTGGCGAGGATGCCCTGGCCATGCTGGATTTGTGGAATCCTGAAAATGGAGTCCAAAAAATCTTGCAAGGCTATGGCCGGGGAGAGACCGCCCTGCCCGTCTACAAAATGCCGCATCTACGGGGCTGGTCCTTGGCTGGCCAGGACTTGTTTTTACCGGCCATTGGACGCCATGAGGTTCTGGTCGCCAGCACCGTGAACTGGCAAGAGAAAACTCGCATTCCGGTTCATGGACAACCCGTTTTTGTCATGGCTCAGCCCGATGGCCGTCAGGTCTGGGTGAACTTCGCTTTTCCAGACAACGACAAGGTACAGGTAATTGATGTCGCCACCCTGGAAGTGGTTCAAACCTTGGACGTAGGCAAAGCCGTTCTCCACATGGAATTCACCCCTAGGGGTGAGGCTGTCTGGATTTCAGCGCGAGACGACAACAAGGTCAGTGTGTACGACACCCACAATTTCAAGCGTCTGGACAGCCTGGATATTCAGCACCCGAGTGGAGTGTTTTTTACGCATCGGAGTGGTCGCATTGGTTTCTGATCTTTCCCCTTCTGCCTTTCAACTATTGAACGCCTGGCAACATGGCTTCCCCTTGGAACCCCGACCATTCCGCAAGCTGGGACTGCTTTTGGGGCTTAGCGAACAAGCCGTGATGGACTACCTGCAACGCTGGCAAGACCAAGGCATCATCAGCCGTATCGGGCCAGTACTGAACCCTGCCTGTATGAGCAGCACTTTGGTGGGCATGCATGTGCCCGCCAAGGATCTGAACACGGTTGCAGACTGGATCAGTGCCCTGCCCGCCGTGAACCACAACTACGAGCGCGAACACACCATTAATCTCTGGTTTGTGCTGACCTGTGCGAATGAACAAGAACGGCAGGCAGCCTTGGAGCACATCGCTGAACATACTGGCTTGTTGCCCTTGTCCTTGCCCATGATCCGGGCCTATCACATTGACCTGGGGTTTAGCCTTGTCCCACATACCAAGAGCACCAGCCCCTTGTCGCCCAGCAAGGGGCTGCCCGCATTAGGCAGTACTGAACGCAAACTGCTGGAGTGTTCTTTGCAAGGTTTGAAGATTCAAGCCGACCCCTTCAAGCCTTGGGCAGAGCAAGTACAGATCAGCGAGAAACAAGTGCTGCAACAGCTACGCGGCTTTCTGGAACAAGGCATATTCCGGCGATTTGGCGTGGTCCTGCGCCATCGAAAACTGGGCTACCAAGCCAATGCCATGTGTGTCTGGACGGTAGACAAGCATCGCATTGATGCCCTAGGCGAGGAGCTGGCCAGGCAAGACGGCATCACGCTGTGCTATCAGCGGCAGCCCTGCCCGCCACATTGGAATCACAATCTGTTTTGCATGATTCATGGCAAAAACCGTCAGGACGTACTGACACACCATGCGGAGTTGAATAATCGTTTTGACTTGGGTCAGCTCCCGCAGGAAGTGTTGTTCTCCACTCGCTGCTTCAAACAACGAGGCGCACTACTTAGCCCGTCTCATCATGACTGATCATCACACCCCACCATTGCATGCGCCGGTTGAACTGGACAACACCGATCGCCACATTCTGAATCGCCTGCAAGATGGTTTCCCCATCTGCTCCCGCCCCTTTGCACAGTTGGCACCTGATTTTGCCTTGAGCGAGTCTGCCTTGATTGCTCGTGTCCAGCACTTGCGCCAATCCGGGATATTGACCCGCTTTGGGCCCCTCTTTCAGATCGAGGCTTTAGGCGGTGCTTATTGCCTGGTCGCTATGGCCGTACCGGAAAAACGCTGGGACAGTACCGTCATAGCCGTCAACCGCCATCCTGAAGTCGCTCACAACTACCGGCGCGCCCATGCCTTGAATATGTGGTTTGTACTGGCTACGGCGACACCGCAAGACATCGAATCCTGCCTGAAGACAATCGAAGCTGAAACCGGCCTACCCGTCTTTGCTTTTCCCAAAGAGCAGGAATACGCCCTAAGCCTGAAACTGGAACTTTGATATGGTGCATTTGAATCCTGCCTATACCGCACTGATCCATGCCTCGCAGCGGGGTTTGGCGATAGAGCCACAGCCCTACCTAAAACTGGCGCAAGAGTTGGGCGTATCCGAAGCTTATGTCATGAAGCAGTTTCAAACCATGCTGGACCAAGGCTTGATACGGCGCATTGCAGCCATCCCCAATCACTATGCTCTGGGCTACGTGGCCAATGGCATGTGCGTCTGGAATATCACGGACGACAAGCTGGACCTAGTCGGTACATGGCTAGGCTCGCAAGCCGGAGTCAGCCACTGCTATCGTCGTCCGCGTTGTCTACCCCAGTGGCCGTACAACCTGTTCGCCATGCTGCATGGCAAGGACCATGACACGGTACGTGCCCAGGCACAGAGCATCAGCCTGCAAATATCGCAGCGCTTTCCTGGCGTCCTGCACGATCACGATATTTTGTTTTCCACGGCCATTCTTAAAAAGACCGGCCTGCGTCTACGGAGGCCTTGAGCATGTTCCGGATATCCCGTTTTGTTGCTGCCCTGCACTCTCCTGTTGCGCCGACACGCGTCAGCAAGGCCCCTGTGGTGATCTGGAATCTGATACGTCGTTGCAATCTGCATTGCAGCCACTGCTACTCTGCCTCTACCAACAAGGACTTCCCTGGCGAGCTGAGCTACGAACAAGTCTGCACTGTCATGGATGACCTGCATCAATTCGGTGTACGCGCCCTGATCCTGTCCGGCGGCGAACCCTTGCTGCGCCCAGATATTTACGACTTGGGCCGACGCGCGAAAGCATTGGGCATGTACGTAGGACTATCGTCCAACGGCACCTTGATAACTGAGCAAAATATTGATCAGATTGCCGACTGCGGCTTTGACTACGTAGGCATCTCCCTGGACGGTTTGCAGGCCCGCCATGACCGAATTCGTGGAGAGGACGGAGCCTACGCGGCCTCCTTGCACGGCTTGAGACTATGCCGTGAAAAACAGTTGAAAGTAGGCCTGCGCTTTACCCTGACTCAAGAAAATGCAGTTGATCTAAATGGCCTGCTGGCTGTGATGGAGCAGGAACAAATCGACCGCTTTTATCTCTCTCATTTGAACTATGCAGGTCGGGGTTTGGGCAACCGCGCCCTGGCCAGTCACCACGCCGTCACCCGGCAGGCTATGGAGCAGCTTTTCACAACCTGCATGACCTATCAAAAAGCCGGCAAACCCAAAGAGTTCACCTCGGGCAACAACGATGCTGACGGTGTTTTCTTTCTGCACTGGGTGCGACGGCATTACCCCGACCAAGCTCCCAAAATTCTGACTATGTTGCGCCAATGGGGAGGCAATTCCTCCGGCCAAGGAATTGCGAACATCGATAACCGTGGCAATGTTCATCCCGACACCATGTGGTGGCATTACAGCCTTGGAAACGTGTTGCAACGGCCTTTCTCGGAGATTTGGTCCAACCATCAAGATCCCTTGCTGACAGGGCTGCGGCAACGACCCAGGCCTGTACAGGGACGCTGTGCTAGCTGTGCCTACCTGGATATCTGCAATGGCAATACGCGCACTCGGGCAGAAAAAAGCACAGGCAATGTGTGGGCAGAAGATCCGGGATGCTATCTCAACGATCAGGAAATCACTGTCTGAAGACTTTCCAAACGATTAGCTAGAGCTTTTTTACTCAGCCACAGTTCTGGAACTACGGCTCCCCCCCCCTGCCTTCTAAAGCCTCAACACAACACTCAGCGCCCCAATAGAATCAGGTGAACTGCTGTGGGGAAACACGTACAGAATCAAGACACCACAGGCGGCAAGCACCAGACTAAACAGACCTGAATCGAAAGGCCAAAAAAAGTGAGGCAAGCGATCTTGCCTCACTCAAGCACAACAACACTTCACTTAGTTCTTCATCACACAGTTCACCTAAGCAAGCTGATAGCGCACCTAGGCCAGCTCACAGATCAAGCCTTGCTGCTGCAACAGCTCAACCAAAGGCTGTACATCCCACGATGACTTCCAGGCAATCACGATGCGCTCGCCTGGCACCCAGGACTGGCACAGGGGTGCCCAGAAATCACGATTCAACAAGGTGTCTTGCAAGACCACCCCCGCCTGATCCAAGGCCATCAAACGGGCATCACGACGTGCCTTCTCCAAAATCGCAGGCAAAATCAGTGGCAGGTACAAGACCCAATCTGCCTGGTTCAATTTGCGCAAGGCGCGCAGCGTCAGCAAGTCCACTGCCTCCAAGTCGGCGATAGGCAAAATGGTGACCTGAATATGCTGCTGAGGGGTTTCTGTCCTCAAGGCAGCATCAAAGGCTGCCAGCGCTTCCGTAGCCTTGCCTTGCGCCAGGAGATCGGGGATAGGACTATCTAGTACGTAATCAAAGAAATGACGACGGGTATGTACCTCGGGGAAAGCCTGTTTGATATCGGCTCGGCGGCGAGCCAGCAAACCGGCCAAGTCCCCTACTGACTCAGGCAGCTCGCTTTCTATCCACTCCCGAACACGCCGCGCCAGTACAGGAGCTGAACCTGCAGAGGAGACCGCAATCATCAAGGGCGAACGGTCGACCATGGCAGGGACTTGTACGGTAGACAGATGCCCATCGTCGACCACATTACAGGGCAGACGCAAGGCGTCGGCTGCCTGAGCCACGATGCGATTTATCTCGCGCCGTCCAGTTGCTGCAATAACCAGCCAGGCCTCGTGGATATGCTCGGCAACAAAGGAGGTAAACAAGCTGCTTAAAGCACCCGCCTGAGCACTGGCCCTCAACCAGGAGGTTTGCTCCGGTGCGACGACGGTGACTCGCGCGCCAGCACGCAGCAAGAGCCGAACTTTACGCTCCGCAACCGTCCCGCCACCTACGACGACAACCGCCTTACCGGTCAGATTGAAGAACAAGGGAAACACATTCATTGCACGACATCCTTAAGGCGCCAGCAGACACTGGCGCCCGGTTCACACTTACTTCAGGCTGGAAAAGTAGGCAGCCAGTTCATTCACCATTTCCGGGCTGAGAGGCTCGGCCATGGGGCTCATGATGGGATCGTTGCGCTCTCGCGATTTGAACTGCTGTAGCTGCTTGACCAGATACTCCACCTTCTGCCCTGCCAGGTTGGGATACATACCTTCCGTGCTGACACCTTCCAGCCCATGGCAGGACGCGCACAAAGGCAGCATGGACGATGCCTGGGCCGATAGTTGCGACTGCCCATGCGAGCCTTGTAAACCCACTGGTTTGTCCGCTGCCAAAGCGACACTGGAACCCAAGAGGCCCACAAGAGCCATACCCATAAAAAGCTTTTTCATGACGTTCCTTTGCTTAGAATTTTTGGGTTTCAGGCTGACCAATGGTGAGCCAACGGGTACGGGCACGCGAGAAAATGCCCGATGGGCTTTCCATCTTGTGTTCAGCTACCAGCTCCAGACTGCGGCTGTCGTAAATCTTCAAGCGATCCCCCCAGTAACCCGAACTGACGTAGAGGTAATCGCCCGTGCGGTTGTAGTTGGGGAAGAAGGCATGACCACCCACGTCCAAAGTCTTCACCACGGACAAGGTGTTTTTATCGATCAGCTGAATCCAGGAAGCGCGCTTGTCCTTGTCGATAATGTCCACCGCCACATACGGGGCATTAGGATGGGCGGCGGGGGATTCGGTGGCTCCGGCAACGGGAATCTGCTTCACCACAGAGAAGTCTTTGACATCCCAGGCAGTAACCACGGAGCCTAACTTGCAGGTGCCCATATTGGTGCCGAAGGCCAGCATGCGGCCGTTCACTTCCGTGACAGCACCCGAGCCTGCGTGGGGCTGACAGCCAGCCGGAATGTCACGTACCACCTTGTCGTCCTTCAGGTCGATGGCCACGTACTTGTTGTCGTCGTAAGAAGCCACCATGGAATAGCGACCATCCGGCGTCAGGAAGGTGTCGTGCAACATGCGGCCGACCTTGGCCAGTTTGGTGACCGGCATATCCGGCTTGTCTGGATCAATAATCCAGATCTGCCCGGCTTGGCGCAGTGTCAATGCAAACTTGTTATTGATACGACTACCAATAATCGGACCACCGGCGGATTTGATGAAATTGCCGTCCGGGTCCTCGCCCTCCAGAGCGATATATTTCACTGGTTCCAGGGTGTCGGCCTTCAGGATAACCATGCTGTTGGGTACGAAGGAACTCAGTGCCAGCCACTTGCCATCTTTGGATAAGGCAATACCCGTACCAGTCAGCCCCACCTTGGCCTGACGAACAATCTGCAAGGTGTACAAGTCGATTTTGTAGACGTGGCCATCATCACTTTTCAGGTATCCCCAGCGCTCGTGGCTAGGGCTGAATTCCATGATGTGTGGCGCGCCAACCGTGGCAATTTCACCCACCTTCTGGTTGTTCTTGCCATTGATGAAAACAGCACGAGCCTGATTGGAACCATCGCCCCGCCCATAACGCCCGCGGGCCATGATGACCATCAAGTCGTAGACGGAATCGATCTCGTAATTGGGTTTGCCGGGCAAGGTGGATTCGTCTACCAGCACTTTCACGCTGGCACGTATCTGATCCATATCCCAAGTGCGTTCCACCACGGGCTCGTTCTTGATCATCTTGGCCAATGCGCGAATATCCTCGTCGGGCAAGCGTCCGACAAAAGGTGGCATCAAGGTATCCGGAATCCCGGTCATGATGGTGCCGCGCAAGGCAATCTCACTTTGAACCAGGCGATCACTGTGCAGGCCCGGAGCGATATACCCTCCCCGGTCGGCTGCGTGACACACCGCACAGTTTTGCTGAAACAAGTTGTCTACCCGAACTTGCTCTTCCGTCGGGGCCGCCAAAGCCGCGCTGACGGTGGTAGACAGGAAGGCCAGGGTCATCATTTTTCTATACATTCCATTACCTCCAACAATTGCCTTGCTAAAGGGCAAGACCAAACAAACTATAACGATTGTTATTTTTTACTGAGAAGGTATGGATACGGATTAAATAATGGGGATGGTTTTTTTATATCGTAATTACGAGATATTAAATACTCTTACCTAGATAAAAACATCCATGACAAGGAGCCAGTTGGCAGATCAAGAAGCCGGATAAATTTATCACGAACGAATATTCATTTTGACCTAACTCAAGTTAAAACTAGAGGCTGCTGCCTATAGTGGCCCGGCCTGGCTCGCCCTTGATGGTTTTGATTATTTTTCCGGTCCCGCCATGTTTTCTTTACCGATTACGCTTTCCCATACTCATAGCCCACCGTATAAACGACAAATTGCACGTCAAATCGAAACCCTGATCTGTTCGGGACGTTTGCAAGAAGGCAATCGCCTGCCTTCAATCAACCGAATGGCGTCTCTGCTGCAGGTTTCCAAAAATACGATCATGGGTGCCTATGATTTGCTGATCGACTCCAATCTGATTCATAGCGAACCTAGCCGGGGATTCTTTGTGGCTACACCTACCCGCAATGGTCGCAGTCGCCTGGCACCGGATTTTGTGCTGGAGACGGCCCACTGTTCACGCAGCCCACGTACCAGCACGGCACAGGCCAGCGGCGTGCATGTGCCTGCTGCCAGCGTGCCCGTTCGTTTTGATTTCAAGATTGGACGCCCCTCGGTCCATGCTTTTCCGCTGCGACAGTTCATTTATTTGTCCAACCAGTTGCTGCGTTACGCAGGCTCTGCCATGGCAGACTATCCACCGCCTGAAGGTCTATGGGGTTTGCGGCTGCAAATTGCGGATTATCTGGCGGCCAGCAAGGGCATATTGGCTGACCCGGAGCACATCATCATCACTGCAGGAACACAAGAGTCCTTGAGTCTGATCGCAGCTCATTTCCTGGACGAAAAAAGCTCTGCAGTGCATGAGTCGCCCGGCTACAACGGCTTCAGACATTTGCTGGCGCGGCACCGCGCACAAAGTATTCCCGTGCCTGTGGACCAGCACGGCTTGCGCACAGACAAACTGCCCGACAAGGCTGTTCAGTTGGCTTTCGTCACGCCCTCCCATCAGTACCCTTTGGGGCACACCTTGACGGTAAGTCGCAGACAGGAGCTACTGGCTTGGGCCAGTACCAGTGGCGCTTTGATTATTGAGGACGATTACGACGGGGACTTCTGTTATGGCCCGGCCTTGCCCGCGCCACTCAAGGCCATGAGCCCCGGGCAGGTGATTTATCTGGGTTCGTTTTCCAAAACCTTGGGCCCTGGTTTGCGCTTGGGCTATATGGTCTGTCCTCCCCACCTGAGCCAGGATTTTATTGCTCGCAAGGCCTTGCTCAACAACGGGTCACCCTGGCTAACACAAGCCGTGTTGGCACGTTTTTTTGATGAGTATGACTATCCACGGCACCTGCAATACTTGCGCCGCCGCTATCTGGAGCAACGCAATACGCTGCTGCAGGGACTGAAAAAAGTGTGGGGGAATACGGGCGTAGTCAGCGGACACAATGCTGGCATGCATCTGGCTTTTTGCCTGCCACAACAAAGCCCAAATGCCCACCACGTTGCCGCTGCGGCACTGCGCCATGGCATACGGCTCTACCCTTTGGCCCAGGCCGCCAGCCAGGAAACAGACAGCACGAATCCACGCCATCTGCTGTTTGGCTATGCGAATCTGGAATGCAGGGAATTGCAACAAGCAATGCAGCATCTAGCCCTGATACAGCCCAGGATGAACCATGGCTAGATGTGCGAAGAGCTTAGGACTGGGCCAGCGCCTGATCAAAGTCCGAGGTCAGATCGATAATCTCTTCAATACCTACGGAGATACGCAACTGATTGTCGGCAATGCCCATCAGAGCGCGCTGCTCAGCGCCCATCTCGTAGTAGATGGTGTGGGCCACGGGCAGCACCAGACTGCGGTTGTCACCCAAGTGCGTAGCCAGTACAAAGACCTTCAGGCGATTCAGGAAGTCGAAGATTTCAATGCCCTCTTCCAGCACTACGCTCATCAGGCCACCGAAGCGATTGCCGAACAATTGAGCCGTACGCTCGTGCTGCGGGTGATCTTCCAGGCCGGGATACTGCACGTGCTTGACCTTGGGATGCGCTTTCAAATGGCGCGCCAAGGCCAGGGCGTTGGAACAGATACGCTCCATACGCAAAGGCAAGGTTTCCGAACCGACAGCCAGGCGGTGAGCCACGTCAGACGACAAGGTGCCGCCCATATCGCGCAAGCCCTTTTTCCGAATCTGTACCAAACCCCAATTCTGCGTATTGCCCGTGCGGTAGACCTCGGCAATATTGGGGTAGGTCGTCCAGTCAAACAGGCCGGTATCCGTCACCATGCCACCCAAGGCATTACCGTGACCACCAATGTGTTTGGACAGGGAATTGACCACCAGAGAGGCCTTGAACTCACGGCCGGGCGACAGGTAAGGCGAGGACAAGGTGGCATCGACCACATACAACAGCCCCTCGTCCTGACACCATTGCCCCACCCCTTGCAGATCAGCTACCTGTGTACCGGGATTGGCAATGGTCTCAACAAAGACCATGCGGGTATTGGGCTGCCGTGCGGCTTGCACTTGGGCCAGATCGGTTGCATCCACCAGCGTGGTTTGTACACCCAGGTCGCGCAAAGTCCCCAGCAAGCTATTGGTATTACCGAACAGGAATTTGCTGGCAATCAGATGATCGCCCTGGCGCAGCAAGGTAAACAAGGTTGCTGTCAGCGCCGCCATACCTGTGGCAAAACTGACGCTGCCTATGCCTTTTTCCATGCGTGTAATCTTGGCTTCCAACGCCGCCGTGGTGGGCGTACCTTGACGGGAATAGGTAAAGCCGGACTTGCCCTGAAAGACCGCAGCCAGCTCACGCGCATCCTGAAAACCGAACTCGGTCGATGGGTGCAATGGCTGATGGATAGCGCCATGCTGCGTGCCCAAGCGACGGTCAGAGTGCAAGGTAGAGGTAATAAAGCCGTTTTCTTCCATGATCGTTTCCAAGCCCATAATGCGTGTACACACCGTCAGCGCCGATTGGGTTTTGCCCGGCTGACGGCCAATTACCTATTATCTGGTGAAGCGGCGGATGAAACCCGCCGTTTTTTATACAAATAAGTAATTAAGCAAGTAACAAGACTTAAAAGAAATTAAGACTGGCTACGTTGGCGCAAGGTTTCGTACAAGCAAACCGCACTGGCGACGCTAACGTTCAGGCTTTCTACTGCGCCCATCATGGGGATGGAAACCAGCTCGTCGCAGGTTTCACGAGTCAGACGGCGCATGCCCTCGCCCTCGGCACCCATTACCCAGGCCATGGGACGGCGGGCATCGACCTGGTGGAAGGTATGCGTGGCCTGGTCGCTGGTGCCAACCAACCAGACATCACGCTCGCGCAGCATACGCATGGTACGGGCCAGGTTCGTTACCGTAATGTAAGGCGTAGACTCTGCACCGCCGCAAGCCACGCGTGATACGGTGGCATTCAGACCCACAGCGCGGTCACGAGGCGCAATTACGGCGTGGGCACCTGCCGCATTGGCGCTACGCAAGCAGGCTCCCAGATTATGGGGGTCTGTCACTCCATCCAGAATCAACAGAAAAGGAACCTGCCCGGCCTCTTCCAGATCGTCCAGCAATTCATTGACATCGACAGCCAGTTCTTGCTCCAGAGCCAGTGCCACCACGCCCTGATGGCGCGTGCCTTTGGCCAGACCATCCAGACGTTCGACCGGCACAGCCATGACTTTCAAGCCAGCCTGTTCTACCTGTTCGATAAAAGCCAGCATCCGTTTATCGCGCCGGGTCTGATCCACATAGACCTCGCGCACCGAAGCGGCGCTAAAACGAACTCGGGCAATAACGGCATGAAAACCGGCCAAAACCTGCTGAGGCATAACAATCCTTGAGGGAAATAAGAGCAAATAAAGAAAGCCGGGCAAAAAGCCCGGCTTGGCATTGTACGCCTATCGACGGCGTCCTCTAGGGCTACGCGTGGATTTCGCAGACTTGGCTGCCTTCTCCGCACTGCGCTTTTCATCCCGCTCAGCCTGCTTTTGCGAAGCACGTCGTTGGGATGCCGTGGTGCCCTTCAAGGCCAGCGGTTTGGTTGGAGCCGCTTTCTTGATGGGACGCTCGGATGGATCAACCCCTTCAGCCGCCGCCTTCACCGCCTTGTAGCCCACGCCTTTAACCAGACGGAACTCAATACGGCGCGCTTCCAGATCAACACGAGCAACCTGGACTTGCACCGCGTCGGTCAGGCGATAACGCAGACCGGTGCGCTCACCACGCAGCTCGTTCGAAGTTTCGTTGTACTGGAAATAATCCGCACCCAGCTCGGAAACATGGACCAGACCTTCCACATACAAGGTATCCAGCGTCACAAACAGACCGAAGCTGGTCACGCCGCTGATCTTGCCGGAGTACTCCTCACCCACGTGCTCTTTAACAAACCAGCACTTGAGCCAGGCTTCCACATCTTTGGAAGCCTCATCAGCACGACGCTCGCGCGCTGACAACAAGGCACCCAATTTTTCCCAACGTGCAAAGTCACGCTTGCTGGCTGGCAAGGCGGCATCGCCCGGATCCTCGTCGATAGCCGGAATGTAGCGCTCGCCCTTCAAAATACCCTTGATGACACGGTGCACCAGCAAATCCGGGTAACGTCTAATCGGCGAGGTGAAGTGCGCGTATTGCGAATAGGCCAGACCGAAGTGCCCCGTTTTTTCCGGACTGTAGATAGCCTGCTGCATGGAACGCAAACACATGGTCTGAATGACGGCGAAGTCAGAACGGCCACGGGCTGCAGCCACGACTTTGGCGTAATCAGCAGAAGTAGGCTCGTCGCCTCCTTCCAGGGTCAGACCCAAGCTACGCAAATACTCACGCAAGGCTTCCAGCTTGGGCGGCGTTGGGCCTTCGTGTACACGGTACAAACCGTTGCGACGGCTGCGGGCAATAAAGTCGGCAGCACAGGTATTGGCTGCCAACATGCACTCTTCAATCAGCTTGTGCGCGTCGTTACGGACCAAGGGCTCAATACGTTCGATACGACCCAAGGGGTTGCACACAATCTTGGTTTCAACCGTATCGAAATCAATCGCACCACGGGCGGTACGGCGCTCGGCCAGCAAGCGGTACAGAGAGTACAGGTTCTGCACAGGCTCCAGCACATGCTGAATCTGGGTGGCCGCCGGGCCAGTGGGCTGCTGCAAGGCGCTCCAGATATCGGAATACGTCGTGCGTGCATGTGAATGAATGACCGCTTCATAAAACTGGTAGGCCGACACGGTGCCGGATTTGGCACCATCGGCCAACACGACCATATCGCACACCATGACCAGACGGTCTACCGACGGGTTCAGAGAACAAATCCCGTTGGACAGGCTTTCTGGCAGCATGGGGATCACGCGGCGCGGGAAATACACACTGGTGCCACGCTCCAGAGCGTCTTCATCCAGAGCATCGCCAGAGCGCACGTAATGGCTGACGTCGGCAATCGCAACCAGCAAACGCCATGCCCAGCGCGAGCGCTTGCCCGTGCCGATATCAACGCGTTCGCAGTACACCGCGTCATCAAAGTCTCGTGCGTCTTCACCGTCAATCGTGATGAAAGGCACATCGCGCAAATCTACGCGGCCTTTGTATTCCGATGGTTTGACCTTGGCGGGAATGCGCGCAGCCTGCTTGAGCGCCTTCTCGGAAAAATCGACCGGCACTTCAAACTTGCGCACGGCAATCTCGATTTCCATGCCGGGATCGTCAATTTCCCCCAGCACTTCAATCACACGCCCCAAAGGCTGACGATGGCGCTCGGGCTGCTGAGTAATCTCTACCGTCACAACCTGACCGGGCTCGGCCTCGCCCTGGTCTCCGTTGGGAATCAGGATGTCGTGCTTGATACGTTGATCTTCGGGCACCACGATGAACGTGCCACGCTCCCGCAGGAAACGACCCACCAGCTTGCTGGTGTGGCGCGCAGTAACTTCTACAATCGAGGCATCTGGCTTGCCGCGGTATTCACCGACGATACGCACCATAACGTGGTCGCCGTGCAACACTTTGGCCATTTCTCGAGGCGACAAGAACAGATCGGGCTGCCCATCGTCGCGCTGCAAGAAACCAAAGCCGTCGCGATGGCCCAACACTTTGCCGGCGATAAAACCAGTTTGGTTATTTTTGCGAATTTTGCCTTCGGGGGAGATCAGCAGCTGACCATCGCGCTCCATTGCGCGCACACGCCGCTCGAAACCCACCGTAATTTCTTTGCCCAGGCCCAGCTTTTTCGCCAGAGCCTGCATGGTCAGGCCGTCTGCATCTTCGCGCAGCCCCGCCAGGATCACTTCCCGCGTCGGGGTATCCGGGTCGAAGTCAGGCGGCAACTCATAACGGCCCGTTGATTGAATACGGTCCTCAGTACTGTCTTGATGTTTTTTATTCAAAAGGACACTTCCATTATTAATAAAGTATGCCTATAATCCTTTTTCTTTGCTGCTCACGCAGTAAAGTCGTTAAAGGCTTTTGGCACAGCCATAAGCATACAACGATATGCCCAGGTGGCGGAATTGGTAGACGCGCATGGTTCAGGTCCATGTGCCTTCGGGTGTGGAGGTTCGAGTCCTCTTCTGGGCACCAAATTCCAAAAAAGCCGATCATCGCAAGATGGTCGGCTTTTTGCTTTCCAGCCCAGAAAGTCAGGTGCTTGAGCACCTGACGTGGGGGCGAGAAAGGTCGGGCATGCAAGCCCGACCGGGGTCGCGCCCGTGTGACCGAGTCCTCTTCTGGGCACCAAAATTCCGAAAGGCCGATCATTTCTCAATGGTCGGCCTTTTTTATTTTGTTGCTCCATAAATTTATTATCCTTCAGCATCAATCCGATGACGTCTGACTGTGGCAGAAAACGAGCAGCAATACGACCCCCTTCTTTTTTAAACACAGCCATTTCCACATAAAGAATCACTACCGCATGATCGGCTGCTTTCTTTACAGGCCTGTGAATACCCCTTGAAGCAAGCACCTGGGGAGCCAAGGCAACACACTCAAAGCAAAACACCGCCTGCCCTGCTTTGTACAACCATAAAAAAACCGACTGTGTTTCTACAGTCGGTTTTCAGTCTCAGGATGCAGTAGGTTTAACCGCCGCAGCCACCGCAACATGCACCATCTTCACCATGCGCAGGTTTGGCGATTTGATAGCCGGCCCGCTCGACGGCAGCATGCAGATCTTCCAGCGAGACCTGGGTTTCATCAAAACGAACCGACGCCTTTGCGTTTTCGAACGAGGCATCTGCCGCTTGTACGCCTTCAATAGCCGCCAAGGCAATAGCCACTTTATCGGCGCATTCAGGGTGTCGCAAACCCGCCAGTTTCAGCATTCCAACTTGCATTTTTTATCCCTTTAACATGAGGTGAGGCAGTTGATGAAATCGCCACCGCCCATAAAGATATATATTAAATAGATCTTATAGATACGGCAAGGTGCCAGGACAAGAACGATGCGCCAGCCTGGAGGCAGACACAAAAAAACCGGCTTGCCCGCTGACCACAGGCAAACCGGTCTGAAAACGGTTTTCTGAACACGCTCCTTTGCTTGTTAGCAGTGCCCGCCCTCCCTTGAACGACCCTGACTTACCTCATACCCAGCTTGCGACTGGCTGCCAGCAAGGCCACGATACTCAACGCCGCGGCCAGAATCAGGTAGTAACTGGGCGCCACCGGAGAGCCGGTCAATGAAATCAGACCCGTGGCAATCACAGGTGCAAAACCACCAAAGACAGTGACGCCGATGTTGTAGCTCAAGGACATGCCTGTAACACGGGTACGCACTGGAAAGACATCAGCCATCAATCCGGCCAAGGGGGCGAAGTACACGGCTTTGAGCAAAGCCATCAAACCTACAACCAGAATCAGCGCCGTTTGGGTCGCCTCGCGGTTCAACCACATGAAAGACGGGAAGATCGCAATCGCATACAGCACGGCAGCGGTGAGCATGATCTTGATCCGACCAACTTTACCCGCGACATAACCTACCAACGGCGTAGCAATAGTCAGAATCAAGCCTGCGGTGAGTGTTGCCAAAAATCCGGCCGATTGCGGAACACGCAGGGTAGTCGCTGCATACGATGGCATATAAGTAATCAGGTAGTTGGAGGCGGTAGACAAAATCAAGGTGCCCAAAGCAATCAACAGCAAAACCTTTTGTGAACTCAGCACCTCTCGCACTGGCTGACCGCCAGGTTCACTTTCTTTGAAATCCGGGGACTCATCCACCGTTTTGCGGATCCAGTATCCTACCGGCCCCAGCAACAAGCCGAAGAAAAAGGGAACACGCCACCCCCAATCCAGCATTTGCTGTTCGCTTAAGGTAGAAGTCAACACATAACCGAACAAAGAAGCCAGCACGACACCAAAGCCCTGACTGGCAAACTGCAGACTGGCCACAAATGCGCGAGAGCGTTCTGGAGCATGCTCCATCATGAATGCAGTAGAACTGCCAAATTCGCCCCCCGCCGAAAAGCCCTGAATAAAACGGGCAATCAAAATACCGATAGGCGCAATGAGTCCGAGCGTTTCATAACCAGGCATGACCGCAATCATGAACGTGCCCAATAACATCAAGAGGATGGACAGGGACAAGGCTTTCTTGCGTCCGTGTCTGTCCGCATAGGAGCCAATAACCGCGGCTCCAATGGGCCGAATCAGAAATGAAATCCCGAATGTGGCAAAAGCCAGAATCAAAGAGACGGTAGGGTCTGAGCTCGGAAAAAAAACACGACCAATGGTCAGTGCAAAGTAGGCATATACAGCAAGATCAAACCACTCCAAGGTATTCCCCACCACGGACGCGGCGACCGGCTTCCAAAACGAACGCGGTAAAGGCCCCACCGCTTTTTTGGTCTGCTCCATCTTTTATCTCCTCCTGCCCCCGGTGTTTCCGAAGGCAATGCGCCGTTACTTCTGAACGGCGTCTGTTTTTTTTAAGTGTTCTTGTTCAATTCGCCCAGTTCCCAGAAAACGCTGGTCATGATGTCCAGTCCCTCTTGGATAATGGGAGTCAGCATGTGCTCATTGGGAGCGTGCTGAGAGCAGCCGGGGTAGGAGTGTGGCACCCAGATCGTGGGCAGACCCAGTACATCGGCAAAAATATCGTTGGGTACAGTTCCTGCCAAATTCGGGATCACGGCAATTTTCTGATCCGTCACTTTGCTGATCGCATCCTTGATCAAGGCGATCCACTTATTGCCCAGATCCAGCCTGGTGGCAGGCATGATCTGGCCCATATGAATACGCACCTGCTCGAAGCCATGCGCATCAAGGTGCTGGCGCAAGGTGCTTTCCAAGTCCTCTGTCTGCGTTCCCAGCACAAAACGCAAATTGCAAAAAGCCTGAGCACGAGGCGGGATAGCATTGATTGGTTTTTGCGGATTCCCGGCATCCAGTGCCAGCACTTCCAAAGTGTTCCAGCCGAACAGACGTTCGCCGTAGCTAAGGCCCGGTTCGCCCCAATGCTCATTTAAGGCCAGCCCCAAGGTATGCTGACCAATCTCCAAATCTGCAATGGCAGTCAGCACGTCCTCCGGTATGGGGCCTGGCGTCAGTTCGCGGCACAGCAGTTGTCCTTGAGGCCCCACCAGACAGGCCAGAGCATTGGCCAGCACCACCGCGGGGTTTTCCATCACCCCGCCCCAATTGCCCGAGTGCAGCCCCCCTTCACGCGAAATCACCTCCAGCGAGAACAGCACAGTGCCACGCGAGCCCAAGAACAAGGTCGGCTGATTGGCGTTCAAGCGCGGGCCGTCCGAGGCCAGAAACAGATCAGCCGACAAGCTCTGTGCATGTTGCTCGCAAAACTCGCGCAAACCGATCGAGCCTCGCTCTTCACCCGTCTCAAAGATGGCTTTGAGGTTGAAACCCAAACGCCCATCGCGAGCTTGAATGACCTGTTCCAGCGCGGCCAGATTAATGCTGTGTTGGCCTTTATTGTCCGCCGTCCCCCGGCCGTACCAACGCTCCCCTTCGATCTTCAATTCCCAAGGCGCCAGGCCTTCACGCCATTGATGGTCATGTCCGGGCACCACGTCGCCATGCCCATAGGTCAGAATCGTGGGTAGTTCATCGGATTCATGTCGGTGAGCCAGAAGGATGGGGCCTGCCCCTTTGGGATTGGCCAGGATACGGACCTCAAACCCCAGTTTCACCAAGGAAGGGCCCAGCTCCTGATCCAGGTAGAGCTGCAATTGATCCGCTTTCTCCGCAGTCTGGCTGTCACTTTGAATCGCCACACGACGGCGCAAGTCCTGCTCGAAACCGCCCTCCTCAAAATAGGCGCGCACCCTGGACAAGGCTTTACTTTTTCCCATTTTTGTCTCGTTGTCTTATTGATAGGAAAGAGGACTATAGAATCCGTCTTACCTTCTGTATATTTCTATCTTTAGAATAGAATGAGCTAATTTTTAGAATTCAAAACACAAAGCCCAGACCCGAGACAAACAAGCAAAGCCATGGATTACAAATACTTTCTGGCCGTGATGAAAACAGGCTCACTGGCGGCAGCCAGCGCAAGGCTGCATATTGCCCCTAGTGCAATCAGCCGCCAAATCAGCTTGCTGGAGGAGTCCATTGGGGTGGCGCTGTTTGAGCGCAGGCGACGAGGAATGGTACTGACTGCAGCAGGTCAGGCCCTGGCCGAACACGCCTTGCGCGTGCGGCTGGAAGAAGAAGCCATCGTGCAAAGTCTGCGTCAAAACGACTATGTCCAGGCCCATTTAATTCGGGTGGCAGCCACCGAGGGGTTAGCCCGCTACTTTTTACCCATGGTCATGGCAGAGTTTTCCAACCGAACGCCATTGGCACGGTTTGTATTGAAAGTGAGCTCGCCCAATGATTGTGTGGATATGGTTCGAAACGGAGAGGTTGATATAGGGGCTATTTTCAGCACCGCCCCGGTACCCGATGTGGAAGTGAACTACTCCTGCCGCTCACCCATTTTTGCCGTCATGCAAACACAACACCCTTTAGCCACGGCAAGCAAGCTGTCCTTGAACGAACTACAACCCTATCCCATCGTGATGCCCGGCGAGGAGCTTACCCAAAAGCAACTCTTTAACCACGTTTGCCAGATGGAAAAGCTGGTCTTTAACGAAGTCTTTACCTGCAACTACTCGGGGGTGTTACACGAGTTCGTCAGACGCACCAATGCCATCGCCTTGGGAGCGTCAATCAGCCATCGCAGCAGCCTGGACCATGGATTGAAAATTGTTCCTGTGCGGGACTCCCGACTGGATCGAGACTTGCAGATTTTAAGCATGGCCAAGCGGGTCTTGCCACAAAGCGTCAGTGACTTTTTAAAGGCCTTGATTCAGGATCTGAAGGCCGCTTGAAATCAAGGCAAATTCTCCCTGAACACCACAATGCTGTTCATGGGCTTGAGCTTCAAGCCCGACTCTCCCCCCTCCGCCATGTGCCGGGCTGCCGTCAACATGCGCACACAGTTCAGGATCGACTGCTGCGGGTCCTGCATGATGATGGCATCCAAGGTGCCATCGATCAGCAAGGCACGCACATCAGAGGTCAGCCCATGGCCGACAAAGATAATTTTCTTGTCTCGTCGTGCCTCTTTCAACGCCCGCGCCACTCCTTCAGGGGCGCCGCCAATATTGTAGATACCCAGCAAATCCGCATGCTGCTCAAGCAACAGCCGCGTCTGCCGGTAATTGCTTTCTGCATCGTCATGCCCTTCGCGCAAGCCAATCACCCGATCTGCCCAGCCTTTTTCCTGCATTAGCTGCAAGAAACCGGACTCACGATCACAGTGGGCGCGGTAGCACAGACTGCCTGCAATCAAGGCGAAGCTGCCCGACTGCCCGCCCCCAAGACGGCTAAGTAGATAGGCTGCCAGACGGCCGGTTGCCACATTGTCCAAGCCTACGTAGCCAAAGCGCGTCGAGGCCGACAAATCGGAAATCAAAGTCACTACCGGAATACCATCGTGAACCAAGGTATCGACCGCTTCGCGCACCACCGGATGCTCCAGCGCCATAAATACCACGCCATCGGTGCGGCCGCGCAAGCCCAGCAGCGCCTGGGCCAGGGACTCGTGATCAAAGCCGTTAAAGACTTCGGTATGGCAATCCACATTGAAAGGCTGCAACTGCGTCTGTGAGTAGTCGATGGCATCCCCAAACATATGGATCACGCGATTGCTGCCGGCAGGCAATAAAAACGTGATGCGCATGGGCTTGAGGCAACGGTCTGCGCTGAACTCGGCATCGCTGATGTAGTTCAGTTTGCGGGCCGCTTTAAGCACATGCTGGACCGTGCCGGGACGCACGCCGGGACGCCGGTTCAAGACCCGGTCCACCGTCGCGGTAGAGACGCCCGCCAAACGGGCAATATCGCTGATTTTAGGGATTTTATTAGTCAATCAAAAACCATCATTGGATTGGCTGGACAGGCTTTAAGTGGCTTCTATACCATACAAAAAGGCTAGTGCAACAGCACAGCAAAAAACATCATAAAAACATGTAAACCATAGGGAGACAAGGCCTGCACCATTCGGGAGTCAGCACGCTCTGATTCTGTTTGATGACGTAGGTTCCACCCGTCCAGCCATGACTTATACCTTTGACTTTTCCAGCGTGCTGCTTCAGTGGCCGCAACTGCTGCAAGGGGCCTGGATGACAATCAAATTGTCCGTTCCGGCTACCGTGCTCGGTTTTATCGCCGGCACTTTTCTGGCCATTGGTCGTCGCAGTTCATCCCGCCTGATTGCCCGCCTTTGCGGTTTCTACGTGGAGATCATTCGCAATACGCCGCTGCTGGTACAGATCTTCCTGGTCTTTTTCGGTTTGGCCACCCTGGGCTGGAAAGTCAGTGCCTTTGGCGCAGCTCTGGCCGCTTTGGTCATCAATGTGGCGGCATATACCTGCGAGATCATGCGCGCCGGCATGGACTCCATTCACAAAGGACAGCTGGAAGCCGCCGAATGCCTGGGTCTGACTCGAGCCCAAACCTATTGGCATGTCATTTTGCTGCCTGCGCTGGAGCGTGTGTACCCGTCCTTGTGCAGCCAGTATGTGTTGCTGATGCTGGCATCCTCGGTGACCTCGCAGATTTCAGTGGAGGAGCTGACGGCCATGGCCAACCATATTCAGGCCGAGACCTTCCGCCCTTTCGAGGCCTACATTCTGGTTGCCGTCCTGTACCTGGCCCTGTCCTTGCTGATGCGACTGGTCCTGTGGCTAAGCGGACAGCTGGTTTTTTCTCGTCAGCGTGCGCTGCGCGGCAGGAGTTAAGCCATGCTCACAAGCGGATTCAATGCCAATCACCTGAACTTCCTGTTGGAAGGCGCTTTGTGGACGGTCGTACTGTCGCTGATTTCCTTTATTGGAGGTGGGTTAGGCGGTGCCCTGGTAGCCCTGGCCCGTATCAGCGCATGGCGCCCCCTGCGCTATCTGGCCATTGCTTACATTCAGATCATTCAAGGCACTCCCTTGCTGGTGATTCTGTTCCTGTCTTATTTCGGGCTCAGCATCATGGGACTGACCCTGCCGCCACTGGTAGCAGCCGGGCTGTCCATGACGATTTACGTCAGTGCCTACCTGGGTGAAATCTGGCGCGGGAGCATCCAGTCCGTGGCCCGAACCCAATGGGAAGCCGCTGAATGTCTGGCCCTATCCCGCTGGCAACGACTGTATCTGGTGATTCTGCCCCAGGCTGTGCGCATCGCCACGCCGCCTACCGTCGGTTTCATGGTGCAAATTATCAAGAACACTTCGCTGGCATCCATTGTGGGCTTTGTGGAGTTGGTACGAGCCGGCCAATTGATCAATAACTCGATCTTCCAGCCCTTCCTGATCTACGTGCTGATTGCAGCCCTGTATTTCGCCCTGTGCTATCCCTTGTCGGCCTGGAGCCGCCGCCTGGAGATGCGCCTGCATTTTGCTCATGGCCCGGTGCAGAAATAAGTTCGGATCGCCAAGGAGTTTTTATGTCTATCGTTGTTGAACTCAAAGACGTCTACAAAAGTTTTGGCAGCAATGCCGTCCTGAATGGCGTGTCCTTTGCCATTCCCAAAGGTCAGGTAACCGCCATTATCGGACGCAGCGGGTCAGGCAAAAGTACCGCCCTGCGCTGCATAGACCGGCTGGAGATCATTGATCGCGGCCAGATCGAAGTGTGCGGCCATCAAGTCCACGACCCGGATGTCTGCCTGCGCTCGCTGCGGACCGATGTTGGCATCGTCTTCCAGAGCTACAACCTGTTCCCGCATTTAACAGTAGAACGCAACATCATGCTGGCTCCGCAAGTCGTTCGTGGCCGCAGCCGTGAAGAGGCTCGCGCCATTTGCCGACGCACCCTGGAGCAAGTGGGGCTGTCCGACAAGGCCCAGGCCTATCCGGAACAGTTATCAGGTGGTCAGCAACAGCGCGTTGCCATCGCCCGCTCCCTAGCCATGGAACCTAAAGTCATGCTGTTTGACGAGGTGACCTCTGCGCTGGACCCGCAACTGACCGGCGAAGTTTTGCGTGTCATTGAAAGTCTGGCGGCCGATGGCATGACCATGGTCCTGGTCACCCACGAAATGGAGTTTGCTGCCCGCGTAGCCGATGTGGTGATTTTCATGCACCAGGGGCGCGTCTGGGAAACCGGCCCCGGCGACATGCTGCGCAATCCCCAAACCCCGGAGCTGCAAGCCTTTCTGGCTCACGGTCTGTAAAGATTCTTCCCTAGCACCATAACAATATCCTGACGGAGACTGCACCATGACACTCTCGACCCTCCTGCGTGCCACCATCCTGGCCCTGGGCCTGACTGGCTTGTCCGCCGCTGCCAGCGCCAATGCGCTGGACGACATCAAGGCCGCCAAAAAGATCCGCGTCGGTATCGACCTGGGCGCACCCTTTTATGGCTATATCGACGACAAAATGCAGGCTGTAGGCTCGGATGTGGAAGCCGCCCGCTTGCTGGCCCAGGATCTGGGCGTAGAACTGGAAATCGTGCAGACCACCAACTCCGCCCGCATTCCCAATCTGCTGTCCAACAAGGCCGATTTGATTATCTCTTCACTGTCGATTACGCCTGAACGTGCCAAGGCCGTGGACTTTTCCATTCCCTACGGTGCTATTCAAGCAGCCGTTGGCGCTCCCAAAGATGTGGACATCAAGGGCATGGAAGATCTGGTAGGCAAGCGTGTCGCCGTAACCCGTGGCGGCCCTCAGGACAAGCTCATCAGTGAGCGGGCACCACAAGCCAATCTGGTGCGCTTTGATGATGAGGCTGCCTCGATTACCGCCGCTGCCAGCGGTCAGACCGACATTGTGGCGATCACGCCACCCATTATCAAAGCCATTGCCGACCGCAATCCCTCGCGCCCCTTCGAGGTCAAGTTCGTGATCGAGTCCTACAAGCTGGGCATTGCCATGCGCCAGAACGAGCCTGAACTGAAAGGCTGGGTGGACGAATGGATCAAGACCAATCTGCAGAACGGCAAACTTAATGAAATCCACCTGAAGTATGCCGGTGTGCCTATCCCCGACGAAATCGTCCAGGGCGCTGGCCAGTAATTCTTAGCCGGGCCACAAGCCCGGCCTCTCTCCCTATTGATAACCCTCCGACGGCAGCGCTCCAAGCCTGCCGCGGGACTGGCTGCGCCTTCGCTCAGCTGATTTACCCCTTCAGGAATTATGTATGAGTACCTTATTTGGTGAAATCCGCCAGCTTGGCTATGTGGTGCGGGATATCGAAGCCGCCATGGACTACTGGAGTCGCCAACTGGGTGTAGGCCCCTGGTACTACAACCCCAAAGTCGGCATCAAGAATTACCAGTACCGAGGCGAATCCTACGAACCGCATAACTCGGTCGCCCTGGCCAATTCCGGTTTTGTGCAAGTGGAACTGATTCAATGCCGCAACGATGTTCCTTCGATGTACCGGGACTTTCTGCAAGCCGGCCAGCTGGGTTTGCAACACGTCGCCTACTGGACAGAAAACTACGATGCGGACCTGCAACGCGCGCTGGACCATGGCTTGAACGTTGTCATGAGCGGCGAGGTTGGCGAGCGCGGCCGTTTTTGCTATTTCGATACCGAGTTTCATCCCGGTGCCGTCATTGAGCTATCCGAGGTGGCGGGCCCCAAAGGCAAGATGTTCTCCATGATCCGTGCCGCCTCCGAGAACTGGGACGGCCAGGACCCCGTACGTCCCTTCCCTGATCTGAGCACGCTATAGGTCGTACACAGCATGAGCACTGACACTTTTCTGGCCCGTTACCTGATCGAAACTCCCCTGCCGCCCGAGCAGGTTGCCGAGGTAATCGCTGGCGAACAGTCCTGCGGCACATTTACCCGTGTTGCAGGGGAAACCGAAGAGCTGCGCAAGCGTGCACGAGCGACAGTCGAACGCGTGCAACGGCTGGAGAGCGTCGCGCAGCCCAGCTTATCCAATGCCTTGCTGGAACGAAGGGGCATCTCTGGCCCCTATCAGCGAGCCTTGGTCGATATACGGTTTCCTATCGCCAACATCGGCGCCAACCTACCCACACTGGCTGCATGCGTTACAGGCAACCTGTTTGATCTGGGCGAGGTAACGGGCCTGCGGTTGGAAGCGCTGGAGTTGCCTGCTTCCTATCGCCGCCAGTTCGAGATGCCTGCTGTTGGTATCGACGGCACCCGCTCCCGTACCGGCGTTGTCCGCAACGCCATGGTTGGCACCATCATCAAACCCAGCGTGGGCTTGCGTACTGACGACGTGGTACAGCTGGTGCGAACCTTGTGCAATGCCGGAGTAGATTTCATCAAGGACGATGAAGTCTGCGCTGACCCGACCCACTCGCCTTTGCATGAGCGCATTCCCGCTGTCATGGAAGTGATCCGCGCTCATGAAGAGCGCAGCGGCAAGCATGTAATGTTTGCTTTCAACATTACCGACGAAACCGATGCCATGAAACGCCACGCCGATCTGGTCGAGCGCGAAGGCGGCAGTTGCGTCATGGTCAGCCAGAACTGGGTAGGCTATTCCGCGCTGCAAACTCTGCGCCGTCATACCGGCCTGGCCTTGCATGCACATCGCAATGGCTACGGAGCCTTGTCGCGTCACCCTTTGCTGGGAATTTCTGTCAGTGCCTATCAAACCCTGTGGCGTCTGGCCGGAGCAGACCATATTCACGTACACGGACTGCAGGGGAAATTTGCACAAGCCGATCAGGAAGTGCGTGAAGCCATTAGGCATTGTCTGCATCGTCTGGACGACCAGCACGATGATCGCGTCCTTCCCGTGGTGTCTTCCGGACAATGGGCGGGAACTGTGGAAGCAACTTGGCAGGCCGCAAACAGTACTGATGTGCTGTTCATGGCAGGTGGCGGCATTCTGGCTCACCCGGCCGGAGCGCATGCAGGAGTGCTGAGTCTGCAACAGGCTTGGCAAGCAGCAGATCAGGGAATCAGCGTGCAAGAACAGGCCAGAACCTGCAATGAGCTGGCCCAGGCGCTGGAGTTTTTTGGCCCGAAAATGGCCTGACCGGAAATACCTCATGACTGTATTACGCCCCGAATATGTCTGGTATGGCGACGACTTCACCGGAGCCAGCGATACCTTGGCGACCTTAAGCCAGAGCGGAGTACGTGCCATCCTGCTCTTGCAAGCCCCCAGCCCCCATCACCTGAAAAGGCTGCAAGGACTGGAAGCCATAGGGCTGGCGGGGGCGACCCGCTCGCTGGATTGCGAGCAAATCCGCAACAGCTTGAAGGGCGTCACCCCTTTTCTGGCCTCCATGCAGCCCAAGCTATTGCATTACAAGATTTGCTCAACCTTCGATAGCAGTCCTGAAATCGGCAATATTGCGATCGCTTTGGAGTGCCTACGCCCGCTGGCTCAGGTCGCTGTCAGCCCTGTACTGGGGGGACAAATCAATCTGGGACGCTACTGCGTTTTTGCCACCCTGTTCGCGCAGGCTGGACAAGACGGACAGGTCTACCGAATTGATCGACACCCTACGATGGGATCACACCCTGTCACGCCCATGCACGAAGCAGATTTACTGCTTCATCTGCAAGCACAGGGGTTAAAAAACGTGTCCTCTTTGCCGTGGACCGAATATCAGAAGACGGACTACGAAGCGAACAAGCAAAGCAAACAATGGCAAGGGCAAGCTGCAGAACACGGGCATCAGCATCCTCTGCTGGACATTGCTTGTGAGGCCGATATTGCACAGGCTGGTGCGCTGCTTAAAGCGCTCAGCCAAAACGGAACCGTGTTAACTGCCGGCTCCAGCAGCGTGGCACAAGCTTATTTAAGCCAACGGCCTGATACTTTCACCCAACCCGTTACGGGACTACACGCCAGTACACAGCCGGTGCTGATTCTGGTGGGAAGTCAGTCGCCCATCACTGCACAGCAGGTCGCCCATTGCCAGCAAGCAGACATCTTTGAGCTTGACCCGTACGAGCTGCATCACAGCCCAAGCTATGTCACCAAGCTGCACGCAACGGTCATTAACAATGTGCGCAAAGGACGTCATACCTTGCTGCAAACAAAGCCTGCAAACCAGGGCCCAAGCCGCCCCACCCTGCCTACACAACTCGTGGCAGAAGACAGCGCGCAGTTTTTACGTCATCTGGTCAAACAGTTGCGACTAGAGCACCGTTTGTCACGCCTCTGTATCGCGGGCGGCGACACGTCCAGCTTGAGCACCCAGGCATTGGGTATTTGGGGCCTGAGTTATCTGGACTTAGTCAGCCCAGGCGTAGCCGCCTGCATCTGCCATGGGGACGATGAGATTGATGGGCTGGAGCTGGTGCTTAAAGGTGGGCAAATGGGGCCAGCGGATTTCTTCGATCGGGTGATTGAAGGCACATCGTACTGAGACGGATCGCAACAGCGTATACAGCCCCCGTCAGATCGGTATACCCGACCTTTCTCATCCTCAAAAAGGCGGCTCCCCCAGTTTTTTGGACACACAAAACAAAAAGCCGATCATCTTGCGATGATCGGCTTTTTGAGGAATTTGTGGTGCCCAGGAGAGGACTCGAACCTCCACACCCGAAGGCACATGGACCTGAACCATGCGCGTCTACCAATTCCGCCACCTGGGCTCTGACTGCTGGATTTGTTTTTCAACTCGTCTCTGCAAGACAGAAGATAACTATAACATGATTTTGAAAGAGTGCAAACTATTTCTGCTTTTTTTCATGCCTGACAGAAATAAGCGCAGCCCTTGCACTTCATAAGAATCGCTTTTATGCTTATTGCTATATCAAGAGTTGGGGCAACCCATGCCAACCTGTGTACCCGCACAAGGTGGATTCAAGATATGGCCATCTGGCAATCAATGGGATCATCAAGACACGAACCCGCTGCCAGCGGGTTTTTTTATGCTTGGTCGTTTCCAGGCAAAGGGTCCTTTAATCCAACTTGCTCACCCGGAAGTCCCTTCCAAGAGCTAAACAGGAGTGTTTCATGTCTGCACCGTTTTGCTATCACCTGACTTTAGAGCAGCACCACTACCGCATTGTCCTGCACCCCGGTTGTTCCCGGCTGGCCGTCGTGTGCGAAGTGCATGCTGACAAGGTCGGAGATTACGAGCCGCGCTGGCTGGGTTCCAGTTGTCGCGGTGGCTACTGGGCCCGCTTCCAGCACGATATTGACAGCACCTTGTTGCTGAACATGGATGCCATTGCCCGCCTGATTGACGAACACCGTCTGGCTCATCCCAATACGGTGCTGGATACAGATTTACAGCCCGTGTTGAACGTGGGCGGACGCTTGCGCGCCCAGCCCTACCCTCAGCAAAAAGCCGCTTAGTCCAGACGTGGGGCATCCTCGCCCTGATCGCCTTGACGCCAGTAGCTGCTGGCCCGAATCGCGCCTTTATCCAGGCCGCGTTCTTGCACCCAGTACTCACGCAAGCTTTGAGCGATGGAATATTCTGCGGCGACCCACACATAGCCGGTGCCGCTCAACTCGGGTGCGGCACGCAATGCGTCCAGAATGCCATTCAAACCGGCCAGCGAAGGAATCCAGTTCACCGTGACATGGTCCGGTGCCTCCATCGCACCGACTGTCAGCAGATTACGTGCCAATACGTAAACCTGCACCTTCACATTGGAAGGCAGTTCTTTCACTCGTCGCGCCATGGCAGGCACAGCGGTTTCGTCGCCAATCAGGATTTGCCAATCCAGGTCCTTGCTGACCAGGAAGGAGCCACGCGGGCCGGCCACACCCAGCTTGTCGCCCTCTTTAGCTTGCATGGCCCATTGGCATGCAGGGCCTTCACCGTGGACCACAAAATCAATATCCATCTCCTTTTCCTGCTCGCGGAACTCGCGAGGAGTGTAGTCGCGGATAGGTGGCTTTTCCTGACCGGCGGCAAAGACCATGCCACGCTCGCCCATTTGAGGCAGTCGCAATTCTTTAGTGACAGGGTCCGGGAAAATCAGTTTGACGTGGTCATCAAAGCCAGGGGTATAAAAACCTTCCAGATCCGAGCCTTCCAGGGTGATGCGCACCATATCAGGCCCCAGTTCGCGCCGCTTTTTAACGGTCAGCAAACGCAACTTCAAGGTATGAGCAACTTTCTGCGTTAATTGTTCAGACTGCATTCTTAAGACTCCTTGGGCAAGTTCCGTATGTCAGCGATGGCTTTTTCCAAAATGGCCACCACCTCTGCCTGTCGTTCCAGACTGGCTGTCGATTGTTCAAACATGGCCTGCTTCAGGCTGTGGCGTACCTGGACGAACTCCGGCAACCAACCTGTTTGTTCCTGCGCGGCCTTCAAATCCTCGTCGCTATTGTGTTCGGCCAGCATCTGCCGTATCCACACCAGCTTGCGCCCGCGATAGGTCAGGGACTGCATCAGGTAATCGCACTTTTCTTTTTGCTCTTCCAGATACGTGTGCCCTTCCTTGGTCAGGCTGTACATCTTGCGACGGCCTTCTTCTTCAATCAGCACCCAGCCTTGCGTGGCGCAATACGCCAGGGCGGGATAGACCGCACCAGCGCTGGGTACATAGCTGTTCTGGCTAAGCTGCGCGAAACGGCGTATCAACTGATACCCGTGAGTACTGCCCTCTTTGAGCAGAGCCATCAGCATGAGTTGCATGGCCCGAGCAGAGTATTTTCGGCCTTGGCCCATATCCAGCAGCATCCGCTCGACATCCATCGTGTTGAATTTCATGTCCATACTCTTATGCTATATCACATGACACACTATAATGATAATGAGAATGCCAATCAACTAGAAATTAAAATTAAATTTATTGAGTGAAAAATGCTTGCTTTCCCAAGGAAACTCACTCTATAATTGAATGCTTGAGACGGGCAGCAGCCTTGATCAAAAGCCCAGGTGGCGGAATTGGTAGACGCGCATGGTTCAGGTCCATGTGCCTTCGGGTGTGGAGGTTCGAGTCCTCTCCTGGGCACCATAAATTCCTCAAAAAGCCGATCATCGCAAGATGATCGGCTTTTTGTTTTTTCTGTCTGAAAGCAAGCAGCTTGAACCCCTGTTTGAAGACGAGGAAGTCAGATACGTAGATCCAATCAGTGTTGATATGACCGGGGCTCTCTTCCAGCGGTACGACCTTCCGAAAAATCAAACTCCTTTTGGACTGAAGGCAGACGTATTCAAAACACCTCCCTGACTTACCGAAGAACAATCAGCCAAAAAAAAGCCGAAACAACCTGAGCACTGTTTCGGTTTTTTTGATTCTGGCGGTCTTACAGCAAGCTATTTCGTTGCTCCGCCCTCTTTACCATCACTCCAAGGCGCGATGACGACGCTGCCAGAAAGGCTGCGCCGCGTAGCGTTGCTCCATGCCATACAAAGCATGCTGCGAATTCAGGTGACGCACCAAACCTAACAAATAGTCCTTTTCGTAAGCACGCGCCGGCTCGGGATTGCCTTTTGTCAGAGCTACAGCAGCCTGTGCCGATTGTGATCCGCTCCACAAGGCCGTTGCCAGGCCATTGGCGGCCAGGGGGTCCATGGCCGCGCCTGCATCACCGGCACGCAAGATGCGGCCTTCCACGAAGTAAGACACGGTGCAGCTAGCGGCAGCGCTGACTTTAGGAGCGTGATCAGCCATCTGACTATCCAAGCCCAGGCTTTCCATGCGCACTCGTGCCGCATCGGCACAGCCCAGCAAACCGGCCCAGACCGAACCATCTCGACTCAAACCATCGGGCAAAAGATCCGAGTCCGAAAACAAGGCCACCATCAAGCGATGACCCGGCATGGGGGACAAGTACCACCACCCCAACTCGACGGCTTCTACCAGGGAAGCAGCCAAGGGTTCTGCCCCTTCAGGCAGGTCAAAGACGTGCCAGGCAGCGACCAGTCTATCCAGACGATGACGCTGGGCGGCCGCTCCGGCGGACAAGGCGGCACGACCAGTACAGTCGATTAAAGCAGCAGCTTCCAGGCTGGTACCGTCTGCCAGCCTGGCAACCACACCTTCAGGCTGGTGCTCCAGGCCCAGAACTCGTGTCTGGCGAATACTGACCTTCGCTTCTTTTTGCACGCGCTCAAACAACGCCTGCTCCAGACGGGCCTTGTCCAGCAGGTAGCCCTGCCCGTCTTCATCCTGCACGGTGCGCAGTCCTGCGCTACCCCATACCGAAAAACGCCCTTGTGAACGCAAGGCTACCGTCTCATCCAGACAGCCTGCCCAGCCCAGGCTGGTCAAGACCACGGCCCCGCGTTCGGACAAGGTCTCACCAAACGAGGGCTGGGGCTCCTGAGGAGCCACCAGCGTTACTTCCTGACCTTGCATACTCAGGCGACGCGCCGCCGCTAAGCCCGCCACACCGGCGCCAACAACAATAATCATGCCTTCATCCTCAGGTTCCCGTCTGCTTTGCCAGCGGGACAATGTCCATGGAACCGCGTTGTACTTCCACATACAGCTCGGGCGGAACTCCCGCCAGCCCGACTGGCCCCGGACGTTTTACCACGACTCCCATACGAGTCCAAACTTTTGCTGTGGCAGCGCGGACAAGGCCTGCACAGCCTGTTTAATTGTGGAAAAAACGAATCATGTTTTACAAAATGCGCGGCAAGGAAAACAGCATGACCCAGCCTCCCAGGACCAGATACGGACCAAAGTGAATGGCCTGCCCGGCTTGCAAACGCCCACCAAGGCGCAAGACCAGAGCCGCCAGCAAGCCCAATACCGATGCCGCCAGAAGAATTCCCGGCAAGGCGGTGACCCCCAGCCACGCTCCCAACGCGGCCAGTAATTTGAAGTCGCCATAGCCCATGCCCGCACGCCCGGTCAGCAACAAGAACACATGGTTTAACAACCACAGCAAGCTGTAGCCCAATGCCGCGCCAATCACCGCCAAGGGCAAGCTGCTAAAGGTGTAATCCAGATTGACCAGCAAGCCCAGCCACAGCAAGGGCAAAGTGAGACGATCAGGTAGATAGCCGGTTTCCGCGTCAATCCAGGCCAAGAGAGCAGTACCGGCGATAAACACACAGGCCGCCACTGCTGCAGGCGTCAACTGCCAGCGCCAACCGGCCCACAACATCAGGACCAGGGCCAGACTCTGGCATACCCATCCCCATTGACGATGAGCACGCGGCGAACGCCCGTCCAACTCAGGCTCCAGCTCTACAGGCAGGCTCCAGGACAGGTGTCGGGCTGGCCAGAAAAAACAGACCGCCAAGATCAGAGCAACTCCCATCCCCGCCCAGGCATTGCCCCACGACGTCCACATCATATTGATCCTTCACCAGATTGATAAACGCGCGCTGGCACAAGCTACGCTGCCCAAATCCTAGCAGAGCCTTGCATGCTTTTGATGACGTAAGTATTTTTTGCTCCAGGTAGAGAAAGCCGGACGGTGGCATTTTTTTGTTACCCGAATGACAGACAGAGCCCCACAAGGCTAGGCATAATGCGCTTCAACCCTTTATTTCGCTTACGGATGAATAAGGAAGCGCTATGAACCACTTTGTGCCCCACGCTGCGCGTACGCCTCGCCTGCGCTTTTTGACCGGCGCCTTGCTCCTGGTCTGGATGGGCTCGGCAGCCAGCACCGCCTGGGCCCAGCAGATCGAGTCCATTACCTTATCCAGTGCCGGTATGGCCGAGATCGAGCGACAAATCCCCGTCTCTGACACCGGTACCGCTCAGTTGCGTGTGCCCCTGACCCAGGTCGATGACATTCTAAAAACCCTGATGGCCGTCGATGGCAAGAACCGCATCGACTCCCTGACCTTGTCGGGTCTGGCCCCACTGAAAGAAAGCTTTGACAGCCTGCCATTCTCGGCCAAAGACCTGCGCTCGCCCGCCACCCTGGCACAAGCGCTGCGCGGCCAGCAAGTCAGCGCCAGCTCGCAAGGCCGCCTGGTACGGGGTGCCGTCCTGGGGGTGCAAGCTACTGCGGCCACCAAGGAACATCCCGCCCAGGCCATCTTGAGCGTGCTGACAGAACAGGGCCAGATCCAGACCCTGGAATTGGGCCCGGACACCAGCCTGGAAGTACTGGACAAGACCTTGCAACAGCAATTGCAGCAGGCCACCGAAGTGCTGGCCGGTCAAAGCAATCAGCAGTCGCGTGATATTCAACTGGTCTTGAACAAGACCGACGCCAAGACAGCCCGCCTGTCCTACCTGATTCCTGCACCGGTATGGAAAAGCTCCTATCGCCTGATGATGCAGGACGGCAAAGCCCGCCTGCAGGCCTGGGCCATTTTTGAGAACACCAGCGGTGAGGACTGGAAAGATGTGAAGGTCACGCTAAGCTCGGGCTCGCCTGTGATGCTGCGCCAGCGTCTGCTGGAACGTTACTGGAACGAGCGCCCTGAACTGCCGGTGGCGGTAGGCAGCTCCATCGCGCCGCAAGCTGACACCCAGGCTACTGTCAGCGCAAATCACGCCCGCAAAGCAGCAGGTGAGGCCATGCGTGCTCGCATGGCTCCAGCCGCACCCGCTCCCATCATGATGGAAAGCGCCGCCTATGCGGCCGATGGCAACATGGCCAAACAGTGGGCTTCGGGCGGCGCTGGCGCCAGCACCCAGGCACAGGAAGGTCAGACTCAAGTGCGCTTTAGCCTGCCACAAACGCTAAGCGTACCCACCGGCCAGACGGTTTCGGTGCCCTTTATCGACACATCGCTGCAGGCCGAGTCCCTCTCGGTTTACCGCAGCGGCCAAGCTGGCGACTATCCCACAGCCGCCATTTGGGTGAAGAACGAACAGGCCAATAGCCTGCCGCCCGGCATTATTACCGTCTTTAATGAACAGGACGGTCACGTGGGTGATGCAGAGCTGGCCGGTCTGCCTGCTGGCGAGCAGCGTTTGATCTACTTTGCCCAAGACAGTAAAGTTCAAATCCGCGAAGAGCAAACGGATGAATACCGCCTGAGCAAAACCCGTGTGACTGATGGCGTTGCCCGTTCGGAATGGACGCGCTTGCAGAACTTCCGCTACGAGATCAAGGCTCCGGCCGATGAAGATCGCACGGTGCTGATCCAGTTGCCTCGTCAGGATGGCTGGACCTTCAAGTCCGACGCCCATGATAGCGACACCGCCCAGGAGCACCGCCTGAAAGTGAAAGTTGCCAAGGGCAAGACGGTCACCGTCACGGCCCAGCTGAGCCTGCAAGACCATATGGAATTGCGCCTGGAAGAAATCGACGAGAACATGCTGCTGCAGTGGCGTGGAAACGGCCAGGACAGCGCGCAACAAGCCAGGATGGACAAGCTGATCGAGCTGCGTCGTCAGCTGAGTCAGGCCCAGCAAGCGCAAAATCAGGCCGTTGAGACCCTGAACGAAACCGTGGCTGAACAGGAGCGCATCCGCGCCAACCTGGCTGCCGTCAGTGCACAAAGCACCTTGGGTCAGCGTTTCAGCGAGCAACTGGCCCAGCAGGAAGACCTGATTGCCAGCCAGCGCAAAGCCGTTCAGGAACAGCGCGACGCTGTCCAGAAGGCCCGTCAGGCTTTTGAGAAAGGTCTGGCCGAACTGGCTTGATCCTGGCCTTATGCCGGTGCAGGCAGCTCGGCCTGCACCTGCTCCAGAAACGCGCGTATGGCATGGCCCTGCGCGCGTTCTTTCAAGCAATACACAAACTCGCTCAAATGAGCCGAGACATCACTGAGTGGCACACTGATAATGTCCGGATGCGCAGGCACTTCACGCAAGGGCAGCAAACTGGCCCCCATGCCGCACACCACTCCCCACCCTATCGCCTCCCGGCTCCCTATCTCCAGCAACTGCGTCGGCTCCTGCCCCGCCTGCCGGAACACTTGATAGCATAGCTCCCGTGTCATGGACCCGGGCTCACGCATCAGAATGGGATGGCGGCACAGGTCCACAATACGCACACGCTGCCGGTTAGCCAAAGGATGATCCACTCGCAGCACGGCCACCAAGGGATCAGAAGCCAGCAGCAGACGCACCAGACGCGGATCATCAACCAGCGCCGAGGACGCAATCACATCAAGTTGATAGTCATGCAAGGCACTCAAGACCCGTTGCGAATTATCAATGCTCAAACGCATCTTCACGCCGGGATAAGCCTGATGGAAATTCCGTAATACAGCCATGATGTAATACGGCCCGGTCGCGCCCACTCGCAACATGCCACTTTTCAGATCGCGCAGATCACGCAAACTGAAATCGATCTGGGCAGCTTGCTGCATCAGTTGCTCGACTTGGGGCAAGAGGCGTTCCCCTTGCTGGCTTAAGTACACCCCCTTGCCTTGCCTATAGAACAGCTCCACGCCATAGCGGGTTTCCAGCTGTCGCAGATGCGAGGTCACGGTGGGCTGGCTGATCCCCAATTGCTGGGCAGCCTTGGTAATGGAGCCACAATGAGCCGTGGCGTGAAAGGACTTCAGTTCCAGAGCCAGCATGCTGCCGCTCTCCTCGGGGAAGAATCAAAGCCCAAATTATCCGATGCTCGTATTACAGAAATTAGTTGTACTGTCATAGTGCCGCCATATCCGACTCCCATACTGACGTTCATGACATTCATGACAAGTCGGAACCCAGGATGAGCGCCAAGCCCGCATTTTTAACCATACAAGGACTGCACAAGCAGTTCGGCTCCTTTGCCGCCCTGGACCAGGTCAGCCTGGATATACAAGCCGGTGAACTGGTGTGTTTGCTGGGCCCCTCGGGCTGTGGCAAAACCACCTTGCTGCGATGCATTGCCGGGCTGCAACAAGCCGATCAAGGCATCATAGTGATGGCGGGCCGTGACATTACTCACCTGCCCCCTCAACAGCGTGATTACGGCATCCTGTTTCAGTCCTACGCCCTGTTCCCCAACCTGACCGTGGCCCAGAATATTGCCTACGGCCTGTCGCCCCGCAAAAACCTGGCCACCCAAGTGCGTCAACGCGTCTCCGAGATGCTGGATCTGGTCGGCCTGTCCGGTTCGGAAAACAAGTACCCGGCACAACTGTCGGGCGGTCAGCAGCAGCGTGTGGCCCTGGCTCGTGCACTGGCCCCCTCACCCTCCTTACTCTTGCTGGACGAACCCATGTCGGCGCTGGATGCCCAGGTGCGCGAGCGGCTGCGTATCGAGCTGCGTGCGCTGCAAAAGCAACTGTCCATCACCACCTTGATGGTGACGCACGATCAGGAAGAAGCCATGGTCATGGCGGACCGTATCGCCGTGATGGAAAAAGGCCGACTGGTGCAATTTGATCGCCCCCAGGCTTTGTACCGAGCCCCCTCTGATCCCTTTGTGGCGGGCTTTATCGGTGAAGCCAACTGGCTGCCCTTTACGCCCTTGCACGATTGCTCGGTGCTGGTCGAGCGCGTTCGTCTGGACTTGGGTCAGGAAGCGCCTACTGCAGCAGGACGTCTTTTCATCCGCCCTGAAAACATTCGGGTACTGGATAACAGCAGCCCGGCCACCACGACCAATACCTTTTTGGCCGACATCGTGGACGGCGTGTTTTTGGGCCGTCACTACAAGCTGATTCTGCGCCCCGAAGGCATGGACGGGCTCACTGTCCAGGCCATCGTCAACCCCGAACAAGGGGATCGCTTGCTTGACCCCTTGGCCGCACGTCGCTGCCGCATTCAGCTTCCCAGCGAGGCGCTGCATGCCCACCATTGATTCCACACCACAGCCTGGCGCGGCGTCCCTGCGCTCCACCAGCCTGTATGGCCTGCCCGTTGCTGAAACTAGCGTGAAGAACCATCCCCTGACCCGTCCCGTTTTGCCTGTCTGGATAGGCTCGGCGGCACGACGCGCCTTATTGATTGCCCTGTTTGCCCTGCTGGTCCTGTTCCTGGCCCTGCCCATGCTGTTCATCTTGCTGCGCGCCATTCAAGACGGCGACGGGCAACTGGTGGGTTTGGGTCAGTTCTGGTCGGTGATCAGCGCCCCGGGCTTCATGCCCATGGTGGGCCGCAGCATTCTGGTGGGCGTGACCACCTTGCTGATCGTGATCCCCGTTGCCTACGCGTTCGCCTTTGCCCTGCAACGCTGCTGCATACGCGGTGCCGGACTATTTCGTGCGCTGGGCCTTTTGCCGTTGCTGGCCCCATCGCTGATGCCAGGCCTATCCCTGATCTACCTGTTTGGCAACCAAGGTTTGCTGCGTCACTGGTTGGGCGGTGAAACGATTTATGGTTTCTGGGGCATTGTGCTGGGCGAAGCCTTCTACACCTTCCCCCACGCCCTGATGATTCTCAGTACCGGTCTTGCCCTGGCCGATGCTCGTCTGTATGACGCTGCCCGCGCCATGGGTGCCAACTCCTGGCGTCGCTTCCTGACGGTAACCCTGCCCGCCAGCCGCTATGCCGTTTTTTCCGCCGCATGCCTGGTCTTTACTCTGACCGTCACCGACTTTGGTGTGCCCAAAGTGGTGGGCGGTTCCTACAACGTGCTGGCCATGGAAGCCTATAAAGCCGTTGTCGGTCAGTTGCAGTTTTCCAAAGGCGCGGCCATTGGCGTGCTGCTGCTGATTCCCGCTGTGCTGACCTTCTTTCTGGACCGTCATCTGCGTGCTCGTGCCAGCGGTCAGGCTCAAGGCTCGCTCAGTGCCTACTCGCCTCTGCCACACCGTCAGCGCGACCGTTACTTCACTCTCGTTCTGGTACTGGTATCCCTGGCCATTCTGAGCATTGTGGGCATGGCGGTCTGGGCGTCCCTGATCAAGTTCTGGCCTTACAACCTGAGCCTGTCCCTGAAGTCCTACGACTTCAACAATATGGACGGTGGCGGCTGGCTGGCCTGGCGCAACAGCCTGACCATGGCCTTGTTTACCGCCATTCTGGGTTCGGCCCTGATCTTTCTGGGCGCCTGGGTGCTGGAGAAACTGCCTGCCCGTGGTCAGTCCGAAAAAGGCTTGTACGGCGTGCTGCAAATGCTGGCGCTGGCCCCCATGGCCATTCCTGGTCTGGTGCTGGGTCTGGGCTACATCTTCTTTTTCAACCACCCCAACAATCCCTTGTCCGGCCTGTACGGCTCCATGAGCTTGCTGGTCCTGTGTACGGTAATTCACCTGTACACCAGTGCCCATCTGAACTTTGTGACGGCCCTGAAAGCCATTCCTGGCGAGCTGGAAGCCGCTGCCGCCTCCCTGAAGGCTCCGCGTCTGTCCACCTTGATGGGTGTCACCGTGCCGCTGTGCCTGCCTGCCTTGCTGTCGGTGGCGCGCTACCTGTTCGTCTCGGCCATGACCACCGTGTCTGCCGTCGTGTTTCTGTACAGCCCGCAAACCGTGCTGGCCTCGGTAGCGGTCATGAATATGGACGACGCCGGCTTTATCGGCCCGGCCGCCGCCATGTGCACGGTCATCATGCTCAGCTCCGGCTTTGTCTGCGTCCTGGTTCATGCTCTGAGCCGCGCTTCCTTGCGCCGCAGCCAGGCCTGGCGCTCCCCTTCTTCTCTTTCTCCAACCTGACAGGACCGCAATGTCATCCCCAACTTGCGCGAATACATCGCTTGATATGCCAAATCACCAGACTCCACGCCTTGAAGCCCTGATTTTTGACTGGGCCGGCACACTGGTGGATTTTGGATCCTTTGCTCCCACCCAGATTCTGGTTGAAGCCTTCAAGTGCTTTGATCTGAATCTGAACCTGGACCAGGCCCGCAGCGCGATGGGCATCGGTAAATGGGATCACATCAAGGCCATGCTGGAGTTGCCTGAAGTGCACGCCCAGTTTGTGGCCCTGCATGAGCGCGAACCCGATGACAGCGATATAGACCGTATCTACAACACCTTCCTGCCCATGCAGAACGAACGCGTGGGCGAGTTCTCCGCCGCCATTCCCGGTGCCCGCGAAACCTTGTCCTGGGCGCGCCGCCAAGGCCTGAAAATCGGCTCCTGCTCCGGCTACCCGCGTCTGGTTCTGGACAACCTGCTGCAACACGCTCACCGCCAACAAGTACTGGTGGACTACCACGTCGCCTTTGACGAAGTCCCGCAAGCACGCCCCTGGCCTGCCATGGCCCTGGAAAACGTCATTCGTCTGGAAATCAAGAATGTCGGTGCCTGCGTGAAGATTGACGACACCCCGGTCGGCATTGAAGAAGGCCGCAATGCCGGTATGTGGACGGTAGGTTTGCTGCTGTCAGGCAATGCCGCCGGACTGACCGAACTGGAATTTCTGGCTCTGGACGAAGAAAGCCGCCAAACCCTGCGTGATCGCGCCGCAGCCACCTTCGCCGACGCCCAACCGCATTACCTGATCGACACCGTTGCCCAACTGCCTGCCGTGGTTGAACAAATCACCGAGCGGATGGCCCAGGGCGAATGCCCTGGCGACTCTCTCTAACCCCACCCCCCTTTTGCTGTCACAAGGACACTTCTCCATGAAAACCATTGTTCTGAGCTCCTTGGCTGCCGCTTTGATGGGCGCCGCTTCCCTGGCTCAAGCCGCTACGACCCTGACCGTCTACACCGCGCTGGAAGCCGATCAGCTCAAGGCTTACCAGGCTGCTTTCGAGAAAAAGAACCCCGATATCAAGATCCAGTGGGTACGTGACTCCACGGGCATCATTACCGCCAAACTGCTGGCTGAAAAGAACAATCCCAAGGCTGACGCTGTCTGGGGTCTGGCCGGCTCCTCGCTGGGCTTGATGGCCAGCCAGAACATGCTGCAGCCTTACGCCCCGCAGGGTCTGGACAAGATCGACGCCAAAATGCGCGATCAAAACAACCCACCCAGCTGGGTGGGCATGGACGGTTTTGCCGCCGCCCTGTGCGTGAACACCGTTGAGCTGGAAAAGAACAAGTTGCCCATGCCCACGTCCTGGGAAGATCTGACCAAGCCCGAATACGCTGGCAAGATCGTCATGCCGAATCCCGCTTCTTCGGGCACCGGCTTTCTGGACGTAAGCGCCTGGCTGCAACTGTTTGGTGAAGAAAAAGGCTGGACCTTCATGGACGGTCTGCACAAGAACATCGGTGCCTACACCCACTCCGGCTCCAAGCCTTGCAATATGGCTGCCGCTGGCGAATACACGATTGGCGTGTCCTTTGACTACCGTGGCGCTCGCCTGAAAGAAGAAGGCGCTCCGCTGGAACTGGTGTTCCCCAAAGAAGGCCTGGGCTGGGAAATTGAAGCCGCTGCCATCATGAAAGGCACCAAGAACCTGGAAGCCGCGCAGAAACTGGCTGACTTCTCCGCCAGCGAAGAAGCCAACCACTTGTACAAGACCAACTTTGCCGTGCTGGCCATCCCTTCTATCGCCACGGCCAACCCGCACCTGCCAGCAGACCTGAACCAGCGTCTGATTGACAACAACTTCGTCTGGGCCGCTGAAAACCGCGAGCGCATCATCGAAGAGTGGACCAAACGTTACGACGGTAAATCGGAAGCCAAGAAGTAATGAGCACACAACACTACGATGTCATCGTGGTGGGGGGCGGCATCCTGGGCATGGCACATGCCTGGGCGGCTGCCCGCCGCAAGCTTAGCGTGGCTGTGCTCGAGCGCAGCCACCAGGCCCAAGGCGCCACCATACGTAATTTTGGTCAGGTACTGGTGACCGGTCAGGCGCCGGGCATCATGATGGAACTGGCACGCCAAAGCCGAGGTCTGTGGCTGGATCTGGCGGCACAAGCGGGCTTTCATGTGCGCAGCAATGGCTCGCTGGTCCTGGCACGCAATCACCTGGAACTGGAACTGCTGGAAGACTTTGCCCAAGGCCGTGCCAAGGACGAAGGCGTGGCCTGCCAGATGCTCAGCGGCAAGGAACTGGCGACACTCTTTGAAGGCCGTCTGGGGCATCACCACGGCGCGCTGCAAGGTCTGGATGATTTGCAGATCTACTCGCGCGACGCCCTGCCCGCCATTACCAGCAGCCTGCAAGCCATGGGCGTGGATGTGTATACCCAAGCGCATGTGCACTATGCTCAAGAGGGGCAGGTACACAGCAGCGTGGGCAACTTCACCGCCAACAGCATTTTTGTGTGCCCCGGTCACGACTACAGCAGCCTGCATCGCGAACTGCTCGATACCGTCAAGCCGTCGGTGACACGTCTGCAAATGCTGAAAGTGCGTGCACAGGACGCAGGCTGGGCATTGGACCGACCTTTGCTGACAGGTTTGTCCTGCCTGCACTATGGTGCCTTTAGCGATCTGCCTTTGGCAGACACACTGCGCAAGCAAGTACAGCAACGTCATGGCGTCCTGCTGGATCAAGGCATTCATTTGCTGATTAGCCCCACCCCGGACGGGGATCTGATTATTGGTGACTCGCACGACTACGGCCAGCAAGCCAGCCCCTTCAACCAGGAAGAAACAGACCAGTACTTGCTGGCTCTGGCAGAAACCGTGCTGGGTTGCCCGGTGCAGGTGCTGCAACGCTGGCAAGGGGTATACGGTGCAAAGGGCCCGGCTCCATTTTCTGTCTTGCAGGCCGATGGCAGTACGCAAGTGACGGTTATGCACACGGGTTTGGGGATGACCACGGGTCTGGCCATTGGTGAACGCAATATCGCCGCTCGCTACGATTGATTGCTGGACATGGGTGCGTAGGCAAGCAGATCAGCCTTGACCTAGGCAGCAAGAGTGCAAAAAACGCGCAGCCCAGGCTGCGCGTTTTTCTTTTCCTGAGGCGTAGGTCTGGATGCCAGAATCCAGGGCTTCAAACCAGGGGAAATCACGACATTTTCTTAATGGGAATTTCCCATGAGAAACCCAATAGAGTGGAATAAAATACGCCACACGATAGGCCAGAGCGAGCGCTCTTGAGCTGTAGCCATCCATACACCCGGACCGCCAAGTTCCTCGTCGCGATTGGCGACGAAGCCCTGGTCTTCCCCCTGACAGGAAAGGATCAATGAAAGACAGCGAAAGCGGCTTGCGTTTTATAGACTGCAATGAAGAGCAGCATGCAGCCGCTATTTTGGCGATTCTGAACGACGCCATCGTGAACTCCACCGCGCTATACGACTATGTGCCACGCCCGCCCGAAGCCATGGTGAGCTGGTTTGCCACCAAACGCGCCAACGGCTTTCCCGTGGTCGGCGTCATTAACGATGCAGGAACGTTGATGGGCTTTGCCAGTTGGGGCACCTTCCGCGCCTTTCCCGCCTACAAATACACCATGGAACACAGTGTCTATGTGCACCCGGAGCACCGCGGCAAAGGGCTGGGCAAGATTCTGATGCAAGAGCTGATCACGCGTGCCCGTCTGGCCAATGTGCATACCCTGGTAGGCTGTATTGATGCCAGCAATGCGGGCAGTATCCATCTGCATCAAAGCCTGGGCTTCACCCATGCGGGCACCTTCAAGGAAGTGGGGTTCAAATTTGGCCGCTGGCTGGATGTCGCCTTCTACTTGCTGACGCTGGATACGCCTGCCGAGCCAGTCGACGGCTGAAGCCCCCCTCCACGCTACGCCTTCGGCTTGCGCTCCACCTCGAGGGGGAGGTTTCGCCGGGGGCGCCGAGCCTTGGGGCGGCCCGGCGACAAAAAAACCATCGCAGGCAGCACGCCGCGATGGTTTTTCATCAAACCGTTTGCTCCTGACTCAGGCGCTGGCTTTCGGCTTTTCGTAGCACACGGCAAAGGCGATCAGGCCCAGCACGATGCTGAAAATGCCCACACCGACTGCCACCCCAGCCACCAGACCCAAACCTACTGCAATAAACACGCCGGGAAAGGCGTAGTTTCGCAACCAGGAAGGTTTCTTGGGAACAAGAAATAGCCCTAAAAACAAGAACCAGGGCATCACAATCGTCCAGAACAGACTGTCCATTAGCACGTCACGCATCATTATTCCATTGAAGTAGGAGGGGCTTGGGCGAGAGCTAGACACCCCCGCCGTTCTGGGTGGATTGTAAACGTCCTGAGGCTGGCCTCCCAGTATGGGCGACTGTTATAAGAGAGAATTATTGTTTTACAGCTAAAGGACACGCCATGAGTACGCTTAGCTTGACCAGCGCAGACCAGCACCGTTTCGAAGCCTATGTCGCAGGCGATGAACAGGCCGAACGCGGCTTGATCGTGTTGCAGGAAATTTTTGGTGTCAATCAACACATACGCAACACCTGCGAACGCTTTGCCGAGCAAGGCTACCGTGTCCTGTCTCCCGCCCTGTTCGACCGGCAAGAGAAAAATGTAGAGCTGGGCTATACCGCCGAGGACGTGCAAGCAGGTCTGGCACTGCGCAACGGCATTGCGCTTGATAAGACCCTGCTGGATATTCAGGCCTGCGTGGACGCCTTGGGTTCGCGCAAGATTGGTATTGTCGGCTATTGCTGGGGTGGCTCCTTGAGCTGGCTGGCCGCCTGCCGCTTGCAAGGCCTGAAAGCCGCCAGTTGCTGGTATGGTTCGCAAATTGCCCAGAACGCCCAGGAACAGCCCAGGATTCCAGTTCAAATGCATTTTGGTGCCCAGGATCACTCCATCCCTGCCAGCGCCATTCAGACCATTAAAGACGCGCAAAAGGATGTGACCATTTACGTGTACGAACCTGCCGGGCATGGTTTTGGCTGCGATCATCGCCCCGATTTTCACGAAGCGTCCTACAAACTGGCTCAGGAACGTACACTAGCTTTCTTTGCCGACCATCTACGTTAAGCCCCCATGCTTGAATCCAGCGACGACCTGCTTGCCCTGTTAAATACCACCATGCCTTACGGCAAATACAAAGGTCGCTTGCTGGCCGACCTGCCGGGACATTATCTGAACTGGTTTGCCCGTGAAGGCTTTCCTTCCGGGCGGCTAGGGCAGCTACTGACCCTGATGCACGAGCTGGATCACAATGGCCTGAAATCCTTGCTGGACCCCTTGCGCCCGCGCAGCCGCTAAGAGGAACAAATACCTTACTGAGGAGCGGGCTGCGACGGTATGTCACCGTACAGCTTGCTACTATCAAGACTTCCTCTACACCCCATTGTGAAGGACGTCATGACAATCGATCTCTCCGCATTCCCCATCACCGGCAAATGGCCGGCTCAACACCCCGAGCGCCTGCAACTGTATTCCTTGCCCACTCCCAATGGGGTCAAGGTATCCATCATGCTGGAAGAAATTGGCCTGCCTTACGAGCCGCATCTGGTCAGCTTTGAACGCAACGATCAGCTCAGCCCGGAATTTATTTCGCTCAGCAGCAACAACAAGATCCCGGCAATTCTGGACCCCAATGGCCCCGGCAATAAACCGCTGGCCTTGTTCGAGTCCGGTGCCATCCTGATCTACCTGGCAGAAAAAACCGGCCAGTTGCTCTCTGCAGACCCGGCCCAACGCTATGAAACCCTGCAATGGCTGATGTTCCAGATGGGTGGCGTAGGCCCCATGTTTGGTCAGTTGGGTTTCTTCCACAAATTTGCTGGCAAGGACTTTGAAGACAAGCGCCCCCGCGACCGCTATGTCAACGAATCCAAGCGCCTGCTGGGCGTGATCGACAAGCATCTGGACGGCAAGGACTGGATGGTGGGCAACAGCTACTCCATCGCCGATATTGCCCTGTTCCCCTGGATTGCCAACCTGATCGGTTTTTACGGCGCAGGCGAGCTGGTGGAGTACGAGCAGTTCAAGAATGTGGCCCGTGTTCTGGCCCAGTTTCAGGCCCGCCCGGCAGTACAACGCGGCTTGAACATTCCTGCCCGTGATTGATGGATAAGCAGCGCCAATCAATGCTTATAAGCCAATTTGCAATAGCCCTGCTATCAAACTGGTCTTTTTTGTTTCGCTTGACGCCAGTCCGTACAATTGGCCTCCTAAACAAGCTGCGCAAGCGGTACTATTCCGTTTGCCCGGCTTGCTCGTCAATCAAAAAACCAGTCTGCTCATAGAGCGGATACAGGCAAATCCACCAGCCTGATGAGCAAGCCTTCAAAGCCCTGGATTCTTTCCAGGGCTTTTTTTTGTATGTACGATAGCCCCCCGCTGCTACTCTTTTTGCTCCTTGTCACTTTGCCTGAGCAGAGCTATGAAAACGCACCACTATGAACTGTTGATCAGTTGAACCGGCAACACCGGAAGCGGCACCCGCACCCTTCGCTCCTACTCACGTAACCACGACGTGATGGCAGTTGGCCTGGAGACCATTGCTGCCTCCTCAGACTCTGCCTTTCGAGGCGACCCAGCCCGCTGGAACCCAGAGCAGCTTTTCCTGGCATCGATTGCTCAGTGTCATATGCTTTGGTACCTGGGAATAGCGGCAGAAGCCGGCATTGTGGTCACGGCCTATGAAGACCACCCTACCGGCATCATGATTGAAGAGGCTAACGGGGCTGGGCAATTCGAGAGTGTTACCTTGCGCCCCTTCGTCACGATCACACCGGACAGTGACCTTGCCTTGTCCAAATCGCTTCACGATCGCGTAGGTGAATACTGCTTTATTGCCCGCTCCATCAACACTCCGATTCACCATGAGGTCACGGTCCACGTACAAGGTCAAACACCTCCACCATCGACGTAAAGAGCATTACACCGCAGGTAAAGGGATGAACTGCTCATCGTCCAGTGGGGGCAGGCTGATGCGACCATTGAGCCAATCGTCCTTGGCCTGCTCGATACGGTCCTTGCGCGAGGACACAAAGTTCCACCAGATATGGCGTGGTCCCAGGGGCTCGCCGCCCAGCAGCATCAAATGGCTGTTTTGCTCGGCCCGGATGCGAGGGCTGTCGCCTTTGGCAAAGACCAGCATCTGACCGGCGCAATAGCGTTGAGCGCCTACCTCCAGCGCGCCCGTACAGATATAAATGGCGCGCTCTTCATGGCCGGTTGGCAAGGGGACAGACTGGCCCGCTTGTACGCGTAGTTCCATATAGAACAAGGGTGAGGCCACACTGGCAGGGCTGCACAGACCCAGCGCCGATCCGGCTATCAGGCGACCTTCCAGGCCCGTGTCCTGAATCAAAGGCAGTTGTTCGGCCTCGTAATGCACAAAATCCGGGTTTTGCTCTTCTTTATGTTCCGGCAAAGCCACCCAGGCCTGAATGCCATCCATACGGCCACCTTGGGTACGCATGGGCTCAAAGCGCTCGGAATGGCTGATGCCTGAACCAGCGGTCATCCAGTTCAAGGCGCCGGGCGTAATCTCTTGTTCCACGCCCAGGCTGTCACGGTGTGTCATGGCACCTTCAAATAAATAGGTGACGGTAGACAGGCCAATATGCGGGTGTGGCAGCACATCGTTTTCTGTCCCTACAGGTGCCGTCAGCTCTTGTGGCCCCATACGATCAAAGAAGATAAAAGGCCCCACCATACGCCGTTGGCGAAAGGGCAGAACGCGCCCCACTTCAAATGCACCAATGCTGTGTTGACGTTGTGGAATCAGCAGCTCGACCATAGACACCTCTACTGGGAAGTCGCAAAAATACAATCCCGATTACTATACTCTGGTCACTGCTTTATTCGCCCTATCGCGCATGTCCACGCTCTCCCTGTTTGATCCCGTTCCCGGCAACGTCCTGACTCTGGATACCGGCCTGATCGCCCTTCCGGGGCTGGCCCTGCCCTATGCCGCCAGCTTGGCACAGGCGGTTCAAGAACTGGTGCACAGCGCTCCTTGGCGGCATATGCAGGTTCCCTCAGGGCATCGTATGTCGGCCGCACAAAGCAGTTGTGGCGACCTGGGATGGATATCGGACGAACACGGCTACCGTTACAGCCCCACGGACCCGCAAAGCGGTTTGGCCTGGCCCGCCATGCCTGCCATATTCAAGGAACTATTAACGCGCATTGCCCAGGAGTCGGGCCAGGGCCCTTTTCAACCCGATACCTGTCTGATCAATTACTACGACGAGCAGGCGCATATGTCCTTGCATCAGGATAGAAACGAGCGCGACTTGCAGCATCCGATTGTCTCGGTCTCCCTGGGGCGTGAGGCCTTGTTTTTATGGGGCGGTGCAAAACGCAGCGACCCGGTGCGTACCCTGCGACTGCGCGATGGTGATGTGCTGGTCTGGTGGGGGCCATCCAGATTGAATTTCCATGGGGTACGCAGACTGGAGGGCCCGGCCCATCCGGTCTGGGGCACAGGCCGGGTCAATCTGACATTCAGAAAAGCAGGCTGAATCCCGCTAGATCAGCCCAGTTCGGGCGGAGCAAAGCGACGGTTTTCCAGTACGGGCAAAATGCGACGGGCATAAGCCAAACGCTCCCGATCCAGATCAACCAAAAGCAATGTGGGAGTTTCTGCCGCCTGGGCCACGATCACACCCAAGGGATCCACCACCAGACTTTGGCCAATATTGCGTTCACCACACTCGCCGACGGCCACCATATAGGCCGTATTTTCCAAAGCGCGAGCCGTCGTCAGCACACGCCAGTGGTGTTCCTTCAAGGGACCTTTCAGCCAGGCCGACGGCGCCAGCAAGACTTGCGCCCCGTCCACGCACAAGCGTCGGGCCAGCTCAGGAAAGCGCAGGTCGTAGCAAGTCATCAAACCTACTTTGAAACCGGCCACATCAATCAAGGCGGGGATTTCTGTACCTGGCTGTACATAGCGTGATTCTTGTACCGAGAAGGCATCGTACAAATGAAGCTTGTTGTAATGCGCCAGAACCTGGCCATCGCGCAGCACCACCAAGGTGTTCCAAACCTTGCCTTCTCCGGCCGGGGTATGAATGCAGAACACCACGGTTAAATCAGTATCACGGGTGGCAGCGCTCAGTCGGCTGACAAACTCCCCATCCAGGGCTTGTGCGGATTTCAGGACCACTTCAGGGTCGGCCACATTTCTGGCCAGCACGCCTTCAGGCAAAACCAGTAACTGCGCGCCGGAGCGCAAGGCTTGTTCGATCAAACCCAGGCAAGCGCTCAGGTTTTCCTGCGAATCTTTGGATACGGCCATCTGGCCCAATGCAACTTTCATGACCACCTCCTTTGCGGTGCTGCCTAAGTGATTCTAACGCAGCCGCCCGCCCAGACCAGCCAGCGAACAAGGGAGAAAAACTGAACACCAGATAGTCAAATTTCAAACCATCCCCGTCGTTCAGCCCCAACAGATCAGCGTCATATTTCTCCACTTCCCATCATGTAAAAATTCGGACACAAACTGCAATTAAAAATAAATTTTTATCAGGTCAATACCCTGAATGCGTTTAACCACACTAAACATTCGGGTCATATCAAAGAATATTTCTACTCAGCTAGCAGGTCAATTAAGCGAACAGGCTCTGAAACAAAGTGCCGCGCGCATAGCGACAAACCCAAACAACAACACGATCAATTTGAACGCTCTATTTCGTCCGTACAGTTCAATTCCATTTATCTTCATAAGCGTGAAACTCAATTGAGTTCAGTTCTCAAGATCGGCTTTAATCAGCAGATATATGATAATGAGATATAAATAACTCTTATATTTGCAATACCATAAACATTATGCAAATCGGCAAAATTGATTCTTTTATTAAGCCGGACAAAATCTCATCGACGGCACAAAAAGACGTTCTTAACTCTGGCAAGGATCTCTGCACCCATCCAGAATTTTCGAGTGCAAATCTCCAACCCAAATATGACCGGACATAATTAGAATCGATAAAACGCGATTAAATAAAAATGAATCAAATCCGGATAAAATCGAGCTAAAAATAATGGGCCAAGTGCAAACCAGCACTGGCCCATTCATGAATTATCCTTGCGACGCCACTTCGTCCGACATGCCCGCCTGTCAAGCTGACAAGCCGCTTTGGCATTGGACTTTCAATGCACTAATGATTGAAATCCAAAATAATCAGAATAAAAAAAACCCCCGATTTCTTGCAAAATCAGGGGAAAGCTACCACAGGAAAATGATTGGATACAAAACACCCAATACCGTGATTCTATATAAAAAACTAAAAAAAATCTGCATACGTTGTTTAGGGCTGACGCTATAGCTTGATAAATTAATTTGTGCTAGGACGTAATAAGAATTAAAAACTTAAAAAGATCTTCAATTCCCTACAGTTACATGACCCTATTCCGTCCTTAGAAATCTTGAGCCTTGCCCCATGACTGCGCGACAATAAGGCCTCTTACGGGTTGGACACACTGCCCTTCTTGATTCTCAGGCGTTTATCTTGTCTTCTTCGCACTCTTCCTTATCCCCCCGCCAGGTTTTACTGGCCATTCTGGCCTTGGCTGTGGGTGGTTTTTCCATCGGCACCGGCGAATTTGTCATCATGGGTTTGCTACCCGATGTGGCCCAGGATCTGGGTATCGATATTCCCACCGCGGGCCACTTGATCAGCGCTTACGCTTTAGGCGTGGTGATCGGCGCTCCGGTACTGGCCGTACTGGGCGCACGCTGGCCCTGGCGCCGTCTGTTAATAGCCTTGATGGGCGCTTATGCCGTGGGCAATTTCCTGACCGTGATCGCCCCCAGCTATGAAACCGTGTTGATCACCCGCTTTCTGGCCGGCTTTCCGCATGGCACCTACTTTGGTGTTGCCGCCCTGGTAGCCGCTCGCCTGGTGCCGCCGCATCGCCGCGCACAGGCCGTGGCCTACGTCATGCTGGGTCTGACAGTCGCTACCTTATTGGGTGTGCCCATTGCCACCACCTTGGGACAATGGCTGAGCTGGCAGGCGGCCTTTACCTTCGTCAGCCTGATCGCCTTGCTGACCATGGGGCTGGTACTGCGCTTTGTGCCTTTCATTCCCGCCAACACGCTGGCCAGCCCTTTGCGCGAACTGGGGGCCCTGAAGCGCAAGCAAGTCTGGTTGACGCTGGGCATAGGCGCAATTGGTTTTGGTGGCATGTTCTCGGTGTTCAGCTACGTAAAATCCACCTTGATGGAACTGGCGGGCCTGTCGGTCAGCGCCATCCCTGTCGTGCTGGCCTTGTTTGGCGTTGGCATGGTGCTGGGCAATTTACTGGGCGCCCGCTATGCGGACCGCTACCTGGATCGCAGCATTCGCCTGGTTCTGATCTGGGCTACCGGCGTGCTCTTGCTGTTCATGATCACGGCCCACCATCCAATCCTTGGCCCCTTGAACATCATGCTGATTGGCACCCTGGTGGCCTTGGGCCCCGCTTTGCAGATTCGCCTGATGGACGTGGCAGGTGATGCCCAAACACTGGCGGCTGCGCTGAATCACTCGGCTTTCAATATGGCCAATGCGCTAGGTGCATGGTTGGGTGGTTTGACGATTGCCGCTGGCTGGGGCTGGACTTCGACCGCCTGGGTAGGTGCCTTGCTGGCCTTGGGTGGCCTGGCCTTGCACACCATTTCGCTGCGCATTAAAGAATAGTCAGACCTCAGAGCGGGTGACTCGGAGCAGGCAATTTTGTCGTAGGCGACAGAAGCTGAACACAGGAATAGCCTTTGCAAAACTGAACTCTGCCAGTAACCCAAAAAACAAAACGGCCTGTAATTGGATGCCCCTAAGGGTATTTCAATTACAGGCCGCTTTTGTTTGGCCCTCTCTCGGAGGTCCGACTACCTGGCTTTCAGCAATTCAGCTCAGGCTTTGCTTGCAGCTGCGGGGCGAGCCGCCAACCAACCGGCGTAGCCCATTCCAAAGCTGACCAGAATGCACAAGCCCAAGGCCCAGCCCCAGCTATTGAACAGGTCATGCAAACCGCCCATGGCGGGAGGCCCAAACGCGGCCAGCAAATAACCCATGCACTGCGCCATACCCGACAGGGACGCCGCCTGCGAAGTAGACGTAGAACGTACCCCAATCAAGGCCAAGGCAATCAGGAATACGCTGCCACTACCAAAGCCAAACAGCACCGCCCACAGCAAGGACCAGGACGGCAAGACCAGAAAGCCCACAAAGGTCAGGGTCTGCAACAAGGCACCCGCCAAGGCCACCGCACGCTGGTCGTGCACACGGCTCAACACGGGCATCAGCAGCAAGGCCGGTACGGCGGTAGCCAACTGCATCAAACCATGAATCTGGCCCGCATGATCCGGCTCAAAGCCATAGTTCACCAGCATCACAGGCAACCAGCTGGCAATCATGTAGTAAGCCACCGAGTTCAAACCCATGTACAGGGTGATATGCCAGGCCAGGGGCAAACGCCACACCGAAGAACTGGTTGCCGCGCCAGCGGGCGTATTCTGTGCCGCACGTCGATCCGCGCCCAACTGGGTAGCCCAGACAACTACGCTAGCCAATGCCATCACACCGACCACCATCAGGGACGACCAGCGCCAGCTTTGGCCTGTCCACTCCGCCATAGGGACCGCCATCGCGGAGTTGAACGCCGCGACCAGACCCATGAACAAAACGTACAGCGACGTCACAAAACTGATGCGCATGGGGAAATGACGTTTCACCAGAGAAGGCAACAGCACATTACCCAAGGCAATCCCGATAGCCAGCAAACCGATACCGGCAAACAACTCTATCGTGCCGCCCAGGATACGTACCACCACACCTACCGCAATCAGTACGGAAGCAATAAACAAGGAACGGGACAAGCCCACCACCCGCGCCATGGAGGCGGCCAGCAAGGAGACCACCGCAAAGATGAACAAGGGCATGGCGGTCAGCAGACCGGCCTGCGTGGACGACAGGGAGAGGTCTGCCTGGATCAGCTCCAGCAAGGGGGCGATACCCGTGATCGGGGCTCGCAGATTGCCGGCAATCAGCAAGACGCCAATCAACACCAGCAAGGGGTGGGAGAGCCAGGAGAGTCGAGAGAGGGACATGAAATGTAGCCAGTAGGTGAAAACCCTACTCTATCCTGTTTCGATGCCGACGCAAACAGGATATTATGACAACTTATACCTCAAACCAGACAAAGCATGAGTTTTAGCTCCAATCCGCAAGGCGGGCCTATTTTCAGCATCAAGATGGCGATGGGCAGCAATACTGAAAATCCATTGCATACCCATCCCAATGGACAGCTGATCATGACGCAATATGGCTCCGTCACCCTGCAAACCGACCAGGGCTACTGGATGGTGCCGCCGCTGTGCGCCGTCTGGGTGCCGGTGGGTATCCGTCACCGTGCCCGCGCCGACGATCAGGCCCTGATTCATTTCCTGTACATACAGCCCGGTCTGGATGAACTGCCCGATCACTGCAGCACCCTGGACCTGAGCCCCATGGTGCGCGAGATGATCATTCATTTAAGTGATCTGAATCCCCATTACGAGCCGGGCAGCCAGACGCACCGTCTGGCACTGGTGCTGCTGGAAACCTTGAATCAAATGCCTACCCGGCAGCTGCATGTACCGGTGCCCGAGGACAAAGTTTTGCAGACGATTGCGCAACATATGCTGCAACAGCCCGACTCGCGCCCTACGATGGCCGACTGGGCAAAAGAACTGGCCATGAGTGAGCGCACCCTGGCCCGACATATGCTAAAACACACAGGGATGAGCTTCGGGCGCTGGCGGCAACAATTCATGATTATGCTGGCCCTGCAAAAACTGGGTTCGGGAATGTCCGTAAAGAGCACGGCCAGGGAATTGGGTTACACCTCTATCAGTGCCTTTATTACCGTTTTCAAATCTATTTTGGGCGAAACCCCCAGCCGTTACTTGAGCCAAACCCATTCTTCTTAAGTCCCTACTACCCTCACCACACGCATCCATGTCTTCCACACACCTGTCCCGCCCCGGATATCTGCAGCGCTTATTAAGTTGGTTCCAGATTTCTCACATGTCGGCGGGGCTGATTGCCGTGCTGGTGGGCTACACAAGTTCTGCTGCCATTGTTTTTCAGGCCGCTCAAGCGGCCGGTGCCAACACCGCCGAGCTGGGCTCCTGGATGTGGTCTTTGGGTATTGGTCTGGGCCTGCTGTCGGCAGGTCTGTCGCTGCGCTACAAGATTCCAATTCTGACTGCCTGGTCCACCCCCGGCGCTGCGCTGCTGGCCACAGGTCTGGTGGGCCTGCCCATGTCCCAGGCCGTGGGCATTTTCCTGTTTTCGTCCCTGCTGACCACCATTTGCGGTCTTAGCGGCAGCTTTCAGAAGTTGATGCAGTACATGCCGCGCAGCATTGCCGGCGCCATGCTGGGCGGCATCTTGCTGCGCTTTGGCCTGGATCTGTTCGGTGCCATGCAGACCCAATGGCTGCTGTGCCTGAGCATGTTCATTGTGTTTCTGGTGGTGCGCCAATGGTCGCCCCGCTACGCCGTGCCGCTGGCACTGGTGGCCGGTGTCACGATTGCTGCCATGCAAGGTTTGCTGAAAATGGAAATTCTGAGCTGGACACCCGCCACGCCGGTGCTGGTCTGGCCCGAGTTTTCCTGGACGGCGCTCATTGGTGTGGGCATTCCCTTTTTCATCGTCACCATGAGCTCGCAGAACATTCCGGGCGTGGCTGTATTGAAGGCGCATAACTACGATGCGCCCAACTCCACTGTCATTAGCTGGACCGGGATTGTGGGCCTGATCTTTGGCCCCTTCGGTGGCTACGCCTACAATCTGGCCGCCATTAGCGCCGCCCTGTGCATGACTCCCGAAGTGGATGCGGACCCGCGTCAGCGTTATCGCGCCAGTGTCTGGGCCGGGATTTTCTATTTTGCCGCCGGTATCTTTGGTGCCACCGTGGTCAGCCTGTTTGCCGCCTTCCCAACCGAACTGATTGCGGCCATTGCCGGTCTGGCCTTGCTGGGTACCATAGGCAATAGCATCCACATGGCGCTGGAAGCCCCAGACACCCGTGACGCCGCCCTGGTCACCTTTCTGACCACCGCGTCAGGCATGAGCCTGCTCAATATCGGCAGTGCCTTCTGGGGTCTGGTTTTTGGTATGGCTATGTACTTGATTCAGAAACGAAAAGTGTCCTGATCCGGCCATCCCCCCGGCGTCTGTTCAAGACGGCAAACAAGCCTCACATTTGCTTGCTTTGCCGTCTTTTTCATTTGGCACACTAAAGGCATGACCACTTTTCTTTAACGGAGGTGCTTCATGCCTGCTTTATCTCAAGCCCAACAAAAAGCTGCCGGTGCAGCCTTGTCCGCCAAACGCGGGGAAACTCCGGTAGCCAGTCTGAAAGGGGCATCGCTGGAAATGTACAACACCATGAGTACCAAGGAGCTGGAAGAACTGGCCAGCACCGATACCGCGCGCCGCAACCTGCCTGAACACAAGGAGTAATCAGACAGCCTGAACGCGCACGCCGCTTTGCTCGAAGGCTTGATGCAAACGCTGCGCAAATTCGGCCGCCCCCGCCTGATCCCCATGCAGACACAGGGTATCGGCTGACAAAGGCACCGTTTTACCTGACAGGCTGGTAACGGTGCCTTGCTCTATCATCTGCATCACTTGCTGCACGGACTGATCGGCGTCGGTAATCATGGCGCCGGCTTGCTGACGGGGTGTCAGACTGCCATCGTCCTGATAGCTACGGTCGGCAAACACCTCTTGTGCTACCGTCAGGCCCGCATCACGCCCGGCCTGCACCTGCACACTGCCTGCCAGCGCATACAGAATCAGGCTGCGATCAATATCGGCCACCGCTTGGGAAATGGCTTTTGCCAGTGCCGCATCGCGGGCGGCCATATTGTAAAGAGCGCCATGTGCCTTGACGTGATGCAGGGCGGCGCCCTGGGTGCGGGCAACGGCCGCCAAGGCCCCCACCTGAACCACTACCATGTCATAGACCTGCTCGGGGGTGACCGCCATCACCCGGCGGCCAAAGCCGGCCAGATCCGGCAGGCCGGGATGTGCGCCCAGCTTCACGCCATGCTTTAGGGCCAGGGCCACCGTCTGACGCATGGTGCCCGGATCTCCGGCATGAAAGCCACAGGCGATATTTACCGACGTCACCCACGGAATAACCTGCTCGTCATGGCCCATGACCCAGGGGCCAAAGCTCTCGCCCATGTCGCAATTCAAATCAATACTCAAGCTCATGGAGTTCCCTCTGATAATCCATCCAACCTGCCTGCGGCCTGGGCAATGCAACGCCTGAACCACAGCAGTTCTGCCGCATTATGCGTGCGCGGGTGCCACAGCTGATAAAAGCGCATCAGTGGAAAATGAACCGGACAAGGCAAAACCGTAATCGGCAGAATGCGGGCATAGTACTCGGCAAACTGGCGGTTCGTGGTGAACACCATGTCCGTGCGACTCAAAATCCCCGGAACCAGGCCGAAATACGGCACGACCATCTGTACGTGACGGCTGATGCCCTGCTCGGCCAGGCAACCGTCAATAAAGCCGCGCTTGTCCGTCACGTGGGCCGAAGGGGCCAGATGCGGCATGTCCAGATAGTGCTGCAAGGACAGGCCACGCTGCGCCAAGGGATGATGGCGGCCCAGCATACAGACCACCTCGTCATCAAACAGACGCGCCAGGTGCAGCTTTTCCGGAGGCTCCAGCCAGTTGCCGATCACCACGTCCAGTTCGCCCTCTTCCAGGGCCTGTACGTAATCCAGGTCCGGATTGATGGTATGGACCACCAGTCGGGCCTGCGGCGCCTGACGACGCACCCGCTCCGCAATATCCGGGATAAAAGCACCATCCAGATAGTCCGGTGCGCCCAGATTGAAAACGCGGGTAGACTGACTGGGATCCATGGGCTCTGCCGCGGCAGAAATTCGCTCGATAGCTTGCAAGGCTTCCGTGGCATGTGCCAGCAAAAAAGGACCGCGCTCGGTAGGCACCATTCCCTTTTTACCGCGCAGCAAAATCGGATCGCCCGTGATTTCGCGCAAGCGCCGCAAGGCATTGCTAACGGCTGGCTGGGACATGCCCAAGCGGATAGCCGTACGCGAGACGCTATGCTCCTTGAGCAGCGACTGCAATACCCGCAGCAAATGTAGATCTAGTTGTTCTCGTAATTTTGGCATGGTTTAAATAATACAAGCGCTGGCCCGCCTCGTTGATCGGTGTAGACACTCATACGCCTATATAGTGAACATCATTCCAAGCAAATGTTCGCATCCTAAGCAAATGCTATCTTCGATCCGTAAAAAACCAGTCGAGTGAGATCATGGAGACAAGACCAATTCGTTTTATTTATCGCGGCGAAGTACAGGAAGTGGCTCAGGCCCCAACCACGCGAACCGTTTTACAGTATATCCGTGAGGATCTGCACTGCACCGGCACCAAAGAAGGCTGTGCCGAGGGTGACTGCGGCGCCTGCACGGTCATGATTGGCGAACTGGACCAGAACAATCAACTGCAATTGCGTGCCGTAAACGCCTGTATCCAGCTGCTACCTACGCTGGACGGCAAGGTGCTCTACACCATTGAGGATCTGCGCCAGGACGATGGCACCCTGCACCCCGTGCAACAGGCCATGGTGGACTGGCACGGTGCCCAGTGCGGCTTTTGTACGCCTGGCTTCATCATGTCGCTGTGGGGCCTGTACATGACGCACTCGCCCGAAGACGGCCCGGTTTCCCGGGAACAGATCGACGATGTGCTCTCGGGCAATCTGTGCCGCTGTACCGGCTACCGCCCCATTATTGATGCGGCCAAGGCCATGCACAGCTATCCGGCTGTCAGCATGGATCGCCAATCCATTGAGGACAAGCTGCGTGCCATTCGTCAGGACGGCATGCTGGCCTATGAATACCAGGGCCAGACCTTCCACGCCCCCCGCACGCTGGACCAGTTGGCCCAGCTGCGTGAGCAATATCCGCAAGCCCGCATTCTGGCTGGCAGCACCGATATCGGCCTATGGGTGACCAAGCAATTCCGCGATTTGCCGCATCTGATCTATATCGGTCAGGTGGCCGAGCTGCGCGAACTGAAAACCACCGGGGACGATCTTTACATTGGTGCAGGCGTGCTGTTGAACGACGCTTTTGACGCCCTGATCAAAGACCACCCCGAATTGACAGAACTGCGCCAACGCTTTGCCTCCTTCCCTATCCGCAACGCCGGTACCCTGGGCGGCAACGTGGCCAACGGCTCGCCCATTGGCGACTCCATGCCCGCCCTGATTGCCATGCGTACCCGTGTGGTGCTGCGCAAAGGCGCAGTCGAGCGCGTGCTGCCTTTGGAAGATCTGTATCTGGCCTACCAGAAAACCGCCATGGAACCGGGCGAGTTCGTGCAAGGCCTGCTGGTCCCACGCAACAAGGGACAATGGCAATTCCGTACCTACAAGCTGTCCAAGCGTTTCGACCAGGACATTTCTGCCGTGTGCGCCGCCTTTGCGGTGGAACTGGACGGCAAGATCGTCAAACAGGCTCGCATCGCCTTTGGCGGTATGGCTGCCACCCCTAAACGCGCCAGCCACGCCGAGCAAGTGCTGCAAGGTCAGGAATGGAACGAGGAAAACGTACAAGCTGCCATGCAAGCGCTGCAACAGGACTACCAGGCCCTGAGCGATATGCGTGCTAGCAGCGAATACCGCAATCAAAGTGCGGCCAATTTGCTGTACCGCTTCTTCCTGGAAACCCACCCTGAAAACGCTTTGAGTCCCGCCCAGCTGAATGTCTTTCACCGAGCTCAAGCCAGCCTGGAGACTTTGTGATGAAAATTGACAATATCGACCACCTGAACACCGCCACGGCTCAACGAGTCGGCGTGTCCTTTCTGCACGAGTCGGCAGACCTGCACGTGAGCGGCACGGCCACATATACCGATGATTTGCCTGAATTGCAGGGCACGGCCCATATTGCGCTGGGCCTGTCGGAAAAAGCCCATGCCCGTTTGCTGGACGTGGATCTGGAAGCTGTGCGTCAAGCGCCCGGTGTCATTGCCGTCCTGACGGTTGCCGACATTCCCGCCGCAAATAATTGTGGCCCTATTCTGCATGACGACCCCATTCTGGCCGATGGCGTGGTGCATTACTTTGGCCAGCCCATTTTTGCGGTTATTGCGAAATCCCACGACCAGGCACGCCGTGCAGCGCGTCTGGGCAAGATCACCTATGAAGAGCTGCCTGCCATCTTGACTCCACAAGAAGCCAAGGCCGCGAATGCCGGTGTTCTGCCCCTGATGAGCCTGAAACAAGGCGACGCCAAAAAAGCACTGGAATCGGCTCCACACCGCCTGCAAGGCACCTTCCAGTGCAATGGTCAGGAGCAGTTTTATCTGGAAGGCCAGATTTCCTACGCCGTGCCCAAGGAATACGGCGCCGTGCATATCTGGTGCTCCACCCAGCACCCTTCGGAGATGCAGCAGCTGGTTGCTCACTGTCTGGGCGTTGGTGCACACAAGGTACACGTGGAATGCCGTCGCATGGGTGGTGGTTTCGGTGGCAAGGAATCTCAATCGGCCCTGTACGCCTGCGTGGCCAGTGTGGCCGCCGTCAAGCTGCAACGCCCGATCAAACTGCGCCTGGACCGCGACGACGACTTCATGATTACCGGCAAGCGTCACGGTTTCTACTATGAATACGATATTGGCTACGACGACGAAGGCCGCCTGCTGGGTGCCCGTCTGGACATGACGGCCAACTCGGGGTTTTCCGCCGACTTGTCCGGCCCCGTGGCAACCCGCGCCATCTGTCACTTTGACAATGCCTACTACCTGTCCGATGTAGACATGAGCGCCTTGTGTGGCCGCACCAATACCCAATCCAATACGGCCTTTCGAGGCTTTGGTGGTCCGCAAGGGGCCTTGGTCATGGAAGTGGCGCTGGACACGATTGCTCGCCGTCTGGGCAAAGATCCGCTGGATGTGCGCCGCATCAACTTCTACGGCAAAGAAGACCGTAATGTGACGCCTTACGACCAGACCGTGGTCGATAACGTCATTCACGAACTGGTGGCCGAGCTGGAGGAAACCAGCGAATACCGTCAGCGCCGTGAACACATCCGTGAATTCAATGCCAGCAGCCCGGTACTGAAAAAGGGTCTGGCACTGACCCCGGTGAAATTCGGTATTTCCTTTAACGTACCCGCCTTCAACCAGGCTGGTGCTCTGGTCCACGTCTACCGTGACGGCACGGTTTTGGTGAACCACGGTGGCACGGAAATGGGCCAGGGTTTGAACACCAAGGTCGCCCAGGTCGTTGCCCACGAGCTGGGCCTGAATCTGGAGCACATCCGGGTCACGGCCACCGATACCACCAAAGTGGCCAATACCTCGGCCACGGCGGCATCCACAGGTACGGACTTGAACGGTAAAGCCGCCCAGGATGCGGCCTACCAGATTCGCCAGCGTCTGACGACGGTAGCTGCCCAGCTCTTCTCGGTGGAAGAGTCCAGCGTGAAATTCGAGCGGGGTCAGGTCGAGATCGGCGGCCAGACCATGCCCTTCTTTCAACTGGTTGAGCACGCCTACCAGGCCCGCGTCCAGCTGTGGTCCGACGGCTTTTACGCCACCCCCGGCCTGCACTGGGACTCCAAAGTCATGAAGGGGAATCCCTTCTATTACTTCTCCTACGGGGCTGCCGTCGCTGAAGTGCTGATCGACACGCTGACCGGGGAATCTCGTCTTCTGCGTGCTGACGTGCTGCACGATGTGGGCAAATCCATCAATCCGGCCCTGGATATTGGCCAGGTTGAAGGCGCCTTTATTCAAGGCATGGGTTGGCTGACAACAGAAGAACTGGTGTGGAACGCTCAAGGCAAGCTCACCACGCATGCGCCGTCAACCTACAAGATCCCGGCCATCAGCGACTGCCCCATGGACTTCCGCGTCAATCTGTTCGATGGCCGCAACGCCATGGATTCGATTCACCGCTCCAAAGCCGTGGGCGAACCCCCTTTGCTGTTGCCATTCTGCGTCTTTAACGCGATTCGTGATGCCGTTGCCAGTGTAGGCAACTACCAGATCGAACCCGTGCTGAACGCACCTGCGACTGCGGAAGCCGTCATGCGGGCTGTTGCGGCTATTCGCAAAGCGAAATGAGTAGCTGGCCATCTCTTGCCCTCGCCCGTGTAAAAGCGGGCGAGCGGCTGGTTTTGTGCTCGGTGGCGCTGGCCAAAGGCTCCACCCCGCGCACCACGGGCACAGCCATGCTGTTCAGCCAAACTGAGCAGTGGTTAACCATTGGTGGCGGGCACCTGGAATGGGTAGCGGCAGAACAGGCCCGTGTCATGCTCAGCCAATCCTCCGGTCCCGGCTGGAGCATGAGCCGCCTGCCACTGGGTCCCAGCCTGGGTCAATGTTGCGGCGGGGTCGTGACCTTGCTGTACGAGACCTTGGGTACCGAGGATCTGAGCTGGCTGGAAGAGCTCGATAGCGCCGTGCGGGCCGGTCAGGCGACCAGCCGCCGTTCACAATTGCTGTCGGATGGCAGCAAGCAGGTTGATATCCACAGCCCTTCAATTGTGGACGAATCCCGGCTGGACTACGACGGCTCGCAAGGCGTCTGGATGGAGGACCTGCCGCCCCCGCCCCTGACCATTCTGCTATTTGGGGCCGGTCATGTGGGCGAGGCACTGGTGCAGATTCTGGGCACCCTGCCATGCCGGGTTCTGTGGATTGACGAACGCCCTGAACTGTTTCCCGCTCAGGTACCCAGCAATGTCAGCCTGGAAATTACCGACATCCCCGATGCGCTGATCGAACAAGCCCCGACCAATAGCTATTTTCTGGTGATGACGCATAATCACGGCCTCGATCTGGCTCTGTGCCAGAAGATCTTGCGCCGGCCCGATACGGCCTATGTGGGCCTGATCGGCTCCATGACCAAACGTCGTCAATTCGAGCGCCGCTTGCAACAACGCGGCATGCCCGAATCCCGTATTCAGGAACTGGTCTGCCCCATTGGCGTGCCAGGTATCAAGGGCAAGGCCCCCTCGATTATTGCCGTGGCTGTCGCCGCTGAATTGCTGGCCCACGCCTATGAAATGGGGCAACTCAGTCGCTGATGCGACCTCGACTTCAAGGACACTATGACTACCTCTTTACACTCCGCCTGCGCCTACCGTGCCCAACTGCTGTACTTTGTCGCGGACCCTGCCACATTGGAAGATCCTTCCGAAGCCGTGCGCTATCACAGTGACGGCCTGCTGCTGGTCAACGAACAAGGCCAGATTCAGGCCTGTGGCGACTGGGCCGAACTGTCGCAGAGCCTGCCTGCCGATACAAAGACCATGGATTTGAGCGGGAAAATCATCATGCCAGGCATGATCGACACCCACCTGCACTTCCCGCAAACCGACATTATTGCCTCCCCCTCCAGCGGCCTGTTGCCCTGGCTGGAAACCTATACCTTCCCAACTGAAGGGCGTTTTGGCGATAGCGAACACGCCCGCGAAGTGGCTGGCGTGTTTCTGGACGAACTGCTGCGCAACGGCACCACCACCGCCCTGGTCTACGGCAGTGTGCACCGTCAATCCGTGGATGCCTTCTTTGAGGAAAGCCACGAACGCAATCTGCGCATGATTGCGGGCAAGGTGATGATGGACCGCAACTGCCCAGACTATCTGCAAGATACTGCCGAGTCAGGCGCACGCGATTCGGAAGACCTCATCAAGCGCTGGCACGGCAAGGGCCGCCAACTGTACGCTCTGACACCCCGTTTTGCGCCCACCTCCACCCCGGAGCAATTAGCCGCCTGTGGTGAACTGGCCCGCGCCTATCCCGATGTGTTTCTGCAAACCCACGTGGCAGAAAACAAGGACGAAATCAAATGGGTAAGCGAGCTGTTCCCCAAGAACCGCAGCTATCTGGACGTGTACGACAGCTTTGGTCTGCTACGCCCCCGCGCCATCTACGGCCACAGTATCTGGCTGGACGAACAGGACCGCGCTCGCATGCACGATACCGGCAGTATCGCCGCCCACTGCCCCACCTCCAACCTGTTCCTGGCCTCTGGCTTGTTCGATTTCCAGTCCATTCGCCAAAGCAAGGTGCTGCACACCCTGGCCACCGATGTGGGCGGCGGGACGTCGTTCTCCATGCTGCGCACCATGAACGAGGCCCACAAAGTGGCCCGTCTGAACAACTACCATCTGACCGCCGCATCCATGTTCTACATGGCCACCGAAGGAGCCGCGCGGGCACTGGACATGCAGGGTCAAATCGGCACGTTGGCTCCTGGTGCCGAGGCGGACTTTATTGTGATGGACCCCAAGGCCACCCCCTTGATGGCCCGCCGCAGCACCATGCTGAACTCGCTGGAAGAGCAATTGTTCATGCTGGCCCTGCTGGGTGACGATCGCTGCATTCAAGCCAGCTACAGCGCAGGCCGCTGCGTGCATCAGCGCGATCACTAAACACAACTGAAGCCGGTTCCTGGCGGGCAACTCCAATCATTACAACCGCCGCCAGGGACTCTTTTCCGTCTACCCAAAAAATATCTGCACACGTTTTTTCGATTTAACGCGGATTTTACGGTGCCAACGATACATTGATCCCGTCAGTAGGAAGCCAGCCCCGGCTCCCCCTCTTCTTGGCGAGATTTGATTATGTCCGGCACATCAACCCTGGTGCAACGCAACTCCCTGTTCTACCTGCTGACGCAGGTTGTGGGAGTGACCTTTTTGTTTCTCTGGCTGGCCAGCCTGACCCAGGACTGGTCTCCGCTCAATCCCTTGTTGGCCTCCAGCCAGCAACCTGGCCATATGGCCCATGAAATGAAAGAGGCTCAAGGTCTGCTGACCGGCCTGATTGCCACCGCGGGTTTGTCCCTGGCTGCCTGGAAACTGCGCCAGCTGCGCGGACAAGAGGCCTTGCCAGGCAAACGCATCCTGTTGCTGGGCACCAGCCTGTTCCTGGCCGTGCCTTTGCTGATGCTGCTTCTGCAATACTCCGCCGCCTCCCCAAACCTGGAATCGCTGTATCACCAGATACCCGAGATCAAACCCTTGCTGGAAGTGGGCGCCATCGTCGCCGTGGGCGCTGGCTTGCTACACCTGTACTTTGCCGGTTGGGCCTTGAACCAGACCCGCCTGCGCTGGGGGGGCCTGCTGGCCGGTTTGATCTGCGCCTTTTTGTTGGGCTTGCTGGAAGCGGATCAAGAGCGTATCAATCTGACTCAAGTGTTTGCCTCACTGGCGCTTGTCTGGCTGCTGGGCAGCATCGCCTTTTACCCCTTGATTGTGAATCCCAAACGCTGGTCAGCTTCCCATAGCGAACGCGCCACGGTTGCAGAGGCCTGGGAACATCTGGCCAGCATTCAGGTACAACGTCGCCGCAGCCTGGGGGTGTTTGGTGGCCTGATGGTCGTGATTCTGCCTTTCTTCGCCTCCACCTGGGCGGTCGACTCGCTGGTCTTTCAATTCACCCGCATGGCCGGTCTGGGGCTGGTCCTGATTGCCGTCCTGGGCCGCTGCTGGTGCATGTTGTACCTGGGTGGTCATAAAGGCTCCAGCCTGATCAGCCAAGGCCCCTACTCCATCAGCCGCAACCCGCTGTATCTGTTTTCCCTGTGTGCCGTCACCGGCATGGGTGCACTGTCCGGCAGCCTGCTGCTTGGCCCCATACTCGCCTTGTTTGTCTACGCCGTCTTCAACAATGTGATCGACGAAGAACAGGTTCTGCTGCACAAAGTCTTTGGTCAGGATTATCAGGACTACTGCCAGCGCGTGCCCCGCCTGATCCCACGCCTGAGCCTCTGGAACAGCCCGAACGAACTGCAAGTGTCCCTGACAGGATTGGCCCGCACCTTACGCGATGCCTTGCCCTACTTCCTGATCTGGCCCGTCTTTGCCCTGGCACAGTGGTTGCAAATCAATGGCTGGGTACCCGTACTTCTGCGTCTACCCTGATCGTCCCCAAGTGCAGTAAGCTGCACAAGAACTGTCCCAACCCTGTGGAACAAGCTGTCATGCGTGTCCTGATTGTTGAAAACGATACGACCATTGCCGAAAATCTTTATACCTATCTGGAACTGAAAGGCTTTGCTGTGGATGCCGCCTACGACGGCAATGGTGCACTGACACTGCTGCAAGAACAGGATTTTGATGCATTGGTACTGGATCTGGGCTTGCCCGGTCTGGATGGTTTTGGTGTACTTCAGGCCCTGCGCCAGTCCAGTCAAACCCCCATCCCGACCTTGGTACTGACAGCCCGCAGCCAGCTGGAAAGCAAGCTCACGGCCTTTGACCTAGGGGCGGACGACTATCTGATCAAACCTTTTGCCCTGGCTGAAGTCGAAGCCCGGCTACGCGCTCTGATGCGTCGTGGCCCACCACAAGTGCAGCACGGCTCACTGCATTGGGGCCGTCTGGAATACAACCTGGATACGGCACTGGTCAGCGTCAGCGGTCAGGAACTGCACCTGAGCTTCAAAGCCCGCCAGTTACTGGAGGCCCTGTTACGCGACCCGCAAGCCATTCTGACACGCCGCTCCCTGGAAAAAACCCTGTGGCCCCAAGGCGCTCCGTCGCCAGAAGCCTTGCGCAGTCAAATCCATATCTTGCGCCGCGCCTTGTCCGAGGCTGGCGCAGGCACCATTGAAACCTTGCCCGGCATGGGCTGGCGTTTGCAACAGGAGAGCTAAGGGATGGCCAAAGCCCCGCGCCGCAGCCGCTTCATGAGCACCCTTACCCAGCGTGTATCCTGGGCCCTGACCCTGATTGCCGCCTTGCTGGTCATCATTATGGGGGGACTGGCCTATGTCGCCTTTGCGCGCATGGAAGACGAGATGGTCAACGCCATGCTGGTCTCCTACGCTCGCAACCCCACTCTTTTACCCGACAGCGCCTACGACCGCAGTGAAGCCCTGGGCGCAGAGCTGGACAGCTATTGGTTTTTGCCGGGCCAAACTCTGGACAACTTGCCCGAATTTGCCCGTGTTCCCGAACCGGGCATTTACGAATTTCATCTGGGTAGTGACACCTGGCACGTGCTGCGCCAGGACAAAGAGCAAGGCCAGCTGTATCTGGTGTATCGCGCCACCCCTCACGAAGACCGAGTACGCGAGTTTGGCCTGATTCTGCTCCTGATCGGTTCGGCCACGATTTTGCTGGTGTTTTTACTCGGGCGTCGAGTAGCCCGCCACGCTGTGGCTCCCATGCTGACCCTGTCCCGCCATCTGGAAAACTGGGCACCCGGCCGCTCCGGCCTGCCCGAACACCAGGATGATGAAGCTGGCCGGCTGATCCGAGCCTTTAATCGCATGCAGGAGCAAGTTGAGGAACTACTGACGCATGAACGCGAGTTCGCCGCCAATCTGGGCCACGAGCTGCGTACAGGGCTAACTGCCATACGCAGCGATTGCGAGCTTTTGCTGCTGCAACTGCCCGAAGGCCCGCAACAACAGCGCCTGCAACGCATGATGGTCCACGCCGATGCCGTCACCGCCAGCCTGGATGCCGCAGAAAGCCTGGCTTACACCGCAGAGCGCCATGTGCGCGAAGTCGAGGTCCACGAGCTGGCTCAACAGACCTGGCAGGCCGTCGCCCTGCTGGATGCGGATAGCCAGCAAGTACGTTGGAGCAATTTGGTGCCTGACCACTTGCTCTACACCTTGGACCCCTATGCCCTGTCCATGTTGCTGCGCATCCTGATGCGCAATGCCATCGACCACGCCGCTCCCTGCAAGCTGCAACTGAGCTGGATTGCCCCCTCAGTCCTGGCTTTGCAAGACGACGGCCCCGGCATTGCCAAACAAGATCAAATCCTGATCTTTGAGCGCCACTTCAGCCAGGGGAGACAACTGACGACAGGACTGCGTGAAGAAGGCCACAGAGGCATAGGCCTGGCACTGGCACGCCAACTGGCGCTGGCTCAAGGCTGGAGCTTGAGCGTGCAAAGTGGCCCAAATGGCCAAGGCTGTGTGTTCAAGCTGGATCTGGATCCATCCTGATATCCTGAAACGGCAAACTTATCTGCACGAACGGTGTCGCCAAGAGCACCAAAAACTCATTGCGACAGGCAAGACCAAAGACCTAGTAAGCTTTTCTCAACTGCAGCGCCTAACCCTTGAAAAGAGATTTTAAAAGGCTGGGCAATGAGCACAAAAAAACCCGGTCTTATTCAGACCGGGTTTTTTATCTTGCTCAAGCAGACTTGCTAAAGACTTACTGGCTTTCCAGGAAGCTCTTCAGTTTGTCGGCACGGCTAGGATGACGCAGCTTGCGCAAAGCCTTGGCTTCTATTTGACGAATACGCTCACGCGTAACGTCAAACTGCTTACCCACTTCTTCCAGAGTCTGGTCAGTGCTCATCTCGATACCAAAACGCATGCGCAGCACTTTGGCTTCGCGTGGCGTCAAGGAATCCAGGACATCTTTCACCACATCGCGCATGGAGCCGTGCAAAGCGGAATCCGATGGCGAAACGGTGTTGTTGTCCTCGATGAAATCGCCCAGGTGGGAATCGTCATCGTCACCGATAGGAGTTTCCATGGAGATAGGCTCTTTGGCGATCTTCAAGATCTTGCGAACCTTGTCTTCGGGCATGTCCATCTTCTGGGCCAGGGTTGCGGGATCGGGCTCAACGCCGGTTTCCTGCAGGATCTGACGATTGATACGGTTCATCTTGTTGATCGTCTCGATCATGTGAACCGGAATACGAATCGTGCGGGCCTGGTCAGCAATCGAACGCGTAATGGCCTGACGAATCCACCACGTGGCGTACGTGGAGAATTTGTAGCCGCGACGGTATTCGAACTTGTCCACTGCCTTCATCAAACCGATATTGCCTTCCTGAATCAGATCCAGGAACTGCAAGCCACGGTTGGTGTACTTCTTGGCAATGGAGATCACCAGACGCAAGTTGGCCTCGGTCATTTCGCGCTTGGCTTTACGTGCCTTGGCTTCGCCCGTGGTCATGCGTTTGTTGACTTCTTTCAAGTCCTTCAAAGGCAGCACAACGCTGGTTTGCAGGTCGATCAGCTTTTGCTGAACTTCCTGAATGGCAGGGATGTGGCGCTCCAGAATCGAGCTGTAAGGATGGCCTGCAGCCACCTCCTGCACCACCCAATCCAGATTGGTTTCGTTGCCGGGGAAAGCCTTGATGAAGTGTGCACGTGGCATATCAGCACGATCCACACAGATGTTCAGGATTTCACGCTCGTGCTGACGCACGATGGCAACCTGCTCACGCATGGTATCGGCCAGCTTCTCCACCATCTTGGCGGTAAAGCGAATGCCCATGAATTCATTCAGGATGGTTTCCTGAGCTTGCACATAGCCTGCGCTCTTGTAACCTTCGGACTCGAAGGAAACGCGCATCTTGTCAAACCATTCGCCAATAATGTCGAATTTCTTGAGCGACTTGTTGCGCAGGTATTCAATCTGCTTGCTGCTCATGCCGCCGGCTGGACCTTCGTCCTCGTCGTCAGCGGTGACACCGGAACCGGCGTATTCTTCACCATCATCGTCCACCAGACCGTCAACCACTTCGTCGATCTGCATGACGCCTTCGCGTACACGCTGAACGTAGGCCAGGATCTCGTTAACCGTGGTTGGGCACGCGGCAATCGCCATCACCATGTGCTTCAAGCCATCTTCGATACGCTTGGCGATTTCAATTTCGCCTTCGCGGGTCAGCAGTTCCACCGAACCCATTTCGCGCATGTACATACGCACAGGGTCAGTCGTGCGACCGAAGTCGGAGTCCACCGTGGTCAGAGCAGCTTCAGCTTCGTCCTCGACGTCGTCGTCGCTGGATGCCATGGGCGCGTTATCGCTCATGAGCAAGGTGTCAGCGTCGGGAGCCTGGTCGTAAACCGAAATACCCATGTCACTGAAGGTGCCGATAATGCCATCAATGGCTTCGACATCCACCAGATCATCGGGCAGGTGATCGTTGATTTCACTGTAGGTCAGGTAACCGCGGTCCTTACCCAGCTTGATCAGGGCTTTGAGACGATTGCGGCGGGCTTCCTGTTCTTCAGGGCTCAGTTGGCCACGGACACCGAATACATCTTTTTCGGCTTTGGCGCGCTTGGCACCACGCTTGGCCACCGGCTTGAGATCAGGAATGACCTCTTCTTCGCCCATTTCGTCGTCATCGACAAAGTCGATACCGTCGTTATTGGCATTCTTTGCAGGACGTCCACGGCGACCGCCGGTAGCGGCTTTAGCCGCTGTTTTCTTGGCAGCCGCTTTTTTGGCTACCGTTTTTTTAGCAGCCGCCTTTTTAGCTGCCTTTTTGGCAGGCGCTGCGCCTGGCTCTCCACTTTCGTGAAGCTCATCGAGCTCTACCGAGCTTGATGCCCCTGATTTTGCTGTCGCGGCCAAGGTTTTCTTAGCAGACCGAGAGACCGTCGTCGAGGTTTTACCAGTCGTTTGAGTCATATTTTCTTCCATAGACGCCATTTACCCCTGTGGCACTAAATATGTAGCCACCGAGTCGTACAGGCAAGAGCCTGATAATGAGCGTGTTCACAACCGGCTTGCTCCTGGGCGTGTTGCGCGAGCGAACCCTAAGTCATTTAATCCCTGGCTCATGGGCTCAAGGCATAAGGTGGTTCACAATCCGCTAACCCGCCGCATTTGCTCGCGTACCAGTTTTAACCCCCTGGCCGGCCACAAACACAACACATAACCCAATATTTTACTTCACTTGCCGAGTATAAGCAGCATTCAACAAAGCAATACGGCGTGTCAATTCTTGATAACGCTGACGCTGTTCGGGCTCTTGCAAGCCCGTGGCCACCAATGCCGACTGCTCTGCCTTGATCGCATCCAGTTCGATGCGATGCAGCGCATCACGCCATTCACCCTGCGGATCGGGCAATTCTTCTTCGCCCAAGAGCTCCGTGGCCAGCGCTTCGAGCACGGGGGCCAGGTCGGACTCGGGGTCCACGGCCTCCAGCAACGCACCTGCGTGACGCGCCGAGCTGATATTGCTTAAGGCAATCAGCTCTTGCACTAAACGTAAGTGGGGACTTTGCGCCAAAATTTCAAGTTGTTGATCGCCCAACCCTCCCACCAGGGTTGGATGCCCAATGAGCAAGCGCAGCAATCGCTTGGCCATCGGAGTCACGGCGCGGCTGCCACCCAGGACAGCGCGCTCTTGCCGTTGACGATTATTCTTGCCACCCTTGCCGCGACCTGATGCTGGCCGCTCCTGATATTGCTCCTGAGGCTGCCAATCGGGCTCGTCCTGCCAGCCATCCATAGGCAGGCTGTCAGCAAAGGAACCGTCAAAACCGTCTTCAAACGGTTCCATGCCATCTGAAGATGGTGCTGGCTGTGCCGGAACCGGTGGTCTGGCTACCAGACCATCCTGAGCCGGCGGCGTATCCACGGCAGGCCGGCGAACCGGCTCTACGGTACTCAGGCGCTGCGCCAGCTCGTCTGGCGTCAGCAGCACCATGCGAGCAAATTCATGCTGAATCTGCACCTTCAAGGTACTGTCAGCCAGTTCCAGCAACAAAGGCAAAGCCTCGTGCACGCAAGCCGCGCGGCCTTCGGCCTCGTCCATGCGATGGCGGGCTGCCAGCTCGTCCAGGAAGAAGCGCGACAAAGCTGCTGCTTCCTGGGCCTGCTCGCGAAACGCGGCAGCACCGTGCTCACGAACAAAAGAATCGGGGTCGTGGTTATCCGCCAGGAACATGAAGCGGATGGACACATCGTCACGTACCAGTGGCAAGCAGGTATTCAAAGCACGCCAGGCGGCCTTGCGCCCTGCCCCGTCACCATCAAAGCAAAACACCAGCCTGTCGCTGGCGCGCATCAATTTGGTGATGTGGTATTCGGTTGTCGCGGTGCCCAAGGTCGCTACGGCATTGTGCAAGCCATGTTGCGACAGCGCCACCACGTCCATATAACCTTCAACAATCAGGACAAAGCCTTCTTTGCGTATGCCCTGACGTCCTTCCCACAAGCCGTATAGCTCGTGTCCTTTGGAAAACAGCGTGGTTTCCGGCGAATTCAGGTACTTGGGTTCACCTTTTTCGATCAGACGGCCACCAAAGCCAATGATATGGCCCTTGGTACTGCGGATCGGAAACATGATGCGTGAACGGAAACGGTCGTAGCGACGACCATCTTCGGACTCGATCACCAAGCCGGACTCAACCAGCTGCTTGTCTTCGTACTGCGGAAATACAGCCGATAAGCCGCGTCGCTCCGTACCTGTCCAGCCCAAACCGAAACGGGCAGCCGTCTCCCCATCCAGGCCACGACGTTTTAGATAATCGATAGCAATGGGTGACTGTTTTAGCTGACGTAGGTAGTGCCCCTGTGCCGTTTCAAGAATATGATGCTGACGCGACAACTCGTCTTTACGACGCGCATCGGCAGCACGTTGGCGTGGGGTGCGATCTGCTTCGGGCACAGTCATTCCGACGGAACCAGCTAAGCTGCGTACCGCCTCGGGGAATGAAGCCCCTGTATGTTCCATCAGGAACGAGATAGCCGATCCGTGAGCGCCACAACCGAAGCAATGGTAAAACTGCTTGGTGGGACTGACTGTAAATGAAGGGGATTTTTCGTTGTGAAAAGGGCACAGGCCAAGCAAGTTGGCCCCGCCTTTACGCAACTGCACGTACCGCCCGACGACATCTACGACATCGACACGGGCGAGCAGTTCCTGAACAAAAGATTCAGGGATCAATACAAGCGTGGAGGCAGTTGCTGGCTGCGGATGCGTTTGTAGTGACGCTTCACGGCGGCAGCGTGCTTGCGCTTGCGCTCAGCCGTTGGCTTTTCGTAGAATTCGCGCGAACGCAGCTCGGTCAACAGACCGGTTTTTTCAATAGTGCGTTTGAAGCGGCGCAGAGCAACTTCAAAGGGTTCGTTTTCTTTCAGGCGAACAATGGACATGTAATCCCTGACCTTTGTAAAAAGAGTTAGCGTAACAGATAGCCCAATATGGTAGCACGATTGCTGGCATACACCAAGCAAGGCGCAATTAGGCTATCCACCAATTATCTGAATGCCAGCGATCAAGCCTGGCCGGTACCCTTACGGATCCAGGCGTCCAGCTGATGAGGGCGAATGCTATCGTAGTCCTCAAAAGGCTGATGAATCCAGGGATTTGTGGGCAACTTGGACACGTAGTAGTCTGGGTCGACCTGGGCGTGGCCTTTCCACCACAAAACGGCGGTTTTCAGCTCGGTGATCGCGGGAAACTGTGCACGCAGGTGATCACGTACACGCATAAAAGTCTTGCCCGTATCGACCATATCATCGACCAGCAGCACATTGCCATCCAGGGTGCCACGGGTAATGGTGATGTATTGCGCAATATCCAGATCACCCTGTTCGGTACCGGCGGCTTCGCGATAGCTGCTGGTGGCCAAAATACCCAGGGGTACATCATAGATGCGCGAAATAACGTCTCCCACTCTCATACCGCCTCGGGCCAGGCAAACAATTTTGTCGAATTTCCAGCCTGATTCGTGAATGCTCAGGGCCAATTGTTCAATCAGGCGATTGTATTGTTCCCAGGAAACCCATTCATCAGTATCGCTATTTGGGGGCAGACTCATATGTATTCCAGATATAAATGCACTAGCTGCGCTTTGGTACCTGCAAAACAAGAGTCTGGTAGGCCAACGCAGCGTCCAGAACGACAAAGCGGCCCTTCAGGCCGCTCTGTACGCACCGTACAACGGTGCAAGGCATTATACCGCGATAAATCGCTTATTTGGTAAACGGATCGCGCAATACGATGGTTTCGTTGCGATCTGGCCCTGTGGAAACCATGTCGATAGGTACATCGCACAGTTCAGCAATGCGTTCCAGGTAACGACGAGCGTTGATAGGCAACTTGTCGTAGTCGGTCACGCCCACAGTGGACTCGGTCCAGCCGGGCATTTCTTCCAGAACGGGCTCGGCTTCGGCAACCGCGTGTGCGCCGTAGGGCAGGACGTCCAGGAACTCGCCCTTGTAGCGGTAACCCACACCAATCTTGATTTGCTCAACGCCGTCCAGCACGTCCAGCTTGGTAATGCACAGACCGGAAATACCGTTAATCATGACCGAACGCTTCATGGCCGCCGCATCAAACCAGCCGCAACGACGTGGACGACCGGTAACGGAACCGAATTCCTTGCCAACCGTAGCCAGACGCATGCCGGTGTCATCCAGCAACTCGGTCGGGAATGGACCCGAACCCACGCGAGTGGTGTAGGACTTGGCGATACCGAGCACGTAGCTCAATTCCTGAGGACCCACACCCGAACCTGCGGAAGCGGCACCGGACAAGCAGTTGCTGCTGGTCACGAAGGGGTATGTACCGTGGTCAATATCCAACAATGCACCCTGGGCACCTTCAAACAGGAGTTTCTGCCCTGCTTTCTTGGCCTGGTACAGGTTGTTGGATACATCAGCGACCATAGGAGCCAGCTGTTCAGCGTGCTTCATGGCCAGGTCGCGAACCTGTTCAGCGGAAACAGCTTCAGCGCCCAGGTACTGGGTCAGCACGAAGTTGTGGTAATCCAACGCTTCGGACAATTTTTCGTCAAAGATTTCGGGATCGTACAGGTCCTGAACACGCAGGGCACGGCGTGCCACCTTGTCTTCGTAAGCAGGGCCGATACCGCGACCGGTCGTACCGATCTTGCCGTCGCCTTTACGCTTTTCACGAGCCTGGTCCACGGCGATGTGGTAGGGCAAAATCAGCGGGCAAGCGGGCGAGATCTGCAGGCGCGAACGCACGTCCAGACCGGCAGCTTCCAGCTCGGCGATTTCAGTCAAGAGGGCCTCAGGCGACAGCACCACGCCATTGCCAATGTAGCAAGTGACGTGCTCGTGCATGATGCCCGACGGAATCAAACGCAGAATGGTTTTCTTGCCATTAATCCACAATGTATGGCCAGCGTTATGCCCACCCTGGAAACGAACCACGCCATGCGCGGACTCGGCCAGCCAGTCGACGATCTTGCCTTTGCCTTCGTCACCCCACTGGGTGCCAATCACCACAAGGTTTTTGCTCATGTCTAGTATCAGAATAAAGGAGGCCGGCACGGTGCCGGACCAATAACAATCACCAACGCTACAAGCCGCCTGGCTTACAGCGCCCTAACTTGCCACTGACCGTCCAACGAGACCAGCTCGCGATCGATCACGAATTCATCCAGATTCAGCTCCTGACCGGGCAGCATCTGAATCACAATTTCACCGTTTTGACGCAGCTGCTTGACCGCTGCCGTCAGGGCCGCATCACTCCCCCAGGGAGCACGTACTGCACGGGCTGCCTGAGCCGGTGCCAAGCCAGCCGAGAGCTTGCGCAAATCCAGGCTGAAGCCGGTTGCAGGACGAGCACGACCATACATGCGGCCAATACCGTCAAAGCGTCCGCCCTTGACCAAGGCATCGTGCCAGCCTTCGGCGTACACCGAAAAGATCAGGCCCGAATGGTAGGCATAACCGCTGCCGATGTCGGCCAGGTCCACCGTAATTTCGTGGCCAGGCAAGGCATCAATGAAGCTGCGCAGGCTACCCAGAGCTTCGCGCACTTCCGGTTCGTCCGGCAGAACACTGCGGGCACGCTCCAGTACGCTGCCATCGCCATACAGCGAGGTCAAAGCCAGCAGATAGCGGGTGGTTTCAGGCAGACAGCCCGACTCACGACCCAGGGCGCGCAGGCCCGACACATCTTTGGCGTTCAGAAGCTCACACACTTCTGCCACGCGGGTTTTCAAAATAGGATCGCGCTCGATCAGGAAGCGCCCCAGATCGGGGTAGTTCAAGTCCAGGCGAGGATGATGAACCCCTGCCCGACCCACGCTTTCCAGCGCCAGTTGCACCACTTCCAGATCGGACTCAATACCGGCATGGCCGAAAATTTCCGCGCCAATCTGCAGCAATTCACGATCCGACAACAAACCAGCCGGACGGGCATGCAAGACCGAACCACAGTAGCAAAGCCGAGTGACGCCTTCGCGGTTAAGCAAGTGAGCGTCGATACGTGCCACCTGGGGGGTCATGTCGGCGCGTACGCCCATGGTACGACCCGAGATTTGATCGACGACTTTGCTGGTACGCAGATTCAGATCTGTGCCAGAAACCGCTTGCAGGGATTCCAGATACTCCACCAAAGGTGGAGCTACCAGTTCGAACCCGTAAGTACGATACAAGTCTAGCAAATCGCGGCGCAGTTCTTCGATGCGGCGCGCCTCTGCAGGCAAGATATCAGCCAGGCTCTCTGGCAACAACCAATTGGACATACTCGTGCCTCGGACTACTTATAAACGAAAGTTCCAGCCAAACAAAAAGCGACTTGGGGCCTGTAAGCCGCCCAAGTCGCATGCGAAGTGGTGTTAGTAACTTACACGCTAGTATAAACGATCAGGGCCGCGGGTGGAACACCCAGCGGCCCTAAGTTCTCTAGCGGGGATCAGTTCGCAGGTGCTGCGGGTGATCCTTGCTTGCCCCAATACTTGAAGAAATCAGAGTCAGGGCTGATGACCAGTGTGTCGGTCTGTTTGCTGAAAGCACTGCGGTAGGCTTCCAGGCTGCGGTAGAAACGATAGAACTCGGGGTTCTTGCCATAACTATCGGAGTAAATGGCAGCGGCTTCACCATCACCCTGACCACGGATGGCCTGAGCTTGGGCATACGCGTCGGCCAGCAACTCTTCACGCTGACGTTCGGCTTCGGCACGGATACGCTCACTTTCAGCAGCACCGGTTGCACGCAAACGGTTGGCTTCTTGTGTACGTTCGGCTTCCATACGACGGTATACCGATTCCGAAATCTCGGGAGCGAAATCAATACGACGCAAACGCACGTCAATCACTTCCACACCCAAAGGACGGGCACGGGCCTCAACGGCCGTCAGCACTTCACGCATGATGGCATCACGCTCGGTGGAAACCACTTCTTTCACCGTGCGCACGTTCACCGAAGCGTTCAGGGCGTCACGAATCTGGGCTTGCAAACGCTCGACAGCACCACGATCCGTTGCACCAAACGTCACGTAAAACAGGCGTGGATCGGAAATGCGCCATTTGACGTAGGAGTCGATCAGCAGGTTTTTCTTTTCAGCCGTCTGAATACGCTCGGGATCCTTGGTTTCAATCGTCTGCAGACGCTTGTCCAGGAACACCACATTTTCAAAGGGTGGCGGCAGTTTGAAGTACAGGCCGGGGGTAGTGATGGTACCGCGCACTTCACCCAGGGCAAAAACCAGAGCCGCATCGCGCTCACGCACGATAAATACGGAAGACAGCAGCAAACCGACAATTACCGCCAGGGCCACCAGAGCAGGAAATAAACGTTGCATCAAGCTCTCCTAGCGTGCGTATGGGGAATAAGGACTGACCAAAGAGCCCAGCGAGGTATCCAGACCGGCTGGATTGGCTGGCGCAGGCGCTTTGGGTGCCGCAGCCGGAGCTGGACGGCTGACCTGTCCTTGCGAAGCGGCCGAAGCGACAGGAGCGGACGGCTCCATATCCGTACGGCTACCCACCTGACGCACGATCTTGTCCAAAGGCAGATAGATCATGTTGTTATCACTACGGGTATCAACCAGTACCTTGCTGGTGCTCTCCAGGATTTCCTGAATTGTGGACAGGTACAGACGATCCCGCGTTACACCCGGAGCCTTCACGTACTCGGCCTCGACGCTACCAAAACGGGCGGTATCACCCTTGGCATCACCGATCACACGAGCCTTGTAACCCTCAGACTCCTGCATCATGCGAGCCACTTGACCAGCGGCTTCGGGCAACACCTTGTTGGCGTAGGCCTGACCTTCGTTGATCTGACGCTCGCGGTCCTGACCGGCCTTGACGGCATCGTCAAAGGCGGCCTGAACCTGCTCGGGCGGCTGCACGTTCTGGATAGCTACGGTGCTGATCTGAATGCCGGTACGGTAGCGGTCCAGAATGGACTGGGCCAACTGCTGCACGTCCGATGCAATCTGGGTACGGCCGGAGTACAGCACGGAGTCCATGGGCTGCTTGCCCACGACTTCACGCATGGCGGTTTCAGCCGCCTGACGTACCGACTCATCCGGATTATTGGTGTTGAACAGGTAGTCCGGTGCGCCTGTAGGCAGCAAACGGTACTGAACCACATACTGCATGTCGACGATGTTCTCGTCGGTTGTCAGCATCAACGATTCAGGCAGGACTTTATTGCGTGCACTGCCGCGGTAGCCCACTTCAAAGGTACGCAACTGCGAAATATTCACAGTCTGGTGATCTTCGATGGGAGCGGGCCAACGCCACTGCAAACCGGGATTCAGAGTTTTCGTGTACTCGCCAAAACGGGTAACCACGGCAACCTGACCTTCCTGCACGATGGTAAAGCCACTGGCCATCCACAGGCCGACCGCGACCACACCGCCGATGATCAGCAGCTTGGGCGAGCCTTTGGGGATGGATGGGCCATTACCGCTACCCGGAGGCATGCCACCGGGAGGGGAGCGACGTCCCTTTTTGCCGAATAAAGATCCCAAGCGACTGTTGAAGTCACGCCATACCTCGTCGAGGTCAGGCGGGCCATCTTGTTTCTCGGGGCGGCGAGGTGGCTCGGAACCGTTTTTGCCACTGTCTCGTCCCCAACCGGGATCATTGAGATTGAATATTTTATTGTTCAGACGCATTGTTTTCCGCGAAATGACCTGATTCGACGATTGCTGTACGCAAGCCATCCAATCCGATGCGCTCTAAAGCGCTAACAAAGACTCGGGCAATAGTACCATGTTCATCCCGCTCTACCCGTGGCTCATAGCCGGCTTGGTCAATTTTGTTATAGACCAGAATGCGAGGTATTTCATGGGCCCCGATGTCCTCCAGAACCTTATGAACTTCAGCGATTTGTTCATCGCGTTGAGGGTTGGCCGCATCGACCACATGCAGCAATACGTCTGCATGGACGGTCTCTTCCAAAGTGGCCCGGAAAGCGGCAATCAAGGTCGGTGGCAATTCACGAATGAAGCCCACCGTATCCGAAATTACGACCTGCCCTGCCCCTTCAATCCAGATACGACGCGTGGTGGTATCCAAGGTAGCAAATAACTGGTCAGCTGCGTAGGCGTCCGCTCGGGTCAAGGCGTTAAATAGCGTGGATTTTCCCGTGTTGGTGTAGCCCACCAGAGACACCGACAAGGTGCCGCTACGAGAACGAGCACGGCGTTGGGTGCTGCGCTGGCGTTGCACCTTGGCCAGGCGCTCACGCAAGGTACGGACCTTGTCGCCAATCATCCGGCGATCCATTTCCAGCTGCGATTCACCTGGACCGCGCATACCGATACCGCCCTTTTGGCGCTCCAAGTGCGTCCACATCCGGGTCAATCGGGAAGTCAGGTGCTGCAGCTGGGCCAGTTCCACCTGTAATTTACCTTCGTGACTTTGCGCACGCAGGGCAAAAATATCCAGAATCAGGGCAACCCGGTCAACCACACGCAGCTCCAGCTTGCGCTCCAGATTACGCTGCTGGGCCGGGCTCAAGGCATGATCAAACAGCACGACTTCGGCGCCAGTTGCCTTGGCCAGGGCGACGGCCTCTTCCAGCTTGCCCGTACCGATGTAGTAGGCAGAATCTGGACGGGACCGACGCACGACCATCAATTCCATAATCTGGGCGCCCGCCCCTTCAGCCAGCATGACGAATTCTTCAGCATGGGCCTTGTAGTCCAGCTCGCCCATATCCACACTAATTACCAGTGCCTTCAACGCTTGCTCCAGAAACAAAGACCCGCCCGCGGGCACCGCGAGACGGGTCTTTCAGAGTACAAAGAACTGGGTGAGGATTTATTCAGCCTGCTCATCCGCAGCCAAAGTAACGGGGCGTGCAGGAACGACGGTAGAGATCGCGTGCTTATACACCATTTGAGTGACTGTATTGCGCAGCAGTACGACATACTGATCGAAGGACTCGATCTGACCTTGCAGCTTGATGCCGTTGACCAGGTAGATCGACACAGGGATATGCTCCTTGCGCAGCGCGTTCAAAAACGGGTCTTGTAGAATTTGCCCTTTATTGCTCATTGGTGAGGCTCCGGTTATGTTGTTTTTCCAGAAATGGAAGCGAATCCCACTACTTTACCGGGTTTTCCCTGAATTCGCACGTTCCAAACTGGAGATTTTTATCTAATAGGTGTATATCAGGCGCCTTGCCCTAAAATCTGCCGCAAACTGTTGCACAGTCGGGCACATTGCTCGGGCGATCCTACCGTAATACGTAAATACTGCTCAATGCGTGGCTGACGGAAATGGCGAACCAAAATCCCCTGTTCACGCAAGGCCTGCTGAATACCAGCTGCCGAATGCTTAGGGTGAGTTGCCATCAAAAAGTTCGCTTTCGAAGGCAAAATCTCGAAACCCAGCTGCTCCAGATCAGCGCGCAACTGCTCGCGTGCATCAATCACAGCCTGGCATTGGCGGGCAAAATACTCCGTATCCTTCAAGGAAGCCACGGCACCCACCTGGGCAATCGTGTCCATGGGGTAGGAGTTGAAACTGTCTTTCACCCGCTCCAGAGCCTGGATGATATCGGCGCTGGCCAGGGCATAACCCACACGCAAGCCAGCCAGAGCGCGCGACTTGGACATGGTCTGGATGACCACCAGATTGTCGTATTTTTCCAGCAAACCAACCGAAGATGTACCGCCGAAATCGACGTACGCCTCGTCCACCACCACAGTGGTGTCCGGGTTGGCAGCCAGAATGGCTTCAATATCCGTCAAGGACAAAGGAATGCCAGTAGGCGCATTGGGGTTGGCAAAAATGATGCCGGCAGGTGGCAGACTGCGCTTGCGCACATAGTCCTGCACATTCAACGTGAAGTCCTCGCGCAGCGGCACGATATCAGCAGGCACACCGAAGTACGAACAGTAAGTGGTGTAGAAGCTGTAAGTGATATCGGGCAGCAGGACCGGGCGCACGCCACGCAGGAACAAGGCGCTGAACACATGGGCCAGCACTTCGTCCGAGCCATTGCCCAAAAAGACGTTGTTAGCTTTCACGCCGTGGTTGTGCGCCACGGCGTCACGCAATTCCTGCGCGCTGTAGGAGGGGTAAAGACGCAAATCATCGGTCGCCGCCTGGCGGATCGCTTCCAGCGCTTTGGGCGACGGACCGAAAGGATGTTCGTTTGTGTTCAGCTTCAAGAGGTTATCCAGCTTGACCTGCTCACCCGGTACATAGGGTGAAAGCCCCGCTACATGATCACTCCACAAACGGCTCATTACGCGTCCTTCAGATAAGGGTTTTTAGATGATTTGAATTCGATGCGCAAAGGCGTGCCTTCCAGCTTGAAGGCCTCGCGAAAACGCGTCTCCAGATAACGGCGGTAACTGTCCGAAATGGCATCCAGGGCGTTGCCGTGAATCACCACGATCGGCGGGTTCATGCCACCTTGGTGAGCATACCGCAACTTGGGACGGAAAATGCCCTTGCGCGGTGGCTGTTGCTGTTCCACCGCTTCTTGCATGACGCGAGTGAGCTTGGGCGTGGACAGCTTGGAGAAGGCAGCCGCATGCGCGGCATTGACCGACTTGAGCAAGGGATTGATCCCCTGCCCTTTCAGCGCCGACAAGGTGTGCATCTTGGCAAAGTTCAGGAAGCGCAATTTGCGATCGAACTCGCGCTTGATCCACTCGCGCTGGTACTCGTCCAGGCCATCCCACTTGTTGATGCCCACCACCAGTGCACGACCGGTTTCCACCACGAAGCCCGCAATGCTGGCGTCCTGGTCGGAAATTTCGGTGTGAGCGTCAATCATCAGCAAGACCACGTTACACGCTTCAATCGCCTGCAAGGTCTTGATAACGGAGAACTTTTCAACCGCTTCAAATACCTTGCCGCGCTTGCGCAAACCGGCCGTGTCGATCAGGGTGTATTCCACCCCGTTGCGCTCGAACTCGATCTCAATGGCATCACGCGTCGTACCGGGCTGGTCAAACGCAATCACGCGATCTTCACCCACCAGGGTATTGATCAAGGTGGATTTACCCACATTGGGGCGGCCCACAATCGCCAGCTTGATACGGTGCTGAAATTCATCGTCATCCTGGCCATCCTCTTCAGGCTCAGGATTGGGCACTTGCTCCAGTGCCAGGTTGATCAGCTCTTCCACGCCATCGCCGTGGGAAGCGGAGATCAGGTACGGCTGACCCAGGCCCAGTTCGTGGAATTCCACGCCACCGGCCTCGTAACGCATGCCTTCGGCCTTGTTGACGGCCAGCAGCACTTTCTGACCCAGCTTGCGCAGCAACTGCGCAATTTCCAGATCCAGTGCATTGACGCCCTCACGGGCATCGACCAGAAAGACGACCACGTCAGCTTCGGCAATCGCCTGCTGGGTCTGACGAGCCATCTCCAGCAACATGCCAGTTTTGGCCACAGGCTCGAAACCACCCGTATCGACCACGATATAGGGGCGGCTGCCAACCCGGCCTTCGCCATAATGACGGTCGCGGGTCAGGCCTGGGAAGTTCGCCACCAGCGCCGCGCGCGAGCGCGTCAGGCGGTTGAACAAAGTGGACTTGCCGACGTTGGCCCGACCGACCAAAGCCACTACGGGCTTAAAAGAAACGCTTTTCAATTGATTCCAACCAAGACCAAATTACCATTGCCGGTCTGAACCAGGACCCCACGCGGGGTTCCGATCAAAGGCGACACAATGGCACCACCGCCGACACTGACCCGACCCAACAAGGTGCCGTCCAGTCGCGATAGAAAGTGAACATAGCCTTCCATGTCACCGGCGGCGAGCGCCTGGGGCATGACGGCCAAAGGAGCCAGACCACGGTTACGCAAAGCATTCTGCGTCCAGATGGTTTGCCCGTCTGTCATGGCAAACGCTTCAATCTGGTCGCGGCTATTGGCGGCATACAACATATGGTTGTCCGCTGCGATACCGGTACCGGCCGAAAATTCCCTATCCCACACCAGTCGTCCACCTTGGGAGACGTCAAAGCAGGCAACACGACCTTGGTAGGTTGCACCGCACAGCAGGGGATCGACGACCTGGGGAGCACCCACGACGTCATTAATGCGCTCCAAATCCGTCGCGCCACGGGAGACAGAAATACTGCCTTCCCACACCAGATGACCTTGAGCCGCGTCAATGGCCATCAAACGGCCGTTGGGCATTCCTGCCAACAACAAACCATCAATAATGCGCATTTGCATGCTGGTTTTCAGCGACAAGGCGGGGCCAGGACGCTGCAGACTCCAGCGCAGATCGCCTGTGCTGGCATCAAATGCCTGCAAGCGGTAGTCGCTGGTACGCACCACAACCACACCGGCACCCACAGCAGGCGGCACATTCACAGCGCTGCTGCTACGACTGCGCCACAACTCCTTGCCCGAGTCGTCAAACGCAATGACGTTGCCGTCCACCGAAGCGACCGCGGTCACCACACCGTCCGAACCTGCACCGGCGGTCAACTTCTTGCCGGCATTGGCCGACCACTGCACGCGACCCGTATCCAGATCCACCTTGCTGACCTGACCCGAGACCGTCGCGGCGTAGACCGAGGAGCCACTGACTTGCGGTGCAAAGCCGGAGTCTGCGCCGCTACCAATCGAGGTGCTCCAGCTGATCTTGGCGGCCACACCAGGGGTGTATTCCGTCAGGGGCGTAGGCTCGAAACGAGGATCCTTGCTGGAGAACATGGAGCAACCGGCCAAAGCGGTCAGGCTCAGGGCCAGAGCGCTCAAGCGCAGGACACGCATGGCAGAGGATGGCGATTTGCGAATAGTAGGAAGAGACATGAATTAAGCTCCTGCCAGGGCATCAAGTTTGATCTGTACCAACTGCGAAATAGGGTCTTGCTTGAGCAACTCCACGGCCTGCGTCCAGGCTTCGCGTGCTGCATCGTTCTGCCCTTGGGCGGCCAGAATATCGCCTTTGCGATCCGCAAACAGACCGGCAAAGCTGGCAGGAGGATTTGTCAGCTGAGCCAGGGCATCATCGTAATTCTTCTGTTCCAGCAAGATACCAGCCAGACGCAAACGCGCCAGCGGAGTCAGCGCCGGGTCGTGATTGGTTTTGACCATCCACTCCAATTGCTCACGAGCAGGCGTCAGATTGCCGCGTTGCTGCAAAGCCTGGGCAGCCAGCAAGACACCGCGGGAGGTATAGCCAGACTTGGGGAAATCGTTACGCAAGGTCGTGCTGGCAGCCAGCACGCGGGCATCGGCCTCTTCGCCGGTCTGGGCAGCCGCACTTTCCAGCGCCTCAAAGTAACCCATGGCCTGACCGGCCTGATGCCCCTGATACCACTGCCAACCGCGCCAGCCGGCTACTGCTGCCAAGGCAGCAAAAGCCAGCACGATGCACAAGGTGCCCCAGCGGTCCCACCATGCTCGCATGGCATCTAGTTTTTCCTGTTCTTCAAGATCGTAGGCCATGCTCAAATCCTTGCTGACAAAACACTGGCGAGTTCAGAAAATTCAACAGACTGTTGCTGCTCGGCGCCATCCGCAGCACGCAACCATTTCACACTGGCCTGTTCTTTTTGGAGTTCGTCGTCACCCAAAATAACGGCGGCCTGCGCACCACTGGCATCAGCCCGTTTGAACTGGGACTTGAAGCCGCTGGAGCCTGCATGGACTATCACCTGCAAACCGGCATCACGCAATTGCTCGGCCAACAGCGAGGCCTTGCGCTGGGCTGCCTCACCCTGGTGAACCATATACACCTGACATTCGGGAATGGCTGGCTGCTCGCCATCTTGCGAGCACAGGTCCAGCAAGCGCTCCACACCAATAGCAAAACCCACGGCGGGCGAAGGCTTGCCACCCATCAATTCGATCAGGCCGTCGTAACGGCCACCGCCGCACACCGTCCCTTGAGCACCCAGGCGATCCGTTACCCACTCGAACACGGTCAGATTGTAATAATCCAGACCACGCACCAAGCGCGGGTTCAATGTGTAGGCAATACCGGCATCATCCAGACGATCGCAGACCCCCTGGAAGTGAGCACGAGACTCTTCACCCAGAAAGTCGAACAAACGTGGGGCCGCATTGGCCATTTCCTGCATGGCCGGATTTTTGGTGTCCAGCACGCGCAAGGGGTTGGTATACATGCGACGCTGGGCTTCTTCGTCCAGCACATCCTTGTGCGCTTCCAGGTGCTCGATCAAGGCCGCACGGTGGGCGGCACGCTCTTCAGCCTGACCCAGGGAGTTCAGTTCCAGACGGATGTCCGTCAGACCCAGCTTCTTCCACAAACGAGCCAGCATGACGATCAGCTCGGCATCAACGTCTGGCCCTGGCAGACCCAACGCTTCCACGTCGATCTGGTGGAACTGACGGTAGCGGCCACGCTGCGGGCGCTCGTGACGGAACACCGGTCCCATCGCATAAACGCGATGAGGGCGATCGTACAAGAGATTATGTTCGATAGTGGCGCGCACCATGCCCGCCGTAAATTCGGGACGCATGGTGAGCTTGTCGCCGTTGAGCGAATCGGTAAAGGAATACATTTCCTTTTCGACAATGTCGGTGACTTCGCCAATACCACGAGCAAACAGCTGGGTATGTTCCAGCACGGGGGTACGCATATTGCGATAGCCATAGCTGGCCAACCATTCCCGCACCAGGGCCTCCAGGGCTTCCCACTGTGCGCTTTCACCCGGTAAGGTGTCTTTCATGCCCGTCAGGGCGCGGAGCTTTTGAAACTGCTGCGTCATAATTCTAATGGTTTGCTCGCCATAGACTGACAAGCGTGTTGATCAAACCGTTGATGTTTTGCCGTAGCGGCGCTCAACGTAATTCTGGACAATGGTCTGAAATTCCTGAGCGATAGTATCACCCTTCAGGGTCACCACCCGCTCGCCATCCACATAGACGGGTGCCGAAGGGACTTCCCCGGTTCCCGGCAAGCTGATGCCGATATCGGCGTGGCGGCTTTCCCCCGGACCATTGACCACACAGCCCATCACCGCGACGTTCATGGTTTCCACGCCGGGATACAGATCCTTCCAGACGGGCATCTGGTCACGCAAATAGCTTTGAATATCGTTGGCCAGCTCCTGGAACACCGTACTGCTGGTGCGACCACAACCCGGACACGCCACCACCATAGGGGTGAAAGCACGCAAACCCATGGTCTGCAAGATTTCCTGAGCCACCACCACTTCACGAGCACGATCGCCACCGGGTTCAGGAGTCAGGGAAATACGAATGGTGTCACCAATGCCTTGCTGCAACAAGACAGCCAAGGCGGCGGTGGAAGCCACAATCCCCTTGCTGCCCATCCCCGCTTCGGTCAGACCCAGGTGCAAGGCGTAGTCACAACGAGCCGACAAATCCTGGTAGACCGTGATCAGGTCCTGCACATGGCTGACCTTGCAGGACAGAACAATACGGTTGCCCGACAGCCCCAGTTCCTCGGCACGCTGGGCGTTGCTGGTGGCAGAGATAACCAGAGCATCGCGCATCACCGCCTGAGCCGTCCAGGGATGAGCACGCTCGTTATTTTCATCCATCATGCGGGCCATCAGCTCGTGATCCAGGCTGCCCCAGTTCACGCCAATTCGCACGGCCTTGTCGTAACGGCAGGCGATTTCGATCATCTTGGCGAAATTATCGTCCCGGCGCTTGCCACCGCCCATATTGCCCGGATTGATCCGGTACTTGGACAGGGCCTGAGCACACTCTGGGTAATCTGCCAGCAATTTATGGCCGTTGTAATGGAAGTCCCCCACCAAAGGGACATTTACGCCCATGCGGTCCAGTTGCTCGCGAATGGCAGGCACTTCACGGGCCGCTTCGGGGGTATTGACCGTAATACGCACCATTTCAGAACCGGCACGCGCCAGTTCCTTGACCTGGATAGCCGTTGCAATGGCATCGACCGTATCCGTATTGGTCATGGACTGCACCACGACCGGCGCCGAGCCCCCCAGTTTCACAACATGATCACCCCAGCGCACATCAACCGTACGCGTCACCCGCTTGGGTTGAGCGCCTACCGGCAGAGGTTGGCAAGCAGAGGGAGTTTCGGGACCCTGCGTCATTTCTTCAAGTCCTTGAGCCAATCGAACACCAGCCACTCTTCGGGAACCCAGCCCCGATCAATGGCGTAAAAACCAGCGACCAACAGCAAAACAATAATGATAAGAATCCAGATCCAGCCAAACCCGCCGCGCGAGTCCGAATACAGGCTCAAGTCCGCACTGGACAAGCCCGCACCCGAATGATTGCGCGGCACGGGCTTGGGCGCAGCGGTATCGCTGACCTGAGCTTCCAGCATGACCAGCACAGCCGATACGTCGGCCTCCAGAAAGCGCGCGTAATTGCGTACCATGCCCCGCAACGGCTGCCCACCGGGCAACTGGTCCCACTCCTGGGCCTCCAGGGCCTCTAGCTGGCGAACCGAAAACTTCAGGCGAGTGGAGGCTTCGTTCAGCGTACAGGATCGCGCCAGACGCAGTTCACGCAATGTTGGGCCTACACCTGAGTCCGTTTCCGGAGCCGATTGGTTGGAGGGGACCAGAGTCTCGCTCATGCACGTTCCTGTTTGATTTGAATGACAGCACGATCAGGCAAACGTTGTTCGATACGGGTGCGATCACGAATATCGCCCGCCAACTGTCCACAAGCGGCAGCAATATCATCGCCGCGCGTCTTGCGCACTGTGGTTACCACCCCACCATCCATCAGCCGTTGGGCAAACTGTTTGACCCGTGCAGCTGAAGAGCGTTTCAGACCGGACTGCGGAAAAGGATTGAAAGGAATCAAATTAAATTTACAGCGCACAATGCGTGCGATGTCCAACAGTTCCTGCGCATGCTGGTCAGTATCGTTGATGCCGTCCAGCATGATGTATTCAAACGTGATGAAGTCACGCGGCGCGTGCTCCAGATAGCGATTACAGGCATCCAGAAGCTCGGCCAGCGGGTACTTCTTGTTCAGGGGCACCAGGCGATCCCGCAACGCATCATTGGGCGCGTGCAGCGATACGGCCAATGCGACCGGGCAATCTTTGGCCAGACGATCCATCATGGGCACCACCCCGGAGGTGGAGACCGTCACGCGGCGGCGCGACAGACCGTAGGCATTGTCATCGAGCATCAGGCGCAAGGCACCGAGCACCTGATCGTAATTGAGCAAGGGTTCGCCCATGCCCATCATGACCACATTGCTGATAACACGTGTGCTGGTCTGCTCGGCATCGCCAATACGGGCGGTTTCCGGCGCATTCAGCAAAGCACGGCGAGCAAACCACAACTGACCAATGATTTCAGAGGTCGTCAGGTTGCGGTTGAAGCCTTGATAGCCCGTGGAACAGAATGGACAGGCCACGGTGCAACCAGCCTGGCTGGAAATACACAGGGTGCCCCGGTCGTCCTCGGGAATGAAAACCGCTTCGACGGCGTTATTGCTGCCTACATCAAACAGCCATTTACGAGTGCCGTCGGTAGAAATATGTTCGTGCGACATGCTGGGCGCGGTGACAACGCAATTAGCGGTCAGCTGCTCGCGGAACTCGCGCGCCAGATCCGTCATCTGCCCAAAATCGTCTTGTTGACGCTGGTGTATCCAGCGCTGCAATTGGCGCGCGCGGAAAGGCTTGCCACCCCATTGGGCGACCAGTTCAACAAGTTGCTCCGGGCCCAGGCCCAGAAGGTTAGTAGGTTCGAGCGATGACATAAAAAAATAATACCTTCACGCGGTCTGGCTATTACTTTCTTGCAGGAGGGCAAAAAAGCCTCTTTTTGCGGATTTGCCCGGCACACCCATTCCGGTGTGCCGGGCAAGTCTTGCTCAGAGTGCCGCCAGTACTGCGCGGTTTAACGAATTAACGGCTGTAAACGTTGCACTCTGGGAAGAAGAAAGCGATTTCGACAGCAGCGGTTTCAGGAGCGTCGGAACCGTGAACAGCGTTAGCGTCGATGCTTTCAGCGAAGTCAGCACGGATGGTGCCGGCGTCAGCTTTCTTGGGGTCGGTAGCGCCCATCAGTTCGCGGTTCTTGGCAATGGCGCCTTCGCCTTCCAGAACTTGTACGAATACAGGACCGGAAACCATGAAGTCGACCAGATCCTTGAAGAAAGGACGCTCGGCGTGCACGCCGTAGAAGCGCTCGGCTTCGCCACGGGACAGGTGAACCAGGCGACCAGCGATCACTTTCAGGCCAGCGCCTTCAAAGCGGGAAATAATCTGACCGATCACGTTTTTAGCAACAGCGTCGGGCTTGATAATGGACAGAGTGCGTTCAATAGCCATGTGAAAATCCAAATAAGAACAATATAGTGTAGTCTTTGCTGCGTAAAGCAAAATGCAGATCCGACGGTTCGCGCTAAATTTTTTAATGAAAACAAGCACTTTCATCAGATTTACGGCAACCCGGCATTTTACCACGCCAAAGACGCACGGCCACATCTTAAAATAGTGCATCTTAAATTCGTTTTTTACCCAGGATTAGTCCCGCCCTATCTGGCACTGAACGTGCAATAAGGGGCAGGCAGACCGCATCACCATGACCAACTCATCCGCTACGACCTCCGACGAGCAATTATCCAAGAGCTTTGAACCCCAGGAAATCGAAACGCGCTGGTACGCGCGCTGGGAGCAAGCCGACCTTTTCAAGGGTGGCCAACATGTCCAGCCCTTGGGTGATCATCAGTCCGAACCCTTTGTGATCCAGTCCCCACCACCAAACGTCACCGGGACTTTGCACATGGGCCACGCCTTTAATCAGACCATCATGGATGGCCTGACGCGCTACCACCGCATGAAAGGCGACGATACGGTCTATATTCCCGGTACCGACCACGCCGGGATTGCGACCCAGATCATCGTGGAACGCCAGCTTGATGCCCAGAACATCAGCCGCCACGACCTGGGCCGCGAGAAATTCCTGGAAAAAGTCTGGGAGTGGAAAGAGAAGTCGGGCAATACCATTACCGGCCAGTTCCGCCGCCTGGGCGCGTCCTGTGACTGGAGCCGCGAATACTTCACCATGGACGACAACCTGTCCCGTGGCGTGCTGGAAACTTTTGTCCGTCTGTACGAGCAAGGCCTGATTTACCGCGGCAAGCGCCTGGTGAACTGGGACCCCGTGCTGGGCACCGCCGTGTCTGATCTGGAAGTGGTCAGCGAGGAAGAAGACGGCCATCTGTGGGAAATCAGCTATCCGCTGACCACACCTCAAGGCGGTCTGACCCACCTGACGGTGGCCACCACCCGTCCGGAAACCATGCTGGGCGACGTTGCCCTGATGGTGCATCCTGAAGACGAGCGCTATATCGGCCTGATCGGTCAAACCGTTACCCTGCCCCTGGTTGGCCGCTCCATCCCGATCATTGCAGACGACTACGTAGACCCGGCCTTTGGTACCGGCGTGGTGAAGGTTACTCCTGCCCACGACTTCAATGACTACGCCGTTGGCCAGCGCCACGGCCTGGAAATGATCAGCATCCTGACGCTGGATGCCCATATTGCCGACACCGCCCCGGAAGCCTACCAAGGCCTGGAGCGCTTTGCTGCACGCAAGCAAATCGTGACCGACCTGGAAGCCCAGGGCCTGCTCAAGGCCGTCAAACCACACAAGCTGATGGTGCCACGCGGCGACCGTACCAATACGGTTATCGAACCCATGCTGACCGACCAGTGGTTTGTCGCCATGAGCAAGCCTGCGCCAGAAGACTCCCTGCACCCTGGCAAGAGCATCACCCAGGTTGCCCTGGATGTGGTGGCCGATGGCCGTGTGCGCTTCTACCCCGACAACTGGTCCAACACCTACAACCAGTGGCTGAACAATATTCAGGACTGGTGTATTTCCCGTCAGCTGTGGTGGGGTCACCAAATTCCCGCCTGGTACGCCGAAGACGGCAGCCTGTTTGTCGCCCGCTCCGAAGAAGACGCTCTGGAACAAGCCCGTGCCGCTGGCGTGACCGGCCCGCTGCGCCGCGACGAGGACGTACTGGACACCTGGTTCTCCTCTGCCCTGGTGCCCTTCACCGATCTGGGCTGGCCTGAAGAAACCCCGGATCTGGCTCGTTACCTGCCCTCCAGCGTGCTGGTAACTGGCTTCGACATTATTTTCTTCTGGGTGGCCCGCATGGTCATGATGAGCATGCACCTGACCGGCCGCGTTCCGTTCAACACCGTCTATGTTCACGGACTGGTGTGCGATATGGAAGGCAAGAAGATGAGCAAATCCAAGGGCAACACGATTGACCCGGTGGATTTGATCGACGGCATCGACCTGGAAAGCCTGATACACAAGCGCACGTTTGGCCTGATGAATCCCAAGCAGGCTCAAAGCATTAGCAAGCGCACCAAGAAGGACTATCCCGATGGCATCCCCGCCTTCGGTACGGACGCGCTGCGCTTTACCATGGCCGCTTACGCCACCCTGGGTCGCAACATCAACTTCGACATGAAGCGCTGTGAAGGCTATCGCAACTTCTGCAACAAGCTGTGGAACGCCACCCGCTTTGTGCTGATGAACACCGAAGGCCATGAACTGCACACCGACGCTGCTGCCGAACTGAGCTTTGCAGACCGCTGGATCATCAGCCTGCTGCAAGGCCTGGAACAGGATGCCGAGCGCGGTTTTGCCGACTATCGTTTCGACAACGTCGCCAACGCCATCTACCACTTTGTCTGGGACGAGTACTGCGACTGGTATCTGGAACTGGCCAAGACCCAGATCCAGAACGGCACGCCCGAGCAGCAGCTGGGCACCCGCCGCACCCTGATCCGTGTACTGGAAGTGGTGTTGCGCGTGGCACACCCCATCATCCCGTTCATTACGGAAGAGCTGTGGCAGAAAGTCTCGGTGGTAGCTGGCAAACGTGCTGCCAATGAAACCACCAGTATTTCGGTCCAGCCCTACCCTATCGCCAATCCGGCCGCCATTGATGAACAGGCCATGGCACAGGTTGCAGAACTGAAAGCCCAAGTGGACGCGATTCGCGCCTTGCGCGGGGAGATGAACCTCTCGCCCGCTCAGCGCGTGCCACTGGTTGCCCAAGGTGACGCTGCAATCCTGAGCGCCAACAGCCCCTATCTGGCCAGCTTGTGCAAACTGGAAAGCGTAGACATCGTGGATCAACTGCCCACCGACGCCGGCGCCCCAGTACAAGTGGTCGACACCACTCAGCTGATGCTGCACGTAGAGATTGACGTGGAAGCGGAGCGCATCCGCCTGTCCAAGGAAATCGAACGTCTGCAAGGCGAGATCAACAAGGCCGAAGCCAAACTGGGCAACGCCAGCTTTGTAGAACGTGCACCTGCCGCCGTAGTTGAACAGGAGCGCCTGCGCGTGGCTCAATTCGGTGAGACACTGGCCAAGGTGAAACAGCAGTTTGATCGTCTGGGCTAATCGCCTGAATCAGGTCTCGGTGACGAGAAAAGGCCCTGCACGAGTGCAGGGCCTTTTTGCATCTATGGTCCCTCAATCCAGCGACACTATTCCGATTACTCGTAACACACCCTCCCTGTTCATACGAAACAGAAGAACACAGGAGCATCACACCAGCGCAGACCGGTCGCACACAGAAGCTATCCCGCACTGACACAACAAAAAAAGCGAAGCCATCCTGAGCGCATCACCTCTTGTGATGTATTTTCCGGGCTATCCGCAAAAACGCCTGAGCAGCAGGAGAAAGCCGCTCGAAATTCAGAGCCGCCAGAGCAATTTCACGAGGCCTACACGGCTCCAGGCTGCGATAAATCACCCCTTCTGGCGGCTCCGGCAAGGCCAGCCTGCCCGCAATGGTCACAGCCACTCCTTGCGCGACAAAGCCCAACATGGAGGACAACTGCTCGAAACGGAACAAGGTCCTGGGGACCGCCCCTGCTGCCGCCAGAAACCGATCTACATGCGGGCCAGAGCCTGCCGCAGTCCGAATAAACGGCAAGTCATGGAAGTCACTGGCAGAAACACGGGCGCAAACGGCCAAATGATGCTCTGCCGGCAGCACGGCCACCAGCTCATCCTGGGCCAAGGGCAAGCAGTCAAAGCGATCATCTGGCAAGATCACAAAGCCCAGCTCCACACGCCGCTCCAGCAGCCACCGCGCCACTTCACTATCAATACCCTCGTCAATCTGCACCTCCACTTCGGGATGCGTCTGCCTGTAGCAAGCCAATAAATGCGGCAGCAAATGCAAGGACGAGGAAGCCCCAAAAGAAGCAATACGCAAGGTGCCACGGGCAATTCCCTGCTCGTAGCAGGCCTCCTGATGCAAAGCCTCCTTCTGCTGCAGGATATCGTTGGCACGTTGCAGCAACTTAGCCCCCACTTCTGTCAGCTCCACTGAGGTCGGACCACGAGAAAACAGGCAGACACCCAAATCGGCCTCCAGCTGCTTGAGCGCATGACTGACCGCACTTTGCGTCACCCCCAAGGCACTGGCTGCCCGAGAGAAGCTGCCTATCCTGGCCAGCACGGAAAAGATTTCTAGTTGAGTGAAGGTCATGAGCGTTTACTCATTCGACTATGAAGCAATAAAAGTAAATAGTACCCCTGCTGAAATCTTCTCCATAGTGGCTTTAATGAAATCCCCCAACTACTCCGTACACCTAAGTCTGATTGGCATGGCCGCTCTGTGGGGGGCCTCCTGGCCCTGGGGCCGAGTCGTGGCGCAAGCCATGCCGCCTTTGGCGGCAGCCAGTCTGCGCTTCCTGATTGCCAGCGTCGCACTGCTGCTTTGGATGAGCTGGAACGGCCGACTGAAAGCCCTATTCACACTTGACTCCCGAGAATGGCTAGGTCTGCTTAACGCCTCGGCTTTTGGGGTATTTGGCTATTCAATTTTCTTTCTTCTGGCCCTGAAACTGGTGCCAGCAGGCAAGGCCAGCATGGTCGTTGCTCTGAACCCGGTCCTGATCCTGATTCTGGCCTCTTTGTTGTTTCGCGAGCCAGTCAACAAAAAGATGAGCCTGGGGGTGATCCTGGCCGTATCAGGGGCTCTCTATGCCCTGAGTGCCGGCTCTATCAGCAGCCTCATGCTGGGTCAGAGCGGAATAGGCGAATGGCTATTACTGGGCTGTGCTCTGTGCTGGGTCAGCTACACCTTGATTGGCCGCACCGTACTGACCACTGTAGATTCTCTGACCGCCACTAGCATGACCACATTGATTGGCGCAGTGCTGCTGTCCATCAGCAGCTTGGGGGTGGAGGGTCTTTCGGCCTGGGGCAGCCTGATCCATGCGCCAAGCCAAGCCTGGTACAGCGTGTTGGCCTTGGGCCTGGGTTCAACGGCTCTGGCCTTCGCCTGGTATATGCACGGCGTGAAAAGCCTGGGCGCCACATCCGCAGGCGCCTATCTGGCCCTGGTACCGTTGTTTGGCGTTTTACTGTCCAGCCTGTGGCTTAAGGAGACCCTGAACCCATCCTTGATCGGCGGAGGTTTACTGGCGATTAGCGGGATGGCCCTGATGAGCTGGGGACGGCAGACACTGAATACCAAGGACAACACCCCTGCGGAAAATTCGCAACTGCAGCTTGGCCAGTACGACTAACAAAGTCACCCAGATACAAAACGGCCCGCATAAAAACGGACCGTTAAGGTTTGGCGAACGCTTTAAACAAAGCTATTCGCTCAAGGAAGCCAAAGATGCCAAAAAGCGCTCGTCTGCCTTGCTAAGTTCGCCACGCTGACGGGCCTGCTCAATCAACTCGGGCCGCCGCAAGGCTGTCAAACGCAGGGATTGCTCACGCCGCCATGCCTGGATACGACCATGATGACCAGACATCAACACGTCGGGCACCGCCTGATCGCGGTATACCTCGGGACGCGTGTAATGCGGGCTATCCAGCAAGCCGCTATTGTCGGCATGGAAAGAGTCCTGACGAGCCGAGTCAGCGTCATTCAACACGCCGGGCAAAAGCCGAATCACGCTATCAATAATCGCCAGCGAGGCAATTTCGCCGCCAGACAGCACAAAGTCCCCCAAAGACAGTTCCTGGGTGACGCGCGCATCAATAAAGCGTTGATCGATACCTTCATAGCGACCGCAAACCAGAACCGCACCGGGACCTTGAGCCAGTTCCTGAGCCACAGCCTGGTCAAAGCGTCGCCCTGTAGGGCTCAGCAAAATCACTTCCGGGCTATCACCACGATCAGCCAAAGCCTGATCCAGGGCGTCATTCAGAGGATCAGCCAGCATTACCATGCCTGGGCCACCGCCGTAAGGACGATCGTCTACAGTACGGTGCACATCGGTGGTGTAGTCGCGCGGGTTCCAGGTCCGCATCTGCCAGATACCCTGCTTGTGCGCACGGCCGGTGACACCAGCCTCGCTGACCACATCAAACATGTCCGGGAACAGGGTCAGGGCATCAAATCGCATGAGGACTCGGCAAGAGAAAAAAGCGGATACGCTTTACAAGACTCGACCAGTCAGGCCAGAGCCATGCAGGTGCGCAGGATTGAAACGATCAAATCGCCCAGTGGCTGTGCAGTTCGCGGGCGGACATATCCACCGTATGCACAATGGCTTGCACAAAGGGAACCAGCTCTTCCAGCGGCTTGCCCTGTTCGTCCTTTGCAGGCGTAAAGACGCCTTCAGCATCCCAGGAGCCACGATGCACAACCAAAATGGAGTGCGCGCCGTTATCCAGCACTTCCACCACCTCGCCCAGGCTTTCAGCCTGGCCGTCCTGCTCGCCAAAGAAGCGGCAGCCGATCAGATCGACCCAATAAAATTCGTCTTCGTCCGCTTTGGGGAAAGCGGCACGGGATACCCAAACGGTATGCCCCTTGAGAGCTTGAGCCAGCTCTCGATTATCCAGACCCTCAAACTGCGCCACGATGGTTGCACCATGCTGCTTTGCGGTTTGTATCTGTCTGGGTGACACAGACGCAAAAACGCCCGCCTGAGATTCAGGCCGGGGCGTTTTTAACCACCATGTCTTTGCATTCAGCAGCGCCTTGGTTTGCATGGAATGCGGCTGGATCTTGACCCAACCACGCACACCATAAGCGGAAACAATACGACCGAGCTCAACAAGGTCAGCAGGAATCGCAGATTGCTTCACACTAAACGCTACTAAAAAAACAGGTGAATCAACTTAGGCAGCCGAAGCAACCTTAGCCGAGTATTCTTTCAACAGGCGAGCCACAGCAGGCGAAACCTGAGCACCGTTGTCGGTGAAGTGCTTAACGCGGTCCATTTGCAGACGCAGGTTTTCATGACCTTCGCCAGCAACGGGGTTGTAGAAACCCAGACGTTCGATGAAGCGACCATCACGGCGTTGGCTCGCCTCGGCGGCTACTACGTTGTAAAAAGGACGCTTTTTGGAGCCACCACGGGCCAAGCGAATTACCACCATTGATAATCCCTTTATTGTGTAAGGTAAACAAAAAATTCTAGCACTATTCTGGCAAGCATGCCAAAAGTAACACGCTAAGATAGCAGATTCAGTGCTAGATACGCAACAGACAAAGCAGTATTCTACCGCCGTCGGCTCAACGACGGCGTAAAAAATGCAGAGTTTTTTCGGCTTGCTGGTCTTGAGCCAACAGTTCGTTGCCAGTTTGGCGACAAAAAGCCTGAAAATCTTGAATGGCGTGCTGATCGGTCGTGATGACCTGCAACACTTGCCCGGATTCCAGCTGTGCCAAGGCTTTCTTGGCACGCAAGATAGGCAAGGGGCATTTCAGCCCACTTGCATCAACCTGCAGATCGCTGTTGGGCAATGCGCCGGTCTCGGACATCGTCATTACGCACCCAATTTACTTTGAACCCAGGCCTGCACCGAAGCATTGGCCTGCGGCAGAACGCTGGCATCGGTACCGCCGCCCATGGCCATGTCAGGACGACCACCGCCCTTCCCGCCCATTTGCGAGGCCACAAAGCCCACCAGATCACCCGCCTTGACCTTGGAGGTCAGGTCAGGCGTCACGCCAGCCACCAGGCTGACTTTGCCGTCTGCCACGATAGACAGCAGGATCACGGCAGACTGCAGCTTGTTCTTCAACTGATCCGCCATTTCGCGCAAGGCTTTGGCCTCCACGCCTTGCAACGTGGCAACCAGCAAGCGGCTGCTGTCATTCAACGGGACAGCCTGAGCCAGCAGATCCTGGCCTGCCGAAGCAGCCAGCTTGGATTGCATTTGTTCGCGCTCGCGCTCCAGATCCTTGATCTGACCTTGCAAGGCGCTGATACGGGCAACCAGACCCTCTGGCTGCGTACGCAGACTGGCAGAAGCGTCGTTCAACAAGCGTTCCTGCGCTTGTACCCAATGCAGGCTGTTGGTGCCGGTGATGGCCTCGACACGGCGCACGCCAGCGGCTACACCGCCTTCCGAGACAATCTTGAACAGGCCAATATCGCCCGTACGTTGAACGTGAGTACCGCCGCACAGCTCGCGCGAGAAACCGATATCCAGTACGCGCACTTCATCGCCGTACTTTTCGCCAAACAAAGCCATGGCACCACCGTTAACAGCGTCATCAAAGGACATCAGTTGGGCTTGCACGGCCTGGTTAGCCAGAACCTGCTCATTCACAATGGCTTCGACCTGAGCGATTTGCTCGGCCGTCATGGCGGCATCGTGAGCAAAGTCAAAACGGGTCTTTTCGGCGTCCACCAGGGAACCACGTTGCTGCACGTGACCGCCCAGCACCTGACGCAAGGCCTTGTGCATCAAGTGCGTGGCCGAGTGATTACGGATCACGCGCTCACGGCGCTCGGTATCCACCTGGGCTTGAACAGTCTGGCCCACTGTCAGCGTGCCTGCGTTCAGCACCCCTTGGTGGCCGAAAACCTGATTGGAAATCTTTTGAGTATCTTGCACTTCAAAGGACAGGCCCTTGGCATCGCTCAAGATACCGGCATCCCCCACCTGACCACCGGATTCGGCGTAGAAAGGGGTGGCATCCAGAACCACCACCGCTTGCTGACCCTGAGCCACGGACTGCACCGAGGTGCCATCCACATACAAGGCGGTAACGGTGCCGCTGCCTTCCAGGGTGGTGTAGCCATCAAAACGGGTCTGCACACCGGAATAGCTCAAGCCTTCGGCTGTTTTGAACTTGCCCGAAGCGCGTGCCATCTGACGCTGGTTTTCCATGGCAACTTCAAAACCGTCCAGATCGACCTCAATGCCACGCTCGCGGCAGATGTCGGCGGTCAAGTCCACGGGGAAACCGTAGGTATCGTACAAGGTGAACAGCGTCTGGCCGTCCAGCTTGGCATTCTCCGGCAGGTTGGCCAAAGCGCCTTCCAGAATGCGCATGCCATTTTCCAGCGTTTCGCTGAAACGCTCTTCTTCCTGGCGCAGCACTTGTTCGATACGCTCGCGCTGGCTAATCAGCTCGGGGTAGGCTTCGCCCATGGTCAGGCCCAAGTCCTGTACCAAACGGTAAAAGAACAAGCCCTTCTGACCCAGTTTGTGACCGTGACGCAAGGCACGGCGAATAATACGGCGCAGCACATAGCCACGGCCTTCATTGCTGGGGATGACCCCGTCAATAATCAGAAAGCTGCAAGCACGGATGTGGTCAGCAATCACCTTGAGCGAGTTATTGCTCAAGTCGCTGGTCTTGGTTTCGCGTGCGGCGGCCTGAATCAGAGACTGGAACAGGTCGATCTCGTAATTGGAATGCACGTGCTGCAGCACAGCCGAAATACGCTCCAGGCCCATACCGGTGTCCACACAAGGCTTGGGCAGCGGCGTCATGGTGCCGTCGGCGGAACGCTCGAACTGCATGAACACCAGGTTCCATACTTCGATATAGCGGTCGCCGTCTTCTTCAGGCGATCCGGGAGGACCACCCCAAACGTCAGCGCCGTGATCGTAGAAGATTTCCGAACAAGGACCACAGGGGCCGGTATCGGCCATCTGCCAGAAGTTGTCCGAGTTGTAGCGTACGCCACCCTTATCGCCGATGCGGATGATGCGCTCTTTGGGCACACCAATTTCCGAAGCCCAGATATCGTAGGCCTCATCGTCTTCTTGATAGACGGTGACCCAGAGTTTCTCTGCAGGCAGCTTGTAAACCGTCGTCAGCAGCTCCCAGGCATAGCGAATGGCGTCTTGCTTGAAGTAGTCGCCAAAGCTGAAGTTGCCCAGCATTTCAAAAAAGGTGTGGTGGCGGGCGGTGTAGCCCACGTTTTCCAGGTCATTATGCTTGCCACCGGCACGAACACAGCGCTGAGAGCTGGTTGCACGGTTGTAGGGACGGGTTTCCTTGCCCGTGAACACATCTTTGAACTGCACCATCCCTGCGTTAGTGAACAGCAAGGTAGGGTCATTGCCTGGTACCAGCGAAGCCGAGGAGACGATGTGATGTCCCTTGGATTCAAAAAAAGAAAGAAACTTCTGACGAATTTCTGAGGTTTTCATTACATGCAACGCGATGGAAAATTTAACTGCCTATTATAAGACGATCAGCCTTGCAGCCCATGCGCGCGCTGCGCTGGCACAACACCTGCCGCCCCGGCAAAGCAGTGAGAAGCCAGGACGCCACACTCCCTGTACGAGCGGCTGCGTAAGCGTCAAATAGTACTGTTTTCAGCGGGCAGAAACAACAATTCCGACCCTGGCGAGTCGGAATGTGAAGGCACCCTGCTCATATTCAGGATGTCGTCCTGACGGGCCAGGAGGCATGAACCCTGGCCCTGCCTCGATCAGGCCTTGGGCTGATAGGGATGATGTTCGGCCCAATGACGGGCAATATCCACACGACGGCAAACCCAGACACGCTCGTGCGATTGCACGTAATCCAGGAAGCGCTGCAAGGCACGGAAGCGGCCAGGACGGCCAATCAGACGGCAATGCAAACCGATGGACAACATCTTGGGGGCTTCTTCACCTTCTTCGTAGAGCACGTCAAACGCGTCTTTCAGGTAGGAGAAGAAATGATCGCCGGTGTTGAAACCCTGAGGAGCCGCAAAGCGCATGTCATTGCTGTCCAGGGTGTAAGGCACGATCAATTGCGGCTTGACAGTATTGTCGCTGAGTTGAACCTCGGTCCAGAACGGCAGATCATCACCGTAGTAATCGGAGCTGTACAGGAACTGGCCTTCTTCTGCCACCAGACGCAAGGTGTTGGGGCTGTCACGGCCGGTGTACCAGCCTTCAGGGTGATGGCCCAGCAGGTCCGTCAGTACTTTTACGCACTGACGCATATGCTCGCGCTCCACCTCTTCGGATACGTTCTGGTAGTGAATCCAGCGGTAACCGTGGCACGCGATTTCATGGCCCAGGCGTACAAACTCCTGTGCCAGCTCGGGATGACGCTCCAGCGCCATACCCACACCGAAAATGGTCATGGGCAAGCCGCGTTTCTCAAACTCTTTCAGAATCCGCCAGACACCGGCACGCGAGCCGTATTCGTAAATGGATTCCATGGACAGGTGACGGTCCGGGTAAGCCGCTGCACCAATGATTTCGGACAGGAACTGCTCGGAGCCCGGATCACCGTGCAGAACGCAGTTCTCGCCGCCTTCTTCATAGTTCAAGACAAACTGCACCGCGATGCGCGCCCGATCAGGCCATTGTGCATGAGGCACGTTTTTACCGTAACCAACCAGGTCACGAGGGTACTTACTCAAGGACATACCGTCTCCGTTTAGCGTTTTACGCTGAGGGCCAGCCAAGGATCAGCAGCACTGCCATCACCCGCTTCGCTCATGCGATGTTCACAATCACTTAAGTGATGATGCATAGCCAGATGCGCGCCGTCGGCGTCGCCCTGACTAAGCTTGTCCAAAATCTCTTTGTGCTCGTAAAACGAGCAAGCCTGTTCGCCCGGTGTGTCGTGATAGGCAATGATGAGCGTGGTGCGGGCGCACAAGGTGTGCATCAGCTCGGTCAACTCATCGTTGCCAGCGCAGCGCGCCAGCATCACGTGAAACGCGTTTGACAGGCGCAACCAGCTGATGCGGTCGCCGTGTTCAAAAGCGTGCTGTTCACGTTCCACCATTTCATACAGGCCAGCCAAACGCTCCGGCAGATCCGGGTAGCTGATCAGTTTTTTCAGAATCAGCGCTTCCAGGTCTCGTCGCAGTTCAAACACATCCCGTGTCTGCTTGGCCGTCGGCTTCCAGATAAAAGCGCCACGATTGGGCTCGATAACCACAATCTTGTCGTGTTCGAGGGCAGCCAGCGCCGCACGAACGGTCGCCCGCGAGCACTCGAAAATCGTGCACAGCGTGGCTTCCGTCAGTTTGGTTCCAGGCAAAAGACGACGGTCAACGACCGCATCAAAGATCTGGCTATAAACACGCCCGACCTCGCTATCTGCCATGCCTCCCTCTAGCAGCGAGGAGGCGCTGGGCGCTTGGGATTCACTGCTCATCCCCTCTTGCCGCCGTATCTGAAGCATAGAATTTCTCGTTATTGACTATTGACAATTATTCGGTACCCCGACAAAATCGTCAACATAAATTGTCGACAATCTGATTCCTCAAACAGAGCGACAGTTTCGGGGCCTCAACCCAGCGCACTGATCCTTGCACCGTTGGCCCCCGGCCGGTTCTCAAAACTGGGCTCGCTGGACCTTTTTTGATCACCATAAACCGGAGACATTTATGGGAAAGCTATCAACCCATGTCCTTGACACGACTCAAGGGCGCCCAGCCAGCGGCGTGCGCGTCGATCTTTATTCCATCGAAAACGATCAACGCACTCTGATCAAAACCACTCACACCAACAGCGACGGTCGCTGTGATGAGCCCCTGCTGCAAGGCCAGGCCATGCACACGGGCGTTTTTGAACTGGTGTTCCATGCAGGTGACTACTTTGCCGCCAGCGGTGTGGCTCTGCCCGAGCCACGCTTTGTGGATCAGGTCGGCATTCGCTTTGGTATCGCTGATGCCAATGCCAATTACCACGTACCTCTGGTCGTGACCCCCTGGTCCTGGTCTACCTATCGCGGCAGCTGATCGCGTATCCAAGTCGACTTTTCGCTTCTATACGAAACCACTCTGATACGAGATCTTTATGTACGCTTACCTACTTGAGTACGGCAACCTGCTGTTGCGCTGGTTGCACGTGATTGCGGCTGTCGCCTGGATCGGCGAGTCCATCTACTTTGTGATGCTGGACAATGGCCTGAAACCGCCTAAAGGCGAAGAAAGCAAGAAACGCGGTGTATTTGGCGAGATGTGGGCTGTCCACGGCGGCGGCTTCTATCACAACCAGAAATACCTGACTAATCCGGCCGAACTGCCTGATGACCTGCACTGGTCTTTCTGGAAGTCCTACACCACCTGGTTGTCCGGTTTCTTCCTGTTCGCCCTGCTCTACCTGACCAAGCCCGAGTTCTATCTGGTCAACCCCAACAGTCCCTGGGAATGGGCGGCTCAAATGACAGGCACTCAGGCCAACGTCATGGCCATTGCCTTCCTGGTATTGGGCTGGGTGGTCTATAACGGCCTGTGCCGCCTGATCAGCCCCAACATGAACCGCGACGGCCTGCTAAGCGTGGCGGTGGCGATCATGATGGTGGTCGTGGCTTACCTGAGCGCCCACATCTTCTCGGGTCGTGCTGCGTTCTTGCTGACGGGTGCTGTCATGGCCACCAGCATGTCGGCCAACGTGTTCTTCTGGATCATTCCCGGCCAGCGCCGCATGGTCAAGGCACTGAAAGCCGGTCAGGCGCCCAACCCTCTGGATGGCAAGCGCGGCAAACAGCGTTCGGTACACAATACCTACTTCACGCTGCCTGTCCTGCTGCTGATGCTGAGCAACCACTACTCGTTCACGTATAACAACCCCAATGCGTGGATCATCATGGTGCTGTTCATCTTTGCCGGTGCCCTGATCCGTCAATACTTCGTGCTGATGCACGCTGGCATCAAAAAGCCTGCCTACCCGGCTGCCGGTGTTGTGCTGCTGCTGATCGTGGGTTACCTGGCGGCTCCTGCCAGCTTGAAGGGTGAAGTTGCCAGTGCACCTGAAGCTGCCAACGGTGCGGAAACAATCAGTGTTGCCCGTGTCCAGGAAATCATGGACGCACGATGTGTTCAGTGTCACGCGGTCAAGCCCAATGCCGACTTCGGCTTTACGGCTGCCCCTGCCGGCATGTTGCTCGATACCATCGACAACACGGTACTGCACGCCGAACAGGTCAAGACCGTGGTGCACTCCAAGTACATGCCCTTGGGTAACATGACGCAAATGACCGACGAAGAGCGTGCCGCCATTGCCGCTTGGAGCGGTACCCGCGACTAATGCAGAACAAGGCTCAAGCCTGACGAGCGACAAGCTCCGTAGTAACTTCCAACCCCGATATGATGAAAATCATGTCGGGGTTTTTTCTTGCTTCGGGTCTATGAAGCCGCCTGTCTGGTCTGCTGCTGCACGAACCCACGGCCTTGCTGATTCAAGAACAGTCAGGCGTGAAACCTGCAAAGCAGTAAGCCTGGGCTTCTGCGAATCGCAGAAGTCCGATCACACTTGGCCCTGCCCGGAAGGCAAACATAGTTTGATGGATTGCAATTCCAGTTGCGGTTGCGGTTGCGGTTGCGGTTGCGGTTGCGGTTGCGGTTGCGGTTGCGGTTGCGCAGCTTGAGCCTGGGTTTGCCCTATTTCAAGCTCAATACAGCGACTACTCAAAGACAAGAGGCGCATGGACCTATCTCGCTCACGCCCTATCGGCCAAAGCTGTCCTTGCTGAAACAAGAGCAGACGCTGCTCATGCTGCACTTCGGCTAGCAACTGGGTGTCTTTTCCATAGATCGCTTTCAGCTTCAATGCAGGGGTGGGCTTACTGGATTTGATCTTGGCCACATCAGGCTGACTTGCCCCCTCTTGCTCCTGTGGTGTCCTCAAGCAGGACGACATGTTCTGCCGCGCCTGTTCGGCTTCCAGCAACAGCATCTCCCTTACTATCGTCGCCATGGTTTCCATCGCCCAAGCCGGTGCACTAAACATCAGCGTCAGACCAAACAGAATGCTCAAAAGGGCTCTGCATGTAATCGGCCAGATCTTGATCAACCAGATCCCGCTGCGCAGATTCATAAACATAGCCTTCCAGCTCCACGATAAAAGCGCTGCCCAGCAGCGAGGGGTAGGACCGCGAGTTCAATGACAAGCTCATACGCTCCCAGTGCAGTTCAGGAAGCTGGGCCGCCAGTAAATAAACCGAACGCAGGGGCGATTGACTGAGCCAGGAGCGGCGCCACACGCCTGCCCTTGTTTGCTCATTTTCGGCGGAGGATTCAACCCACTGAGCGGGGCTCAATGACAAGCGCATAAAAGCAGGCTGCAGGGCCGCCAGCTTGGCATGCAAACCTGGAGATGCCGCAGTTGGCATTCGCGTCTGATCTTTCGTTTCCAAGGACTGGGGAATCAATACCTGATACCCGCGCCGGATACTCAAAGTCCCCTGCCCCAAGCCGGTGAACTCCAGCACATTCGGCTCACGAATCTGGCTATTCATGGCTGCACTCAAACTTTGCACATCCTCAAACCCGTAATGTGCCCTGCACTCCCACAAGCCGGCCTGACGGCGACAATCCACCTGCTGCAATTGCCAGTCTGCCCCCTGAGCAGGAAGCTCCTCAATCAAGCCCAACACAGATTGAATACTCGTCAAACCATGCTCTTCCTGTGATGGACTTTGCTCCCAATCAGACGCCATGGCAGCCAAGCGAGCCCGAAGATCAAGGGAGAACACGCTTCCAAGCGTAGCCAACACCAGCAAAGAAAGAACCGCCAGACGAAGCGGGATCTTTTCACACCCACCAACACGCCTGACAGGCTGGCGCAGCATACGGCCCTGCGGTCTTCTGCCCTGTTCCAGACAGACCCATAAATCAGCAGGTTGCCGCAGTTCACGTATAGAGGGATAACGCGCCTGCATGGCCCGCCGCAAGGTCTGCACTTGCCCGATCTGAGCCAGGAGGCAATCGCTACCTTCCATCACCTGACCATGTTCAAGCACCAGAAACCACAAACGGCCAGGAGCCACCGTCCATAAAAGAAAAACTGCGTCCTGAGGGTGGTGGGCAGCCATACAGGCAGCCGCAGAATAAGCCTGAACTCGCGTTAGTCTGGCTCTTGAAGGCCCATTCTGGGCCAAGCGCAAGACAGATTGGGTCCTCCGGCTGTTCAGCCAACAACTTGGAACCCAAGCCATTGCCTGCCCTGCTGTTCGTCCTGCTGTTCGTCCTGCTGTTTGCCCTGCTCTTTGTCCTGCTACATCCTCATCAGTCTTTTCCTGTACTTGTTGTAGTTCTTCTATTTGCCTTTCCGTTTGCTTACGTGCCTGTTCTCTCAGCCCCCCTTTCACTCCCATCAAGCAAGTCCAATACGATCTCTTCATTCGACGATTTTGAGTCCGCCGCATACCGTCCCTGGCATCCACCCACTGCAACCCAAACCAGTACTCCCGCTCAGGCAAGACAGAACTCATTTCACACCTCGACCAATTAAGCCCCCTGTCCCTGACCCGTCTACTTGTCGCAATCCAGACTGCTGCCCCAAAGCCAGAGAACTCTCATCGCGATACAACTCAATACGGCCTGCCTGATAACGCCACTTCAGGCCATATACCGCTGCAATCTGATCCAACAAGGCTGACAAACGTAGTTGTTCAAAAATCAGACCTCCCTGCCGAGTCGATTCCGGCCCCTCCTGCCCAGCGGTTCGTGGCGGGAAATGCGTTAAAGGCAAACGAGCCTGCGGGCTAATGAAAACGCTCAGATCAGACAATAAAGACAAACGACGCGCCAGCTCATCCAGATCGGGCAAAGGCGCTTCCAAAGAAAAACTGAAGGTTTGTCTGGAGCGCAATGCCGCTGGCAAGGCAGCCTGTTTTCGTAAAGGCACGGCCGCCCCCAGCAACCAGGGCTTGTCGACAGACTGTGCATGTGCCACGGAGGATGGACTATTGCCATCCAACACCACGGCATCATCCAGCCATGCCTGAGCCTGATCAACATGCTGCCCTGCTGTTTGCAAGCTGCAAGCCGCTATCAGCGGCAAAAGCAAGAGACAGAGATAATTCATGACTGTCCCTCGGGCGAAGCACTGGGATCACAGGCTTGCGGCCAAGCCAGAATCCTGAGCACCTGATTTGAGTAAAAACAGGCCTGCAAAGGATGAGCATTCAGTTGGGCAGCCGCCAACAACTGAGCCACAGCAGTCTCAAAGTCCCCCTCAAAGCGAGCCGCCGCCTTGATAGGGAAATCAACCTCCAAAGTCCAATGCTCAGGTGCAAAAACCCATTGCGCTTGCTTAGCCCATCGGACTAATGCCTGCCTCAAGGTTCTATCCTTGATTCGCAGTTCAAAAACAGGCTCTGCAATGGACTGTGCATCCACACCAGGAGCTGAGACTGGCAGCAACTCTGAACGGGCTTGAAAGGCTTGTGTCTGCAACACATTCCCAGGGGCAGACTCGCCCTCCTTCACTTGAGCCGCCATCCAATCTGGCGCGGGCTTTCCAGAAAACAGACTACTTTGCTCGGAAGAGCGGATATCGGAACGACTTAGGGGGAAATGGCTTGGCGAAGAATCACTACGCTGGGAGAGACTGGCTCGGGCTTGCTGCTGATCCTTCTGTTGACTACGGTCCTGTGGCAAGGCATCCGATGCCTCTACGCCAAGTGTTGCAGCACCCTCAGCATGGGCACTCTTGCGCCCTAAACTAGCCTGCGCCTGTGCTCGTCCGGCCCGAAATATCAACTCCGTCCACAGGCCTTCAATCACTTGAAACTGCCCCAAGGGCTTCAAAGACAGCAGCGTTTCCTGTCCATTCCTGCGCCCCAACACCGCTGGCAGCATCTGCTCCGGTGCAAAATGCAGCCAGATACGCCTGCCGTTATCAAACACCTGCATAGGGCCGACTTGAGGGTCGCCAGACAAGCGCCAATCGAAGTTAAAGACGCGTGTTCCCGGATCAGCCAACAGGCCATCAGGCCCCTGACTGGTCTGACAGGCAGACAACCCCAGGCCACACATCAGCAAGACGCAGAAACGGACAAGAAAACGCATTGCGAGCACCCAAAGAAAAAACCCCATGTCCCGTCAAGGGCATGGGGTTTATCTTCAAGGATGCTCGCTCAAACCGCTAGATCGGCTTGTACGCACAGATAAATCAGCGTCCTTTCTGAGCCACCAGTCGGTTGGCTTCCGTGGCGGCGGTACGCAAGGCCGTCATGGCAGGTTGCTGACCGTCCAGCGCGCTTTCCAGGCTCTGGTTGAACACGGCGCGAATCTGGCGGTAGTTACGGAAGTTGCCCTTGGCTGTACCCGATGTACCGCTGCTGTAGGCGCCCACCAGGTGCATCCAGTCGCCCTTGTCCTTGTAGTAGTCGCTACCCGTCGCGTTAAAGGCTTCACGGCTTACAGGCAAAAAGCCTGTTTTCTGATACCAGCGAGCGGCATTCTCTGGCTGGGCCAACCAGCTGATGAAGCGGGCCGAGGCCTGGTTCTGTTCAGCGTTATGGCCTTTCACCGCCCACAGAGCGGAGCCAGTCACAAAAGGCTTGCCGGGGGTTTGGGTGACTTCAGGGTAGTAAGGCAGACCAGTCACAGCGTACTTCAGGCCGCGCGTGTCGCTGTACTCACCGATATGGCCGGAGTTGGAGAACATGACTGCACATTCACCCTTGGCAAAACGCTGGGGCGACTCGGGCAAGGTGCCGGGTTTGACCATCAGCTCGGATTTCACCCAACTGATCATCATGGACAAGTGACGGATATACATCACGTCAAAATCAAAGCCCACTTTGCCTTTAACCTTGGGGCCGGGTGCCAGACCGTAAATCTGGTTATTAACCGCTGCCAGGTTTTCCAGGTTGATGGAGACAGACTGGTCGGAGGTCAAAGGACAACGGCGCGAGCCTTTATTGGCCAGATCAACCAGTTGAGCTTGCAAGTCCAGCCAGACGCGGCTGGGCACGGGAGGCTCGATCTTGGCTTTATCAAACGCTTCCAGGTTGTAGTACATGACCGGAATTTCGGCCATGTAGGGGAAGCCTTGCAATTGGCCGCGGCCATTGCGCACAAAGGAATTCGAGGCCAGGAACCAGGACACATTGTCCATTTTTTCCCGAGCCAGCAAGGTGTGCATGGGCATGATGTAGGAGCGGTCGGCGACCTCGTCCAGGCCGGACATCTCGCCTAACTGCACCAGATTGGGCAAATCCTTGCCCGCTTGCATGACCTGCTCCAAAGAGGCTTCTGTGTCATGCGCCTTGACCGACACCTTGACGTCGCTCTGGCTACGATTGAAATCCCGAACCAAGCGTTCGAACTCGTCCTGATTGTGCGAGTTCAAAGCGGTCCAGACCTGAATATCAACGGCTGCCAGGGCGGTCGACCCGAACAGCAAAGCGGCTGAGCCACCCGCTGCCATCGCCAAAGCCATAACACCACGTTTCAACAGTAATCCGCGTAGATTTTTCATACATCCTTCAAGATAAAAAAGGAAATTCAGGTTCGGGTTTGTGCCCCATGACCAGGTCCGCCAAGGCTCGGCCAGAGCCTATGCCCATGGTCCACCCCAAGGTGCCATGCCCGGTATTCAGGTACAGGTTGGGAATGGAGGATCGGCCTATCAGTGGGACATTTGATGCTGTGGCAGGACGCAGTCCTGACCAGAAATGAACATTATCAAAATCCAATGCGCTTGGGAACAGATCAGCCACATGCGTTAACAAAGCCTGACAGCGGGCGGGGTTCAAGCTACGCGTATAGCCCGACAATTCGGCCGTTCCAGCAACCCGCAGGCTATCGCCCAGGCGGGAAAAAACCAGTTTGTGATCTTTATCTGTCAGGCTGACAGTAGGCGCGCCCTCGGGGACCAGCACCGGGAAGGTGGCCGAATAGCCTTTGGCCGGATAAACGGGGCAGGAAATTCCCAGCGGCTGCAGGACGGTAGGGCTGAAACTACCCATGGCCACCACGAAGGCGTCTGCCTGTATGGAGTCGTACGCACCATCCGCGCCTATAACCTCGACCCCCACCACTCGGCCCTTGGCCGTCAGCAAACGGGTGATTTGGGTAGAAAAGCGAAATTCCACTCCGACTCGCCTGGCCATGGCCGCCAAACCGCAGGTGAATTGATTGGCATCGCCCGACTCATCATCTTTGGTGTAGTCGCCACCCACGATCTGGCCGCGCGCTGATGCCAGGGCAGGCTCCAGCTGCACCAGTTCGTCCACGCTCATGATGCGGCGGTCCACTCCCATATCTCGCATGACGTCGGCCATTTGCTGGGAGTCGTCCAGGCTTTGGGCATCCCGGTAAAACGTAATGATGCCTTTTTCCTGATGGCGATAATCAAAATCCAGGCTGGGACGCAATTGCTTGAGCGTGCTGCGGCTGTATTCCGCCATGGCCACCAGCGCGCGCACATTGGGCGTAACCCGCCCCGGCAGGCACTCTCGCAAGAAAGACAGGCACCAGCGCCACTGGCGCAGGTCCAGACGCGGACGGAACAACAAGGGAGCATCATCCTGCAACAACCATTTCAGCAGTTTGAGCGGCATTTTCGGGTTGGCCCAGGGCTCGGCATACGAGACCGAGATTTGCCCGCCATTGGCACGCGAGGTTTCCTGCGCGGGACCGGTTCCTCGATCCACGACCACCACCTCACAACCTTGCTGGCTGAGCCACCAGGCAGTTGATACCCCAATAATGCCGCTGCCCAGAACTGCTACTTTCATGTGTACTGTCCGCTTGTTGAGCTATTGATCAAGACGCTTACTTGACGTCTGCCAGCGACGTAAAGGCATCTGCAAAATAATTGTCCGGATTCAGTTGAGCCTGCTCCACAAAATCCTTGCGGGCCGCTTCAACCATGCCCGGCGCGCCACAGGCGTACACCTGCCAGGCCGACAGATCAGGCAAATCAGCCAATACGGCCTGATGCACAAAGCCGGTACGACCTGTCCAGCCATCTTCAGGCTGAGCGTCGGAAATCACCGGAATGAAACGCAAGTTAGGCAGTTCGCTGGCCCATTTCTCGGCCAGTTCGGACTGGTACAGATCCTTGGGTCGACGCCCGCCCCAGTACAGGGCGACTTCGCGCTGGCTGCCGGTTTGAATCAGGCGCTCGATCAAGGCCTTGATCGGAGCAAAACCTGTACCGCTGGCCAGGAAAACCATAGGAGCCGCGCTATCTTCGCGCAGGAAGAAAGAACCCAAAGGTGCTTCTACGCGCAGAATCTCGCGCTCTTTCATGGCGGTAGCACCGGCACCAAAGACGTGGTCGGTAAACACGCCACCGGGCATGTGACGGATATGCAATTCCACCTGATTGTCTTCCCGTGGCGGTGTCGCCATGGAATAACTACGACGGCTGCCGTCTTTCAGGATGAATTCCAGGTACTGACCCGGGTAGTAACGGAATGGCTCGGAAGATGGCATTTGCAAACGCACCACCATCACATCATCACGTACTTTTTCCAGACCCACCACGCGCGACGGCATTTTACGAATCTGGATATCGGTCGCCATGCGAATTTCGTGCGATTCGATCAACATGTCGCTGCTGGGCTTGGCCTGACAGAACAGGGTGTAACCTGCAGCGCGGTCCTCTTCGCTCAGCAATTGCTCGGGCGCACGGCCTGCATCGTATTCGCCTTCAATGACCTTGCCACGGCAAGACGAACAGGTGCCATTGCGGCAACTGTAGGGCAAGACAATACCGGCATTGAGCGCGCCATCCAGCACAGACTGTCCGGGCTGTACGTCAAAACTGTGCCCGCTGGGCTGAACCGTGACTTTGAAACTCATATCCAACACTCAAAAAAGAAATCTATCAGGCGGAGGCCCAGCCTCCGGCGGCTATACAAATTCAGGACTCTTCAGGCCGATGCAGTACAGGGTCGTTCAATTTAAGCGACAGGGCCTTGCCCTTGCCTGCCCGCTTGCCCAGATAATTGGCCAGCATGTCCAGATCCATCACGATGGTGGACGGACGCTTGCGGTTCACTCCGCTGACGGCCAGACCCGCCTCACCAAAGGCAACCCATTGACTGAGCGTATCGCCCTCGTTCAGTTTGATCAGCACCGTGCCACGCCCCCCTTTGGAAAGCACTTTCAGCTCCTTTATGTCCACCACCAGGAAACGTCCCTGCTCGCTGAGCAGACCCACGTACTGATCATCCGGGCGCAAGGCCAAGGGCTTGAGCAGCTTTTTGCCATCCTCGACGGTGACAAACTGCTTGCCCGCTTTCTGCCGTGTATTCATGTCGCCCTGAGAAGCCACAAAACCGTAACCGTCGCAGGCAGCCAGCAAGTAGTTCTGGTCCAAAGGCGCCCCCAGAATATGCTCAATGGGCGCACTGGGGCTGACTTCAATCATGGAGGTAATGGGCTGACCATCGCCACGCGCTGAAGGCAAACTGGAGACCGGAACAGTATAGACCCGGCCATCGGTGCCGATGGCGACCAGGTCCGTGGTACTGCGACACTCCAGCGCATCGCGCAAGCCATCGCCAGTCTTGAAGCTGAATTGCGAGGCGTCATGGCCATGGCCCTGGCGTGAACGCAGCCAGCCTTTGCGCGACACAATCACGGTAACCGGCTCGTCAACCACCTTGGTTTCCAGCACAGCGCGCTCGGCCGCTTCAATCAGGGTACGACGGTCATCACCATAGGTTTTAACGTCTGCTTCAATCTCACGAATCATCAGACGCTTCAAGGCTTTGGGATCGTCCAGCAGCTTTTGCAAAGACTCCTGCTCGTCCAGACGCTCTTTCAGCTCTTTCTCGATCTTGAAGCCTTCCAGACGCGCCAACTGACGCAAGCGCATTTCCAGAATATCGTCGGCCTGACGCTCGCTCAGATCAAAGCGCTCCATCAGGGCTGCGCGCGGCTCGTCGGATTCACGAATAGTCTGAATAACCTCGTCCACATTCAGGTACACCACCATGCGCCCTTGCAGCACATGAATACGGTCGGTGACCTTATCCAGACGGTAGCGAGTACGACGCTCCATCGTGTGACGGCGGAATTCCAGCCAGTTCAGCAACACCTGGCGCAAGGAACGCTGACCGGGACGGCCATCCGTATCAATACATACCAGGTTGATGGAGACGTTGCGCTCCAGGCTGGTCTGTGCCAGCAAGGTGGTCACGAACTCGTCCCGATCAATCGCGCGGGATTTGGGTTCAAAGACCAGGCGCACCGCCGCCTGCTTGCCCGACTCGTCACGCACGGCATCAAGCATGTTCAGCATCAAGGCTTTGGTTTGCTGTTGCTCGGTGCTCAGCGATTTCTTGCCAGCCTTGACCTTGGGGTTGGTGCGCTCTTCAATCTCTTCCAGAATCTGCTGGGAGGAGCTGCCGGGCGGCAATTCTGTGACGACCAATTGCCATTGGCCACGGGCCATTTCCTCGAATACCCAACGGGCACGAGCCTTGATGGAACCACGGCCTTGGGCGTACACCGCCGCAATATCGTCTGCGGCGGAAATAATCTGACCACCACCCGCAAAGTCCGGGCCGGGAACGATCTCGTGTATGTCCTGATCGCTCAAATTCGGATTGCGCAGCAAGCTGACGCAGGCTTGGGCAACTTCACGCAGGTTGTGGGAAGGAATCTCGGTCGCCATCCCGACGGCAATCCCCGATGCGCCGTTAAGCAGCATGATGGGCAAGCGTGCAGGCAGGGCCACTGGCTCTTTCTGGCTACCATCGTAGTTGGGGATGAAGTCCACCGTGCCCTCGTCCAGCTCGTCCAGCAGCAGACGCGAGAACGGTGTCAAACGTGCTTCCGTGTAACGCATGGCGGCGGCATTGTCACCGTCGCGCGAGCCAAAGTTGCCCTGCCCGTCTACCAGCGGATAACGCAGCACAAAATCCTGCGCCATACGTACCATGGCGTCATAGGCGGCCTGGTCACCGTGCGGGTGATATTTACCCAGCACATCCCCCACCACACGGGCCGATTTCACAGGCTTGGCCGTCGGGCCCAGACCCATGGCATCCATCGCGTACAAAATGCGGCGCTGCACCGGTTTCTGACCATCGGTTAGGTCGGGCAAGGCACGTCCACGTACCACTGAAACGGCGTAATCCAGATAAGCCTGTTCCGCGTAAGTCGCCAGCGTGATGCTATCGTCCGATCCCGCCGGTTCAAAATCCAATTGATTGCTATCCATAAATAACTCTTAAGTCGGGCTCAGACGTCCAGATCGGCCAAATTGCCTTTTTCTTCCAACCAGGCTCGGCGGGCCGAGGCCTCACCCTTGCCCATCAGCATGGTGAACATGGCTTGTGTATCGCTCAGGCCATCCTCACCCCAATGCACAGGCAGCAAGCGGCGGGTGTCCGGATTCATGGTGGTATCCCACAACTGCTCCGCACTCATTTCACCCAGACCTTTAAAGCGGCTGATGCTCCAGGACTCGTTACGTATACCTTCGTTGCGCAGCTTTTCCAGTGTCGCGTCCAACTCGCCCTGATCCAGACAGTAGATCTTGCGGGCTGGGCGTTTGCCGGCGGCAGGCACGTCTACGCGGAACAAGGGGGGACGCGCCACATACACGTGGCCCGCCTCGATCAGTTTGGGGAAGTGACGGAAGAACAGCGTCAACAACAGCACCTGAATGTGCGAGCCGTCCACGTCCGCATCAGACAGGATACAGATACGGCCATAACGCAAACCGGACAGATCCGGCTCGGACTGGGCGTCGTGCGGGTCCACGCCGATCGCCACGGAAATATCGTGAATTTCCTGGTTAGCGAACAAGCGGTCCTTATCGACCTCCCAAGCGTTCAGAACCTTGCCGCGCAGGGGCAAGATAGCCTGAAATTCCTTGTCACGGCCCATCTTGGCCGAACCGCCAGCCGAGTCACCCTCGACCAGAAACAGTTCCGAACTTTCCAGATCGTGCGACTCGCAATCCGTCAGCTTGCCGGGCAACACGGCCACGCCCGAGCTCTTGCGTTTCTCCACTTTCTGCGCCGAACGGGTACGGGCCTGAGCCTGACGCACCGCCACTTCAGCCAATTTGCGACCCTGATCCACATTGGCATGCAGATGCAGTTCCAGCGCATTGCGCACATAGCCACTGACCAGACGCACGGCGTCACGGCTATTGAGCTTTTCCTTGATCTGCCCTTGAAACTGCGGGTCCAGCACTTTGGCCGAGAGCACAAAGCTGGCACGGGCAAAGACGTCCTCGGCCTGCAGCTTGACGCCTTTGGGAATCAGGCTATGCAGTTCGGCAAAACTGCGCACGGCTTGATACAAGCCATCGCGCAAGCCCGATTCGTGTGTTCCCCCCGCTGGGGTTGGGATCAGATTGACATAGGACTCACGCACAATATTGGAGTCCAGCGCCCAGGCCACCACCCAATGCGCACCTTCGCCGGCGGAGAAATTATCGTCATCTTGCGGGGCGTACTGGCGGCCCTCAAACAGGGGAACCAGCAGCTCCACCCCTTCCATTTCCTCCTGCAGGTAGCCGCGCAAACCGTCCTCATAGCGCCACTGCTGGCGCTGACCGGTTTTTTGCTGCACCAGTTCCACCGTCACGCCTTCCAGCAGGACGGCCTTGCTATGCAGGATATGAGTCAGTTGGGCCAGGGGAATCTGGGCGGAGTCAAAATATTTGGCATCGGGCCAGACCCGCACACGGGTACCCGTCTTGCGCTTGGCCACCGTGCCCGTTTGGGTCAGGGGCTGCTCCAGCTCGCCGTCGGCAAACACAATCTCGTTAGCCTGGCCATCGCGCCAGACCAGCACTTCCAGACGGCGCGACAAGGCGTTGGTCACCGACACACCCACCCCGTGCAAACCACCAGAAAAGGCGTAGGCACCACCATTGAGCTTGTCAAACTTGCCCCCGGCATGCAGTCGCGTGAACACCAGTTCAACCACCGGCGCATTTTCTTCAGGGTGCAAGCCAACAGGAATACCGCGCCCGTCATCCTCAACCTGTATGCCGCCGTCCTCCAGCAAGGTGACAGTCAGTGTGCGGGCAAAACCAGCCAGGGCTTCGTCGGCCGCGTTATCGATGACCTCCTGCACAATATGCAGGGGATTATCCGTGCGGGTATACATGGCCGGGCGCTGACGGACCGGTTCCAGCCCTTTGAGCACCCGTATAGAAGATTCGTCGTAACGTGTAGTAGACAACTTGATTCCCGGTAGATCGTACAGAAAAACGCTATTTTACGAGTGGTTAGGCGCCAGTGGGGAAACGCTTTATTGGCGCGCGTTGCGCAGCGAATGCACATTATCAACCAGACGCAATGGTATCCTGTCAAAAATTGGCAACAAGACCGTCGCAATTGGCCGTAGAATACATTGTGCTCAGGTCACGCCACACGTATAGTTTTTCGTTATCCTCACTTTTTTTGTATCTAGCCATGAGCGACTCCATTAAACACATCACGGACGCCTCCTTTGAGTCTGACGTCCTTAACGCCGACCTCCCCGTTCTGGTCGATTACTGGGCTGCCTGGTGCGGTCCTTGTAAAATGATTGCCCCTTTGCTTGATGAGGCAGCCGAACTGTACCAAGGTCGTGTTATCATCGCTAAGCTCAACGTCGATGAAAATCCCGACACCCCAGCTCAATATGGTGTTCGCGGTATTCCAACGCTCATGCTGTTTAAAGACGGCAAAGTGGCCGAAACTAAAGTCGGTGCACTTTCCAAGTCCCAACTTAGCGCGTTTCTCGACAGCTCCCTGTAATCTCTGATTAACCGCACGCAGGCCCTTCGCTGGCCTGCGGTCTGCTGCTGAAAGCCCTTCCCCACTCCCATGCACCTGAACGAATTAAAAGCTCTGCACGTCTCGCAGCTGCTAGAAATGGCTGCCACTCTGGAAATCGACAACGCGAACCGCTTGCGCAAGCAAGAGCTGATGTTCGCCATCATGAAAAAGCACGCCAAAAAGGGCGAGCAGATTTTCGGCGACGGGGTGCTTGAAGTCCTGCCTGATGGTTTTGGCTTTCTGCGTTCGCCAGAAACCTCTTACCTGGCCAGCACAGACGATATCTACATCTCCCCTTCGCAGATACGTCGTTTCAATCTGCACACGGGTGACTCCATTGAAGGTGAAGTGCGCACCCCTAAAGACGGCGAGCGCTACTTTGCCCTGGTAAAAGTTGACAAGGTTAACGGCATGCAGCCCGAGGCCATCAAACATCGCATCATGTTTGAGAACCTGACGCCGCTGCACCCGGACCAGCCCATGCGCCTGGAGCGCGACATCAAAAGCGAAGAGAACATCACAGGCCGTATCCTGGATATCTTCTCGCCTATCGGTAAAGGCCAGCGCGCCCTGATCGTGGCCAGCCCCAAATCCGGTAAAACCGTGATGATGCAGCACATGGCTCACGCCATCACGACCAATTACCCCGAGGCCATCATGATCGTCCTGCTGGTGGACGAGCGCCCCGAGGAAGTAACCGAGATGCAGCGCACGGTGCGCGGCGAAGTGGTGGCCTCCACCTTTGACGAACCCGCCACACGTCACGTGCAAGTGGCCGAGATGGTCATTGAAAAGGCCAAACGCCTGGTTGAATTGAAAAAAGACGTGGTGATCCTGCTGGATTCCATTACCCGTCTGGCTCGCGCCTACAACACTGTGGTCCCTGCTTCGGGCAAGGTTTTGACCGGTGGTGTGGACGCCAACGCCCTGCAGCGCCCCAAACGCTTTTTTGGCGCTGCCCGTAATCTGGAAGAAGGTGGCTCCTTGACCATCATCGGTACTGCCCTGATCGAAACCGGCAGCCGCATGGACGAAGTCATCTATGAAGAATTTAAAGGTACCGGCAACTCCGAAATCCATCTGGAGCGCCGTCTGGCCGAGAAACGTATTTACCCAGCCATCAACCTGAACAAATCAGGCACACGTCGTGAAGAGTTGCTGATCAAGCCCGACCTTCTACAAAAGGTCTGGGTTCTGCGCAAGTTCATCCATGGGATGGATGAAATTGAAGCCATGGAGTTTATCCTGGACAAAATCCGGGCCACAAAGACCAACTCCGAATTCTTCGACATGATGAAGAAGTAAATCGAACATCCTGCGCAAGCCTCTCTATACGAGAGGCTTGCTTGCGATGGGCGTATGATCGGGTGCATTCCCGTGCATCCATTCTTTCAATCTGCTGAGTTCGACTCGAGTTCTCAGTATTGCAAACAGAGTTCGCTTGCAATGAAATCTATCTCTCTAGAACAGTTCCTAGCCAGAGTGCAGTCCCGCGACCCCAACCAGCCTGAATTCATGCAGGCCGTTCGGGAAGTCATGACCAGCTTGTGGCCCTTCATCGAGAAAAACCCCCAGTACGCCGATCATGGTCTGCTCGAGCGTCTGGTCGAACCCGAACGTGCTATCCAGTTTCGTATTTCCTGGGTAGATGATCGCGGCCAGGTTCAGGTCAATCGCGGCTTCCGTATTCAGCACAGCAATGCCATCGGTCCTTTCAAGGGCGGCATGCGCTTTCACCCTTCGGTGAACCTGTCCATTTTGAAGTTTCTGGCGTTTGAACAGACCTTCAAGAATGCCTTGACCACTCTGCCCATGGGCGGCGGCAAAGGCGGCTCGGACTTTGATCCCAAAGGCAAGTCGGATGGCGAAGTGATGCGCTTTTGCCAGGCCCTGATCGTTGAGCTGTACCGTCACCTGGGCCCCGATACCGACGTTCCTGCTGGTGATATCGGCGTGGGCGCGCGTGAAGTGGGCTTTATGGCCGGCATGATGAAAAAACTCTCCAACAGTGCAGCCAGTGTGTTCACCGGCAAGGATTTGTGCTTTGGCGGCAGTTTGATTCGTCCTGAGGCCACCGGTTATGGCACCGTATATTTCGTACAGGAAATGTTGGCACGTAAAGGGCTGTCCTTGGACGGCATGACAGTGTCCGTTTCCGGCTCGGGCAATGTGGCTCAGTACGCCATTGAAAAATGCCTGGATCTGGGTGCCAAAGTCGTTACCGTTTCCGACTCGCAAGGTTGCGTGGTGGACATGGATGGCTTTACGCGTGAAAAACTGGCTTCCCTGATGCACGTTAAAAATGTACAGCGTGGCAGTCTGGTCGATTACGCCCAGCAACATCACCTGCTGTACGAACAAGGCAAACGTCCTTGGCATATCCCTGTGGATGTCGCCCTGCCTTGCGCCACCCAGAACGAACTGGACGGCAAGGATGCAGAAATCCTGATCAAGAACGGTGTACGTTGCGTTGCCGAAGGTGCCAATATGCCCAGCACGCTGGATGCAGTCGATGCCTTTATCCACGCCAAGATCCTGTATGCCCCAGGCAAAGCCAGCAATGCGGGCGGTGTTGCCGTATCCGGTCTGGAAATGAGCCAAAACGCCCAGCGCTTGAGCTGGACACGCGAACAAGTTGACGCAAAGCTGCACTCCATCATGCGTGACATCCACGAAAATTGTGTGAACTATGGTCAAGAAAGCAACTTCATCAACTACGTTAACGGCGCCAATATTGCCGGCTTTGTCAAAGTCGCCAATGCCATGCGTCATCAAGGCGTTTATTAAGTTTTGCGCCTTGCTCAGTAGTCAAAAAAACCGCCCACAAGGCGGTTTTTTTTGTTTCTGGCCCAACCGAAAGTGTCTATTGCAGGCTTGATGTTATCTGCCCTTGAAAGCTGTCTATGTTTCAGTCATCTGTGTAGAGCAAAAAAGCAGGCCCTTAGCCAAAACTCACTGATCTACAAACACAGCCAGGACGAAAACCAATCAACAGGCAATGACATCAAGGAAGAAGAATATCTCCCCGCTGTGCATAATACGGTCCAGCCCACCGAGCCAAAGGCCGATACGCCTCCAGATTCACTCTCCCTTTTTCGTCCATCAAGGATGAATCCACATGGAAGGCCAGCACTTCCAGAATATGCAGCTGGTTAACTCCCCGTCCCAAATCCACCACCTGATCCAGCCTGCACTCCATCTGCACGGCAGCGCCATCCAGACGAGGTACACGCACATGCTGACTGGGCACGAGGTGCATGCCCAACTCCTGTACCTCACTCTGGCCGGGCGGCAAAGCAGCGGCACTGGCATGAACCGCAGCCAGATCAGACTGACGACATAACTGCACCACACACTCTTTATTGGCCTGCAAATTACGGGCCGTATCCTTCAAGCTGCCATCCTCATTGCGGTTGATATTGATCGCCAGCATGGGCGGGCTATGCGCCACATAGTTAAAGGAGCTGAACGGTGCCAGATTCACACTGCCCGACTCCTCCAAGGTACATACCCAGGCAATGGGGCGCGGTACGATCAGGGACGTCAGCAGGCGATAAGCCATGCTGTCGTCCATGCCTTCACACGGCAGGCTGAGATAGCCTGGTGATGGGTCATTCAAGTGCATATAGGGCCTAAATGAAGAGCTGAATGGTGGGCAAATAGCCATCCACGCTCAGCAAGTCCACCCGCTTTTCCACGATCTCCCAAGCCTGATCGACGGCGCGCAAACGGTAAGAGGCAGTAGCGGGCAGAACCTCGGTTTTTTGCTTCTGATACTCCGAATAAATCAGATTGATGCGCACGGTATAGCAGCCATCTTCATCAGGATGTTCGGACTGAACACGTGGATGTTGAATCACACGCAGACCACGTACACCGGGTTGCAAGGAAAAGGCACGATGGTGCGACAGGCGGTCGATACGCAAGCGCATCAACATACGGTTTTCCAAGGCAATACACATGCGCCCTTCCGGGCTTTCCTGGCCGGACTCACCAGGAATCCAGTACAGCCCATCCTGTGCGAACAGCTCATACCATTCGTCAAAACGCCCCTCGTCCAGCAGGGCGTTCTCTTGCCATACAAAGTTTTGCAGGCTTTGTTGCAGGCTCGTCGTTTGGTCCAGACGCTGGCCTGGCTCCTGGCTTGGCTGCGGATTCATTGGTTGCTGCTGTTGCTGACCCTCTTGCAGTTCATGCTGTGCTTGGCCACTGCGCTGGCCCCGCTCTTGCGCCATTCCCATCATTCCTGCTCCTGCTGCTTCATGCCTTGCTTCCAGGCACGGTATTGATTGCGGATTACCCATTCATTATTCGCGTCGTCAAAGCTGCCCTTGCCCTGCTCGCCTTCTTGCGCATCGTATTGACGCAGCAGATTCACCCACGGATTGCCTTGGGCTTTCAGGCTGGCTTGCTGGCTCTCGAACAAGTGCACATCATCATGGGCGACGACGCTCATGGGGGAATACACCAGACGGCTGTACGTCAGGCCGCGATCCAGCATTTCACGCGGCGCTCCTTTGGGCTGAAACACCCATACTTCCAGCAAAGTGCGATCAACCGCTAAAGGTCGCAATACACGAATAATCTGCGGCGAACCCTTGGCTGCCATGCTGGGGTAAAACACCACATTTTGTGGATTGAAACCCAGCACCCGAGCCGCTTTTTCCTCGCCCCAGGCTTCGTTCATCATGGCTTCGTAGCCTGGAATCCCGGAGTAGTCGGTATGAATGCTGAACTTGGTGCCCAGAATGCTGTGCCCGTTCGGGTAAGTTTCCACACCCATACGTGAATAGAAGTCGTAGCCCGAACCGAAGGGCAGCAATTGCTCCAGTGCGGTAGGGTCCTCTTCCTTGAACACTTCGCCCACCTTGGCAGCCGAGCTGGATGCGGACTCGTGTGTGGAAATGGGATGCACGGTGTCGTTGATGTTCTCCATGTACATCTTCCAGTTGCAGTTGATGACGGTACGAATCGAACCGCCTGCCACCTGCAACTCCCCTTCCGGAGAGCGATCCGCCATATTGTCCAAAGCCTGCAGCACATCCCCGAAATACTCTTGCAGGCTGAAGCCTTCCTTGCTGAGGCGGGCAAACACAAAGCCCCGATAACTTTCTACCGCCCCCGGTGTGGACAGGCCGCCCGCAGCCGGACATTGCGAAAATTCCGTGTTTTCATAGGCATTTTTCAGCGGCACCGCCAGCAGCGAGCCATCCAGCTTGTAGGTCCAGGCGTGGTACGGACAACGCAGCATCTTGCCCACATTGCCGCTGGGTTCGCTGACCAGTCTGGCCCCCTTGTGAGCGCAACGGTTCATCACCACCCGCACCGAGCCATCGCTATGGCGCAGCATGATGACGGGGCTTTGTGCCAAGGTCACCGAGACATAATCGCCCGTTTTGGGCACCTGACTTTCATGGCCCACATAGAGCCAGGCACGGCTGAATAGCCGTTCCATTTCCAGTTGAAAGACATCCTCGTCCAGATAGGCATCCCGATGGACCTGATGGTCCTGGGTCAGGCCCGACAAGGCGGCCTCGTTATTGGCATAACTCATAGTGCTTCCTGTAAATACGAGTAAAACGGGATTCAGACCGCCATAGCGGGTACTAAGGCGGGTGCAGCCTCACTCACGGTTTGGGATGGACAGTCCAAAGGCGCAGGCCAGATCTGGCTGGAATCATCCGGCGGCACACTGCCCAGCAAAAGACGGGTATAGGGATGCTGCGGGTCGGCAAACACCTCGGCGGTATTTCCTTGCTCCACGACTTCACCGTTTTTCATCACCAGCACTCGTGTGCACAAATAGCGAATCACGGACAAGTCGTGCGAGATGAACACCACCGCAACGCCCAACTCCTTATTCAGTCGCAGCAAGAGATTCAAAATCAGCGCCTGCACCGACACATCCAGACCGGACACAATCTCGTCCGCCACCAGCAGACGCGGCTGCACACATAAGGCGCGGGCAATGTTCACGCGTTGCTTTTGCCCGCCGGACAGCTCCGAGGGAAAACGCAAACCGGCATCCTGTGCAATGCCCACCTGCGCCATCAACTCGTCGGCTTTCTGACGACGCTGCTCGGGCGTCATACCCGGCTGCAACTCCAGCACCTGCGTCACCAGCTGCTGCACGCTACGACGTGGGTTCAAGGCCGAATCAGGGTCCTGAAACACCATCTGAATCGTTTGCGACAAGGACTCGCCTTGCCCTTTGGCAAACTGCTCGCGGGACTGACCTTGCACCAGCACTTGCCCACCACTAGGTTGCAACAAGCCCACCATCAAGCGGGCGACAGTGCTTTTGCCACTACCGCTTTCCCCCACCACGCCAACCATCTCGCCGGGACGCACGCTCAAGGACAGGGGCCGCAAGGCATACATCAGGCTGCGGCGGCCGTTGCGTGTGACTCGGTAGCTGCGCTCCACATTCTGGAACTCCACCAGCGGCGCGGACTCTTCAGACGGCCCTTGCGGCAAGACATGCAGCTGGGTTTGAGCAGCCGTATCGCGCGTCATACAGGGACCGGCACAACTTACCCAATGACCGGGTTTCACCGCTTCCAACTCTGGCGCGCGCTGTTCACAGACCGCATTACGCGTAGGACAACGACGGGCAAAACGACAGCCCGGCAGATCCCGCATGTCTTTCAAGCCCGGCATGATGTCGGCCAGCGACGGCAAGGCATACAAAGGGCCATTCAGTGCTGGCGTCGCATTCTTCAAGGCCCAGGAGTAAGGATGCAAAGGTGTATCCAAAACATCTGCAGCGGGACCTTGTTCAACCACATCCCCGGCATACAGCACGGCCACCTCGTCACAGACATGGGCAGCCATACGCAGATCGTGAGTGATCAGAATCACGGCGGTTTGATGCCGCTGCTGTACATCGCGCAGAATCCGGATGATTTGCGCTTGGGTAATCACGTCCAGCGCTGTGGTGGGCTCGTCGGCCACAATCAATTCCGGATCACCGGAAAAAGCCATGGCAATCAAAATGCGCTGACACTGCCCACCCGAAAGCTCATGGGCATAGCGCCCCAACATGGACGGCGGATCGGGCAGCCCCACCTCATGCAGACGCTCCAGGCAATATTGCTCGCGCGATGCGCGGGGAATGCCCAGTCGAGCCAAATGCTCGAACATCTGCTGGCGTATGGTCAGCACCGGATTTAGCGAGGACAAAGGCTCCTGCGGCACAAAAGCCACTTTGCGACCCAGCAGACGGCGCATTTGCGCACCCGTCACCACCGAACCCTGAAAGCAGACCTGCCCCGAAGACAGACGCAGATTACTGGGCAACATGCCCGAGATTACCCGCCCTATCATGCTCTTGCCCGCGCCAGATTCCCCGACCAGCCCCAAGGTACGACCTGCCTGCACTGCAAACGAGACCTTGCGCAGCAGCTCGACCGATTGCCCTTGTACCGGCACCGAGACACTGACTTGCTTGAATTCAATAACCGGCACGCTCATCAGTGCGCTCCTCGTTGCTTGAGCCGAGGATCCAGCGTGGTGCGCAAACCATCACTCAGCAAATTGAAACCCAGCACTGCAAACACAATGCCAATTACCGGCGCCATCAGGCCCCAGCCCGCCTGGTAAATCTGGTCACGGCCATCGGCCAGCATCACGCCCCAGGCCACCACATCCGACGGAACAGAAAGGCCCACGAAACTGAGGATTGCTTCAACCACAATGGCCACGCCCATTTGCAGGCTGAACAAGGTGACGATCAGTGGCGCCACGCTAGGCAATACTTCACGCAACATGATGCGCAGATGAGAAAAGCCCAACAAATGCGCGGCATACACATAATCACGCTGACGCGCCACCAGCACTTCCGCCCGAACCACGCGATAAAAACGAGTCCAGTCCACCAGCACCACAGCCAGAATCACGTTGAACAGGCCCGTGCCCAAGCCCACCATCAACATCATGGAAAACACCACGGGCGGGAATGCCATCCACAACACCACCAGGGAGCTAACTCCACGGTCGAACCAGCCACCGATATAGCCCGCCAAGATCGCCAGCACCGTACCCAGCACCATGGTGCCGGCGGCAGCGGTCACCGCCACCTGAAAGGCCACACGGCTGCCATAAATCAGACGCGACAAAATACATCGCCCCAGGCCATCAGTTCCCAAGGGATACTGCGCCAGACCGCCGTCCTGCCAGGCGGGTGGCAAGAGCGTGGCCAGCAAGTCCTGTGCATTAGGATCATTGGGCGCCAGCAAAGGGGCAAACAAGGCCACCAGAGCAAAGATCAAGACCAGAGTGCCGCCAAGCAGCACTTTGGGATGGGCCAGCACAGGCCGCAGCCGCGCTTGCCAGAAAGAATGTGGATGCACGCTCATGCGGACCTCAGACGTGGATTCATAACGCTGTACAAGCCATCGACACAGAAGTTGACGGCCAGCACCATCAAACAAAACACCAGGGCCACGCCCTGAATCAGGGGAAGGTCGTGGTTCTTGATGGCTTGCACCATCAGATTGCCGATACCGGGGAAGGAGAAAATGACTTCAATCAGCAAGGTGCCGCCAAACAAAAAGCCAAATTGCACGCCGATCAAGGTCAAGGTAGGCAAAGCGGCATTCTTGAGCATGTGCACCAAGAGCACTCGCCACTCAGGCACACCGCGCAGACGGGCGACGTTCACGTATTGGCTGGTCGCCGTTTCGATCAGGCTGGAACGCAGGACGCGAATCACGATGGGGCTGAATGCCAGCGCCAAGGCCAGAGCAGGCAGAAGCAGATGCGAGAAGGCATCCCACCAGGCTTGCCATTGGCCACGTACCAGCAGATCAAACAGCAAAAAGCCCGTGCCGCCATCCACGGCGGGTGTGCCTTCCATCCGTCCCATAAAGGGCAAGACCGGAAACAGCACACCGAACACCACGATCAAAATAATGCCCCACAAAAAGGACGGCACTGACAGAAGCAGCACCAGCACAAAGTCGGCCACAAATTCGATCTTTTTCTTGTCCAGCAAGTACAGAACAAGGCCGCCGGGAATGGAGATCAGCAAAGCCATCAGCAAGCTGATACAGGCCAACTCCAGCGTGGGTGGCAAAGCTTGCGCCAGCAAACCTGTCACTGGCTGATGAAAGAAGATGGAGTTGCCCAGATTGCCGCGAAACACACCGCTCAACCAAACCTGGTACTGATGCAAGGCCGAACCATCCATGCCCAGCTCAACACGCAGTGCCTGTGCATCGGCTTCCGTGGCCGAAGGAGGCAGCATCATGCCCAGAGAGTCAGCGGGAATGACGCGCAGCATGAAGAACACGATCATGGACAGCAGGAACGCCGTCACCAGCACGAAGACGAGCTTGCGCGCCATCAGGAAGCAAACGTTTTTCATGAAGAGAACCGCAGGAGAAAATATGCCGGGTCAAACCCGGTAGATCACCCCGCAGCGCGAGGCTGCGGGGCACATGAAAGGCTTACTGCCAGGAATATTCCTGCGGCAGGATGTAGCCCGTCTGATAGGTGTTGAGCTTCAAGCCCTTTTTATAGGCAATGGTGGAGATGGACTGCAGCACCGGCAGGCTCCAGGCCTGTTCCGCCGCTTCACGATTCAGCGCCTGATAGCCGGCTACTCGCTTGTCCTCGTCCATCTGACGGTTCAGCTCATCCAGCGTGCCCGCCAGACGCTCTTCTTTCCAGGTGGAAAAACGCAGGCGCGGGTCCAGAATGCGGCCCGTGAAAATCTCCGGATCGCCAGTTGCATTAGCCCAGCTGTACAGCATCACACCCGTCAATTTGGACGAATGACTCAGCTCCAGATACTTGGCCACAGTAATTTCTTCAACCGTGGTCTGCACACCGATCTGGCTCCACATCTGCGCCACCGCACGGGCCACGTCATAGTCCGAAGGGAAGGTGTTATTGGTGGAGTACAAGGTAATGGTCAGCGGTTTTTCCGTGCTGTAACCCGCTTTGGCCAGTTCCTCTAACGCTGCTTTCTTGTCGAAGGGAATATTCAGATCCGGTACATCACCAGGCGAGCCTTTGGTGGCCAGAACCGACAAGGGCTGGGCGACATTTTTGTAAAAGGCACGAGACAGACCGGCCTTGTCGATGGCCATGTTCATGGCACGACGTACATGCACGTCTTTAAAGCTTTCTACATAGCTGGGCATCTGCAGAATGTAGATCTCGCTATAGGGGTAGACCTTGGCTTCCAGCTTGGGATTCTTTTCCAGGCGGGTAATTTCGCGCACCGGAATCTGTACCGAGACATCTGCCCGACCGGACTCAACCGCAGCAACACGCGCCGAGGAATCCGGCACGATTTCAAACACGACCTGCTTCAGGTCTGGCGCACCTTGCCAGTAGTCCTCAAAGGCTTCCAGGGTGATGCGGGAACCACGCTGATAATCGCTCAGCTTGTAGGGGCCTGCGCCAATTGGGCGCTTCAGGAACTCCTCTTCCCCCACCTTCTCGAAATAGGCTTTGGGCAGGATATAGGCCGACAAGAAGGCCAGGCCTTTGGGGGCCGTTGGCGTGGGCGAGCTGAAATGGATAATGGCTTCCAGCGGGCCGGTGACTTCCACCGACTTCAGGGTGGGCAGCATACCGTTCAGGGCCAGGGTTTTTTTGTTGATCGCACGATCAAAGGTGAACTTCAAGTCTTCAGCCGTCATGTCGCTGCCGTCATGGAATTTCACCTTGTCGCGCAGCTTCACCTTCAGGGCCTGACCTTGCTCGTCCGCCCATTCCCAGGACTCGATCAGACGCGGTGCCACCTTCAAATCGTCACCCACAAACAGGGGTGAATCAAACACGGCCTTGTAAATCGACTGGCCCGCCGGAAAGGTAACCGAGGTCGGATCCCAGGATGGGATATCGACCGGGAAAGCAATTTTCAACTCGCTCCCGGCTGCCTGGCTGACCGTCCCCCAGCCCATCATCAAGGCTGCCCCCAAGGCCAGCCCCATTACGCTTTTTCGCAACGCTTTCACCATTTGTCCCCTTTTGTTATGCACTTCATTCCAGCGTTAGTCCGCCTTGCGAAAAAGTATATAGTTTATTCTTAAATTAAATAGATAATGGTTTTCCCTATAATTTATTTGCTTTAATATCAATCTATTATCTAAAAACAAAACAATATACTTTTAATTTAAAATGACAGAATTCAGAGACAGATTAAGCTGGGATACGGCACAGGGCCAGATTTTGGACAACGATCGGCGCTACTTGATGATGCGTGTCGACGTGTTGATGGGGCTGTTTCGCCGGCTGGATGAACCCGCCCGAACACAGGCGCTAGATGCATTGGGGCAGGCCGTAATGGAACAAGGTGGTTTGTCAGCCAAGGCGTATTGGGAAGCCATCAATCACGACCCGCAGGCCTTGCTGCACAACATTGCCGACATCTCGGCACAACTGGGCTGGGGGAGCTGGGACATTCAAACAGAGGCCACGGGATCCTTGCAGGTCCGCGTGAAAAACAGTCCCTTTGCATGGGGATTTGGCCCCCATGATCGGCCCCTGTGCCGCCCTATCGTTGGTATGCTTACAGCCGTCGGCCAACTGATCTACGATCAGCACGTCCAGGTGCAGGAAACACACTGCTGCGCACAGGGATTTCATGCCGACTGCTTGTTCACCGTCTTGCCCAAAACCAATGAATAAAAACCAGCCTGCCGCCCCCAAACTGAACATACGCCAGCAGGTCTACAAACACCTGCGCAGCCGCATGCGCAGTGGCGACATCAGCTATGACGACCGTCTGGTCGACCATGAAATTGCTGCCGAACTGCAAGTCTCGCGCATGCCTGTGCGCGAAGCCTTGCTGCAACTGACCAACGAAGGATTGCTGGAGGGCACCTCGCGCGGCTTCATGCTGCGGCGCTTTACTCCGGCCGATATTGCGCAGATTTTTGAAATACGCATGTTGCTGGAACCGGAAGCAGCAGCAGCTGCCTGCTTGCAGGCCAATCTGGAAGGGTTGGCCTTGATGAACAAGGCTGCCAATGCCTCAGAAAAAGCCCATGCCGCCGCCGACCCCATGCAGTACATGATTGCCAACGATGCGTTTCGGGAAAGCTGGATTTCGCTATGCCCCAACCCGCACTTGAGCACCATGATTTTTCGTCTGAGTGACCACGTGGAAGCGGTGCGTCTGGCTACCTTGCGCGACACGCGCTATCGGGAGCTTTCCATGCAGGCCACCCGAGGCATCCTGCAATCCTTTCTGGACAAGGACCCAGAACAGGCACACGAGCATGTACGCACGAATCTGCGCCATGCGTCCATGAGCTATTACGCGACACTGGATGAAATGCTGGAGCGTCAGACCGGCTAGGGATCCTGCCGCTGCCGGTGTCTGCCCGGTGATCAGGGCTATGCTTTCTGATCCACAGCCGTTGCAATGGCCTTGCCAATCGTGGCGATGGCCGCATTGCGCTCTTCCATGGAAGCCTTGGTTTCCGTGATGTAGACGGCAGCCACCAGCGGCGCACGTCCAGGGGGCCACATCACCGCCACGACACCGCGTGTGCCGTAAGCCGCTGCCCCGGTTCGGTCTGCCACCGTCCAGCTTTCCGGGACGCCAGCCCGCAGCAAAGGCCCACCCACTTCGTTATGGCGCAGCCAGTCAATCAAGCGATCACGATCTGGGGCTTTAAGCGCATCGCCCAAAACCAGATTCTGCAAGGTATGCACCATGGCTTGCGGGGTTGTTGTATCCCGTGGATCACCAGGCGTAGCTTCATTCAAGCTGGGCTCGTTGCGATCCAGACGCGTCACCGTGTCACCCACGCTACGTAGAAAGGACGTGATCGCTTCAGGCCCGCCCAGCATCTCCAGAACCCCATTGGCCGCAGTATTGTCGCTGTTGCGCATCGTGATCGCACACAATTGCGACGCTGGCACATACTGTCCTATCAGGTTTTCTGTCGTCGGGGCGTAAGATTGAATGGCCTCTTCCTTGACCAGCCAGGCGGTCTTCATGGCACCCGGCCCTCGGGCCAACAACGCCGCGCAGATCAAGGCCTTGCTGGTACTGGCCATAGGGAAGCGTTCATCGGCACGGTATTGCCACAACTGCCCATCTGTCGTATCCAGTACAGCCAGTCCGACACGGGCCTGCAAGGATTGTTCGACCACTTGTGCGGCCTGAGCCACAGGATGCGTTTGCGCTCCAAGCGCATGGAACGGCAGGCTCGCCACGAGCAAGGTCGCTGCCAGTTGTTTCAGTCTCTGTGCGCTCATCGGCCCATCCTTTGCATAAGGGGTAAAACACGGAAAAGCCTGGCTGCAACCCTGACAACAAGCGACGCGAATCGTTTGGGTGAGGCGCTTGCCATCAAGGCTCGATCCGAGGCTGTTTCTCTTGTTTCGCGCTACCAACCGCAGGGACTTCCAACTCTTTGAGCTGAGGATCATCCATCTTGCCTGTTACCGCATACGTGACAGACAGGTGACTGCTCATCGGAATCTGCATCAGCCACTGTGTCAGCAAGGCCCCAACTCCCACCATCGGGTTGACAGTAAAGTACGCTGCAATCGCCGCACCGCTCATATCCAGATTCGGGTCTACCACCGCAATCAAATCCAGCGTCTCATCCCGGATATCAATCCAGCCTTTCAGGCTGATCGCCCCTGCCGGCCCCTTGATCTGATAATTATCCAGCTCCAGCTTGCCCTGCGACAGATTCATGCGCCCGGTCAGGCTATCGAACGCAAAGCCTTGTTTCACCGCCCCAAACAAATCCAGATCCAGACGGCTCAAGCGCGAGATGGACTGCAAGCTAAGCAGCTCCAGCAATTTGGCCGAGCGCGACTTCAGGCTGATAAAGCGCCCTTTGCGCAAATCCACATTGAACTGGCCACGGATGTTGCGCTTGTCAAAAGACCAGGGGAAGTCGCTCCAGAACAAGGCCGCCTGTACCGTGCCGTCACCATCCTTGATGGACTCGGTCAGCAAGCCACTGACATCCACAAACTGTCCCAAATTGCTTACCTGGCTGTTTGCCACCAACTCCAGGCCACGCTGCGGCCCACTCAATGCCAAAGAGCCGTAACCATTCAGCTGCATACCCTGGGCATTCAGAGAAATGTTTTCCAACGTCCACTTTTGTCCCTTTCCAGCGGGCTTGCCCTTGGCTTCCAGCTTGCCAAAGCGAACACCCTGAATCTGCAAATCATCCACCTTGAACGAGATCGCGGGCAAACGCAGGTCGTCATTCATGGGCAAGTCGGCGTCGGGCCAAGCCCAATCAGGCCTGCCACTGTCAATGTACAGATGGGAGAAGTTGGCATTGAACATGCCGGTGTAGCGGCCACCTTGATGCTGCGCCTGCAAACGCCCTTCGGCCTGCTTGGCCTTCATGCTTAGAAACAGTCTGCCAGCGGCATCTTCCGTGCTTTCCATTTCCAGCTGGTCCAGCAGTTGCCCTCTGAAAAACGCCTGATCCGCTTTCAGACGCACCCGCTCCAGCAAAGGCAGCAAGGGGCGGGCCGAAGGAGGTAAGGGACTGCCATCCAGATTCTGGCCAAACTCCCCCACCACCCTTTCCCAGGCATCCAGGTCCATACGGTCATAGCGACTATGTAATTCAAAACCGCGTTGGGGCCAATTCACCAATCCCGGTGTTCCCATGCTGCCACTTTGAAAGTAGCTGCCATCACGGGAACCTTGAGCATGCAGCAGGTTCAGCAAAAAGCTCTGTCTGTCCTCCAGGCTGATTTGCAAACGGTCCATCTTGGCGACGGAATCGCTACTCCAATCCGCCTTCAGTTTGGCCGCACGCTCGGCAGGCTTGTGGAAAGGTTCAGGCAAATTCAGTGCCAAACCTGTCAGGTTCGACTCGGCCCCAAAAGAAAAAGCGCCCTTGGCGTCCAGCTTCATCAACACGCTATAAGATGTCTGACCCTGCAAACGCTGCAAGCCCTTCAACTCCAGGTATTGCTCCAGGCCTTTGGCCGTCAGCACACCATTCAGGCGTAAACCGGGTTTGCCGGGCTCCAGCACACCACTGATCCGGGTATCACCGCCCAGCATCTTGCCCGTCAAGGTTTGGGCACTGACGCCTTTTTCACTAAAGGCCAGTTCGCCTTTCAACGCTGTAAACGAAGGGGCTTCAGGCATGTACTGAAACTCGCCATTGTTCATCTGGATTTGGCCCTGTACCTGGGCATCATCAGCATTATCCAAAGGAATCTGCAACTTGACCGGTACGGTCCAATCCCCTTTGACACGGCTGTCGGCCAGCAAGCCATCCAGCAAGGCATTCAAGGGGGATTGATGCACCAGGGCCAGATAACTGGTCGCCGGTGCCTGGGACAGACCTTCCAGCTTCAGAAAGCTGTTTTGCTCCAAGGAGGTAATGTGGGTCTGAATATCGCGCAGCACGATATCCTGCTGCTTGGCAATCGGCATGCGCGCCTGCTGAGCCACAATATCCAGATTGTCGTTATGCATGCGTATGCTGCCCTGCACGCCTTCCAAACGCGGCCAGGCCAACCGCTTGGGACGGGCGGGCTGATAATCCACAATTCCCTGATCCAAAGCCCCCGCCACTTCAAAGCTGCCATCCTCCGGACTCAAGCCATACGGGAAGGTATCCAGGCCGCCTTGCAGACGGATTGTCCCGTCTCGTACCGCCCCCTGCACCAATCCAGCTTGCATCCATTCACGCGCCAGAGGATTGACCGTCAATGGCAGGTAATTCACCAAAGCCGCCAGATTCAGGTGTTTGAACTGCCCCTGCCAGTCAGCCACACCGGCCTCGAACGTGGCATCCTCGCGCCAGCTACCTGTCAACTGTGCATCCAGATCAGGATTACGCAAAGCCAGATTCATTTTGCTGACGCTCAGTCTGGCCTGCTCATCCCGGTGGACGGTGCCTTGAGCATTGAGCTGATCCACAGCCAAATACTGAGCAAACAAATCCGGCACACGCAGACCAAAACTGTTCATCGACAAGGCCCACTGCACTTCGCCACTTTGCTTGCCTTGGGCCAGCGCCTGCATATCATTCAGCCCCCCCGCCAGTTCCAGATTGGCTTGCTGCAGTTGCAGGCGATCATCGCTATCGGTGAGCACCGCCATATCACGCAACTGGGCGGCCATCTGCATCTGTACGGTCTGGGCCGCTTTAGGCTGAGTGGCTTGAGCGCGCACATCGACCCAGCCCTTGTCCAGGGCCACAGGCACATCCAGCCACGGGCGCAGCGCAGGAGCATCCACCCCTTTAGCCTGAACCGTCAGTTCCCAGGGCAGGTCCATCACATCCACATTCTCGGGCAGACGACGCTTGCCCTGCACACGCAAGGCCAAAGCCAGGGACTCGCCCAAATTGGCGGGCAAGGCGGTAGCCAGACTGACCTCGTGCCAGCCCTGCCTGTAGCCGATCTGCAATTCAATCGAAGGCAGACTCAAGACAGGCGCGCCACGCAGATCATCCTGCCATTGCAAGGACGTACCTTGAATGCGAATGCCGCGCTGCTCCAGCAACCAGCGAACCGGTCCTTGCCAGGCTTCGGGTTCGGACGGGGCACTCTCATCATTCAGATCCAGCACCTGACCCATCACCAGAATCTGACCCTGGGGGTCGCGCCGCACCGGGATCGTCAAACCTTGCACATCCAGCTGGCGCAATTGCAGCGAGCCGCTGAACAAGGACTTCCAGCTGATATCGGCTTGCAGTTTGGGCAGCTGCAACATGGGCTCCTGCCCAGGTTCTGCCAGCGACAGGTTTGTCACGGAAAGATGGGGATTCCAGCCCTGCCAGTCGCCTTTTAATTCTTGGATCTGGACTTGCAGGCCGGTTTGCTCACTGATTTTCTGCACCAGATAGGGACGCAGATTATCCAGCTGGGGCACGAGCAAGTAACGTAGCCCGACAAGGCCTAGCATCAGCGCAAAATAGAGCACTAGCGCCAGTCGCACAAGCCCTCGAACTACCATGCAATCAATTCCCGAGTATAGTTAGATGCGGTCATTTCCGGCCTAGTCAGACAAGTCATTTCACTTGTCGTTCCCCCTTATCCGAAAAGCCTCTTATCGTATGAGCCAGTCCATTATATTGAAGCCCGTGATGCAATGGTCCGGCCCCTTGCGTCGAAAAGTAAACGCTCAGCCGCAATTTGGAGCGTGGCTGGAAGAGCAAGCCCAACACCCTGTCACCCCCGCATTGATTACGCAATGGTATAGGACTTTGCTGCCCGAGCCCGATAATGATCGTCTGGCACAAGTGCGCCAGGCCTTGCGCCAACTGCGCGAACGGGTCTTTCTGGTGCTGATGATCCGCGATATCAATGGCTTGGCGCCACTGGAAGAAGTCATGCAGGCCATGAGCAGCCTGGCTGATCTGGCCGTGGCGCAAGCCTATGAGACCGTGGCCCGGCAACTGGCTGACGTACACGGTATTCCTAGAAACTCGAAAACCGGCCTGCCCCAAGAGATGATTATTTTGGGTATGGGCAAGCTGGGCGGGGGGGAATTAAACGTTTCCTCGGACATTGACCTGATCATGCTCTACGACGAGGACGGCGAAACCGAGGGTCGCCGCCCCCTGAGCTATCACGAGTTTTACGGCAAAGTAACCCAGCGCATGATGCCCATGCTGTCTGATACTGACGCCTTCGGCCAGGTGTTTCGCACCGACTTGCGCCTGCGCCCGGACGGTGATTCGGGGCCGCTGGCCTGGAGCATGCAGGCCCTGGAAAACTATCTGGTCAATCAAGGCCGGGAGTGGGAACGCTATGCCTGGATCAAGGCGCGCCCCATCAAGGCCCAGGCCTTTGAAGGCAGCCGTAGCGCCGGCGATATACATCACTTCGAAGCGCTGCGTACCCCTTTTGTGTACCGCAAGTATTTTGACTTTGATGCCCTGTCCGCCCTGCGCGGCCTGCGCGAGCGCATCCGTCAGGACTGGACACGCCGCGCCCTGAACCGCAATGGCGTGGAGACCTGGCACAACATCAAGCTGGGGGATGGCGGGATTCGAGAAATTGAGTTTGTGGTTCAGCTCAATCAACTGATACGCGGTGGACGGCAACCTTCCCTGCAAACCACCAGCCTGCACAAGGCTCTGCGCGGTCAATGCGCGGCCGGTCTGCTGGACCAGGAGGTCTGCGACAAGCTGCTGGCCGCCTATACTTTCTTGCGACGTGTCGAACACCGCTTGCAGTACCGCGAAGACGAACAAACCCATTTGCTGCCCCAGGACGAGGAACTGCGCACTGAGCTGGCCGCCACCTTGGGCCTGAGCCTGCCCGACTTCGATGAACAGTTAGGCCAGCACAGAAAGTTTGTGTCGCATACCTTCCGCAATGCCTTCCGTCTAGCGGGTATGGGGGAAGAAGCCAGTGCCGAGCCTCCTGTAGCGGCAGCACCCACCCTCGACGTCAACAGCGCCGAGCAAGATCAGGCTTTGCAGGAACGCATCGAACAATTACGTCAGGCCCTTTTGAACAGCCATCGCCTGCGCAGCCTGCCCAATGCCAGCCTGGATCGCGTACAACGCTTGATCCCCTTGGCTGAGGACTACGCCTACCGCTCCGAAAACCCGGAAATGACAGCGACACGGCTCTTCAACCTGATCGAGCTGATCGCCCAACGCAGTGCTTATCTGGCTTTGCTGGCTGAATACCCCGATACGCTGGCCCGCGTCGCCCGTATTGTCTCGGCCAGCCCTTGGGCTGCCCAGTACCTGGCTCAATACCCGCTCCTGCTGGACAGCCTGATCGAATGGCATTCGCTAATGGAAATTCCGGACTTTGCAGCCCTGTCCGAGCAAATGTGCCGCGATCTGGACGCCTGCCGCCTGCCCGATGGCCAGGCTGATGTCGAACAGCAAATGAACATGATGCGCGACTGGCAACACCAGATCACCTTCCAGTTGCTGGCTCAGGATCTGGAGGGTGTGCTGACGGTAGAGGCACTGGCCGACCAGCTCTCGGCCCTGGCCGATATGATGCTGGCCGAGACGCTGGAGCGTACCTGGCCTCTGACGCGCCCCCGCAGCCTGGGCCCTGAACACGACACCCCGCCCCGCTTTGCCGTCATCGCCTACGGCAAGCTGGGCGGCAAGGAAATTGGCTACGCCTCGGACCTGGATCTGGTGTTTCTCTATGACGACCCCAGCCAGGATAATGTGGAGCGCTACATCAAACTGGCTCGCCGCATGACCAGCTGGTTGTCGGCCATGACCTCCTCCGGTCGTCTCTACGATATTGACCTGCGTTTGCGCCCGGATGGCGATGCCGGTTTGCTGGCCGTCAGTGTGGATGCCTTCGAGCAGTATCAAACCCGTAGCGCTTGGTCCTGGGAGCATCAAGCCATTACCCGTGCCCGTTTTGTGACCGGGGATGCCCAGATCAAGGAACGCTTCGATGAAATCCGCCGCTCCATCTTGTTGATGGAACGCGACCGTCGCAAACTGCGCGCAGACATTCTGGACATGCGTGACAAGATCAGTGCCGGGCACCCCAACCGCAGCGAGCTGTTTGATTTGAAGCACGACCGTGGCGGCATGGTGGATGTGGAGTTCATCACCCAATATCTGGTGCTGTGCCATAGCCGAGAGCATCCCAAGCTGCTGGAAAACCTGGGCAATATCGCCTTGCTGGGCATTGCCGCGCAAGCGGGCCTGATTGCGGTTGACCATGCTCAGGAGGTGGCCGATGCCTACCGTGCCCTGCGCCGTCGTCAGCACGCATTACGTCTGGAAGGGGCGGAAAAAGCCCGTGTCCCGCAGACCGAGCTGACTCAGGAACGACAGGCCGTGACGCGACTATGGGACGAGGTCCTGGGGTACTAAGGCAACAGATTGATTTCACTAAACTTTGCCAAGAATCTACAATAGTCGCATTGATTTACTGTGCGACCGACTCGGGACGCCTTTTTTCTCGGATTCAGATTCATGTCCACTCAGCTCAATCGTCCAGTTTTAACCATGCCGGAAAAGCGCGAGAAATTGCTGCTGCACTCCTGCTGCGCCCCCTGTTCGGGCGAGGTGATGGAGGCCTTGCACGCCTCGGGGATTGAATACACCGTTTTCTTCTACAACCCCAATATCCATCCGGTGCGCGAATATGAACTGCGCAAGCAGGAAAACATCCGCTTTGCCGAACAGCACGGTATCGAATTTATTGATGCCGACTACGACGTGGATAACTGGTTTGAACGCGTACGCGGTCTGGAACACGCCCCCGAGCGCGGCGAGCGTTGTACGGTCTGCTTTGACATGCGCTTTGAGCGCACAGCCCTCTACGCCCATGAAAATGGCTACGACATCATCTCCAGCGTCCTGGGTATCTCGCGCTGGAAAGACATGAACCAGATCAACGACTGTGGCGAACGCGCCGCAGCCCGTTATCCGGAGATGAAATACTGGACCTACAACTGGCGCAAAGGTGGCGGCTCGCAACGCATGCTGGAGATCAGCAAGCGCGAGAACTTTTATCAGCAGGAATATTGTGGCTGCGTGTACTCGCTGCGCGACACCAACCGCCACCGCCGCTCGCAAGGCCGCCCTCGTGTCGAGATCGGTGTGAAGTTCTACGGCAAGGATGAACTGGAACTGACTCCGCCCCCAGCACCGGCGCACGAGAACGCCTAAGCGAGGCCTGAACGGTCGTCCTTACGGTCTCAGTACACCTGACTAAGACGGTCTCTGCTTGACAGCTATTCCTTATACGAACACTGCATGGCTGAGCCACACCAAGATTCTGGATAGCTTCGTCTTTGCTAAAACCCAAGTGGGTGTCACAGTTCAGAGGTAAAGCAGCCCAAGCTTGAAACAATCCGTCGAGCCAAAGAAAAAGCGCCTTGGTTGCCCAAGGCGCTTTTTTTACTGCCGTTTCAACTAAAGCTTACAGCATGCGCTGGTCCGCTTTACTGCTCAACGCTCACCAGCACAGCAGTAATCAGAGCCTGCTCATTACTGGATACTGCGGGTGAACGTAAACTCGCCGTCCTTCCAGTCTACAGGCACCACATCTTTAGGACCAAAGCGACCTTCCAGAATCAGACGTGCCACCGGGTTCTCAATGTGCTGCTGAATGGCACGTTTCAAAGGACGTGCGCCAAACACAGGGTCAAACCCGGCCTTGGCCAACTGAGCCAAAGCAGCCTCGCTGACTTCCAGATGCATGTCACGTTGAGCCAGACGCTGATCCAGACGTTCAAGCTGGATACGAGCAATGGACTCGATGTGTTCTGCTTCCAGACCGTGGAATACCACTACTTCGTCGATACGGTTCAGGAACTCGGGGCGGAAATGCTGCTTCACTTCTTCCCACACCACTTCCTTGATCACATCGTAAGGTTCGCCCGACAAACGCTGGATATGCTGCGAACCCAGGTTGGAGGTCATGATGATCACCGTATTGCGGAAGTCCACCGTACGGCCCTGACCATCGGTCAAACGACCATCGTCCAGCACCTGCAAGAGCACGTTAAAGACGTCGGGGTGTGCTTTCTCGACCTCATCCAGCAAAATCACCGAATAAGGTTTGCGACGCACGGCCTCGGTCAGGTAACCGCCCTCTTCATAGCCCACGTAGCCGGGAGGCGCCCCGATCAAACGAGCCACCGAGTGTTTCTCCATGAATTCGCTCATGTCGATACGAATCATGTGATCCTCGGAATCAAAGAGGAAGTTGGCCAATGCCTTGGTCAGTTCGGTCTTACCCACACCGGTTGGCCCCAGGAACAGGAAGGAACCATAAGGGCGGGACGGATCAGACAGACCGGCGCGCGAGCGACGGATGGCATCCGACACCAAACGTACGGCTTCACCTTGGCCGACCACACGCTTGTGCAAGTAGTCTTCCATCTGCAAGAGCTTTTCACGCTCGCCCTGCATCATCTTGGACACAGGAATACCGGTTGCACGCGAAACCACTTCCGCGATTTCCTCGGCACCAACCTGTGTACGCAACAAGCGAGGCTTGTCCTGATCCGCCTTGTCCATATTGGCTTCAGCCGCTTTCAGGCGCTCTTCCAGTTCGGGCAGCTTGCCGTATTGCAGCTCGGCCAACTTGTCGAACTGGCCCTTGCGTTGCAGCTCGGCCATTTCGGCGCGAACCTTCTCGATTTCCTCTTTAACAACTTGCGAGCCCTGAACTGCCGCTTTTTCGGCTTTCCAGATCTCTTCATAGTCGTTGTACTCACGCTGCAGCTTCTCCATCTCGTCATTGATGGCCTGCAAACGGCGCTGAGAGGCCTCGTCCGTGTCCTTGATGACCGCTTCACGCTCGATCTTCAGCTGAATGATGCGGCGATCCAGCTTGTCCATGACCTCGGGCTTGGAGTCGATCTCCATACGGATACGGGCCGCGGCCTCGTCGATCAGGTCAATGGCCTTATCGGGCAGGAAACGGTCCGTAATGTAGCGCTGCGACAGCTCGGCCGCAGCCACAATGGCCGGGTCGGTAATCGCCACACCGTGGTGCAGCTCGTAGCGCTCCTGCAAACCACGCAGAATCGCAATGGTGGACTCCATGTCCGGTTCGTTAACCAGCACTTTCTGGAAACGACGCTCCAGAGCCGCGTCTTTCTCGATGTACTGGCGATACTCGTTCAGCGTGGTGGCACCGATACAGTGCAGCTCGCCGCGCGACAAGGCGGGTTTGAGCATATTGCCGGCATCCATGGCACCTTCGGCCTTACCGGCGCCCACCATGGTGTGCAACTCGTCAATAAAGACAATGGTTTTGCCATCGTCCTTGGACAGCTCTTTCAAGACGGCTTTCAGACGTTCTTCAAATTCGCCACGGTACTTGGCACCCGCCAGCAAGGCAGCCAGGTCCAGCACCAGAACACGCTTGCCCTTCAGGGTTTCGGGCACTTCGTTGTTCACGATGCGCTGCGCCAAGCCTTCCACAATGGCGGTCTTACCCACACCAGGCTCACCAATCAACACGGGGTTGTTCTTGGTGCGACGCTGCAGAATCTGGATAGTGCGACGAATTTCGTCGTCACGGCCAATCACCGGGTCCAACTTGCCCAGACGGGCACGCTCGGTCAGGTCAGTGGTGTACTTGTCCAGCGCCTCACGGTTGCTATCACCTTCGGCATCATTCACATTGGCACCACCGCGTACGGCCTCAATGGCCGCTTCCAAGGCACGGCGCTGCAAGCCGGCATCGCGCAAGGCACGACCGGTTTCGCCTTTGTCGTCAGCCAGGGCCAGCAGGAACAACTCGCTGGCGATATAGGTATCACCGCGCTGGGCGGCTTCCTTGTCGGTTTTCGCCAAAGCGGCTTGCAGAGCCGAGCTGAGCTGCTGCTGACCTTCCGCCCCTTGTACCTTGGGCAGATTGGAGATCAGGCGGTTAAGCTCATTTTCCAGACGGGGAATGGCGACGCCCGCACGAGCCAGCAAGCTGCCAGTGCCGGAATCGGCATCGGCCAGCAAGGCGACCAGTACGTGGGCGGGTTCCAGATAGGGGTTGTCTTCGCGAACAGCCAGGCTCTGCGCATCGGCTAGAGCCTGTTGAAACTTCGTTGTCAATTTATCGATTCGCATAGAATTTTCACTTGAGAAAATATGCGATAAGCTAAAGCAAACAGTTACTAAATACTGCTCGCCCAGATCTCGCAACAAATAACAGGATGAATTGAAGATAAGGACAAAAACCAAGTATTCAAGTGTTTGGATCGCTTTTAAACAACAACCTGACAAGAGCAGTCTGACCGCGCTGTACCCGGCATGGGCAGCCGCTTCCCGCATGGCGCGGCCCTTAAGAACTAAACATATTAAGGATTAGCGGGAATACCAACCAATAAAAAGCTACAATTACACTTGATTTGACTCAAAGATTTAGCGTTTCGCCATCTGACATTATTCCTTATGCAAAAACGTATCTCGGTTACCGCTGACTCCATACGCTGCTCCAGCTGTATGCTCAATGAGGTATGTCTACCTCTTGGGATGCCTAAGCATGAAATGGAGCGGTTGGACGAATTAGTCAAGGAGCGCATCCGCATCCCCAAGGGCGGCGTGCTGTTTCGACTGGCCGACTCAGTCGAGGGAATCTATGGTCTGCGCTCTGGTTCTATCAAGATGCAGCTGGAAGATTCCACCGGCCACATCCAGATTACGGGCTTTTTATTACCAGGAGAAATCCTTGGCATGGATAGCCTGGTTGAAAACCGCCATGTCTCCCATGCCATCGCCCTGGAAGACAGCGAGGTCTGTGTGATCCGCCTTGATGATCTGGACCGCCTGTCGGCCCAACTGCCTATCTTGCAACAACAATTCCGTCGCTTGATGAGCAAGGAAATCAACCGCGCCCATCAACTGATGATGACCTTGGCCGGACTGCGTTCCGAGCAGCGCCTGGCCGCCTTCTTGCTGAACCTGTCCCAGCGCCTGTCGCTGCTTGGCTACTCCCCTTACGAATTCATTCTGCGCATGAGCCGCGAAGAAATCGGCAACTTCCTGGGCCTGACACTGGAAACGGTCAGCCGCCTGTTCTCGCGTTTTGCGCGCGAAGGTCTGCTGAAAATCTCCCAGCGTGAAGTCCACTTGCTGGATCTGGCTGCCCTGCGCACTCTGGCAGGCACGGAGTGCGATTAAGGCTACTTGCTTTACCTGGTATTGCCTAGGGCTTACGCAAGGCTCTGAACGTCTCTAGGGCCTGCTGCATCACTCCCCAGCACCAAGCGCGCACAAAAAAAAGCACATGCAGTTTGCATGTGCTTTTTTGTCTTTTGGCGCTTGTCGAAATCAGTCCAGACTATCTGCCGGTTCAGCCAGTACCGCTGGCGAACCAGAGGACATATACAGGCTAAGCGTACAAGCCACCGCAGCGGCCACCCAGAACAGAAAAAACGCCACCGTATAAAAGGTCAGTCGATCTACTTGCATATGTCCAAGCACAACGATGTCCAACGGGTCTACCAAAGCAAACACGATTGCACTCAGTACCCCAGCGACCAGGAATGAAGGCCACAGTATCCACATCAACGATCGGATGGTCATTCGTACCCCCTTCTTGAACGGAAACATACTTCTCTCAACCCTAGCGTAACGGTGTATCAACTACTTTTAGCGCTGCTCGCGGGCAGGCTCGCCTTTGGTGACGACCAGACCTTGCTTGACGCCGCCGTCCGTCACTCCCTGATTACTGAAGTTCTGGAACGCCAGCACAATGGTAATGACGCAGCCCACGATAGCCAGAGCCGGGCCGGCCATCAACAACCAGGGCCACGGTTCACGCCACCAGGGTCCACTGTCCTTTGATTCGTCCATTTTTTGCTCTTTATAAAGTTACTGAGGAATATAAAAACTACTGCGTTCATTCACGTAGGTTTTGCGGCCCCCTTCATGCTCGCCGACTGCCTGAATGGAAATATCATACAGGCCTGGCTTGGCACTACTAATTGGGACTTGCACCACGACAGGCAACAATCTATTGCCTGCAGGGGCCACATGAATGTGATCCTGGCCGTTCTCGGTCAAGTGAATGCGTGCACCTTCCAGACCTGTTACGGACAACTGCAACTCCATCGCCTCTTCCGAGGTATTGATGACTTGCAAACGGAACACGTTTTCGATCATGCCCCCAGGCACTTCACGGCCCAGAGCACCACGGTCACGAATCACGTCCACACGCATCGGGGTACGGGTTGCCAAGGTGTAGACGAAGGCACCGCAAATGACGGCCAGAATCAGGATATAAGACAGCACGCGCGGGCGCAGCATGCGACGTCGCACCTGCGATTGCGTCATGCGCTCTTTAATGGCGCGCTCCGAGGTGTAGCGGATCAGGCCCTTCTCATAGCCCATCTTGTCCATGACCTGGTCACAGACGTCCACACAGGCGCCACAGCCAATACACATGTATTGCAGGCCATCACGAATATCAATACCGGTCGGACAGACCTGAACACAGAGGCTGCAGTCCACACAGTCGCCCATACCGGCTTCTTTGTGGTCAATCTTGCGAGATCGACCACCGCGGGTTTCACCACGCACAAAATCGTAGGTCACCACAAAGGTATCGCTGTCCACCATGGCACTTTGGAAACGTGCGTAGGGGCACATGTACTTACAGACGGCTTCGCGCATGAAACCGGCGTTACCCCAGGTGGCAAAGGCGTAGAACAAGAGCCAGAACCACTGCCAAGGGCCCAGAGACAGGGCGATCAGCTCGCCACCCAGTTCACGGATAGGAGCGAAGTAGCCGATAAAGGTAAAGCCGGTCCACAAAGCAATCACGATCCACAGGAAGTGCTTGGTTGCTTTGAGACGTAATTTGCGGGCGTTCCAGGCTTGCTCATCCAAGCGGATACGCGCCAGACGGTCCCCTTCCACCTTGCGCTCGACCCACATGAAGATCTCGGTGTAGACCGTCTGCGGACAGGCATAGCCACAGAACAAACGTCCGGCCATGGCGGTGAAAAGGAATAAGGAGAAGGCAGATATCAGGAGCAGCACCGTCAGGTAAATAACGTCCTGGGGCCACAAAATCATGCCAAAGATGTAGAACTTGCGTTCCAGCAGGTCAAACAGCACGGCCTGACGGCCATGCCATTCCAACCAGGGCAGACCATAGAAAATGATCTGCGTGAAATACACCATCCAGATCCGCCAGCGGGCGAATACGCCCTTGACGGATCGTGGATAGATTTTGCTGCGTACATCGACCAGCGCCTTCTCGACTTGCGGAGAGGTTCCACCCGCTCCCTTGGTGTTACGTGGAGGTTGCCACTTGGGCACAGTTCCCTGCGCGTTATCAGCGCTGGGTTGGGAAGAATCACTACTCATTGCAAGTCCTGAAGGCGTCAGATCAATTTAAAACACATTAGTTAGCCTGGGCAGGCTCAGCATTGTTCGACAAGCCCCAGACCCAACCCGCCAGCAAACGAATCTGCTCAGGAGTCAAAGTGGCTTTCTGAGCCGGCATCTGGTTGGTACGACCCTGCAAGACGGTCTGAACGATGGTGGCTTCGGAGCTGCCATACAACCAGTAATCGTCCGTCAGATCAGGAGCGCCCAACAAGGTGTTGCCCTTGGCATCCGCACCGTGACAGGCAAAACATGCGCTGTCATAAACACGCTTACCAGCCACCAGACGCAGAGGATCTGCAGCCAGGCCGGACAAGGAACGCACATACTGAGCCACGTCGGAGGCTTGAGCGGGGGTGAATTGCGCTTGTGGCGGCATCATCCCGGTACGACCTTCGGTAATGGTGTGCAGAATCTGCTCGGGCTCGCCACCCCACAACCAGGCTTTATTGGCCAGGTTAGGGAAGCTGGGAGCACCTTGTGCATCGGAACCGTGACACTGGGCGCAGTTATTCAGGAACAGGCGCTGACCAATTTCGCGGGCCTCCTGATCGCGAGCGATCTCTTCAATAGGCATTTCGCGGTAACGGGCGTACACAGGCTCCAGGCGAGCATTGATCTCGGCCTGTTGCTGCTTGACCTGTTGGCCGGAACTAAAACCCAATGTGCCCTTGAAACTGCCCAGGCCGGGATACAGCACCAGGTAACCCAAGGCAAACACACACAAACCGATGTACATCACGGTCCACCAGCGAGGCACTGGCGTGTTCAGCTCGGTCAGGTCACCATCCCAGACGTGGCCGGTTTCTTCCACATCGACCGTCTTGCCCAGAAATGCACGCTGAGTAAATAACAGCCACAAACAAAATATGATGCCTAACAAGGCGATGCCGGAAATCCAGAGGCTCCAGCCATTGTTAAAAAAGTCACTCATTCGGAACCCCCAGGGTTTTTATCGTTGATTCCCTCGTCGGGCAAGGCGAAAGGCAGAAGCGCTGCTTCTTCGTTGGCCTGGCGGCGTCCCCGAGAGAACGCCCACCAGCAAATGCCAAGGAAGGTCGCCATCGCCAAAGCGGTCACAACAGCGTTGATGATGGCTAGCATTTAGTGGCTCCCCTGCTCCACAGCCTTGGCGGCTGCGTCGCGACTGGCTACGCCCAGGCCCTGCAAGTAAGCAACCACTGCATCTTCTTCGGTCTTGCCTACCAGCTCCTGAGGAGCAGCATCAATTTGTTCCTGCGTGTACGGCACGCCCAGGGTACGCAGCACCTTCATGCGATCCTGCACGTTTTCACCTTCCACCGAGTTCTTCTGCAGCCATGGGTAGGCGGGCATATTGGACTCTTTGACCACGTTACGTGGGTTACGCAAGTGAATGCGGTGCCATTCGTCGCTGTAACGCTGACCTACGCGGGCCAAATCAGGACCGGTACGCTTGGAGCCCCACAGGAAGGGGTGGTCGTACACGGACTCACCGGCCAGCGAGTAAGGACCGTAGCGCTGCACTTCGGACTGCAGCATACGGATCTGCTGGGAGTGACAGCCCACACACCCTTCACGGATGTAGATGTCACGACCAATCAGTCGCAAAGGTTCGTATGGCTGGATGCCTTCGGTAGGCTGCGTGGTCGAGTGTTGAAAGAACAAGGGCACAATCTGAACCAGACCTGCGAACGAGATCACCAAGATGCTCAGGATGATCAACAACCCGGTATTTTTCTCGATCGTGGCGTGTGAAAAGCGCTTTTTAGTGTCATTAGCCATGATTTACTCCTTAGGCCAGCACAGGGGTTGGACCCACCAGGGCTGGATCGCGGGCGTCTGGGTTCTTGAGGGGCACAACAGGGTTGATGCCTTTCTCGCCTGCACGGATGGTCAGGAACACGTTCCAGGACATCAGCAAGATACCGGCCACAAAGAAGGCGCCGCCCAAAGCACGGATTGCGTAGAAGGGGTAAGTAGCTTTCACGACTTCCACAAAGCTGTACGTCAAGGTGCCATCAACACCGGTAGCACGCCACATCAGACCTTGCATCACACCGGCAATCCACATCGCGGCGATATACAGCACCACGCCCAGGGTAGCCAGCCAGAAGTGCAGGTCGATCAGACGGGGACGAGCCATTTCAGTACGGCCGTACAGACGTGGGATCAGGTAGTACAGAGAACCGAAGGTAATCATGGCAACCCAGCCCAACGCGCCGGAGTGCACGTGACCAATAGTCCAATCGGTGTAGTGCGACAGCGCGTTCACCGTACGGATAGCCATCATGGAACCTTCAAAGGTAGACATACCGTAGAAGGACAGAGCCACAACCATGAACTTCAGGATCGCGTCAGTACGCAGCTTGTGCCAGGCACCCGACAAAGTCATGATGCCGTTGATCATGCCGCCCCAGGAGGGAGCCAGCAGAATCAGGGAGAAAGTCATGCCCAAGGACTGAGTCCAGTCTGGCAAGGAGGTGTACAGCAAGTGGTGAGGACCTGCCCACATGTACGTAAAGCCCAGAGCCCAGAAGTGAACGATGGACAAACGGTAGGAGTAGATGGGGCGGTTGGCCTGTTTGGGGATGAAGTAGTACATCATGCCCAGGAAGGACGTGGTCAGGAAAAAGCCCACGGCGTTATGGCCGTACCACCACTGCACCATGGCGTCCTGCACACCGGCGTAGGCCGAGTAGGACTTCATGAAGCTGACTGGCAGTTCCAGGTTATTGAAAATGTGCAGTACAGCGATGGTGACGATGTAGGAGCCAAAGAACCAGTTGGCCACATAAATGTGACGCACACGGCGCTTGACGATCGTGCCAAAGAACACAATGGCGTAAGCCACCCAGACCAGCGTGATCAGGATGTCAATCGGCCATTCCAGTTCGGCGTACTCTTTGGAGCTGGTGTAACCCATAGGCAGGGTAATGACCGCGGCCACCAGCACGGCTTGCCAGCCCCAGAAGGTAAAGGCTGCCAGCTTGTCGCAGAACAAACGGGCCTGACAGGTACGCTGCACGACATAGTAGGATGTCGCGAACAAGCCGGTGCCACCAAAGGCAAAAATCACAGCGTTCGTATGCAGTGGACGCAGACGTCCAAAACTAAGCCACGGTGTGTCGAAATTGAGTTCTGGCCAAATCAACTGCAAGGCAATAAAAAGGCCTATTGCCATGCCGATGACGCCCCAAAATACGGTCATGATGGCGAACTGCCTCACAATCCCGTAATTGAAGACTTCGGCGTTATTTCCGACTGCATCGGAAGTGCCCATTTGCTTCCCCTAAACAAACATTGTTAATACAAGCGACAACAAGCTACATCATCCAGCAAGTCGGTAATCTGCTACTTGATGCTTATCAAAAAACTTCGGAAAGCACGCGCTCGCGCGTGTTTCCGCCCCGCAGACTGTGTGTCGCCGACCATTTGCAGGGCTAAAAAACAAAAAAATTGGAAGGTATCAGGAATCGGGTGGACGCTCTGCTCCCGACAAACCCGCTGTGGAGTCGTCGTCCAGCAAGATGGAATCAGCCGCATTGCCCGTATCTTCAAACTGGCCAGCAAAAATGGCCCACCAGAAAGAGACACCGATAACAATGACCAGAAAAATGGAGATGGGGATCAGGACCAGCAAAGAGCCAAACATATCAGCCCTGCCTTGCTGCTGGACCGGTCCACTGAGCCGGCACCTCGCGGGTGCGGCTGCGATAGATGCGCCAGGAGTTGGCCGCCACGGCCAAAGAGGACACCAGCATGCTGACGGCGGCCAGCCAGGGAGCCACAATGCCCAAGGCCGCCAAAGGAGTCATGAGCAAGTGCCAGACAATCGAACCGTACAGGTTTTGACGGGCGATGCGGCCAGTTTGCTGGGTCAGTTGTACAACTTCAAATTCATTCCTGGCAGGTCGGGCCAGCAAGCCGGCATGCGCCGAAGCGACGGCGGAGGGAACCGACATGGACATGGCACAGGGACAGCTCATGACCAGCATGGCAACCACAACAGGAACGACATGCGAAGGGTCCATCCAGTACCAGACCAGACCAAAGGCGGCGGCCAATACCAGCTGAATGCTGACAAACCAGAATGCCAGAGTATTGGCATGACCTGTCACGGACTGGCGAAAGCGTTCGATCAGGTCATGGGATGCGGACTGCGTCACCGACTGGCGGGCGCAAAGCTCCAGATAACGGGCAGTCAGCAAAAAGGCCACGAACATCGTGACCGAGTCGTAGTACACCTCGCCCTGCTGGATCCAGGTGTTGTACACACTAGGCAGGAAGGCACCCACAATACCCAAGGCCACCGGCACATCCATGCCTACACGACCTTCGGACAAGCTTTTGACAGCCCCTTTCAGGATGGGCCAGGCACAGTACAGCACGACAGGCATGGTCAAGCACAGGCCCGCCCAATTCATGAGCACAATGACTTGCGAGAGAGATTCAATGTCTTCAGCGCGAGTGCTGAAAGAGCGCATATAGCCGGGGAAAGCAAACATCATCACCTGCATGGCAGCCAGCCAGGACAGGCCCAAACGGGCTAATGTGTGTCGCCGACGTGACCGCTGCTCATCGGTGAGGGGCTTTGGAAGAGAAAAAATCGAATATGCGCGCATGGAAGGACTATAAGCCACTGATATTTCTTCATTCTTGATTTAAATCAATACGACTTTGCTTCGATCCTATATCGTTGTCCTTATGCATCTTGTTCAGGCCGTTACCCCCCCAACGCGGCGCTAACTGTTCAATGCTTTCAAGGCTGCTTATTGGCAGCCTTTTTTTTATTCCATCCGCAACACAGGACAAGGATTTCGCACTGCTTGTGCGTCCCTTGCGCGGCCAAAGTCTACCACGCCTTTTCCCTATGAGAGTGCCTTGATTATCAAGACTTTTCATGACGAAATAATGTAGCGCTGTGAATGCAAATCAATCCACGCAAACGTGCACCTTGAATTGAAGAACAGGCAGGTCTGACCACCCGCTTTGCAAGCCTTTTCGGGCTTGTTTCCGCTCCCTCTTTCCATACTTTCAAAGTCTGTTCAAAACAGCTGCCACCAAATATCAAGCCTTCAAATTTGATATTTGAAATATGTAGCTTTTAAGCAAAAAAGTGTGCCAATAAAAAAGCAGCCCACCGACTGGAGCGTACGGTGGGCTGCCTGCAACCAGAGAAGGGGCTATCTACCCTTCCCTGTCCTGCTTATGCCTCGGAGGGCGCGAACTGCTCGGCTTCTGTGGAGCCAGCCAGTGCGGTCGTCGAGGACTTACCGGCTTCAACTGTCTGAGTGACAGCGTCAAAGTAGCCTGTACCCACTTCGCGCTGGTGTTTCACAGCGGTAAAGCCCAGGGGTGCAGCGGCGAACTCTTTTTCCTGCAGTTGAACGAAGGCGCTCATCTGGTTGCGGGCGTAGCCGTGGGCCAGCTCGAACATGCCGTAGTTCAGTGCGTGGAAACCAGCCAAGGTGATGAACTGGAACTTGTAGCCCATGGCACCCAGCTCGCGCTGGAACTTGGCAATCGTGGCGTCGTCCAGGTTCTTCTTCCAGTTGAACGATGGCGAGCAGTTGTAGGACAGCAGCTTGCCAGGGAACTGACGGTGGATGGCTTCCGCGAAGCGGCGGGCGTACTCCAGATCCGGTGTGGAGGTTTCGCACCAGACCAGATCGGCATAAGGAGCGTAGGCCAGACCACGGGCAATGGCTTGATCCAGACCGGCACGGGTGCGGTAGAAACCTTCCACCGTACGCTCATCCAGAATGAAGGGGCGATCGTACTCGTCCACATCGCTGGTGATCAGGTCCGCTGCATCCGCATCCGTGCGGGCAACCAGAATGGTGGGAACGTCCAGAACGTCAGCAGCCAGACGAGCAGCCACCAGTTTGGAGATGGCCTCACGAGTTGGCACCAGCACTTTGCCACCCAAGTGACCACACTTCTTGGCCGAAGCCAGTTGGTCCTCGAAGTGAACGCCAGCAGCGCCAGCCACAATCATGGCCTTCATCAGTTCAAATGCGTTCAGCACACCACCGAAACCGGCTTCTGCGTCGGCCACGATAGGAGCGAAGTAATCCACGTAGCCTTCGTCACCCGGGTACACCCCTTCCATCCACTGGATCTGATCACAGCGAGCCAGGGAGTTGTTGATGCGACGCACCACGGATGGCACCGAATTGACGGGGTACAGCGACTGGTCAGGGTACATTTCGCCAGCGCTGTTAGCGTCGCCAGCCACTTGCCAACCCGACAGGTAAATCGCTTTCAAACCGGCCTTGACCTGTTGCATGGCCTGGTTACCCGTCAGGGCGCCCAGTGCGTTCACAAAGGGTTCCTGATTGATGGACTGCCACAGACGCTCAGCACCACGGCGAGCCAGGGTGTGCTCCTCAACCAGAGAACCACGCAAACGAATCACTTCCTCAGCGGTGTAACCACGCTTGATACCTTGCCAGCGTGGGTCTTCTGCCCAGCGTTTTTGCAAATTGCGGATCTCAGTTTCTCGAGCATTCATGGTGAACTCCTAAGATGGATTTAACAGTGAACAAGATGACTACAGTCTACCCAAATGCTGCACCGCATCCATGTTTTCTATCTTATATAAGAGTAAATATTTTTCTTTTAAAAATCATATGGATATATAATTAATTTCGAGATATGAAATGACTTACCTGTTTGTGAAATGAAAATCTGTGCGGCGCGCAAGCCGTTTTTTGCATACTGAGACAAGGATTTCACAATGTGGGATAATCGCCTTTATACCGCCCGGTGAGCGCCTGCTCGCTGCACCGGTTTCCCGTTTTATTTCTGCAGCACCCGTCAATGAGCAACAACTCCCCTCTTAAAGACTCGCCTCTTGGGCACGATGTGGTTTATCCCACACAGTACGACCCCAGTGTCCTGTTTGGTATTGAGCGCTCCCTGAACCGCCAGGCGCTTCAGCTTCCCGAGCAATGGCATGGCGCCGATATCTGGAACGGTTACGAGATGTCCTGGCTCAATCCCAAAGGCAAGCCTGTCGTCGCACTGGCGCGCTTTGTTATTCCCTGGAATAGCCCACGCATCATCGAGTCCAAATCCTTCAAGCTTTATCTGAACTCGTTCAATGATGAAGTGGTGGAAGATATGGCCAGCTTTGTTCAGCGCATGGAGCAAGACTTGAGCGTGGTTGCCGGTGCCGCTGTGAATGTGACGCTGATTCCGCTCAAGGCCTTGAACGGCCAGCCTATCCGTCAGCTCGAAGGCCATTGCATTGATGAGCTGGACATCAGCATTCAGGACTACACGCCACAAAGCGGCTTGCTGCAATGCCTGCCAGATGCCCCCATCGTGACCGAATCCCTGGTTTCTGATTTGCTCAAGTCCAATTGCCCCGTTACCGGTCAACCCGACTGGGGCAGTGTGCAAGTACGCTATACCGGCCCACAGATTGATCCCGCTTCCTTGCTGCGCTATATCGTCTCACTGCGCCGTCACACCGAGTTCCATGAACATTGCGTGGAACGTCTCTACAGCGATATTCAGCAAAGCTGCAAGCCTGAGCGTTTGCTGGTGTATGCGCGCTACACCCGCCGTGGGGGCCTGGATATCAACCCCTGGCGCAGCAGCCATGCTGATAGCGTGGAAGAACCACGCCTGGCGCGTCAGTAGTCTCTATATAGCTATATAGAAAAGCGTGAACCGGAAAAGCCAATATGCTTTTCCAGGTTCGCGACTACAAGAGACCAGCTTTAAGGCAAGGCAAGAAAAAACCCCAAAACCTTGATAGGTTTTTGGGGTTTTCTTTTATGGCCTTGCATAGCAGCAAGCAGATCAGGACTTGGTCGCGCGGCTTACTGTAGAGGCCACATACACAGCCAAACCGGCCGCGGTCCAATACCCGATGGCGGCACCATACCAGGGAGCCTGGGTCAAACCCACGTCCAGCAGCAAACCAAAGCCCACTGGTGCCAGGGAAGAACCTACGTCCATGCCCGAGTACACTAGGCCATACACTGCGCCGGTAGACCCTTTGGGGGTAACACGGCGTATCAGCATGTCCCGCGATGGCGAGGCAATGCCCGAGCAGAAACCAGCCGCCCCCACCACAAACAAGGCCAGCGAAGGCATGACCCAACCTGCCCCCAGTACCAGCAACAAAGCGCCCGATACGCACAGGGACACAAACACAATCAATTCAGAACGTGGTGTCGTGGAAGCAATAAAACCACCAACAAACATGCCCGCTGCCGAAGCCAGCATGAAGCCGGACAAGGCCGTACCCGCCGTTACCTTATCAATGCCATAGGTGTTGTGCAGCATAGGAATGGTGTAATTCTGCACCACGGCCATCGCTGCTGTAGCAAAGGCAAAGAACAGGAAGGCGCCCCACAAGGAAGGACGCGACAACAAGGTAGACAAGGTCGTCCAGACCGACTCCTTGGCCTGCGGACGCGCAGGCGCTGCTCCCGAGGCCGTGCGCCCTGCCAAGGCATCCCGGTTCATCAGAACCAGCACCAGAATGGCCGCAATCAGGGCTGCCGCCGACAGTACAGCAACGCGCCAGTTGAAATAGATGGTCAGCGTGGTGATAAAGACCGGCGTCAGGGCCCAGCCCAGATTCCCCGTCAAACCGTGTGCGCTAAAAGCGTGGCCCAAACGAGCCGGGCTGACACGATGATTCAGGATGGAGTAATCCACCGGGTGGAACACGGCATTGCCCACGCCACCGATCAAGGCAGCCGCCAACAGCATTCCATAGCCATTGGCCGTCCCGATCAGCAAGGCCGCCACCACAAAACAGGACAGACCCACTTTCAGGACCGGCAAGGCTCCGATACGGTCAACCAGAAAACCGGAAGAGGCCTGCCCAAAACAGGACACCAGATAAAAGGTGGTCACCAGACCACCCAAGGTCAGGAAGTCGTAACCGAACTCTTGGCCAAGGGAAATATACAGTGTGGGCAGAATCAGCTGAAAGAAGTGCGAACTGGCGTGTGCGATACCGATAACGCCAATAACCCGCCAGTCCTGTGAACCGTCAGGCCCCGCCCCATCCAGCGTCGTTGTTGATGAATTAGCCATTTATCTTAGAGCTGCTTTTTCTTGATTTCCGGCCAGGCCTTCTGCAAGTAATAGCACATGGACCAGACCGTGAGAACCGCGGCCACAATAATCAGGGCCTGCCCAATAATCCGTGTCGGCAGGCCCATGACAGGCGACCAGTACAACAAACAAGGAATGGCAACCATTTGCGCGGCGGTTTTGAATTTACCCAAGCGATGAACTGCCACACTACCACTGGCACCAATCTTGGCCATCCATTCCCGCAATGCCGAAATGGTGATTTCACGGCCAATAATAATCAGGGCGATAAAAGCATCCACACGGCCCAGATCCAGCAAGACCAGCAAAGCGGCACTGACCATGAGTTTGTCCGCAACCGGGTCCAGGAAGGCCCCGAATGAGGACGTCTGGTTCCAGCGGCGAGCCAGCCAGCCGTCAAACCAATCCGTTGCGGCGGCCACGATAAACACCGAAGCGGCCCACAGATCGCGTGTTTCCATGCTCAGCCAATCCGCTGGCAGATAAAACAGGGCGACGATCAAGGGGATCAGAACGATGCGAAGCCACGTCAGGGCTATGGGCAGATTAAAAGGCATAGCTTGGATACCAACCTAATTTAAAACAAAGGCTCTCGCCTATCGTAAAGCATGATAAATGCGTTCGGCCAGTTCAGTGGATATTCCATCAACCGCACTAAGCTCATCAATACTTGCGTCCGCAACGCCACTAAAACCACCAAAGCGAGCCAGCAGACGCTGACGCCGTTTGGCGCCAATCCCGTCAATATCTTCCAGGCGTGACACATTGCGCGTTTTGGCACGTTGGGCACGCATGCCCGTAATGGCAAAACGGTGCGCTTCGTCACGCACCTGAGCGACCAGCATCAGTGCCGCCGACTCCACACCCAAAGCCACAGGCTGGCGATCATCGGCAAATACCAGGGTTTCCAGACCTACTTTACGCTTTTCACCCTTGGCAACGCCGACCAGGACGTGAATATCCAGGCCCAGTTCCACAAAAACCTGGCGGGCAATTTCCACCTGCCCCTTGCCACCGTCGATCAACACAATGTCGGGCAAAGGCGCCAAACCTTCGGCAACCCGCGAGAAACGTCGGTTCAGCACTTGGCGCATGGCCGCATAATCATCGCCGGGCGTGATGCCTGCAATGTTGTAGCGGCGATAAAGCGAGTTCTGCATCTCGTGGTGTTTATAAACCACACACGAGGCTTGGGTGGCCTCCCCTGCTGTATGGCTGATATCGAAACATTCAATGTGCAGGGTATCAAGCTGGGCCTCATCCAGGTCCAGTTGCAGGGCTTCGGCCAGGGCTCGGGTACGGTCAGCACGAGCGGTGGATTCGCTCAGCACACGGGCCAAGGCCAGGCCGGCATTCTTGGTGGCCTGCTCCAGCCAGATCTTGCGTACCCCTTGGGGGCGCACCACCACACGCGCCTTCACACCGGTTTGCTCAGCCAGCAATGGCATCAGGTCTGCATCAGGCAAAGCGTGCGAACAAACCAGAACCGGCGGCATGCGGCGCTCCAGATAGTGCTGGGCGATAAACGCGGCCAGCACATCACTAGGGGTGTCATCGTTGATTTGGGTGGGGAAGAAAGCACGGTCCCCCAGGTGACGGCCGCCACGCACCATGGCCAGGTTCACACAGAACTTACCACCGGCGTTCAGCACCACAATAATGTCTACGTCTTCCTTGCCCACCTGCTCCATGCTTTGCTGCTGCAGTACGGCGGACAGGGCTTTCATCTGGTCGCGCAAAATCGCTGCCTGCTCGAAATCCAGCGAGTCCGAAGCCTGCATCATGCGCTCTTGCAGCTCGCCCAGAATTTCAGAGGTATTCCCGTCCAGAAAGCTGATGGCGCGCTGCACATCCAGCTGATACTGCTCGGGCGCGATCAAGTTCACACAGGGGGCCGAACAGCGCCCGATCTGATGCAGCAAACAGGGACGGCTGCGGTTGGCGTAAACGCTGTCTTCACAGGTCCGCAAACGAAACACCCGTTGCAGAATCTGAATGGTTTCACGCACCGCCCAGGAGTTGGGATAAGGGCCGAAAAAATGCCCTTTCCCGCTGGTACTGCCCCGGTAATAGGCAATACGCGGCGCCTGATGGGCGCTGATCATCAGGTAGGGGTAGGACTTGTCGTCCCGGAAAAGAATGTTGTAGCGCGGCCGCAGGCGCTTGATAAGGTTATTTTCCAGCAGCAAGGCCTCGGCCTCGCTGCGGGTAACGGTTACCTCGATGCGCGCGACGCGCGCCACCATATGGGCAATACGGGGACTGCTCAGCGTTTTCTGGAAGTACGAGCTGACACGGCGCTTGAGATCACGCGCCTTGCCCACATACAGTACCTCGCCCTGTTCGTCGATATGCCGGTACACGCCCGGCAGATTCGGCAAATCAGACAGAAAGGATTTTAGATTGAAGTCCGCGGGCATATTGATAGTGTTCATCCGCTTGCAAAGCGTCCCAATCCAAGGCTGGCGTCGTCGGCATCAGACGACGGATGCGATTTTGTGATTCCTCGGAAATCGTGAAATCCAGGCGCGAGAGCAGATCGTCGGCTAGATCGGGACGATTGCATACCAGCACCATGTCGCAACCGGCACCCAGGGCAGCCTGAGCACGTGCCAGGATATCGCCCACGACAGTGGCGCCTTCCATGGTCAGGTCGTCGGAAAAAATCACGCCGTCATAAGCCAGGGCCTTGCGCAGCACACGCTGAATCCAGTATGGCGAAAAGCCGGCTGGCAGCGGGTCCACTTTGGAATAAATCACGTGTGCCGGCATCACCGAAGGTAGCTGCAAGGTGCCCAGCCAGCCATAAGGAGCGGCATCCTCGTCCAGAATCTCTTCCAGCGTACGGTCGTCAACGGGAATCTCGTGATGCGAATCTGCCTCTACGCCGCCATGGCCGGGAAAGTGCTTGCCGCAGGCAGCCATACCGGCCTTGTTCAAACCACGTATCAAGCCAGCCGCCAACATGGAGACGGCACGGGGGTTACGGTGGAAAGAGCGATCACCAATCACCTTGCTGACACCCCAGTCCAGATCCAGTACCGGCGTAAAGCTCATGTCCACGCCGCAAGCGCGCAGCTCGGCCGCCAGCACATAGCCCGTATCGGCGGCAACAGCAGCGGCCTTGACCGCATCGCGCGTCCACAGTTGCCCCAACTGGCTCATGGCGGGCAGCGTGGTAAAGCCATCCTCGCGGAAACGCTGTACCCGCCCCCCCTCGTGGTCCACGGCGATCAGCAAAGGCTCATCCCGCGCTTCGTGAATGGACTGGCACAGGGCGGTCAGTTGAGCACGATTTTCAAAGTTGCGGCTGAACAGGATCACGCCACCGACCAGTGGGTGACGCAGGCGCTCACGCTCCTGATCCGTCAGGACCATGCCCTGCACGTCCACCATGACCGGGCCCGGAGGCAGCACTGCTTGCGAGGAAGAACTCATTTAGTATCAGACTCAGCTAAGGATAAGGAAGGAATGGCAGGCGCTTTGGCTTCCAGCACCACAAAGGCCATGGCCATATCGGATTCATCTGTCAGGGAAATATGAACGGCCCCGAAGCGGGCGTCAAACCAGTCTTGCAAATCAGCAGACAGGCGCACTACCGGGCGGCCACCAGGCGCGTTCAAGGTTTGCATGCGTGACCAGGCCATAGGCATGCGCATGCCCAGCCCCACCGCTTTGGAAAAAGCTTCCTTGGCTGCGAAACGGGTGGCCAGATAGCGCAGGCCGCGCACCGGGTCGCGTGCCTGACGGCGGGCATAGACCTCTCGCTCCTGCTCGCCCAGAATGCGCTTTACAAAGCGATCACCATGACGAGCCAAGGCGCGCTCGATCCGCTCGATACGGATCAGGTCGGTGCCGATGCCGGCAATCAAACCGGACGGTATTGGGGGCATGATGTCATCAGAAAAAATACTGCAAAAGCGGCCTGGGCCGCCTACCAGCTTGCAATGATACCGTGAGAGCGCGGAATACAAAAACGGCCCTGCCAGAGCAGAGCCGTTTTTTTGACGTCAATCCGCCAGACTTAGAACGCACGCTTGTCGATCACACGTTTGGCTTTGCCCGTCACAGTACGCTCGACCATGCCGGAGGACTGCACACGAATTCGAGCGCTGACACCGATAAAGGTCTTGATGGAGTGGCTCAGACGACGGGCCATTTGCTCACGCTCGGCGTCGTTCAGGTGATTGAACTCGGGACGCACTTCAACCAGAATTTCCAGTTCGTCCATATTGCCGTTACGGCTCAATACCAACTGATACTGGGCGGCCAGCTCGGGCATCTTCAGAACCAGTTCTTCGACCTGGGTCGGGAACAGGTTCACGCCACGCACAATGACCATATCGTCGCTGCGGCCCGTAATCTTGCCAATACGGCGCATGCTGCGCGAAGTGGGCGGCAACAGTTGTGTCAGGTCGCGAGTGCGGTAGCGAATGACGGGCATGGCTTCCTTACTCAGCGAGGTAAAGACCAGTTCACCACTTTCACCCTCAGCCACAGGCTCGCCGGTTTCAGGGTTGATGATTTCGGGGTAGAAATGGTCTTCCCATACCACTGGGCCGTCCTTGCTTTCCACACACTCCATGGCCACGCCCGGGCCCATCACTTCGGACAGACCGTAGATGTCCACGGCGTCAATGCCAGCGCGCTGCTCAATATCCAGACGCATCTGGCCGGTCCAGGGCTCGGCACCAAAAATACCGATACGCAAGGAGGTATCGCGGGGGTCCATGCCCTGGCGCTCGATCTCTTCGACGATATTGCAGAAGTACGAAGGGGTAACCAGAATCACGTCGGGACGGAAATCCTGAATCAGCTGAACTTGTTTTTCAGTCTGGCCACCGGACATGGGAACCACGGTACAACCCAGGCGCTCGGCACCGTAGTGCGCACCCAGACCGCCAGTGAACAGGCCGTAGCCGTAAGCCACGTGGGCAATATCACCGGGGCGGGCACCGGCCGCCCACATGGAACGGGCAAACAGATCGGCCCAGGTGGAGATGTCATTGGCGGTATAGCCCACCACGGTTGGCTTGCCCGTGGTGCCACTGGAAGCATGCACGCGTGCTACCTGTTCACGGGGAACCGCAAACATCTTGAAGGGGTAGTTGTCACGCAGGTCCTGCTTGGTCGTGAAAGGGAACTTGGAAATGTCCGACAACTGCTTCAAGTCGTCGGGGTGCACGCCCGCTTCGTCAAATTTCTGCCGATAGTGCGGCACATTCTCGTAAGCATGCTTTAGCGTCCATTTCAGACGCTCCAGCTGCAAGTTGCGGATTTCGTCAACACTTGCATGCTCAATGGCATCGCGGCCAACCTGTTCTTTAATTGCTGTCATGGTGTACTCCTGCCCTGCCGCTGGTGTGGTACTTCCGACCCCCCCGGGTCTACAGGGTATGTATCGTCAAAAAATTATTTTTTTTCAATCCCGCCCAGTACCGTGCCATTCAGCCGGTACGAGCGCCCACGGAACAAGGCAACGCGCTTGTTGTTCTGGTTGACCACCTCGATGTCATACACCCCGGTGCGACCGGCCAGGGAGGCCTCGACCGCACGAGCGGTCAGGACGTCCCCTTCAAAGGCAGGAGCCAGGTAATCGATAGTGCAGCCGGACGCAACAGTCGGTGCATTGCGAGAATTGCAGGCAAACGCAAAGGTGCTGTCAGCCAACGCAAAAATGAAACCACCGTGACAGGTCTTGTGCCCGTTGAGCATGTCGGCGCGCACCGTCATGCTCATGTCGGCCTTGCCCGGTGCCACGCTATCCAGGCTCAGGCCCAAAGCCTGAGATGCCTGGTCATTGCCATACATATGGTCACTGACCTGCTCGGCCAGTGCTTGTGGGTCTTCAACAGCCATTGCGTTGCTTTGCATTACTTTCCTTTAAATTGGGGGGCACGCTTGCCCAGGAATGCATTAACACCCTCGCGGTAATCCTCGGATGCACCCAGTTCACGCATCAAGTCGCGCTCCAGATCCAACTGTTGATCAAGCGAATGGGCATCACTGGCATAAATCGCTTTCTTGGCGTAAGCCAGACCTTTGGTCGGTGCCTGCGCAAAATGGGCGGCCAGTTCGTTCAGGCGAGCCTGGAAAGCGTCATCGTCCACGCACTCCCAGATCAGGCCCCACTGCGCTGCCTGCTCGGCCGAGAGCTTGTCACCCAGCAAAGACAGGCCCATCGCGCGTGCCGTGCCCACCAGACGAGGCAGGAAGAAGGTACCGCCAGTGTCAGGCAGCAAGCCCAGGCGGCAGAATGGCTGGATAAAGCTGGCCGAACGAGTGGCGATCACGATGTCGCCGGCCAGAGCCAGGTTCGCGCCAGCACCGGCGGCCACACCATTGACACCCACCACCACAGGGGCCGCCAGCGCACGCAGACGGCGCACCAGCGGTGCGTAGAATTTTTCAATGGTGGCACCCAGATCCACGGGGGCATCGCCCGCGCTCATCTGACGCTCGGACAGGTCCTGGCCGGCGCAAAAGCCACGGCCATTACCGGTCAGAATCAGCACACGCAGATCCGCGCACTGTTCCACTTTATCCAGAGCCTGAGCCAGCTTGCCGTGCATATCGGCCGTGAAGCTGTTGAGCTTGTCGGGACGATTCAAGGTAATGCGTGCTACGCCATTTTCCAGCTGAAATTGAATACTTTGGTCAGTCACCTGGCCACCCTCCTTTAGAAATGCCAGCGAGTCTGAACGACGCGGAAGCGGTTAGCAACGTAGGCCGAATCCGACAGGGATGCGTTGGCAGCCGGGTTGGCGCCGGTGCCGTGGAAGTCACTATAGGCTGCGGTCTGGTTGATGAACACAGCGCCGGTCAGGTTCAGGGACAGAGATACGCCGGAACGCTCGGCCATGCGCTGAATCTTGGCGGTCACGGCATCATCGGTGCTGTAAGCCGACAAGGTCAGTGCGCCGTGCTCGATCACGTTGCGACCTGCCACTTCAATGCTTTGCTCGGTCGAATCGGTTTGCACCACAAAAACGATGGGGCCGAACCATTCTTGTTGAATCTCGGGCTGATCCACACGGGCCTGCAAGACCAGCGGTGTACGTACGCGGGCACCGGGGAATGCGGGGTGTTCCAGCGTTTGGCTATCAGCCAGGATAGGCATGCCCAATTGGCGAGCCTGATCAATACGCTGTGCGCAGGCTTCGTTTTGCACGGCACCCGTAATTTCAACGGCACGGGCCGGATCGGACACCAGCTTTTGCACTGCCTGGGCCAGACCTTGAGCCACTTCGTCAAAGCTCATCACGCCATCGGCAGTACGGATACCGTCACGAGGCACGTAAATGTTTTGAGGGGCGGTACACATCTGGCCGGAGTACAGCGCAAAGGAGAACGCCAGGTTGCGGGCAACCGCTTTGAAATCCTCAACCGAATCAATAATCACCTGATTCACACCAGCTTTTTCGGTGTAGACCAAAGCGTGGCGAGCATTTTCTTCCAACCAGTTGCCGTTCTGGCTGCTGCCGGTAAAGTCGATCAGCTTGACGGCCTTGTTCAGTGCCAATTGCTGGGCGGTGTCTTCCGATGGCTCGTGAGCGGCCAGCAAGACCACATTAGGATTGAAACCGGCTTCGGCCAGCACTTCGCGGGCGACAGCAACGGTAATGGCCAAAGGCAGAATCGCGCCAGGGTGCGGCTTCACAATCACGGTATTGCCGGTTGCCAAGGAAGCAAACAGGCCTGGGTAACCGTTCCAGGTTGGGAAGGTGGAGCAACCAATCACCAGACCAATGCCACGGGGCACGACTTTGAACTGTTTCTTCATCTGGATGGGATCGTGCTTGCCCTGGGGCTTGATCCAGTCAACCAGACCGGGGATACGGGACATTTCCTGCCAGGCGTAGGCCACGGCTTCCAGCGCACGCTCCTGGGCGTGAGGGCCACCGGCCTGGAAGGCCATCATGAAGCCCTGACCCGTGGTGTGCTGCACAGCGTGAGCGATCTCGAAGCTGCGCTGATTCAAGCGATGCAGGATTTCCAGGCAAATGCCAACCCAGGCTTGCGGGCCAGCATCGCGCCAGCTGTCCAGCGCCAGTTGCGACTGAGCCAGCAATTGGTCCACCGGCACTTTGGGGTAGCTAATGCCCAGATCAAAACCAAAAGGCGATTGCTCGTTGCCGACTTCACCTTGTGCGCCTTCCAGCGTCAAGGGAAAGGCTTTGCCACGGTAGGCTTCAAAAGCAGCCTGACCATCCTGAGCCGCGGTTTCACCGTAGGCGCGCGGGCTGGGATTTTCAGGATAAGCGCTCCAGAAGTTGCGCTCCAGAATACTGCTCAAAGCCTGATCCAGCGTTGCCTGATGCGTCTTGAAAAAATCTGCTGCCATACAATGTGCTCCTGAAACTAGTAGGACGCCAAGCTGGGAAGCTGGCGTCCAGATTCTTGAAAAACCGCTATGTTGCTGCGGTCTTAGGTTTCCTGATCGAAGTCAATCACCACCCGGTCGGTAACCGGAAAGCTTTGGCAACTGAGCACGAAACCGCGGGCGACTTCGTAATCTTCCAATGCAAAGTTGGCGTCCATGTCCACTTCGCCCTCTACCACTTTGCAACGGCAGGTAGAACAAACCCCACCTTTACAGGAGTAGGGCAATTCCAGCCCTTGCTCCAGTGCCGCGTCCAGAATGCTGCTGTTGCTTTTGCTGATAGTCAGGTTGCGGGTAATGCCGTCCTGAATCACGGTCAGCTCGCACTCTTCCTTGCCCGGAGCCTTGCGCGACTCTTCGCCCGTACGTAGTGCTCGTGGGCCTTTGGGAGCGCCGAACAGCTCGAACTTGATCTGGGATTTTTCCAGGCCGTTTTCCTGCAAGGCCGCAACCACCTGCTCGCTCATGTCCTGGGGGCCACACACAAAGGCCACGTCCACACTGGCCGGGTCAAACCATTGCTGCATCAGCTGGCGCACTTTTTCGCCATCCAGACGGCCGTTGAACAGGTCGATATCCTGTGTTTCCCGGCTCATGATATACACGATGGAGAAACGTTCCATATAGGTGTTTTTCAGGTCCTCGATCTCTTCGCGGAACATGATGGCCGAGGAAGCACGGTTACCGAAAAACAGCGTGAAAGTGGACTTGGGCTCGGTATCCAGCGCGGTTTTTACCAGCGACAGAATAGGTGTAATGCCGCTACCGACCGCAAAGGCGGCGTAACGGTGAGCCTGGCTGGGATCAAAGTCCACGGTGAAATTGCCATCAGGCGGCATCACTTCCAGAGTGGCGCCCGCTTCCAGATGGCTATTGGCCCAGGTGGAGAAAGCGCCATCATTCACACGCTTGATCGCCACGCGCAGCAAACGATCGTGCGGAGCCGCACAGATCGAGTAGGAGCGGCGCAATTCCTGGCCATCCAGGTGGGTGCGCAAGGTCAGGTACTGACCGGGACGAAACTGAAACACATCCTGCAAATCCTCGGGCACGGTAAAGGCCACCACCACGGCGTCGCGGGTGCTGCGGGAGACCGAAGCCACAGGAAGAGAATAAAACTGACTCATAGGACTAATGCGCCTTAAAGTAATCGAATGGTTCACCGCAGCTGATGCAGCGATACAGCGCTTTACAGGGTGTGGAGCCAAACTGGCTGATCACCCGTGTATGCGTGGAGCCGCATTGAGGACAGGCCACCACGGGCGCCTCGGGCTGACGCAGCAAACCAGAAATATCAACCGCACTTTGGGCCGGAGGAGCGATACCGTAGTCGCGCAAGGCCAGCTTGCCCTGCTCGCTCATCCAATCGGTCGTCCAGGCCGGTGACAACTTGGTATCCACCCGAACCTGCTCGATACCGGCCTGTTGCAAGGCCTGTTCAATCGAGTGGCTCATTTCGTACATCGCCGGACAACCGGAGTAGGTCGGTGTGATGGTGACCACACACACGTCCTGCTCCCAACTCACGTCACGCACAATGCCCAGGTCCAGCAAGGAGATCACGGGGATCTCCGGATCTGGAACCGTGGCCAGCACTTGCATGACCTGCTCGGTGCTCCAGGTCTGTGTCATGGCGATCACCAAGTGGCGTCAGGATACATACGTGGCAGGTGCTGCATTTCTGCCAACAGAAACCCTAACGCTTCCGTGTGACGGCCTTGCGGACCACCACGGTAGGCCTTGTGCTGAGCATCCTGCTCGGCCGGGCAACGCAAGGTGGCGCGCTCCAGCGCATTCTGGATGTACTCCAGGCAAGGCTGCCACAGGCTGGCCATCAAAGGCACAGCCTGACGCTGAGCCAGTTCCTCAGTGACCTCGTCATCCAGGAACAGCTCACCCAGGTAGAACCAGGCATCATCAATGGCTTTTTGCATGCGCTTGTGGCTTTCCGGGGTGCCATCACCCAGGCGCACGATCAAGTCGGTCGAGCGGCGCAGGTGATACAGCACTTCTTTATGTGCCTTCTGGGCAATCTCGCGAATCTGCTCGTCGCTGGATTCGATCAACTGCTCCAGCAGGAAGCAATGCCAGGCATCAAACAGGAACTGACGTGCCAGCGTGTCGCCGTAGTGACCATTCTCACGCTCCACCAACAAGTAGTTGGTGTACTCGTGGACGTCTCGGTGATAGGCCAGACGATCTTCGTCCCGGCCCTGACCTTCGGTCTCACCTGCCAGTGTCAGCCACATACGGGCCTGACCCAGCAAGTCCAGTGCCGTATTGGCACAGGCCAGTTCTTCTTCCAGAGCCGGGCCGTGGCCAGTCCACTCACCCAGGCGCTGAGCCAGCACCAGGGTGGAATCGCCCATGCGCAGGGCGTAGGAAAACAAAGCTTTGTCCATACCAGTTCCTACATATTGATGCCGTCAGGCATGGGGAAAAACGTAGGGTGACGGTAGACCTTGGTGTTGGATGGCTCGAACAGCGGGCCTTTGTCACCAGGGCTGGAAGCAGCGATATCGGCTGCACGTACGACCCAGATGCTCACGCCTTCGTTACGGCGGGTGTACACATCACGGGCATTGTTGATGGCCATTTCGGCGTCCGGAGCATGCAGGCTGCCTACGTGCTTGTGGGCCAAGCCATGCTGGCTGCGAATGAAAACTTCCCACAGGGGCCAATCGTTCTTGCTCATAACTGAAAATTCCTTGCTGTGCAGCGGCGCTGTCAAAGCGCCTGCTGCGAATCGGATCGAATCAGAAACCGTGCTGGTTTCCTAGCCTTCTTGATCAGGCCACCTTGCGGACGGCTTCCTGCTTTTGGGCATGTGCATCCAGTGCATCACGGAACCAGGCGCCGTTCTCGTGGGCCTGGACTCGGGCTTCGAGTCGCTCACGATTACAGGGACCATTGCCCTTGATCACCGCCCAGAATTCTTCCCAGTCGATCTCGCCAAAGTCGTAGTGACCGCGCTCTTCGTTCCAGCGCAGATCAGGGTCAGGAATGGTCAGACCCAGGTACTCGGCCTGAGGCACGGTCTGGTCCACCATCTTCTGGCGCAGTTCGTCGTTGGAGAACAGCTTGATCTTCCACTGCATGGACTGGGCGCTGTTGGTAGAGTCCGCATCCGAAGGACCGAACATCATCAAGGCAGGCCACCACCAGCGGTTGATGGAATCCTGAACCATGGCCTTTTGCTCCGGCGTACCGTGCAGGCACATCTGAATCAGCAAGTCGTAACCCTGGCGCTGGTGGAAGGACTCTTCCTTGCACACGCGCACCATGGCACGGGCATAAGGACCGTAGGAGCAGCGGCACAGCGGAATCTGGTTGATGATGGCCGAGCCATCGACCAGCCAGCCGATCATGCCGATATCGGCCCAGTTCAATGTTGGGTAGTTAAAAATACTGGAGTACTTGGCTTTGCCCGACAGCAGATCGTCGACCAGTTTGTCACGGCTTACGCCCAGCGTTTCGGCCGCGCTGTACAGGTACAGACCGTGACCGGCCTCGTCCTGCACCTTGGCCATCAAGATGGCTTTGCGCTTGAGCGAAGGGGCACGAGTAATCCAGTTACCTTCGGGCAGCATCCCGACAACCTCGGAGTGTGCGTGCTGAGAAATCTGGCGAACCAAGGTTTTGCGATAGGCTTCGGGCATCCAGTCCCTGGCTTCGATGCGGACACCCTCATCGATGCGCTCTTGGAACCGACGCTCTTCGTCGGACATCTGCTCGATATCCTGGACCTGCTTGACGCCTGTCTCTACAAGTTGTGCATACATGACCATCCCCGGTAAGAGTGCAGAAAGCGCCCAAACAAATTTGTTTCGACGCAAACCATATACACTTCATTATTTAATACGAAAAATGTGATGTCAATCGTAAAACCGTATCATATGGCCTTGAAGCAGATACTTTAAGGGTAAATACTTAGACGTAAAAAAACCGAGGTGCGACAAATCGCTATCCTCGGTTTTGATCCTGCCAATGTGTCCCCGCCTACAGCTGCAGCGCGCTCACGAACCGTGCCGGGACCCGCATCCCTTCCGCCCTGCCTGCCCTTCCCGTTTACAGACGGATGAAGTGCTCGCGGTAGTGTTTCAGCTCGTCAATGGACTCGTAAATATCGGCCAAGGCCTCGTGGCGGCTTTGCTTGACGAAACTTTTAACCACTTCAGGCTTCCAACGCAAAGCCAGTTCTTTCAGAGTGCTGACATCCAGATTGCGATAGTGGAAGAAAGCCTCCAGACGAGGCATGTAGCGGTACATGAAACGACGGTCCTGGCTGATGGTGTTGCCACACAGGGGCGACTTGCCAGCCGGTACGTGCTCTTTCAGGAATTCCAGCAACTGATCCTCGGCTTGCGCTTCGGTCAGGGTAGAAGCTTTGACCTTGTCGATCAGGCCGCTACGGCCATGCGTACCCTTGTTCCAGGCGTCCATGCCATCGAGCAATGCATTGCTTTGATGAACCACCAGAACCGGGCCTTCCGCCACCAGAGTCAAGTCTGCTTCTGTTACCACGACCGCAACTTCGATGATGCGCTCTTTGTCCGGATCCAGTCCTGTCATCTCCATATCGAGCCAGACCAGACGCTGTGTATGAACCGCCATATAATCATTCCTCAAAACGCCCATTTTACATATAGCCGCCTACATGCTGACTTTGTTGTTCATTATCTTTCTGCTTGCAGACGTTTTGCTGCGCTTTTATTTAGGCCTGCGGCAGATCCGGCACGTTTATCGTCATCAGAACGAGGTGCCGGCCGAGTTTTCCGAACGCATTGGCCTGCATAGCCATCAACGTGCGGCACGCTACACCATCGCACGCACCCGGCTGGGTTTAAGCGAGCGTCTGGTAGAGGCCCTGGTCTTGCTGGGCTTTACGCTGCTGGGCGGTCTGCAATGGCTGGATGTCACGCTGGGCAACTGGATCAGTCATGAACTGCTGCGTCAGCTAACCCTGATTGGCGCTGTCCTGGCGATTATGGGTGTCGTGGGCCTGCCTTTTGCCTGGTATCGCAAGTTTGTACTGGAAGCGCGCTTTGGTTTTAACCGCATGAAGCCTGCCCTGTTCTTTGCCGATACCGCCAAAACTCTGATCATCGTCCTGATTCTGGGTACACCCTTGTGTGCCGCCCTGCTCAGTCTGATGGATTGGGCAGGCCCTTCATGGCCCTGGTACGGCTGGGGTCTGTGGCTGGTTTTCAATCTGCTGGTGCTGTGGCTGTACCCGCGCGTTATCGCCCCCATTTTCAATACCTTCAAACCACTGGAAGATGCCAGCCTGCGTGAACGCATCAATGCCCTGGCACAGCGTTGCGGCTTTCAAGCCAATGGCTTGTATGTGATGGATGGCTCGCGCCGCTCTGCCCATGGCAATGCATACTTCACCGGTCTGGGTCGCCAAAAGCGCATCGTGTTTTTTGATACCTTGCTGAACAAGCTGCAGCCCGAAGAAGTGGAAGCCGTGCTGGCGCATGAGCTGGGCCACTTCAAGCATCGCCATATCCAGCGCCGTCTGCTGATCAGCGTATTCACATCCCTGATCTTTTTTCTGCTGGCCGGCTGGGCCTGGGGCAAGGTGGGTTTTTATACCGGGCTGGGCGTGATTCCCCAGTTAGGTCGCCCCAACGACGCCCTGGCCCTGATCCTGTTCTTTATGGTGGTGCCTACCTTCACCTTCTGGATGGGCCCCTTGAGCGCCCTGCTCTCGCGCCGGGACGAATATCAGGCCGACAGCTTTGCCGCCCTGCACAGCCAGGCCCAGGACTTGATCAGCGCCTTGCTCAAGCTCTATAACGACAATGCCGCAACCTTGACGCCCGACCCTATGCACTCTGCCTTTTACGATAGCCACCCCAACGCGATTGATCGCATTCGACACCTGAAAAGCCTGGCATGACATCTAAATACATTAGCGGTCTGGTGACCGCCGCCCACGGTCGTCACTACTTTGTCGAACTGCCTGATGGCGAAACGATCAAGTGCTTCCCTCGTGGAAAAAAAGCCGGGATTGCAGTGGGCGATCAAGTCGATGTGTTGATGCAAGCCAAAGGGGAAGGCTCTATTGAGGCGGTGCAGGAACGGCGCAATCTGCTGTATCGCTCTGACGACTTCCGCACCAAGCAGTTTGCCGCCAATATTGATCAGCTTCTGATTGTGGTGGCACCGGAACCCGTGTACTCCGAAGACCTGCTGGGGCGTGCCCTGGTCGCGGCCTGGAGTGTGGATATTGAGCCGGTGATTATTCTGAACAAGGCCGATCTGAGCACCCACCTGGAACGGGCACGCACCAAGCTGGCCCCTATCGCCGCCCTGGGCGTCCCTATTCTGGAAATGGTGGCGCTGGAGCCAGAACAGACACGGGAAGCCCTAGCTCCCTGGCTGGCGAACAAGCGCACATTGCTGCTGGGGCAAAGTGGCATGGGTAAATCCACCCTGCTCAATGCTCTGGTCCCGGATGCCGGCGCACTGACCCAGGAATACTCGCAAGCCTTGGGTGCGGGCCGACACACGACCACCAGCACCCGCCTGTATCACCTGCCCAATAGCGGCGACCTGATCGACAGCCCCGGCTTCCAGGCCTTTGGCCTGTCGCATATGACACAGGAAGATATTGCGCACGGCTTCCCCGATTTCCGAAAAGCGGTGGAGTCCTGCCGCTTTTATAACTGCACCCACAGGCATGAACCGGGCTGTGGCGTGCTGGCGGCCATCGAAGCAGGCAGCATTCACCCTGAACGGCACGCGCTATACCAGCGTTTGCTGGCCGAGCACGAAAACAAGCCACGCTATTAAGGGAACAAGGGGCAAAGCAAAATGCCCCTTTTTTGTGAAGGCGGGATACGCTGCAAAGCGCCCGCCTGTCAGGCCTGCTTACAGGCCTTTGTGAGTATCCCCACCGGCAGACAACTGCACCCAGGCAGCCGACAAGTGGTGGTAAAGATTACGGATCAAGACCGCCGTAGCACCCCAGATAAAGTACGGCCCCCAAGGGATGGAGAAGTAGTAACGCCCTGCCCCGTCCGGCAAATCGGCGTGATGCAATTGATGACGCTGCGGGTCCAGCAGGACCGACAAGGGCACTTCAAAGACCTCGGCCACTTCAGAGCTATCGGGCAACACCTGAAAACCCTCTTGCAGCTCGCCAATAATGGGGCGCATCGCAAACTGGGTACTGGTTACAAAAATAGGATGCTGACCCAGATAACGCACAAAGCGCGGCTCGATGCCGATCTCTTCCTGGGTTTCACGCAAGGCGGCTTCGACCGGCCCCAGATCCGAGGCTTCAATACGACCACCGGGAAAACTGATCTGCCCCGCATGATTGTGCAGGTGCATGGCCCGACGCGTAAAAATGACGGTAGGTCCTTCGGGGCGCTGCATCACGCCAATACAGACGGCGGAGCGCACATTCATGGAACCGGGCAAAAACTCTGGATAAAAGGAGCTGCGAAACAAAGGCTCGACCTGCCACTGTATGGGCTGGGCAAAAGCGCTACGCAGAAAATCCAGTTGCTGGGCCTGAGCAGGCAATTCAGGCAAAGAATCTAATGCAACCAGAGGCTGGCTGCGAGGGTCGAATCCAGGAACGATAACGGGCCTGATACGAGGCTTATCCATAAGAACTGGTATGTGATCCCACATAAAAACAAAGGCACCCGCCTGGGTGCCTTTGCATCGCTGTTCGCTTGGGAATTAGTTACCCGAACGACGAACGAGTTTTTCTTTGATGCGAGCGGCTTTACCCGAGCGATCGCGCAGATAGTACAGTTTAGCACGACGCACAGCGCCACGACGCTTGACTTCGATGCTGGCGATCTGAGGGGAATACAGCTGGAATGTACGCTCAACAGCTTCGCCCGAAGAAATCTTGCGAACGATGAAAGAAGAGTTCAGACCACGATTGCGACGGCCGATAACCACGCCTTCGTAAGCCTGGACACGCTTACGCGTACCTTCAACCACGTTTACGTTCACAACAACAGTGTCACCAGGACCGAACTCGGGAGGCAGCTTGCCACCGGTCAGGCGCTGGATTTCTTCTTGCTCAAGAATAGCGATCAAATCCACGATTGACTCCAAAACCATCGTATCAGCCGCACACATTATAAAAATCGCGCTGACAGAGGATGAAAAAATGATTAGCCCATGATTCTATCAGCAAAAAGCCTGAATTACCAAGCTTTTTGACTGATCGCAGCGTCGTTTCCCGGCGTTTAACTACGCTAAAATACGACACTTTGGGCACGGTGCCCCCGTATTAAACGCAGCAAAGGCGGAAATTTACTCGCTTCGCCCTCCCCTTGGCAAAAAGGGGCCGACCTTATCAAAGGACACAGTCTATGCATGCTGAATACAAAGTCCCTGGCGGCAAGCTGGTCGTGATCGATCTGGATGTCAAAGACCATATGATCGAACAAGCACGATTGAGCGGCGACTTTTTTCTGGAACCCCCCGAAGCACTAAGCCTGATCAACCAGGCTCTGCAGGGTCTGTCCGTCAACAGCAGTGCCGAAGAAATTGCGGCTCACGTTAGCCGCGCCCTGCCTGCCGACATCGAAATGTTCGGTCTGGACCCGCAGGCCATTGGCGTGGTCGTGCGGAGGGCCTTGGCATGATGAGCTGGAACGAGTTGCCCTGGGAACTGGTCCATATGGAGCCGCAACCCGCTGCCCTGCATATGGCCCTAGATGAAATCATCACCCAGGAAGTCAGTGAAGGCACCCGCGCCCCCACCCTGCGCATCTGGGAGTGGCAAGAAGCGGCAGTGGTGATTGGGCGTTTCCAGTCCCTGCGCAATGAAATTGAAGCCGAGGCAGCTGCCCGTCACGGTATACGCGTCGTGCGCCGTATCAGTGGCGGTGGTGCCATGTTCATCGAGCCAGGCAACACCATAACGTATTCGCTTAGCGTACCCAAGCAGTTTGTAGCCGGCATGACGTTTCAGGAGTCCTACGAGTTTCTGGATTCCTGGGTGATCGAAGCCCTACGGGAAATTGGTATTGATGCCTGGTACCAACCGCTGAACGACATTACCAGTGCTGGTGGAAAAATTGGCGGCGCCGCACAAGCACGCCGTGGCAATGCTGTATTGCACCATGTGACCATGGCCTACGATATTGATGCTGACAAGATGCTGGAAGTCCTGCGCATCGGTAAGGAAAAACTCTCGGACAAAGGCACCACCAGCGCCAAGAAACGCGTGGACCCTATCCGCAGTCAAACCGGCATGAGCCGCGAGGCTGTGATTGAAGCCATGCTGGACGTGTTCCGCAAAAAGACGGCACTTCAACCCCGCACACTGGAAACACCCACACTGGAGCAGGCCGAAAAACTGGCACGGGACCGTTTCCTGTCAAACGACTGGACACAACTGGTGCCCTGATCGCCCCTTGGAACAGCACAAGGGCGTGGCCTTAAAACCCGCCCATGCTGCCCAACCACAACAAGCCAGGAATACTGGCACCCCACACGGCAACCAAACATACATCCATGACCTTGGCCTTGAAAGACAGAGGCTTGGTAAATGGACTGGACGAGGCCGCGGAACGGACAGGGCCACGGAAACGTGGAGTGGCTTGAGGACGGTAATGACGGCTTGGACTGGACATGGCTAACTCCGTTTACTGTTTTCTTATACAGTACTGTACTTAAAACCAGCATCGAGTGCAATTAGTACCTGCGCTGATGTTGCGCCTTGTCCACTGATGCGCTGAGCCCAAGCGAGAGCCGTCTACCTGAAAAGGCTGTACCCACAAAAAAGCCCTCGTACCATAAGCAGGAGGGCTTTTTGTCTGAGCCTAAAGGCCAAGTGGCGATTACTTGTTAGGCTGAGGCGTCACACGCAGGTAAGGACGGATCTCGGTGTAGCCTTTGGGGAATTTCTGCTTCAGAACTTCCGGATCTTTCAGGCTGGGAACGATGATCACGTCGTCGCCGTCTTCCCAGTTCACTGGCGTGGCCACGCTGTGGCTGTCGGTCAGTTGCAGGGAATCGATCACGCGCAGGATTTCGTTGAAGTTGCGGCCCGTGCTGGCTGGGTAAGTGATGATCAGACGCACTTTCTTGGCCGGGTCGATGATGAACACCGAACGTACTGTCACGGTGGTGCTGGCGTTGGGGTGGATCATATCGTACAGATCCGACACCTTGCGGTCAGCATCAGCCAGGATGGGGAAGTTAACGGTGGTTTTTTGAGTTTCGTTGATGTCATCAATCCACTTGCCGTGGGAATCAACGTCGTCAACGGAAACGGCAATCACTTTCACGCCGCGCTTGGCGAACTCATCCGCCAGCTTGGCGGTGTAACCCAGTTCGGTGGTGCACACAGGCGTAAAGTCGGCTGGGTGGGAGAACAGAACGCCCCAGCTATTACCCAAGAACTCGTGAAACTTGATGGTGCCAGCGGAGGATTTTTGTTCAAAATCAGGGGCCAGGTCACCCAGACGAAGTGTAGCCATTACGTTCCTCTTTTCGAAATGCAGCCGCGATCAGGAGATCACCGACTTAAATAATCAGGACTAGTCAGATGATTTTGTCAGTATAAAGAGTACGTTTCAAATAATTAAACGTTATATCAATATACCCAAAAAAGGCCCGGCAGCCAAAGAAGCTGCGCGGGCCTTCATGCCTTGGGGCTGATCGAGTTACAGCAACTCAGTCGACAGGTAAGGAGTCAGCTCCACACCATCCGCTACGGACTGTGCCAAGGCACCGGCACGTGGCAGCAAGTGGCTGGCAAAGAACACGCTGGTCGAGAGCTTGCGGCGCAGGAATGGATCCTGACTGCCTTCGCTCAATGCTTTCTCTGCAGCCAAAGCGGCACGGGCCATTTGCCAGCCAGTCAGCACATAGCCGGACAGCATCAAGAATGGCACGCTGCCAAGGAACACGGCAGGCAGGTCTTTCTGAGCGTTCATCAAGGTGAACATGGCAGCGCGTTCCACGCTCTTCACACCGGCTTCCAGACGATCGGCGATCAGGGTCAAGGCCGCTTTGTGATCACCGCCTTGAGCCGCACGTTCACGCAGCTTGGCAACAGTTGCGCCCAACTCGGGAGCCAGACCCTGGATCACAGCGCCGGCATCACGCAGAACCTTGCGACCGATGAAGTCATTGGCCTGAATCGCGGTTGTCCCTTCGTAGATAGGCAGAATGCGCGAGTCACGGTAATGCTGGGCCGCACCAGTTTCCTCGATAAAGCCCATACCACCGTGCACCTGCACGCCCAGGGAAGTCACTTCCAGGGACATTTCAGTGCTGAAACCCTTGACCACAGGCACCAGGAACTCGTACAGGGCCTGGTAGCGCTTGCGGGCATTTTCGTCAGCACTGTGACGCGCCTTGTCATTCACACCGGCAGCAAAGTAAGCCAAGGCACGGGAGCCTTCTGTCAGAGCACGCATTTGCACCAGCATGCGCTGCACGTCGGGGTGATGGGCAATCGACACAGCCTTGCCGCCAGTCAGAGGCGCACCCTGCACACGCTCGTTGGCGTACTCAAGAGCCTGCTGGAATGCACGTTCGGCCACGGCGATACCTTGCACGCCCACCGCGTAACGGGCCGCGTTCATCATGATGAACATGTACTTCAGGCCTTCGTTTTCCTTACCGACCAGGTAGCCGACGGCACCCTCGCCCACATCACCCTTGCCCGAGCCGTACAGCAGCACAGCGGTTGGGCTACCGTGGATGCCCAGTTTGTGCTCCAGCGAAGCACACCAGACATCGTTACGCGCGCCCACGGAACCATCGTCGTTCACCATGAACTTGGGCACGATGAACAGCGAGATCCCTTTCACACCGGCAGGCGCATCAGGCGTACGAGCCAGCACCAGATGGACGATGTTCTCGGCCATATCGTGCTCACCGTAGGTGATGAAAATCTTTTGACCGCTGATGCGGTAGCTGCCGTCATCCTGAGGAACAGCACGGCTGGCAACCTGGGCCAGATCCGAACCGGCCTGAGGCTCGGTCAAGTTCATGGTGCCGGTCCAGCGGCCTTCCAGCAAAGGAGGCAGGAAACGTTGTTTCTGTTCTTCCGAGCCAACCATGGACACAGCTTCGATTACGCCGTCGGTCAGCAAAGGACACAGGGAAAAAGCCAGGTTGGCAGCATTGATGTTTTCACATGCCACGGCGCCGATCAGCTTGGGCAAGCCTTGGCCACCCAGTTCGGCTTCGTGCTGCAAACCCTGCCAGCCAGCTTTTGCAAATTCTTCAAAGGCTTTCTTGAAGCCGGGTGTGGTGGTGACCACACCATCATTCCACTTGGCGCCATTCTGATCACCGGCGCGGTTCAAAGGTGCTACTTCCTGCTCAACGAAGCGGGCGTTCTCATCAATAATGGCATCGATCAACTCGGCCGAGAAATCCTCAAAGCCAGGCAATTCCAGCACACCAGGTAAATCAGCCAGCTCTGTAAGTGCAAAGCGGATGTCTTGGGTGGGTACACGATACGTCATGAACACTCCTACACAGAAACAAAAAGGACCGAAGCCACAATCAGGCCCCTAGGATATACGCACTGAAAAAAAGCCTGCTGGAGAAGTCCCCAGCAGGCCGATGGGCGCTTAGAGCGCTTTTTCTAACTCAGGCACAGCTTCAAACAGATCCGCGACCAAACCGTAGTCGGCCACGCCAAAAATAGGCGCTTCGGGATCTTTGTTGATCGCCACGATAACCTTGGAGTCTTTCATGCCAGCCAAGTGCTGGATGGCACCGGAAATACCCACGGCCACGTACAGCTGAGGAGCCACGATCTTGCCTGTCTGACCCACCTGCCAGTCGTTCGGAGCATAGCCGGCGTCCACTGCAGCGCGCGAAGCACCCAGTGCGGCACCCAACTTGTCAGCCAGACCGTCCAGCAATTTGAAGTTTTCGGCGCTGCCCATACCGCGACCACCGGACACGACCACACCGGCACCCGCCAGCTCAGGACGGTCGCTCTTGGCCACTTCACGGCTGACGAACGTAGAACGGCCCGAATCAGCCACGGCGCTCAGCTCTTCGACAGCGGCGCTACCACCTTCAGCGGCCACAGCGTCAAAGGCGGTGGTACGCACGGTGATCACTTTAACGGCATCGCTGGACTGAACAGTCGCCACAGCATTACCGGCATAAATAGGACGGGTGAAGGTATCCGCCGACTCCACGGACAAAATGTCCGACACTTGGGCAACATCCAGCTTGGCCGCAACGCGAGGGGCAATGTTCTTGCCCGAAGCGGTTGCCGGGAACAGGATGTGGCTGTAATTGGAGGCGATGGCCAGCACTTGGGCAGCCACGTTCTCGGCCAGTCCTTCAGCCAATGCAGGGCCATCGGCCAACAGGACTTTGCTGACACCCTGAGCCTTGGCAGCCGCCTGGGCCACGCCAGCAGCCTGGTTACCTGCGACCAGAACATGCACATCACCGCCGATCTTCTGAGCGGCAGCCAGGGCGTTGAGTGTTGCAGCCTTCAGCTGCTGATTGTCGTGCTCGGCAATAACAAGGATAGCCATTTAAATCACCTTCGCTTCGTTCTTCAGTTTCTCGACCAGTGTGGCAACATCGGGCACCATAATGCCGGCAGCACGAGCTGGAGGCTCAGTCACTTTCAGAGTTTTGATACGAGGAGCCACATCAATGCCCAGTTCTTCGGGAGTCAGGGTTTCCAAAGGCTTTTTCTTGGCCTTCATGATGTTGGGCAGTGTCACGTAACGAGGCTCGTTCAGGCGCAGGTCGGTGGTGATCACAGCGGGCAGGCTCAGTTTCAGTGTTTCCAGACCGCCGTCCACTTCGCGAGTGACCGACACGCTGTCGCCCGAAACTTCAACTTTGCTGGCAAAAGTGGCTTGTGGCCAGTCCAGCAAGGCAGCCAGCATCTGACCAGTCTGGTTAGCGTCGTCGTCGATCGCCTGTTTGCCCAGGATCACGAGCTGAGGCTGCTCTTTGTCCACCACGGCCTTGATCAGCTTGGCCACGGCCAAGGGCTGCAATTCAGCGTCGGTTTGCACCAGGGTGGCCCGATCCGCACCAATGGCCAAGGCCGTGCGCAGCGTTTCCTGGCTTTGTGCAACGCCGCAAGAAAGAGCGATCACTTCAGTGGCTGCACCGCTTTCTTTGAGGCGAGTGGCCTCTTCGACAGCGATTTCGTCAAAGGGGTTCATGGACATTTTCACATTGGCAATGTCCACCCCGGTTTGGTCAGATTTCACGCGCACCTTGACGTTATAGTCAACTACGCGTTTCACGGGTACTAACACCTTCATGTAATGTTCTCCAGTGCAGTCTTAAATAAAAATTATTCTGTTGAAATAAGGCTTTAGAAGAATTCCAAAGCCCGAAGCCACTCGCCTAAAGCCCGGCGAAGGCCTTGATGTGAGCCACCACGCTGCGCCCCAGGGACGAGGGATCGTACCCCCCTTCCAGCATACTGACCAGACGTTGTCCGGCACTAGGCGCACTGGCCTGGACCACCATAGCGGTCAATTCCGCATAATCGGCCTCAACCAAGCTGAGCTGTCCCATTTCATCTTCACGGTGGGCATCAAAGCCGGCCGAGAAGAAGACAATTTCAGGGGCAAACGCCTCTATGCGGGGCAAACAAACCTGTTTGAACAGATCGATAATCTGAGCAGACTTGGTGTAGGCCTCAACCGGTATATTTACCATGTTTTGCGCCGCCGGGTCCTGAAAGGAATCAGGAAAAAACGGGGACTGAAAGAAACTGCACATCAGAACCCGCTCGTCGCCGGCAAAAATCTGCTCGGTTCCATTGCCGTGATGCACATCAAAATCCACGATCAGCACACGCTTGAGGCCATATTTTTCCATCGCATAGGCCACGGCCACAGCGATATTGTTAAAAAAACAAAACCCCATCGCCCGCGCCCGCTCGGCATGATGACCGGGAGGTCGTACCGCACAAAATGCGCCCGTCGCCCCTTCGTCCATGACGCCATCGACTGCATCCAGGCCCGCTCCGGCAGCGGCATAGGCTGCTTCCAGAGTGTGCGGATTCATCAAGGTGTCCGGATCGATATTGAAATACCCCTGCTGCGGCAATTGCTCTTTGAGCTTTTGCACATAAGCGGCATCGTGTACCCGCAAGATATCCTCATCCGTCGCCAGCCTTGCCTGTCGCTGAGCCAGATAGGATGCCAAACCGCTTGATAGCAGTTGATCGTTTATGGCATCCAGTCGCTGCGGACTTTCCGGATGCCATCGGCCCATCTCATGCAAATGGCATGATGGATGGATAAAATATAGTGTCTCCATGAGGATGGATTATGTTCAGACCCACTCGAATTTTGCAAGCAGTACTGATCGCGCTGAGCACTGCCGGCTGCGCCACAACCACTTCCCAAGCTCCGTCCACGGACACCAAACCCAGCAGCGGCGCGGCTTTCCAGACCTCGGCCAAAAAAACCGGCACCGTCGCAATCAAGGCTTTGGCCGAACCTGCGTCCATTCAGGCCGGTGAATCTCGCTCTGGTCGGACACAATTTTTTAAATTAAACGGTGAATTAAACGATGATATTGCGAGCTACGCCCAGGAAGTGGCGACAGTACGCAAGATCCCACTGGATGTCGTCACCGATATGTTGCAGCAAGCTCAATATAACGAGACCGCCGCCAAATTAATGCGCCCCACCAAAGGGCGCATCAAGCGCAGTTGGGTAACGTATAAAAAACGCAATGTAGACCCGGCCCGCATTCAAGGTGGCGTCCAGTTCTGGCAAAAACATCGCCTGGCCTTGGACCAGATTTCCAAAGACTATGGTGTACCGCCCTCTATTATTGTGGCCATCCTGGGCGTGGAAACCGTCTACGGCAAAATCATGGGCGACTTCAAAGTGCTGGATGCCTTGTTTACGCTGGGCTTTGCCTATCCGGATGACAGCCGTCCCGAGCGTGGTCAGTTGTTCCGTGATCAATTAGCGGACCTGATCGAATTGCATTATCAAGGCGAGCTGGACGCACGTATTGTTCAAGGCTCGTTCGCAGGCGCTATGGGTATGTCCCAGTTCATGCCCGGCAGCTTGATACGCTATGCCGTCGATGGCGATGGAGATGGCCGTATTGATCTGCGCAATAACCCAGCCGATGCCATGGCGTCGATTGCCAACTTCTTGCGTGCACACGGCTGGGAACCCGGCCTGCCGGTTTTCGCTCCGGTCGAATTGAGTAACGCAAGTAAAGCGATGGTGGACGGCGGCATTTATCCCAAACTTAGTTGGGCACAATTGAATAATGCCGGTGCGACGGTGAAAGGTCAGAGCCAGAACGCAGGCCCCTGGCAGCAGGCTCAATTAGGTGTAGTGAACCTGGTGGACGAGCCACGCAATACCACCGAGTATCGCCTGGGCACGCCCAACTTCTTTGCCATTACCCATTACAACCGCAGTTACTTTTATGCCAGCTCGGTCGCCGATCTGGCTTCCGAACTGGCCAAACAAATGGGCTATGGCAACCCTAATTAATTAAAGATGCCGGTAGACAGGTAACGGTCGCCACGGTCGCACACAATGAACACGATCGTGGCGTTTTCTACGCGCTGAGCAACGCGCATGGCAGCCACCAAGGCACCGCCGGACGAAATACCGGCACAGATCCCCTCTTCAGCGGCCATACGGCGCGTCATGATCTCGGCCTCTTGCTGGCCAATTTCCTCGAACATATCCACTTTGGAGGGATCGTAAATTTTGGGCAGATACTCTTCTGGCCATTTACGAATGCCGGCAATTTGCGCCCCTGGTGCAGGCTGAGCCCCCACCACCACTATGCCGCTGTTCTGGCTGCGCAAGTAATTACCCACCCCCATGATGGTGCCCGTCGTGCCCATGGCGCTGACAAAGTGAGTGACCTGACCATCGGTTTGCTGCCAGATTTCCGGGCCGGTGCTATGCACGTGCGCCGCTGGATTATCCTTGTTGGCAAACTGATCCAGCACCTTGCCCTGCCCTTCAGCCTGCATCTTCAATGCTAGATCACGGGCATATTCCATACCGCCTTGATCCGCAGGCGTCAGAATCAACTTCGCGCCATAGGCTGTCATGGAAGCACGACGCTCCAGCGACAGGTTATCGGGCATGATCAAAATCATTTTGTAGCCACGCACGGCCGCAATCATGGCTAAGGCAATACCAGTATTGCCACTGGTGGCCTCGATCAAGGTGTCTCCCGGCTTGATATCACCGCGGCGCTCGGCCTCTTGAATCATGGAACTGGCAGCACGGTCTTTCACCGAACCGGCAGGGTTATTGCCTTCCAGCTTGGCCAACACGACATTACCGCGTGCCTGCCCAAACTCGCCTGGAATACGCTGCAAGCGAACCAAGGGGGTTTGGCCAACGGTATCTTCAATGGTGGGATAGTTTTTCATCGATCAATCTCTTACCTTGAGCAAGAAGGCAGCCAGCTCGCACTGACTGCCCATGCAGACTAAACAAACTACTAGCTTAAAGCGAGTCTACGCCCAGGGCTACGGCTTTCTTCTTATATCCGCATCGACCGTATTGGAAACCGCCTTGCTGGCGGCTTTGGCAGGCTCCACTTTCAGGCCCGACTGCTCCATCGTAACGATCTTTTTCGCGCCTATCCCTTTGACCCGGTCCGCCAAATCCTGCAAAGAGTCGAAAGGGCCACCCCGCTGGCGCTCCTCCAGAATCAACTCGGCCGTGCGGGGGCCTATACCTTTAATTTGCTGCAATTGTTGAGCATCAGCCGTATTCAAATCCACCGCGGCAGCCAAGTTCCAGGGCCCCAATAAGCATAGGGCAAGCAGAAAGCGAAGAACGGACGCACGCCAACCTTGCATTGAGTGCAACCAGCGATGGGAAACGGGGGACAAAATCAGGGAGGTAGACATGATAAAGGCTCCTTGGAAAGAAGCCTTTATGGTGCTGCCTGGGTGAATGCAAAAGCGGGCCGGAGACCGCATTTAGCCATGCGTGGCAGCCCGCATGGACTTTAAAGCCCTACTGCTTAGCGCAGAGCCCCCGACTGCAGCAGACGGCGTACGTACTCAGCGACACCCGTCTGTACATCGTGGAAAGGCTTGTCGTAACCAGCCGCACGCAGCTGTGTCAGGTCTGCCTGGGTGTGGCTTTGATAACGGCCTTTCAGATCATCGGGAAACGGGATGTATTGCAGAAACTGCTGCGTCACCAACTCTTCCAATGTCAGGGTAGGCAAGCCATCATGCTCACGCAAGGTGTTGACGACGGTCTGGGCTACATCATTGAACGGCTGGGCACGTCCCGAACCGCAGTTGAACACGCCCGACTGCTTGTCCTGACCCAGGAAATGCAGATTCACCGACACGACATCATCAATAAAGACGAAGTCACGTTGCTGACCACCATCCACATAGCCATCCCAGCCACCAAACAAGAGCACATGACCGTCGCGACGGTATTGCAGCATATTGTGATAAGCCACCGAGGCCATACGACCTTTGTGCTGCTCTTGTGGACCATAGACATTGAAGTAACGCAGGCCGACCACTGGCGCACGCAGACTATCCAGATGACGACGCAGCACTTGGTCGAACAGAAACTTGGAATAGCCGTAGACGTTCAACGGCGCTTCGTTGCTGAGGTCCTCGGCATACAAGGGACCCGCACCGTAAACAGCGGCGGACGAAGCATACAAGAGAGGAATACGCTTGGCCTGGCAGTACTCGAAGATTTCCAGCGTCACGCGGTAGTTGTTGTCCATCATGAACTGACCATTGCGCTCGGTCGTATCCGAACATGCGCCCTGGTGCAACACAGCTTCAATATTGGAGAACTCGTCGCGCGCCAACCGGGCACGGAAATCGTCCTTGTCCATATAGTCGGCAATTTGGCCATGCACCAGATTGACGAACTTGTCGCCATCGCTCAGGTCGTCCACCACCAGAATGTCAGTCACACCCTGCTGGTTCAGGCCTTTCACCAAATTGCTGCCAATAAAGCCAGCGCCACCGGTCACTACGATCATGCCAATTCCTTTGCCGTCACAATGGACGTACCCAATTTTCCGACCACGATACCACCCGCGCGGTTCGCCCAGCGCATGGCCTGCAACCAGTCCAGACCTGCCGCTCGCATCACCGCCAGCGTTGCCAATACCGTGTCCCCGGCACCCGAGACATCGAACACCTCTTGTGCCTGCGCATCCACATGCTCACGCCCCTGCTCGGTGAACAAGGTCATCCCTTGTTCGGAACGGGTAATCAGCAAGCATTCCAAATTCAGCTTGCGACGCAAATCTTGAGCGCGTCGCATCAAATCATCTTCATCTTTCCAGGCGCCCACGGCTTCCTGCATTTCGGAACGATTCGGCGTCAGGATAGTAGCCCCTTGATAGCGCTCGTAGGTTTTGCCTTTGGGATCGACCAGAACAGGAATGTTCTTCGATCGTGCCAACGCAATCAAACTTTCTACCTGGGCCAAAGCGCCTTTCGCGTAGTCCGACAAGACCAGCACCTGATGCTGATCCAGCAAGTCGCTCATGTTTTGCTGCAACTGATCCAAAGCGCTGCTGGCCGGGCTTTCTTCAAAATCCACGCGCAGCAATTGTTGCTGGCGACCCAGCACGCGCAGCTTCAACGACGTAGGCATGATCGGGTCTTGTACCCAGTGAGCCTGAACATGGTCCGCTTCAGCCAGTTCACGCACGGTCTTGCCCGCTTCGTCCTGCCCAATCACGCCCAAGAGACTGGCCTGGGCACCCAAAGCGGCAATATTGCGTGCCACGTTGGCGGCACCACCCAGACGGTCCTCTACCCGCCCCATCTTGACCACAGGAACGGGTGCTTCGGGAGAGATACGATCCACATCGCCAAACCAGTAACGGTCCAGCATGACGTCACCCACGACCAGCACACGGCTGGCAGCAACAGCCTCACCAGGGAAGGTCATCATTTCAGCTCCTCAAGGCGGCGAGGTGCATAGGTTTCCCAGGAGTTGCAGCCGGGACATTGCCAATAGAAATGGCGAGCCTCAAAACCGCAAGAACTGCAGGAATAACGATCCAGACGCTGGGTGTGACGATGTATCAAGGAACGCAGCAGGCTTAAATCCGCACCTGCAATAATCTGATCGACACCGACAGCCTCCGCGCCTTCGGTACTTTCCTTGCCCTGCCCTTGATCCTGGAGTTCAACTTCCAGCATCTTGTCCAGACCCAATAAAGAAGGATGGGCACGCAAGGCATCACGGGCAAACGCCCAAGCCTGCAAATGGCCTTCCTGTTCGCGCAGAACACGGAACAGCACATTGAAAATATCCAGGCTGGGATGCTGCTGATAATGACTGCGCAACATGGCAACGCCCTCTTCGCCCCGACCCAGCTTGCGGTAACTGTCCAGCAGCTCGGTCGCGTACAGGCCCACATATTCAGGCGCACTGCTCAAAATGGAAACCAGGTAAGCCCGCTCCTGCTCGCTCTGGCCTTGCATACGCGCCACACGAGCACGCAAACCGGCAACCCGCGCCTGAGAAGCATACATGCCTTGGCCCGTGCCCAGCTTGCGAATGGCATTATCCGCCTCGTCCAAAGCTTTGGCGGCACGTTCAAAATCAGGCTGCTTGCCTTGCAACGCCCCTTCAGCCTGCTCACACTGGTAATGCACCAGTTGCGGCACAGGCTCATCGACCAAGGCACGCAAACGGCGCACCGCTTCAATGGCACGCGGCCAATCGTGCTCGGACTCATAAATACGGATCAAGGCGCGCATGGCCGGAATAGCAAAGCGCGTTTCACGCACCGCTTCAAAAGCGGCCTCGGCCCGGTCCAGCATGCCAGCTTTCAGGAAATCCTGGGCAATCTGAAACTGGGCATTTTCACGATCTGCAACCGGCAAATCAGCGCGCGACAGCAGACTTTGATGCACTCGGATGGCGCGCTCCATTTCACCACGACGGCGAAACAGGCTACCCAGTGCAAAGTGCAGCTCGGTGGTTTCGGGGTCCAGCTTGGCCACTTCCACAAAGGCGTCAATGGCACGATCCGGCTCTTCATTGAGCAGGAAGTTCAAACCCTTGAAATAGGAGTCCGGCAAGGTGCGAGTTTCGGACATCATCTGTCGAAAATCCACCCGCGCGGCGACCCAGCCCAAGGCAAATAGAATTGGTACAAAAACCAACCACCAGGTTTCAAAATCCACTGTTTACTCCAAGGACTTACAAAGGCGCCAGCGGGGCGACGGTCTCGGGCGCCACAGCAGCCGTATTCACGGGCGATTGCTGCGCTTGCTCCAGTCTGTCTTGCAGACGGTCCATTTCGCGGCGCAAGCGGTTGACCTCGCGACGGCGGCGCATCACCGCGCCCACCATCAAAAGCAGCCCCAACACCAAACCTAAAATAAACGCGGCCAGCATTACGACGATCAGCGGAACGTCTTGAATAATATGCTCGGCGAAAAAGCTGACTTGCACCGGTTCCGTGTTTTTCAGTGCGAACAGCAGCACGATCACAAAAACGAGCAGACGCAGTACCCAGACTAGATAGCGCATTTTTAGGGCTCCAACAGTGTTTTTATAATGTCTGATTGTACGTGCAAGCGGAATTTAGCGCACACGCAAAACAGGCCCTGAAAAGGGCCTGTGTAATCAGTATGCAAGTAGGTCTTAACCGTGACGGACTCTCGCATTGAGCTGCTCGAAGGCAGACGACTGGTCGTCTGCTTCGATTTGCTCTTGCTCGAGAAAGACAGAATCGACTCGCTCGCGCAATTCCTTGCCGGCCTTGAAGTGCGGCACCTGTTTACCAGGCACCATCACTTTTTCACCCGATTTGGGATTGCGCCCTACCCGCGGCGAGCGGGTAGAGAGCGAAAAGCTGCCAAACCCTCGGATTTCGATCCGTTGACCGCTGGCCAGGGCCTGGGTCATAGAATCCAAAACCGTTTTCACGGCGAAATCCATATCGCGCAGAGCCAGCTGCGGATAGCGGCTGGCCAACAACGCGATCAGCTCAGACTTTGTCACGCTGATTAACCGTCGTCACGTTGCTGCTGGTCCAGCTTGGCACGCAGCAGAGCACCCAGATTGGTCGTACCGGACGAAGCGCTGGCTTCGGTCAGGCGGGCCATGGATTGAGCGGTTTCGGCGGTATCACGAGCCTTGATGGACAACTGAATCGAACGGGTCTTGCGATCCACGCTCAAGATCATGGTTTCGATTTCCTGACCTTCTTTCAGAGCCGTCGTGGCATCTTCAACACGGCCCGAGGAAATCTCGGAGGCGCGCAGGTAGCCTTCAACGTCCAGCGACAGAGTTACAACAGCACCCTTGGCTTCCACGGACTTGACGACGCCGCTAACCACAGCACCCTTGTCGTAGGTTGCTACGAAGTTGTTGAACGGATCGCCTTCCAGCTGTTTGATACCCAGGGAAATGCGCTCTTTGTCGGTGTCGATGCCCAGAACCACGGCGTCAACTTCGTCGCCCTTCTTGAAGTTGCGAACGGCTTCTTCGCCAGTCTCGGACCAGGACAGGTCGGACAGGTGAACCAGACCGTCGATGCCGCCAGGCAGACCAACAAACACGCCGAAGTCGGTGATGGACTTGATGCCACCGCGAACCTTGTCGCCGCGCTTGAAGTTGATGGCGAAATCTTCCCATGGGTTGGCACGGCACTGCTTCATGCCCAAGGAGATACGACGACGATCTTCGTCGATTTCCAGAACCATGACTTCGACTTCCTCACCCAAGGTCACAACCTTGCGTGGGTCAACGTTCTTGTTGGTCCAATCCATTTCGGATACGTGAACCAGACCTTCGATACCGTCTTCCACTTCAACAAATGCACCGTAGTCGGTCAGGTTGGTAACCTTGCCGAACAGACGGGTGTTTTGTGGGTAGCGACGTGCCAGACCGATCCATGGATCTTCGCCCAGCTGCTTGACGCCCAGGGAGACGCGGCTCTTTTCCTGATCGAACTTGAGGACCTTGGCTTCGATTTCCTGACCCACCTGCAGAACTTCGGATGGGTGACGAACACGGCGCCATGCCATATCGGTGATGTGCAGCAGACCGTCGATGCCGCCCAGATCCACGAACGCACCGTAATCGGTGATGTTCTTGACGATACCTTTGACGATAGCGCCTTCGGACAGGGTTTCCAGCAGTTTCTGACGCTCTTCGCCCATGGAGGCTTCCAGCACAGCGCGACGCGACAACACGACGTTGTTACGCTTGCGATCGAGCTTGATGACCTTGAATTCCAGGGTCTTGCCTTCGTATGGCGTGGTGTCCTTGACAGGACGCAGATCAACCAGCGAACCGGGCAAGAAGGCGCGGATGCCGTTGGTCATGACGGTCAGACCGCCCTTGACCTTACCAGTGATGGTACCGTTGACCAGTTCGCCGGACTCAAGCGCTTGCTCGAGGGACAACCAGGCCGACAGACGCTTGGCGCGGTCGCGGGACAGAATGGTGTCACCGTAGCCGTTTTCGAAGGCGTCGATTGCCACGGAAACAAAGTCACCAGCTTGAACTTCCAGTTCGCCCTGATCGTTCAGGAACTCTTCCAGAGGGATCAGTGCTTCGGACTTCAGGCCAGCATTGACCAGAACGTAGTTGTGGTCAATACGCAGAACCTCGGCGGAGATAACTTCGCCGCTTTTCAGGTCTTGGTTTTTAATGCTTTCTGCAAACAAATCGGCAAAGCTTTCGCCGCCCGTTGCGTCTGTGTGAAGGTTAGTGGACATTAAATCAATCCGTTAGCCAAAATGGCCATAAAAAACACACCAGGCAGAACCCGGTGGAGTGAACAAAGCCCGATCAGCACGGGATTAGGCTGTCGGGACCGCAATGCCCGACCAAAGGTCGAGCACCTTATTTACAACTTCCTGGATGCTGAGCTGGGAAGAATCCACAATGTGGGCACCCGGCGCAGGCACAAGCGGAGCATGAGTTCGAGAACGATCACGTTCGTCGCGCGCACGCAAGTCCGCCAAAAGACTCGTAAGATTAGCAGAAATACCCTTTTCGCTCAACTGTTTACAGCGTCTTTGGGCTCGCACCTCCGCATCTGCCAGCAAAAATATCTTTAAAGGTGCGTCCGGGAACACAACTGTGCCCATATCGCGCCCATCGCCCACCAAACCGGGGGCAACGCGAAAATCCCGCTGCCGTTGCAAAAGTGCCTCACGCACCAGAGGCAAGGCCGCCACCTGAGAGGCCAGATTTCCTACCTCTTCCTGACGAATAGCGTCGCTGACGTCATCGCCATCCATGTAGATATGGGGGTAGTCAAAATGCACGTTCAGGCTCTGGGCCGCATGCTGGACCTGGGCCTCGTCCTGGACATCCACGCCGCGACGCAGGCAGGACAAGGCGGTCAGGCGATACAAGGCACCGCTGTCCAGCGTATGCCAGCCCAGCCGCTGCGCGACCAGGGAAGCAATCGTCCCTTTACCGGAAGCGGTAGGGCCATCAATGGTTATGACGGGAATGCTCAGCTCTGTCATGCCTGCACCAATTGTTCAAAAACAGAAAAATACTCGGGGAACGTCTTGCTGACACAGCCGGGATCCAGAATGGTGACCGGCACCGGGCCAAAGCTGGCCAGTGAAAAACACATGGCAATGCGGTGGTCATCATACGTTTCGATGCTGGCCGAACGCCATTGATCGGCGGCAATAGGATGCACAGTCAGCCAGTCCGGCCCGGATTCTACTGTTGCCCCCAGCTTGCGCAATTCGGCCTGCATGGCATCAATACGGTCTGTCTCCTTCACGCGCCAGCTGGCGATATTGCGCAAGGTGCAAGGACCATCAGCAAACATGGCCATGGCAGCTGCCGTCATGGCGGCGTCAGGAATATGGTTGAAATCCAGATCAAAGGCCTTGAGCTTGTCGCCCTTGGCTACGCACTGACCAGAAACGATCAGTTCATTGGCATGACGCTCGATACGAGCACCCATGGCTTGGGCCACATCCGCAAACTGAATATCGCCTTGCAGACTTTCTGTACCCACGCCCTGAATACGTAGCGGGCCACCGCCAATAGCTCCCAAAGCGATGAAATACGAAGCGGACGAGGCATCGCCCTCCACCACGTACAAGCCGGGGCTGACATAAGCCGCATCGGCGGGGACAGTAAAGCTGCTCCAGCCGTCGCGCTCCACCTGCACACCGAAACGCGCCATCATGGCCAGCGTGATTTCAATATAAGGCTGAGAGATCAACTCCCCTTCCACCCCGATACGCAAAGGCTGGCCCGTACGAGCAGTCAACAAGGGAGCGGCCATTAACAAGGCTGTCAGGAACTGGCTGGATACCGAGCCTTTCACCGACACACGACGCTGATCAGCCTGTGCCAACTCACCAATCGCCAAGGGAGGATAGCCCTCTGCCCCCAGATATTGCACCTCAGCTCCCAGGCTGCGCAGCGCATCCACCAGATCCCCAATGGGGCGCTCGTGCATGCGGGCAATACCGCTAAGGTTGAAGCGACCACCCATCAAGCCCAAAGCGGCGGTCAAGGAGCGGAAAGCCGTACCGGCATTACCCAAAAACAGATCCGCATCGCGATGCGCAAAAGGAGCCCCACCGTCGATCACTACCGTGCCCTGCCCCAGGTCCTGCACAGCCACGCCCATTTGCTGCAGAGCGGCCATCATGACGCGGGTATCGTCCGAATGCAGCAAGCCTTCCAGGCGTGTTTGCCCTTGAGCCAAGGCGGCCAACAACAGGGCTCGATTGGAAATGCTCTTGGACCCTGGCAATTGCAGTTGTCCGCTAGCGCGGCTGACGGGGTTCAAAACAAGACTGTCGCTTTGGCTCATTGCAAACCACTCCTACTTGCCCAAAAACGGCGCGCCAAGGCAGCACGCTCTAAAAATTCGTATAAAGCCTGACCATCCTGGTCCTGCAAAGCCTGCTCGGCCTGATCCAGGGCCTGACGTACTTCCTGCAATTGGCCCAAGACAGCCTCGCGGTTGCTCAGAAAAATGTCGCGCCACACTTCGGCTGATCCGGCTGCAATGCGGGTGAAGTCCCGAAAGCCAGTTCCTGCCAAGGCAAAGCGCTGATCCGAGTTGGCACTGGAGGCCACCTGCCACATAAAAACCGAGGATAAAAAGTGCGGCACATGACTGACCGATGCCAGCACTTCGTCATGCGTGGCCGGGTCCATCAACATGACACGCGCCCCGCAAGCCTCCCACACGGCAATCAAACGCTCGCGTGCGCTGGCACTGTTTTCTTCCAGGGGGGTCAAGATGACGTTGCGACCGTCATACAGATCAGCACGCGCCGCTTCGGGACCTACGGTCTCCGCACCGGCGATGGGGTGGCCGGGAACAAACTGGCTGATACGATCACCCAGCGCATCACGCGCCACACTGACCACATCGACCTTGGTGCTACCTGCGTCGCTGATCAAGGTGTCGTCACGCAGATGGGGTCGCAAGGTTTTCAATACCGAGGCCATGGCCCCGATAGGCGTAGCCAACACAATCAGGTCCGCTTGCTGCGCGGCTTGCTCAAGCGTGGCGACCTCGTCGATCAGGCCCAGTTCTTGGGCACGTCGCAAGCTTTTCAGCTGCCGACCTACGCCCAGCACTTTTCCTACCGCCCCGGAGCGCTTGAGCGCCAGAGCCAAAGAGCCGCCAATCAAACCGACTCCGACGATCGCCAGCACCGGAACCAAGGGCGGCGGCGCCATAGTTTCTGATGACGCTATCATGATTAATTCCGTTCCCTCTCAGGCCGTCCATGCTGCGCGTATTGCGTGAAATAGCACGAGCAAAACCGGGATATTGATGCAGACTTTGCCAGACTGCTGTGTAAACCCCATCAAAGGATTAAAGCAACGCGCAAAGCCTCTATTTTGTCTAGCCAGTTCTTGATGACACAGCGCACCAAGCAACTGCGCAAGACAGACCGAAACAAGCAGATCCTGTGCGAGCCACTCGTCCTGACAAGGCATGTCCTGAACAGGCATGTCCCACACAGACAATAAGGCCTTGAGGGGGAAGCCCCCCCAGGCCTTTCTTGTTGCTGATGCTTAAAAGTCGTTTACGGGGTAAGAACCCAGAATCTTGAAAAAGGCGACTTGTTTCTTCAGTTCTGCCAAAGCAGCAGCCATGGCTGGCTCATCACGATGGCCGATCAGGTCTACGTAGAAATAATATTCCCACTGCCCTGTCCGTGCAGGACGCGACTCCAGGCGAGTCATGGACACGCCATGCACAGCCAAAGGAGACAGCATGTCATAAACAGCGCCAGCCCGGTTGGGCACCGCCAGAATGATGCTGGTCTTGTCATTGCCGCTAGGCAGGGACTCGATATTGCCAATGGCCAGGAAACGGGTGCGGTTGTGCGGATCGTCCTGAATACCGGCCTCGACCACACCCAGATTCCAGGCGGTAACAGCTGTATTGCCCGCAATCGCTGCAACCGTAGGATCGGACGACGCAATGCGTGCTGCTTCAGCGTTGCTGGAGGCGGCCTCACGCAAAAGCTGTGGGTAATGCTTTTGCAGCCAGTTCTGGCACTGCGCCAAAGCCTGAGGATGGGCCATCACACGGGTGACGCCTTCCATCGTGCCAGTTTGGGTCAGCAAATTGTGATGTACACGAATCGAGCGCTCGCCCAAGACACGCAAGGGCGAGTTCAGCAGCAAATCCAGCGTGCGGTTCACAGCACCTTCGGTCGAGTTCTCGACGGGCACCATGCCTACTTCAGCCTGACCCACTTCGACGCTGCGGAAAACCTCGTCGAAGGAGTCACATTGCAGGCCATCCAAAGCATGGCCGAAATGCTCGTAGGCGGCCTGCTCGGAAAAAGAGCCCTGCGGGCCCAGATAAGCCACGCGCAATACGCTTTCCAGACCGCGACAGGCAGAAATAATCTGCCCCCACACCGCTTCGACTGCTGCCGGTGTGAACGGGCCATCATTTTCAGACTGCAAGCGACGCACAATACGTGCCTCGCGTTCGGGCTTGAGGATGACTTCCTCTGTATTGAAGTCCTGCTTGATCTTGCCTACTTCCAAAGCCGCACGAGCACGCTCGTTGAGCAACTCCAGGATCTGGCGATCCAGCTCATCAATACGATTGCGCCAAGGGAGCAGGCGCTCAGTTAAGGTATTAGCCATTCCGTCGTTCAAATTCAGTCATGAAATCGATAAGTGCCTGCACACCCTCCAGCGGCATGGCGTTATAGATTGAAGCGCGCATACCGCCCACGCTCTTGTGTCCTTTCAGGGAAGTCAGGCCTGCAGCCGTAGCCTGTTCCAGGAACAGGGAATCCAGGGACTGATCACGCAACAGGAACGGAACGTTCATACGCGAGCGATACGCCGGATGCACGGTGTTGTTGTAGAACTCGGACGCATCCAGAAAGCCGTACAAGGCCTCGGACTTGGCCGCATTGCGTGCCTGCATGGCAGCCACACCACCCTGGCGCTCCAGCCACTTGAACATCAGCCCGGCCATGTAGATCGAGTACGTAGGCGGCGTGTTGAACATGGACTGCTGCTTTTCAATGTTGGCGTAGTTGAACGCCGACGGGCACAGATCCATGGCATGGCCCAGCAAGTCCTTGCGTATCATCATCAAGGCAATACCGGACATGCCGGCATTTTTCTGGGCACCGGCGTAAGCAACCGACACGCGCGAGAAATCGATCGGGCAGGACAGAATGTTGGACGACACGTCAGCAACGACGGGGACATCCAGCTTGGGAATATCATTGAACTCCACGCCACCAATGGTTTCATTGGTGCAAACGTGCAAGTAAGCCGCATCCGGGCGCACATCCCATTGGGAAGGCTCGGGGAACCAGGTCCAGGGCGCCCATTCCTTGCCCTGATCCTGCCATGCCTGACCACTGGTACCGGCAACGTGAATATCACCGTAACGCTGAGCCTCTTCGCAGGACTTGACCGACCAACTGCCCGAAAGCACGTAGTCGGCCTTGCCACTGCCATTGCGCTGAATCAGGTTCAAGGGCAAAAGGCCATTCTGGCCTTGTGCCCCACCCTGAACAAACAGCACCGCGAAATCATCGGGCACGGACAACAAACTGCGCAAATGGGCTTCTGCCTCGTCACGCACACCCATATAGTCCTTGCTACGGTGGCTCATTTCCATGATGGACATGCCGGTGCCATGCCAATCTGTCATTTCAGCAGCGGCTTGCTCCAGCACTTCCAACGGCAGCATTGACGGGCCTGCCGAAAAATTCCATACACGCATTACTCGTTTTCCTCGCCGGAAGGGTCCGCCTGGTCTTGGGCGGAATCAAGTTGATTATCCTGCTCCTGACCTTCTGGCGCCTGACCCTCTTCGGCCAGCTCGGCGTCGACCTCGTCATCGGTCTCTACCACGCGGTACACACCAGACAGCTCGCTGTCATCGTCCACGCTGATCAAGGTCACACCTTGAGTCGCACGACCCATTTCGCGGATTTCAGCCACGCGAGTGCGTACCAGCACACCAGCGTTGGTGATCAGCATGATCTCGTCGGTTTCACGAACCAGCACCGCACCCACGACCTTGCCGTTACGGGCCGAGGTCTGGATGGCAATCATGCCCTTGGTGCCACGACCGTGACGCGTGTATTCGCCAATCGGGGTACGCTTGCCGAAACCGTTCTCGGTGGCGGTCAGCACGGATTGGGTTTCGTCTTCGGCCACCAGCAGGGCAATCACGGACTGACCTTCTTCCAGCGTCATGCCGCGCACACCACGGGCTGCACGGCCCATTGGGCGCACATCGCCCTCGTCAAAGCGCACGGCCTTGCCGGCGTCAGAGAACAACATGACGTCATGGACGCCGTCGGTCAGCTGAGCACCGATCAGGTAGTCGCCCTCGTCCAGGCCCACAGCAATAATGCCGGCCTTACGGGGGTTGGAGAAGTCGGATAGCGGGGTCTTCTTGACCGTGCCGCGCGAGGTCGCCATGAACACGAACTGATCTTCGCTGAATTCCTTGACGGACAGCACCACGTTGATCTTCTCGCCATCTTCCAGAGGGAACATATTGACGATAGGACGGCCACGCGAGTTGCGCGAACCTTGTGGCACTTCCCAGACCTTGAGCCAGTACACACGGCCACGGTTGGAGAAGCACAGCAGGTAATCGTGGGTATTAGCGATGAACAGCTTGTCGATCCAGTCGTCCTCTTTCATGGCGGTGGCCTGCTTGCCACGGCCACCACGACGCTGGGCCCGGTACTCGGACAGCGGCTGGCTCTTGATGTAGCCGGTATGCGAGAGCGTCACCACCATATCCATAGGGGTGATCAGATCCTCGGTATCCAGCTCGGTGGCGTTGTGCTCGATCTGCGAGCGACGAACGTCCTTGCCAGTGGCCGAGAACTCGTCGCGCACGGCGATCAGCTCGTCACCAATAATGGCGGACACACGGGCCGGGTTGGACAGGATGTCCAGCAAATCAGCAATCTTGTCCATGACCTCACGGTACTCCTGAACAATCTTGTCCTGCTCCAGGCCAGTCAGGCGCTGCAAGCGCATGTTCAGAATTTCCTGGGCCTGCACTTCGCTCAGACGGTACAGACCGTCTGTGTTCATGCCAAATTCAGCACCCAAATCATCCGGACGGTAAGCCTGACGGCCACCCACAATGGAGCTGGTGTCGGCACGGGCCAGCATCTCGCGCACCAGACCGGAATCCCAGGACCGAGCCATCAGCTCGACACGGGCAACCGGTGGCGTTGGAGCCGCTTTGATGATTTCGATGAACTCATCAATATTGGCCAGGGCCACAGCCAGACCTTCCAGCACATGACCGCGCTCGCGCGCTTTGCGCAACTGGAATACGGTACGGCGAGTAACCACTTCGCGGCGGTGGCTCAGGAAGTAATCCACCAACTGTTTCAGGTTGAGCAGACGGGGCTGGCCATCGACCAGTGCCACCATGTTCATCCCGAAGGTTTCTTGCAACTGCGTGTTCTTGTAGAGGTTGTTCAGCACAACTTCCGGCACTTCGCCGCGCTTTAGCTCAATGACCAAACGCATACCGTCCTTGTCGGACTCGTCGCGGATATCGGAGATACCCTCGATGCGTTTTTCGTTGACCAGCTCGGCAATGCGTTCCTGCAGCGACTTCTTGTTGACCTGGTAAGGAATGGCGTCGACCACGATGGCCTGACGGTTGCCCTTTTCCATGTCTTCAAAGTGTGTACTGGCGCGCATAATGACGCGGCCACGGCCCGTGCGATAGCCTTCGCGCACACCGGACATGCCATAAATAATGGCGCCGGTCGGGAAGTCGGGGGCCGGGATGTATTCGATCAGCTCATCAACCGTGCACTCGGGGTGGCTCAGGCAGTACAGACAGCCGTTGACCACTTCAGCCAGGTTATGCGGCGGAATATTGGTAGCCATACCCACGGCAATACCCGAGCTGCCGTTGACCAGCAGGTTGGGCAGACGCGAAGGCAACAGGGCCGGTTCTTTTTCGCTGCCATCATAGTTAGGCACGAAATCCACGGTTTCCTGGTCGATATCGGCCAGCAGTTCGTGGGCGATCTTGGCCAGACGGATTTCGGTGTAACGCATGGCCGCGGCGTTATCCCCGTCGATGGAACCAAAGTTACCTTGTCCGTCGACCAGGGTGTAGCGCATGGAAAAGTCCTGCGCCAGACGCACGATAGTGTCATAGACGGCAGAGTCACCATGAGGGTGGTACTTACCGATCACATCACCGACGATACGAGCCGACTTCTTATAGGCACGATTCCAGTCGTTATTGAGTTCATGCATGGCGAACAGAACACGGCGATGCACGGGCTTCAAACCATCTCGCACGTCGGGAAGAGCACGGCCCACAATCACGCTCATGGCGTAATCGAGGTAGCTGCGGCGCATCTCCTCTTCAAGCGAAACGGGAAGCGTCTCCTTGGCAAAGGAATCCATAGGTCAATTCTTTATAGATATGGGTTAAGCAGTAAGCCAGCCGTAAACGGACAAGAGGAAATTCTAGCACTTTCACATAGAGGGACGCAGCGTAGCGAGGCGAGAAGGCGGGCGATATGTGATTGAAACGGTCGATTCGCCAAAAATCCATCGTCCACTAATCGTATCGATGATGGATTGAAGAAGCGGCCCCACCCTTTCCCTGTTGCCTAAAACCAACAATAAAAGGAAAGAACAAGGCTAATTCCACGCATCTTCACGAATCGTTCCCCGTCCCCCTCACGCATGTGGCCGAAATGTCTTAAGATTCGACCTAACACGCATGAAACCCAGCGCAAGCAAGTCTTTGTTCCGTTCAAAGGATTGCTATACTGGTTCCGTTAATCAGCGGCAGGGGTTCGCTGCGGTCACTTAACAGCATCAGCTCAACGAGGAGAAATATGAACAAACCCTCCAAAATCGCACTTGTACTCGCCATTGCCGCCGCATCGGCCACTAGTGCAGTTTCCGCACAAGAGTCCGGCGAAGTTAACAACTGGCGCAATCCGTTCGGCGACGTTTGGAAAAACGGCACCAACGAACTGTGCTGGCGCAACAACTTCTGGACACCTGCTACAGGTATTCCAGGTTGTGACGGTGTGCCCGTTGCCCAAGCCCCCGAAGCTCCTGTCGTCGCTCCTACTGTCACCAAAGTGACTCTGAACGCTGACACGTTCTTCGACTTCGACAAATCCACCATCAAGCCAGAAGGCCGCCAGGTTCTGGATCAAGTGGCTGACACCGTTCAGTCCATCGATCTGGAAACTCTGATCGCTACCGGTCACACTGACTCGATCGGCGCTGAAGCTTACAACCAGAAGCTGTCCGAGCGTCGCGCCAATGCTGTTAAAGCATACTTGGTCAACAAGGGCGTACCTGCAGACCGTATCTACACCGAAGGCAAGGGCGAAGCTCAGCCAGTGGCGTCCAACAAGACCCGCGAAGGCCGTGCTCAAAACCGTCGCGTAGAAATCGAAATCGTGGGCAACCGCAAGTAATTCTTGCTGCATCACGTATTTCTGTAGCTAAGGCTACAATTAAGGCTCCGCTTTTGCGGGGCCTTAATTTTTTTGGATGAGCCATGACCGCTTCCACCGTCACTAACGTCAATGTCGATCCCGCAGAGATCGATAAATTCAGTGCACTGGCATCCCGCTGGTGGGACCCTGACAGCGAGTTCAAACCGCTGCACGCCATCAACCCTTTGCGTCTGGACTGGATTCTGTCCTACACCGGCTCCCTGGCGGGCAAGCAGGTATTAGACGTCGGTTGTGGTGGCGGAATCTTGTCGGAAAGCCTGGCCCAGTCCGGCGCCGACGTCACCGGCATTGACCTGGCCGAGCGCTCCTTGAAGATTGCCCGTTTGCACAGTCTGGAATCGGGCGTACCCGTCAAATACGAGATGATCAGCGCCGAAGACATGGCCGATCAGCACCCTGGTCGTTTTGACGTTGTCACCTGCATGGAAATGCTGGAACATGTCCCCGATCCGGGCTCCATCATTGCGGCCTGCGCCAAACTGGTCAAACCCGGTGGCTGGGTCTTTTTCTCGACCCTGAATCGCAATCCCAAATCTTTCTTGTTTGCCATTGTGGGTGCCGAGTACCTCTTGCGCCTGATTCCCAAGGGCACGCACAGCTATGAGGGCTTCATCAAACCCAGCGAGCTGATTTCCTCGGCCCGCCGCAGTGGTCTGGATGCCCTGGCATTGAAAGGTCTGGAATACAACCCGATTACCGAGCACTATCGCCTGTCTGGCGACACCTCCGTCAACTACCTGCTGGCCAGCCGCCGCCAAAGCTAAGCCCTCATGAATAAACTGGTTCTATTCGATTTTGACGGCACCTTGGCCGACTCTGCTCCGGATCTGGCTGCTACGGCCAATCGCATGCGCAAGGAACATGGCCTGCCTGATTTGCCCTACGAAGCGCTGCGTCCCTATGCCTCGCACGGTGCACGGGGGCTGCTCAAGGTAGCGCTGGATATCAATACCGATCACCCCAACTACGCACAATTGCGAGCGCAGTTCCTGCAGGACTACAACGATCACATGACGGAGCTGACCTATCTGTTTGAGGGCGTAGCCCCCATGCTGAAACAGCTAGAGCAGGCCGGCTACACCTGGGGCATCGTCACCAACAAGCTGGAATATCTGGCCCTGCCCCTGATCCGTCATTTAGGACTGGAAGCAGGTTGCGCAGTCACCGTCGGCGGCGATACCACCCAGCACACCAAGCCTCATCCCGCCCCCTTGTTGTATGCCGCCGAGAAAACGGGCTTTGATCCCAAAGACTGCCTGTACGTAGGTGATGATCTGCGCGACATCCAGGCAGGTCAGGCGGCGGGCATGGCTACCATGATTGCCGCCTACGGCTACTGCGCGCAGGACGACAGCCTGAGCACTTGGCAAGCCGATATGACCGTGCATCACGCCTCTGATATCTGGGAAGGCGTACAACGCTGGGCCAACGGTCAGCTATCCCGCCCTTCCCCGCTGGCCTGCTAAACAGGCTTAAGGCAGCAGCTCCGACAGGCGCTGCTGCATCCACACTGCCGCAGGGGGCAAAGTTTGTCCCTGTCGCCACAGCATCCGCACTGGCAAGGGTGGCAAAACCATCTCCCGGCAATGCAACTGCGCCAACTTGTTGCGCAAGTTTTCATACTCCGCAATGTTCAGCGGCAAAATCGCCCAGCCCAGACTATCGGCCACCATATCGGCAATGACATAAAAGCTGTCTGAGCGCCACACACTGGGGCTGACAACCGTCTGCTCTGTCCCTTCGATATGAATCAGCAATTGTCGATGTGCCGTCAGCTCTTTACGGCTGACCTGATGCTGACTGGCAAGCTGGTGCGTACGCGCCACACAAATCGCTTGGGGCACAGCGCCAATATAGCTTTGCGCAAATGACGTGGCATCAGCTCCGCGATCAAACTGAAAAGCCATATCCGAGCGGCCTTCCTGCACATAGTCCATTACCTCGGAAGCGGTTCCGTTCCAGACCGTCAACTCCAGCGCAGGCCAGCGTTCAGCCAGCTCTTTGAGCAGCAGCCGCAAGGGCTCTTGAGGCAAGGCTTCATCCAGAGCAATTTCCAGTCTGGTCGGTTGTCCTTGCGAGAAATCCAGTGCCCGACGATTCAATACGTCTACCTGACGCAACAGAGCCTTGGCTTCCAGCAGCATGATTTCGCCCGGCACCGTCAGGCTTAACGTTCGTCGTGAACGATCAAACAGCTCCAGATTCAGATCCGCTTCCAGCAGGGAAATCGAGGTGCTGACGGCTGACTGCACCTTGCCCAACTCTTTCGCGGCCTGAGTCATGGAGCCAGTTTCTGCCACAGCGACAAAATGTCGAATACGTTCTAGTGTCCAATCCATTTATCTATTTTATAGATGCTAATCAACTTTGACTGTTGATAATATTGATAGATCATACTTGCTTTCCTACCCCTCTGGTCTTTTATGCTGCACAGCTCGATTACCCATCAAGCCCACACTGCTCCCCTCTCCCCAAGCCGTCGCTGGTTGATCCTGGCAATTGTGTCGGCAGCTCTTCTACTGATTGTGGTGGACATGACGGTGCTCTACACCGCCCTGCCACGCCTGACCCATGATCTGCAGGCCTCGGCCTCGGACAAGCTGTGGATCATCAACAGCTACGCTCTGGTCGTCTCCGGACTGCTGCTGGGCATGGGCACCCTGGGTGACCGCCTGGGTCACAAGCGCCTGTTCCTGTCGGGTCTGGCCATGTTTGGTCTGGCTTCAGTCGCAGCCGCCTACTCTCCGAACCCAACAGCCTTGATCGCCGCACGCGCCTTTTTAGGTGTGGCAGCGGCCATGATGATGCCCGCCACTTTATCGCTGATACGCATCACCTTTCATGATGAGCGCGAACGTGCGGTGGCCTTCGGTGTCTGGTCTTCTATCGCCTCCGGTGGTGCCGCCTTTGGTCCGGTTCTGGGCGGATTCCTGCTGGAACATTTCTGGTGGGGATCAGTCTTTCTGATCAACGTGCCCATCGTGCTGATCGCGCTGCCTATGGGCTGGATTCTGGTGCCCCGCTCCACGCCAGATGCATCGCGCCCCTGGGATATCAAAGGCTCATTGCTGATCATGGTGGGCCTGGTAGCCAGCACCCTGGCTATCAAGGAAATGGGCAAGCTGCATACGGATTGGGGTTTGACCGCTGCCGCCCTGCTGATCGGCATCTTGTTTCTGCGCTGGTTTGTCCGTCAACAAAACCGCAGCCCTTTCCCTTTGCTGGACTTTGCCCTGTTCAAGGACGCCACGCTAAGCACCGCCGTACTCTCTGCCTTGACGGCCTCAGCGGCCTTGATCGGCATGGAACTGGTTTTCAGCCAACGCCTGCAATTGGTACTGGGTTTCTCACCATTGGAAGCGGGCCTGGCCATTATTCCTTTGCCACTGGCAGCCTTTATAGCCGGTCCCTTGGCCGGGCGCCTGCTGGTCGTCATCGGCAGCAAGCGACTGCTGATTGGCGCCCTGAGCCTGGCGGGAGCAGGCATGGCCGCTTATCTGCTGTGGCATAACAGTGCACAGCCTCTACAAGTGATCAGCCTGGTCATGCTGGGCCTGGGTATCGGTGCGGCCATGACGGCGGCTTCCAGCACTATCATGCAAAGCGTGCCACCTTCACGCGCTGGCATGGTGGCCTCGGTCGAGGAAATGTCTTATGAACTGGGTGGTGCGCTGGGCGTGACCATTATGGGTAGCCTGCTGTCCTTCGTATATAGCGCCAGCCTGATCTTGCCACAGGAATTAAGTGACCGCGCCCTGGCCTACGACAGCCTGGATCAAGCCTTGTTGATGGCAGAAACCATGCCACAGAATCTGGCTCTGACCTTAAGTGAACTGGCCCGCGACTCTTTTGATAAAGGCTATGTCGCTGTACTGGCCAGTTGTACGGCTTTGCTGGTGATTGCGGCCTTGGCGGTCTGGTACTTCCAACGCAACAACAGCCATCAGAAAGCCCATTAATCTTTCTTCAACAGCGCCAACTTGTCGGTCTGAGTCGCCCAGTACTCATGATCCGGCAAGGGCGCTTTTTGTTGACTGATACGCTTCCAGGCCGGGTCCTCGCTCAAGGTCCGGTTCAGTTCCACATAGACCTGCTGCTCGGGCGTCACATCCTGATCACTGACAATCGCCCCCACCGGACACTCGGCCACGCAAATGGAGCAATCAATGCACTCGTCAGGATGAATGACCAGGAAATTCGGGCCTTCAAAAAAACAATCCATGGGGCACACCGTCACACAATCGGTGTACTTGCACTGGATACAGGCTTCCGTCACTACATAGGTCATGAAACAGCTACTTCAACAAATAAAGACGGGGCATAGCATAACAGCTGAACATGAACATCATGTGATCGCTGTCGGCTATGCCCCGGGTATTCAACCTGGGCTCAAGCTACCCTGAAGCGGCCTGAACCACCAGGCAACTTAGATGGCAGGTGCTTTCGCAGGCAAGAACTGGAAGGGCTTGGCAGGTTTGAAGTGCTCCAGCGCTTCACCCATATACACCGTGCTTTGCTCGGGACCCAGATCCAGCTTCATGACCTTGCCGGTCTCGGCCGAGAAATCGACCTTTCTCATATCGACCCAGAACGCACCGGGCGACAGTACCGAGTCAAAGTAATACAGGCTGCGCTGGTGATCGAACACTGTACGCCAGCGAGTCGAAGAGTTGTTGGGCTGGTCAGGTACGGTCATGCCGTAAGGTGTGGAGGCATTGCGCATCACGCTCAGTACGCTGGCTACGGCCTTGTCATCGCTAAGGTTGCGAGGCACGGCATCAATATAGAAAGAAGCACGGGCAAAACGATCAGCGGCACGGCTGGTGCCCGGCAACATGTTCATGCCTCCCACAGATTGCCAATAATCCCGGATTGCCAGTTGCTGATCGAAAGTCGGTGAGTTCGTCAGCACCTGATACTTGCGGCTATGGTGAATATGCTGCTTGCCGTCGATGTACTCAATAATGGCGCTGTCACCAGACGAGTCCGACATGGACAGGTGCAAGGTTGCCAAACGCTCTTCGTTGGGGACTTTGTCGCTGATGACCACGAAGGGATTCTTTTCCAAGGCAGCCACCGCCTCAGCCACCGTGGCGAAGTTATCCAGAACATACTGCCCCCACAAGGACATACTCAAGGTTTTGTCGCCCTTTTGAGGTGTGGGGTATTGCGACTCCACCAACCATAGCAAGTTGACGTTCAGTCCCTTTTCATTTGCACCGTCCGTGGAGGCCAGGTCATAACCCGACGCAATCACGCTGCCGTATTTCGAGGTCCACTCAATGGACGAGGGGCCAGCTTCGCCAGTGCGTTTTTCACCGCGAGGAAAAATCCAGAGGTTGGTGCCGACATCCAGCTTCCAGTCCATGGAGCGACCGGTAATCACCTGTCCGTTATCACCCAGAAAAACAGCTCGGGTACACGCCTGAGAGGCCGCAGGCACCAAAGCCAGCCCAACTGCACATGCCAGCAAAGTACGACGACATTTTTTTAGCAACATCTTTCTCTCCAGAGACGGCTAGCCGCCCAATCAATGAAACAAAAAAACCGACTGCTTTCACAGCCGATACATTGGACACGGGTGTAACAAAAACAGGATTAGGACATTGCGTCAAGCCAAGTTAAGTCTTGTGGTGCAAGACCGACAAAAACAGAGCATGAAATCCCTTGTTTTGAGAATAAAAACATTTGCTAACTCATGATCGACCGCAATATTATTTTTTTTCCTGATCGCCTTGAAGCTGCGCTTTTCACTCTGAAAACGTGGGTAGCTGCCTTATCAGCCCGCGTATAAATGAACCAAATACGATCTCCAAACTAAACACGCCTTTTTCTTGTTTTTAAAAAACTTAAAAATAGTCATTCAGGTCTGAAAACACAGGCGATGTGTGCTCGAAATCTTTTACCCAGAACTGGAAGATCATTAATGACCAGGAATGGCCAAATCCTATCCGTAGGCACAAGGAACGGCATAATGCCTCGACACGGACTTCAATAACATGCAATAAAAAACAGCCCGTAACGGGCTGTTTTGCAAATTCGTCTAAAACTCCAGGCAATCAAAAAACCCCGGCAATCCTGCATAGCTATCCATAAGCTGGTCAATGACATAAGCACTGTCACGGGTTTCCAGAGCCAGCAGGTTTTCCCGGTAATCTTCTTCAGCCAAGCCAACGGCTATGCGGCCCGGTTCGACACGGGCACCGGCCAGCAGCTCGGACAGCTTGGGGTCCTGCATCGCCTCCAGGGCAGCGCGCAAGGCCAGTTCTTCGTCCGTGAAACCAACTTGTCCGGTGCGATCAGCGTGTAACGCCGCTTGCACTAAGGGCAACAAATTATCAATATCTTGCTTGCTAAGGTAAAACACATGCATGACACGTTCTCCACGGGTTGGTGATCGGCTAGTCCAGCATACCGAAAGGCACAAGACTGGCGCTAGTGCGCCGTCATTTACAGAATTAAAAAGGGGGTCCATGACAATGATGCGTAAACTCACTCATTCCCGCTGGCTATTATTGGGAATCTTGCCACTGGCCAGTCTGGCTCATGCCCAAGTGAGTGCTCAACGTCCAGACGCCATGTCCGACAGCACGACTTCGCCACACTATGCCGTGCAGATTACACCCTATGCCTGGATTACCGGCTTGTCGGGTGAGTCCTCCCCCTTCAAACGCGCGCCCTCCCTGGATATAGAAAAGTCCTTTTCAGATGTCCTGCACGATCTGCGTGCCGCGGCCTTTCTGAACGCCTGGGTGCGTCGCGACCGCTATGTGTTCAACAGTGACCTGCTCTACGTGAACACACGCGAAAGTGAAGTGGTAGGTGGTTTGCCTTTGGTCGGTGCTGCAGAAGGGACCGTGGACACACGTCTGTTCATGGCCACGTTGCAAGGTGGTTACCGCATCTACGACACTGAACAAGCCAGCCTGGACGCACTGGCCGGTTTTTCTTTTTGGGATATACGCACCCGTGCCCATCTGAGTACGGCTGGCCGAACCCGACATCATCAGGAGAGCTTCAATTGGGTGGACCCCATGATAGGACTGCGTGCGTTCTATCGTTTCACCCCGGAGTTTTCCACTCAAGCCCAGATCCACTTGGGCGGCTTTGGCGTGGGCTCGCGCCTGAGCTATCAAGCTACCTTGACCTTGAACTACGACCTGTCAGAGAACTTCTCCATCGCTGCCGGATACAAGATGCTGGATGTGGACTATCGTCGCTCCGGCCATGTCTTTGACACTCGCATGTCGGGCCCCGTGCTGGGGCTGAGCTGGCGCTACTGACGGCACGTGAAAGGGGGCGGCACCGCCCCCTTTTCACAAGACATCAGGCCATACCATCTACCTGATGGCGTCGCTCCCAGAACCGTGAAGACACTTTTTCAAGCAGATCATCACCGGTTTTGATGACGAACACCCCCTTGTCCACTGAAACGCCTGCCCGGTCCAGCAAGGGTTGGGCTGCGCCGTTATGACCAATTGCTTTCAAGTGTCCATAGGCGTCGGCTACAAAATCCACCGCCGCCTTGTTAGTGCACAGTTTTGAAGCTTCTTCCTGGGTAAGCAGCAAGGCCACCGCATCAAACAGAACCGAAGGCGCACCCGCAATCTTTTCGTCGGCAGCCAATTGTGTGCCGTCTGACAGCGTCACTCCCCCTACTTGCGGAGCGATAAGCTTGACGGCCACCCCGGCCTCCTGAGCCCCTGTCAGCAGCATTTCCAGCAAGCCCTTGTCAGCTCCGTCCGTTACCAGAATACCCAGCATCCGACCGGCAATCGGCGACTTCTGGGCCAGTATGGACAAGGCTTTGGAAGGTGCCATGTCGATCGGCTTGCGGGCGGGCTTGGCAGGAGGCGGCAAATCCAGCCCCAATCCCTGAGCCGCTCGTTTGGCCAGATCCTCATCAATGACACGCATGTGCGAGAGCACACGCACACGAACATGATTGAGCTGGACCTTGGACAGTTCAAATACCAGCCCGGCAATCAGATGTTCCTGCTCAACTTCAGTCTGAGAGCGATAAAACAATCGGGCCTGGCTGTAATGATCCGAGAACGACTCAGCCCGTACACGCAGTTTTGCGCCATCGTCTACGGTACTGGGGAAGGTGCGAAAGCCATGCGGCTGCGCGCGCGGTCCGCCCGATTCACCCGCCTCCTCCAGGCTATTGGGCTCGTAGGTCGCACGGCCCTTGGGAACCTGCGTCTGCATCATGCCGTCGCGCTGCATATTACTGAATGGGCAGCGGGGTGCATTGATAGGAATCTGATGAAAGTTGACCGTTCCCAGTCGAGACTTTTGCGTATCCAGGTAGGAGAACAAGCGGCCTTGCAGCAAGGGATCATCCGTAAAGTCGATTCCCGGAATGATGTTGGACGGCAAGAAAGCAACTTGCTCGGTCTCTGCAAAGAAGTTGTCGGGATAACGATCCAGAACCATACGACCCACGATCTTGACGGGCAGACTTTCCTCGGGAATGAGTTTGGTCGCATCCAGCACATCGTAGTCCTGCTTGTCCGCCCACTCCTGATCGAAAACCTGCACACCCAGTTCCCACTCCGGGAAGGCTTCGTTTTGAATCGCCTCGTACAAATCGCGTCGTAGATAATCCGAGTCCGCCCCGGAAATCTTGACCGCCTCATCCCACAGGGTGGACTGCAATCCCTGCTTGGGCTTCCAATGAAACTTCACAAAGTGCGACTTGCCCTTGGCATTCACAAAACGGAATGTGTGCACACCAAAGCCCTGCATCATGCGAAAGGACCGTGGCAAGGCTCGATCAGACATCAGCCACATCACGGTATGCAAAGACTCGGGCATCAGGGAGACAAAATCCCAGAATGTGTCATGGGCTGACGCTGCCTGGGGAAAGCCCCGGTCCGCCTCGGGTTTGACGGCATGGATCAGATCCGGGAACTTGATGGCGTCCTGGATAAAAAAAACGGGCATATTGTTGCCCACCAGATCCCAGTTGCCTTGCTCGGTATAGAACTTGACCGCGAAACCACGCACGTCGCGTGGTGTGTCTTTGGAGCCTTTAGAGCCGGCTACCGTTGAGAAACGACAGAACACCGGCACCCGATGTCCTTCCTTTTGAAATACACAGGCCTGGGTCAACTCCGGGATTGCTTGCGTGCATTCAAAATAACCATGTGCTCCTGTGCCGCGAGCATGAACAATGCGCTCCGGTATACGTTCATGGTCGAAATGGAATATTTTCTCGCGCAGGACAAAATCTTCCAACAAGGTCGGGCCACGCGCCCCGAAACGCAAGGAATTCTGATTGTCCGATATCGGTACGCCATGATTGGTCGTCAACTCAGCATGGCCAAACTGATGTAACTCCCCACCTTGCCCCACGGTATCCTGATTGGTTTTGGCTGCGGATTTTTTCGTCACCATATGTCCTCCAATCAAATCAAACGAAAACCCCGTTCCACTGGGGTGCCCTTGGGAAAAAGCCTAGAAGTTTTAATGACTTGATGTGCGAAGCAATCTCTCAAAACGTAATCAAGCATGTCCACCTTTTTTCGTGACAGAGCCGTAACTGTCTGCTGAGCTCTGACATCATGCCCACTTCCTCGCTCTATACTGGGCACGCTTTATCGCCTGCTCAAGTGCGGGCTCCCCGTTTCTTTTTGGAATGATTTCGTGTTTCAAGTCGCTGCCCTCGTTTTTGCCCTGTATGTCGCCTGGCGACTGATCAAACCGCTGAAGATCCGCCCCTGGATCAAGTGGCTGCTAAGCGCCTTGGCCATTGCGGCCACACTCCACCATTACACCGTAGCCCTGTTCTGGGGGTCGCGAGCTTCTCCGGAAATCCCTGCACAAGTCATCATGGTCCTGGGCTGGGCTTTTGGGGCCGTCCTGCTGGCCGCCTGCTTTACCTTGATCACCGATCTGGCAGGTTTACTGATGCGCGCTCTGTACAAGCCAGCCGGGCTGCTTCTGTTGCGCTCCCCTGCTTTGAGGGGCGTGCTGGGCATGGCAGCTGTCAGCCTGTCCGCACTGGGTGTCTGGCAGGCAGTGCAAGTCCCCGAGCTCAAGTCCATCGAAGTAAAGGTCAAGGGTCTGTCCCCCAAGCTGGATGGTTTCAAACTGGTGCAACTGACTGATCTGCACGCCAGTCGTCTGCTGCAAGGCCCCTGGATACAAGCCATTGTTGATAAAACACAGACTTTGAAACCGGACCTGATCGTCATTACTGGTGATCTGGTCGATGGCACGGTGAAAGCGCGCCGCGATGATGTCGCCCCCTTGCAAGCCCTGTCTGCCCCGCAAGGGGTGTGGGTAATTGCAGGCAACCACGAGTACTACACCCAGTACCAACCCTGGATCGAGCACTTCAACAGCCTTGGGCTACGTATGCTTCTGAACGAGCACAGCATTATTGAACAAGACGATGCTGCTTTTGCTTTGGCTGGCATTACCGACAAGTCGGCAGCCGTGCATGGGCAACCCATGCCCGATGTGGCTGCAGCAGTCGCCGGGATCCCTGCTGGCATGCCCATCATCATGTTGGCCCACCGCCCTGACACCGCCAAGGAAAGCGCTGCGGCCGGGGCGGCCTTGCAGTTGTCGGGCCATACCCATGGCGGCCATATTGTGGGCATGCACAAGATCGTGCAGATGGCCAATGATGGCTATGTGGGTGGACTGTATCAAGTGGGGGATATGCAGCTGTACGTCAGCTACGGTGCCGGACTGTGGGCGGGCTTCCCGCTGCGACTGGGGCGCGCCTCAGAAATCACCTTGATTACCTTGCGCGCCTCCTGATTCCAGGACTGGAACCGGAGCATCAAGACACGCTGCGCAGCGCCCGTCGACACAGGCGCTGCACAGCAGCATTATCCGGCGCTTGCATCTGCCATTGAGCACATAGATCACGCACCCACTGCGGCTGATCCTTGGCCGCATCATTCAAGAAATTGGCTACCGAGTCCTGCACATACACACTGCCATCCCGATACAAGAGCTCAAGAATCGGCAACATGCGTTCCGGTTCTTTTTTCAGGATGGCAATATGTGCGCACCACACTCCCCGAGGGCGCAAAGCCTCACACGCAAAGCGACGCAGATATTCCGAGTCTGAGCGCGCCCACTGCTGCAAGCTCTGAATCGACGCATCCAGCTCGGCCACCAAATGAGGACGTACCGCCATCCAGGACCATTCACGCACACCGAAATGCGCATCATCTGCCAAAGGGCGCAGTACCTCCAGGCGCTGAGGCACACTTAAGGATGCACGGGCTCCCACCATAAAGCAGGCCCAGCCCCGCACCACATCAGCCGGGTGATCTAAACAGCGCGTCCAGGCCATCTCGCCATACGTGTCCAGCAAATACTCCCCAATGGCTTTCATTCGCTTGAGAATGCCCAATTGGGCCAGGGTGTCGATGTGCTCTGCGCCCTGCTCATCCAATTCCGGAAATACGGTCGCCACCAGCACGCGCTGATCGATGGCCAAGGACTCGGTCAGAGTAAGACCCTGGATTTCCCCTTTGGACAGAGCCAGCAAAATATCAGCCGGTATATCCGCGACCTTGGCATAAGCCTTGCGGTTCTCGATACTCATGACGCGTCTTCTCCGCCAGCGGCTTTGTTCAACAAGGCGCTAAGCTGGGTGCACTCCGCCTCGGACAAATGCCGGAACAATTCGCCTATCCACTGGGCGTGAGTTCCTACCAGCGTCCTGGCCAACTCCGCCCCCTGAGGGCTGAGTTTCACCATGACAGAACGCCGATCGGTCTGGGCCGCAAAGCGCTGCACCAAGCCCGCTTTCAGCAGCCCATCCACCAGAGTTGTGACAGTCGCCCGCGTCACGCCTGCCCGTTCAGCCAGGATGTGGGAAGGCATGCCGTCGGGTGCTTCTTCCAGCAGGAACAAAAGCACAAAACGGGCTTCACTCAAGCCATGGGGCGCCAACAAGGCGGCGCAGTCCCGATCAATACGGGCAGACAAGGACAGGAGCTGAAAACACAGGGACATGCCCTGAACGTTGACGCCCTTTTGCTGCTCTGCGTGCGAGAGCAAGGCCCGATATTTCGCTTCCAGTTTCATAGTTCGACATCAAATGATTTGATGTCGAATCTTAATCTCAGAGCGCTTCAAAAACAAGAAAAATAAAGGAGGGCTGATTTCACATCATGCCAATCCAATCCATAAAGCGGAATATGTCCAGGTAGTAAGGAGCCTATCGACAAAAGAGTGTCGCCAAAATTCGACAATGCCACATTTTAAGCTTGATGCTTACAAGACAGGCCCACGCATGCGGTAAGGTATAAGGCTGGTCAGGCATCAGCCCTGCCACCGTTCATTAGCAGCACACATGGAATCCGATTACCAGCATCATGAATAGCATCAAGAAATCGAGCAAATTGGCGAATGTTTTGTACGATATTCGCGGCCCCATCATGGACCGGGCCAAACAAATGGAAGACGAGGGCCAGCAACTGATCAAGCTCAATATCGGCAACTTGGCGGTATTCGGTTTTGACGCCCCGGAAGAAATCCAGCTCGACATGATCCGCAACCTGCCCAACTCTTCGGGCTACTCGGATAGCAAAGGTATTTTTGCCGCGCGCAAAGCCGTCATGCACTACACCCAGGAACAAGGGATCAAGGGCGTGACGCTGGAAGATATTTACCTGGGCAATGGCGCCTCTGAGCTGATTGCCATGGCCACCAACGCCCTGCTGGACGACGGTGACGAACTGCTCCTGCCCATGCCCGACTATCCGCTGTGGACGGCTGTAACCAGCTTGTCCGGCGGTACACCCGTGCACTACTTGTGTGACGAATCCAAAGGCTGGATTCCGGACCTGGACGATATCCGCTCCAAGATCACCCCACGCACCAAGGGCCTGGTTGTCATCAACCCAAACAACCCCACCGGCGTGCTCTACCCCGACTCGGTGCTGCAAGCTCTGGTCGATATTGCTCGCGAATTCAATCTGGTGCTGCTGGCCGACGAGGTCTACGACAAGGTCCTGTTCGACGACATGAAGCACACCGCCATGGCCAGCCTGTCCAACGACGTACTGACCCTGACCTTCAACTCCCTGTCCAAGAGCTACCGCGCATGTGGTTACCGCGCAGGCTGGCTGGTGATTTCGGGCGACAAGAAAGCCGGTGCCGACTACATCGAAGGCCTGAGCATGCTGGCCAATATGAAGCTGTGCGCGAACGTGCCCGGCCAATGGGCCATTCAGACCGCCTTGGGCGGCTATCAAAGCATTAACGACCTGGTATGCGAAGGCGGACGCCTGCGCCGTCAGCGCGATCTGGCTTACGAGTTGATCACCGCGATTCCCGGGGTCAGCTGCGTCATGCCCCACGCTGCCCTGTACATGTTCCCGCGTCTGGATCCCGAGGTTTATCCCATCAAGGACGACCGCCAATTCTTCCTGCAACTGCTGGAAGCCACCCGCGTGATGCTGGTGCAAGGCACGGGCTTTAATTGGCCTCATCCGGATCACTTCCGCATGGTGTTTCTGCCCCACGAGCCGGACCTGCGCGAGGCCATCAACCGCATCGCCAAGTTCCTGAAAGACTACCGTATCAAGCACGGTACAGAACGGCCTGAGTTTGCCCAGGCGACCATTCCAGTCGTAGACAGCGCCGAAGCTGAATAAAAATCGGACTCAATGAAAAAAGCCAAGGATTCATTCTCCTTGGCTTTTTTTCTGGCACTCAAGATACTTGAGTCAATTGCTCCGCAACCCAATCAATAAAAACACGCAGCCGAACATTCGTATGTTTGCTGCGATGAAAAGCCACATACAAGGGCATAGGGTCCATCGTCCAATCCGGGAATAACGCGATCAGGCGCCCTGCTTGCACCGCTTCCTTGGCCAAATACGCCGGCAGGCAAACCAGCCCCAAACCCGCTTCACCCGCTGCCAGATAGGCGTTGCCATCATTCACGGCCAAGCCATAACGGCCTGGCAAAGAAACCCGTTCTTTATCGCGACGCAAGGCATAAGGAAACGGTTTGTTCTGATGTTCCCACAGGTACCCCACCATTCGATGTGCAGACCCGTCCAGCTCTTTAGGATGCACAACGGTACCAAACCGCTCCAGATACAAGGGTGCAGCATAGATGGACAGATGCAGCGCCCCCACCCGCTTGGCGATCAAGGACTGGTCTTGAATCTGACCACCTCGAACCACACAGTCCATGCTTTCATCGAGCAGATCTACCGTCTTGTCGCCTACGCCCATATCCAGCTGAATATCCGGGTAGCGTGCGTAGAACGACGGCAAGGCAGGCACCAGCACACGGCTGGCTAAAGGGCTGGGCACATCTACCCGCAAGCGGCCACTGGGCGAAGCCAAGGCTTGGGCCAGATCCCGCTCACTGTCTTCCAGATCGGCCAGCAATTGCACCACACGCTCAAAATAAAGTGCCCCAGCGCTGGTCACACTGACCTTGCGCGTCGTGCGATGCAGCAAGCTCACCTGCAAGCGTGCCTCCAATTGCTGCACCAGATGCGTGGCCCGGGTTCGGCTCAGATGCAAAGCTTGGGCCGCCTTGGTAAAGCTGCCCGTTTCCACCACCTTGGCAAAGGTACGCATCGCTTCGAAACGGTCCACGTATTGTCCCCAATCGGTTGCAGTGATTGTTTGGATTATAGAAATAGTGTTGTCTGCCATCCAGCGTTTATCTGTCCACGCACAAGACCTACAGTGCATAGCTCAATGAACTTCACCTGCCCAGCAGGCACTGGAAAGCATGATGACTACCTTACGCCAAGCCGTCTTCCCCACCGAACGCCAAGCCTTGTATGAGCGTGGTCACTACTCACCGGCGATTCGTTCCAATGGCTTTTTGTTTATTTCTGGCCAGGTCGGCAGCCGCGAAGACGGCTCACCCGAGCCGGACCTGGAACAGCAAATACGCCTGGCCTTTGAGAACCTCAATACCGTGCTGGCCGCAGCAGGTTGCAGCTTTGCTCATGTGCTGGATGTGACGCTGTTTTTGGTGAACCCGGAAGCCAATCTGGAAACCCTGTGGAAGGTTCTGCCGGACTACTGGGGTGATGCGCCCTACCCGGCGTTGACAGGTGTAGGGGTGCCTTGGTTGTCAGGCTTTCAGTTCGAGATCAAGGTAGTGGCGCAACTGCCCGAACAAGCCTGATACGCAAGCGCTTGTCGCCTTGATCGATAGGCTAATAGTGCTAATCGGACTCACTGCCAGGCAATGCGGCCAATACTGCAGCCTGCATACTTTGCGTAAACGCGGTATCGCCCATGGCCCGACTGATCATCCCTGTCCCCAACATGGCGGCAAACAAGAGCATGACTTGCTCTTCGGTCTGCTCGGCACACGCTTGCATGGCAACGCCACGAAACTGCTCAAACAAGCTCTCTACGCCTTCACTGTAAATTGCCGTGGTCTGCGCATCCGCAGGCAGGCCGCTGGCCAGGGAAGAAAAGGCCAGGATCGGGCAGCTTTGGGTTTGAGGACGGTGCTTGAAATATCGCCGCATCAAGGCTTGAAACCCTTGCACGGCGTCCTGTTCATAGCGCTGGTTGATACGCTCCCAGGATTCGGAAGACTGGGTAAAAGCAAATCGGGAGGCCTCGTCAATCAAAGCCTCCTTGGAGACAAACTGCTTGTAGAAAGCGCCTGCCGTCAAGCCCGCCTCTTTCATGATGTCCCCGATCGAGACCCCTTCCACTCCATGTTTGCGAAACAGTCGGCAAGCCGTCTCCAGCACACGCTCGCGGTTGCGTTCGGCCTGCTCACGCGAGACACGCCCCATTCAAACCTCCGGACGACGAAAGGCAATCAGCTTGGCAATCAGGCGCTGGCACACCTCATTGTTCTGATTCAGGGTGTGAGACTCCACCACCACCATGCCTCTGTCCGCTTTGGAGCGGGAGGGCTGAATGTCGATGATTTTACTGAGCACATGCAAGACATCGCCAGGGCGCGTAGGCCGTGGCCAATCGATTTGCCCGCCTGCACCAATAATCCCCTGACTGAATACCAAGCTGTCCACCAAAAGCTTCATGGTAATGGCGGCGGTATGCCATCCACTGGCGGCCAGCCCCTGAAAGAACGTGCCCTTGGCCGCCTCTGCATCCAGATGGAAAGGCTGCGGATCAAACTGGCGGGCAAAGCTGATAATTTGCGCTTCATCCAGAGCATGTTCTGCGCTGCGAAACTCCATTCCCAGGGCCAGATCCTCAAGATAGACAGGTGCTTTAAGGCTCATCCGAATACTCTCCAGAAAGTGTGTGTGAGTGCGCGTCGCTGCCCGCGTTAATAGATTATGGATGGCAGCTATCCTTGCACAGCTTTCCTGGGAAAGCAAGGATAGATTATGGTCATACTCTATTTTTAAAATGGTAATAATTCTGCTTTTTTTACTGCGGAACAAACCATCCAGAAGCTTGCAAGCAGGTGCCTGAACACCGAAAAACAGTCTAAAAACCAGTTCCTTGCGGCCAGATGAAGGCACAGTAGCCAGTGACACACCCGTCAGGCACGCCCCTGCTACTACAGGGACAATGCATCTTGAATGCTACACACCCCTCCAAAAACCAACGCCTGAGTTTTCTATGGTTCTGCTTCCTGATTACAATCACACTCTTGCGGTTTTGTCGGAACGAACGGTGTTTCATACCCGTCTTTCCTTCCCAGGCACAACCAGTCCTTACCCTGCCCTGAGGCCACAAGCTTGTTGATTCAACAAGTCTTTTATACCCGCTTCAAGCATGGCTAACCCATTGATTAAGAGGAGATCCTACACCTATGTGCAAATTCATTTATGCACTCTTCTTTGGTATAGAGAACGGCTCAAGTTTTCGATTTCGCAGCGCGATAATCTAGACTTGAGCGAAGCATTAACTTACTGAAGGACTTCACTCAGGCCTCAAGAATTATCGTCAGCTTCTATTGACGAGGATGCGCTGTACCCGCGCACCCAAAAAACTTGAGCATGTCATGAGTACTTTACTGTCAGTCCACTCACTCTCTTACGAAACCCTTTCCGGTCCTTTATTCAAAGAAATTGCCTTCACTATCAAGGCCGGAGATCGAGTTGGACTTATAGGCCACAACGGTTGTGGCAAAAGCACCTTAATCAGCCTGCTTTGCGGCGAACTGACGCCCAGGCAAGGCAGTATTTCACTAGCAAACCACTGCATTCTGGCGCGTGTTGAGCAATACCTGCCAGCGGATCTGCACGCCTTGAGTTTGCTGAACGCCGTACTGGCTGCCCTGCCCGCAGAGCAGCACGATACGGATGCCTGGCGCGCAGAAAGCTTGCTTGGCGAGATGGGCTTTCAGGCACTGGACTGGCATACCCAGGTCAATGCCTTAAGTGGTGGGCAATACACTCGCCTGCTGCTGGCACGGGCCTTGATTACCCAGCCTGATCTGCTCTTGCTGGACGAACCCAGCAACCATCTGGACTTGCCTTCCCTGCTTTGGCTGGAAGGCTTTCTAAGCAGTTGGCGCGGCACATTTGTGCTGGTCTCTCACGACCAGCGCTTGCTGGATCGCGTGTGCAACAGCACCATTATTTTGCGCGATCGTACGCTGTCTTTTTTCTCTCTACCCTGCTCGGCTGCGCGTGAAGCGTTGCGCAATCGAGATGAGGCGGATTTGCGTCGTTATCAAGGCGAGCAAAAGGAAATTGATCGCAACGAACAAAGCGCAAAACGCTTGGCTATCTGGGGACAGGTCTACGACAACGAGACCTTTTCCCGCAAAGCCCAAAGCATGGAAAAGCGCCTGTCCAAACTGCGTGAAAACCAGACCGATCTGACGGATGGCACACCCTGGACCTTGCAGCTGCATGGCCTGGACATGAAGGCAGATCGCCTACTGGATATTGCAGATATGGTCGTCAGCCCGGCACAGAACCTGCCTGCTCTCTTTCAAGCCCATGGCCTGCAAGTGCGCAGCGGGGATCGCATCGGATTGGTCGGTCGCAATGGTTGCGGTAAATCCTCTTTATTGCGTCAGCTATGGCGCTACTGGCAGGACGAGGCGGACATGGACGGGCTGAAGTTTCACCCGCAATGCCGCATTGGTTACTACGACCAGGACCAACAGCAACTGGATGGTTCCAAGACCTTGCTGCATGCCTTGCAGGACTTTTCGCCCTTGCCGGACGATGTCAGGAAAATGGCGCTGATCAGCGCCGGTTTTCCTTATCTGCGGCATGCACAGAAGGTGGATAGCTTAAGTGGTGGCGAGCGTGCTCGGCTGATGTTTATTGCCCTGTCGCTGGCCAACTATCATCTGCTCTTTCTGGACGAGCCAACCAACCACCTGGACCTGGAAGGCAAGGAAGAACTGGCAGAGGAACTGTGCGAATTCAAAGGCGGTTTTATCCTGGTCACCCATGACCGGGAGCTGCTGGAGAAAAGCTGCAATCGCTTCTGGCTGGTGGACGAAGGTTCCTTGACGGAAATGCAGGACTTGACGCAGTTATATGCCGCTCTGATCCAGACAGATCAGCCAGAGAAATCCTCACCCATCCTCAGTCCGGGCACAGGGAGCACAACAAGGGCTCAATCAGCCCCCTCCAGCAACGACACATTGCTGGAGCAACTGATTGAACTGGAAAGCAAACTGGAGGCTGATCTGGCACGCAAGCCCAAGCATCAAAAGCCTGGCTTGCAAGAGGTCTGGCAAGCGGAAATCCACAAGCTGCGCCAAGCCTTGAACCTGGAGTAATCCAGACCTTATGCCTTGACTGCTCAACAGATCCGGCAAGGCATAAAAACAGCCCCTTGTTGTCAGATTCAACAAGGGGCTGTCTATATCAGCTGGGCTTCAGTCTGCTAAATCCAGCACCAAGGTCTGTGACATCAAGGACGAACCCTCACGCAAAGGCTCGGGCTCTCCGCTGGGCACAAAGCCATAACTCTCATACAGCCGGACGGCTGCTTCATTCGTCGGGGTCACGCCTAAGCGAACACCGGCTGCTTGCCTGCTTTTTGCCCATTGCACTGCGGTATCCAGCAGAGCAAAACCCGCTCGCAAACCTCGCGCCGACGGCGCCACCCACATCTGATAAATATCGGCCAGAACGGGCTCTGAGGCAGACAACTTGCACCAGACCAGGCCGCAAGCCTGCCCCTCTTTTTCAGCGAACAAGACGCGGTCCGTCTCGGACGCACAAGCAGCTTGAATCCGCTCCTGCCAGAAATGCTCTGGATGTGTGGACTCCACGGCATAGGTACTCCCAAATGCATCGGGACAATCACGCAAGGCGCCAAGACGCAATGCTTGATACAGGCGCCATTCCTGCGCCTGAACCGGACGAATAGAGATCACAACACATCCTTTTCAAGAAAAATCTGGCGGCGATCAAGGCCGTACAGCCGTCACCTCCAGCTCGACCAGCCAGCCTGGGTTCACCAGAGCCTGGACCGCCATGGCTGATCGCACAGGCAGATTTGGCTGCTCCTTGGTTCCAAAGTACTTGGAATAGCCTGCCATGAAGCCGTCAAAATCCAACTTGCCGCCCTCCGGAGCAACCAGGAAGGCCTGCATCTTGATAATGTCCCCTACCGACATGCCCATGCCTTCCAGTTGAGCCTTGATCTGCTCCATGATGGACTCGGTTTGCTGCTGCATATTGCCGTAGGCTGCCGTGCTGGCTGCATCAGCCGACTTGTCGCGCACAGCGGGAACGGTACCGCTCAAGTACACCGTGGTTTTACCGGCAGGCACTTCCACTGCCGTCAGAATCGGGAAATCCGAATTGGGAATAGGATGGCGCTTCACATCCTGCGCCAACGCCGGCGCAGCCAGGCTACTGATCAAGGCAGCAGAGGCAAGCATCTTCACGACATTCATAGTTTTCTCCTGATTGAAGGTTCAAAAACCAAGACTTCATTAGGTACAAGCTCTTCCCTAAAGCCTATTTAATTTCAGAAAGCCGCTCTAAAGTTCAGACAGTTATCTTTTGATTCAAAAAAACTGTCTTTCTGTAGTCTGTGCAGCGGGCTGTTATCCAGGCAGCAATCGCATCCACAGAAAATCTCTAAGGAGTCCAAGGCTTAATGCAAAGGCCTCAACAGCAATAAAGCACACAAAGCCAGCATGAAAACAGCGATGCTGCCATCCAGTACACGCCAGGCCAACGGCTGACGAAACACAGGTTGCAGCAACCGCGCCCCATAGCCCAAGGCCAGAAACCAGCTGGCACTGGCCGCACAGGCCCCCAAAGCAAATGCCCACTGCAAGTTACCGGGATAAGGCGTGGACAGACTGCCCAACAGCACCATCGTATCCAGATAGACGTGGGGGTTCAAAAAGGTGAACGCCAGACAGGTCAGCAAGATACGACGACGATTGCGCTCGCTCCCCTGCCCGGCCATCAGGCTTCCTTTACCCGTCCAGGCCCGCTGCGCGGCCAGCAGCCCATACCAGGCCAGAAAAGCCGCGCCACCAAAGCGCAGAACTTGCAGCAAACCAGGCCATTCCTGTACCAACGTACCAATGCCAGCCACGCCCCCCAGAATCAGGACAATGTCGGCCAGCGCGCAGATTGCCACCACCAGCCCCACATGACTACGCTCCAAGCCCTGTCGCAACACAAAGGCATTTTGAGTGCCGATAGCCATGATCAGGCCCGCCCCCGTCAGAAAGCCAGTTGCAACAACAGAGAAGAACATGCCAGCCATCCACAGAATTGAAAAACTGCGTTATGGTGCTGTCATTTACAGTTTAAGAAAAGCTAATTATTCTTCACTTAATTAAGAATAATTAATCAAACAAGCCAATTATGGATCTGCTGCACCCACAACTACGAGCATTTACGGCCGTCCTGGAAGAAGGCAGTTTTGAAGCAGCCGGGCGCAAGCTGTACATCACCACCTCAGCCATCTCGCAGCGTATCAAAGCGCTGGAGGACAGACTGGGGCAAGTGCTGGTCCTGCGCCAGCCGCCTTGTCGTCCAACACCGGCGGGAGAGTTGCTGCTGCGTCGTGTACGGCCCATGCAGGTTCTGGAAGCCGAGGCCGTCGCAGACTTCCTGCCAGAGCAAAACGGCCCACGACGGCCTATCGCCATTGCGGTCAATAGTGACTCGCTGGACACCTGGTTTCTGGAAGCCTTGTCCCGGCTAAGTCAGGAATATGGCTACCTGTTTGATGTGCGCGTGGATGATCAGGACCACACACTGGAATTGATACGCAATGGCTCCGTGCTGGGCGCGGTCACTGCCGAACCTGCCCCCCTTCAAGGCTGCGAGGTGCAGGCCTTGGGCATCATGCGCTATCAGGCCATTGCTTCTCCCGAGTTTGTGGCCCGCCATTTTGGATTGGGAATAGACGCAGCATCCCTGGCTCAAGCCCCCATGATCGTCTTTAACCGCAAGGACGAATTACAGTGGCGCTTTATACGCCAAATCACGAATGAATCCGTAGCCCCTCCCATCCACTACCTGCCCACCTCCACCGGCTTTGTGAAAGCAGCGGCTTTGGGCCTGGGGTGGTGTCTGGCACCCGACTCCATGGTCAGCGATGCCTTGGCCGCCGAAGAGCTGGCTTTAGTCGCCCCCGGCCTGTGGCTGGATGTGCCTTTGTATTGGCAACATGCGGCTATCCGCTCCGACACCTTGCGCAATATGGGTAGAGCCCTTCAAGAAGCGACCCGCACCTCACTGCTGCCAGCGCCTTCTTGAACAGCTCTTTGAGGTCCGTACGGGGAAACAATGGGTGGAGTTTTCCACTTCAGGAAGATGGCAGAAGTCTGATTCATGCCGGCTCTTGCCACAGACTTGTCGAGAACAGCACTCAGGACTTTCGTTTGGTTCTGGAAGGTCGGGCAAGCTCAGAAATAATGCGCGCCAGCTTCTGCGCCGCTTCCTTCATCTGCTCGGGACTGAATGCGCTCAAACCCAGAATCAGTCCCGAAGGCCCCTGCCCAGCGTGATACATGGGTGAGACGGGACGCACTGCCACGCCTTCCTTCATGGCCCGCTGCGCCACCACCACATCATCAACCGGCGAGGCCAGCCACAAGACGGAATGCATGCCTTGATCGCTTGGCTGCAAGCTGGCCAAGTCACTGGGCAAAACCTCGCGCACAATCTCAAAAAGGTGGTTACGACATTGGGTGTAGATCCCGCGCATACGCCGAATATGGCGCTCCAGATGCCCCTCTGAAATAAAGCTGGCCAAGACATGCTGGTCTGCACTGGGCGGATGCCGATCCAGCAGAACGCGCGCTCCGCAAAAAACCTGGACCAACTGCGGCGGCACAATCGCATAGCCCAGGCGCAGCGAGGGAAACAACACCTTGCTGAAGGTCCCCAGATAGACCACTCGCTCCGGGTCCAGGCCTTGCAAGGAAGGAAAGGGATGGCCACTGTAGCGGAACTCGCTGTCGTAATCATCTTCGACAATCCAGGCGGACCTATCGCGTGCCCAGGCCAACAAGGCATTGCGCCGCGCCATGCTCATGGGCATGCCCAAAGGATATTGATGCGAGGGAGTGACAAAGGCAAGCCGCGCATCTGCTTGCAAACGTATGCCCGCAGCCACATCCAGCCCCTCTTCATCCACAGGTACACGAACCATCCGTTCCGGCGAACCTATCGTATTCAAGATCGCGGTAATACCGGGATAGGCGGGGTTCTCTACCCAGGCAAAATCCTGCCTGCCCATCAACACCAGACAAGCCAGAAACAAGCCCTGCTGTGTACCCGTCGTCACAATGACCTGCTCCGCCTCGCAGCGCACCGAGCGTGACCGGCGCACGTACTCTGCGATAGCCTCTCGTAAATGCAAGACGCCTTGAGGGTCCCCATAACCACCCGGCGCGCCCTGACCATGGGCCCGCAAGCGATTCCCCAAGCGTCGCCAGATGGGGCCTGGCGCGGCGGCACCCAAGGGGATCGACACGGCAAACGGGGCAGAGGGCAAAGGCTGAAATTGAGCCGCAACCGTATTGAATGGCTGGGCGGCAAGTGGTGCAGGCTGGGCAGGCAGCGATGCCGTCCTGCGCTTCTTCGGCCTTGTTTCGGGATTGGCCAGCGAGTGAGCGATGTAAGTGCCTACGCCCGGCGAGGACTCCAGAAAACCTTCGGCAATCAGTTGCTCGAAAGCCTCTACGACCGTGCCGCGGGCGACACCCAGGGACGCTGCCAAGGCTCGTGTGGAGGGCAAGGATTCACCCGGCTTGAGCGCACCGTTTTTTACTGCTTCGCGCAACTTCTGCGCCAACTGACGGCCCAGGCCCCCTGCACTTCGGTCCAGTTCGCCAAGGGAAGGAATCTTTGGATTATGAGCAGTACGAGACATGAATTGTGGTCCATAAAAATAGCGCCAAACTGGTACAGATCAATGATCCAGAATAGACCAATAATAGACACATTGATCCTGAATCCCAAGCCAAGAAAGACAACGATGTATATCCCCGCTCACTTCAATGAATCCCGGCCTGAACCACTGCACGAGCTGATCGCCCAGCATCCCCTGGGCATTCTGGTCGCCCATGGCAAAAGCGGATTAAGCGCGAATCACCTGCCCTTCATGCTGCATCCCCAGGAAGGTGCACAAGGAGTACTGCACTGCCACGTCGCCAGAAACAATCCCGTCTGGCAAGACCTGGAAAACGGCGACGAAGTGATGGTGATATTCCGTGCAGGAGACGCCTACATCTCCCCACAGTGGTTTCCAAGCAAACTGGAAACACACAAGCAAGTCCCGTCCTGGAACTACATCGTGGTACACGCCTATGGGCGAGTAAGAATACGCGATGAAGAACGCTATGTTCGCGGTGCCGTGGCACGTTTGACCCGCATCCACGAAGCCAGCCAGCCCGTGCCCTGGAAGATGACGGATGGCCCCAAGGACTATATCGACGCCATGCTGAAAGCCATTGTCGGGATTGAAATTGAGATCACTCGGCTGATCGGCAAAACCAAGCTGAGCCAGAATAAGGAGGCTCGGGATGTGGAGGCCGCATCAGCAGCGTTGATCAGCCAAGGAGACAATTTCATTGGCAGTGCGATGCAGGCGGTGGCAGCAGAAAAACGGGCACAAGAGGCCAAGAAATAAGCAAGGTGACGGCCAACTGCAAAGTACAAACCACCCCGATCTGACTATCCGATTCGTGCTACTTATAATGTGACATCGTGCACCGGGACACCCTCCCCCCTTCCCCGGTGCATTACAAGGTCAAGAATATGAGAAGTGATAGTCGGCTCTCCCGCATGCTGCATGTTTTGCTGCACATGGCCAGGCACGATCAGCCATTTACCTCCGAGCAAATCGCCACCATGCTCAGCACTAATCCCGTGGTCGTCCGACGCACCATGGCAGGCTTGCGCAAGGCGGGTTACGTGCGCTCCGAAAAAGGCCATGGGGGCGGCTGGACACTAAGCTGTGATCTGCAAGAAGTCACGCTGCTGGACATACACAAGGCGGTTGGGGGACCGCGTATCTTCTTTATCGGCCACGAGAACGAGAACCCAAGCTGCGGTGTCGCCAAAGTGGTTAACGCCGCCTTGGGCGATGTGCTCAAGGAAGCAGAGGCCCTGGTCATGCAAAGGCTGGAAGCCATCCCCCTGGCAGAGCTATTGGCCGAGTTTGAGCAGCTCTATAAGGCAGAAATGGCAGAGCTGGACAGGAAAATAGCGGAGCAATAATCCGCAGGCTCTGCTTGGTTCAGGGCAGGATCAATACAAGAGCAAAGGTTGAGCAATTAGGCCTGATCATCCGCATAGGCTACCCAACCCCGGAACGAGAGCCCTGCATAGAACAAGGCTGGTGCGGTGAACCCGGCCTCCCGCAACAAACCCTCTTCCTCCTGCGGGCTTAACAGCGTCAAATGCCGGGCCATGTTTGATGCAGAACCTATCGCTTCCACCGTAGTTTCCGTCCCTGTAGCAAAGGCGATGGATCGGGCTAGCCAGTCCCCAGTTACCCCCTCCTCTGGCCGACAATGATGAGCCACCACAAGCGCCGCCCCCGGCTTCAAGCGTGCACGCAAGGACTTCAACAGCGACAAGCGCTCTGCTTTTGACAAGAAATGCAGAGTCAGCAGACAAGTAGCACCATCAAACAGCTCCAGCGGTGCATCGTCCACATAGCCTGGTATCAAATCCACTTGCGAACCCAAAGGCCCTAGCACGTGGGCCGCCAGATCCAGCATGGCTTGCGAGGGATCGACTCCCGCAAACGACCAATCTGGACGGGCTTGCGCAAAAGACTTCAACTCCAGCCCGCCACCTGCTGCCAGGACCAGAATCCTGGCATTGCTCGTTACCCGTTCGGAAAGCAGGATCAAAGCCATGCGATGAAGATCATGGAAGCCAGGAATGCGCCGTGGCGTTGTATCGGCATACCGGGCGACCAAGGCAGGATCGCTAAAGGGCTGGACGGAAGTGGGTGTTTTCATTGAAATCCTGAGCGGGTGGTAAGCAATGGCATGGGTACACCCTATGCCATTACTCGGTCTGCGTGGAGTTTGGCGCTGGACGTTACTCTGGCCTCATGCAGCCTTTTCAGAGCTGGCTCCCCCCTGCTCCGCCAAGCCGTAAATCAGGGAGTGATGTGCCCCACCTGCAGCCATCACCCCCGCGGCGGCTGCGAGGGTGGCATTAGCCATGGGACTGGCAGCATCACCCGCCGCAAACACACCCGGCACGGACGTGTGCTGCATGGGGTCCACAGCAATAAAAGACCCCGTAGGGCCCGCTGTCAGCTTGCAACCCAGCTGTATGGCCAGGTCACTGGCCAGCTCTGTTTTGGGCGCTACAAACAGGCCGGAAATAGCCACGATTCTGCCATCCTGCAAACGCACTGCCTCCAGCCCAGGCTTGCTTCCCAACAGCTCTGCAATCGGTGTCTTTTCGATCTGCACGCCACGCGCTATCAGTTGGACTTCCTGCTCTGCACTCGGTGTAAATGCAGCTTGAGTAAACAAAGTGGTCGGCCCCCAATCTGGCACCAGCATGGCTTGATGTATAGCCAGCTCGCTGCTGGCCAACACACCCAACGGCTGCTGGTTCAGCTCAAAGCCATGGCAATAAGGACAATGCAGCACGCTGCTGCCCCAACGCTCCTGTACACCGGGAATATCAGGCAAGCTGTCCTTGACGCCAGTGGCCAGAATCAGACGACTCGCACGGACTGTCTGGGCGTCCTCGGTCAATAGCTGAAACCCACCCTCAATGGCATGAACCTCCACAGCACGCCCGGCTCGCTGCTCGACCGTCTCGTACTTCGCAAGCTGAAGTTTTGTCGTCGCCATGATGGCCGCCGGAGCCTGCCCGTCTTGCCCCAGAAAACCATGAGAGGCCTGGGCAAAGCGATTCCGGGGCTGTCCCGCGTCCAATAAAAGTACGCGCCGCCGCGCCCGACCCAATTGAATCGCCGCAGCCTGACCCGCAAAACTGCCACCGACGATGATGATGTCGAAGTCCATAAATTCACCTTCTCTTTAACGTATCTTTTCATGTTACGTATTAGAGAAAAACAGGTCAACTCATGGAACTATGTTTGTTACGATTTTGATTCGGGAATAGGAAGAGAGGCGTTACGCCATGCTGAACACAGCGCAACGCATATAAAGAATGCCGTTCAGGCAGCGGCCTCGGTTACCGCTTTGCGCACGGCTTCACGCGCCCCTACCCGCTCCAGATAAGCACTTAGTTTGGGAAATTGGCTCATATCGACTGCATCCCCCTCCAGCCAACCACCTACTGTATACAGATAAGCATCAGCTACGCTAAACTGATCGCCCAACACCCAGGGACCCACAGTCAAGGACTCCAGATAAGCCGCACAAACCGTCATGTTCTGCGGCACCTTGGCGCGCATGGCTTCTTCCGCCGCTGGATCATCTGCCCAACGAGAACCACGGCGCTTATGTGCGTGGGCCACATGCACCGTGGACGCCAGATAGCTATGCAGCTCCTGCATACGGGCGAATCCAAAAGGATCATTCACAGGCGCCAGCTTGGCATCCGGAAAGCTCTGCGCCACAAAAGCCAGCAAAGCCGGAGTTTCCGTCAAAGCCCCCTGCTCTGTCACCAGTGCCGGCACACGCCCCTTGGGATTGACGCGCAGAAACTCCGGGCTTTGCTGTTGATTCGCACCAAAATCCAGCTTGACCACATCAAAGTCAGCCCCTGCTTCATGCAGTGCAATATGAGTGGCAAGCGCGCAGGTCCCTGGCGCGGAATAGAACACCCAACGAGACATGTCGATCTCCTTTTGTCCATAAAACGAAAGGATCATTATGACGCTGAGGCCTTGTTGGGCAAGCAGAAAACAAAAAACCCAACAGCCGTTAAGCTGTTGGGTTTCTTGGGATATCTTGGTGGAGTCGGGGGGAATTGAACCCCCGTCCGCAAGCCGTCCACAGACAGTTCTACATGTGTAGTCAATTAATTTTAAGTTTTAACCTTGGACTGTGCCAATTGACAGGCCTTTCCTTGGCGATCCACTAAGTTTTAGAACCGGACTTCGTGGCGCAGGCCGATTCGATTCTTTGTAAATAACACTGCTGTAGGTTGCCCTACCTAACCCAAAGACAAATTAGTGCAGTGGCCCAGCCTTAAGCGGCTAGAGCGAAACGCTCGTCGTTGGCGTTTGTAGTTTTCCAGTGGATTTACGAGCGTACTGGTGCTCGACACGCCCTGATCTGCTTCTTGACCCACGTCGAAGCCATGTCGACCCCATGTGGATTAGCAACCATATCACATCGGCTACAAAATGTATAGCACCTGGTGCTAGAATAACCCTCTTCCGCGCTCTGGCTGAGTCCTCGCCAGAGCGCTTTTCACGTACTTCACGCCTACCCATTTGTTTGGAGTCACTTTTCATGGCCCATCCCGCCAATCAAGCCAGAGGCCCATTAGGCTTTATCCTGCACGGCAGTCTTGTTACTCAAATTGTGATCGGTTTGGTCGCCGGTATTTTGCTGGGACGCTTTGCTCCCGATGCCGCGCACTCGATCGCCCTGCTGGGCCAATTATTTGTCTCTGCCTTAAAGTCGGTTGCGCCGATTCTGGTGTTTGTTCTGGTGATGTCTTCCATTGCCAACCAAAAAGCCCAGTCCTCCACCCGCATGGGTCCTATTTTGCTCTTGTACGTGCTGGGCACCTTCCTGGCTGCACTGATTGCCGTAATCGCCAGCTTCGCCTTCCCCGTCAAGCTCAAGCTGGATCTGGCCGATGCCACCTTGAACCCTCCTGGCAATATCGTTGAGGTATTGCTGGATCTGCTGACCAGCATTGTGGTGAACCCGGTTGATGCCTTGCTCAACGCCAACTACATGGGCATTTTGGCCTGGGCTATTGCTCTGGGCCTGGCACTGAAACACGGCTCGCAAGGTTCTCGCGACCTGCTGACCGATATGGCCAATGCCGTGTCGTCCTTGGTGCGACTGGTCATTCGCTTTGCGCCGCTGGGTATTTTTGGTCTGGTAGCAGTCACCATTGCCGAGTCCGGCTTTGATGCGCTGCGCCAATACGGTTTGCTGCTGCTCGTGTTGGTAGGCTGCATGTTGGTGGTGGCTCTGGTCATCAACCCCTTGATCGTGTTTGCCAAGCTTCGTCGCAACCCCTACCCGCTGGTATTCACCTGCCTGCGTGAAAGCGGTATCACAGCCTTTTTCACCCGCAGTTCTGCGGCCAACATCCCTGTGAACATGGCTTTGTGCGAACGCCTGGGCCTGCATAAAGATACCTACTCGGTGTCAATTCCACTGGGTGCCACCATCAATATGGCCGGTGCTGCCGTTACGATTACCGTCCTGACGCTGGCTGCGGTGCACACACTGGAAATCCCGGCTGACCTGCCTACCGCCCTGCTGCTGAGCCTGGTGGCTACCATTGCGGCTTGCGGTGCGTCTGGCGTGGCCGGTGGCTCTTTGCTGCTGATTCCACTAGCATGCAATATGTTCGGAATTTCCAACGATGTCGCCATGCAAGTCGTTGGTGTAGGTTTCGTGATTGGGGTGGTGCAAGACTCGGTAGAAACGGCCTTGAACTCCTCGACCGACGTGCTGTTTACCGCTGCGGCAACACTCGAACCAGGCCGTGCCTGATTTGATATCTTGACGCACAAGGGGCCAGCCATTCAGGCTGGCCCTTTTTGTAGGCCGATCAAGCAACGCCTGATTGCCTCAGCCCAAGTACCCGCCGCCATGCTTGAGTGCGCAGGCACTCAATGCTTCTGCAATCAGACTCTTACCAAGGAATCTTCGTGGATTTAGCCAGCCTTTCTCTGTATATCGTCGCAGTATCGGCCGTCACTATCATGCCGGGTCCCACCATGCTGCTTGCCTTGAACAATGGTGCACATGGCGGCAAACGGATCGCAGCATGCGGTATTGCGGGTGCGGCGCTCTCGGACCTGATTCTGATTGCTGCCGTCGGCTGTGGACTGGGCGCGCTGCTGCTTGCCTCCGAGCAGCTTTTCACAGTGGTGAAGTGGATAGGTGCGGCGTATCTGCTCTATCTGGCCTATGGTCTCTGGCACGCTCCGGTCAGCTCTATCCAGACAGACACTCCCACGGAAAAAGTTCGGACGGGTCGCGCGGCTTTTCTGCGATCTTTGCTGGTTGCCCTGTCCAACCCTAAAGCGCTGCTGTTCTTCTCTGCATTTTTGCCGCAATTCATTCGTCCGGAAGAAGCGATTGCCGTTCAGTACATCACACTGGCCTTGGTCACAGCCCTGATTGATATGGCTTTAATGACTGTCTACGCCGTGGGTGGCCATCACGCCATGCGGCTGCTTTCCGGCAAGGCTATGCGTTGGTTGAACCGGGCTTGTGCTGGCATGCTGGCAGGTCTGGGTATTGCGTTAAGTCTGTATCGACGCGGTAATACCAACTGAAGATCGCAACCTCCAAGGAAAACAAGGGACCTGAATCGGTCCCTTTTTCTTATGTGCTGCAAGCCAGTCTTGCCTACCACAAGACTGCACCTCACCATCCGTGACGCTAGAGCAACAGGCCAAACGAAAAACCGCAAACCCGTGCCAGGTCCTTTCACCCAGCGCCATGTTCAGGCTGATGGGATCGTATATCATCATTCAGATGGCCACCACGAATAGCCTGCTATGGGTTCAGAACAGCCATGTCTCACAAATTCCGGTTTGCCCCAGCGGCCAGCAGCCCAGCCTGAACCGGCACGATTTCCCTTCACCCCGAATCAACAAGGAGCCAAGATGAAGCGTATCTATTTAGCGGGTCCTGATGTGTTTTTCAGCGATGCCACCGAGCGTGCCAAGCTGCACAAGCAATTGGTACGAGACTTTGGCTTCAAGCCCTTGCATCCCGTTGATCAGGAAGAGATCGAGGCCTCGGCTATCTACCACCATAATATTCGTCTGCTGGACCAAGCCGATGCGGTTCTGGCCAACATCACGCCCTTTCGAGGCGCAGAGATTGATACCGGCACCACTTTTGAAATCGGTTACGCCGTAGCCCAGGGCCTGCCTGTTTTTACCTACCGCTCTACCGCCGATACCGTTCTGGACACCGTACGCGAGCACTACAGCCCAGTTGTGCTGGACCCGGCCAGCCAGATCTGGCGTGATCGCAATGGTGCGCTGATCGAAGACTTTGGCCTGCCCTCGAACTTGATGGTGGCGATCAGCACGGAGTTTGTACACGGTTCCTTTACGGATGCCCTGATCGCCGCACAGGATTATTTCAAAGCTATTGGCTAATTCATTTTCGGAAAAAATACTGCTGATTAATCAATCACAAGCAGTCAAACTGAGTCAAAATTAAACGGTTTTCAGGGAAATTAAACGCATCTTGTACTCAGGTATGATGTGCACTTGAAATTCCCTGCCCGTACACAGGAACCACAATTGGTTCCCCGCAGCACCCGCTTTTCCTGAATCAAAAAAACAGGGCTATGCCCAACACCATGCCAGACACCAGCAACATCTCTTTTCTTGATCGTGTACGCGCCATTCTTAGTGATCTCCCCGCCTCCGAGCGACGTCTGGCCCAATTCACACTGGATTTCTCGGGTGATTTATCCAGCTACAACGCCTCGGAACTCGCCAGTCTGGCCCAAGTTTCCAATGCCACTGTCACACGTCTGATCCGTCGTCTGGAATACGCCAACTACGAAGCGGCGCGCAAGCAGATTCGCACGGAAAGAACGGATGACTCCTTCACCTCGGTCCACCAGCCGCTATCTCCGGGCGAGGCCGCCTTGCACTCACACTTGCAGGAAAGCTATAGCAAGCTGGGCAATACCTATCGGCATCTGTCCCATTCTGTTCTGCAGGAAGCCAGTCAGGCCATCAGCCGTGCGCGGCAGGTTTGGCTGGTGGGTTTGCAGGCAAACTACTTTCTGGCCGGGCATTTTTACTGGCATTTGTCCAAACTCATGCCGGGCGTACGGCTTATCCCCGGAGCGGGGCAAACCGTCTCCGACTACCTGGCCGACATTCAGCACCAGGATGTCGTGATTGTTTTTGATTTGCATCCACGCCCCAGCCAAATGCCGGAACTGATCGGACGCCTGGAAACACGCTGTACGGACATCGTGCTGATCACCGACCAGGATTACAAAGAGCGGCCCAAGACCCGCTGGTCCCTTCCCTGCCAGCCTGGGCCTGAAGCGCTGCCTGATAATTCGGTGGCCGTTGCCAGCCTGTCTCATCTGCTGCTGTCCGAAATACTGAAAGTACGTGGCGCTGATCGCCGTGATGAATCAGAACAAGAACTGGCCACCGCTGACGCGCTGTTTTGAACTAACAAAAAACTCCCTTTTCAAGCTCTGCGAGCCACTCAGAGCAGAAGAGACCAGCTTTTGTGCCTGTGCGTCTCCTGCATCATTTGCCCCGCCCAGCTAAACCAAGGCTCCAAAATCAGAGCCTTCTCCTCCCTCATCTACGACCAAAGTCGCCTGTTGGGAAAAGCTGATTCGTTCTATACATGCTGTACACAGAGCGCCCTCAAGCGCCAACTCTCTGTACACGCCGTGTTTAGAGAGCCTCGATGCCAAGAATCATCAAACCCCATAAGGAGACATAAGAATGAGCTCAGCCAATACTGTCGTGACGGCAGTAACTCAGCACCCTGCCTATCAAGAACTGCTTAGAAGACGCAACCGCATGAGCCTGATTTTTTTCGGCTTGACCGTGATTGTGTACGCCGGTTTTATCTTGACCCTGGCCTTTGACCCCGAACTTTTCAGCCGTTCTGTCGGTTCCATGACCATGACCATTGGCGTACTTAGCGCCGCCATTGTGCTCATTAGTGCCGTCGTCCTGGTGTCCACCTTCGTCTACATTTCCAACAAGGTGTATGACCCCTTGCTGGCTCAAATCATGAAGGACGTGACATGAAGAAACTACTTCTGAGCCTGGGCCTGTTTGGCATGGCCAGTGGCAATGCCATGGCAGCCTCTTCCGGCCAGGCCAATACCTCTGCCATTGTGATGTTCCTGATCTTTATTGCCGGGACCATGGTCATTACCTGGTGGGCGGCCCGCCGTACACGCACCACGTCCGACTTTTACACCGCCGGTGGCGGTTTGACCGGCTTTCAAAACGGCCTGGCAATTGCCGGGGACTATCTGTCCGCCGCTTCTTTCCTGGGGATTGCGGGCATGGTGTACGTCAGCGGTTTCGACGGCATGATTTACGCCATCGGCTTCATGTTCGGCTGGCCGGTTGTGATGTTCCTGATTGCAGAGCGCCTGCGCAATCTGGGCCGCTACAACTTTGCCGACGTCACCTCGTTTCGCCTGTCGCAAAACCCCATGCGGATTTTGGCGGCCAGTGCCTCCCTATTGATCATCGCCCTGTACCTGATCGCGCAAATGGTCGGCGCTGGCAAGCTGATCGTGCTGCTGTTTGGTCTGGACTACAACGTGGCCGTGGTGATTGTAGGTTCGCTGATGATGATTTACGTCACCTTTGGCGGCATGACGGCCACCACCTGGGTGCAAATCATCAAGGCCGTACTGATGTTGTTCGGTGCCACGCTGATGACAATTCTGGTTCTGGCAGCATTCTACTGGGATGTGGACAGCATGCTGGCCGCTGCCGTGGAAACGCACCCTACCGGACACGCCATTCTTGAGCCCGGCGCTGCCGTCAGCAGCAACCCGCTGAACGTGCTGTCCCTGGGTATTGCGCTGGCCTTCGGTACCGCAGGTCTGCCCCATATCCTGATGCGTTTCTTCACTGTAGCGGACGCCAAGGAAGCCCGTAAATCCGTGATCTATGCCAGCAGCTTTATTGGTTACTTCTACCTGCTGACCTTCATCATCGGTTTCGGTGCGATTGCCTTGCTGGTCAAGCATCCCGAGTACTTCCAGACGGGTCCGGACGGCTCCTTCAATATGCTGACCAACCTGATTGGCGGCACCAATATGGTGGCGGTGCACCTGGCCAATGCAGTAGGCGGCAACCTGTTGCTGGGCTTCCTGGCAGCAGTTACCTTCGCCACGATTGTGGCCGTGGTTGCAGGCTTGGCCTTGGCCGGTGCCGCCGCCATTTCGCATGACCTGTACGCCAACGTCATTGCCAAAGGCCGCGCCACCGAAAAAGACCAGATGCGCATTTCGCGTATCTCCACAGTGGTGTTGGGTGTGCTGGCGATTTTGCTGGGCATTATCTTTGAAAACCAGAACGTCGCCTTCATGGTGGGCCTTGCCTTTGCCATTGCAGCCAGTGCCAACTTCCCGGTCCTGGTGCTGTCGATTGCCTGGCGTGGCTGCACCACGCGTGGTGCCACCATTGGCGGTTTTCTGGGCCTGGTCACCGCCACGGTGTGGGTGGTCCTGAGCAGCACGGTGTGGGTGGATGTCTTCGGTTTTGCCGAGCCCATCACCCCCTTCCCTAACCCTGGCATCCTGTCCATTCCGCTGGCTTTCTTCTCGATCTGGCTGTTCTCGACCCTGGATAACAGCGCCCGCGCTACCCAGGAACGCGAAGCCTTCGAGGCTCTGACCGTACGCAGTCAAACCGGCATTGGTGCTGCCAGCGCCAGCGCTCACTAAACCTTTTTAACGCTGACTTAATCAGCACGCAGGGACAAAAAACAGGGCATTTCGGTGCCCTGTTTTTACTGATGTGCAGCTCATCCTGGCAGGCACCATTACAGATACTTGAACATGGCATAATCCCCACATGAATGAACTGCTCATTGCTGACGATCACCCACTATTTCGTGAGGCGTTACGAGGCGTCGTCGCCAACCTGTTTCCCGGCACGGCCATCTACGAAGCGGATCGTATCTCCAATTTGTATCCCCTGGTCGACGACCATCCTGACGCCGATCTGCTCTTGCTGGATCTGGATATTCCAGGGGCAATCGGTTTCAGCGCTTTAGTCCATTTACGCGCGACCTACCCCTGCCTGCCCATCATTCTGGTCACCGCCCATGAAGAGGCACGCTTCATGCGCCGCGCCATGGATCACGGAGCCATGGGCTTCATCCCAAAATCCATTGATGCACAGACGCTGGGCGTAGCCCTGCAGGTGGTTCTGGATGGCGGCACCTGGTTGCCGGAAATCGGCTCTTCCTCTCCGGGCATCAGTCTGGACGAACGGGAGGTCGCGGCGAAATTGCGCGAGCTGACACCGCAACAATTTCGCGTTCTGCAGATGCTTAGTACCGGACAACTGAACAAGCAAATTGCCTACGAACTGAATGTCTCGGAGGCCACCATCAAGGCGCACATGACCGCCATCCTGCGCAAGCTCGGTGCTTCCAATCGCACCCAGGCGGTCTTGATGGCCAGTCATCTTGGCCTGAACCAGGACGAATCCCAGGACGCTAATACGTTTTAATTTGCGCGGTCAGAAAAGCTCGCAGCGAAGCGGGCTTTACCGGCTTGGTCAGCACCAGATAGCCATATTGTCGAGCCGCCGCTTTCAGCTCGTCGCTACCATCCGCCGTCAACAAAGCGCCTTGCGCATGGGGCAGATGCAGACGCAATAGTTGCAGTGCCTGCAAGCCGTCCAGCCTATCATGCAAGTGATAATCCACCAGCAAGACATCGGGACTCAAGGCAATTTTCTCCAAAGCGCTATCTACCGTATTGGCGGTGATAATTTGTGCTCCCCAACGCCCCAGCAGCACTTCCATACCCGCAATAATATCCAGATCGTTATCCAGACACAGCACACGCAAGCCTGTTAAAGGCAAGCCATCGGCTGGCTTGCTGGACTCGTTATTTTGCTGACTGCTGGCCTGCGTAGCGTCACTCAAAGGAACGCGAATGGAGAACATGCTGCCACGCCCCACTTCGGATCGCACATCCAGCGTATGCCCCAACAAGACCGCAATACGTTGGCAAATGGACAGGCCCAAGCCCAGGCCACGGCCATCCCAATCGAAGGCTTGTTCATAGCGATGAAACTCCGCATAAATCTGCTGAATATGATGTGGCGGGATACCCTGGCCTGAGTCCCAGACCTGAAACTCCAGCTCCTCGCCCCGGACACGCACGCCAAACACCACTCGTCCTTCCTGGGTGTAGCGCAAGGCATTGGCCAGGAAATTCTGCAGCACGCGCCGCAACAGACGATGGTCGCTATACACCTGCAAAGGTCGAGCATGAATCCGCAACTGGATACCACGTCGTGCAGCCATAGGAGCGTATTGGTCTGCCAAATGCTGCAGCAGATGCTGCACATTGATCACGCCCAGATCCGGCTTCAAGGCTCCGGCATCCAGACGGGAAATATCCAGCAGGCCTTCCAGCAACTCCTCCGCCGTACGCAAAGAGGTATCGACTCGCTCGGCCAGATTGGGCATCTCCGCCAGGTCATGCGTATCGCGCAAGGCCGACGCAAACAGACGTGCCGCGTTAATCGGTTGCAGCACATCGTGGCTGACGGCCGTCAGGAATCGGGTACGAGACTCCTGGGCTTTTTCCGCCTCCTGCGTACGCACCGCGACACGCTGCTCCAGGCTGTCGTTCATCTCCCGCAGCTCGCGCTCCACGCGCTTGTAGTGCGTGATATCGCTATAGCTGGTGACATAACCGCCGCCCGGCAAAGGCCGCCCCCGCAGCTCGATCACCTGCTTGTCATTCAACATACGCTGAGTCACATAGGAAGAGCCTTCGCGCATGAACTGAATACGACGTTCTATAGCTTGTTCCACCCCTATGCTTTCCACGCCATCGACCTTGCCCCGCTCGGCATTAAAGCGAATCAGATCCGCCACGGACCTCCCCACGTACAACATGCTGGGCGGGTAATCGAATAACTGCTGATAGCGCTGGTTCCAGGCGACCAGCCGCATGTCCGCATCCACCACACTGACACCCTGATCAATGTTCTCCAGGGTGGCCAGCAAAATATCCCGATTGAAACGCAGTTCCTGCCCCGCCTCATCCAGCACGGCCATGATGGCAGCCACCTCCATGCCCGAACCACGCAAGGCGCTGGTCAGCACCAGGCGCGCGGACGCGGCCCCCACCGCAGCTGCCAGCAATAGCTCCGTGAAATGCACCCAGGAACTATCCGCCCGCAAACCAGGCTCCAGCGATTGCTTGGCCTGTCTGGCCTGCGTTTCAAAAGCCCGCTTCGCCATTTTTTTACCAACGATACGCTCTGCCAAAAGCAGCAAATCCTGGACCGACAAATCCCCATAAGAATGACGGGCCGCCAAGGTCTGCCGCTCCGCATAAGGATTAAGAAACGGTTCGGCCCGCAAGCGCTCTCCCAAGCCCGGACGCCGGCGCCAGGACACCCACAAAAAGGCGCTGATATTGCACAGCAGGGACCAGAAAGTGCCATGTGTCAGCGGGTCCCAGCCCTCTACGCCAAAAAGTTGATAAGGGCGCAGCCAGGACAGGCCAAATGGCCCATGATACAACCAATCATCCGCCAGCCAGCCCACCTCGGTCAGCGTCGGCAAGAGCAAGGTATAGACCCAGATGGCAAAGCCCAATAGCAGTCCGGCCTCTACGCCCTGTCGACTGGCACCGCGCCAATACAAACCACCAATCAAGCCCGGCCCAAACTGCGCAACCGCCACAAATGCCATCAGCCCATAAGCGGCCAAGGTCGTATCGCTGCCGCTGAGCATGTAATAGCCGTAAGCCACACCCGCCAGCGCCATGATGGCGACACGGCGTATCCATAGCACTGTGGAAGCCACCGTACTTTGCTGATACTGTGCCCAGCCACGACGCAGCAACAAAGGCATCACCAAGTCATTACTGACCATGGTTGAGAGCGCCACACTGGTCACAATGACCATGCCAGTTGCAGCCGAAAAACCGCCTATGTAAACCATCAAGGCCAAGCCAACCTGGTTTTGCGACAGGGGCAAGGCCAGCACAAAACTATCCGGTGCCACGCCCTCGCCCCCGACGCCAAACAAGCTGACTCCTGCCGCGGCAATCGGCAAGACCATGACGCTGACCACCAGCAGATACGCCCCAAACAACCAGCGCGCCCGCCGTATATCCACCACGTCACCACATTCCACAATGGCCACATGGAACTGACGGGGCAAACAAATAATCGCGGCAAAGGCCAGCAAGGTTTGACCGACAAAACCCACCGGCGGACTGTTCTCGAACAGTGTGCTGACGGCCCCCACCATATTCAGTTCAGTCTTGCCAAACCAGCGAAAGGCGAACAGGCCAACCGCCACCAAGGCCACCAGTTTCACCACGGACTCAAAGGCCACGGCCAGCATCAAACCCGGTCTATGCTCGGTCGCGTCCACCTGGCGTGTTCCAAACAGAATAGAAAACAAGGCCATCAAAATCGCAACATACAAGGCCGGATCGCCAAACAGTCCGGCGTGAAACTCGGTCCCGGCCAGCACACTCAAACTCAAGGCCACCGCCTTGTATTGCAGGGCCAGATACGGCACGGCCGCCACCACGGCAATCCCCGCCACCATGGCCGCCAAGCGCTGCGAGCGCCCATAACGACTGGCCATGAAGTCCGCAATGGAAACCGTGTTCTGGGATTGAGCCACCAGCGCCAGGCGTTCAATAATCCGCCAGCCAAACAGCAGCATCAGCATGGGGCCAAGATAAATAGGCAGAAAACCAACGCCATAGCGCACGGCCGACCCGACCGCGCCGTAAAACGTCCACGACGAACAGTACACAGCCAGGGCCAGGCTGTAGACCGTAGGTCGCAACCAGGGGCGCTGGGTATACAAAGGATTCCTGTCCCCGAACCAGGCAATGGCGAACAAAATTGCGGCGTAAATCAACGAGGCCAACACCACCCAAGCTGGCGTCATCTGCACTGTCTCCTACTTTGGTATAACGCGATGATTTTTCTCGCGATTGTGAGTAATACTAAGACAGTTCCAGCAGGATCTGAGCTCGGAAAACTAGGGCTTATCACCTATACCCAATTTGATTTTCAGGACAGATCTCTTGGGCAGGCAGCACCCGCAGCATCATGAGCCACGGTGAGGATCACCTCACGCACCGATAAACCCGGAACGATGCCTGCATTCCTGTCCTCATGTCGCATTTAACAAGCGCAGCAAAACAATGCGCAGGCGGTATTCAAGCCAGCGCTGCATCACCTGTTTGGACGAAGAGCTTTCGTCTGGCATCACAAGAAGAAATAGAGCGTTTGAAACCGGGGAGTCACTGCTCCAGTCCAGAACTCATCTATCACTCGCAAACGAAAAACGCCCCGACAAAAAAACTATCTTTCATCGTCATGCGGGGCAAATTAAAGGAGGCAATATGAACCACTCAACATTGAACTTTGATCGCTATCCACAGCAACCGCACGGTGGAACACTGGTCAACCAGGTTGTCCCGGAGGATCGCGTCAAGGACGAGATCGAACGTGCGCGCACCCTGCCCAGCATCCGCGTGGATCTGGAAGCCGTCATCACCATCGAGATGATTGCTACGGGCGTGCTCTCCCCCAACAAAGGCTTCATGAACGAGGCCGACTACAACTCCGTGCTCAAAGAGGGTCGTTTGAGTAATGGTGTGGTGTGGCCTGTGCCGCTGAGCTTCGCCCCGATTGGCGATCGCAACCGCGACATTATTAAAGGACTTTCGGTCGGCTCTGAAGTGGCGCTGACCAATAGCGACAACGAGCCGGTAGCCATCCTGAGCATCGAGGACATCTTCTCCTACGACAAGGAGCAGCGCGCTCAGCAACTGTTTGGCACCACGGACAGAAATCACCCCGGTGTGGACTCCATTTACCGCCGCATGGGCGATGTGTCCCTGGGTGGCACCTTGCACCTGCTGCAGCGTGTGGACTGGGGCCCGTTCGAGAAGCTGCGCCGCGAACCCAAAGACACCTGGCGCCTGTTCTATGAAGAAAAGAAATTCAATTCCGTGGCAGGCTTTATCACCGGTGCGAATCCGCTGCACCGTGGCCACGAGTACATTCACCGCAATGCGCTGGAAGGGATTGATGGCCTGTTCCTGCAGCCACTGGTAGAGATGGCCAAGCGTGAATACGTGCGCCACGAGTTCCGCATGATGGCCTACCGAAACGTACTGGATACCTACTACCCCAAGGACCGTGCCATCCTCTCGCCGCTGCGCGTCACCTATATTTTTGCGGGTCCGCGCGAAACCATTTTGCATGCCCTGATCATGAAGAACTATGGGTGCACCCACGCCTTGATTGGTCGGGATCACGCCGGGATTGGCAGCTACTACGACAAGTACGCCAGCCACAGTATTTTCGATCAGTTCAGCCCCAAGGAAATGGGCATTGATGTGCGCCTGTTCCACGAAGTGTTTTACTGCACGCGTTGTGCCTGCCATGCCACTTCCGAGACCTGCCCGCACGATGATCGCTTCAGGCTGACCATCTCCGGCACCGGCATTCGCGAGATGCTGCGTCACGGCATCATGCCGCCCAAGGAGATTTGCCGCCCTGAATCCATTCTGCCGGCCATGCAAGGCGTGCAGCCCAAAGGACTGTGCGAGGAAGGCGAAGCAATCCAGCCTGTCAGCAAGGTTATCCAGAGCATGTTCCCCTACTACACCCAGTACACCCGTCTGGGCGGGGCCAAGCGTAGTGAACCGCTGGATCCATCTCAGCTGACGGTGCGCGATCTGGAAATCGCCAGCCACGACGTGCGGCACCATGCGGGAGATATCTACAACGGGGTGTACACCGAGTACAGCGCCGTGGTGGATCACAACCGCAGCATGCAAGCCGCCTGGATTGAGGATGCGCGTGCTGCTCTACGCTTCCAGCAGGAACGTCTGATCAGCGATCTGGAAGAAAAGCAGCAGCAAGCACCGGAAGAAGCCTCGGACGAGTTCATGTATCAGGACAAGCAGGAAGTCGTGCGCGAGCTGCATTCGGCCCGCAGCTTGCTGGATGATATTCCGACCGTGATTTCTGCCAAGCAGTTGACCAAAAGGACCTGGAACGTCCTGCCTTACCAGCGCTATCGTGGGGCGGATAAGGAATAAGGCTCTATCCAGCTTCCCCCTGAACAGAAAAAGCCCCTGACCTTAACAAGATCAGGGGCTTTTTCATCACGAAATCTGCCCGAAGGCAGACTCAAACTGTCCAGAACCTGCTTAACAGACCTCTTCCAGATTGACCTCATTCACAGGCATCAGGCGGCGGTAAAAAGTAGGCAGAGCAAACAAGGCACCATGAATATCAGCGTTGTAGAACTGCAGGGAATCCTGGTTCTCGTTGCTCATACGCTGCTCCAGTCGTTCCTGGATTTGATCGGCGGAGAAAGCACGCGGGTTCAGCTCGTCGGAGGCAATTGCCAGCCCCCAGTAAGAGCCGTACAGCGGGATATGCAGACCGTAGCCATGCACTTGTGCAAACACACTGGCCAGAGATTCGCTCAGGTTCTTGACCTGCTGACTTTCGTGGAAAGGCGAACCCAGGTGCAATACCAAAGCACCACCACTTGCCAGCGCACGTTTGCAGGACTCAAAGAAGGCCGCCGTGTACAAGGGACCGGCCGGAGTTTCGGGGTCGGTCAGGTCCAGATAGATCAAGTCAAAGCGTTCCTGTGTATGGGCCAGGAACTTCGCGCCGTCTTCGATCTGAATTTGTACACGCGGGTTATCAAACGCCCCCTTATGAATGGACTGCAAGTGCTCGCGAGCCACCTCGATCACTTCCCCATCCAGCTCAACCAGAGAGACTCGCTCCAGGCTGGGGTACTTCAACAACTCTTCCAGGGCTCCACCATCCCCACCGCCCACAATCAGGGCACGGCGTGGATTCGGGTGAGACATAGCGGCCGGGTGAATCAGACCTTCGTGGTAGAAGAACTCTTCGGCCTCGGAAGTCATCATGCAACCGTCCAGACGCAAGGTCTTACCCAAGGTTTCGGAACGCAGCAACTCCAGACGCTGAAAAGCAGTCTGGCGCTCCAGCAAGCGCTCGGTGAAGCGAAAGCCGTACAGCGCATCCTGATTCAGGTTTTCCGTCAGCAGTTCACCAGCATGGGCCGGGCCATCAGCCTCGCCACGCCACAAGCGATTACGCTGGGCTTGGCCGGGCTTGAAAGCCTGCTCAATACCGTCAATTAGGCGGGTCGCCTTGCCCGAATTGTCCTGCATGAAATTGCAGACATAGACGTCCAGCGTCACGCCACCACGCTCTGGCCAGGTATGGATGGCCAAGTGAGACTCGGCCAATAACAGTACCCCGGTAACACCACCAGGCTGCCCTTCAAATTCGGGAAATGCCTGCCACTCTTCACCAACAATCGTCAGCCCTGCATCAATAGTCTGCTGACGGCAAAAATCAGCCAGTTTCTGGGCATCGATCAGCAGCTCCGGGCTGCATGCACATTGGTAAAGGTCTGCGGTCAAGTGCAAGCCTTGCATAATCGTGTGCTCCTTTAACAGATTTTGCGCTCCCTACCAACGAGACGACCGCAACGTAAAAACTTCAAAGCGAGGTGCACCTGGAATGGCGATCACCTCGCTTCATCGAAAAGAGCGCAAATTGTACCTTATATCAAACTTAAATATATGAAAATAACCCTATTTTAGGGAAGATTAAGGTATATACGACGCGGAAGGCAGCAGAACCAATTCCATGACCAAATGCGCCCCTGGACCCGGACGGTCCTTGAAATAGACTCTGCCCCCGTGGTGGTGAACAATCGAGCGCAAAATGGACAAGCCCAGACCGCTTCCTTGCACCTGTTGGCCGGGCAGGCGATAGAACTTGTCAAAGACCTTCTCTTTATAGAGCGGATCAATTCCCGGCCCTTGATCCAGGACCTCTATCCGAGCCCAACCGGTTTCGCCCGGCTGCAAGCGCAGGGTCACCATGGTGTCTGGCGCGGAGTACTTCAGGGCATTTTCCAGCGCATTGCGCAGAGCTACCAATAAAGGAACGATATCCACCTTGGCCCATAAGCCATACTCGGGCACATCCAGGTAAATGCGGTGGCGCTGTTCGTGAAAAGGGCGCAGACTCAGGCGCAGCACGGCACGCAAATCGGACTCGCGCCATTCCTGCATGCTCGTCCCCTCGTACTCCATGCGATTCAAGCGCGTCAAATCATCAAGCAGCACATCAACGCCACGAACCTTTTCATGTAATTGAGAGTAGATCTTGCTGGCCCAGGCTGACGGGGTTGTCTCCAGTTGCAGCAATTGGATATAGCCGCTGATGGCGGCCAGCGGGGAGCGTATTTCATGGGCAGCCATGGCAAAACAGTCGGCACGATCGCGCTCCTGTTGCATTTTTGTGCTGACATCGCGAATCATCAACAAAGTTGCGCTGTCTGAATCGGAGGCCGCATAGGCATGAAACTCCAGGGCACGGGCCTGTTCCCCTTCCCCATCCCGGTGCATGTAGTAAAAAGGATTTTTTTCGCGGTTAATAACCTGACTAATCCCAGGGAGCAAATACGCTAAATCTGCCCGTATTCCTTTTTCCAGATTCTGGAAAAAATCGATTAAATCATCGTTGTCATTGGCCAATTCCGGCGTATCCAGCAAACGCCGCATGGCCCGATTACAACCCTCAATTCGCCCACAGGAATCGAACATGACAATGGCATCGGGCAAGGCATCCAGCATTTGCTCAAAGCGATGTGCTTTTTCATAAGCCTGTCCCGGCCATTTAGGCACGCTCGCTCGGTCAAACAAACGTTGCCCGATCAAAAAACTGGTAAATAGTGTGAGCAACAAGCCAATCCCCTATTTTCGTCCCAAAACAAGCACCAGGCCTGCCTCAGTGTGGTTTCAATCTCCATGCGACAAAAAGCCAGTCCAGCGGATAAACCAAGCATTTTTCTAGATGGGATTACTGATCTGCCAATGCCTTTGCATCAGCCTGGGTGAAAAAACGGTTAATCGCCTAATAAATAAATTTCATAACAATCAGGCGGAACAATAAGAAAGGGATTAGTACTTTTTAAAAGTTTTACTCCAAAACCACCGCCCATACTGCTTAACGGCAGAAACAGCCGTATCATAAGGCGCATAAATTTTCTTTGAGGAAACAAGGGAACTTGTACAAAATGGATTCCTATTTATTTCATAAAGACTGACCAGGATCAAGACTAACGATAAAAACAAGTGCTAGGGTGCTAACACCCTTTTTCTCGGCCCGACAAGCCGAGCACCGCCCGGACCCGCCCGTAACATCAACACTTATAAGTGTGTTCAGCTCCCCACACTGGGCCCGTCCGGTAACACGACAGCGCAAGGGATACGCGTAAAATCAGCAAGGCGAGTCCAGGTTCACAGGCCCGCCCGATTGAAGTGAGTCCCTGATGAAGCATGAACATCTGAAAATCGGAGATATTAGAAGCATGTGTGTCGAATACTCTGCCTATCACTTGGCGTGAACAGGCCACTTCCCATTGCCATTAGTAGTATTTCTGTACTTACTAATACCGTCTCTACACTCTGCACTGCTACATCGGGGCCCATAGCCTTTCTTTCCCCGGTCTGGCCTGCTTTCATTTTGTTGACTCCATGAACGACGCCGTTTACTCCACTCGGCAGGCTGCTGATTTACTAGGTGTGTCTGTACGCACCGTACAACTTTGGGTAGAAGCCGGGACCCTGAAAGCCTGGAAAACCCAAGGCGGGCACCGACGCATCGACCGCGATTCCGTACAAGCCATCTTGCAAGAGCGCCGTGGGCAAACCAGCCCCCCGACGCCTGATGCTCCGATCACTCCCAGCCTACCTGTTTGCAGCGGTGAACCCTGCCTGCGCGTACTGGTCGTTGAAGACGACCTGGATTTGCTGGCGATTTACCGCATGGCCATGGAACATCTGCCCTTCCCGGTCGAATTGCGCTGCGAACAAGATGGCCTGAAAGGTCTGATTGCTGCCGGCAATTTCTACCCTGATGTGCTGATCGTGGACCTGAACCTGCCCAAACTGGATGGTTTTGCCATGCTCAAGGCGCTGGCCGATGCCCCTGAAACCGAACATACCCAGATTTATGTGATTTCTGCATTGAGCGCCGCCGATATTCACGCGCGTGGCGGTCTGCCCGGCAAAGCAACAGCCCTGGCCAAGCCCATTCCCATTGCCCTGCTCCTGCAGCTGCTCAGCGAAGCCTTCCACGCCCAATACCTGCCCTCCTGAGCACGTCCTCTTCCCTTTATCAGCCAGGATCAATTTTTTCAATTTCGATCTTTTTGTGACAAAAACTTTCATTTGATTATCATTTTTTTATTTTTAGACATAAAAAACGAATCAAATGATACTATTCACGAAAATTCACAACAAGAAATTGATCCGTTTATCTCGAGTCTTTTGCTGATACAAAAATACAAAGGGAAAGGCTATGCGCAAGAACCTACCAATTACCGGCATCGAAACCGAGCTGCTGGACGAGCAATATCTCATTTCCAAAACTGACCTGGCCGGCCGCATCATTTATGCGAACCCGGCCTTTGTCGAGGTGAGCGGGTTTAGTCGGGGAGAATTGATTGGCGAGCCGCACAATATCGTGCGTCACCCCGATATGCCATCCGAAGTTTTTGCAGATTTGTGGCATACCTTAAAACAGGGCCGTTCGTGGGTGGGGGTGGTAAAGAATCGCCGTAAAGACGGCGGTTTTTATTGGGTTCTGGCCCATGCCAGTCCCATTATTGAACAAGGGGAATTAACCGGCTTTGCGTCGGTTCGTGTGCGCGCAAAACCTCAGGATATTCAAGCAGCTGAACAGTTTTATCAGGAATTGCGCGAAGGTCGAAATCGTTCCCGAACGATACGCGCTGGCCAAATTACGGCTCGCAGCTGGCGTCGCCCTTTTGCCGGCCTTCGTTTCCTGGCTGGTCCCAGTTTGCTGGCCGCCTTTTTACGAAAAGGCCTGTTGAATCTGGGTATTACCGGCGGGATTATTGCCATGATCCTGAATACGGAAATGCCACAGCAAAGCATGATCCTCCTGGCCAGTTCTCTGGGGGTGGGAACATTGATGATTTTGGGCTATCAGGCCGTGCTGATGCGACGGGTTTTGGGATCGTTTAAAACGGCCACGCACATCGCCCAACAAATTGCCGCAGGCAACCTGACAGTCAACACACGCGGACCCGCTGTGAAGAAGCTGGAAACGCTGGGCCAGAATCTGGATCTGATGCGTAAGAGCCTGATGAGCATTAGTACCGACGTGGACCATAGCTGCAGCAACAATCAAATGGTGTCACGCAAGCTCTCGGATAACAGCGCCTTGCTGGAAGCACGCACTCAAGAGCAAGCGGCCTCCATGCAGCAGACCACTGCCAGTATGAGCTCCTTTGGGCAAGCCGTTCTACAGACCGCGGAAAACGCCAAGGCCAGCCACGAACTGGCTAGCCGCAGCGCGGATATCGCGGGTCGCGGGAACGAAGCGGTTCAGAAAGTCAGCTCATCCATGCAGCAGATTCTGGAAAGCTCGCAGCATATCGGCAATATCGTGTCGATGATCAATAACATCGCCTTTCAAACCAATATCCTGTCGATCAACGCCTCAATTGAATCGGCCCGCGCCGGAGAGGCCGGTAAAGGCTTTGCGGTGGTTGCCTCTGCCGTGCGTTCGCTGGCTCAGCAAGCGGCTCAAGCGGCCGATGAAATCAAGCAACTGGTCACCGAAACCCAAACCCTCAGTGCTGAAGGTGCCACCCACGCCGCCCATGCGGGGCAGACCATGCAGGAAATCCTGACATCCGTGTCTGAGGTTGCGGGTTTGATGGGTGAGATTTCTGCTGCCACCAGCGAGCAGAGCATCGGTTTGGGCCAGTTGACCCAGGCCTTGAAACAGGTGGACCAAATCACCAGCGACAATGCCGCTCTGGTCCATGACTTGAGTGAAACAGCGCAGGAACTGAACCAGAATGGGGCCGAACTGCAAGAGGCTATCAGTGTCCTGAATCACGGAGAAAGTGCGCATACTCATCCACCCACTCGCTCTGCTGCCCCCTTGATCCTGGCCCCGGTTGTGAAAATGGACGCCGCTCGTCGCAAACCAGCCCACCCAGGCCGACTACGACAATTGGCATCCAGTACCTGAGTTCGCTAAAAGCCCAGGCTTTCAGCCCCTCCCAACAAGGCCAGCACGCCCAGCACAGCAAAGATACAGGCAGCAATCCGGTGTACCAACTGAGTCGGCAAACGGCGGGCAATGCGCTCGCCAAACAAAACGGCAGGTGCGTTGGCCAACATCATGCCCAAGGTCGTGCCTAGCACCACCAAACCGAACTCTTGATATTTAGCAGCCAAAGCGACCGTCGCAATCTGTGTCTTGTCGCCCATCTCGGCCAGGAAGAATGTCACCAGCGTGGTGCCAAAAACACCAAAACGCGTACGGGTGGCTTCGGCATCATCGATCTTGTCAGGAATCAGAATCCATATGGCCATGGCCAGAAAGGAAATACCCAGCACCCAACGCAGCACTTCCGGATCCAGCAAAGCGGGAACCCAAGCACCAATGGCGCCAGCCAGACCGTGATTAACTAAGGTTGCTATGAAAATAGCGAGAATGATGGGCCAAGGGCGTTTGTAGCGGGCTGCAAGAATAAAAGCCAACAATTGGGTTTTGTCCCCAATTTCTGCCAAGGCAACCACACCCGTGGAGATAAACAACGCTTCCATAACAACTCCTGGCCGGATAAAAGACAAATGACCACAAACCCTCCCGGCCAAACGCGAAGGTCCATGGTCAAAAGTCTTGCCAGGCTAAGTTGCTATCAGCGCCATGACCCTGTGTAGGTCAAGTATGTTGACGCTGATCTTCGGTAAACCGAAGCGGCTACTCCCTAATGACGAAGCGCATCGTAGCCCAGATTAAGACACCTGTCCAATCGGGGCTTTTCAACGCACAAGAAGTACACTTGCTTATTTTCACGCTTTCACCAGACGCATGACTGCCCAAAACCCAGCATCGGCTCAGCCCAACACCTACCAGCGCTATGTGCTGCTGTATCTGTTATTCATGATTTTGCTGTGGACCGTTTTGATGGCAATTAGCCATAAAGCCCCCGATCTGGACGGCATGGAAGAACTGGTCTGGTCGGCCAGTTTCGAGCTGGGCTATTTGAAGCATCCGCCCTTCCCAGCGTGGGTGATGGCCGCCTTGACCAGCGTAGTCGGACGCCCGGCATGGCTGACCTTTGCCGCGGGCATGACAGCTTCGGTGCTGGGGCTATGGTTTATCTGGAAACTGGCCTGCGAATTTCTGAATCCCGAACGCGCCTTCATGGTCTTGCTGATCAGTTCTGTCAGTATTTACTTTTCCTTGCGCAGCACCATTTTTAATCACAACACGGCACAACTGTGGTCCGTAACCGCCGCGACCTGGTTTTTCTATCGCGCCAGCCGCGACCAGAAACCGGCAGACTGGTTATGGCTGGGCGCCGTCGCTGCGCTGTCTACGGTCACCAAATACAGTGCCGTGATTCTGTTCACCGCCTTCTTTTTGTATTTCCTGCGCAGCGGTATGTGGCGTCAGCGGCAGACCTGGATAGGGCTGGGCTTGGCCCTGCTTGCCTATGTGCTGGTCTTGTCGCCCCATCTGTACTGGCTGGTGAAGCACGACTTCGCCCCCTTCCGCTATATGGACGGCTCGCTGGAAACACATACCCGCTGGGAGGCCTACAAGGAACTGCTGGCGTTTAGCCTGGACCAGCTGGGGAGACTAAGCCCCATGGTTGTGGCCATGATTGCGCTGGGTATCTGGAATCGTCGCGACAGGAAAAAGCTGGCCCCATCCGACGCGGCCTTGCAAAACAAGCAACGCTACGCCGATGATATTTCCCGCAGCGACAAGCAATTCCTGCTGTGGGTGGGCCTGACTCCGATCGTCAGCACCGTCTTGATTTCAGCCATGATGGGCACCCGTCTGGTCGCTTCCTGGGCCACCACTTTCTTTGTTTTGTATGGCTTTTTTGCTCTTTGGCTCATGCACGGCAAGGACAAGATCCAGCTGCGGCGCGTGGCTATTATTGTGATCGTGTTGCAGATATTGCTGGCATCGGGCTACGCCTTGGCTCGTGGCCCATTGGCCTGGCATAAAGGTAGGGACTCTCGCTCCACCTTCCCCGGCCCGGAAGTGTCTGCCCAAATGCAAGCCATCTGGAACGAACACATGCCCGGCATCCCACTTAAAGTCGTAGTAGCCGATACCTGGCTAGGCGGCAATATTGCCGTTCATGCCGGCCAGGATGTGATGGTCTTTATTGATGCTGACCCGGCTGCTTCACCTTGGCTGACACTCCCGCAGGATATGGAATGCGGCGCTCTGATTGTGTACAGCATCCAGACCCGTGGGAAACCTCCCGCATCCTTGCTCCAGCTGTACGAGCAAGCCCCTATCAAGGGGCAGGCCGAGCAGCGCTGGTCTTCCGAACGCAGTCCCATGATTGATCTGAACTGGGCCATTCTGCCCGCACAAAGCAGCTGCCCCTTTACAGCCACTGCCCGCTGAATCACTTAAATTTTAGGGTGATGCACCGGCAGTTGCTCACCCAGATAATCCAGAAAATGTCGTACCGCCGGGGCCATGCCTCGGCGGGAAGCAAACACAGCGTGAATAATCCCCGGCAAGGGTGCCCACTGTGGCAATACCTGCACCAGGCGTCCGGCTTTCAAGGCCTCGCAACACATATAGTCGGGCAAGATACCCACACCTATGCCCTGCTCCACCCCTTCACGCAACGTCAGCAAATCCGAGGCCATATAGCGCGGCCTGTGCGTTACCGTCAGGCTGGCGCCCTCGGGACCATACAGCTCCCATTCGTTTTGACCTTGTCGGGCCGACATGGCCACCGTGGGCAATTTCACCAAATCAGCCGGGCCGCGCACCGGATCAAAACGCGCCAGCAGTTCAGGCTGAGCAACCAGAATTGCCCCTGTTTCACCCAGGCGCTTGACGATATAGCTCGCACTATCACTTAAGGTGCTGCGCACTCGCAAAGCCACATCAATCCCGTCCGCCACCGGATCAACCACCCGGTTGCTGACTTCCACCTCCAGCTCAACCTGAGGGTAGCGAATCAGAAACTGTGCAAACACGGTCGACAAGACCGTATGGGCCAAGGTGACCGGGCAACTGATACGCAAGAGACCGCGTGGTTCTTGCTGCACTTGAGCCACCGCAGAATACGCAGCTTCGGCCTCGTCACGCATGGCCTGGCAATGGCGCAGGAACACCTCTCCAGCAGGGGTCAGAGACAGGCTGCGCGTGGTGCGTTGCAGCAGGCGCACACCGACTTCAGCCTCAAGACGGCTAAGACGTCGCGATACTCGCGATGGCGGCATGCCCAAGTGTCGGGCAGCAGCACTAAAGCCGCCACGCTGTACCACTTCGGTAAACAGCACCATGTCATTTAAGTCATACATACAGGGAAGTTTTCCAGGATTACAGACAAAAGTAGAATAATCTTTCTCAGAAAAACCGGCTTATCAAAGGTATGGGCATCAAACATAATGACACCATTCCTTCATCGCTTTGGACACCAAACATCATGAAACTGCTACACGTAGACTCCAGTATCACCGGCGCCAACTCCGTTTCCCGCGAACTTTCGCAATTTGTGGTTGATCAGCTGCGCCAGCAAAATGAGCAAGTCCAAGTGGAGCATGTAGATCTGGCCCTGAACCCGCCACCTCACTTTTCGGCTGACTCCCTGGGCATGCGTCTGGGTCTGGACCCAGCTACCCTGAGCGAGCGTCAGCGCGCCGAGAACGCCATCACCGAACAATACCTGAGCCAGTTCCTGGCCTCCGATGTGGTGGTGATTGGCGCCCCCTTCTACAACTTCACCATTCCTAGCCAACTGAAAGCCTGGATGGACCGTCTGGCTCAAGCTGGCCGCACTTTCCGCTACACCAGCAATGGCCCGGAAGGTCTGGCTGGCGACAAAACGGTTTACCTGGTTCTGAGCCGTGGTGGCATCTACTCCGAATCGGAGCAAGGCCAGGCCATGGAACATCAGGAAAGCTACCTGCGTGTGATGTTCGGCTTCATGGGTGTAACGGACCTGCGTATTGTGTACGCCGAAGGTCTGGGCAAAACCCCAGAGCTGCGTGATCAGATTGTAGAGAACGCCAAGGCCAGTGTCAGCGCCTTGCTGGAAAAGAGCCCTGCCTAAGACCGGGAAGGCCTGGTTCGACCAGGCCTTGGCTGTTTAGTTCTGCACAAGCAGCCACCCGCCCCTTCAGCGCTCAAGCCTGAGCAAGCAAAGATAAAGCCGGATCCCAATCCCTGCGTGGACATCGGATCCGGCTTTCTCTTTTGCATTGCCTGCCAGCAGGTAGCACATCCTGATCGCGCTGAATCTCCACCAGAGAAAAACACAAAGGGCCAATTGATGGCCCTTTGTGTTGATACCGCGATAAGCAGGAACGAAATCGGAGCAGAATCAATTTCTGCCCGCGCGCCCCTTTTTATTCGTCTGTTTCCAGCCAGTGGCCCAAGCGCAGACGCTTGGTGTTCAGGTAAGCCTCGTTAAAGGGATTACCTTCAATTTGATGCGGCACACGCTCCACCACATCAATGCCAATTTCCTGCAGGGTTTTTACCTTGCGCGGATTATTGGTCATCAGACGCAGCTTCTGGATACCGACGTGCTCGAGCATATCCTTGCAAATATCATAGCGACGCATATCCGCAGGAAACCCCAGCTTCTCGTTGGCTTCCACCGTATCCGCACCCTGATCTTGCAGGTTGTAGGCACGGATCTTGTTCACCAGACCAATACCCCGCCCTTCCTGGCGCAAATACATCAAGGCACCACGGCCTGCCGTAGCAATACGCTCCAGCGCCAATTGCAGCTGAGGGCCGCAATCGCAGCGCAGGCTGAACAAGGCATCGCCCGTCAGACACTCGGAGTGGACACGGGCCAGGACAGGCTCGCCGTCGGCCACATCCCCCAGGGTCAGCAAGACGTGTTCTTTTTGATTGCTGCGCTCTATAAATACATGGATTTGGAATACGGCCCAGGGGGTAGGCAAACGGCTGGAGCTGACGTAGTCCAATAAAGCGCCGGGTTTGGCCTGCTGGGCAGCCAGCGTGGAGTCCGATTCTGATGCCAGTGCGGCATCCGGGATGGATTGCATAATGAGTCTCTGCTGCAACGAAGAAATGCGGCTTGGCCCCATCCGGGGCAACCTAGCAATGATAGCCCAATTCACTCCATTTCTTTAAGCCTGAGGCAAGATGCTTTTCAGGACTAATTTCGCCAGTCCCCCTATGACACAGACATGAAACATTCACCTTATGTGCCTATCCTTATAGCGAAAAGTTCTGCGATCCGGTATTCTACGCAACAAGAAAATACATAAAATGTTATGAAACTTACAAATACAGATGATCTATGGCGCTTTGTGTTTTTCACTGAGCCTTGATCATCCTCTTACTTGATTGATCATGCCCGCCACTAAGGTCGTTATTCGTTATGTTGTGATTGGGCTCGGCTTGGCCCTGCAACCGTTTGTCGCCCATAGTGCGGCAAGCCAGACCTGGCCCCAGCCTCCTTCTCAATTAAGTCTGGACAGCCCCTACGGCACCTTGCAAGTGAGCCAAAGCGATTATGTCTATGAGGCACAACTGCAACTGGACTCGCAAATCATCGCGCCCGAACTCAAGGGCTTGATCAATATTCCCTACGCCTTCAGACAATCCAACAACCAGACAGCGTTGATTTCGGTGGACAACGGCCTGGGGGGTTGCTCGATTTATTATCACTGGGTCACAGTGTCATCCAAGGGCTATACCGTCTCGCCAGCGTTTGGGTCTTGCAGCGCACAAATTCGAGTACGCCACCAGGGCCAAACCCTGATCATGGAAACCCCCAGCCTGGATAATCCCACCCTGATCGACGAGTACCGTTACGACGGTCGCAAGATCAGTTTGCGCAAGCGCAAACACCGCGCTCAATAAGAGAAGGAACCCGCGGCGGAAAACGGACTCCAAGACAACACTGACTATAATCAGATGTCTTAGTCTCTCCGGATTTTCCCTATGCACGCCTCCTCGACTCGCCCTTTACTCATCTGGGATCTACCCACCCGCCTGTTCCACTGGCTGCTCGTGATCAGCATCGTGGGCTGTTTTGTGACGATCAAGGTTGGCGGTTTGTGGATGGACTGGCACGTACGCTTTGGCTTGCTGGCCCTGGGGCTGCTGGCATTTCGTCTGGTCTGGGGCCTGATTGGTGGTTACTACTCCCGCTTTAGCCACTTCCTGCCCAACCCTGTGCGCAGCCTGCGCTACTTGCGTGACAAGCCCGCGGTTTACCCCGGCCACAACCCCATCGGTGCCTGGTCCGTCTGGATCATGTTGATTGTGTTCGGTTTTCAAGCGGTCTCGGGCCTGTTTGCCAATGACGACATCTTCACGACTGGCCCTTTGGCCTATCTGAGCAGCGACTGGTCCAAAACCCTGACCGGCCTGCACAAAGCCAATGAATGGATCATGCTGGCCATTATTGCCTTGCATATCCTGGCTATTTTCCTGTATCGCGTGTTGCGTGGTCAGAAATTAACCAGCGTCATGGTCAAGGGCAGCATGCCGGTTCCCGCCGATGCCAGCCTGCCTGCCAGCAAAGACAGCTGGAAAACCCGTTTTCTCGCTCTGATCATTGTGGCGCTGATTGCCTGGGGTGTGTACTGGATGACAGGTCTGGCACCCGTAGGCGGTGGCATGGACGACTTTATGTAAGCCCGACTTATCCCCAGAAGCTGTGAATAAACCTGGGGATAATGCGGGGACTGTTTGGGCTGAGCCGCATTTTTACTAGCCGTCTTTTAAACTGGACGGTGACTAGCCGCTTGAGCACTTCCTGCGCAGAAAGCGACGGCCTCAAGATACTTCTTAGCGCCGTCGCCAAAATCCCCACAAAACCAGAACCAGACCCAGCACAGCGGCTAATAAACCCGCCCAGCTGAAAATAGTCAGACCCAGCCATGCGGGACCGCGCGTAACCAGCACCGGACCCAAAATCAATACAAAAGCCGCCGTCACAATCGCAATGGCCAGACGGGTGGCCGCCTTTTCCAGCGACGAGGCCAGACGCGGCATTCCCTCGATTTGAATACGCGCGGAGATCTTTCCTTGCCGCACCCTATGCATCAACAGACGCAGCAATTGGGGCGCATCCATGGCCAACTGCCGGGACTCCAGCAAACTGCGTTGCAGGTCCGCATAAACACGACGTGGCGAGTACTGCTTGCGCATCAAGCCCATAATCACGGGCTGCGCGACTTCGACCACATCAAACTGCGGGTCCAGACGCTTCAGCACACCGTCCGCCGTGATAAAAGCCTTGAACAGCAAGGCCAGATCCGGCGGCAGAATTAAATGGTTCTCGCGCGCCAGAGCCATGAAGTCCAGCAAGGCAGCCGAGATGGACAACAGCCCACTGCTTTGTCGGGCTACATAACGCTGGGCACTTTCTTCCAGACGGCTCCAATCAAAGTCCTCTGCCCCGGACCAGTCCAGCAAGGTCGTTGCCACCCCATCTGCCTGTCCATCCACAATCGCCCGTAGCAACACCAGCAATTGCTGGCGGCGACGTTCCGTCAAATGGCCCACCAAGCCGAAATCAATAAAGGCAACCTTATTGCCCGGCAAGGCCATCATATTGCCGGGGTGCGGATCAGCATGAAACAGCCCGTCCTCCAGCACCATATGCAGGAACGCCAAGGCACCTCGGCGGGCCAATAAAGGACGATCCGCCTCAATAGCTTGCAACTGTGCCTCTTGAATGGGCGAGACCCCGGGGACAAACTCCTGCACCATGACGGTCGCGCTGGTCCACTCCATATAGACACGCGGAACCACAATGTCCTTGAAAGGCTGCATGTTCTCGCGCACCGCCAAGGTATTGGCCGCTTCGCGGGTGAAGTCCAGCTCATCGGCAATGGCTTCAGCCAGGGCACGCACGATATCGTAGGGGCGATACTCGGGCAGCAGGCCTTGTTGCTGGACCAGGCGGGCAATCTGTTTCAACAAACGCAAGTCAGCCTGAATCAGTGGCTCCAGACCAGGGCGCTGCACCTTCACCACGACTTCGGTGCCATCCCGCAAACAGGCGCGATACACCTGTGCCATGGAGGCCGAGGCCAGCACCTGGGTGTCAAAGCGCGCAAAGGCTTGCTCAACCGTTTGCCCCAAAGCCTGCTCCAGCTCGGGTCTGATCGTTTCCCAAGGCACCGGCGCGGCATGACCTTGCAGCTTCTCCAGCTCCTGCGTCCACTCCAACGACAGCAAATCATTACGTGTAGCCAGAATCTGACCCAGCTTGATAAAGGTCGGACCCAGCTCTTCCAGCGCACGTCGCAAACGTTCAGGTGCCGAGCGCTCGGGCATTTCGGCCGCCACCGGGGTCTTGTTACCGGGCAGGAGGTCCGACAAGCCCAGGCGATGCATCACATCCCCAATCCCGTATCGAGCTATGACCGCTCCAATGGCACGGACTCGTGCATGGTCGCGCAAGGCCAACAAGGTTCCTCCCAACATACTCGCTCTCCAGTAGGGTACGCTCTGAGAAAAGTAGCATACCGCAGTGTCCCGGTGACTTACTTATCCACTTATCCACATTTTCAGTGGGCAAGCTCGGGGATAGCCTTTGGACAAGTCACATTAAGCCAAGCAATTCAATGACTTGTCATGGTGGGGTAATTAACGCCCCCTACCCGTTTTCCGATGACAAGAATCGAAAATGCCCCTGCTCTATCCACGGAAATCAGAGTACATTGACGTTTTCCAATTCAAGGAGAGCGTGATGCGTCTGGATAAGTCTCGCTCCAGCCGTAATGTCGAGGACCGCCGTGCCAATGGGCCACGATTGAGCGGCGGCAAGATCGGCCTGGGGACAATCGTGCTGGCCCTGGTGGCCATGTACTTTGGGGTGGATCCCAGTGTGGTGCTGAACCTGGCCGACGGCCCTACCAGCGCCCCTCAGTCTCAACCCGTTGCAGCCTCGGATGCACAGGGCCAAACCATTGCCAAGATCCTGGGCGAAACCGAGGATGTCTGGCGTGATGTTTTTGCCAAGCAAACCAATGGCAGCTACCGCGATCCCGTGCTGGTGCTGTACCGGGGCGCTACCCCGACCGCCTGCGGGGCGGGTCAATCTGCCATGGGGCCGTTTTACTGCCCTGCCGATCAAAAGCTTTATATAGACTTGGGCTTTTTCACCGAGATGGAGCAAAAGATGGGCGTCAAGGGCGACTTTGCCCCTGCCTATGTGATTGCGCATGAAGTGGGCCACCACGTTCAGAACCAGTTAGGCATGATGCGTCGTGTCGATGAGGCCCGTCGCAGCGGCTCCGCCTCCCAGGCTCGTCAAGCCTCCGTACGCCTGGAGCTTCAGGCTGATTGCTATGCCGGTATTTGGGCAAACCACGCTGACGCGCAACGCCAGATTCTGGAACCAGGCGATATTCGCTCGGCCCTGGATGCCGCTCAAGCCGTAGGCGATGACACCTTGCAAAAGCAATCGCAAGGCTATGTAGTCCCCGATTCCTTTACCCACGGCAGCTCGCAACAACGCATGGCCTGGTTCATGGAAGGCTATAAAACCGGACAGCTGAAAATGTGCGACACCTTCACCCGTCCTGACCCGGTCTCCTGATAAACGTAAAATTATGTAACCTCGTCTTGCGCTAGATAATTTCCGTTCTATAATCTTTTTCTTCGCAGGAAACGGGGGTCGTTAGCTCAGTTGGTAGAGCACTGGACTCTTAATCCATTGGTCGACAGTTCGAGTCTGTCACGACCCACCACATGTCCTGCTGCTTACGGTACACCATGCCGTAACATCGTAAATCAGCCCGCTACTGCAGCGGGCTTTTTTGCGTCTGAACACTATCCCTGAGAAGCTCAAGGGCCCTGCCAATTTTTGAGTGGCAGGGCTTGGGTGACAATACTGCACACGATCAATAGTCGTGGCACCCCTTCTGTAATTCGGTCATGAAGCGGCCCGCATGAAACCCGTCACACACAGCATGATGCAACTGAATGGCCACGGGAATATAAACCTTGCCGTCCCGTTCAAAGTATTTGCCTAGCGTGACAATAGGGGTGAACAAATTATGCAGGCTCGCGAACTGCATACTGAAGCTGGTGAAGGAAACCCACGGCAAGGCGGAAATATAGAATACGTTTTCAGGCGTATCGGATCGTGGAAAGTAACGAGTGTCCTCGCCGTACTTTTCCAGATCCCGCTCATACTCGGCCAGAAAGTCCTCTTTCTTCTCGTGGTACGCACTCCAAATAGATGAAAAACTTTCTTGCTGCACGTGCGGGATGGTGTAGCTGGGGTTGAGTCGATCGTAGACAATCAGCTCATCGTCCTTCATGGCCATACGAAACTCGGGATAGCGATTAAGGACAGCAGCTACCTCATGGATCATTGCCGGGTAAAACTTGCAGCGCCTGACCTTCACCCAGTTCAGAAACCCGGTAATTTCAATTTCAACCGTAATACTGAACGCATTTTGAGCATACGTTTTAAAGACTTCAAAATGCTCACGCCGCCCCCAACTCTCAAGATCGAACTTCTGGTAGCTTGCCATCATCTTTTCCTGAATCTCCATACTGTCCATCCAGGCAAGTGTATAGAAAAACACGGTAAGCAGTGCCACTCTGTGTTCTTCAAAACCTTGCCTTAAACAGAGGCCGGACCGCTCACAGGACCTCCTGCCTTTGCCTGAATCTGCGACAGCGTGCGGGAAGGATCCACCAAGATGAAACCCAACACGGCTCCCATTAGTAAAAGCACGGCCGTCAAGGCAAAGCCCTGGTGAAAACCGGCAAGACCGGGCTCGGCCTGAATCAGCCTTCCCATCACAATGGGCGCAACCAGGCCCGCTGTTGTGGACAATGAATTGGTGATGGCCAGTGTGGAACCCCGCTTTTCAATCGGGCTGATTTGCGCTGAGATTGCCGAACAGAGCACAAAACCGACCTGGGGAAAACTCAAGCCCAAGGCGATCAGCACAATCCCCGCAGTCGGACCCAGCTTCAAGTAAGCGGCCGCCAGCAGGCACAAGGCCCCTGCCAACAAGAAACCGACCGTGACCAGACTGCGTGCCACTCGGGACGAATACCCTTGACGCAAGAAGCGGTTGGACAGGTAAGAGCCGCCCGACACAATCGGGATTGCCACAAAAATACACAGGGAAAATAGCCATCCAGCCGTGTCCGACGAGAAGTTCAGACCGCGTTGCAAATAAGCGGGCAACCAGGTAAAGACCAGTGCAGCACACCAGTACGCTACCCAGTACATCAGCAGGTTGCCGATGAAACTACGATTCAAAAGCACATCACGGTACGAACAGCGAGACTGCAGCTTGCTCTTGCCAACGGCGGGCGTCGGATTCGCACTGATGGGACCATCCTTGCCCAGTAAGGCCCATACCACCAGCCACATCAGCCCCGCTGCCGCTGTCACCCAAAACACCGAGCGCCAGCCGTGGCTGATGGTCAAATACCCCACCAGGGGGCCGGCCAACAGCATGCCCACTTGCCCACCCTGCATCACAATGGCCGTAGGCCAGGTACGCTCCTGATCCGGAAACCACTTGTAGCACGCGTGCAAGGCCAGGGGGTAGGCAGGGCCTTCCCCCACGCCCAGCAAAATGCGACAAGCCATTAAGGCAATAATCGTGCTGGCTCCCATAGCGATCGGAACCTGGGCTACAGACCAGATAATGACCAGCCCCACCAGCAGCAAACGCGAGGACACCGTATTGGACACAAAACCCACCACAATGCCCGAGATCGCAAACAGGAAGAAAAAGCTGCCTGCAATGGTGCCAAACTGCTGTGGCCCGATGGCCAGCTCCTCCATCAACGGCACGGCGACCAGACCAAATATCGCCTTATCGGCAAAGTTGATCACCATGAACAAAAACAACAAGAACACCACGACGTAGCGCTGTCCTGGGAAATACTTTTTCTGGTTTTCCATGTCTCCCCCCAACTTGTCAAAAGTACAGCGATACGATCAATAAGGGCGGTCACCAATAATGGTGGCTCGGGCCATTTTGCGGGGCAAAGGAAAATAGTCCTGAACGGCATAATGCTGGGTGGCCCGGTTGTCCCAAAACGCAATGGTGTGAGGCTGCCATTTCAAGCGCACCTGATACTCCGGGTGACGGGCCTGATCCACCAAATACTGCAGCAGGAAATGAGCGCCGCTTTGCAGCTCGGGCATGCCACGGAAAAAGCCGGTTTCGATGTAATTGGCCAGATGGGTAGTCCAGCTGCTGACATACAAAATCCGCTGGCCAGTTTCTGGATGAGTGCGCACTACAGGGTGAGTCTGCGCTGGAAAACGATCTCGCAACGCAGCTCTGTCTTCCTCGGGGATACGGTCTATGAAACCGGGCAATAAATCGTGTACGGCTTCCAGCTCGTGCAAAATATCTTTGATGTGAGGCGGCAAGTTCTCATAGGCCAGTGCCATATTGCACCAGATCGTATCGCCCCCGGCGGGTGGACATTCAATGCAACGCAGAATGGAACCCATGGAAGGTTCGGCCCGCCAGCTGACATCGCTATGGTAGATATTCTCACGCCCCGGCTGCGTGTTATTGCCCCCCAGCAGCACCAGCTCGGGATAGTCCGGATCGTGTGGAAAAACCGGATGCACTTCCAGCTCACCAAAGCAACGGGCAAATGCAACATGCTGTGCCGCATTCAAAGGCTGGTCGCGAAACACCAGCAATTGATGCTTCAACAACAAGGCGCGCAGCTCCTGTACCTGCGTATCCTCCAGGGCCTGAGTCAAATCGACACCCGCTACCTCGACACCGATAGCGGGCGACATGATTGTGGTTTCCAAGCGGCTGGCTGCGATTGGGCTGTCTACGACCTGCGTCATGATCCTCTCCTGAATATTGTTTCGTTTCAAACGAAACAATATTAGCGTGAGAAATATCCAGCACAACTCGGTGATTACCCTTGAGACTTCAAATATGTGCGTCGCCGCTGAAATCGCTGCCAAAGCGCTGGACCATACGGTTCTCCAGGCGCGTCATCATCTCTTTAAAGGAGCTGAGCTCTTCCTGGCTAAGCACGGACGTCAGCTCCTGCTCCAGGCCCAGAGCGATGGGCACAATGCGATCGTGCACTTGCTGGCCCTGCTCGGTCAGACACAGCAGATTGCTGCGCATATCGTTTTCATTGTCGCGACGAGCAATTAACTGAGCGGCTGTCAGGCGAGAAACGGCACGGCTGACCTTGGCCTTGTCCATGCTGGTGCGCTCGGTCAAACTGCCCGAGGTCAGGGTGCCATAGCGTCCCAGGGTCGCAATGATGCGCCACTCTGGAATGGACAAACCAAATTGCTGTGCATGCTGACGCGCAAAGGTCACCGCAATATGCGAGGCCAATATCGTGACTTGATAAGGGAGAAAATTCTCCAGGTCCAGGGTGGTTTTTTCCAACTCGCTTCCCAAGGCGCTAGTCCGCTTTCTGTAAGGAGTTTGATCATAGCATCGCCAGGCAATGGCTTCGCCGATTGGCTACCCACCTTCTTTTCGATGCAACAAGAAAAAACAAGAGCGGCCTGCCCTGCAGTCATAGTTGTTTACTTTAGCTGCGCCCTAAATCCGATACGCTGGAAGATCACTTCAGTCAGGAGATGTTCATGCCAATTGCCATTGATCCCACCAAAGCACCCGACACCACTCCTCCCGGCAAAACGCCCAACCCCGAGCCGGACCCTAAAAAGATTCCTGGCAATGAGCCGCCATCCAAAAAATAGTCAAAGGCCAGAGCTTTTGACGCTGGTATTCGCAGGAATTTGAACACTTGCTCGCCATACGCAGGTCGCATGTCATTACATTGAGATGCGGCCTGAAACGGCTGTCACATTTTCTGCAGTACAGTGAATCGTGGTGATATTTATTACAAACCATCACCCTACGCCGATTGGCAAGCCAGTTTGCAAACGCTATTACATCAACCACAAAATTATTTGAGGAGCATTGTATGGCCCAGCTAGATCGAGGCACCATGTGCATCATGTGCCAAACCCTTCCACTATCGCAACCCAACGCTCAACGACATCCTTACCTCAAACCCATCAGACGAGTCGATGACACTGACGAACAAAGCACCGAAAGCCTGTATCACTGCACTGTTTGTCACACCCATTGGCTATACCAACGCGACAAATGGGACGCCTGCCTGGGATTCAAATTATGGCAAGGCGGTCTGCAGGCATTTAACCGGCGGCATGTACCGCTTACTTTCCCCACTCAGAGCACGGAAAGCAAAAAAACCAGAAAGCACAAAGGTCCTGAGCTGCTCTCTTGATCCTTGCTAGTCGCAGAACTAGCTCTATCGATACACGGGCAGCGCTGACACGCGGGCTGCCCTGTCGATCCTCCTGGCGCCCTGCCTGCCATTCAGACACGGCAATTCCAGCACGAACAGGTCTGTTTTGCCTACTCTGCAGCCGGTCATTTTTCTGAACTGAATGTTGCAAAGTTAAGACTATTAAAAAAAAAAGCGCACTTGTTGCGCCGCAACATATATTATTTTTCCATAGTCGTTGTTCCTGCGGTGGTGAGATGAGCGGAGACAGGCGTCACAGAGCGCTGCTGTTATCTCGCTGCCCACCGACTAGGCAAGACCGGGGTCACGTGCCTAGCTAGCTTACTCGCCTTGCCGGAATTGTGTTGCTCTTCAACCTACAACACAGGTCCGCTTGCCTACCACTTGCGTTCGCGCTGTCGCACACCCTGCTGACAGCCGGAGAGTCGCTCAAACCGGCGTTGCCCGGTTGCACTCAAGCCATCCACCAGGATTACCCATCCCGGTCGGCCCCCTCTCAACCGTCTCCTACCCCTCTCGGTGTTCCATTGCATCCGCAAGGCCAGCTTGCCTGTGTTTACTTCAGGAACACCTATGAAATTGATTACCGCCATCGTCAAACCCTTCAAGGTTGACGAGATACGCGAGGCCCTTTCCGATCTGGGCATACAGGGGATGACGCTTACCGAGGTCAAGGGATTTGGTCGCCAGAAAGGCCACACCGAGCTTTACCGCGGTGCGGAATATGCAGTCGACTTCCTGCCCAAGATCCGCATTGAACTGGCTATTCCCGACGAGCAGTTGCAAAGCGTTCTGGAAGCCATTCAAAGCAGTGCCCGCACCGGACGTATTGGTGACGGCAAGATCTTTGTCCAGCCGCTGGACCATGTCATCCGCATCCGCACCGGCGAATGCGATGAGCAAGCCCTGTAATCGGAGACTCCATCATGAACAACGCTGATCTATCGTGGATGCTGGTCTCCACGCTTCTGGTACTGATGATGGCCGCGCCGGGCCTGGCCCTGTTTTACTCGGGGATGGTGCGTCAAAAAAATGCCTTGTCCATGTTGTCCCAGACCTTGCTGGTGTTCAGTCTGGGGGTGGTGCTGTGGTTTATCTATGGCTACTCACTGGCCTTTACCGCTGGCAATCCCTTGATTGGCAGTTTCGACAAGGCCTTGTTCAACGGCATGTTCACCGCTGCTGACCAACAGTTCTCCATGTCGGGCACCTTGCCTGAACTGCTGTTTGCGTCTTTTCAGGCCACCTTTGCCGGCCTGACTTGCGCTCTGGTTGTCGGTAGTCTGGCAGAACGTACCCGCCTGTCCGCCATCCTGGTCTTTACCGTGATCTGGTTCACTTTGGCCTATCTGCCCATTTGCCATATGGTCTGGTTTGCCGATGAACAGAACGGCGGCTTGCTCAACTCCCGTGGCGCGCTGGACTTTGCCGGTGGCACGGTGGTGCATATCAACGCCGGTATTGCCGGTCTGGTCGGTGCCTGGATGATTGGCCCCAGACTGAACTACCGTCGTGAAGCCATGCCACCTCATAACCTGCCCCTGACCTTTATTGGTGCTGCTCTGTTGTGGGTAGGCTGGTTCGGTTTCAACGCAGGCTCGGCTTTGTCGGCCAATGAAAATGCCACGCTGGCATTCTTCAACACCATGCTGGCAGCCGCCATCGGCGTTGTGGCCTGGACTTTGGGTGAATGGATCAGCAAAGGTCATCCTTCCTTGCTGGGTGCCTGCTCGGGTGCGATCGCAGGTTTGGTCGGCATTACCCCGGCAGCCGGTTTTGTGGCTCCTTCCGGCGCACTGGCCATTGGCCTGATTACCTCCCTGGCGTGCTTGTGGGGTGTGAATGTTCTGAAGCGCTGGTTACGCGCCGACGATACGCTGGACGTTTTTGGCATTCACGGTTTGGGCGGGATTGTGGGCGCTTTGCTCACAGGTCTGTTCAACGCACCTGTTCTGGGTGGTCCTGGTACTGCCGCTGGTAACAGTATCTGGATGCAGTTGTGGATTCAGCTCGAAGGCGTGCTGGTTACGCTGGTCTGGTCCGGTGTGGCTGCCTGGATTGCCTTCACCGTTGCCAAGCTAGTCTGCGGCGGTTTACGTGTCGATGCTGACCACGAGCGCGAAGGTCTGGATATCCGTACCCACGGTGAAACGGGTTATCAACACTGAGATCCCATCATGATTCTTGCCAATCTTGCCTGCAGGCAAACTGCTCCCTTCAAACACAGGCACAGGCCTAAAAGAAAAAGCCCTCTTTCGAGGGCTTTTTTTATAAGCAAACCTGTTGCTTATTTTTCTTTGCGGTAAGCGTCGTGACAAGTCTTACAGGACTTGCCCACATTACCGAAAGCCACGCGGAAGGCATCAAAGTCGCCCGAATCGGAAGCCACTTTCAGCTTGTCGATGGCAGCGGTGAAATCATCGGTAGCTTGCTTGAAACCCTGAGCATCGCTCCAGGCCTCAGCTTTGGTCTCGCCGCCTTCGGTACCAGCGCCAAATGCGCCCCAAGGCAAAGCCGCCAAAACCGTCAGCACTTCTACGTTTTTAGCGATTGCAGCCGCATCATACGGTGCTTCTTTTTTGGCCACGGGAGCCATACGACCAAAGTGCGAGCCAATCAGCGACATGCTGGCTTGACGGTAGTTCACGGCCTGTTCTGGCTTGGCAAACTGGGCGGTAGCAGGCGTGACAAACGCAGCGCACAAGGCGGCAGCGGCAGTCAGAAACGCGAATTTTTTCATGTGAACTCCTGTGTGATGAAACATAAAACACTTCATAAAGCACTGGCTCAAGAAACCCGGCCGGCTGTGCCCTTGTGCAAGAACACAGCCGTTTGGATTTAGATCGCCTGGGCCAACTTTACTGCCACGCCCAGATAGCTGCGTGGAGTTAGCTCAAGCAAATAGGTTTTAGCGTCGGCGGGCAGTTCCAGACCGCCAATAAACTCGCGCAACGCTTCCTGAGTAATACCACGACCACGTGTCAGGGCTTTGAGTTGCTCGTAAGGCTGGGGCAAACCGTAGCGGCGCATCACCGTTTGAACCGGCTCGGCCAGGATTTCCCAGCATGCGTCGATGTCCGCATCGACAGCCGCGGCGTTCAGTTCCAGTTTGCCCAGACCACGCAGGCAGGCGTCGTAAGCCACCACGCTGTAACCCAGAGCCACGCCCAGGTTACGCAGCACGGTCGAGTCGGTCAGGTCACGCTGCCAACGGGAGATAGGCAGCTTTTCGGACAGGTGGCGCAGCATGGCATTGGCCAGGCCCAGGTTGCCTTCCGAGTTTTCAAAGTCAATCGGGTTGACCTTGTGCGGCATGGTGGACGAACCGATCTCGCCTTCTTTGAGGCGCTGTTTGAAGTAACCCAGGGAGATGTAGCCCCAGACGTCACGGTTGAAGTCCAGCAAGATGGTGTTGGCGCGAGCGATGGCGTCAAACAGAGCGGCCATCCAGTCGTGGGGTTCGATCTGAATGGTGTAGACGTTTTGCGTCAGACCCAGACCAGCCAGCACTTTCTGGCTGAATGCAGGCCAATCAATTTCGGGGTAAGCCGAGAAGTGAGCGTTGTAGTTGCCGGTGGCACCATTCATTTTGGCCAGAGGCTGGACCGCAGCAATGGCCGCAATGGCGTTTTGCAGTCGAGCGGCCACGTTGGCAAATTCCTTGCCCATGGTGCTGGGGCTGGCTGGCTGACCGTGGGTGCGCGAGAGCAAGGGCTGCTCGGCGTGCAAGCGGGCCTGAGCCTTGATGGCATCACACACTTCTTGCAGTTGCGGCAGGATCACCTGCTCACGGGCACGCGTGAGCATCAGCGCATGCGAGGTGTTGTTGATGTCTTCAGAGGTGCAGGAAAAATGGATGAATTCAGCCGCAGCGGACAGCTCGGCGTGGTCGGCCACTTTTTCTTTCAACCAGTATTCCACGGCTTTCACGTCGTGGTTGGTGGTGCGCTCGATGGCTTTGATGCGGGCGGCATCGTCTTCCGAGAAGTTCTGCACCAGGCTCTTGAGTACCTCGCGAGCTTCGGCGGAGAAAGTAGGCAGTTCGGGCAGACCCGCGTCGGACAGGCCGATCAACCAGGCCACTTCGACCTCTACGCGATGCCACATAAATGCGGCTTCGGACAACAGGCCACGCAAGGGGGCGGTACGGCTGCCATAACGCCCGTCCAATGGGGACAAGGCATTCAGAGTGCTCAGGGTATCGGCTATGTGCATCGTTCTACAGAAAAGAAGGGGGAATAAAGTCAGCCCGCATTCTAACATTGCAGGCTGGCACCCGTATGCCACGCGTTCAGCATGGGGTCAGAATGCGACGGCTGTTCGAGGCTTTGACGAATAAACCACAGTTTTCCAACATTGTTTCCAGCGACAGGTTCAGGCCCGGCCTGCGGGACGTTCGCCCATAGGTTCCTGCTATACTTTTTGAGCCTGCAACTTTTGATAGCTTTTTATGAAACTTCTAGCTTCCCTCACCAGCCCATACGCGCGCAAAGTGCGTGTTGTCATGGCGGAAAAAAAGCTCGACTACGAGCTGATTCTGGAGGATGTGTGGGCCGATGACAGCGATATTCTGAAGCACAATCCACTGGGCAAAGTCCCCTGTCTGATTATGGATGATCAGGCAAATCTGTTTGACTCCCGCGTGATCGTCGAGTATCTGGATACCCTCTCGCCCGTCGGCCGCCTGATTCCCCAAGCCGGACGTGATCGCGCTGCAGTCAAATGCTGGGAAGCCATTGCCGATGGCTTGCTTGATGCCTGCGTTGCCATCGTGGTGGAAAAACGCCGTCCCCAAGAGCTGCGTCTACCCGCCTGGATTGACCGCCAAAACAGCAAGATTACCGCCGCCCTGCAATCCATGAACAACACCTTGGGTGACCAGTCCTTTTGCATGGGCACCAGCTTTAGCCTGGCCGACATTGCCGTAGGCTGCGCACTGGGTTATCTGGATCTGCGCTTTCCTGAACTGGACTGGCGCTCGCAGTACGGCAATCTGCAACGCCTGGATGAAAAACTCCAAGCGCGCCCCTCGTTTGCCAGCACCTTACCGCCTACGCAGTGAGCGTTGCGCCAGCAAGCCAGGGCCCATTCTTTTGAATGGGTTTTTTTATGCCTGCTGGTTCAGGCCTCGCCCAGCAATCGGTACATCCAGAAGGCCTCATCAGACTTCATGCGCTGGGCGAACTGGGCAGGTGAAAAGCCCGAAACCCGTTTGACCTCTCTGCCAAAATGAGACTGGTCGCTATACCCGGCTTGCAACGCCACATCAGACCAGACCGGATTTTCCTGCTGCTGCACCAAGGCAAAAGCACGCTCGGCACGCACATACAGCTGCAGCTCACGCTGGCTCTGCCCGGCCCAACGCTTGAATTGCCTTTGCATCTGACGCAAGCCCGTTCCCGTGCGTGTTGCTACCATCCTCATCCCCAATGCCGTCAACCAATGATGCAAGGTGGCAGCACCTTCTGTCGCCAGACAGCCATGAGCACAACGATGAATTGCCGCCTCCAGTTGTTCGAATAAAGGGCCTTCTTCTGTGCCAGCTTGCCCAAGTGTCTGACAGCTGGCAGCGGGCAAGACCTGCTCCATGGGCAGTACCTGATCCAGAAAGTCGCTGGCCTCGATACCAAACACACGTTTCAAGGCATCCGGGTACAGTCCAATCGAAATCGCATGGACAGGCCCCGGAGACCAGCTAATGGAAGGTGCGCGCGAAGGCCCGGCAAACAGCATGCCGGGCAGGGGCTCTGACAGTACCGGACTCCCTCCATCCACGGGCGTCTGCACCATGTGCAGCTGGCCATGGAAAACCCAGGACAACACCACCAGGGGCGAAGCCGGATAACAGTTCAGACGTTGCTGCGGCAGCAGATCCAGAGCACGGGTATCACGCTCCACACCCAGATGGATAATGGACGCCGTTTTTCGGCTGGGGTGATGCAAACGGGCACAAGGCAAAGCAGACATGGGAGGTCGTTTCCGTTCTATCCGGCCCAGGCAAGCCGGGCCACACTGAAAGTCCTTTTATCCTACTTCAGCCCCGCCCTTTTATGCCCAAAACTATCTTGCAAGGATCCTGGTCTCATCGTTGCCGAAGCGCCCTCGCCCTCTGGGCCACCACCATAGACGTACTGGCTCGACGTATCATCGCCAAGCCGCTAGTGCCCGGCTGGTCTGTGCCTTTTGAAATCGCCACCCTGTTCTATCGCAAGCAGTTCAACCACGCCTTCCGCTTGCCAACCATAGCTGAAGGCCGCGCCTATTTCGACAGCCTGTACACGATTGCCGAACCGGACTTGCCCGTCCAGATGCAGGCCAGCACGTCCCCAGAACCACGGGGTGACTGGTTCATTCCAGATCGCCCGAACAGCAGCAAAACCATCTTGTACTTTCATGGCGGCGGCTATGCTTTCTACCCAATCGTGTCGCGCCACTTCATTCGTCTGCTGGCCTACAAGCTGCAAATACCCATCTTCGCCGTGGACTACCGCCTGACCCCGGAGCACCCTCACCCGGCCCAACAGGAAGATGCGCTAGACGCCTACCGCTATCTGCTTGGATGTGGAATCCCCGCCCAGGATATTGTCCTGGCAGGCGACTCGGCAGGCGGACACCTGGTGCTGATGAGCTTGGTCGGCCTGCGTCAAGCGGGACTGCCCCAACCTTCTCTGGCCTTGGCACTAAGCCCCTGGACGGATATAGGACGACGCGGCGCCAGCCAGTTTGGTCATGATCGCTACGATATGGTGCAGGGCTATCAAACGCTGCAATACGGTCAATGGCTAAAGGGCAACGGCCCCTGGAGTGATGATCGGCTCTCGCCCATTGCACAGGATCTGCGCCATCTGGCCCCCATCTACATTCAGGCAGGCGGCAAGGAAATTCTGGTCGACATGATCCGGGATTTTGCCCGAGAGGCGCACAAGCAGGGGGCCAATATACGGCTGGATGTCTGGCCGGATATGACGCACGAATTTCATGCTTACGGCAGCACACTGCCGCAAAGCGAGCAGGCAATGACTGCGCTACGGACAGCAATTCACTGGACAGCTGGGGGAGTTTTTGAGCCGGCAGAAGAAACCGAGCTGAATGGGCTGGACTGTGCGTATGGCAAAGTCCAGCCAGAAAACATCAAGCCTGTGTGATGGCCTGCGTAATCATGTAGATCGCCAGCACAGTCAACATGCCAGCAAAGATGCGCTTGAGCGTCACCTGATCGATCTTGTGGGCCAGACTGGCCCCCAGGGGGGCGGTACAAATACTGGTGGCCGAAACAATCAACAAGGCCGGCCAGTAGATAAAACCAATCATGCCGGGGTGGCTGCCAAAGGTGGCCTGCCCGGACCAGATATAACCCACGCTATTGGCCAGAGCAATGAAAAAGCCCAAGGCGGCCGAGGTAGCGACGGCCTGTCGCACAGGCACATTGCCGCGCAGCATGAAGGGGACAGACAAGAAGGCCCCACCCGCCCCCAGCAGACCGGACACGAAACCGATCAAGGCTCCCATGGCAGCAATCCAGAATGGGGCTGGCAAAGAGCGGCCTTGCACCGGGGCCGACTTGCGTGCCATTTTGGAGGCCGAATACAGGACGAACACACCGAACACAATCGCCAGCGCCGTGCTGTTGATCATGGCAAAAATCGCGCCGCCCGACAGCAGCCCACCCAGGATCAGGCCGGGCACCATGACCTTGACCACATCCCAGCGAATGGCACCATGTTTATGGTGCGCCCTCACGCTGGACAAGGAGGTGAACAGAATCGTGGCCATGGCCGTGGCAATGGAAGCATGCACGGCCAGCTCTTGCGGCACACCAAACAGCGGTAGCAGAAAGGTCAGGAACGGCACCAGAATCATGCCTCCGCCAATCCCCAGCAGCCCGGCGGCCAAACCAATACCGGCACCCAGCACCAGCAAACTGATGACAAGAATGGGATCCATGCCCGCCTCTTATTGAATGATGCCGCCGCCCAGGCAGCGGTCACCGTCGTACAGGACCACGGATTGGCCCGGCGTTACGGCCCATTGGGGCTGATCAAAATGAAGAGACAGGCTGTCGCCTTCGGCAGCCAGGATCGTGCAGGCCGCATCGGCCTGGCGATAACGGGTCTTGGCATGAATCGGGCCCAGCGCTGGCGGATGGCCCGCTACCCAACTGGTCTGCTCGGCCTTCAATTCAGACTGCAACAGCCAGGGGTGATCGTGCCCTTGCACCACATACAGCGTGTTCGTGGTCAGATCCTTGCGGGCGGCATACCAGGCGTCGGCGGTACCGTCTTCGCGCTGCTTGCCCTTGACACCACCAATGCCCAAACCCTTGCGCTGACCATAGGTGTGGAAAGCCAGACCCACGTGCTGACCCAATACCTGCCCTTCCGGTGTTTTGATAGGACCGGGTTGAGTGGGCAGATAGCGATTCAAGAACTCGCGGAAAGGACGCTCGCCAATAAAGCAAATGCCGGTCGAGTCTTTTTTAGCCGCATTGGGCAGCTTCAGTTCCTCGGCAATACGGCGTACTTCCTGCTTGTTGATCTCGCCCAAGGGGAACAAGGTGCGCGACAGCTGCGCCTGGTTCAGGCGGTGCAAAAAATAACTTTGATCCTTGGAAGCATCCAGACCTTTCAGCAACTGGTAGTCGGTGCCGCCCCCGGCCATGGGCACGCCACGCACACGGGCGTAATGGCCGGTGGCAATCCAGTCGGCGCCCAAGGTCATGGCGTGATCCAGAAAGGCCTTGAACTTGATTTCCGCATTGCACAGAACATCGGGATTCGGGGTGCGACCTGCCGAATATTCCCGCAAGAACTCCGCAAACACGCGGTCCTTATATTCCGCAGCGAAGTTGACCGCCTCGATCTCGACCCCGACCAGATCGGCCACGCTGGCCGCGTCCAGCCAATCCTGGCGCGAAGAGCAAAATTCGGAGTCATCGTCGTCTTCCCAGTTCTTCATGAACAGGCCCACGACTTCATAGCCTTGCTCTTTAAGCAGCCAGGCCGAGACAGAGGAGTCCACGCCGCCGGACATTCCGATAACGACGCGACCTTTTTTGGTGGAAATAGTCATTGCAGTGATGATGAGAGGTGCCGCATTGGCTGGGCTTTGCGCCCAGTGCGCACCTGACTAACTAAAAAAGGCATTGTACGCCTGCCCTGACACATGTACAGGCAGACACCGCCCGTACCTGGGGTTTCTGGAAAACTGTGCTGCCCAAGACACAAAAGCCCAGACGACATGGTCTGGGCTTTCAAGGCGACTACCGCAGAATCAGTCCAGAGGACGCGGGGGCAACATCTTGCCGGGATTCATGATGTTGTGAGGATCCAGCGCCTGCTTGATGCTGCTCATCACATCCAGTGCATCCTGACCGTGCTCGGCCAGCATGAACTCCATCTTGTGCAAGCCCACACCGTGTTCGCCGGTGCAGGTGCCCTGCATGGCAATGGCACGCTCTACCAGACGATGGTTCAAGCGCTCGGACTCGTCCCACTCTTCCTGACTATCGGCGTCCAGCAGCATCAGGACGTGGAAGTTGCCATCGCCCACGTGACCCACGATGGTGTACGGGAACGGAGCCTGATCCATATCGGCCGCGGTTTGCGCCACACACTCTGCCAAGGCGGAGATAGGCACACAAACGTCCGTGGTGCTGGAGCGGCAACCAGGACGCAGTTGCAAACCGGCAAAGTAGGCATTGTGTCGAGCCGTCCACAAGCGGGAACGATCCTCAGCCTTATCGGCCCACTCAAAGTCCATGCCGCCGTTATCACGAGTGATTTCCTGGACAACCTGAGCCTGCTCCTGCACACCACTGGGGCTGCCGTGGAATTCAAACAGCAGCAAGGGCGATTCTTTCAGCGTCAGCTTGCTGTAGGCATTGGTGGCACGTACGGCGGCCGTATCCATGAATTCGACACGCGCAATCGGGATACCCATTTGAATGACCTCGATCACGCTTTGCACGGCAGAGCGCAGATCGGGGAAATTACAGATAGCCGCCGAAATGGCTTCGGGCTGCGGGTACAGACGCACCGTCACTTCGGTAATGATGCCCAGCGTGCCTTCGCTACCGATAAACAAGCGGGTCAGGTCGTAACCGGCGGAGGATTTCTTGGCACGGTTAGCCGTATCAATAATGCGGCCATCTGCCGTCACAACCTTCAAAGTCAGGACGTTTTCGCGCATGGTGCCGTAACGCACGGCATTGGTACCCGACGCACGCGTTGCGGCCATCCCGCCCAGGCTGGCATCCGCACCGGGGTCGATGGGGAAAAACAAGCCCGTATCACGGATGTGCTCGTTCAAGGCCATGCGTGTCACGCCAGCTTGCACTGTGGCGGTGAAATCTTCGGCATTAATCGCCACGATCTCATCCATACCGGACAAGTCCAGGCTGACGCCACCTTGAATCGCCAGAAAATGCCCTTCCAGCGAGGAACCAGCCCCGTAAGGAATCAGGGGCACATGGTGTTCATGACAATGACGTGCCACCCAGGCCACTTCTTCTGTGCTGCGAGCAAAAACAACCACATCAGGCAGCATGGGTGGATACGGCGATTCATCCCGTCCATGGTGTTCACGCACAGCGTGAGAAAGCGAGCAACGCTCTTGGAACTGAGCCTGCAAGGCTTCTACAAAACCTTCAGGTAAAGGGCGCCGCGCTAGGTCGGCATGACCGGGAGCATTCATGATGCATTCCAAAAAGGCAAAACCCTATTATGAGTGGCTAAGTGCCCCCTCTTCAAGAGCGACTCGCGCCTGACGACGCTGACGCACCGCTTCAGCCAGTTTTTCCAGAACCACCACCGTGTCATCCCAATCGATGCAACCGTCGGTAATGCTTTGGCCGTAGGTCAAAGGCTTGCCTTCCACCACGTCCTGACGGCCGCCTACCAGATGGCTTTCGATCATCACGCCGCAGATACGCATATCGCCGCCCGAGATCTGACCAGCAACATCGGCCAGCACTTCGGGCTGACGGCGGTAGTCTTTATTACTGTTGGCGTGGCTGGCATCGACCATCACACGCGGCACCATGCCGGCCTTGATCATGGCCTGGCTGGTTGCCTCAACGTTTTCAGCGTCGTAGTTCGGCGTCTTGCCACCGCGCAAAATCACGTGGCAATCGTTATTGCCCACGGTGGACACAATGGCGGAGTGACCGCCCTTGGTGACCGACAGGAAATGGTGAGGCTGGGAAGCGGCCTTGATCGCGTCCAGAGCAATACGGATATTGCCATCCGTGCCATTCTTGAAGCCGACGGGGCAGGACAATCCGGAGGACAGTTCACGGTGAACCTGGCTCTCTGTCGTGCGAGCACCAATGGCGCCCCAGGAAACCAGATCAGCAATGTACTGGGGAGTAATCATGTCCAGGAACTCGCAGCCAGCGGGCAAATCCAGCTGGTTGACGGCCAGCAGCAATTCACGCGCCGTACGCAAACCCTGATTGATGTTGAAGCTGCCATCCATGAAGGGGTCGTTGATCAGCCCTTTCCAGCCCACGGTGGTACGTGGCTTTTCGAAGTACACGCGCATCACAATTTCCAGCTCGGGGGCAAAGCGCTTGCGCTCGACCGTCAGGCGACGCGCGTAGTCCATGGCGGCTTCGGTATCGTGGATGGAACAAGGACCCACCACGACCACCAGACGATCATCGCGTTCGTGAAGGATCTTGTGAATGCTGCGGCGGGCCTTGTGAACCGTCGTCGATACAGCAGAGGTACACGGGAACTCGCGCATCACATGGGATGGGGGAGACAGCTCCTTAATTTCACGAATCCGTAAATCATCAGTATTGTGCGACACGATTGAACTCCAGTTGGTTTGCCAGGTCCGGGGGCAAACGAAAAAAAAGCCGCCCGGTCTATGCTGGCGGCTTATTTCAGGATTTAGGTCTTACTTGTGTTTGGTGCAACCCGTCCTTTCCTCCACCAGCGGCATCGGAAAAGCATAAAAATAAAAGAAGAAAACGGGGGTTGCGAAAGTCATGGGAAAAATCCTAACACAGTTCCTGACGCGCCGCCAACAAAACCAGCAAGATTCATCCACAAAAACGCTGAACAACAAAATATTTATACCAACATGGCACTAAAAAACAGCATCAAACGAAATCATTGTTTCGTTTTGAGTTTTTTATTGGCCCTTTTGTTTCGTGTTATCGCGAAAAACCACGATAAATCGTTTAGATGCCTTGTTTGTCTTATTTTTACATCTACATACAAACCTGATGACACACTGCCAGGCACAAATGCAAAAGGGCCAGAACACTGGGTTCTGGCCCTTAGCCGCCTAATTTAGCAGCAGGCTATACGCCCTTTGCCACCGTACCGGGCTTGCTGTCTCTCCCGGAAAAACTCGGCGTACTCCATCGGTTTCTGATCCGGGTGGTTCACCCGCATATGATTCAGATAGGTTTCGTAATCAGGCACGCCCACCATCAGACGCAAGGTTGTGGCCAGATAACGCCCGGTGCCCCGCCCTGCCTGGGCACTGCGCGAAATGGCTCCTGTCAATAATCCTTTCATATCAAGCTCCTGCTGCCGCTTGAGCCGGCAGTGGCTCGTACGGAGTCTCGGCAGAATGCGGCTCCGTGCTGCGACGTGCTTTCAGCACGCAACGGATGCCAAAGAACACCATGCTCAAGACCACAAAGATGAACAGACCGCACAAGGTGGAGTTCACGTAATCGTTGAAAATCACCTGTTGCATCTGCTCCAGAGATTTGGCCGGCGCCATGACAGTTTGTTCCGCCAGACCTTTTTGATAAACCTTGGCGTGGGCCAAAAAGCCAATCTTGGGGTCGGGGTGGAACATTTTCTGAAAGCCTGCCACCAGCGTGCAAATCAGCAGCCAGATAGTGGGAACCACGGTCACCCATGCGTAGCGGTCTTTCTTCATCTTGAAGAGCACCACCGTACCCAATACCAATGCCACCGCTGCCAGCATCTGGTTGGCAATACCGAACAAAGGCCACAAGGTGTTGATACCACCCAGTGGATCGACCACACCCTGATACAGGAAGTAGCCCCACGCCGCCACGCACAAGGATGTGGCAATCAAGTTGGCGACCAGCGACTCCGTACGCCGCAAGCCCGGCACAAAAGTACCCATCAAGTCTTGCAACATGAAGCGGCCTGCACGCGTACCGGCATCTACCGCCGTCAGAATGAACAGGGCCTCAAACAGAATGGCGAAGTGATACCAGAAGCTCATCATCGCCGGCCCGCCGATGACGTTATGCAAGATGAAAGCCATGCCCACCGCCAGGGTAGGAGCCCCACCGGCACGGGAAATAATGCTGTTTTCACCCACGTCGCTGGCCATTTGGGTCAGATCAGCGGGAGTAATCAGGAAGCCCCAGCTGGACACCACTTGCGCGGCCTGCTCAGGCGTGGTGCCAATCAAGGCGGCTGGGCTGTTCATGGCGTAGTAAATGCCCGGCTCGATCACGCAAGCCGCAACCAGGGCCATGATGGCTACGAAGGACTCCATCAACATACCGCCATAGCCGATATAGCGCGCCTGGGTTTCGTTTTCGATCATCTTGGGCGTGGTGCCCGAGGAAATCAAAGCGTGGAAACCGGACACGGCACCGCAAGCAATGGTAATGAACAGGAAGGGGAACAAGCTGCCGGACCAGACCGGGCCTGTGCCGTCAATAAACTTGGTGGTCGCTGGCATTTTCAGCTCGGGCGCCACAATCACAATCCCGATGGCCAGACCCACAATCGTGCCAATTTTCAGGAAGGTGGACAGATAGTCACGCGGAGCCAGCAGCAGCCACACGGGCAGCACAGCAGCAATAAAGCCGTAAATAATCAGCGCCCAGGTCAGCTCCTCGCCATTCAGGGTGAAGAAGGGCCCCCAGGTCGGGTGGGCCGCCACGTTCTGACCATAGACAATCGCAGCCAGCAGGAAGATCAGCCCGATCACCGAGACCTCGCCAATACGGCCCGGCCTCAGGAAGCGCAGATAAATCCCCATGAAGATAGCCAGCGGAATCGTCGCTGCCACCGTGAAGGTGCCCCATGGCGAATTGATCAGGGCCTTGACCACTATCAGCGCCAGCACAGCCAGAATGATGACCATGATCATGAAAGCGCCAAACAAGGCGATCACACCGGGCACCGTGCCCAGTTCGGACTTGATCAGATCCCCCAGCGAGCGCCCGTCGCGGCGCATGGAGATGAACAGAACCGTGAAGTCCTGCACCGCCCCCGCAAACACCACACCGGCCAGAATCCAGAGCATGCCGGGCAGATAACCCATTTGCGCAGCCAGCACTGGCCCGACCAAAGGGCCAGCCCCTGCAATGGCGGCAAAATGGTGCCCAAAAAGCACGTGTTTATTAGTCGGTACGTAGTCCAGACCATCGTTATGACGCCACGCTGGCGTCATGCGGGTCGCGTCCAGCTCAAAAACCTTGCGAGCAATGAAACGGCTGTAATAACGATAGGCAATTAAATAGACGCAGACTGCGGCGACTACGATCCATAGAGCATTGATGCTCTCCCCCCGGCTTAGTGCCACCGTTCCCAGGGCAAAGGCCCCCAGCACCGCAACCAGCACCCAAATCAGATGCTGTTTTATAAAACCGCCCTCTTCTCTGCTCATAGAGCCTCCACGATTTTGCATTAAGTAAGCCTGTCACCAACTTTTTCTTCTGGCCGCGCTTCTGATCTGAAGAAGTCGCCAGCTGCCTGTACAAGAGACGCAATACCGAGTGTGGCAGGCGTTCTTGCGGGGTCAGCACAGTCGTTTGGTACCGTGCATTTCCCGAACCGGCAGGGTTTGAAAGCGCGCCAAAGCGCACTTTCCAAAAGGGTGTCGGCGCGCCCGAAGACGCGCCGAACTCATTCATGAATCAATCTGGGGTAGGCATAAGCCAGGCGCTTTTGAGAGGACAAGCGCTCTTTAATCCTTGGGAGCATAGTGAAAACACGTACTCAAGACACCACGCATTTTCCCTAAGACCTGCCACTTTCTTTATATAGAAAGGCTAAGCAGACCCTTTACTCGATAGTTTCTATACATTTAATTTGAGTACGAATGATTTTATAAGCTATGATTTCCCTGCAAATCTTTCGTAAAACAAATCATTTATAACGAAATGGTATAGGCGAGAAAAGGACTCATGATGAAACTACAATCCAAGCCCCTCTGCGCGTTGGCCTTTGCCCTGCTGGGCACCCTGGCTGCCGCCTCCAGCGCCCAGGCAGTCACGCTGGAACAAGTCAAAGAGCGCGGCGTGATTCGCGTCGCCGTTGCTAATGAAATTCCGTACGGATACATGGACATGTCCGGCAAAGCCCAAGGCGCTGGCCCCGAAGTGGCCCAGGCCATCATGGAGCGTCTGGGCGTCAAAGAAATCAAATGGGAAACCGCTAATTTCGGTTCCCTGATCCCCGGCCTGCAAGCCAAACGCTTTGATATGGTGGCCGCCGAAATGGCCATCCTGCCGCAACGTTGCAATACCGTGCTGTTCTCCGAGCCCAACAGCTCCTACGGTGAAGGCCTGCTGGTCGCCAAGGGCAACCCCAAGAACATTCACTCGTACGAAGACTTCGCCAAGACTGATCACAAGATCGCCATCATGGCCGGTGCCGATCAACTGGAAATGATGCAGGCCCTGGGCGTGCCCGATAACCGCATGATCACTATTTCCAACAACGCGGATGCGATCTCCACCGTGGCAACCGGCCGTGCCGATGCCTATGCCGCAACTGGCCAGACTGCCAGTGATCTGGCCTCCAAAGGGGGCGGCAAAGTCGAGCTGGCCGCCGAGTTCAAGGACCCCATCATTGATGGCAACCCGGTTCGTAGCTGGGGCGGCTTTGCCTTTGCCAAGGAATCCGAAGACCTGCGTGACGCCGTGAACAAGGAACTGGCCGAATTCAAGAAAACCGATGAATGGAAAGCCATCCTGAGCAAACACGGCTTTACCGAAGAAGACGCCAAGCACTCATTTGAGAAATCCACGGAACAGCTGTGTAAAGCCTGATCCTTCACCTGCGGGTAAGGCGGCCGCACGGGCCTGCGCGGCCCCTTGCAAGGGCCGACAGCGCACTGAAGGTGTACCGCCTGCCCTTGTCTGGAACCTGATATGGATTGGTTAAGTTACAGCTCGGCCCTGATGGACGGAGCCTGGGTCACCATACAGCTCACCCTGTATTCAACCGTGGTGGGAGCCATCGCCTCCTTTGCCCTGGGCATAGGCAGGCTGTCCCACTCGGTCGCCTTGCGCTCGCTGTCCGTCACGATTATTGAAGTTTTTCGCGGCACCTCTTTATTGGTACAGCTGTTCTGGCTGTACTTTGCCCTGCCCATTCTGGGCGAGTCCATGGGTCTGGACTGGCGTCTGGACCCGGTCGTGGCCGGCACCCTGGCCCTGGGCCTGAACATTGGCGCTTACGGTGCCGAAGTGGTGCGCGGTGCCATCCAGGCCGTGCCACACTCCCAACTGGAAGCGGCCAAGGCCCTGGACTTTACAGAGCGCCAAACCCTGTGGCGCATCAGCCTGCCCCAGGCCATCCCAGAGATGATGCCCAGCTTCGGGAATCTGGCCGTGCAAAATCTGAAAGACACCGCCCTGGTCTCCCTGATCAGTCTGGGCGACTTGAGCTTCAGAGCTGAACAAATACGCAACTTCACCCAGGACAGCACCACTATCTATACCCTGCTCTTGCTGATGTACTTCGGCATGGCACTGGTGCTGACCGTCCTGATGAAATTGCTGGAACGCGCAACCGGCCGCTGGCGTGCGCAAAGGAGCTGAACATGCTGTTTGGTATTGAATGGGACACCAGCAGCAACGGAGCATTTGCGCTGTCTATCCTGCCTATTTTGCTTAAAGGCTTATGGGTCACCATCCAGGCCGCCGCACTGGGCTTTGGTGTTGCGGCTGTCTTGGGACTGATTCTGGCAGGCCTGAAAAGTGTGCGTCTGCGCCTGATTTCCTGGCCCGCCTATGTGCTGACCGAATTCCTGCGCGACACGCCTTTGCTGGTGCAATTGTTTTTCCTGTACTACGTGCTACCGGACTACGGCATTGTGCTGCCCGCCTTTCTGACCGGCGCACTGGCGCTGGGGGTGCAGTACAGCGCCTATCTGTCCGAGGTCTACCGAGCCGGTCTGGAGTCCGTTACCCATGGCCAGACTGAAGCAGCCCGCGCCCTGGACATTTCCCCGCTGCGTACCTTTATGGTCATCACTCTGCCCCAGGCCATCCCGCGCATCATTCCGGCCATGGGTAATTATCTGGTGTCCATCATGAAAGACGTGCCTGTACTCTCTGTTGTATCGGTACTGGAAGTTCTGAATGTGGCCAAGATTATCGGTGACCGTACCTTTAACTACATCATTCCCCTGTCCATGGTGGGCGGCCTGTATCTGCTGCTGACCCTCCTGGCATCCGCTGGGGTACGAGCGCTGGACCAGCGTTTGCCCAAGCAAGGAATCCCCCTGCGATGACTGACTCTACGAACCCCATCATTCAATTTGACAATGTCACCAAGAAATTTGGTGATGTCACCGTGCTGGACGCCTTGAACTTTCAGGTGGAACCAGGTGAAAAAGTCACCATCATCGGCCCTTCCGGTTCCGGTAAATCCACCGTGCTGCGCATTCTGATGACGCTGGAGACCATCGACGAAGGTGTCATCACAGTAGCGGGCAAACCCCTCTGGCACGAGCGGGTCGATGACAAGCTGGTGCCCGCCAGCCAGAACCACTTGCGCGAGATGCGCAAGGAAATGGGCATGGTGTTCCAGCAGTTCAACCTGTTCCCGCATATGACGGTGATGCGCAATGTGACTGAAGCGCCCACCCATGTGCTGGGCCTGTCCAAAGAACAGGCGCGCGAACGGGCCACCAAGTATCTGGATCTGGTGGGCCTGATCGACCATGCCGACAAATTCCCCAGCCAGCTCTCCGGCGGACAGCAACAGCGCGTGGGCATCGCCCGGGCCCTGGCGATGGAACCCAATATTCTGCTGTTTGACGAACCCACCTCGGCTCTGGACCCGGAACTGGTGGGCGAAGTGCTGGGCGTGATTCAAAAGCTGAGTCAGGAACAGGATCTGACAATTCTGCTGGTCACCCACGAAATGCAGTTTGCCAAGGAAGTGTCAGACCGCGTCTGCTTCTTTGATAAAGGCGTGATCGTGGAGTCCGGCCCGCCTGAACAAGTGTTCTGCCATCCGCAGGAAGCGCGGACGCAGGCGTTCCTGAGCAACTTTATTCAGGCGGCTTGAACACTTGCGCTCTACGTCACTTGAAGGTGGCTCTGCCCTGAGCCACCTTCAAGCAGCTTTGGCCGAAAAGGTAGCCATCTCCTGCAAAGGCAGCAGGCGGGAATCCTCAAGCGCTGCGCTACGATGAGCCAGCCCTTTCAAGTAGTCCGTATTATCAGCAAAAGCCAGAAAGGAATCCGCGCTTTGCTGCTTAACCAGCATGGCCAGATCCCAGCGCTCCTCTTCTGGCCCAATCAAGAATGACCCGCCAGAACCCAAAAATAAAAGCTGGCCACCACTTGCGTGCAGAAATGGCAGAGTGTGTTCGATATATCGCTCAAACGCCTCTGCTCCACTGATGGGTGTTTCAGGAGCCAGTTCTGGACAAGCGCAGTAATCCGCCACACGGCGAAAGCGCAGCAGATTCAACATGATGACGCTGCCCTGCAAATGACGCATGACAAAAGCACGGCCTGACGCCTGTGTCGGCTCCAGATACACTCGCGGCTCAGGATTGGCATTCATGATCTTTGTCCTCAAATCTTGTTAGGCCGAAAGGGTCACCGGAGTTTCAGCCAGCTTGATCGCATGCTCCCGCACATCTTCCGGCCAGCCAGCCAGCAGGGTTTTGAAGCGCTCCAGCTCATCGACAAACAAGGCTCGCATCGCTTCCTCAAAGCCAGGCAAATCACCACCGATTGCCGTCATGAAGTTATAGGCTCGTTCCTGCGCCTGGCGACGCTGATCTTTGGCGGCGCTGGCACGGCGAGCTTCTTCAACCAGTTTGCGTAGCGCAACCGATGCCCCTCCGGGTTGAGTCGCCAGCCAATCCCAATGTCGTGGCAACAAGGTCACTTCACGAGGAATCACGCCCAGCTTAGGGCGACCACGGCCGCGTGGAGCTTCTTCCTCTGTCTGCTCGACCTCTACTTCAGGAGCATCCACTGGCGCATAGCGTTGCGCCAGCTCTTCGTCCGTCCCTTGGGTGTTCACATCCACAAAACGGCCTGTCACATCGTCAAAGATCAGTACGGGATCGTTAACCCGGCTCTCCAGCACTTTCTTCACGGCCAGCACATTGGTCAGCATGGGACCGGACGCGATACGGCGGTGGCCCATAAAGCTGGTGTAGGTATTGGGGTAAGTCGTTTTCATGTCAAAACCAGAGCTTCAAGTAAGAAGGTTCTATTTTTACCCGGATGATATTAATTCGTCAATATTACCCGGGTAAAAATAAGCGATTGTTGCTAATTGGGTGCATTAACACAGTTGATCCCGTCCAGCAGCCATCACAAGGACTCCTGGACATGCCGAGTCATATCTGATGAGCATCTCCGATAACTGCTTTTCCGGACGCCGGCCAATCAGTACGGTGCAGACCCGTCATTTACCAACGCCGGCCCCCAGACGCTGGCCGCTCCCCTCTTCTTCACAATCCTGAGCCCACAAAAAAACGCCCCCTGAAATAAATCCAGGGAGCGTCTTATCCGGCCAGGTCTGCGCACAAGGCGCAGACCTTCTTTCTGCCTAGGACTCCAGCAGCGGTCCGTTCAACGGCGTCAGGACAGGGAACTGCCCGCGAGTGGCCACATGCGCAGGACGGGGTGTCAGCCCCTGCTTGGGATCACCCACGCAGTTTTCCACGCTGTTATAGACCGTAAACACATTGGCTCGTGGCCAAGGCGAGATATTGCTGGCCGAGCCGTGCAAGGTATTGCAGTCAAAAAAGATCACCGAACCGGCCTTGGCAGTAATGGCTTCAATGCCACCCTGATCCACCAGCAAACGCAGGCTGATCGGATCGGGTACGCCATACTCCTGCTTGCGCAAGGACTCCTTGTAATGGTTGTCCGGTGTCTGCCCTGTGCAAGAGATGAACTGGCGGTGCGAACCCGGCACCAGCATCAAGGGGCCATTGCACACATTATTGTCAGTCAACAGCACCGAGCAGCTTAAGGCGCGCATTTGCGGCATGCCATCTTCGATATGCCAGGTCTCGAAGTCCGAATGCCAGTAAAACTCCTTGCCGGTAAAGCCCGGTTTCAGGTTGGCACGGGACTGATGCACATACACCTCCGAGCCCAGAATCTGGCGGGCCACATCCAGTACACGCGGGTCGCGCACCAGGCGGGCAATCAGCTCGCTTAACTCATGCACACGAAAGATCGAGCGCACGGCCTGACTGCCCTTTTCCACCACCGCTTCTTCACGCGACAAGATGCCGGGGTCCGTGCTCATGGCTTCCACATTGCCCAGCAAGGCTTGCACTTCCTGCGCATTGAACAAATCAGGCAGCAGCAAAAAGCCATTGTCCTCGTACTCCCGCAGCTGGGACTTGTTCAAAGGCTGGCTACCTACCGGATCCGGATACACCACCGGCTCCTGGCGGCTGACGATGGCCGCCGTTCGTTCTGTACGGGATGTGTACAGATCGCTCATGGTCACTGTCATCATGCTCTCCTTAGGTCTTCAGTCTTCCACGATGGCTGGGTAAACCCCTTTCTCATCGTGAACTTCCTGACCGGTCAGGGGCGGATTGAACACGCAGATCACTCGCAGCGGCTCTTTGCCACCGCGCAGATAGTGTTCATCGTGCTGGTCCAGGGCATAAACTACGCCTGGGCCCAAATCGTATTTCTTGCCGTCGGCAACGGTTTCGATTTCGCCATCGCCCTCGATGCACCACACCGCTTCCAGGTGATTCTGGTAGTGGATGTGAGTCTCGGTGCCAGGAAAAATAACGGTTTCATGAAAGGAAAAACCCATGCCGTCTTTCTTGAGCAAAACACGGCGGCTGACCCAGGTGTCTGTGCGCACCTCGTCACGGGTTCCAATCACATCCTGTACGTTCTTGACCAACATTAGCGTGCTCCTCCAATTTTCAGAATCTTGGCCTGGCTGCCGCGCTTGGACAGGCACTGGGCGACGCTGCGTTCAATAATGTCCAGGCCTTGAGTCAGCTCTTCATTGCTGATCGTCAGGGCAGGCAGCAGCTTCAGAACTTCGTCGTGGGCGCCCGAGGTTTCAATCACCAGACCTTGCTTGAAAGCCTGTGCAGCAATTTCATTGGCCAGACCGGCACCGGGCGGCGTCACCAGGCCCTGGATCAGGCCGCGACCGCGTACGCTCAAACCACGATCTGGATAGCTGTGCACCAGGTTTTCCAGCCAGTCGCGCACTTGACGCTCCTTACCCTGGATCTCGGCTTCAAAGTCCTCGTTGGCCCAGTAGCTTTCCAGAGCTTGAGCCGCAGTCACGAAAGCCAGGTTATTGCCACGGAAGGTGCCGTTATGGGCGCTGGGTTTCCATACGTCCAGTTCAGGACGCAACAAAACCAGAGACATGGGCAAGCCAAAACCGGACAAGGATTTGGACAAGGTGATGATGTCAGGGCTGATACCGGCCTGCTCGAAGCTGAAGAAACGGCCCGTGCGACCACAACCGACCTGAATGTCATCGACAATCAGCAGCATGTCGTGCTCGCGGCACAGACGTTGCAGTTCACGCAGCCAGCGCTGTGTAGCAACGTTCACGCCCCCTTCACCTTGCACGGTTTCCACGATGACCGCGGCAGGATGGTCCAGACCACTGCTGGGGTCTTCCAGCAAGCGCTCCAGATAAGCCATCGTATTGACGTCCGGTCCCAAGTAGCCGTCATAGGGCATGAACGAGGTATTGCCCAGGGCCACACCCGCTGCACTACGAAACTTGGAGTTCGCCGTCACTGCCAGGGAACCCGTGCTGACGCCGTGGAAACCGTGCGTAAACGAAATCACATTCTGGCGGCCCTTGACCTGGCGTGCCAGTTTTAACGCCGCCTCCACGGCATTGGTGCCGGTAGGCCCCGTAAACTGCAAGCGGTAGTCCCACCCGCGCGGTTTGAGCAGCACTTTGTCCACCGTTTCAAGAAAGTATTTCTTGGCGCTGGTGGCCATGTCCAAACCGTGTACCAAGCCGTCGGTGTTCAGGTATTCAATCAGCTTTTCTTTCAGATGGGGATTGTTATGCCCATAGTTGAGCGTACCGGCTCCACTGAAAAAATCGATGTATTGCTTGCCTGACTCGTCCTCCAAAACCGAGCCTCGGGCTTTGTTGAAAATGACCGGGAAGGACCGGACGTAGCCCCTTACTTCAGACTCCATCCGGTCGAATATTTTTAAATCAGTCATATTTCCTCTCCTGGTTATAGAACGGCGTGTCTTGAGCCGACAAACAACAATCAGCGAACCAGACCGGCTCTACCGTTCATTTGCGTAAAGTCCCCTCTTATCCAGAGTCCAAGGGGCCGATTCGTAATAGAGGTTCTGCCTCGTGAGCCTGTGCGGCAAACAAGGCGGTATCAAAGAATTCCTGTTCCTGCATGGGGGCGCCCCAACGCCGGGCCATGGCCGCAAACAGGCCACGCGAGGCCCGGTTACCGGGGCTGACCGTCGTTTCCAGATAGCGCAGGGAACGGCCACGCAGACGCTGTCGCAGATGCTCCAGCATGGCCTGCCCCAGACGACGCCCACGGGCGCGCTCATGCACGGCCACTTGCCACACAAAGAGCACATCAGGACGGTCGGGGAGAAAGTAGGCAGAGATGAAACCGTCTATTTGTTCCCCACGCTGCGCGACAACGCAGGTCTGGGAAAAGTGCTCGCTGAGCAGCAAATAGAGATATTCAGAATTCAGATCCAGTGGCGGGCTATCGGCAATCAGCTGATGGATTGCGGCCGCATCACGCAACAGGGGCGCACGCAGTATCAGCGCCGGGTCACTGGGGGCAGGGTCGGCGGCAGTCTTGCTGCCTGCCGAGCTGCCCGGACTAGGTCGGTCCGTCAAACCACCAACCCGGATTCGGGGGGTACATCCCCTTCCGGGACCTCAAGAATAGGCGAGGCCGTATCGTCGGCCTCCAGCACAACATCCGGGTCAGCATCGAGCAAGCGCACAATGCGCTCCAGGGACAAGGTCATGGTGGCCTGTTCCAGCTCGGGCAACTCTTTCAAGGCGTCCGACAACTTCTTTTGCAAGGGGGACGGCGTATCGCGTGCCAGGGTCTCCCCTTCTGGTGTCGCACTGACAAATACAATGCGTCGATCTTCACGACCACGCTCGCGCAGCACCAGCTTCTTGTCTTCCAGGCGGTCCAGAATACCAACCACGGTGCTGGGGCTGACGTGCATTTCGCGGCTGATGGCCGTGGCCGTCAACGGGCCTTTTTCAATAATGGTGCGCAGGCAGATCAACTGGGGCGCGGTGATATTGCTGTACGCCGACAGCTGCCTGGAATGCAGGGCAATCGAGCGCGTGATCTGGCGCAAAGCCCGCAAAATTCGTAAATCGTAGTGTTGATCTGTGGTCATTTAATTAGCCAAACAAAATAATTCAGCACGATTAATTCGTGTTGAAATGATATGCCTAGAAAAGATTCAAGTCAAACCGATTTACACTCAAAATCATAGAGAGCATAAACAAGAGGTTCTGACTCAAAGTCCAAAAAAATGTAAGTACCCTAGCTTACGGGGGCGGACCAGCAAGGCGCAGAAAATACCCTGCCTGCTCCCCTTTTCGCCATGAGTGGCTCGAGCCGACACGCCGCTTACAGTAAACTGCCACGAGCCCTTGCCGTGGGGGCCTGTCGGTTTTCACTCAAGACCGGGTGTGCCGCGTCACAGCCCTGCTTGCAAACCGGCACAGCCTGATACAAACCCGGTCCATTAACCCATAAGTCTCTTGGCCAAGTAAAGCCTGCTGCTGTTCTCGCCGTGCCTTGCAGACACTGAAACCCGCATGAAGCAATCTGATAAGGCAACCCTGATTGGTCTGATCGCCATTGTTCTTTGGAGCATGATTGTCGGCCTGATACGCAGCGTCAGCGACTACCTGGGTGCGACTGGCGGCGCCGCACTGATCTACACCCTGGCCTCTGTCTTTCTTCTTTTATCGCTTAGCTGGGTACGCTTGCGCGACTTTCCGCGCCGCTACCTAATCTGGGGCAGCGTTTTGTTCGTCTGCTATGAGCTGTGCCTGGCTCTGTCCATTGGCTACGCCCACAACAGCCAGCAAGCGATTGAAGTGGGAATGGTTAATTATCTGTGGCCCACCTTTACCATCGTGGCCGCTATTTTGTTCAACAAGCAAAGAGCCAACTGGCTGATCGCACCTGGCCTGCTCTTGTCCATGATGGGTATCAGCTGGATTCTGGGCGGTGAGCAAGGTTTGAGTCTGCACGGCATCTGGCTGAATGTGCAGGACAACCCCTTGAGCTACGGCCTGGCCTTTAGTGGCGCACTGATCTGGGCGGGCTACAGCACCATGACTGCACGCATCGGCCAGGGCAAAAATGGCATTACCTTGTTTTTCATGCTGACAGCCGCCGTCTTATGGATGAAATATCTGGGCCAAGGAGCACCTGCAATGACCTTTACCCTTCCAGCACTGATCTACTTGCTGCTGGCGGCCATGGCGATGGGCTTTGGCTATGCGGCCTGGAACGTGGGTATTTTGCACGGCAATGTCACCATACTGGCCGGCGCCTCCTACTTCATTCCAGTATTGTCAGCCGCCCTGTCTACTTTTTTGCTGCAGGCTCCCTTGACGTCAAGCTTCTGGCAAGGCTCGGCCATGGTGTGTTCGGGCGCCTTGTTGTGCTGGCTGGCCATCCGGGTCCGCAAACCCAGGCCAACGAAAAGTGCTACCTGAAAAACCATATTCATTAATCCGGGCACGGCTGTGCCTGATGAGCAAAAATCAAAATTAAATTCTATTTGCTGCACTGCAATAAAAGCAGCATAAAAAAACCGCCCAACCTTGAATTAAGGGGGGCGGTTCTTTTTATCTATTTTGATTAGCCAGCAAATTAAATCAGGCGGTTCCACCTACGGTCAGATTTTCCATCCGCACGGTAGGAATACCGACTCCAACCGGAACGCTTTGACCTTCTTTACCGCAAGTCCCCACTCCTGAATCCAACTGCATGTCATTACCGATCATGCTGATTTGGTTCATGGCATCGGGGCCGCTACCAATCAAAGTGGCACCTTTGACGGGATACATCAGTTTGCCGTTTTCAATCACCCAGGCTTCCGAGGCCGAGAAAACAAACTTACCGCTAGTAATATCGACCTGGCCGCCACCGAAGTCTACGGCATATAAACCCTTTTTAACCGAGGCAATAATTTCCTGAGGGTCTTTATCGCCACCCAACATAAAAGTGTTGGTCATGCGTGGCAAAGGAAGGCTGGCGTAGGACTCGCGTCGACCGTTGCCCGTAATGGCAGCGCCCATCAGACGAGCATTATGAGTGTCTTGCAAATAGCCTTTCAAAATACCGTCTTCAATCAAGACGGTACGTTGTGTGGCATTGCCCTCATCATCCATATTCAAGGAGCCACGGCGGTTTTCCAGGGTGCCATCGTCAATGACGGTCACGCCCTTGGACGCCACGCGCTGGCCAATACGACCCGAGAACAGGCTGCTGCCACGACGGTTAAAGTCCCCTTCCAAACCGTGGCCTACGGCTTCGTGCAGCATGACCCCTGGCCAACCTGGGCCCAGAACCACCGTCATCTGACCGGCAGGTGCGGGTTTGGCTTCCAGATTCGTGATGGCCGAACGCACGGCCTTATCCACGTAGCTGCGCAACATATCGTCGGAGAAGTAGGACAGATCAACCCGTCCACCACCTGCCGCCGAGCCGCGTTCACGGCGGCCATTTTGTTCAACAATGACCGACAAGGACAAATGCACCAAGGGGCGTACATCGGCGGCCAGACGACCATCGCTACCAGCTACCAGCACGACATCGTATTCCGCACCCAGACTGGCCATGACCTGCACCACGCGCGGGTCCGCTGCACGAGCCAAAGCATCCAGTCGCCCCAACAGGGCTACTTTCTCAGGAGCAGGCAGGCTGGCAATAGGGTCTGTGCCCGTATACAAGGTGGGGCGCTGCATGTCGGCTGGCACCAAAATGCCGCTTTTGCCTGAACCGCCCTGGCGGGCAATCGAGCGCACCACGCGGGCCGAAGACAGCAAAGCCTCGGGGCTGAGGGAATCCGAATAGGCAAAGGCGGTTTTCTCGCCACTTAATGCGCGCACACCCACGCCCTGCTCAATGGAAAAGCTGCCGCTTTTGACGATTCCTTCGTCCAGCGCCCAGCCTTCGCTGCGGGTGTACTGAAAATACAGGTCGGCATAGTCAGCCTGATGGGTGAAGATCTCACCGAGCGCGCCGGACAAATGGCTTTCATTCAAGCCCCAGGGCTCAAGCAACAGTCCACGGGCGCATTCCAGGGCATTGATAGCCGGATCAACTAACTTCATCGTTTATTCCTACTGACAGATCCCCGGCAAACCCATGGCTGCAAGGGACGAAAATGGGTACCAAAAGACGTGCTGACATCAACTTGGCTTCCGTCCATCTGAGCATTAAAACAGAATGTGCCCCCGTATGCGATGCCGACGTACTGATCGGGCAGTTTCCTGGCTTTCAGAACCATGAATCAGCCTGTTGAACTAATAGGTTCAAAAATTCCAATTACGACATTTTCTGATACGGAATTAAAACTATTTTAAAATCTTCCTAATTAGAAACCCACCTATATGGTTTTGATATAAACCCATTCAAATTCATGATAACCCCTGATTAGATTAAATAATCAAGAGCCATTGAATTGTCTAATGACCTTAAATAATTACAAAAACCAAACACCTTTTTGATTAAGCGTTTATTTTTTATCCAAACCACTTATCTTTTCAAGAAAATCAAAGTACACTGTTTTCGCATGATAAACACGAGCTTGTACAGGCAGGGTTTATCAGATAACTACAATCATGAAACAGGAATCCCATATGTCAGTCGAAACTTACAGCTCCGCGAAGCAAAAGATAGAAAAAGAGATTCTGCGTCTGCAAAAGCAGATGAAATCCCTTCGAGTCAAACAGCGTCGTCCTGTCATCGCGTCTATCGTCAAGTCCATGCAAGATAACGAGATCACGATTGAAGAAGTCGCTGAAGCGCTGGAAAATTCCGCCCGCCGCGGCGCTGGTGCTGGTTCCAACGGCCCTAAAACCAGCCTGCCTCCAAAATACCGCCACCCCGGCACCCAGGACACCTGGACGGGCCGTGGCCGCCCACCACGCTGGATTATCGATGCTGAAGCCAATGGTCGCAGCCGTGAAGAGTTCCTTATCAAATAAGTTTTGGGAACCAAACAAAAGAAAGGGACCGCTTGAAAAAGCGGTCCCTTTCTTATTGATATAAATCCCCTACATAATGCCGGGGTTCTGGCGACTCAATCCCGAGCTAATGGATATCGGATATCAATCACTTGTCCATTATTACCCGGGAAACCATCAAATATGGCCTGGGACAAAAACGGCATCTGCTGGTCCAGGTTGTCGGAATGGCTATAAGACACGGCGGTGGCGCGATACACTTCTGCGCCCGAGTTTTGATTATCTGTAATGATTACATTTAGATAATTTTTATACACAGTGACAGGAACATTCACTACATTCGGAGAATAAAAGAAACCTCCGCCCCAACCATCATTTGGCGCATAATAGCCGCGCCCGATTCCCCACGCCGATGGACCATAAAAACTATCTGCAAATTGAGGCACCCAGCTTTGTTCTTGTGGATTGCCATAATCCATTTGCACCACAAAACGCGCAGACTTCAGATCCGCTGCTTGCACCAGTCCGGTCACACCAATAGAAGCCCGTACAGAATCTGCAAAAGACTGGTATTGCAGACTACTGCTTTTGTCCGGCGAGGACTTGATGTAATAGGTATCGCCACTGGTCGCCGTGGGCCATTGCTGATAACGCGTCAATTTGGCGGACCAGCTAGGCGCAGCGCAAGCCGTGGTCAAAACCGCCAATACCAGGCTCATCAGGCGTAGGGCGCGCCAGGAAAACCCTTCAGAAAATAACGTCATAGTTTCACCCTTGCTTGTTTTTCGCTTGCACGTTCAAGCCCGATTAATGGCAGCGCCGTAGCGCCGACGAACAATTAGTTTACTGCCTGTTTCCGGCGTCCAGTGTGGGCGTTCAAACAACATTACAATAGACCATCTTTTTCGATTGTCGGACCAGGATCACATGCGCACAGACACCTTACCTACGATCTCCCGCCACGATTACCAGCCCTACCCTTATCAAATAGATAAGGTACGGCTGGAATTTGATTTGGCGGCCGAGCAAACCTTGGTTCGTCTGGCTTTTCGAGCCAGCAGCCGGGACGGCCAGATCCGCCCCCTGGTACTGGACGGCGAAGACATTGAACTGCTTGAAGTCAGCCTCAACGGGGTCGCCCTGACCGCCCAGGATTACCAGCTTGATGAACAGGGCCTGACGCTCGCGCCCCAGACCGCAGAATGTGATCTGGTGCTGGTGAGCCGTTGCCGCCCCCAAGACAACACCATGCTGATGGGCTTGTATGTCTCGGGCCAGAACCTGTTTACCCAATGTGAAGCCCAGGGCTTTCGTCGTATTACCTTCTTCCCGGACCGTCCTGATGTGATGTCCCGTTATGAAGTGGTCCTGCGCGGCGATGCCAAGCTCTACCCTTATCTGCTGTCCAACGGCAATTTGCTGGAAAGCACTACGCTGGACGATGGACGCAGCCAGGCCATTTGGGAAGACCCATTTCCAAAGCCTTCTTATTTATTTGCACTGGTTGCTGGCGACTTTGATGTGCGCGAACGCGAAATCAAAAAAGCCAATGGCCAGCCTGCCCTATTGCAGGTTTATTGCGATCGTGGTGACGGCGATAAAACAGAATGGGCCATGGAATGCCTGGAACATTCGGTACGCTGGGATGAACAACGTTTTGGGCTGGAACTGGATCTGGACCGCTTCATGATTGTGGCCGCTCGCGACTTCAATATGGGCGCGATGGAAAACAAGGGCCTGAACATCTTTAATGCCGCCTACGTGCTGGCCGATGCACAAAGCACTACCGATGCGTCCTTTCACGCCGTGGAAGCAGTTATTGGCCATGAGTACTTCCATAACTGGACCGGCAACCGCGTCACTTGCCGCGACTGGTTCCAGCTATCCCTGAAAGAAGGTCTGACGGTTTTCCGCGATCAGGAGTTTTCGGCCGACATGCTGGCTCAAGGGCTGGACGGCGCTCAAGCCGCCAGCGCCCGCGCCGTCAAACGCATTGATGATGTCAGCGTCCTGCGCGCGGCCCAGTTCCCTGAAGATGCCGGCCCAATGGCTCACCCCATCCGCCCCGAGAGCTATCAGGAAATCAGCAACTTTTACACCGCCACAATTTACGAGAAAGGTGCGGAAGTCATTCGCATGCAGCACACCTTGCTGGGTGAAGAAAACTTCCAGGCTGGTATTCGTGAGTACTTCAAGCGCCATGACGGCCAGGCAGTCACTTGCGACGATTTCGTGGACAGCATGGACAGCGTGTATCGCCAGGTCAAACCCGGCCAAAGCCTGGAACAGTTCCGCCGCTGGTATCAGCAAGCGGGAACGCCACGCGTTCAGGTCAGCCTGCAGCACGACCCTGCCACTCAAACCGCTACGCTGACCCTGCGTCAAAGCAATGCGCCCGCCGGGATCGAAAACAAATCCACACCCAAGCCACCTTTGCACATCCCCTTTGCCTTGGGCATGCTGGATCAGCAAGGCGCACCACTGACCCTGCACCTGGATGGTCAGCAAGGCGATACGCTGGTACTGGATTTCACGCAAGCCGAACAAAGCTGGACCTTCACGCAGATTCCTGAGGCGCCCGTCCTATCCTTGTTGCGCAATTTCTCTGCGCCTGTGCGGGTGGACTACTACCGTCCGGATTCCGAGCTGGCCTTGCTGGCCCGTCACGACGCGGATCCATTTGCACGTTGGGAAGCGGCTCAACTGCTAGCGACCCGTCTGATCTTGTCCTCGGCATCGGGACGCACACCGTCGGCCGCACAATTGGCGACCGTGGTGCAAACCTGGCATGCGCTGGTCCAAGACCCGGCCTTGAGCCCTGCTTACAAGGCGCGCATCCTGTCCCTGCCCAGCGAGCGCGAATTGCTGGAACAAACCAAGCCCATGACCCCGCGCGCCGTGGTTCAGGCCCGTCGTCAGCTGCAACGTGAGCTGGGCCTGGCCCTGACTCCCTACTGGCAGGAACTGTATCAGTACCTGAGCCTGGAGCAAGCCCCGTACAGCCCCGACGCCTTGCAGGCTGGCCAGCGCTCCTTGCGCAATCTGGCCCTGAATTACCTGCTGGTTGCCGGTGTGAATACCGGCCCGCAGTTGGCACGCAATCAATACGATCAGGCCACGAATATGACTGATCGCATGGGTGCCTTGAGCGCTCTGGTGAATTACGGTGACCAAGAGGATCGTCAAGACGGCCTGGATGACTTTTTCCAGCGCTGGCAGGACAATCCTCTGGTGCTGGACCGCTGGTTCAGCTTGCAGGCCACCGCCCCCAGCACGCAAGTTGCCCAGGTGCGCGCCCTGATGCTGCATCCCGCTTTCTCGATGCGCAATCCCAACCGCGCCCGCTCTCTGATTTTCCAGTTCTGCATGAATAATATGCAGGCTGTACACACGCCGGAAGGCTATGCCTTCTGGGCTGAGCAAGTCATTGCCCTGGACAAGCTCAACCCGGAAATCTCTGCCCGTCTGGCCCGTGTGTTTGATAACTGGGCCCGCTTTGAACCCGAAGCCCGCGACCTGCTCAAGGCAGCGCTGGAGCGTATTCAGGCCGAACCTGGCCTGTCGGGCAATGTGGCCGAAATCGTACATAAAGCATTAACTCTTTGACCTCGGAGTCTGTCTTGAAGAAAAACCTTACTCAGTATCTGGTGGAGCAACAGCGCCAGAAGAAAACGGTCACCGCCGACGTGCGCCTGCTGCTGGAAACAGTGGCTCGCGCATGCAAGGCCATTGGCCATGCCGTCAGCAAAGGAGCGCTGGGCGGCGTTCTGGGTTCTCTGGACTCCGAGAATGTCCAGGGCGAAGTTCAGAAAAAGCTGGATGTGCTGTCCAACGAAATTTTGCTGGAAGCCAATGAATGGGGCGGTAACCTGGCGGCCATGGCCTCCGAGGAAATGGATACCCTGCACCGCATTCCCGATTACTACCCCAAGGGCGAAAACCTGCTCTTGTTCGATCCGCTGGATGGCTCGTCCAATATTGACGTGAACGTGTCCATCGGCACGATCTTCTCGGTCCTGAGCGTCCCACCTGAAGCACGTGATCGCGTCATCGAAGAGCAAGACTTCCTGCAACCCGGCGTGCGTCAGGTTGCCGCCGGCTATGCCATTTACGGCCCGCAAACCATGCTGGTCCTGACTGTCGGTGACGGCGTCGCCGCCTTCACTCTGGACAAGGAAATGGGCTCCTGGGTGCTGACCACCGAGCGCATCACCATCCCCGAGGACACCTCCGAGTTCGCCATCAATATGTCCAATATGCGTCACTGGGAAGCCCCGGTAAAACGCTATATCGACGACTGCCTGGCTGGCCCGGACGGCCCACTGGGCAAAAACTACAATATGCGCTGGATCGCCTCCATGGTGGCCGATGTACACCGCATCCTGACCCGTGGCGGTATCTTCATGTACCCGCGCGATGCCCGTGCCTCCGGTCGCAAGGGCAAGCTGCGTTTGATGTACGAAGCCAACCCCATGAGCTTCCTGGTCGAGCAGGCCGGTGGCATGTCGATTGACGGTACACAGCGTATTCTGGACGTGCAACCTACCGAGCTGCACCAGCGCATTGGCGTGATTCTGGGTTCGCGCAATGAAGTCGAGCGCGTGCGTCAGTACCACGAGCAAGGCTGATTCCTGTCCGCTGAATCTCAGCGGCTGCCGCACTGCTAAATAAAAATGGCCTCCGCTAAGGAGGCCATTTTTTATAAGTAGAACTATTGGGGCTGCGTGCTTATCGGGCTTTCAAAATACCTGACATACAAATCGGGACATCAGGAAAAACAAGCAACGCCAGAAGAGTGGATGCCTGACTTACACCTGTTATATCAAGCGCAGCGCTGAGCAAGGGCTAGCTGTTCATCCCCCTTCTTACCCGATAATCCGCCTTAATCCAGCGTCAACACCGTCGAGCCCGTGGTACGACGCCCTGCCAATTCCTCATGGGCCTTGGCAACCTGATCCAGCGGGAAACGCTGACCGATCAGCGGCTTGATCTTGCCTTGCAGCACCAGCTCGAACATTTCGTCAGCGGCATCTTGCATGGTTTCCTGTGTAGGCACATAAGCCCCCAGCACAGGACGGGTCACATACAAGGAACCCTTCGATGCCAGCGTCGCCAGATTCACACCGGTTACCGGGCCGGAGGCATTGCCAAAGCTGACCATCAGGCCACGCGGCTGCAAGCAATCCAGCGAGCGCTCCCAGGTATCCTTGCCCACGCCGTCATATACGACAGGTACTTTCTGGCCATTGGTCAGTTCCAGCACGCGCTGCACCACGTCTTCGTGGGAGTAATCAATCACTTCCCACGCACCGTTCTCTTTCGCCAAAGCGGCTTTCTCGGGACTGGACACCGTACCGATCAATTTCACGCCCAAAGCACGTGCCCATTGGCAGGCGTACAAGCCCACGCCACCCGCAGCGGCATGAAACAGAATCGTCTGGCCTTCATGCACGCGATAGGTCTGGCGCAGCAAATACCAGCACGTCAAACCTTTGAGCATCATGGCCGCCGCCTGCTCAAAAGTGACGCCATCAGGAATGCGTACCACACGATCAGCAGGCACATTACGAGCCTCGGCATACGCACCCAGCGGGCTTTGACCGTAGGCAACACGGTCACCCACTTTCAGATGCGTGACACCCGAACCGACTGCTTCCACAATGCCGGACGCTTCAAAACCCAAACCATGCGGCAAGGGATTGCTGTAGAGGCCATTACGGAAATAGATGTCGATAAAGTTCAAGCCCACTGCTTTTTGGCGTATGGTGACTTCCTTCTCCTGCGGAGCGGGCAGCTCTACCGAAGCCCACTGCAATACCTCCGGACCACCATTACGCTCAATCCGTATCGCCTTAACCGTCTGCGTCATTGTTTTACTCCTTTGATGAGGGGCCCGTAGCAATGTCTTAGAATAATGCCTTGCTCTTATTGCCTGCCCGACCCACTAGCCCTATCACTGGCTGATATAAAACACCAGAATAGCCTAAATTGACTCCTTTTTTCTCGGATCGCTTTCCATGACGCATGGACGTGCTCTGGCTGCCATTCATGTGGCCGCCGTTCTGTTCGGACTGACCGGCATTTTTGGTGAACTCATTCAGGTCGGCGCCATGCTGATCACCGCGGGCCGAGCCAGCTTTGCAGTCCTGGCCTTGTTTATCAGCATTCGCTCTCAAGGGCGCGGTTTGGGTCAGGGCATGAAAACAGCGGACTTTCGCACCCTGCTAATGGCCTCCATCATGCTGGCCATTCACTGGGCCACTTTTTTTGTGGCCGTCAAAGTGGGCGGCGTGGCCATTGCCACCTTGGGCTTTGCCAGCTTCCCGGCCTTTATTACCTTGTGTGAATGGGCCGTACTGCGCGAGCGCGTTACCGTATCGGAGTGGATCATTCTGGCCTTGGTCACCGTGGGCTTGTTGCTGGTGACCCCCTCTTTTGATTTCCAGGATCAATCCACCATTGGCCTGGCCTGGGCCATTGCCTCCGGCTTTACTTTCGCCATGTTCACCCTCATCAACCGACGCGCAGCCAAGCACTTGTCGGCACAGCAAGTGGCCTGGTGGGAAAACCTGTTTGTCGCCCTGATGTGCTGGCCTTTTGCCATACCGCTGCTGGGCGACAGCACGCTGGTGGACTGGGTATGGATTGCACTGCTGGGGGTGTTTTGTACGGCCTTGTCGCACTACCTGCTGGTCTCTGCGCTAACCGTTCTGAATGCTCGCAGTGCCGGGATTGTGATCGCCCTGGAACCTGTCTACGCCATCGCTTTTGCAGCGCTGCTTTTCGCTCAATACCCCAGCAGTCGTGCGCTGCTGGGTGGCGCCATCATGATTGGAGCCATCACTTGGGCAGGCTTGCGCCCACCCAAGTCCAACTGATGGCTTAGGCCATCGCTTCCAACACTTGGGCGATAGCCTCGCCTACTTGTGTTGTGCTGGCCTGACCACCCAAATCAGGGGTACGTGGGCCATTGGCCAGAACCTGCTCAATGGCTTGCACTACTTCGGCGGCTGCCTGGGGGTAACCCAGGAAATCCAGCATCAAGGCACCACTCCAGATCTGACCGACCGGGTTGGCAATGCCCTTGCCATAAATATCCGGAGCCGAGCCGTGCACGGGCTCAAACAAGGAGGGGAATACGCGTTCGGGGTTCAGGTTGGCCGACGGTGCAATGCCGATGGTGCCGGTACATGCCGGGCCCAGATCGGACAAGATATCGCCAAACAGGTTGGAAGCTACAACAACATCAAACCAGTCCGGGTGCTGCACAAAGTGTGCACACAGAATATCGATGTGATACTTGTCCCATTTCACATCCGGGTATTGCTCGCCCATGGCGGCCACGCGGGAATCCCACCAGGGCATGGAAATCGAAATACCGTTGGACTTGGTCGCAGCAGTAACGTGTTTACCGCGTTTTTTAGCCAGTTCAAAAGCGAACTTCAAGACTCGGTCCGTACCCGTGCGGGTAAAGACACTTTCCTGAATCACCACTTCGCGCTGCGTGCCTTCAAACATGATGCCGCCGCTATTGGAGTATTCACCTTCGGTGTTCTCGCGCACGATAAAGAAATCGATATCACCGGGCTCACGACCTGCCAGTGGCGAACGCACACCAGGCATCAAACGCACAGGACGCAAGTTGATGTATTGATCAAATTCACGACGGAACTTGAACAGAGATTCCCACAGCGAAACGTGGTCGGGAACCAGATCAGGCCAGCCCATGGCGCCAAAGAAAATGGCCTCGGTATCCATTAATTGGGCTTTCCAGTCCGAAGGCATCATGGTGCCGTGCTTTTGGTAGTAGTCCGAGCTCCAGTCCAGCACTTTCCAATCAAAATTGATGGCGTGACGGCGAGCGGCCACTTCCAGAATACGCAGCCCTTCAGGCATGACTTCCTTGCCGATCCCGTCTCCCGCGATCACGGCAATACGATGAACTTTACTCATTCCTCTTTCCTTGTGGTTTTACATGGCCTCCACGGCCTTATTCTGAAAAGACGCTGCTCTGTTCACAAAACAGCAATTAGCCTGCCAGCTTCCACGGTGCCGGCAGGCTAGTCCAAATCGGTTCAGGATTAATAGCCCTGACTGTGATTCACCCGACCAGTCGCAGGCTTGCCTTGCTGCAAAAGCTCGATGCGCGAGCCAATTTGCTCCAATGCCAATTCACGAACGGTGATACCCGAAATATGAGGCGTAACCATCACAGAAGGAATACCCCAATACGGATGATCGGCTGGCAACGGCTCCTGGGTAAAGGCATCCAGCAAAGCGCCTGACAGATGACCGCTCTTCAGGGCGTCCAGCACATCGGCATCGACCAAGTGGCCACCGCGAGCGACGTTGATCAAATAGCCACCAGGCTGCAAATTCGACAATACGTCGCGGTTGATCAAACCTTCTGTTTGCGGAGTCAGTGGCAAGGCGTTGACCAGGATACGGCTGGCAGAGACGCACTCTTTCAAGCCCTCTTCACCGGCATAGCAAGGAAAGTCCGCTTCGTGCAGACGACGCGACCAGCCATGTACGGGATAGCCCAGACTGGCGATGACCTTGGCAATCTTGCTGCCAATCGCGCCCAGCCCCAGCACAGCGACTGGCCATTGGCGGCGGTCGATCGGGCGGTAGGCTTTCCACTTTCCTTCACGCGCCTGTTCCTCGTAGGGCTGAAAACGGCCTACCGCACGCAGCACGCCATACAAGGCATATTCGGCCATTTGCTCGGCCATGCCCGCATCTTCCAAGCGGTACAAAGGCATCTCGGCCGGGATGGTCCCTGCGACGGCATCCACGCCCGCCCCCAGATTGAAGGTGGCGCGCAAATGGGGTTCTTGCTTGAACAAGGCCGCATCCGGCTGCCAGACGATGGCGTAGGTCGCCCCGGTGCTGGGCTGACCCGCTACAAACTCATCAACTTTCCAATCGGGATAGGCTTTGCGGAATTCATCCGCCCAACGTGTTGTTTCTGATGGCCTTGTGGTGGCAACAATTAAATGAGGCAGTTGCGTGGGCATTAACGTTTCCCTCCAAATAAAGAACCCAATACCCCACGCAGCACTTTGGTGGCAGCCCGTTTGGTCTCGGTTTTGATCATGCTTTGCACCAAGCCGTCCTTCTTGCCACCACGCGGCCCGGTTGATCCAAACAGAAAGTCATTGACGACACCCATCAGGCCTTCGTCCTTGCCTGCCGCCGCTCCCGGCTGCGTGGCACCCGCGGCACCATTGGCAGCCGCATCAGCCGCTTTTTTGGCCAGCACCTCGTAGGCGGATTCGCGGTCAATTGCCTGGTCGTACTTCAAGCCAAACAAGGACGCCTGTCGTACCGTTTGCCGCTCCGCATCGGTAGCAGGGCCAATGCGGCTACCCGGAGCCACCAGCCAGGCACGCTCGGTAGGCGTGGGAATCCCCTTGGCATCCAGCATGGACACCAGGGCCTCGCCCACGCCCAACTCGGTAATGGCCGCTTCAATATCCAGACCGGGATTGGGGCGCATGGTTTGCGCTGCTGTCTTGACGGCTTTCTGATCACGCGGTGTAAAGGCGCGCAAGGCGTGCTGTACTCGATTACCCAGCTGACCCAGAACGGTATCGGGAATATCCAGCGGGTTTTGTGTCACGAAATAAATACCCACACCTTTGGAGCGGATCAGACGCACAACCTGCTCGACTTTTTCCAGCAAGGCCTTTGGTGCACCTGTAAACAATAAGTGGGCTTCGTCAAAGAAGAAAACCAGACGCGGTTTGTCCAGATCGCCCACTTCCGGCAGGCGCTCGTACAGATCGGCCAGCATCCACAGCAGGAAGACCGCATACAAGCGGGGGGACTGCATCAGCTTGTCGGCTGCCAGCACATTGATCATGCCGCGCCCGGCCGAGTCGGTACGAATCCAGTCCATCACATCCAGCGCTGGCTCACCAAAGAAGCGATCCGCCCCCTGCGTTTCCAGGCGCAGCAAGGCGCGTTGGATTGCCCCCACACTGGCTGCCGCGATATTGCCGTACTGATTGCGCAGCTCGGCAGCACGGTCCGATACGTCCTGCAGCACGGCGCGCAAATCCTTCAGGTCCAGAATCAACTGGCCCTCGTCGTCTGCCAGACGAAAGACGATATTGAGAATCCCTTCCTGGGTATCGTTCAACTCCAGAATCTGGGACAGCAGCAAAGGCCCCATGTCGGAAATCGTGGCCCGGACCGGATGACCCTGCTCGCCAAAAATATCCCAGAAGGTGACCGGGTTCGCCCCCCAGGCTGGCTCGGGCAGGCCCAGCTTTTGCAGACGCTCCTGCAACTTGGGATTGGGTTGGGCGGCCTGTGAAATCCCGCTCAAGTCGCCTTTGGCGTCGGCCAGAAAAACCGGCGTTCCCAGACGGGAAAAGGCTTCGGCCAGTACCTGCAAGGTGACGGTTTTCCCCGTCCCGGTGGCCCCCGTAATACAACCATGCCGATTGGCCAGTGCTGGCAACAGGTAAATGGGAGTATCGCTATTCTGAGCAAGCAAAATTGGATCAGCCATGATTGTTTGTTCTCTTCCGGATAGAATGCCAAGTGCCTAGATTCTAGCGACTTTCGCCCAAGCTCGGGCCTTGTCGCGCAGACAGGTTAAAATAGATCTGTTTTTCTTTGAACGTAGTCTACTGAATTGGTAATACTTTATGGCCGGACATAGTAAATGGGCGAATATTCAGCACCGTAAAGGTCGTCAAGACGCAAAACGGGGCAAACTTTGGACCAAGATCATTCGTGAGGTCACCGTGGCCGCACGTGCCGGCGGCCCTGACCCCGAGTCCAACCCACGTTTGCGCATGGCCTGGGACAAGGCAACCGCTGCCAATATGCCCAAAGACAACATTCTGCGCGCCATCCAGCGCGGCGCAGGCGGCGCGGACGATGCCAACTACGAAGAAATTCGCTACGAAGGCTACGGTATTAACGGCGCGGCCGTGATTGTGGACTGCATGACCGACAACCGTCAGCGCACGGTCTCGGATGTGCGTCACGCCTTTACAAAAAATGGCGGCAATCTGGGTCTGGATGGCTCGGTCGTGTTTCAATTCCGCCACTGCGGTCAGTTTCTGTTCGCTCCGGGCACTTCGGAAGACACGATTATGGAAATCGGCCTGGAAGCTGGTGCCGACGATATCGTGACCGACGAAGAAGGCCTGATCGAAGTGCTGTGCGCTCCTACGGACTACCCGGCTGTGCAAGCCGCGTTCCAGGCCGCTGGCCTGACGCCTGAAGTGGAAGGCGTGGTCATGAAAGCCCTGAACGAAACCGAACTGAGCGGCGACGATGCCGTCAAGATGCAAAAACTTCTGGACGCACTGGAAGGCCTGGACGATGTCCAAGAGGTCTACACCACCGCCGTCATGGACGAAGCCGAATAAGCTATTTCTGAAAACTCCTCTTTGCGGGCCCTGCCCGACTCATCACTATGAAGCTACTTGTTGTCGGCAGCGGCGGCCGTGAACACGCCTTGGCATGGCGCCTGGCCCAATCTGCACGCGTGCAGACTGTCTACGTTGCCCCGGGCAATGGCGGTACCGCGCGTGCCGAACGTATTGAAAACCTGGCCATCACCGATATCCAGGAACTGATTGCCTTTGTGAAGCAAGAAAAAATTGCCTTCACTGTCGTCGGCCCGGAAGCACCGCTGGCCGCCGGCATTGTGGACGCCTTCCGTGCGGCCGGTCTGAAAATCTTTGGTCCCACCCAGGCTGCCGCGCAGCTGGAAAGCTCCAAGGACTACGCCAAAGCCTTCATGGTGCGCCACAACATCCCGACGGCAGCCTACGCGACCTTTACCGATCCGGACGCCGCCAAGGATTACATCCGTCAGCAAGGCGCTCCCATTGTGGTCAAGGCCGATGGCCTGGCCGCTGGCAAGGGCGTGATTGTGGCCACCACGCTGGAAGAAGCATTGGGCGCCATTGACGACATTCTGGGCGATGGCCGCTTTGGTGCCGCCGGTGCCCGCGTGGTCGTGGAAGAATGCCTGACCGGCGAAGAAGCCAGCTTCATCGTGATGTGTGACGGCAAGAATGTGCTGCCCATGGCCACCAGCCAGGACCACAAACGCCTGAAAGACGGCGATCAGGGTCCGAACACGGGCGGCATGGGTGCTTACTCCCCCGCCCCTATCGTCAGCCCCACGCTGCATAACCGCATCATGCGCGAAGTCATTCACCCCACCATGCAAGGCATGGCCAAGGAAGGCTTGCCCTACTCCGGCTTTCTGTACGCAGGCGTGATGATTGACGATGGCCCGGACGCTACCCGCCCTATCAAGGTGCTGGAATTCAACTGCCGCATGGGCGACCCTGAAACCCAGCCCATCATGATGCGCATCAAGAGCGATCTGACCGAAACCTTCGAACTGGCTCTGGCTGGCAAGCTGGACGAGGCCACCATCGAATGGGATCGTCGTACCGCCATTGGCGTGGTACTGGCCGCGGCCAATTACCCCGAAGAGCCTCGTACTGGTGATGCCATCACGCAATTTGCGAAAGACACCGACGAGTGCATCACCTTCCATGCAGGCACGCAGATGAAAGACGGCACCGTGGTCACCACAGGTGGTCGTGTATTGTGTGTCACCGCTATGGCCGACTCCATCCGTCGCGCTCAGGAAGCCGCCTACGAGGCCATTTCCCAAACGCATTTCGACGGCAAGCAATTTCGCACCGATATCGGCTGGCGCGCTCTGCCCAGCAGTGAATCCTGATTGTCGCAGCAAGGTCTTTTCATGTCTTTACCCATTGATACCGTCCAGGCTTATTTCCGTCAGTTGCAAAGCCACATCGTGGACACTCTGGAGCAGCTGGATGGCACGCCTTTCGAGTCGGACCAGTGGGATCGTCCAGAAGGCGGCGGCGGTTTGTCCCGCCTGCTGGAGAACGGCCCTGTTTTTGAACGGGCGGCCGTTCTGTTCAGCCATGTCAAAGGCCACACCCTACCTCCGTCGGCCAGCGCCCACCGCCCCGAACTGGCTGGACGCCCCTGGGAGGCCATGGGTGTTTCGCTGGTGATTCACCCGCGCAATCCCTTTGTGCCCACCACGCACATGAATGTGCGCATGTTTGTGGCCCAGGCCCAAACAGCGGATCAAGAGGATGTGTTCTGGTTTGGTGGCGGTCTGGACTTGACGCCCTACTACCTGCACGAAGACGATGCCCGCCATTTCCACCAGGTGTGCCACGATGCGCTGGCGCCGCACGGTGCGGATTACTACCCGCGCTACAAGCGCTGGTGCGACGAATATTTTTATCTGAAGCACCGCAACGAGACCCGTGGCATTGGCGGCATTTTCTACGACGACCTGAACGAGCCCGGCTTTGAAGCCAGCTTCGCCCTGACCCGCTCCGTGGGCAATTCCTTTACCGATGCCTATGCACCTATCGTGCGTGCCCGCATGGATCAGGAATACACCCAGGCGCACCGTGACTTCCAGGCCATTCGTCGCGGCCGCTATGTCGAATTCAATCTGGTCTTTGACCGTGGCACCCTGTTTGGCCTGCAATCAGGTGGGCGTACGGAATCCATCCTATTGTCCATGCCACCCCAGGCGAACTGGCGCTACAACTGGTCGCCTGAACCCGGTACGCCAGAAGCGGCCCTGGCGCAATACCTGGTGCCTCGCGAATGGATTTAAAGCGTGTCGGGCTCCTGGGTGGCAGTTTCGACCCCATCCATAAAGCTCATGTGGCGCTGGCGCTTGCCGCGTTCGACCAGCTGCAGCTGGACCAGGTTCAGTTGCTGCCCGCTGCCCAGCCCTGGCAACGCGACGCCTTGGGTGCCAGCACCCAGGATCGTTTGGTCATGGCCGAGCTGGCCGCCCAAAGCCATCCGGGCTTGCAGGTCAACCCCGTAGAGATCGAGCGCGGTGGCCCAACCTACACCATCGACACGGTGCGCAGCTTGCCCGCCGGGTCGCGCTACTACTGGATTTTAGGCAGCGACCAACTGCATAATTTTTGCAGCTGGAACGACTGGCAAGAAATTCTTGAATACGTCGAACTGGCTGTTGCCCAGCGCCCCGGCAGTCCTTTGGAGACGCCCGTCGCCTTGCAGCAGGAACTGAGTCGACTTCAGCGCCGTTTGCATCAGATTGACTTTCTGCCCATGGACATCTCGGCCACCCAGATTCGGGAGCGAGTGCAGCGCGGTGACAACATCACCGCCCTGGTCCCGGAAGAAGTCGCTCAATACATTGACAAAAAACGGCTCTATCTTTCCCACCCACAGGCGCGCCCTGTATAGTTCTTTTTATGAATATAGAAACACTTCAACGACTCGTCATCGATGCCCTCGAGGACGTCAAAGCTCAAGACATCAAGGTCTTTAGCACTACCCACATGACCGGCCTGTTCGATCGTGTGGTCATTGCCAGTGGTACTTCCAACCGGCAAACCCGCGCTCTGGCCCAGAGCGTGTTTGACAAGGCCCGCCAAAACAAGGTCGAAGTCCTGGCCCATGAAGGCGAGGACACCGGCGAATGGGTGTTGCTGGATTTGGGTGACATCGTGGTGCATTGCATGCAGCCGGCCATCCGCCAGTACTACAACCTGGAAGAACTTTGGGGCGAGCGCCCTGTCGAAGTGGAACTGCTGCCGCAATCGCGCCAGGTTCCACCGGCTGGCTTTTTTGCCAGCGCCGACGAAGACGAAGACTAAACCCTTCCTCTGTCCTGTCGGCAATACCCGGGCCGCAGCTTACGATGCGGCCTTTTTTCTTTTACGACATTTCATGAAACTCATTGTCATCGCGGTAGGTCAGCGCATGCCCGACTGGGTGGAACAAGGCTGGCAGGAATATGCTCGCCGCATGCCCCAGGACTGCGCCATCGAGCTGCGCGAAATCAAGGCCGAACCCCGTACCAGCGGCAAGACGCCTGCCCAGATGATGCAGGCCGAGGCCAAACGCATTGAAGCGGCCATTCCCGCCCAGGCGATGCGCATCGCCCTGGACGAACGCGGCAAGGACCTGACCACCGTCAAGCTGGCTCAGGAGCTGGAGCGTTGGCGCAGCAGCGGTCAGGATATTGCCATTCTGGTCGGTGGCCCGGACGGACTGGATGCGGCACTCAAGCAAAGCTGCCACGGCATGTTGCGTCTGTCCTCCCTGACCCTGCCCCACCCCTTGGTACGTATCTTTCTGGCCGAGCAACTGTATCGCGCCTGGTCCGTCATGACCGGGCATCCTTACCACCGCGCCTGAACCTTCTTTTAGTCCTGGTTTCTTATGCCTTTTCAGCCCATCTATCTGGCCTCAGCCAGTCCACGTCGCCACGATCTGCTCAACAGCATCCAGATCACTCATGAAATCCTGCATGTGCCCAGCCCTCCGGGCGAGGATGAACCGCGTCTGGAACAGGAAGCGGTGCTGGATTATGTCCGTCGCACGGCCCGCGACAAGCTGCTGCGCGCCCTGGAATGGCGAGCACAGGACAGCAGTCTGGATCAGGAGCGCGCTATTTTGAGTGCCGACACCACGGTCTGCATGGACGAGACCATATTTGGCAAACCTGCTGATCTGGCCGATGCCGCACGCATCTTGCGCGAGCTCTCGGGCCGCCGTCACAAAGTGATGACCGCCTTGTCCCTGGGCGTAGGTGGTGTGGAGTTTGAAAGTATCAGCATCAGCGAAGTCAGCTTCAAAACGCTGAACGAACAAGAAATTGCGGAATACTGCGCCAGCGGCGAGCCTATGGGTAAAGCGGGAGCCTATGGCATTCAAGGTCTGGGCGGTGCTTTTATCAGCCACTTGAGTGGCAGCTATACCGGCGTAATGGGCTTGCCTGTTCACGAAACCTACCGCTTGCTGGAACTGGCCAATCTGAAGATCCGCGCCTAAAGACCGGCTAATACAGAGAAACAACCTGATCAGAACAGGAATGGGGAACTATCCAGGCAAGGTCTAGTCCCATTCTTTTATTCCATTTGGATCTTAGTATATATTTTTTGGATATATACATTCACCGACTGTTTTGCAGGATTAACCACCATGCCGCTTTCCTCTTTTTCGATCCGTCTTGCCTTGGCCGGTTTACTGTGCGCCAGCACCGTCGTCCAAGCCGCCGATCGCCCCGCTGCCCTGAAGGCCCTGGAAGAGCAAGGGCTATCCATTGTGGGCGAATTTGATGCTCCCGGTGGCCTGAAAGCCTGGGGTGCGTATAGCGGGAATCGCGCATTGGCCATCTATAACCTGCCCGACGGGCAGCACATGATGGTGGGCACCATGATCGATGCCAAGGGTGAAGAGGTACGCCCGGCCGGTCTGGACGAACTGGTGCAACCCGCCATTGCCAAGGACATGCTGGGCAAGCTGGAAAAATCCCGCTGGATCAAGGATGGCGACGACAAGGCGCCACGCGTGGTCTACGTGTTTACCGACCCGAATTGCCCTTACTGCATGCAGTTCTGGCAAATGGCTCGCCCCTGGGTTGAGTCCGGCAAAGTACAGCTGCGCCACGTCATGGTGGGCATTCTGGCCCCCAGCAGCAGCCTGAAATCGGCCGCCATCCTGGCTGCCAAGGATCCCACCAAGGCCTTGAACGAGCACTCTTTGGCCATGCTGAAAGATCGCAGTGCCGGTGTGAAAGGCCTGGACAGTGTGCCCAGCGATATTGAAGCCGATCTGACCCGTAATGAAGATCTGATGATGGGCTGGGATTTGCGTGCCACCCCCGCCATGGTCTGGCAAGATGAGCAAGGTCGCATTCAAATGCAGACCGGCGCTTCACCCGACATTACCGAACGCGTTTTTGGCCCACGCTAATTTCAAGCAGGACATTTATTCATGAGTACTCGTGTTCTCTTGCATGCCCCCACCACCCATGCCCTGGAGCGTGCCCGCAGCAATGCGCGCAACTTGCTCAAGGACATACCGGATGCCCAGATTCGCATCATCGCCAATGCGCAGGCCGTTAAAGCCTGCGTAGAAGGCGCGGAACACGATTGCGACGCCTACACCTACCTGTGCCCCAACACACTGCGCAATCAGTCCCTCAGTGCGCCAGAACGCTTCCAAACCTTGGAGCAAGGGGCCATCACCGCCCTGGTGAAACTACAGACGGAAAACTGGATTTACATTCGAGCCTGATGGGGTGTAGGGCCAGAACAACAGACCATACTGGCCGGTCATGATTCTGCCTGCCCCCGCCCAAACCTTGATACGATAGCTAAGCTCGCGACAAGCGGGCCTGTTTTTACCCGTATCACAAGGAATCCGTCATGCCCACCCTCGTCCGTTCTGCTCTGCGTCCCTGCCTTTTACTGGCTTTATGTGCTTTAGGAACCAGCCAGGCACTTGCACAGCAAACTACCGTGGGTGTCGGTGTTGGCTTTGCCCCCAAGTACGAAGGGGCTGACAGCTACGACGGCCGTTTCTACCCTCTGCTCTCGCACCGTAACGGCCACTTTTTCCTGGCCCCCAAAGCAGGCATGCCTGCCATCGGTCTGCAAACCAATCTGACAGACAACTGGACTATCGGTACTTACGCCGCTCTGGCCCGTGCCCGTAAATCCGGTGATGCCGACCGCCTGTACGGAACTGATGATATTGATCGTCACGGCAATCTGGGTGTATTTACTGCTTACCAACTGGGCAATGCCAAGATTGAAGGCAGCTACTACCAGGCACTGAAAAGCGGTTATGGCGCCACGGCCGTTCTGGATTTGAGCTACCGCCTCTGGAACGATCAGGACAGCAGCTTCTCGCTGGGTGCCGAATTGAAATGGTCCAACGAAAAAGCCATGCGCACCTATTTTGGCGTGAAGTCGCATGAAGCTGCTGGCAGCAATGGACAACTGCGCACCTACCGCCCTGACGCTGGTTTGCGCTCTTATGCCTTGTACGGCCAGTACACCCACAAGATCAGCGAAAGCTGGTCCCTGCAAGGTCTGCTGGGCGTGAACACCTTGGGTGAAGAAGCCAAAGACAGCCCGCTAGTCGAGAAGAAAAGCAGCGTCTTTGGTGGCGTAGGCTTGGGCTACAGCTTCTAAATTCCTGTCAGGGTCTGCCGACCCGCTTGACCGTCAAGCCGTTGTGTTCCAGGCGAGCCTGCACAACGGCTCGATGATCGCCCTGAATCTCCAGCGTTCCCTCTTTCAGCGTCCCGCCCGCTCCACAGGCGTTCTTCAGTTCCTTGACCAGCGCCTTGAGCTGCTCCTCGGGCATCACCAGGCCCGTTACCACGGTCACTCCCTTCCCTTTTCGCCCTTTGGTTTCCAGACTCAAGCGCACCGGCCCCTGAGTCTGAGACAGGCTTTGCTCGCGCCGATTTTCCTCGCAACGACATTGCTTTTGTGGCTGCCCGCAATCAGGACACATACGCCCTTGTTCCGTGCTGTACACCAGCCGAGACAGCTGATCCGATAAGCTGGCCATAAAATCTGGCTCCCTTCGCTGATTAAATAAAAAAGGCCCCCACGCTGCGCCTTCGGCTTGCGCTCCACCTCGCGGCTTGCATGCCGCTCGGATTCGCCAGGCACACAGCAGTCCGCAATGGACTACTGTGTGTCCAGGCTCATCCCCAAGGGGGCTTTTTACCGGGGGCGCCGAGCCTTGGGACGGCCCGACAGTAAAAAAAAGCCCACCGAACTTCGGTGGGCTTTACGCTGGACCAGGCCCAGACGAATTACATCATGCCCATCAGGACCAGACCAAGCAATTGCTCGGAAGTGAAACGCTGGCCGTTGATGTCGAACACGCGATCCTTGCCGTCGTACTTGATGGCCGTGGAAATGCCGTTCTCGTCATTCTTGACCATATTGGATTCGGCGTAAGGAGCGACAGCCGCATCCAGAATCATGTCCAGCATGGCAGCATTGCCTTCTTCAGGCGACAGGCCTTCAGCCTTGTCCATCTCGGCAGCCAGGCCACGCAGCATGGGCTTGGAAATCAGAACATCCAGCTGAGCAGCAGGAATGGCTTCGATCCACATTTCAGGACTGGTTTGCAGCTCTTGCAAGGTCGCATTGGGCTTTTGGAAGTCCATACGCAGTGTGGCTTTGGACTCGCCAGCGGCGGTGTACCAACGCAGAGGCTCAACACGCAGCACAGGTTTGTGCTCCAGCGCCTGCAGCACCAGTTCCATCATCTTCTGAGCCGTTGGGCCATCTACCGAGTCCATATCGTTTTGCAGATTGGAATCGGAAATCAGCTTGGACAGGGCGGAGATTGCAGGTGCGTAAACGCGGTCAAAGTTCATCGACAGCTCAACCGAACCCAGCTTGACCTTGTCTTCAAACACCAGATCAGTCAGCGCGTAAACAACCTTGGTATCACTGACGGAGTCTTTGGTGACCGCATCGGAATTGATGGCGATCTGCTTGAAAGTAATACCATCGGTCTCGGCAGATTGCATCTTGACGTCATCGACGCTCAGCTTGCCGACCTGGGTGCCGCTGACATTGATGTCACCGTCTTGCTTGAAGTCCACCACGAAGTTGGAGGCTTCCAGCTTCAAGGGATCTGCGCTGATGTCATCAACAAACAGCTTGGGGAAGCTGCCGGTCACAACAATATCTTTGCTCTTGCCACCGGCTTTGGTGCGCAATTGACCGCCGCTGAAGTCTACTTTGACTTCGTCGCCTTGGTGCTTGATGGCTTCAAAATGCACATTGGAGTCCACGGCACCGTCAAAACCGACCAGGCTGTCCGCCCACAAAGGGGTCTTGTCGCCCGTCAGCTTGTACCAGCCTTCGGTGTCTTTGGTCTTGACCAGAGTGCTGTGCGACAAGGCGGCAACAGGGGTGAAGTTACCCAGAGCCATTGCCGACATAGGCAGCGGGCCATGGCTGATCTTGTCATCAAAAGTCAGCTCCAGAGGCTTCTCTTCAGCGTCGGAAGGCTTGATGGTGATGGTGTAACGAGCAGTAGAGGAAAATACGCCACGTTGGTAGTCCACCACGTTCATGACGACCGACTCGCTCATGCCCATTTGCTGCATCTGCTCGGCAGCCAGGGTATTGAACTGGGCCACTTTCTCACCCACCAGCGCTTCAGTTTTCTTACCGGTGTACCAGGTCGAACCGCCGTATGCGGCCGCTAACACGACAACCAGTGTGACCAGCCCTGTACTTTTCTTCATGACTTCCCTTTTGTAGACCTACAGTCCCAACTTCAAATAGCCGACATAATACCGAAACTAAGTTTGACTGATGGTAGTTTATTCCCCGTAATTGTAACTATTCACATGCGTAATGCGAGCGACATCGTCTGCGCCCAAGCCCAAACGATGGGCCGCACGATAGGTTTGCTGGGCTGCATGAGCCACTGGCATGCTGGTGTGACTGGCACTGGCCAGCTCCGCCACGGTATTCAAATCCTTCAACATGGTATCGACCGACGCTTTTACTTGATTGTCGGGCGTAGTCATGCGCGGCACGAACAATTGCAGCAAAACCGAATCGGCCCAACCGCCCCCCAGGGCCTCACTGATTTTGGAGGCGTCCACGCCATTGTCATTGGCCAGGCTCAAGGCCTCGGCGATAGCGGTCAAGGTGGTAGCCACAATGGTCTGATTGCATAACTTTGTTACTTGGCCGGCCCCTACCGCCCCCATCAAGGTGACGCGCTGCGAATACGCGGCCAGCACCGGACGAACACGATCCAGCTGCGCCGCCTGCCCGCCCGCCATGATGGCCAGCGTGCCTTGTTCTGCTCCGCCCACACCACCGGATACCGGAGCATCCAGCCAATGAGCCCCGCAACGTTGCTGCAATTGGGCAGCCATCTCGCGTGTGGCCTGTGGAGGAATCGAGGAATGGTCCACCACAATCCGCAAGGCTCCCTGCACCGACGCTAGGCCCTGCTCGCCCAGGACCGTGTCGTGCACAGCCTGTGCATCGAAGACACACAGGAACACGGCTTCGCACTGCTCGGCCATTTGCGCCGGGGTATCGCACCAGTGGGCACCGGCTTCGATCAGGGCTTGCCCCTTGTCCTTGGAACGATTCCAGATACGAACCTGATGACCGGCATTCAACAAGCGGCGCACCATAGGCTGACCCATACGGCCCAAACCACAAAAACCAATATTCATGTCTCGTCCTTTACGCCCCCAACATCATCCAGCCAATTGAAACGGGGCAAGAAAAACCCGCCTGTCAGGCGGGTGAAGTCTGGTCGGCCCAACAAGGGACCGCCCTTATGCTGATACTCAAGCCGCGTCGGGCTGGCGGTCGGGGGCCGCTTCCTGAAAGGCAGACAGCTCCAGACATTTTTCCTCCACAGCCAAGAGGCGTGGAAATGTGCTGAGATCAATGTCAAAACGACGGGCATTGAACATTTGAGGAATCAGGCAGATTTCGGCAAGACCAGGAGTATCGCCAAAAATAAAATCATGATCTTTTTTGCCATGGCGCTGCACCAAGGCTTCCAGGCCTTCCAACCCTACGCTGACCCAATGGCGATACCATTGATTGCGAGCATCTTCCTGGGCGTGCAGTTCGTTTTTCAAATACTGCAACACGCGCAGATTATTCAGCGGATGAATATCGCAAGCCACGGTTTGGGCCATGGAACGTGCCCAAGCCCGCTCTGCCGACGCTTTGGGCAGCAAAGGCAGCTCAGGATAGCGTTCGTCCAGATATTCCAGGATGGCCAGGGATTGCGTGATGATCAGACCATCATCATCCAAAGCGGGCAGCAGTTGCACGGGATTGACCTGCACATAATCGGGCTGATGCTGCTGACCACCATCCTTGAGCAGGTGTACAGGCTTGATCTGGTAGTTCAGACCCTTGAGGTTCAGACCAATCCGCACCCGGTAAGCAGCGGAACTGCGAAAGTAGCTATACAGAATCATCTTGTCTCCTGTCCACCCTGCAAAAATCGTTTTTTATTTGTTCAGGCTTTCAATCTTGCGCGACAGCTCTCGGGGCAGCGGGAAGGCAATGTTTTCCTCCACACCATCCAGGGCCCGCACTTTACCTACGCCCAGTTCCTGCAAGCGCTGAATCACCTGATTCACCAGAACTTCCGGAGCAGAAGCGCCGGCCGTCACACCCACGCGCTTTTTACCGATCAGCCAGGCCGGATCAATCATTTCCGGTTTATCCAGCAGATAGGCTTCAGCCCCCTTGCGCTCGGCGACTTCGCGCAAACGGTTGGAGTTGGAGCTATTGGTACTGCCCACCACCAGGACCAGATCACACTGTGGAGCCATGATCTTGACCGCATCCTGACGGTTCTGTGTGGCATAACAGATATCGCTTTTCTTGGGTTCCACAATATTGGGGAAGCGCTCGCGCAAGGCCTGGGCCACAACTGCCGCATCGTCCACGGACAAGGTGGTTTGCGTCACAAAGGCCAGCTTGTCGGGATCGGCCACTTTCAGGTTGGCGACGTCCTCGGGCGTTTCCACCAGGTACATGCCGCCATCAGCCTGCCCCAGCGTACCCTCGACTTCAGGGTGTCCGACGTGACCAATCATGATGATTTCCCGGCCTTCGGCGCGCATGCGAGAGACCTCGATATGCACTTTGGTCACCAGCGGACACGTGGCGTCAAAGACTTTCAGGCCACGCTTTTCGGCATCGTCACGCACCTGACGCGATACGCCGTGAGCCGAAAAAATAACGATTGCACCCGAGGGAGCCTCGTCCAGCTCTTTAATAAAGATCGCCCCTTTATTGCGCAGGTCTTCCACCACGTAACGGTTATGGACGATTTCATGGCGCACGTAGATTGGTGCACCGTGCAATTCCAAAGCGCGTTCGACAATATCAATCGCGCGATCGACCCCAGCACAGAATCCACGGGGCTGGGCCAGAACAACCTCAGCGTTCTGAACGGGAGTAGCTTGACTCATTACAGAATCCCCAAAATATGAACATCCAGGCGCAAAGCCACACCGGCCAAAGGATGGTTGAAATCGAACAAGGCGGTCTTGTCGTCGATTTCCTTGAGCACGCCCGAATAGCGACTGCCATTAGGGGCGGCAAACTCCACCATATCACCGGGCACGAATTCCGCGCCTTCGGCGGCGTTGCTGGCCAGCATTTCGCGAGTGATGCGCTGCAAGAGGTCCGGATTACGGGCGCCGTATGCATCCTCGGGAGTAATGTCGAGCTGAAAGCGCTCGTCTTCACGGTGACCCAGCAGTTTCTCTTCCATACCGGGGGCCCACTGACCATTGCCCAGTTGCAAGGTCGCCGGGCGGCCCGTAAAGGTATCCGCAAATACAGAGCCTGCCGCCGGGCCACTGGCCAGCTCTATACGATAGTGCAAAGTCAGGTAGGAATCCTGACGGACAATTCCAAGCTCGGAACTAGCAGAGTTACTCACGATCGCTCACTATAGAAAATCATTCAATTACCGCATTTTAGCGTTTCTTATGGCCACATCCACTTTACGCCGCCAAGGGCCCCGTGAGCGCATGTTGGCGCACGGCCCTGCCTGTCTGAGCACCCCGGAACTGCTGGGCATTGTCCTGCGCACCGGTACACGCGGGCGCAATGCTGTCGAGCTGGGCCAGATGTTGCTGGACCATTTTAACGGACTCAAAGGATTATTATCGGCTGATGCATCTGCCCTGCGCCAACTGGACGGAATCGGGCCGGCCAAATGTGCGGAACTGTTGGTTATCCGGGAACTGCAACGCCGCTGTGCCCTGGAATCACTCACGGACTTGCCGGTGCTGAACCAGGCGGACAAGGTGCGCGAATATTGTCTGGCCCATATTGGACATTTGCCCGTGGAGCATTGCCTGGCCCTGTTTCTGGACAATCAGCTACGACTGATCTGCGCCGAGGAGATCAGCCGGGGCACAGTCAACCAGGCTTCAGTCTACCCACGGGAGATTTTGCGCGCCGCCCTGCGTCACCACAGCTGTGCCATTATTCTGGCGCACAATCACCCTTCCGGTGCCGCCTATCCCAGCGCCTCCGATATCCGGCTGACCCGGCACATTCGTCAGGCACTGGCTTTGGTCGATATACGCTTGCTGGACCACATTATTGTCACGCCCAGCCAGACTGTCTCCATGGCCGAGCGCGGAGATCTATAGACGGTTCAGGGCGGTGAATGCCACCTTATTTTTGATACAGTTCCATGAGCTTCCCCGTAAAATCCAGAACACACTACAAGAGTACGGAGCGCCATGTCTGATCCCGCCGTCAAGTCCTTTGTTGGACGCGTACGTGACATTCTTCACGATCTATCCCCATCAGAGCGACGTCTGGCGGAATTTGCCCTGGACTTTCCGGGCGACCTGGCCGGCTACACCGCCTCGGAGCTGGCCTCCCTGGCCAATGTGTCCAATGCGACGGTCACCCGCTTTATTCGACGCCTGGGCTACAGCAATTACGAGGCCGCCCGCAAACAAGTGCGCTCCGAAAAGAAAGCAGGTTCACCCCTGTTGCTGGCAGCCACTGAAACAGAAGCCGAGCGCTCGCTGGCCACACACTTGCAGCAAAGTCAGAACAACCTGGCCGCTACCTATAGACGCATCCCCGACTCGTTGCTGAAAGAAATCGCCCTGGCCATTCTGGGTGCGCGCAAAGTATGGGTTCTGGGGTTTCGATCCAGCCATGCCCTGGCCAATTACTTTCGCTGGCAGTTGCTGCAAATCGTCCCTGAGGCTCAACTGATTCCCGGCCCTGGCGAGACCATGGGGGAACATCTGGCAGGCATACACGCTGACGATGTCGTGGTGATTTTTGCCCTGCGTCGCCGGGTGCGCAATATGGATCAGCTGATTGGGCAGATGGCGCAGCTGAACCCGAATGTGTTGCAAATCACTGACCAGCTCAGCCCGGAGAAAAGCGCCTGTCGCTGGACCTTGCGCTGTGATGTCCAATCGCCTGGTGTGCTGGATAATCACGTGGCGGTGATCGGGCTGTGCCATCTGATCCTGAGCCAGGTGATGGATCAGGCCGGTCCTGCCGGGCGTCGTCATCTAGGTCTGGTGGAGGCTTTCCATGACAGCTTTCTGGAGCTGTAGACCGCTACTCTCGTATTGCAGGCCCATATCAGGCACTCCGTAGACAAGCCAGCCTAGAAGTTTCATGGCTGGAATCAGATAAGGATCATACGCAAACGGCGATGATCCTTTTTTTTATTAAAAATCCTTGTATATCAACGCCCTGCTCCGACAATCTGCAGACACTGCAAAATCTTTCTCGTTTACCCTAGTTTTGAAAATATTTTTTCATACCAATAATGATTGAAAAAATAATGCTGGGCTCATACACGCCCTGAAACGAGGAGAAACCATGTCTAGCAAGCAGCAAACCTTGCCAGCCGATACCGGGCAGGTACAGGCCAGTTCTACGGCCAACAATCACACGGTTCAGCAGCAACTGGAAAACTCGCTGGAAACCATAGGCGTCACCAACTCGCACCGCAAAGTGCTGGCCCTGATTTTGCTGGGCGTCCTGTTTGACGTGCTCGAGCAAAATGCCGTGGGCCTGGTCGGCCCGCTGCTGCAGGAACACTGGGGGCTGACGCCTCGTGATGTGGGGTTTCTGAACACCTTGACCTTCGCTGCTGCCGCCCTGGGGCGTTTGCTGTCCGGCTATATCGCCGATCACTACGGTCGCCGCGTCATGCTGACCATCAATCTGGCCCTGTTCACGCTGGGCGCCCTGATCTGCGCCCTGGCCCCCAGCTACTGGGTACTGGGCCTGGGTCGCATGATTGTCGGCTTTGGTCTGGGTGGCGAAATCTCGATTGCCGTCACCATGCTGGCCGAGTTCTGTTCCTCGCGTTTTCGCGGCACGGCTGTCGGCACGATCAACGTCGCAGGTGGCGGTCTGGGCAATATGCTGGCCCCGGCCTTCGGCTTGCTGGTCTTCACCCTCTTTCCCGGCCCTGAAAGCTGGCGCTGGGTGTTTGGCCTGCTGGTCATGCCTGCCTTCATGGTGCTGTTTTACCGTCGCTACATTCCTGAAACGCCCCGTTTCCTGGTGTCGCAAGGGCGTATCGAGGAGGCCAATCAGGTTTTGAATATTCTGGCCTCGGGCAAGCTGGGCCGTCACGTTGCCAATCCCTATCCTTATTTGCACAGCGGCCCGCAGGCACAAAAAGCAGAGCGGGTGCGTTTGAACGAGATTTTTCAAGGCCCATTGGCCATGCGCACCCTGGTGACCGGCATTGCCGTGTGCATGACCTATGGCGCACAGCTGACGGTTCTGACCCTGATGCCTACCCTGCTGGTGGAGCAAGGCTATTCTTTGGTGAAAAGCTATACCTTCACAATCCTGATGCAGTCGGGCAGCCTGCTGGGTGCCTTGACCGCCTCTTACCTGGGCTCCCGCGTGCCTCGCAAGCGCGTCTTCACCTACGGAGCGTTACTGGCTTGCGCCAGCGGTCTGGCCTTTGGCTTCCTGAGTTTCAATATCTACCTGGTGCTGCTGTTCGGTGCTGCTTTCCAGTTCTGCGTGCTGCTGCTGAACACCACGATCTGGATTTTCTCCCCCGAACTGTATCCCACCCGCGTCCGCGCCTTTGGCACCGCCTTCATTCTGGCGCTGGGCACCCTGGCGGGCGCCTTTATCCCTACGCTTAGCGGCTGGGTGCTGGAAGGCTACGGTGTAGCCGGCATGTTCACCTTGATGGCGGGCATGTACATCACCTTTGCCGCTGTCCTGCAGTTGGCGCCCGAAACCTTTGGTCGCCCCCTGGATACCTGATTCACTTAAAAAGCCGCCTTGCTGCGGCCCTTGTATTTATGTCTCATACCGTACTGCTCATCAACCCCAATACTTCCCGTCCCACCACGGACATGATGGTGGCGCTTGCCCAGGCTTGTTTCCAGAGCCTGCAGCGCCGCGACATCCAGGTCCGGGGGCTGACCGCCCCTGAGGGACCGGGCATGTTGACCGAAATGGAAGAACTGGAGCAGGCCGCCGCCATATCCAGGCACCCGCAGGTGCTAGCCCAGGCGCAAGACGTTGATGGCGTCATCGTCGGCGCTTTTGGAGATCCCGGCCTGCAATCCCTGACTGAACGCCTCACGGTTCCGGTCATCGGCATCGGTCAGGCCTCCATGATGCTGGCTGCCCGAGCAGGCACGCCTTTTGGCATTGCCACCACCACCCCCGGTCTGGAGCAATCCATTCTGGATCAAGTACAGCGCTATGGCTGGAGCGAACAATTCTCCGGCCTGCGCCTGACCCCTACCGCCCCACTGGATCTGGCCCAGGCCCCTGATCGTCAGGATCAGGAACTGGCCGATAGCGTCGCGACATGTATCGAACAGGACGGTGCCCGCGCCGTCATCATCGGCGGCGGCCCACTGGCCCAAAGCGCCCAGGCCCTGCAAAGCAGGCTGGCTGTGCCGGTGATCAATCCCATCATTGCTGCCTGCGAGCTTATGGCCGAGCGCCTGCCCCCAGATCAGCCATAACACGCTGTACCACACAAGGAGACACCCCATGACAAGCAGCACCCTTGCGCACGGAAGTCAGGCTTTATCCGCCAGCAAGCAAGAACTGGATCAGATTTACAAGAAAGTGATGTGGCGCATTTTGCCCTTCATCTTCTTGCTTTGGATGCTGGCCTGGATAGACAGGCTCAATATTGGTTTTGCCAAGCTGCAAATGCAGCCCGAACTGGGGTTTTCCGAAACGGTTTACGGGATAGGCGCTGGTATCTTCTTTCTGGGCTACTTCTTTTTTGAAGTACCCAGCAACTGGTTGCTGCTGCGTATTGGTGCGCGCAAGACCCTGGCCCGTATCGCCTTTGGCTGGGGGCTGATCTGCGTGCTGATGATGTTTACCAAAACAGCCGCTTACTTTTATGTGATGCGCTTTTTGCTCGGGGCTTTTGAAGCGGGCTTCCAGCCCGGCGTGCTGCTGTTTCTGACCTTCTGGTTCCCGGCCCATCGACGCGCCAAAGCCTTTGCGGTCTTTATTTCTGCCTCGGCAGTGGCTTCGGTTGTGGGCGCGCCCCTGGCCGGTTTCATCATGACGCGCCTGGATGGTGTCAATGACTGGTCCGGCTGGCAATGGCTGTTTCTGCTGGAAGGCCTGCCCACAATTTTCGCGGGTATTCTGGCGGTGATGTTCATCGTGGACAGTCCGGAAAAAGCCAGTTGGTTAAGCCAGCGTGAAAAAGACCTGATCAAGCAGGAGCTGGTGCTGGACGCCAAGGCTGCAGGCCCACGCGAGCACAGTTTCAAGAAAGCCCTGGGCAATACCGATCTGTGGACCCTGACCCTGATGTTCTTTGGCATCGTGGCGGCCAACTCCACACTGGCCTTTTTTGCCCCCACCCTGGTGCGCTCGCTAGGGCCAGCCGACCCGCTGCAAGTTGGTTTGCTGGTTGGCCTGGTCTATGTCTTTGGGGCGATTTTCCAGCTGGCGCTGGGTTTTAGTGCCGACCGTCGACGCGAAGCCCGTCTGCATACAGGAATTCCCGTCATCATTGGCGCAGTCGGTCTGGCAGGCGTGGGACTCTTCCTGGGCAACAACACGACCATGGCCTTCATCAGCCTGATTATTGCCGTGTCCGGCACCATGGGTTGCATTCCGGTGTACTGGCAACTGCCTAACGCCGTTCTGGCAGGCTCGGCAGCAGCTATTGGCGTGGCCTTCATCAACTCGGTCGCCAACCTGGCCGGCTTTGGCGCGCCCTTCATGTTGGGTGCCCTGAAAGACGCCAGCGGTAATTTCCAAAGCGGTTTGTGGATTATTGCGGCACTTGAGCTGGCGGTCGGCATCTGGATTCTGTCTTTCCGCAAGCGCAAACAGATCGACTGACGACCTTATCGACCATCAAGCAAGACGCCCCGAACCCTGACAATCTCCGGGTTTCGGGACCTGACGCCTATCATTAGGCGGCTTCTTGTTGCACTTGTGCCGCGCTTTGATGGAGTTTTCTTTGAAAAGCGGCGGCTCAATGCTAAAATTTCAGGCTTCATCGGATACGTGGCAAAAAGTCTTTAGGCATTATTCAATCGGGCAGGATGTCAAAACCCAAACCCGGTTAAAAAAACAGCCCTCTAGCTTTTTAGTGCCGGTACTTACAAGATTGGAAATCTGCCCTGCGCAGCTTTATTTTTGTAAATACGTGCCTTGCTGGCGGTCCTTATTTGTTAAAACAGGAATCATCATGAAAGAAGGCATTCACCCAGAATACCGTGACGTGGTGTTTCTGGACCTGCAAACGGGCAACTCCTTTATCACCCGTTCCACTGTCCAGACTCGCGAAACCACCGAAAAAGACGGTCAGACTTACCCGCTGTTCAAGTGTGACGTGACGTCCGAGTCGCACCCCTTCTACACGGGCGCTCAAACCCGTATCGTGGAAACTGGCCGCGTTGAAAAATTCCGCGCCCGTTTTGCCCGTACGGCTGGTACCGTCAAGAAAGGCGAATAAGCTCTCTTTCTCGGCATACCGCGTTCAGCGCAAAAAAGGCAGCTTCGGCTGCCTTTTTTTTACCGCACATTTCCCGGCCAAGGCGCCCCCTTTGCATTAAGATAGGGCGAATCAACAGACTGTTTTACCCTAGACGTGTCATCCAGCCTCATACCCACCTCCACCCCTGCTCGCCTGACTGCTACCGCTGCCGTCAAACTTCCCCGATTGGTCCTGCTGGTCGTTGGGACTATTTACATTCTTGCGGGTCTGTTTTTCCGCGATCCCTGGAAGGCAGACGATGTCATCGGGCTGGCAACCATGCTTACCGCTTTGTCAGATCCCAGCGGTCAGGCCCTGTTGTTGCCGCAGGTGGGCGATCTGGCACATGCCCAGGACGGGCCGCTGACCACCTGGCTGGGTGCCCTGTTCATTACGCTGTTTGCACCGCTGCTCAAACTCTTTACCTCCGAGCTGAACGCCAATATTGTGGCGTCCCGACTGCCTAACCTGCTGTGGTTCGGCATGTTGGCGGCTTCGGTCTGGCACAGCGCCTACTGGCTGGCTCGACGCCCTGAGGCCCAACCGCTGCGCCTGCCCTTTGGGGGCGAGCCCTCGCCCACGGCCTATGGGCGCATGATTGCCGACGCCACCTTGCTGCTGACGGTAGCCACGGTCGGCATCCTCTGGCGTATGCACGAAACCTCGGAAGTGCCAGCCATCATTGCCTTCCAGGCTCTGGCTTTGTACAGCCTGGTGCGCATGTTTGACCGTCCCGCTTCCGGTGCGATCATGCTGGGCCTGTCTTTGGGCGCCTGCTTTCTGACCCGTGGCTGGCTGGGCGCTGGCCCCATCATGCTGGCCACCGTCCTGTGCTTCATTCCACGCGGCCCCTTGCGTCAGCACAGCCAATGGCTAGCCCTGAGTGCCGTCCTGACCCTGGCCATCATCATGGCCTGGTGGATTCCCGCCAAACGCGTCAGCGTGTACTGGACTGAACAGTGGCGTCTGTGGCATCTGGCCGCCTGGGGCTGGGCGGGTTTCAAGGAACAACTGAATAATCTGCGTGACTTGCTGTGGTTCCTCTGGCCGACCTGGCCTTTGGCACTGCTGGCACTGTGGCAGTGGCGCAGCTGGTTCAAGGCCCCACATATTTATGTGCCTGCCATCAGCCTGCTGGTCCCGCTGCTGAGCCTGCTGTTTATCCGCGATGCCTTCGAGCCCGAATACGCCCTGCTGGTCGTACCTTGCGCCGTCCTGGCCGCGTTCTCGCTGCCCACCTTGCGGCGTGGCGTGGTCAATACGCTGGATTGGTTTGCCATCATGTGCTTCTCGCTGACGGCAACCACAGTCTGGCTGGGCTGGATTGCGCAACAAACCGGCTGGCCACGTCAGATTTCGCACAATATCGCCCGCCAGACTCAAGGTTATGACACCTTTATCTCCTGGCCGGTCATGATTATTGCTGCGCTGGGTACGCTGGCCTGGATCGCCCTGGTACGCTGGCGCCTGTCCACCAACCCGCCAGGGCTGCTGCGCGGCACGGTCTTGTCTGCAGGTGGCCTGATCACGACCTGGCTCCTGCTGGTTACCCTGTGGATGCCCTCGCTGGACTACGTACGTAGTTACCGGGACGTCTCCGGTGAACTGTCCGCCGCCCTGCGCGAACACAGGCAGCCCGGCGAATGCCTGCGCTCCTGGGGCCTGGGTTCGGGACAACGAGCCTCCTTCCTGGTGTTTAACAACATCAAGATCAATTTCGACAACCGCTGCTCTTTGGTGCTGGAACAGTTCTCCCTGCGCGACCTGCAAGATGGCAAGGCCCCCATTCCTGACAATGCGGTCCAGCTCTGGCAAGGTAAACGCGGGCCAGATCGTCACGAGGCTTTCCGTCTGCTGCGAGTACAAGCTCAGTAAGTTTCAATCATGTCCTCCGTGTTTCATCACAACTGGAAAGGCCAGGCAGGCCAAATCCTGCGTCAGGCCTGGCCTGTGCTGGTCGGCTCCTGGGCGGGTATCGCCTTTGGGGTGCTGGATACCGTTATGGTCGGCCACAGCAGTCCGGTCGACTTGCAGGCCATGGGCCTGGGCGTATCCATTTACATCACCGTCTTCATTGGCTTGATGGGTGTCATCCACGCCCTGATTCCTATCATTGCGCAGCAATTTGGCGCGCGCCGCCTGACTGAAGTAGGCCGCTGGTGGGGGCAAGGCGTGTGGCTGGCCCTGTTGCTGACCTTGATCGGCACCCTGGCGCTGGCCTTTCCCAATATATGGCTAAGCTGGTCGGGCGATTTGAGCCCTGAGGTTCACGACCGGGTGACCTGGTATTTGCGCAGCCTGATTCTGGCCCTGCCCGCCTCCCTGGTTTTCCGAACGATTTACTGCCTGGGCACGGCAACCTCTCGCCCCAAGGCCGTCATGCTGATCAATCTGTTCAGCGTGGCCTTCAAGGCCCTGTTCAACTGGATGCTGATTTTCGGGAAATTCGGTTTACCAGCCATGGGAGCCGTCGGTTCGGGCCTGGCGACCACCGTGGTTTCCTGGCTAATGCTGGCTGCTGGCCTGTGGCTGCTGCGCGCCGACCGCTTCTACAAGCCCTTTAGCTTGCGACTGGGCCTGCCTAGCTGGACGGCGCAGAAAGAACTGCTGCGCCTGGGCCTGCCCATGGGCGGCTCTTACCTGATCGAGATCTGCGCCTTCAGCTTCATGGCTTTGCTGGTAGCCCGCGAAGGGGTCTTTGCTTCGGGTGCTCACCAGATCATGGCCAATCTGGCCGCTGTCTGCTTTATGGTGCCCATGGCCGTGGGTGTTGCTGCGGCCTCGGTCAGCGCTCAAGCCATTGGAGCCGGGCAATATCATCGTGCCCGCCATGTGGGAATGTTAAGTCTGGGGATTGTGCTGGCGGGGGTCACGTTGACGATCAGCCTGCTGGTTCTGCTGCGCCCTACCTTGGCCCATGCCTATACCGACGATGCCGACGTAGCCCTGCGCGCCCTGCTCTTGCTGCAACTGCTGCCCTTCTTCCACTTTTGCGACGCGTTCCAGTGCCTGATTTCCTATCTGCTGCGCGCCTATAAAGTGGCTTTTGTCCCCATGCTGCTGCAATTCTTTGCCTTGAGCGTGCTGGGCCTGGGCGGTGGCTGGTGGTTAGGGTTTGGACCGGCAGCCGGATCACTGGAAGGGGTCATTCAGTGGCTGGCGCCGGGTGCGCCTGTGGGTGCGGCCAGTTTGTGGACCATGTCCAGCCTGGGCCTGGGGGCCTCGGCCTTGCTGCTGCTGTTCTGGTACAGCCATATTCTACGTATCTACAATCCGGCAAGACGCAAGGCGCGGGCGTCCTAACAAGCAAAGCATGAGCTGCTGGCATTCAGCTCCATGGCAGACTCAGACATCCAGCGGCGCTTTGCTCTTTGCTCTTTGCTCTTTGCTCTTTGCTCTTTGCTCTTTGCTCTTTGCTCTTTGCTCTTTGCTCAGCAGTAGAAGCCTAAGGCCCAAATAAGCCAATCCATCAAAGCACAAACAAAAAAAACGGGGCCAGTTATTCAACGGGTCCCGTTTTCTTTATCGCTTTAGCAAGACAAGGCTAACTCAGGCAGCAGGTTTACTGCCTTCAATTGCTTCCACGATCTTGGCAGTATCGCTCGGAGTCGACTCGGCAGCCGCATCCGGCGACGCTTCAACCGCATCAATAAGCGGGCTGACCAGGTCCACAACCTTGCTGCGCGAGAGCAGGCCCAGGAACTCGTCGTTCTCGCCCGTGACGGCCAAAGGTTCGCTGCTACGCAGCAATTGCCCCAGGATTTCATCCAGACCCATGGTGGCGGGAACGGAACTCATCTCGTCCACAAAACCGGAAATATCCCGTGCACCTTGCTGCACCGCCTCTTGAGCACTGGAACGCATCAAGACACCGGCCAGACGCTTGCCATCGAGCACAGGCGCATAACGCACGCCCCGTTCGCTCAAGCGCTCCAGCGCATGAACAGCACGGGTACGCATGGTGAAGGTCAATGTCTTGCTGGAATCGCGCACCGCATGGGCGGCATTCAGCACCTTGCTGCGGTTCACATCCTGCAAGAAAGCCTGCACATAATCGCTGGCGGGTGACAGCAGAATATCTTCGGGCGAACCTTCCTGGATCAACTCGCCATCTTTCAAAATGGCAATCCGGTTACCCAGGCGCAGAGCTTCGTCCAGATCATGCGTAATAAACACAATGGTCTTGTTCAGACGGGCCTGCAGTTCCAGCAACTGGTCCTGCATTTCACGTCGAATCAGCGGATCCAGCGCAGAGAAGGCTTCGTCCATCAGAAGAATGTCGGCATCGGTGGCCAAGGCACGCGCCAGACCCACACGTTGCTGCATACCGCCAGACAACTGATGCGGATACTGATTCTCGAAGCCTTGAAGCCCTACCTGCTCCAGCCAGTAAGTGGCTTTCTCTTCACGGGCGGCACGTCCTATGCCCTGCACTTGCAGACCGTAAGCCGCGTTCTCCAGCACCGTGCGATGCGGGAACAGGCCAAAACGCTGGAAGACCATGCTGATCTTTTGCTGGCGGAACTGCATCAGCGCCTTGCCATCCAGGCTCATCACATCCACATCATCGACCAGAATCTGCCCGGCTGTCGGTTCGATCAGGCGGTTGAAATGGCGGATCAGGGTGGACTTGCCCGAACCGGACAAACCCATGATGACGTAAATGCTGCCATGTTCAATGGACAGGCTGATGTCACGTAGCCCCAAGGTGTGACCGCTTTTGGCCAGTAGCTCATCCTTGCGAACGCCGTTACGAGCTTCTTCCAGCCAGCGCTCGGGTTGGGAGCCAAAGATCTTGTAGATATTGCGAACTTCAATCTTGCTCATGAGGCCTCCCGTGTCTGAAAGCGGCGGCCAAATTCTTGTGTGATACGGTCAAACAGAATAGCCAGCAGCACAATACCCAAACCGGCCATCAGGCCACGGCCTACTTGCAGGCGGTTGATACCTTGCAGCACTTCGTAGCCCAAACCTCGCACACCAATCATGGAGGCGATCACTACCATGGCCAGCGCCATCATGGTTGTCTGGTTAATACCCGCCATGATGTTGGGCATGGCCAATGGCAATTGCACCCCGTAGAGCTGCTGCCAGCGGTTGGACCCGAAGGAGCGCGAGGCTTCCAGCACTTCGCTGTCGACCAGGCGTATACCCAGATCGGTCAGACGAATTACCGGCGCAATGGCGTAAATAATGGTGGCAATCAGGGCGGCGATCTTGCCCAGGTTGAACAGCATCACTACCGGAATCAGATACACAAAGCTGGGCATGGTTTGCATCACGTCCAGCACCGGCATCATGATGCGGCGCAGCCAGTTGAAGCTGGCCATCAACAGACCTAGCGGTATGCCTATCAGGACAGACAGGAAAACGGCCACGATCATCAGCGCCAGGGTCTGCATGGCAGCATCCCACAGGCCGATCAAACCAATGACGAACAGCATGGCACCCATGGCCACGGAAAACAGGACGCGACGGCTGGCAGCCCAGCCCAGCACGACCACCACCAGCACAACGGCCCACCAGGGACTGCTGCGCAAGATGGACTCCATAAAGACCAGCATGTCCAGCAAAGGCTGGGTCATGGCGCGCAAGGTACTGGAATAATTGGCAACCAGATCACCCACGAACTGATCGATGGGCAAACGTAAGGCGCGCGGATCAATCAACTCAGGAAACATAAAAAACACTCCGTAAAACTCGTGCATGCGGCGCGGGCATATCGCCCGGCCATGAGCCTGCCGGCCACAATGGGACCAGGCAGAAAAGCGAGGTACGGCTCAGTACCCGCACCCACATGGGGTGCAGTCACCGAGGCCGGCCTCGCCCTACAACGACACGAATACTAAAGAGCGGCTTTTACGCGCTGAGCCACTTCCATGGGCACCCACTTGGACCAGGTGTCCTCGTGCTCTTTCAGGAACCAGTGCGCCACATCCTCAGGCTCGCCCTCGGTTTTTTCCATGTGGGCCATGGTGTCGTTCATCAGCTCCAGGGGCATGCTGACATTGGCCAGGAAGGCCGTCAGTTCGGGAGCCTGCTTGGAGAACTCCGTATTCACAGCAGTGAACACCGGATTTTCGGGGTAATCGCTAGGCTCTGGATTGGCACAATCCGGGTCCGTCAGACACCCGTGCTTTTTCTCGTCATAAGCGGGCAGTTCCAGCTTGACCAGATCCATGGAACCCACCAGCGGCGTAGGGTACCAGTAGTAGAACACCACGTTTTCCTTGCGCTGATAAGCAGAGGTCAGAGCCGCTTTCTGCGTGGCACCAGTACCGGGCGAGAACAAGGTGAAGGTATCACCCAGCTTCAGGGCATTGAACAGATTGCCGCTGACCACTTCACAACCCCAACCTGCCGGGCAGCCATAGAAGCGGCCTTTACCGGGTTCTTCAGGGTCCTTGAATTCATCCTTGAACTTGGGCAAGTCCGCAGCGGACTTCAGTTCAGGCAGGCGCTCGGCGGTGTAGCGTGGAATGAACCAGGCTTCGCCACCCATATAAATATCGCCAATACGTTTTACATTTCCCTTGGCTTCAGCCTGTTTCCAGGGATCAGCCACACTGTTGAGCCAGATTTCAGTGTTGACATCCAGGTCGCCTCGCTCCAATGCGGCCAAGGCCGGAAGCGTCTCGACCGAGATGACCTCAGTCTTGCAGCCATAACCCTTGTCAGCGATAAAACGCTCGACTTCAGTCAGGACCAGATTGGATTCCCAATTCATGCCGCCAAAGCGAACCGTGCGGTCCAGTTCGCAGGCAACCGGGGTAGCGGCTTGTGCGGCGGACGACAAACCCAGCAACACGCTGGTCAGCACAGAGGCTTGAATCAGGGGAAAGCGGTGCAAGCGCGACTTGGCACCGGTGTGAGGGAAGTATGAAGACATGATGCTCCTCCTTGAGTTACTGTGGACGCGTCCTGCATGATCAGTCGGCGCCAAGGCTAAAGGGGTGTGCGGAAGACGATGCTCTTATCGCCAATACATACCTACGTATAGAGCGAGTGCCAGGCACTCACGAAAAACCCGGAACAATATTCAGGGCTGAGCCCTTTTGGTACTGTTCGCTGCCTTGACCGAAACAAAACGGCTGGGCCAGGGTTACACCGCGCGGGGCGATGATTTGGTGCGAATAGAACACGCAGTTTCAGGCGGTTCTAGATCGAATTGATGAATCTGGTAAGGAGGCCATTCTACGGGCCTTTGCAATCAAAAACAAATTCTTACTGCGCAAAACCATCAAAACCTTGGAATATGTCAATGGCAAAAACGCAACAAAACCCTTGTTTGGCGTGGTTTTAGCGATTTTCTAAACTTTTTTTTGTTACTTATTAATTCAGAATTGATGGAGTGGCGTAAAAGCAGCCCCAAAAAAGACAAATGACAAGGCATATAGCATTGTCATTTGCCCCTCCAGACCGCGCCCTCTAACGCTGATACATATAGTCCCGACGCCATGGATACACCAGGTCTGGCGCGTAATCCAGCTCCTGTGCCCGCCCAGCACTTTGCGCCTGAGCCAAAACTTGATGCAAGGCAATCCAGCCATGCTCAAAACCCATGGCGCAACCAGCCAGATAAACCCGGTAAGCACGCAAGGATTTTTGACCCTGCTCGGAATCCAGCGTGGCCTTGGCCTTGTCCAACTGACTTTCCAAGGCATCGCTCCAGGCCCACAACGTGCGCGCATAGTGCGGACGCAGATTCTCAATGTCCAGGCCTTCCAGACCACCTTCGGCCAGATGACGCAGCACATGGCTGATATGGGTCAGCTCTCCGCCGGGGAAAATGTATTTCTCGATAAAGTCGCCCATCCCGGCACCCAGCTGGCTATTATCCACGCCACCGGCCGTAATGCCGTGATTCAGAATCAAACCACCGGGTTTGACCAAACGGCGCAACTTGTCGAAATAGGCGCTGAGCTGGGCGCGGCCCACGTGCTCGAACATCCCGACCGAGGCCAGCTTGTCATAGGGCTTGAGTTCATCCAGCTCGCGATAATCCAGCAACATCATGCGGGCCCGGCCCGACAGACCTTTCTGCTCAATCAGCCCGTTCACATAGGCATGCTGGTTACGGGACAAGGTGATGCCCGTCACGTCCACATCGTAGTTTTCAGCCGCCCACATCAGCAGCCCGCCCCACCCGGCCCCCACATCCAGAAAGCGCTCGCCCGACTGCAGACGCAGCTTGCGGCAAATGTGGTCCAGCTTGGCTTCCTGAGCCTGCGCCAGCGTCATGTCCGGTTCGCGGTAATAGGCGCAGGAGTAGACCCGACGCGGGTCCAGCCACAAGGCGTAGAAATCGTCCGATAAGTCGTAATGAAACTGGATCTGTTTGGCATCCCTTTCCTGGGAGTGACGCCAAACCGAGGTCAGGTGCTTGACGATGGAAGTCAGCCAGCCTGCCTGGGCAGCGTCAACCGGAGAGCCCGGCAAAATATCCGCTGCCAGCTGCATCAGATCCCGCATGGAGCCTTCAAAGTCCATACGCCCTTCCACGTAGGCTTCTCCCAGCTGCCCGGATTGCCCGGCGGCCAGCTGCGCCAAGGTGGCATTATCTTTAATGATCAGATGAACCGCTGCATCAGCCGTGCCAACTTGCTCGCCGTTGGGCAAAGTCAGCCGAACCGGGATGCTGAGTTGATCTAATTTGGCCTGGACCATTGATGAAATTGAACTCAACTTCGCCTCCTTGTATGTAAACAAACAAAGATGACAATGTGTCGCCTCTTTCGACACACCGCCCGTAAGCTGTCAATCCTGTAGCCTAATACAATCAGCCCCTGAATCCGTTGCGTCAAAGTCACGAATCATGTGCTTCACACCTAAAGCACTTAGACCGGAATTGACCTTGCCCCATGCTAAACTGCCTGCCTTTGGCCCATTGCATCGGTTTGCATTGATGCTCGGCACAGGGTAGTGGGTTCAGGCTCTCGGCCAGGATCTGCCCCACCTTAATACTTGGCCCGATGACACGCAACCACTCCCCTGCATTTCCCCCTTGGCTCATCTTGATGGGGCTGCTCACTGCCCTGGGGCCCCTGGCCATTGATATGTACCTGCCCGCCTTCCCGGCAATGGCTCAGAGTCTGAACACCTCGGCGGGCATGGTAGAGCGCACGCTGGCGGGTTTCTTGCTGGGTGTGGGCGTGGCTCAATTAGTGTACGGCCCCATGGCCGACCGCTTCGGGCGCAAGCTGCCCTTGCTGCTGGGCGTGCTGATTTTCACCACCGCTTCCTTTTTCTGTGCACGCGCCAGCGATATTGATGAATTGACCGTGTGGCGCATTGTGCAGGCCTTTGGCGGTGCCGCTGGCATGGCTATTCCCCGTGCCGTGATCCGGGATCGTTTCGAGACCCGTGAAGCCGCCCGCGCCCTGTCCATGCTGATGCTGATTATGGGCGTCATGCCTATTCTGGCCCCGCTGATCGGTGGTCAGATCCTGCTGTTTAGCGACTGGCGCGGTATTTTCTACTTCATGGCTGGCTGTGGCGTGCTCTTGTGGCTGCTGACTTTTTTCACCATGAAAGAGTCCCTGACCCCCGAACGAGTCCTGCCACTGCAACCCAAACTGATTGTCCATAATTACAGTGCCTTGTTACGCGACCGGCCTTTCATGTTTTATTCGCTGGCCGCCGGTTTCAGTTCTGCAGGCATGTTTGCCTATATCGCCGGATCGCCACGCGTCTTTATTGATTTATTTGCAGTCGAGCCGCGCCATTTCGGTTTTTATTTTGGCGCGAATGCCGCCTGTCTGATTGTTTTCTCTCAAGTCAGCGCCCGTTTGCTCAATACGTACAGCCCGCCCACTTTGCTGCGCGTGGCACAGGGACTGCAAGTGATCTTTACCCTGCTGGGTGCCGTTCTGACCCTGCTGGGCGTACTGGACCTGACCTGGCTGATGGTGACGCTGATGGGCTTTATGGCGTGCCAAGGCTTTGTGAACCCCAATTCCGCGGCCCTGGCCCTGTCTGAACAAGGCCATCGCCTGGGAACGGCCTCGGCCCTGATGGGCGCTTTGCAAATGCTTTGTGGTGCGCTGGCCGGTTTTGCGGTCAGCAGCTGGTCCTCTTCCAATGCTTTGCCATTGACCGCCGTATTGGCCAGTTGTGCCGTCTTATCGTGGCTGTTTGGCCGCAACGCAGCAAGGAAAGCACGGTAAAACTTGATCTAAGTGATTTTTCCATATTAGAATAATCTTCTTTGTACCCCAGCACTGGGGTTAACACGATCCTAATTTTACAATCGCCCGCGGCTTTTTTCGTTTAGCGGAGGCTGATTTAGATCTCAAGGGGTATGACCATGGCACGCGTATGCCAAGTGACCGGAAAAGGCCCAATGTCGGGCAACAATGTTTCGCACGCCAACAATAAAACCAAGCGTCGCTTCCTGCCAAACCTGCAGTCCCGTCGTTTCTGGGTTGAAAGTGAAAACCGCTGGGTTCGCCTGCGCGTTTCCGCTAACGCTATCCGCACCATCGACAAGAACGGTATCGACTCCGTTCTGGCCGAAATGCGCTCCCGCGGCGAAAAATACTAAGCTGCGCTTCTTAAACATTTAACCAGGAGCTCATCATGGCTAAAGGTATACGCGAAAAAATCAAACTCGAATCGTCCGCCGGCACCGGTCACTTCTACACCACCACCAAAAACAAGCGCAACATGCCTGAAAAGATGGTGATCAAGAAATTTGACCCCGTCGTTCGCAAGCACGTCGAGTACAAAGAAACCAAGTTGCGTTAATTCGCGCACCGCTCCTGCAGCGGATTGGTTTTCAAAAAAAGCCCCTGCCCTGCAGGGGTTTTTTTTGCCCTTCACAGGCTGCTGTGACAGGCCTGCCTCCTGTCTGCCATTACGCTCATGCACACTGCCCACCTTGCAGCCGTCCACAGCGAGATTTGCCCCGTATAATGGCGGATACTCCTTTACTTTTGTCTAAAACGGTATTGCCACTCATGCAGGAACGTTACAACCCCAGCGAGGTTGAACAACTCGCTCAGCAAAACTGGACCGATCGGGACGCCTATCGCGCCGTCGAAAATGCCACCGCTCCCGATGGCTCGCTCAAACCCAAGTTTTACGCATGCTCCATGCTGCCCTACCCCAGTGGCAAGCTACACATGGGCCACGTGCGCAACTACACCATCAACGACATGATGGCGCGCCAGCTACGCATGCGCGGTTTTAACGTTCTCATGCCCATGGGCTGGGATGCCTTTGGCATGCCCGCTGAAAACGCCGCCATCAAATCGCAGGTTCCGCCCGCCAAGTGGACTTACGACAACATCGCCTACATGAAAAAGCAGATGCAGGCGATGGGTCTGGCCATCGACTGGTCGCGTGAAATGTGTGCCTGCGATCCCGAATACTACAAATGGAACCAGTGGCTGTTCCTGAAGATGCTGGAAAAAGGCATTGCCTACCGCAAGACCCAGACTGTGAACTGGGATCCGGTGGATCAAACCGTTCTGGCCAACGAACAGGTTATTGAAGGCCGTGGCTGGCGCTCGGGCGCGCTGGTTGAAAAGCGTGAAATCCCCGGCTACTACCTGCGCATTACCGACTACGCTGAAGAGCTGCTGGACACCGTGAAAACCGGCCTGCCCGGCTGGCCCGAGCGTGTGCGCCTGATGCAGGAAAACTGGATCGGCAAGAGCCAGGGTGTGCGCTTTGCCTTCCCTCACGATATTCGTGACGAGCAAGGCCAACTGATTCAGGACGGTCGTCTGTACGTGTTCACCACCCGCGTGGACACCATCATGGGCGTTACCTTCTGTGCTGTTGCCCCTGAACACCCGCTGGCTGCCCTGGCTGCCCGCAACAATCCCGAGCTGACAGCCTTTATTGCAGAATGCAAGAAAGGCGGCACCACGGAAGCCGACATGGCCACCCGTGAAAAAGAAGGTCTGCCCACCGGCTTGAGCGTCAAGCACCCACTGACCGGTGCGGACGTTCCTGTCTGGGTCGGTAACTACGTCTTGATGAGCTACGGCGACGGTGCCGTCATGGGCGTGCCTGCTCACGACGAGCGCGACTTCGCCTTTGCCCTGAAATACCAATTGCCTATTCAACAAGTGATTGGCGTTGAAGGCAAAGAGTACGACGCCACTCAATGGCAAGACTGGTACGGCGACAAGCAGCAAGGCCAAACCATCAATTCCGGCAAGTACGACGGCCTGGCGCATGCCGCCGCCGTGGACGCAATTGCGGCAGACCTGAATGCTCAAGAGCTGGGCGAGAAACAAACCACCTACCGTCTGCGCGACTGGGGCATTTCCCGTCAGCGTTACTGGGGCACCCCGATCCCGATCATCCACTGCGAGGATTGCGGCCCGGTTACTGTTCCAGAAAAAGACCTGCCCGTGGTTCTGCCCGAAGAGCTGATTCCCGATGGCAGCGGCAACCCGCTGAACAAGCACGAAGCCTTCCTGAAGTGCACTTGCCCTTCTTGCGGCAAGCCTGCACGTCGCGAAACGGACACCATGGACACCTTTGTGGACTCGTCCTGGTACTTCCTGCGCTACACCACGCCCAAACTGAACGACTCCATGACCGATCCACGCACCGACTACTGGATGCCCATGGATCAGTACATCGGTGGTATCGAACACGCTGTGCTGCACTTGCTGTACGCCCGCTTCTGGACCAAAGTCATGCGCGACATGGGCCTAGTCAAGATTGACGAGCCCTTCACCCGCCTGCTGTGCCAGGGCATGGTGCTGAACCACAGCTACACCCGCCGCACACCTCAAGGTGGTATCGAGTACTTCTGGCCTGAAACCGTCGAAAACGTCTACGACGAAAAAGGCGCGATTATCGGTGCCCGTTTGAAGAGCGATGGTCAGCCCGTGCAATACAACGGCATCGGCACCATGTCCAAGTCCAAGAACAACGGCGTGGACCCCCAATCCCTGATCGACACGCTGGGCGCGGATACCGCCCGCCTGTTCATCATGTTTGCCAGCCCGCCAGAGCAAACCCTGGAGTGGTCGGATTCGGGCGTGGATGGCGCCAACCGCTTCCTGCGTCGCCTGTGGGCCTTCTGCTATAACCACGCCGATGCTCTGCGCGCTGGCAACGCCCAACAAGCCACCGACTGGAGCGATCTGGATGCGGCCGCCAAGCGTACCCGTCTGGAAATTCACTCCTTGCTCAAGCAAGCCAATTACGACTACGAGCGTATTCAATACAACACCGTGGTTTCGGCTTGCATGAAGATGCTCAACACCCTGGAGCAGACTCAATGGGAAGACACTCCCGCCGCACAACGTGCACTGGCTGAAACCACGTCCATTCTGTTGCGCGTGCTGTACCCTGTCGTCCCTCACATCACCTGGCAGTTGTGGCGTGAACTGGGTTGGGCAGACAGCCTGGGCGATATGCTCGACGCCCAATGGCCTGCTGTGGATGAACAAGCCCTGATTGCTGACGAAGTGGAGCTGATGCTGCAAGTCAATGGCAAGCTGCGCGGTTCATTGGTCGTGCCTCAGGGAGCGGAAAAAGCCGCCATTGAACAAGCCGCAGCCGAACACGCTGCCGTGCTCAAGTATCTGGAAGGCCGCCCCGCCAAGCGCATCATTGTGGTGCCTGGCAAACTCGTTAACGTCGTAGGTTAATCATGCACCTAGCCCGCCTGCTTCCTTCCAGCTCCTTGTCTGTTCCTGCACCCAGGTTCTGGGGACTGGCGGGCTTGATGATCCTGCTCAGTGTTGTTCTGACAGCGTGTGGCTTTCACCTGAAAGGGGTGGCCCCGCTGCCGTTCGACACGATTTACACCAACATTACGGACAACAGTGCGTTTGGCGCGAATCTGCGTCGAACCTTGTCGGCCAGTTCACCGCAAACCCGCTTTGTGGAGCGCCCGCAAGACGCTGAAGCCATCTTGCAACAGCTCTCCCACAGCCGTAATCAACGCGAAATCTCCATCAACGCCAAAGGCCAGGTGGAAGAGTACGAACTGCAACTGACATTTGTGTTCGAGTTGCTGGACGCCAAAGGCCGCGTGATCCTGCCGCCCACAACACTGAACGTCATTCGTGAAGTACCGTACGATGCCGAGGCTGTACAAGCCAAAGATAGCGAAATCGAGATGATTTTCCGCGATATGGAACAGTCTTTGATCAATCGTATTGTGCGTCGCTTGAGTTCGCCCGACGTGACCAGCGCCTACCATTACATAAGCAGCCAACCAGAGGCCAGCTCCATGGAAGAGATGGAACTGCTGCCCACTCGACAACAGGCTCCGCTGTAAGAATGGGACGCAGGGCCGACCACGACACCTTGCTGCGCGAACTGGCCACGCCAACCGCCGCTTTCCAACCGCTTTATGTGGTGTCCGGTGACGAGCCTCTGTTGCTGGTTGAAGCGGCGGATGCGGTGCGCGCCCGCGCCCGCCAGGACGGCTTTACCGAACGCAGCAGTTTTACCCTGGATGCACGGGCCGACTGGTCGCAGCTGTTTGCTGTAGCCCAGAACATTTCCCTGTTTGGCGATCAAAAACTGGTGGATGTCAATATTCCCAGCGGCAAACCTGGCAAGCCAGGCGGCGACGCCCTGCAAAAGCTGTGCGAGCTGATCAGCGGGGGGCAAATGGATGGCACCAGCTTTCTGATTCAGCTTCCCCGGCTGGACAAAGCTACACGCAACAGCAAATGGTGTCAGGCTCTGGAGCAGGTGGCCTGTTGGGTTGACATTCAGCCCATCAACCGCAACTCTCTGGCAGGCTGGATTGCCCAGCGCCTGAAAGCCCAGGACCAAAGCCTGGAGCGCAACAGCCTGGAATGGATGGCTGACAAGGTTGAAGGCAACCTGCTGGCCGCCCATCAGGAAATACAGAAACTGGCCCTGATCTACCCACCTGGCCAGCTTAGCCAGGAAGAACTGGAAAACGCGGTTCTGAACGTAGCCCGCTACAGCGTGTTTGATCTGCGTGACTCCATGCTGGCAGGCCACAGTCAACGCGCCCTGACGGTGCTTGATGGCTTGCAGGCAGAAGGCGAAGCCCTACCCCTGGTCTTGTGGGCTGTAGGCGAAGAAGTGCGTACCTTGGCCCGCTTGTCACAAGCGCGTCAGCAAGGACAGGACCTGTCCAACCTGTTTCGCCAATACCGCATTTTTGGCCCGCGTGAAAAACTCGTTCGTCAGGCCCTGGACCGTATCCCGCCTCAAAGCTGGCCCGCTTCGGTTCTGCATGCACACGATATAGACCGTTTGATCAAAGGCCTGCACCCCAACGGACGTCAGCAAGACCCGTGGGAAGAAATGCGCCGCCTGACCATGCGTATCGCGGTCGCGACACAAGCGCCCCGCCGCTAAGCGTCCGATACCCCTTAACTTCTTAATTGTTGCGATAATGCTCTCTTGAACCGGAGAGTTACACGGCTATGAACGATATCACCCAGTCCTCTGCCGCCACCCAGGTCGGCGATCTGTCTTCCATGATGCAAGATTTGGGCAAGCGCGCCCAGCTTGCTGCCCGTCGTATGCGCGCCGCCACAGGCAAAGCCAAGGCCGACGCCCTGCGCTATATGGCTGATGCCCTGATTGAGCAAAAAGCCCAGTTGCAAGCAGCCAACGAGCTGGACTTGCAAGCGGCACGTGAACGTCAGATTGCCCCGGCCATGATCGAACGCCTGGTCCTGTCCGACCGCGCCCTGGAGATCATGACCACCGGCCTGCGTCAAATTGCCGATATGGATGATCCGGTTGGCCAGATCAGCGCCTCGCGTACCCGCCCGAATGGCATGCGCGTGGCTCAGATGCGTGTCCCTTTGGGTGTCATCGGCATCATTTACGAGTCGCGCCCCAATGTGACTATTGACGCCGCTGCCCTGTGCCTGAAATCGGGCAACGCCACGATTCTGCGCGGTGGTAGCGAAGCCTTTCATTCCAACCAGGCCCTGGCGCAGATCATCTCCAGCAGCCTGGAACGTGCTGGTTTGCCCAAAGAAGCCGTGCAAGTGGTTCCCACCACGGACCGCGATGCTGTTGGCCTGCTCGTAACCATGAACGACTACGTGGACGTCATTGTCCCGCGTGGTGGCAAGAGCCTGATCCAACGACTGAGCGCCGAAGCCACGGTTCCTCTGATCAAGCACCTGGACGGCAACTGCCACGTCTATGTGGACGAATTTGCCGATCTGGAAAAAGCGACCCGCATCGTATTCAACGCCAAGACCTACCGCTACGGTATTTGCGGCACCATGGAAACCTTGCTGGTTCACCGCAGCATTGCACCCGCTTTCCTGCCAGAAATGGCCCGCCAGTTGCAGGAAAAAGGGGTGGAACTGCGTGGCTGTGAGCAGACCCGTGCCCTGGTTGCCAATGTGGCCCCTGCTACCGAGGAAGACTGGGAAACCGAATTTGCCGCGGCCATTCTGGCAATCCGCATTGTGGACTCCATGGACCAGGCCATGGACCATATCGCACAGTACAGCTCAGAGCACACCGAATCCATCGTGACGGAAAACCTGAGCCTGGCCGAACGCTTCCAGCGCGAAGTAGACTCCAGCTCCGTCATGGTGAACCTGCCTACCTGTTTTGCGGACGGCTTCGAGTACGGCCTGGGTGCCGAAATCGGCATTTCCACCAACCGTCTTCATGCCCGTGGCCCGGTCGGCCTGGAAGGCCTGACGACCTACAAATGGGTCTTGCACGGCAATGGCCAAATGCGTGGTTAAATCATGCTTTGGCTAAAAACATTTCACATCTTGTTTGTGACCTCCTGGTTTGCAGGGCTGTTCTACTTGCCACGCATCTATGTCAATCTGGCCCAGGAGCAAGATGCCAAGACCTATGAAACGCTTCTGGGCATGGCCCGGCGCCTGTATCGCTTTATGGCTCCTCTGGCCATTTTGACTTTGCTGACAGGCCTGGGATTGTTTTTGTATTACGGCATAGGCAAAGGACAGGGCTGGATGCACGCCAAACTGACCCTGGTCTTGATCCTGTTTGCCTTTCACGGTGTGTGCGGACGCTATCTGCGGCAGTTCCAGCAAGGGCAACAAAGCCGCTCACACGTATTCTTCCGCTGGTTCAATGAAATTCCGGTCATCGTTCTGCTGCTGGTCCTCATCCTGGTGGTTATAAAACCCTTCTAATACCTTATTCATGTCAGACCAATCTGAACGCAAGACACTAAGCCTGAACCCAGGCACTAAAAAGAAAGCCAGCAATGCGGAACCCCGCGTGCGCTCGGGTGCGCGCGCACGAGCAGCCAGCCTGCAGCAAGACCGCCAGGGCGGCCCCAAGCGCGAGACCCGCCCCTACGTAGAGAAACGTGACCAGGACCGCCGCGAGCGCCCTGCTTTCAACCGCGACCGCGCAGATCGTCCTCAATCGGGCGAGCGTCGCGAATTTTCAGGCGAACGCCGTGAGCGTCCCGCATTCAACCGTGATCGCGACAGCCGCCCACAATCAGGCGAGCGTCGTGAGTTCTCCGGTGAACGCCGGGAATTCTCGGGCGAACGTCGTGAACGACCCGCATTCAACCGTGACCGCGACAGCCGCCCACAATCGGGCGAGCGTCGTGAGTTCTCCGGTGAACGCCGGGAATTCTCGGGCGAACGTCGTGAACGACCCGCAT